>NZ_JBYRIZ020000002.1:0-545534 GCF_058349845.2 Microbacterium cucumeris
ATGCCGTCGATGGTGCCGTATCCGGTGCCGGTGGTGAGGTCGTCGAGGTTGACGCGGACGATGACGGTGGCTCCGGCAAGGGCAGGGGCGTCATCGTCGCAACCGAGGGCGTGGGCACACAGGGAGGAGAGAGCGTCGGCCTGCAGCTGACGGATCGTCCGCCGATCGGCATCCGGCGCGTTCGGGTCGAGGGTCTTCGCGCGTGCGGCGAACACGGCCGTGACGTATCCCTCGAGCGCGGCTTTGATGGGTGCGCCGGATTCGATGTCGAAGTCGCCGTCCAGGCGCAGTCGTCCGTCCCGCTCGTAGAAGGTCAACGAGTTCTGCGCGCGGGCGGACTCCTCGCGCGGCGCGACACCGTCCGGATCCAGGAACGCCTCCGCCCGTGTGACGAGTCTGCGGACCTCGTCCAGCGACAGTCCTGGAGCCTTCTCCACCAGCAGAGCCTCGGCCTGCTGGACCCGGTCGCTGTCGATCTTCAGCCGGACCCGGTCGAGGAGGGCGATGATGAGCGCGGCCGCCGCGACGCTGACGGAGCCATCGGTGAGGGCGCGTTGCACAGCGGGGTACTTCGCCGGCAGGGGAGCACCGAGCAGGTCCGAACGCGGCGCTGTGGCCGCGCCGACCGCGACCAGCCGGGATGCGTCTCCCGCGCTGGCGCCGGTCACGGCGGCGACCAGACGCGCCGCGGTGCGGAACCCGTGCTGCTTCGCCAGGGACTCGGAGCCCAACTCGGCTCGAGATTCGTGCGCGATGCCGGCCGCGACCTCGGCCTGAAGTGCGGTCACCACGCGGTTGAGCGTGCCCAGCGTCTCGTTGGCGGCGATCAGAGCCGCCCGGTCGAGGCCCGCCGCGTCCTCAGCATCCGTCCACACCGCGTCGAGGCGGGAGACCGCCGCGTGCAGAGCTTCCAGATGCGTCGTCGTCATGCATCCAGACTACCGTCGGGGAGGCGAAAAGGGAAGAGATGTTCGAAAGAAATATTCGAATGTTCAGCGGTCGCGCAGGCGCTCCGTGAGGCTGAGGAGGGTTCGCAACTGCTCGTCGTCGAGGGCTGACATTCGTTCGGCGATCGAGCGGCCGTGCACCGTGGCGATGCGGCGGAAGGCGCGGGCTCCGGCATCCGTGGCGCGGATCAGTGCACCGCGCCCGTCCTCGGGGTCGGGCAGCTTCGTGACCAGTTCGCGCGCGACCATGCGATCGATGAGACGCGAGACGCTGGGCTGGCTGATGAGCAGGTTCTGGGTGATGTCCCGCAGTCGCGCCGTCATGTCCGGCGCTCGGGTGACGGTGAGCAGCACGTCGTACTCGCCCTGGGCGAGATCGGTCCCGTCGAAGTCCGCCGACATCGCGGTGAACAGCTCGTGCTGGGCGCGGAACAGGCTCTCCCAGGCGGCGATGGCGAGGTTCCGGTCGGTCACGATCTCAGCGTAGCGGGAACGGTGAAGGGCCGGTCGGAGAGGCTCCCGACCGGCCCTTGTCCCTTGCACCAAGAGTGTCCTGCAATCACATGCGGTGGATGCCACAGCAAACATTCACCGTGCGAACACTCTATAACGGCGTGGTAACGAATGCAACGGTTTGATCACGGAATTCCGTTCGCGAGTCGTCGAACGCGCGATACCGAGCGGCACCGGTGATGGGGATGACTGGCGTCTAAACCGATCATTGATTGCGGTTGCCCGGCAATCAGGCCGCTCCGCCGTTGGCGTAGAGCACCTGGCCGTTGACCCAGCGGCCGGGGCCGGCGAGGAATGCGGTGACCTCTGCGATGTCCTCGGGCGTGCCGAGCCGCTCCATCGGGTTCAGCGACGCGATGTGGTCGATGACCTGCTGGGGCTTGCCCTCGAAGAACAGTGGGGTGGCGGTCGGGCCGGGAGCGACCGCGTTGACGGTGATGTCGCGTCCGCGGAGCTCGCGGGCGAGGATCAGAGTGAGGGCCTCGACCGCACCCTTCGACGCTGCGTACGCGCCGTAGTTCGGCATCTGCAGGCGCGTGATGCTGGTCGAGTAGTTGATGATGGCGCCACCGGGGCGAACGTGGCGAGCCGCTAGCTGGTCGATGACGAAGGTGCCGCGGACGTTGACGCGCTGGATGCGGTCGAACGTGTCGAGGTCCATCTCGGCGATCGGTGCGAGAGGCATGATCCCGGCCGTGTTGACCACCACGTCGACGCCACCGAAGCGGGTCATGGCGGTCTCGAACAAGGCGGACATCGCGACCTCGTCGGCGACGTCTCCGCCGACGGCGATAGCCTCGCCGCCGACCTGGGTGATCGCGTTGACGGCCTCGTCCGCCTTGGCTGCGTTACCGCTGTAGTGAGCGACGACCGCGAGGTCATCGGCTGCCAGGCGTGTCGCGACGGCGCGACCGATGCCTCCGGAGGCTCCGGTAACGATCGCGACGCGCGGGGTGGCCTGAGTGGTGTCGGACATCGGGACTCCTCCAATATGTGGACTTTCTGTTCACATAACACTACCCGCATGTGGACGACTTGTCCATTATGATGAAGGAACGAACGTGAAGGGGCTGAGCCGCAGAGTGACGAGCGAACGAGACGAACCAGCGACTCGGACGAGACGCGGCCGGCGTCCCGCCGCTGAGGTGCGCGCTGAAGTGCTCGAGGCAACGTCGGAGCTGCTCGCCACCGAGGGGCTGGGAGCGGTGACCTTCGAACGGGTCGCTGCAAGATCTGGGGCGAGCAAGACCACGATCTACAAGTGGTGGCCGTCGCCCGGCGCTCTTGCTGCGGAGTCGTACTTCGCCCGGAGTGAACCGGAACTCGTCTTCCATGACACCGGTGACCTCCTGGTCGACATCCGTGCACAGCTGCGCTCCTTCGTACGACTCCTGATCGATCAAGGAGCAGGTCGGGTGATTGCCGAGCTCATCGGTGCAGCGCAAGGTGACCCGAATCTCTCCGCAGCGGTGTCCGAGCGGTACACGATGCCTCGCCGGCTGCTGGCGATCGATTACTTCGAACGCGCGCGCGAGCGAGGACAGCTCCGCGCCGACGTCGATGCGAACCTTCTTGTCGACCAGCTCTGGGGAGCTTGTTACAACAGACTTCTCGTGCCCGACGCACCTCTCACCGAGGCGTTCGCCGACGCTCTCGTCGCGAACGCGCTTATGGGGGCCGCCGCCACCGAGTACCGCTCCAACTGGGAAGAGCAGCCCCTCCGGGCAAGCTCCTAGCCGCGCGTTCAGCGGGACCTCGTCCCCGAGGCTCGCCCCCAGTCGTGTTCCGGAGACGATGGTTTCCGCGAGCTTTCTTGAGATGTCGCGTTCTGCCGTGACGGCAGGTGAGCATGCCCCCTGGTGACGGCCAGTGATTGTGCGAGCCTCACTGACGCCGCCGGAAACGATCGGTATCGGTATCGGCAGCGGTCGGTTCGACCCGTCTACTCCGACGGGCTCTTCATGTCGGCAACGTTCTGGGTTGACGACATTGGAATCTCGATTGCCGCTGTCGAAGGCAGCTGGATGGGCGCCGGGACAACCTGCCCCGCGGTCATGGTGTGGTTTCGGTCGTATTGGTCGCGAAGAGCGACAACGCCATGGTCGAGCAAGTCGCTTAGGCGCAATTCACTGGTCCGATGAGCATCGCAAGCCCATCGAGAGTGCATGCGAGTCCGAAGGACCAGGAACGCTCGTCGTCCCACGCCGCGCCCTGCGATTCACCCGCGGCGACACCGATGCGCACGGCTCGCGGATAGGCAGCTGGGTCGAGCGCTTGCTCAAGTATCGGCTGGTTCGCGGCCCACCACTCGGCATCATTGATTGCCGAGTCCGTCGTGGCGCGACGCGCGTCGTGCGCGGTGCGGCAGTGCGACTGGACGAAGCCCAGCAAGAAGGTCAGTGCCGCGTCGACCTCGAGATCCGCGAGGCCCGTGTTGTCGAAGGCCGCGAGTTCGTTCTCATACTTTGCCATGAGGCCCGGACCGAGTGGTGGTCGGCTGATCGCGGCGACCTCCGTCATCCACGGATGCTCTGAGAGCAGTGCCCGGTTCGTCTCGGCAATGGCGATGAGCCGTTCACGCCACGGTTCTCTGTCCCAGTCGTGACGCTTCATCCGCGCGTAGAGCGTGTCGACCATAAGGTCGAGCAGCTCGGGCTTGCCGGGTACGTAGGTGTATACCGACATTGTCGAGATGCCGACCTTCTCTGCCACGGCCCGCATAGTGAGCGCCGCCAGCCCGTCGCCGTCGGCGAGGGCGAGCGCGGCGTCGACGATCTGCGGAACGGTGACTGAGCGCACCGGGCCCTTGCGGCGAACAGTCGTGTCGGGCGTGTTCCACAGCAACGCGAGGGTGGCGCTGGGTTCCCCACCGCCGGTGCGGTCCGCAGTCATGAAGATCTCCTTGCGCTTGTTCTCAATCCACACTACCTTATACGAGGTACGTTGTACGACGTACAGCTATAGTTAGGATTTCGCACATGAACATCACCGGATCCGCGATCTCGCTCAACGTCTCCGACGTGACGGCATCGGCCGCCTGGGTGCAGACGCACCTGGGCTTCCGCATCGAGATGGAAGCCGACGGCTTCTGCTCCCTGTCCCACGCCGAGGTCGGCTTCAACTTGATCTACTTGCGCACCGGCTTGTCGACCTTCAAGCCGGAGACCATGGCTGGCCGCGCCGCAGGCCTGCTCGTCGTATTCACCGTCTCTGATATCGACGCGGACTATGCGCGCCTCCAGCAGCAGGGAGTGCAGATCGTGACGCCGATCGAGACCGAACCGTGGGGAGAGCGCTATTTCCAAATGGCCGACCCGAACGGAGTCATCTATCAGTTGGTGCAGTGGATGACACCAGTCGAGTAGTCGCACGCTTGACCATCGTGGGCGGCGGATCCAGCCCGCCGCCCACACGACACACGGGAAGGGCGTTCATGGCTCCCCTCGTAATACTCACGCTCGTGACCGCAGCCGTCTGGGCTGCACGCCTGCGCTCCTCTAGCCCGCTCTCGTGGCCGGGTGCTGCGCGTCTCGGGCTAGCGGCGATGTTCGCCTTCACCGGCGCCTCGCACTTCATCGGCATGCGAGCGGAAATGGTCTCGATGGTTCCACCTGGTCTGGCGCACCCCGAAGCGCTCGTCTCTCTGACCGGGATTCTCGAACTCGCCGGCGCCGCAGGGCTCCTGTGGAGACGCACGACCAGTGGCGCCGCAGTCGGGCTGGCCGTGCTTCTCTGTGCGATGTACCCCGCGAATCTGCACGCGGCGCTGTCCGGACTGACCGAAACGTGGAGCAGTCAGCTCATCCCGCGAACGATCATCCAATTGATCTTCCTCGCTGTCACTGCAGCGGTCGCTGTTGATCACCGCCCAGCGAGCTTGCGCGCTCGCGAATCCATACTTACCAAAACCGCAGCAGAGGAGAACTGATGCATCGCATCCCCGACCCTAACCAGAAGACCCCGTCGACGCGCGCCGACCTCACGAACGTCGTCTTCCTCAAAAACGAGATCACCACCTCGCTGATCGAGGTGGGCGACTACACCTACTACGACAATGATGGCGCTCGTGCCCCTTTCGAACAGGCGAACGTGAAGTACCTCTACGGCCCGCAACGACTGGTGATCGGCCGCTTCACCGCGATCGCACCCGGAGTCACTTTTCTGATGCCGGGAGGAAATCACCCGATGGTTGGACCCTCGACCTACCCGTTCACGATGTTCGGCGGCGAATGGATGGACAAGACCCTCGATGCCTTCGTCGCGATCGAACAGCTCGGCGATACCGTGGTCGGCAATGACGTGTGGATCGGGCGCGATGCAACCATTCTCCCCGGCGTCCGCATCGGCGATGGTGCGGTCATCGGCGCGGGCAGTGTCGTCACGAAACACGTCCGGCCGTACGAGATCGTCGTCGGGAACCCGGCGCGGCCCGTGCGTATGCGGTTCGACGAGAACGATGTGAGGCGTCTGCTCGACCTGCGCTGGTGGAACTGGCCGGTCGAGAAGATCACCACGCACGCCGCCGTCATTATGTCGGGCACGCCGCGTGAGTTGGAAGAGTTAACCTGACGGAGCTAGCTGTCGATCGCCCGCAGCCGCGTGGGACCATGCATTGACATGCGGCACCTCCGCGGCACCCGCCGAAAGCCCTTGACGGTTCGTGGTTGCGACGAACGTTTGCGGCAGGCGTTCCGAGCCGCGCTCAGCGATCCGCCGCAAACGATCGTTCTCGGCGGATGAACAGAGGACACCGGCAGGCGCGCGACACGCCGGTCGCGCGCCTGCCGAAACCCCTGCTGGAATCCAGGGCGCCGATACTGTCGGCCCGGCGTTTCAGGCAGTCGAGAGTGAGGCGCGATTACCGCCATGTTTGCGAGACAACCGTCAGCCTCGGCAACGCATGACGCCCCGGTCCTTGCAAGGGTGTTCTGTGCCACCAACCGAAACTCTCGTGAGATCGCAGGTCGATCTCTCGGAACACGTCGGGGTCTCGCCGGAAACGGCGGCTACAGGGCAGTCGCGCGACCGATACGCGAGCCGAAGATCCGTAGCATGACACTGTGGACCACAGCGACGTCGTGCGACTCTACGGACCGTGGCATTCACGCACGGTCCGCGATGTCGTTGAGCTCTTCGAGGGCTATACAGGTCCATGGTGGATTGCCGGCGGGTGGGCCATCGAGGCGTTCACGGGCGTCTCACGCTCGCACGGTGACATCGACCCGAGTGTCCCTCGCTCCGATGCGCACCTTTTGCGCGCGCATGTCCTCGGGCGCTTGGACGTATGGGCGGCGAACCGAGGCGACCTGCTTCCGCTCACAGATCCGGCCAGACCGGTTCCGGACACCTGCAGCAATCTGTGGCTCAGGGCCGACGGCGCCAGCCCCTGGGAGTACGACGTCATTCTGATGGACAGCACGCAGGAACGTTGGACGTATAAGAGAGACCCGAGGGTCACGCTCGCTTTCGACAAGATTCTCTGGACCAAGGAGGGCGTGAACTACCTGCGCCCAGAGATCCAGCTGCTCCACAAGGCCCCAGGACTTCGAGCGCAGGATCAGCTGGATTTCGATGCCGCTCGCTCGTCTTTGAGCGATGAAGCCTCGGCGTGGCTTCGAAGCGCACTGGAAACTGCTCACCCGCGTCACCCGTGGATCGAGCACCTCTGACGTGCATCCGCCCTCCCGCCGTCATCCGCGATGCTCCGGAGCACCGGCCTGCGACACTGGCTGGCAGTGAGGGAGGCTCCGTCACAACCCCGTCCCATGCGTCCAGGCCCTTCGGGGATGCGGAGACGGAACGCCCACCAGGACGTTCCGTCTCCGCCTCGCGTCACCTCGGCGCGCGCCCCGTGCGTCACACGCGAGTGAAGCGCACCGCCATCCACCTCTTGCCGGGGAGCTGGATGACCGGATGAGACGGATCCTGCGCTCCGCCTTCGACCTTCGCCATGGCGAAGACGCCGAGCGGCGCGACCGTCATGTTCCACGTGTCGATGACGTCGACGGCGTACGAATGTCCGGCGCCGCTGGGCAGGAACGCCTTCCACTCGGACGGCGCGCTCGTGTTGAAGTACTTGATGTAGTACTGGTTGTCGACACCGCCCATGTCCCACCCCCAGTCCGGCTGGAGCGCATTGATCCCGGTCGCGGGACCCTCCTGCATGATCTGCTTGAGGAACGCCAGGCGCGGCGCGCTGGTGCCGTTGAGCACCCCGCCCTGGCCGAGCCACGAGGTGCTCGGGCTCTGCGCCTCGTTGAGCGTCTCGCCGTGTCCGCAGTACGTGCCGCCGACGAACGTGTTCCAGAACCGGCTCGTCATCTCCTCGCCCGACAGCTGGCCCCAGCGCGCGTCGATGTTGCCCTCGTACGCGACTTCGTCGAACACGACGGGCTTGAGCGCGAACTGGCGATGCAGATGCGCCCGGATCCCGTCCATCGCCGCGCCCGAGCTCTGGATGCTGGCGTGCGTCACCCAGTCCTTGCGCGCGTCGTAGTAGATGTTCTTGTTGTGGATCGAGCGCAGGCGGCTGTGCGGATCGACGCTCTTGAGGAAGTCGCCGAGGTGGTCCCAGTCCGCGAGGGTCTTGGTCTCGTTGTCGTCGTATTCGTTCGCCATCGACCACCAGACGTTCCGGTAGGCGCCGAAGCGTGCCGTGATGTAGCGGATGTACCGTTCGTCGTCCGCGCGCGCCATGTCGGAGAAACCGATGTCGTTCTTGTACGGCTGGAAGAGCACGACGTCGGCTTGGATGCCGAGCTGCAGCAGGCTCGCGATGCGGCTCTCATACAGCCGGAAGTAGGCGGGGTCGAAGCGTCTCGGATCCCAGTCCCTGGGTCCCGGGCCCGTGCGCACGAACGGGTCGACCGCTTCGGACGGGACGTTCGGGAAGAACAGCATCCGGATCTTGTTGAACGGCGACGCGCTCAGCGTCTCGAGCGTCTTCTGGACCTTCTCCTCGGGCTGCTGGGCCCAGGAGTACGAGGTGGTGCCGATCTGGTGGTACGGCGAGCCGTCGGCGTACACGAAGTGATAGCCGTCGGCCGAGACCTGCACGGGGCCGTGGTTGTCCGGGGACGGATCGACGACGCTCACCTGGCCGGACTTGCGCATCGAGCGCACGTTGCTCTCGACGCTCCATTTCCACTTGCCTGCCTGCGGTGGCGAGAACCGGATGCGGTAGGTGCCGTCCCCGTCATAGAAGCCGGGCACCGTGATCGCCTGGTCGCCGTTGCGGAACACGGCCGCGAGCGTGACGTCGACGAACGGGTTGCCCTTGTCCGGGCCCTTCAGCACGATCTCGTGCAGCCCCCAGCGTTCGACCGCTTCGGCCTTGGATGCGTTTTGGGCGAGCCCCGCGGCGGGCGCCGTCGCGGCGTTGGCTCCGGTGGGGATGCCCACCGCGGCGGCTGCTCCGAGTACGGCGGCGCCGGTCAGGACGGTTCTTCGCGTGATCTCCATCGATCATCCTCCAGATGATTCTCTGTCGTGGACGGTTCCGCTCAGCGTACAAACCGATGAGTATCCTCGCTAGACCGAATGGATATGCATCAATGGCGCAGATCTTTCTGCCACCTGACCGTCGGGCGCCCGCGCTCAACGAACCGCGAGCGTGACGCCCGCCAGCTCCTGCGAGACGTTCCAGATGCGCGCGGCCTCCTCCTCGCTGCGCAGCCGGGAGTAGAGCCGCTGCTCGGCCGGCGCTCCGCCGAGATGCCCGATCCCCTTCGGGCCGTACAGGCGGCGGCCCGCGGCATGCGGCGACGTCGCGGCGTAGAGCGCGGGAAGGGATGCGGAATCGGGCGTCCCCACGACGAGTCCACGCGCGGACGCCCAGCGGATCAGCCGCACGCCGAGGGTGTCGTCCGCCCGGCCGAGCTCCGGGCGGGCGGCCAGCAGGCTGGTCGGCGCGACGCCGGGGTGCGACAGGTTGCTCGTGATGCCCCATCCCTCGGCCGCGCTGCGCCGATCCAGTTCGAGGCCGAACAGGCCGAACGCGATCTTCGACTGGCTGTACGCGTGCATCCCGTTGTACGAGCGCTCCCAGTTCAGATCGTCCCAGTTGATCGAGCGCTCGTTCGCGGCGACGCTGATCTGGGATGTCACGCGCGCGCTGCCGGCCTGGAGGAGCGGCAGCAGGTGCGCGACCAGGGCGACGTGGCCGAGGTGGTTCGTGCCGAACTGCAGTTCGAAGCCGTCAGCCGTCGACTGCCGCTCCGGCGGCGTCATGACTCCGGCGTTGTTGATCAGCAGATGGATCGGCCTGCCATCCCGACGCAGGTCCTCTCCCAGCGAGGACACGGATTCGAGCGAGGACAGATCCAGGCTCATCAGCGTCACCGACGCGTCCGGAACCTGCTGCCGGATGCCGTCCGCCGCCGCCTCTCCCTTGCGCAGGTTGCGCACCGGAAGCACGAGCTCGGCGCCCGCGCGAGCGAGACGAGTCGCGATCCTCAGCCCGATGCCGTCGCTGCCGCCGGTGACGAGCGCGCGACGTCCGTGCTGAGAGGGGACGGGGATGTCGATGGTCCGTGGTGCCATGATTGCTCCTTCGATTCCTTCCACCCTGCGACGGGACGCCGTCGCGTAACCAGGACCCATCGATCAGTGGATAACCGCCGGGACGGATGTCAGGATCGACAGCGGAGAGGGAGGCGCATGACGATCGATCGGGACGGACTGGCGGACTTCCTCCGACGGCGGCGCAGCGTGCTCCAACCGGAGGACGTCGGCCTGCCACGCGGCTCCCGGCGCCGCACCGAGGGGCTGCGACGCGAGGAGGTCGCCGCCCTGTGTCACATGTCGGCGGACTACTACGCGCGTCTCGAGCGCTCCAGCGGACCGCTGCCCTCGGAGCAGATGATCGCGGCGATCGCCCAGGGCCTGCACCTCTCGGTCGACGAGCGCGATCATGTGTTCCGGCTCGCCGGACACCGCCCGCCCGCGCGCGGGGCGAGCGGAGACCACATCACGCCCGGCATGCTGCGGATCTTCGACCGCCTGCAGGACACCCCGGCTGAGATCGTGACGGAGCTCGGCGAGACGCTGCGTCAGACACCGCTCGGCGTCGCGCTCACGGGGGACACGATGAGTCGCTCTGGGCCCGAGCGCAGCATCGGCTTCCGCTGGTTCGTCGACCCGACCGTGCGCGATCTGTACGCCGCCGAGGACCACGAGTTCCTCTCCCGGCTGTGGGTCTCGGGGCTGCGCGAGGTGATGGCGGTGCGCGGACGCGACTCCCGCGCCGGTCACTACGCCGGCCTCCTTCTCGAGCGCAGCGACGAGTTCCGAGCGATCTGGGAGCGGCAGGAGGTCGGACTGCGCCCGCGGGAGACCAAGCACTTCGTGCACCCCGAACTCGGGGACCTCGAGCTGTCCTGCCAGACGCTGATCGACCCCGTGCAGTCCCACTCGCTGCTCGTCTACACCGCGGTGCCCGGCTCCGAGAGCCACGAGAAGCTGCAGCTGCTCTCGATGCTGAGTCCGCGCGTGATGCGCTGACGGACCGCCTCGGCGCCGATGTCCGGACGGCACGCTAGCCTCGCCCCATGACCGCGTTCGGAACCCTGTCGACACCGGTGGGCGTGATCGGTGTGAGCAGCGACGGAGCGGCGATCACCCGGGTCGCGTGGTGCCGCCCGTCCACCGGGGACATCTCAGCCGAGGGAACCGCCGACGCGCTCGTCGACGAGGCTCTCGCTCAGCTCGCTGCCTACTTCGGCGGCGGCCTGACGCGGTTCGACCTGCCCATCGACCTCGGCAGGCAGACCGAGACGACGCGAGCGGTGCTGACGGCGCTGCACGAGACCGTCGGCCACGGCACGACGATCACCTACGGCGGACTCGCAGCCCGCAGCGGCACGGATGTCCCGGCGCGCGGGATCGGCGCCATCATGGGAGCGAATCCTCTGCCGATCATCGTCCCCTGCCACCGCGTGGTCGCCGGCGACGGCCTCGGCGGATACTCCGGTGGGGAGCCGGGCCAGGGCCTGCAGACGAAGCGCCGGCTGCTGGAGCACGAGGGCGCCCTCCCGGCCGGTTTGTTCTGAGCCGCGCGTCATCCGCCTCCGCGCACCTGCGAGAATGGAAGCCCGCGCCATGAGAAGAGGAGCCGACGTGCAGTACATCTCCACCCGAGGGGGCATGCAGCCACTGCCGTACTGCGAGACGCTTCTCGAAGGACTCGCCCCGGACGGCGGACTCGCCGTCCCCGAGACGATGCCGACGGTCGACGGCGAGACGCTGGAGCGCTGGCGCGCCCTGACCTACCCGCAGCTTGCGACCGAGGTGCTCGCGCTGTTCGCCACCGACATCCCCCGGGAGGACCTCGCCGCGATGACCGCGGCCGCGTACGCGGACTTCCCCGAGGAGGTCGTGCCGCTGCGTCCGATCGGCGACGGGATCACGCTGGTCGGTCTCTCCGAGGGGCCGACGCTCGCGTTCAAGGACATGGCGATGCAGTTCCTCGGCCAGGTCGTCGAGTACGCCCTGGAGCGCAAGGGCTCGGTGCTGAACATCCTCGGCGCGACCTCGGGCGACACCGGGTCGGCCGCGGAGCACGCCCTGCGCGGCAAGGAGCGGATCTCGGTCTTCATGCTGTCTCCGCAGGGGCGCATGAGCGCGTTCCAGCGCGCGCAGATGTTCTCGCTCGACGACGCGAACATCCACAACATCGCGGTGGACGGCGTCTTCGACGACTGCCAGAACCTCGTGAAGGCGCTCGCCGGAGACCTCGACTTCAAGCGCGCCCAGCACCTCGGCGCTGTGAACTCGATCAACCTCGCCCGCATCACAGCGCAGGTCGTCTACTACTTCTGGGCCTGGCTGCGCGCGACGGATGCCGGGGGCTGGACCGAGCTCAGCTTCACGGTGCCGACGGGCAACTTCGGCAACATCCTCTCCGGCTTCTTCGCCCAGCAGATGGGCCTGCCGATCCGCCGCCTCGTGCTCGCCACGAACGAGAACAATGTACTGGACGAGTTCTTCCGCACCGGCGTCTACCGCCCCCGCAGCGCCGCGCAGACGCTCGCCACGTCGAGCCCCTCGATGGACATCTCGAAGGCGTCCAACCTCGAGCGGTTCATCTTCGAGCTCGTCGGCCGCGACGCCTCGCGCGTGACGGCGGTCTGGAGAGACCTCGGCGAGCAGGGCTTCTTCGACTTCAGCGCCGACCAGCCCCGCTTCGAGAGCGAGTTCGGGATCGTCAGCGGGACGTCGACGCATGCCGACCGCCTCGCCACGATCCGCTCGGTGCACGAGGCGTCGGGTGACATCATCGACCCGCACACAGCGGACGGCGTGAAGGTCGCACGCGAGTACGTCGAGTCCGGCGTGCCGATGCTCGTGCTCGAGACCGCCAAGCCGCAGAAGTTCGCCGAGACGATCCGAGAGGCCATCGGTGTCGAGCTCGAGTACTCGCCCGAGCTGCAGGCGATGCTGGATGCTCCGCAGCACGTGACCGAGCTCGCCGACGACGAGCAGGCGCTGCGCGCCTTCATCGAGCAGCACGCGCTGCGCTGAGCCCTTGATCCGCGCCTCGCGCGGTGCAAGGGTGGTTCGTACGCGGGCCGCAGGGGCCGGCGGCCGAGGGAGCAGCGATGTTCGAGAACTCCGACGCGTTCAGCGGCATGTCGTCCGACGACATCGAGGCGTCCCGTGCCTTCTACGAGGGGGTGCTCGGTCTCGTCGTGCAGGACGCCGGCGGCGGACTGCTCTCGGTCCAACTGCCCAAGGGCGGTGCCGTGCTGATCTACCCGAAGGAAGACCACGCGCCCGCGACCTTCACGATCCTCAACTTCCCGGTGGAGGACATCGACGCCGCCGTGGACGAGCTCATCGCGAAGGGGGTCGCGATGCAGCGCTACGAAGGGATGCCGCAGGACGACAAGGGCATCGTGCGGGGCAAGGCCGCGGGTGAGGGGCCGGACATCGCCTGGTTCACGGACCCGGCGGGCAACATCCTCTCCGTGCTGTCGACCTGAACCGCCGCGCGCGCCCTCAGAACCCGGTGTTGATCGCGTCGCCGAACGGCACGCGGCTGACGCGGATCAGACCCCAGCCGAGCACGCCGATGACCACCGTGACGGCGAGCAGCCACCACGCCGGCTGCGTCCCCTGGAACAGCAGCCAGATCGCCGCCGCGGCGAACAGCAGCGTCAGTGCCGCGCCCGCCCAGAAGACGAGGCCCCCGATGAGGGCGAGGACAGGGCGTTGCTTCGACACGCATCCACGCTACGCGATGTTCACTCGCCGCAATCACTCCACGAGCTTGCCCGCCGTGTCGACGTCGCGCATGAGCGCGGCGATCTCGGAGGGGACGGGGGCGATCTGCTCGCGGGTGACGCCGGTGGACGGAGACCAGACGAGGTTCACCTGCAGAGTCGGATCCGTGTCCGGGAAGTCGCTACGGTTGTGGCATCCCCGCGTCTCGCGACGCTCGCGCGCGGCCTCCAGCGTCGCGCGCGCCGCGAGCGCCGAGGCCTTCAGGTCGAACGCGTGCGCGAGGTCCTGGAACCCGGCGATGTCGGGGTGGATGCCGATGTCCGTCATACGTCCCTCGATCAGGTCGAGCTCGGCGAGGCCGGCACGCAGACCGTCCTCCGAGCGGACGACGCCGGCATGCTCGGTCATCGTGTTGCGGATCGCGCGCTGCAGAGCCCGCACGTTCTCGCGACCGTCGGCGGCGAGGAGCTCGTCGATCTCCTGACGCGCGTGCGCCACGGCATCCGATGACCGGCGCTGAGCAGGAAGAGCGGACGCGTAATCGACCGCGGCCCGACCGGCGATCCGGCCGTACACGAGCAGTTCGATCAGCGAGTTGCCGCCGAGCCGGTTCGCCCCATGCAGCCCGCTGGAGGCCTCGCCGATCGCGTACAGTCCGTCCACGTCGGTGCTGTGGTCCTCCGGGCGGACCCAGACACCGCCCATCGAGTAGTGCGCGGTCGGAGCGATCTCGATCGGGTCCGTCGTGATGTCGAGCATCTGCAGCTCGAGCATCGTCTGGTACACCCGGGGGAGCCGGGTCATGATCGTCTCGCGCGGCAGATGCGACACGTCCAGCCAGACACCGCCGTTCTCGGTCCCGCGGCCCTCCTTGATCTCGGTGTAGGCGGCCAGCGCGACCCGGTCGCGCGTCGACAGCTCCATGCGCTGCGGGTCGTAGGTCTTCATGAAGCGCTCGCCCAGGGCGTTGCGCAGGATCCCGCCTTCGCCGCGCGCCGCCTCGGAGATGAGGGTCCCCGCGGCGTTCTCGGGTTCGATGATCCCGGACGGGTGGAACTGCACGAGTTCGGGATCGCGCAGGCGCGCCCCGGCGTCGACGGCCAGGCGGAACGAATCGCCGGTGTTCTCGTCCCGGCGCGACGACGTGCGCCGCCAGATCCGGTTATGACCGCCGGCGGCGAGGATGACGGCATCCGCGTGAATGAGGTACCGCGTGCCGTCGGACTGGTCGAAGCCGTACGCGCCGAAGACCGCGCCGTCGTCGACGAGGATGCGGGTGATGTACACGCCGTCCAGGATCGGGACGCCCAGTTGCTCGGCGCGGCGGACCAGGGTCCGCTGGATCTCCAGGCCGGTGTAGTCCCCGGCGAACGCCGTCCGCCGGTACGTGTGCGCACCGAAGAAGCGCTGCGAGATGCGCCCGTCGTCCTCGCGCGCGAAGCCCATGCCCCAGCGCTCGAGATCCCGGATGCCCTGCTCGGCGCCGCGCGTGACGATCTCGACCGTGCGCGGATCGGCCAGCCCGTAACTCTCGGTGATCGTGTCGGCCGCGTGCTGCTGCCAGCTGTCCTCGGCATCCATCGTCCCGAGCGCGGCGTTGATCCCACCGGCGGCGAGCGATGTGTGGGCGTCGTCGCGGGGGCGCTTGCCCACGGCGAGCACGTCCACGCCCTGCTCGGCCACGTCGATCGCGGCCCGCAGGCCGGAGCCGCCGGTGCCGATGACGAGGACGGTGGTGGAGATCTGGCGTTCGGGGATGCTCATGCGTTCCACGCTAGGAACATCACGACGATTACTCCAATGAATTGTTCTCATAGTCACGATAGTCTGTGGCTATGAACTTGGAGCAGCTGCGCGGCTTCGTCGCGGTCGCGGAGAAGGGGCACTTCACGCGGGCGGCCGAGGCGCTCCACATCGCGCAGCCGTCCCTCAGCCGTCAGATCGCGACGCTCGAGAACGAGGTGGGCGGCGACCTGTTCCATCGGGCTCGCGGCAACATCACCCTGACGTCGGCGGGGGAGACCCTGCTGCCGCGCGCTCGTCGCATGCTTGCGGATGCCGAGGCCATCCGGGTCGAGATGGCCGAGCTCGCCGGCCTCCAGCGCGGACGCGTGCGGCTGGGGGCCACTCCCACCCTGTGCGTGAGCCTGGTCGCGGAGGCCATGACGGCGTTCCATCCGGCGCACCCGGGCATCGAACTGCAGCTGACAGAGGGCGGATCGCGCCTGCTCATCGAGCGCCTCGCGGGCGGCGAGCTCGACATGGCGCTCATCACGCTGTCGGAAGGACTCGCCGTCTCCGAGGCGGCGATCGTGCGGACGCCCCTGCTCACCGAAGAGCTCGTCGTGATCTCGACGGCTTCGGCTCCGCCGATCGCGGACGGCCCGATCGACCTGCGGCGGTTGTCCGCCCTGCCGTCGATCGCCTTCGCGGAGAGCTACGATCTGCGCGCCGCCACGGACGCCGCCTTCCGCTCCGCGGGCGTCGCACCCTCGACGGTCATCGAGGGGGCGGAGATGGACGCCGTGCTGCGATTCGTCGAGCGCGGGCTCGGTGTCGCGGTGGTCCCGGCGACTGTGCTCGTGGACCGGCCGAGCCTGCGCGCCGCGCGCCTGGTCGACCCTCAGCTCACGCGCACGATCAGTCTCGCCCATCGGTCGGACGTCACGCCCACACGCGCAGCGGCCGCCATGCGCGACGTCCTGGTCGACACGGCGGCTGCGCTCGCCGCAGCCGAACCCGAGACCCTGCGCATCGTGCGCTGATCAACCGGGCAGGGCCGTCGCGGCCGCGGCCAGCATCTGCGGGACGGTCGGGACGCCTTCGGCCCGGAAGGTCTGCCGTCCATCCGCTCCACGGATGATCACGGTCGGGGTGAACCGGATATCGAGGGCCTCCGCGGCATCCGGGTCCGTGGCGACGTCGATCTCGGTGACCGTCGCGTCCGGAAGCCAGCGCACCGCGTCTGCGATCACCGCCCTGGTGCGCGCGCACGCGCCGCAGAAGGCGGACGTGACGAGCGTGATCTCCATGCGTGGGGAAACCGTGAGACGTGCCGTGGTGTTCCCGTCAGTCGCGACGCGGATGCAGGAAACCGGATGCCGCGCCCAGCGCCGCTCCCACGACGGTGTCCACGATCCGTTCGAGGGCGATCGACATGTCGCCGATCTCGCCGGTCGCCGCTCCGGTCAGCAGCAGGACGAGCGGCGTGATGAACACCAGCGCCAGCGCGTAGTGGCGCACGACGACGAGCTCGATGACGAACTGGAGGACGCCGAGCAGCAGCGCGAGCCAGAGGCCGGCCGGATGCAGCAGCGCCAGCAGCGCGTACAGGCCCGCACCGACCAGCGTGCCGAGCATCCGGTGCACCCCGCGCTGGAGCGCCGCGGTCCGGTCCGCCGCGACTCCGATCACGGCGACCGCGGCGCCGACGATCCAGTAGCTGCGCCCGGGATCGACCGCGAGTGCCAGAAGCACGCCCACGATCGAGACGATGACCACGCGGACGAGCAGCATCCGTCCGTCAGCGTCCAGTGCGGGCCCGGGGAGCAGCTCGCGCACCGGCCGCGCGGTCACCGCTCGAGGCGCGGGCAGCAGCAGCGGCGACACGGCGACGAGATAGGAGAACGCGCAGCCCGCGGTGAAGGCCGCGAGGTAGATGTGCGCCGAGACGGGAGCCGACGAGACGACATGCGCCGAGAGGCCGAACACGAGCACGAAGAACAGCGGTCCCGGCGGGCCGAGGCGGAAGCCGAACGCCAGGGCCGCGCTGACGACGGACACGGCCACGACCCCGACCAGGACGAGCCAGGGGACCGGCGCGGCGAGCACGCCCGCGGCGGCGCTGACGACGAGCCCGGCCGCCACGAACGGCAGCACTCTGGCGCGCTCGACGACCGGGTAGGATCCGGCGAACAGGACGGTGAACGCCCCCGACGCGGCGATGTAGCCGAGCGCGGGCTGCCCGAGCAGCGTCATGACCGCGATCGGCGCGGCGAGGCCGACCGCGGCCTGCAGTCCGATCGGCCAGCGCGGACCTCGCGACGGGCCGAAGGCGAACAGGCTCACCTCTCTATTGTCTCGCGGGGCGCGGTCCGCTCGTGACGAGCCGGTTCCACAGCGTCGCCCACTGTTCGCCGCCGACGTCGCGCGGCAGTGCGGTGCGGGCGACGCCGGCATCGCTCAGGGCGCGCTGGACCGATGACGGCGGATGCCCGGTGCCGCGCAGGATCTGCTGCATGCCGTTGCCGCGGCCGCGGAAGACCGCGGCGATGAAGGCCTCGTAGCGACGTCGGTCCCGTGTCGCGACCAGAGGCCTCGGGCGGCGCGAGACGACCAGGACGCCGCCGTCGACGGCGGGCATCGGACGGAAGTGCCGGGCCGCCACCCGGTCGTGCAGCCCGAACGTGAACCACGGCGCGGCCTGAGCGGTCATCATCGTGGCACCGCCGACTCCGGCGCGCTTGCGCGCCACCTCCCACTGGGTCAGCAGCACGGCCTCGCTCCATGTGCCGTGGCTCAGCATCCGCCGCAGGATGGGCGTAGTGAGATGGAACGGGATGTTCCCGACGACGACGGGGCGGTCCAGGGGCTCGTGCAATGCGTCCGCGACGTGCACGGATGCCGAGGGCAGCCGTGATCGGAGCCGTGACACCCGGCGGGCGTCGATGTCGATGGCCCGCACATCGCGGCCCAGCCGCACGAGATGATCCGTGAGCGCGCCGTCGCCGGCGCCGAGCTCGAGGATCGGCCCCTCGGTCCGGGCGACGAGGGCCGCGATGCGCTGGAGGGTGGGGCGATGGATGAGGAAGTTCTGGCCGAGTTCGTGACGGCCACCGGTGTGGGAATGAGGTCGCATGAGTGCGCTCCGTTCGAAGGAAGGGAGCACCCGTGAGCGGGCGTGCGAGAGCACGGCGGACGCGCTTCCGGGTGCAGGACATCCGGGAACGACGCGCAGAGGCGTTCAGGTGACCGTCGACGCGCCGTCAGGCGCGGCGGTCACGGAAGGTGAAGCAGGGCGCGTCGAACGTCGCGCCGGAAATGATCAAACCCATGCCGGACAGTCTAGCCGGGCGTGTCGCGCAGGGCGAGCCGGCGGCGCAGAGCCTCCCACGCGGCCGCGCCGAGCTCGGCATCGGCTGCCGGCGTCCCGCCCCTGGCCATCCGCTGCCCTCCGGACGCCGGGGTCTCGCCGGGCAGGACGATCCGGTGGCCGGCCCGCGGATGCCGCAGCACCGTCGTCTCCCTTCCCGCCGCGCTCCGGCGTGCGGCGATCTCGTCCGAGGCACGCGTGCTCGGCCAGACGCGATCATCCGCGCCCGCGACGAGCACGACGTCGCCGGTGATCCTCTCCACCGGGATGGCGGCGGCGTTCGCCGCGTCCGGATCACGGTCGAGGCTCTCCTCGTACAGGCCGCGGAACTCGGGCGGATCCGTGTCGGCCGTCCAGTCCTCGGCGAACGGCACCCACGGCAGCGGGGTGCCGTTCTCGGTCCAGTGCGACGACCAGGTCCCCTCGTGGATGCCCGGCCACACCACGCTGGTCGGCGCGATGGCGATCACGACGTCGACGGCTGTCCGCGTCGCGGTCAGCAGCGCCGCCTCGGCACCGAACGAGGTGCCGATCACGGCGACGCGGTCGCAGGATGCGCGCAGCAGCGCGACCTCGTCGAGGAACAGCTCCAGCGGCACCTCGTGCGGCACCGGTCGCTGGTCCACGCCCCCGAACCAGCGGATCGCGTGCGCGAGCGCGCCGTGCCGGGCGAACAGGTCGGCCCGCTCGACCTCCAGGCGTCCGCTGGATCCCGCGAGCACGAGGACCCCGGTCCGCGCGGGGAGGGCGAGCGCGGCAATATGTCTGTCCTGCGTGCTCACTCCGGCCATGAGTCCGGTCCTTCCGCGACGGGCGCGATCTTCCGGGGTTGCCTCGGTTCGCGGTCCCTTCCTGTGTCCGTGTCGTCGCTCAGCGAGGCGATCATGCTTTTCAGTGCCGAGTACGCCGCAGCCTGCTCTGTTGCCGTCATCCCGCCCAGCATCTTGACCTCGACGGCGCGGACGGCGGTGCTCGCCTGCTTCAGCCGTTGCCTGCCGAGAGTCGTGAGCTCCGCAGGCAGCACCCTCCCCATTCTCGACTCGGCGGGTCTCGTGACGGACCCGTCCTGTTCGAGCGACTGCAGCAGAACGTTCATCGACTGGCGCGTCACGAACGCTCCTCTGGCGAGCTCGGAGTTCGAGGAGCCCGGTCGCTGTGCCAGGAGCTCGAGGCAGGCATAGTGGGTCACAGACATTCCGAACGGCCGCAGCGCGGCATCCATAGCCGAGCGGAGGGCGCTGGATGCCTCTTTCAGCAGGTAGGCGAGGGATGTCTCGAGTTCGATGACGTCTTGACTCATGTCAGAATTCTGACATACAGTTAATGTCAGTTGTTTGACATTAAGGAGTAGGCATGTCCGTCACAGGTCCCGATTTCATCTCCCTCCAGGTGCGTGATCTCGTCGCGTCGAAGGCGTTCTACGAGCAGTACCTCGGACTTGTGCCCGCGGAGGCCGGGCCGCCGCGGGCTGTCGTCTTCGACACTGCCCCGATCGCCTTCGCACTGCGAGAGCTCACGCCGGAAACCGACCTCGCGACGGCTGCCCGTCCGGGCATCGGGGCAGCGATCTGGCTCCACGCCGATGACGCTCAATCGATCCACGACGCTCTCGCCGACGCTGGCCACGCGATCGTGTCGGGGCCGGTCGACGGTCCGTTCGGGCGCACCTTCACGTTCGCTGATCTTGACGGCTATCACCTCACGATCCACGACCGGGCATAGGAGTGACCGGATCGATGCTCAGTTCCTGAAGCGTCGAAGGGTTGGCAGGGATCCATCAGTCACGCGCGGCGAGCCATTCAGCGAAGGTCTGCTCGCCTCGTAGAGCGTCCGGCCCTGGCAGTGCCAGCCCTGCACGCATCCCTGCCATCTGCTTGGTCGGTACGGACAGCGAGGGGATCCACCCGCGGTGGCCGGACGCTCGTCCATACGCGCGGATCATGTCGCTCAGGGACTCCTCCCGCGGGCCAGCCAGGTCGCGCGCGCGGGCCTGTGCCGTACCCGATGCGAGCGCTGCGAGGCGCGTGCCGACCTCGGCGGCGGCGATCGGCTGTGTGCGGGCGCGTGGGGCGATATGCAGCGGTCCGATCCTCGCGCTTTCGAACATCTGCGCGGCGAACTCGTGGAACTGGGTTGCCCGCTGGATCGTCCAGGGCGTGCGGGATCGCTCCACGACCTTCTCCTGGGCGAGCTTGCCGGCGTAGTAGTCGTAGGGGATGCGGTCGACCCCGACGATCGAGAGGAGCACGACGTGGGCGACCTCGGCGGCGGCCGCCGCAGCCAGGAGGTTGCCCGTAGCGGTCGTGAAGAACTCGATGGCCTCGTTTGCCTTCAAGGTGGCCACGTTCGCCGCGTCGATGACGGCATGGACGCCCTCCAGCGCTGCATCAAGGCCTTCTCCGGTAAGCAGGTCTACGCCGCGCGACCGGCTCAGCACCACCGCCTGATGTCCTTCGGCGCGAACGGCGTCAGCCGCGTGGCGGCCGACGATCCCTGTTCCTCCGGCGATTGCGATCCTCATGCGCCCATGGTGGCACATGCCGGAAGCGGACTCAGTTCCAGCCGTCCGGGTTGTGCAGGACCTCGATCCGGATGCCGTTGTCCTCCTCGAGGAACGACGCGTAGTAGCTCTTCGTGAAGCGGGGATACTCCTTGGGCTCGCGAACCGCGGTCCATCCCGCGTCGAGGGCGAGGGCATGCAGGCGGTCGACCTCATCCCGTGAGTCCACCGCGAACGCCAGGTGCTGCCAGCCGACACGGCCGTGCTCGTGCGGACCCGTTCCGGCGGCGCGCGCAGGGTAGAGCAGGATCTCGGGCTGCCCAGGGCAGCGCCAGTAGGCGAGATCCTCCTCGTCGTGGGCTCGCGTGTAGCCCAGCGCGTGCAGCACCGGGTGGAACTGCGCCGACGCCGCCGGGACGTCGTCGACGGTGATGCCGAGATGATCGAGTTTCGCCATGCGCCCCAGTGTGCCAGGGTGCTCGGACGAGTCGTTCAGTGCGGGGCGTGGTACTCGGCTTCGCCGCGCTTCCAGTAGCCCTTCACGACGGCGTGCGCCGTGTCGACGCCCCACCGCTCCAGCAGGGCGCGACCCGGCTTGACGATGGACTGCTCGGCGGCGATGAAGACGAAGGGATGCTCGCCCACGGCATCCGCCGTCCCCAGCGACTCGACGAAGGCGATCAGCGCGGAGCCCGACGGCGTATCGCCTCGGTGCAACCACTCGACCGGGACAGGGGCGTCGATCGGGATCTCGCCCTCGACGCCGCGGACCTCGATCACGATGCGTGCCGGCGCGTCGCCGATCTGCGCGGCGAAGCGCCGGATCGCGGGGATCGCGGTCTCGTCCCCGACGAGCAGCCAGCTGCCGGGTGCCCCGGTCAGCACCGCGGATCCGCGCGGTCCGCCGACCCCGATCCGCGCGCCGAGGGGCGCGTTCGCCGCCCACGGCGCGGCCACTCCCTCGTCCCCGTGCACCGCGAACTCGACCTCGAGCCAGTCCTCTCCCCACGACAGCGGCGTGTATTCGCGACTCGGCGATGCGCGCAGCTCTTCGACGGTGTCCGGGATCTCGGCCGGGAAGAACAGGCGCATGTGGTCGTCCGCGCCGGGGGAGTCGAAGCCGGCGAGATCCTCGCCTTCGAGCCGCACGCGCACGTAATCGGGGGCGAGCTGCTCGCGACCGGCCAGTGTGACGGTGCGGAAGCGCAACTCGTTCATGCGGCGCTCGATCGTGAAGGGGGAGTTCGACGAGGTCATAAAGTTAGGTTAGCCTACCTCTGAGCAGGTGAGGATTGCCTTACCTTGTTTCGACCCCTTGTATCCGATCCCCAGGGAGAACCATGTCATCGCGACGCTCGATCGCCGCAGCATCCTTCGTCCTCGTCTCCGCGCTCGCCCTCGCCGGCTGCGCGGGAGCCGACCCCGCTCCTGTCGCCGACGAGGAATCTGCCGAGACGGCGACCGTCTCGTACTCCTGGGAGCGCAACACGGCCGGCGAGGACGAGGAGCCGGAGTTCGTGACGGAGACCGTGGAGGTCCCGAAGAACCCGGAGAAGATCGTGGCGTTCGAGATGGCCACCGTCGACACGGTCGGCGCGCTCGGCGGCGAGATCGCGGGTGCGCCGCTGGACTCCGTCCCCGAGTACCTGCAGGACAGCCTGGCCGAGGACGCGTTCAACGCCGGCACGCTGTTCGAGGCCGATCTCATCGAGATCGAGGCGCAGCAGCCCGACCTCATCATCATCGGCGGCCGCTCCTCCGGACTCTACGAGGACCTCAGCCAGATCGCTCCGACGATCGATCTCGGGATCAACGGCAGCTACCTCGACACGCTCGAGCGCAACGTGACCTTCCTCGGTGAGGTGCTCGGCGCCGAGGACGAGGCCGAGGCCGCACTGGCCGACCTCGAGACGGGCATCGACGAGGCGAAGGAGGCCACCGCGGCGGCGGGCGACGGACTCGCCGTGATGGTCTCCGGCGGTGAGCTCAACGCCATGGCGCCGGCCGGCACCGAAGCGGGCAGCTCCAACGTGCGCGGCGGGCTCGTCTACGACGTGTTCGGCGTCGAGCCGGTGGTCGACGACATCGCCTCCGCGACCCACGGCGAGCCGGTCTCGTTCGAGTTCCTCCTCGAGATCGACCCCGCGACGCTCTGGGTCGTCGACCGGGATGCCGCGACCGGCGAGGCCGAGGCGGGGGCCGCGGCGCAGGTCCTGGACAACGACATCGTGAAGCAGACCACGGCGTACCAGAACGACGCGATCGTGTACCTCGACCCGGTGGCGTGGTACATCGTCTACGGGGGCATCGAGACCACGCAGCTGCTCATCGACGACGTCCTGCAGATCGCGGAGTGAACGCCGCAGCACTCGCGTGACCGTCGCAGCCACCGCTCCGACGAGCACTCCCGCCCCCGCGCGCCGGCGCCGCTGGGCGGGGGTGCTCATCGGCGTGCTCCTCGTCCTCCTCGCCGTCGCGAGTCTGTTCATCGGCGTGTCCGACGTCTCACCCGTCACGCTCTTCGGCGAGGCGACGGACGGCACGGCATCCTTCCTGCTGCTCGTCAGCCGCATCCCGCGCACCGTGGCCGCGATCCTCGTCGGCGCGTCCCTCGGCATCGCCGGGCTCATCATGCAGATGCTCGTGCGCAACCGGTTCGTCGAACCCGGCACGACCGGGGTGAGCGAGTTCGCCACGCTCGGGATGCTCGTGACGATCGTGTTCTTCCCGACGATGGCGGTCGTCGGGAAGATGGGCGTCGCCGCCGTGTTCGGCCTCGCCGGCACCTGGGTGTTCCTCCGTGTCGTGCGCGCGGTCCCGGTGCGACAGCTCGTGCTCGTGCCGCTGGTGGGCATCATGCTCGGCGGCGTCGTCGCCTCGGTGACGACGTTCTTCGCCTACCGCCTGGACCTCCTGCAGTCGCTCGGCCAGTGGTCCCAGGGGAGCTTCGCGACGATCATGCAGGGCCGCTACGAGTTCCTCTGGATCGCGGCGGTCATGGTCGGGATCGCGTGGGTCGCCGCCGACCGCTTCAGCGTGATCGGCCTCGGTGAGGAGTTCGCCACGAACCTCGGGCTGGACTATCGCCGCGTCGTGGCGGTCGGCATGGTGATCATCGCGGTCATCACGGCCGCCGTCCTCGTCACCGCCGGGATGATCCCGTTCCTCGGCCTCGTCGTCCCCAACATCGTCAGCCTCATCATCGGAGACAACGTGCGCCGCTCGATCCCGTGGGTCGCCGGTCTCGGAGCGGTGTTCGTCCTGGCGTGCGACATCATCGCCCGCGTCGTGCGCTTCCCGTATGAGATCCCCCTGTCGGTGATCGTCGGGATGATCGGCGCCGCGCTGTTCCTCTGGCTGCTGCTGCGAAGGAGGAGCCGTGCGCACTGAGACCCTCGCGCCGCGGAGGACGGCATCGGCATCCGCGCTGACCCGGCCGGCCGTGCGCCTGAGCATCCTCGCGGTCGTCGTCCTGATCCTGCTCGCGGTGTATCTGCTGACGGACGTCCCCGGCTCGCTCGGGTTCGCCCTGCGCATCCGCGGGTTGAGCGTCCTCGCGATGCTCGTCGTCGCCGTCGCCGTGGGCGTCTCGACGGTGGTCTTCCACACGATCACGCAGAACCGCATCCTGACGCCGTCGATCATGGGCTTCGACGCGTTCTACGTGCTGATCGCGACCACCATCGTGTTCTTCTTCGGGTCGGCGTCCTTCCTGCGCGCGAACGAGCTGCTGCTGTGGACCGTCCAGGTCGTCGTCATGGTCGCGTTCAGCGTCTTCCTGTTCACCTGGATGTTCGGCGGCAGGCGCCGCTCGCTGCACCTGATGCTGCTCGTGGGCATCGTGCTGGGGACGTTCTTCCGCAGCCTGTCGGAGTGGATGCAGCGGATGCTGGATCCCCTGGACTTCCAGGTGCTGTCGGATGCCATGTTCGCGTCGCTGACACGGCCGGATCCGATGCTGCTGCTGTTCACCGGGCTGCTGGTGGCCGGATCCTGCGCCGCGATGATCCCGCTCGTGCGTCGGCTGGACGTCCTGACGCTGGGCGAACCGGCCGCGATCGGACTCGGCATCGATCACCGGCGGCTCGTCATGCTGCTGTTCACCCTGGTGTCCGTCATGATCGCGGCATCCACCGCCCTGGTCGGCCCGATCCTCTTCTTCGGCCTCATCGTGGCGAACCTCGCGTATTCGTGGGCGGGCACGTTCCGTCATGCGTGGACGCTGCCGACCGCGGCGCTGCTCGGGATGCTGTGCCTGCTCGGCGGCCAGGTGGTCCTGGAGCGGGTCTTCGGCTTCGGCGGCAGCCTCTCGATGATCATCGAGTTCGCCGGCGGACTCTTCTTCCTCTTCCTCGTCCTCAGAAAGGGGGCGCGATGATCGCGCTCGAGAACGTCACCAAGCGGTACGGACGAAGCGTCGTGCTCGACGACGTCTCCGTCGAGTTCGGCGCCGAGGGCGTCACGGCGCTGATCGGACCCAACGGCGCAGGCAAGTCCACGCTGTTCGGACTCATCGGCCGTCTGATCGCTCCCGACGCGGGCCGGATCTCGGTCGACGGGGCGGACGTCGCGACCGCTCCGTCGAGCGAGCTCGCGAAGGTGCTCGCCGTGCTCCGCCAGGACAACCACATCGCCGCGCGTCTCACGGTGCACGACCTCGTGGAGTTCGGCCGATTCCCGCATTCGAAGGGACGCTTCACCGTCGAGGACCGCGACCACATCGATCGCGCGATCGACTACCTCGATCTCGGGGCGTTCCGCGAGCGGTTCCTGGACGAGCTGTCCGGCGGCCAGCGCCAGCGCGCGTTCATCGCGATGGTGCTGGCGCAGGACACCCGCTACGTGCTGCTCGACGAGCCGCTCAACAACCTCGATCTCCGTCATGCCGCGGAGATCATGCAGCTGATCCGGCGGATGGCCGACGAACTCGGCAAGAGGGTGATCGTCGTGCTGCACGACATCAACGTCGCCGGGCATCACGCCGACCGGATCGTGGCGATGCGGGGAGGGCGCATCGTCGCCGACGCGGCACCCGGGGACATCGTGCGCCCCGACGTGCTGCAGGCGATCTACGAGCACCCGGTCGATGTCCGGATGATCGACGGCCGCCCGATCGCGTTGACGTTCTGAACCGCCAGGCCGCTCAGACCTCGATACCGTGGGTCTCGTCGCCCACGCCGGTGTTGTTGTCGCCCTTGCGCGACTCCACCAGCAGGAGCCATCCGATCGACACGATCGCCGCCAGGAGGATGCCGAGCCACACGTTCTGCAGCACCAGACCCACCACGATGCCGATCACGAGCAGCAGGGTCGTGCCGCCCAGCCAGGTCCATCGCTGCTTCTTCGACGCCGCCATGCCCCCAGCCTAGAGTGCGCTCGTCGGTCTGTCAGCGGCCGCGGCGCTCCTGCGCGGAGAGGCGCGGCGGCCGGATGCGGCGACGAAGGCGAACAGGACCACCATCACCGCGACTCCGACCCACATCGACTGCTGCCAGCCCGCGATGAAGGCCTCCTGGGCGGCGCGGATGAGACCCTGCGCGTCCGCGTCCGCACCCGCGGCGGCGATCACGTTCGCGACGCCTTCGCGTGCGGCCTCGGCGGTGCCCGCGGGCACATCCGCGAGCTGCGGTTCGATCGCGCTGCGATAGCCCGACGCGAGTGAGGCGCCCAGCACCGCGATGCCCAGAGCCGCTCCGAGTTCGCGGGTGACATCGTTCAGCGCCGAGGCGAGGCCCTGATGCTCGCGTGGGATCGCCCCGGTGATGGCCTCCGTCGCCGGGGTCATGGCGATGCCCATGCCCACGCCCATGACGAGCAGCCCGGGCAGAACGGGGAGGTAGCCTCCGTCGACCGACACCAGAGCAGCCAGCAGCAGCAGTCCGCCCGCGAACAGGGCGATGCCGATGAGCAGCGTGCTCCTGATCCCCAACGGGGCGGACACTCTCGGCGCGAGTCCTGCGGCCAGCATCATCACCACGGCCATCGGCATCATCCCCAGCGTCGCGCCCAACCCGGACCAGCCGAGCACGGTCTGGAAGTACGGCAGGAGGACGATGAGGACGCCGCCCTGCACCGCGAACGCCGCCAGCAGCGAGACGGATCCGGTCGACAGCCGCGGCGAGCGGAACAGGCGCAGGTCCAGCAGCGGGCCTCGAGAACGCAGTTGCCACGGTATGAAGATCATCAGCGCGATTCCCGCGCTGATGATCGCGGTGAGGCTGAGGGGCGTCGTCCACCCGTGGACCGGACCCTCATGCAGGGCCGTGATCACCCCGACGACACCGACCGCCGACGTGATCGAGCCGACGACGTCGAACCCGTGCGCGGGAACATCGCGCGTGTTCGGCACGGACAGGAGAGCGATCACGAAGGCCACCGCGGCCAGTGTCACGGGCAGGACGAACAGCCAGCGCCAGCTTCCGAGATCGACGAGCACGGCGGAGAGGAACATCCCCAGCATCCCGCCGCCTCCTCCCACGGCTGACCAGACGCCGATGCCTTTCGCGCGTTCGGCTTCCGGGAAGGTCGAGGTGATCACGGCGAGCGTGATCGGCATGATGATGGCCGCGCCGATGCCGCTCACCACGCGTGCGGCCAGGAGCACCTCGGCCGACGGGGCCAGCGCGCCGAGCACGTTCGCCGCGGCGAAGGCCGCGAGACCGACGAGCAGCATGGGCTTGCGCCCCCACCGGTCGCCCGCGGCACCGAGCGGCAGCAGAAGAGCGGCGAGCGTCAGCGTGTACGCATTGATGATCCACAGGACCGTGGTCTGCGAGGCGTCGAGCTCCACCGCGACCTGCGGCTGGGCGACGTTGAGTCCGGACACGGAGGCGACCACAGCCATGAGAGCGGCGCACACGGCGAGCAGGATGCGCTGCCGGCGGCCCGAGTCCTCGACGGTCTCTGCCGCGGTGCGCCCGTCAGCCACGGCGGCCCACCCAGATGGTGCGGGCGCTCGTGACGACGAGGTCGTCGCGCCTCGCCAGCGAGCCGGCGTCGTCGTCATCGAGGAGGCGGTCGATGCTCTCCGCATCGGCCGACCCGATCATCGCGCCGAGGTGTGCGCGCACAGTGGCGAAGATCCGGCGCGCGTAGCCGCGCGCCTCCGCGGAGACGGCTTCGCGCCGGTAGGTGAACGTGCGCCGCTCCACGTCGACGAATCCCGCCTCCTCGAGAGCCGAGGTCCAATCGGGATGCGCGTTCCATCCGCGCTCGCGCATGGCGTCATGGCACCTCTGCTCGAGGCCGGGACGGCCGAAACCCAGGTCCGAGGGCAGGAAGCGCGGGAGCCCGTCCATCTCGGTCACGGCCAGCACTCCGTCGACCGCGAGAGCCGCGTGCGCCCGGCGCAGGACGAGTCCGGGATTGCTCATGTGGTGAAGCGAGGATGCCGCCCAGACGAGATCGAAGGAGCCCATCTCGGGCCACTCCGTGTCGGCGTCGGCGTGCACGGTGGCGACCCGGCGATCGAGACCGGCGCGAGCGACAGCATCCTGCAGATGCGACAGCATGTCCGTCGAGCGGTCCAGGGCGATCACGGAGGCCTCGGGGAAGAAGCGTGCCAGCGCTATTGCTCCCGTGCCGCTGCCCGCACCGAGGTCCAGTGCGCGTGCCGGCGCGGTGGTGAGGCGATCGTCGATCCAGCTCAACAGCTCGTCGAGGTGGCCGACGACGAGCGCGTCGAGGTCGAGGACGTCGGCGTGACCGGCGCCGTGGCCGTGGTCCCGTGCGGAAGCGGCGTGGTCATGGTAGTGACCGTGCGTGTGTGTCTCAGGCATGGAAGAACGGTAGCGCGCAGATGCGTTAAGCGCATACCATATTGCCTATGGGGCAAAAGTTGGATCTGGATCGCGT
The DNA here is from genome assembly GCF_058349845.2 of Microbacterium cucumeris. Classification (NCBI taxonomy): domain Bacteria; kingdom Bacillati; phylum Actinomycetota; class Actinomycetes; order Micrococcales; family Microbacteriaceae; genus Microbacterium; species Microbacterium cucumeris. Next base: position 29,129 of record NZ_JBYRIZ020000002.1, read on the forward strand.
CGTCCGACAGCGCATCCGCGCGTTGCGGCTGGGCAAGGGATGGACACTGGATGCCCTGGCGCGGCAATGTCACCTGAGCCCGTCGAACCTCAGCCGGATCGAGACCGGCGAGCGTCGCATCGCGCTCGACCAGCTCGTCCCGATCGCGCGGGCGCTGGGGACGACGCTGGACGAGCTGATCGAGACGGAGGACGCCGAGGACGTCGTGATCCGGCCGCATCCTTGCACGGTCGATCACGCCACCATCTGGCTGTTGTCCAACGAGCGCGCGGTGAACGGCGTGACGGTCGCGAAGATGCGCATCTCGCCGGAGCGTCCGACCGGTCCAGAGGACATGGCCGTGCACCCGGGCCGCGACTGGTTCACCGTGCTCTCCGGCACCGCGCGACTCCATCTCGGCGACCGCGTGATCCTCGTGCAGGAGGGTGAGTCCGCCGAGTTCTCCACGACGACTCCGCACGTCATCGGCGCGCAGTCCGGGCCGGTGGAGATCCTGACCATCGTCACGAACGACGGGGAGCGCAGTCACCTGCCGGCCGGCACCGTGCCGCGCGCCGCGGACTGACCGTCAGTGTCGGCGGTGGTCCTGCGGGGCCAGTCGCGGTCCGCGGCGCGGTTCGCGCGGGCCGCCGGCGAGGATCAGGCGGATGACCCGGTGACGATGACCGGCCCAGGGCTCCAGCAGTTCCAGCATCCCGTCGTCGTCCACGCGGGACCCGGTCAGCGCGTAGCCGACCTGATGAGCGAGGTGGTAGTCCCCGACGCTGACGGCGTCGGGGTCCCCGAGAGCGCGGATGCGCGTCTCGGAGGCCGTCCAGGCGCCGATGCCCGGAAGGCTCGTGAGGATGTGGTCGCGGTCGGCACCCGTCGCGGCGTCGAGGACGGCCGCGGCGATGCGTCCGCCGCGCGACGCGGCCGAGGCGACGGCGCGCGACTGCGGCGGTTCGACGCCGGCGCGGTGCCACGCCCAGGAGGGGATCGCACGCCACCCGTCGATCGACGGCGGCGCGGACATCGGGCGCGGGGTGGGGCCGGGGGCGCGGTCGCCGAAGCGCGTGACGAGGACCCGCCAGGCGCCGAAGGCCTGGAAGGAGGTGACCTTCTGCTCGATGACGGCGCTGGCCAGCGCGTCGAAGACGAGATCCGTGCGGGTGAGCCGGACGGCGGCCGTGCGCCGGGCGATCTCGGCGAGCATCGGGTGCCGTGAGACGTCGAATCCGGTCGGGTCGTCCTGCGCACCGCACAGGGCGGGCAGCTGGTCCAGGGCCCAAGCGGCACCAGGGCCCCACGCCGTCGCCCTGACCTCGCCGGACACCGAGCGCACCGCGAGCGTGGCGACTCCGTCCGGAGTGCGGCTCGCGCGCCACACGGTCGCTCCGTCGACGAGCATCGTCGGATCCTTCGGGCCGCGCATCAGCACACCGACGGTGCGGACGAGATCGAGCGGTTCCGCGGGGCGGTACGTCGCCCGCAGCGGCTCGGCCGAGAGGTGCGAGCCGGTGGCCGCGGCATCCGCTGTCAAGGTCATGCGGTCACCTTACGCGGCGTCCCTGACACCGCGCAGTCGCGCTGCCCCACGTGCATCCCGTGCATCCCGCGGGTTCTGCGCCACTTCTCGGCATATGCGCCGGAAAGTTCCTGTGGCAGACGTCGAAAGGTGTCGCAGATCCGTGGACCGCAGGACCGTCGTGGGGTGCGCGGACTTCGGAGGCAGACGCCGGGCGCGACGGGGATCAGAAACGGTCGGGCGAGGGGGTGCCGTGGCCGTAGCGGATCACGACGTCGGCGTGGCGGTCGAAGCGGTAGCCCACACCGCGCACGGTGCGAACGATGTCCTCGTAACGTCCCAGCTTGGCCCGCAGACGCCGCACGTGCACGTCGATCGTGCGCTCGCCGGGGGTCTCGTCCTCGGGGGACTGCCACAGTGCGCCGACCAGCTCGGTGCGCTCGATCGTGCGTCCCTCGCGCAGCACGAGGTACTGCAGCAGCTCGAACTCCTTGTAGGTGAACGCGGCGGACTCGCCGTCGATGAGGACCCGCTTGCGGGAGATGTCGACGACGACGCCTTCGTTCTCCTCGGCGACCTCGTCCTCGGCGGCCTTGGTGCGGGCGATGGCTCCGGGCTCCTGCAGCGCGAGACGGACGACGTCCAGGTCGCGACCACCGGTCCCGTGCGGCGCGAGGGCGACGGTCGCGTGCGTCTCGGCGCCGGGGGCGAGCTCGGCGAGCGTGCGGCGCAGCGCGTCCACGAGAAGCGGGAGGCTGACACCCGCCTCGGCGGCCTTGATCTCGTCCAGCCCGACGTACAGCGCGAAGCCGCGGGGCGAACGGGTGGCGGGGAGGTCGGCGGCGACGGCGGGCGCGTCGGCCGGGCGGAGACGGGCGGTGGCGGGACGCTCGAGGGTAGCGGTGTTCGACATGATGATGAAGTCCTTGGGAGGGTGAGCCGATGCGGCTCGGATGCGTTGCGAGAATGACCTTGAGGGCCGGTGGCGAGCACGCAGGTGGATGCTCGGGGCTCAGGCGTCGCAGATCGCGAAGGCCGAGCGGGGCGCGGTGTGCTGAGGTGTCAGCTGCACATTCGGCAACACATGCCAACGCGACCGGGCATCATCATCCCGGCAGTCCCGTTCGCCTCCTGGGCGGACAAAGGGCGTGCGTTGGTGGTCATGGGGGGATTATGTCGGATCGTGTCCTCCCGTGTCAAAACGCCCCCCGCGTCCGAAGGCGGGCGTAACGTGGTGGCGTGACCGATTCGACCCTCGCAGACGGCTTCGTCCTGACCGATGAGAAGGATGCGTCGCGGTACGCCCTCCTGCGCGACGGACAGCTCGTGAGCGTGCTCGACTACCGCGACGACGGGTCGACGATCGCGCTCACACGGGCTTTCACGGTCCCGACTTTCCGCGGTCAGGGGCATGCGGCGCGGATCGTCGAGGGCGCGGTCGCCGACATCGCTTCGCGCGGTGATCGCACGGTCGACGCGGTGTGCTGGTACGTCGCCGACTGGTTCGAGGCGCATCCCGAGCACCGGGGACTGCTGCGTCGCCGGTGAGCTGCGGGCGCCTCTAGCAGGCTTCGGCCGACTGTGACGCTCTGTTACGCCGATCGCAGGATCTGAGAGGATGCCGACATGAAACTCGCCGAGGCCCTCACCGCCCGCGCCGACCTGCAGAGACGCATCCAACAGCTTCGCGACCGCATCACGGCGAACGCCCGCTATCAGGAGGGCGAGGAACCGGCCGAGGACGCCGCTGCACTCCTCGTCGAGGCCGAGGCCGCCCTGGGACAGCTGCGCGACCTCATCCGCCGCATCAACGCGACCAACGCCCGCCTCGACCTCGGGGACGGCACGATGACGGACGCCCTCGCGCGGCGGGACGTGCTGCGGCTGCAGCATTCCCTGCTGGCGGATGCCGCGGCCGCCGCATCCGGGGCGCATCAGGTCGGGCTCCGGCAGATGCGCTCCGAACTGCGCCAGATCGCGGCGCTCCCGGTGGCGCCCCTGCGGTCCGCGGCCGACGAGCTCGCGCAGGAGCTGCGCGAGCTCGACAACCGGATCCAGCAGGCGAACTGGACCCACGATCTGGAGGGATGACGCGGAAGTCGGTAGTCACGACGAGGCGGGCACAACCCCTGCCGGAGGGGAACATCCGGCCCATGTTCGGGTGGAGGGCAGCCCAGATCCCGCATCGCGCAGCCCCGCACGCCGCACAGGTGAACGCGCATCGCGCAGAGTGCACCACCGCGTGCCGATCGTCGTGACGAGGGTGGGTCAGGGGACCTTCCGCGAGGGGGACGGTTCGTTCCCGGGTGTACGGTTCCCGGGTGCGCGCGGCACGCCTCGTCGGCGATGTCGGTGCCCCCTCGTACCGTGAGTACATGCGAATCCTGCACACCTCCGACTGGCACATCGGCCGCACGTTCCATGGGCACTCGACCATGGACGCACTGGCCGAGGTGCTCGCCGCGCTGGTGGCGCAGGTGCGCGATCACGACGTCGACGTCGTGATCGTCGCGGGGGACGTGTTCGACTCCGCGACCCCGGCAGCTCCCGCTTACACGCTGCTCGGTGACACGCTGGTCGCGCTGAACGACCTCGGCGCCGCCGTGATCGTCACGAGCGGCAACCATGATTCCGCGGCCCGTCTCGGCTTCCAGGCCCGGCTGCTGCGCGACGGCATCCACGTCCTCACCGATCCGACCGCGATCGGGGATCCCGTCACGATCGAGGATGCCGCGGGGCCGGTGCGCTTCTTCGGCATCCCGTACCTCGAGCCCGCGATCGTCCGTCAGCACTGGCCCGACGTGCCGCTGCGTTCGCAGGCGCAGACGATGGCCCACGCGATGGACCTCGTCCGCGCGGGCATGGCGGCGCACCCGGGCCGCTCGGTCGCGATCGCGCACTGCTTCGCCGCAGGCGTCGAAGCGACCACCGGCCTGGAGCGCGAGGTGCGTCAGGGCGGGCTGGACGTCGTGCCCCTCGAGGTCCTCGACGGGCCCGACTACGTGGCTCTGGGGCACATCCACGGCCGCCAGCAGCTCAGCGAGCGCGTCCGCTACGCCGGGGCTCCGCTGCACTACAGTTTCGGCGAGCAGCACAAGCCGCGCGGATCTTGGCTCGTCGACCTCGACGTCGACGGTCTGGCCGGCGTCGAGTGGCTGGAGCTGCCGGTGCCGCGGCGCCTGGTGACCCTCACCGGAGCCCTCGACGAGATCCTGTCCGACGCGAATGCCGCAGCCCACGCCGACGACTGGGTGTGCGCCGTGTACACGGATCCCCTCCCGCAGGCCGAGCCGATGCGCCGGCTCAAGGAGCGGTTCCCGTTCTGCGCCATGGTCCAGCACGACCCGGTCGACGCCCCCGCGAGCCTCGAGCAGTCGTACGCGGCTCGGCTGCGATCGGCCGTCACGGATGCCGAGCGCGTCGAGGCATTCCTCGCGCACGTCCGCGCCGGCCACGGCCCGACCGAGCGCGAGGCGGAGCTCATCCGCGAGGTGCTCGATGAGCGGGTGGCCGCTGAGGCCCTGGTCTAGTGCGCCTGCATCGCCTCGAGGTCGAGGGGTTCGGCCCGTTCCGCGAGCGGCAGACGGTCGACTTCGACGCCTTCGCCCAGGACGGGATCTTCCTCATCGCCGGACGCACCGGCGCGGGCAAGTCCAGCATCCTGGACGCGATCTGCTTCGGGCTGTACGGTGCGGTTCCCCGCTACGACGGCGGCGAGAAGCGGCTGCGCAGCGATCACTGCGAACCCGACGACCCGAGCGAGGTGGTCGTCGAGTTCAGCACGACCGCCGGGCGGTTCCGGGTGACGCGGTCGCCCGAATACCAGCGCCCGGCGAAGCGCGGCGGAGGCATGACCAAGCAGGCCTCCGCGGTGGCGCTGGACGAGTGGACCGGCGACGGGTGGGTGGGCCGCGCCGCGCGCGCGGTGGACGTCGCTCACGAGCTCGATGAGATCCTCCAGCTCAGCCAGAGCCAGTTCCTGCAGGTGATCCTGCTGGCGCAGAACCGCTTCGCCCGGTTCCTGCTCGCCGACAGCAGGGAGCGTCAGGCGCTGCTGCGGCGTCTGTTCGGCACGGAGCGCTTCGAGGACATCCAGGCGCGCTTCGAGGAGCGGCGGCGGCGATCCGAGAACGATCTGAGCGCGCGGTTCGCGGCGGTCGGAGCGCGGCTCGAGCAGGCAGAGGACCTCGTGACGACGGCCGGCCTCTGGGGTTCGTCCGAGGGACGGGATGCCGAGGACGCCGACGCGGACCTCTCGTCCGGTGCCGCCGGACCCGGAACGACTGAGCAGCGGATCGACGCCCTGCGTCGCGCACTCGCGCGTGCCGGCTACCGGGCGGAGCGGGCCTCCGCGGCGCGAGACGACGCCGAACGGGCGGCGCTGGCTGCGGATGCCGCACTGACCGTCCTGCGCGAGGAGCGGACGGCGCAGCAGGAGCGGGACCGTGCCCGCGCCGCTCTCGCCCTGCTCGACGACGAGCAGCCGCAGATCGCACGCGCGAAGGAGGAGCTGGATCGGGCGCGACGCGCCGAATCGCTGCGTCCGACGATCACGGCGCTGCGCCGCGCCGACGAGGCCCGCGCTGCGGCTGCCGAGGCCGAGGTCGAGTCCAGGGCGTCCTGGGATGCACTGGGGATGCCGTGCGATCCCGTCACGGCGGAGAGCCTGGAGGAGTGGGCCGCTGAGCGCATGCGGCTGAGCGGAACGTGGGAGCGGGCGGCCGAGTACGAGCGGCAGGCCACCGCGCGGCGTGCGGAGCTCGAGGCGGCGCGGGAGCGGGTCGCGGCGGCGACGACGCGGATCGAGGCGGACGACGCCGAGCGTGCCGAGCTTCCCGCGCGACGCGTCGGTCTCATCGCCGATCGCGACGCCGCACGGCGACTCGCCGACCGCGCGGACGACCTGGCGCGCGACCGGGACCAGGCGGCGGATCGACAGGCGGCCGCCGCGGAGGCGGAGCGGCTCGCGGCCTCGCTCGCCGCCGCCGAACGTGCGTACGCCGATGCCGGCGCCGCGTTCGCCACCGCACAGACGACTCTCGCGCAGCTGCTGCAGCGGCGCCTGGACGGCATGTCCGGCGAACTCGCCCAGGCTCTCGTGCCGGGGGAGGCCTGTCCGGTCTGCGGGGCGACGGAGCACCCGGCACCGGCGGCGCACACCGACCCGGTCACGGCGGAGGCGGTGGAGGCCGCCCAGCAGGAACGCGACGCTGCGGCGGCCGTCGAACGCGAGGCGGCGGAGCTCAGCGCGGCGCTCCGGGCGGAGCGCTCCGCCGCCGAGGCACGAGCGGACGGTCGCACGCCCGCTCAGGCCGAGCAGGAGCTCGCCACCGCGATCGCCGCCCATGATGCCGCCGTCGCCGCGGCCGCTCGGGCGGCCGACCTCGACGAGCGACTGGCCGCGCTCGATGCGGCTTCCGAGCAGTTGGAGCGCCGGCGCGAGGACGCCGCGACCGCGCTGGCGGCGGCCCGCGAGGAACTCGCGGTCGTCGAGGAGCGCGAGCGCGAAGCGGAGGCGCTGATCGCCGAGGCGCGCGGTGCCTTCGACTCGGTCGCCGAGCGGATGACCGAGGCGGCTGAGCAGATCAGGGCGGCACGCGCGTTCGCCGACGCGCTCAGCGAGCTCGCGCGGCGCACGGCTGCGGCCGACGCCGCGCGAGCCGAGTCCGACGCGGCCGTCGCGGACTCGGACTTCGAGGATGAGTCCGCGGTCGAGGCCGCCCTGCGATCCGATGTGGAGTGCGAAGCGCTCGAGGCCCGCATCAGCGCCCATGCCGTGCAGCGCGAATCGGAGAAGCGGATCCTGCTGCCTCTCGAGCTGCGAGCCCTCCCCGATCAGCCGATCGACGTCGCGCCGGCCGAGGAGGCAGCCGCAGCCGCCAGGACGGCGTGGACCGAGGCCATGGGCGCCGCGTCGGCCGCGCAGGCGACGGCGGAGCAGCTGTCCGGGCTGATCGACGCCGCGGTCGCCGAGCACGAACGCAGCGCGGCGCTGACCGAGGAGCACGAGGTGCTGCGTGGTCTTGCGGACACGATCGCCGGCCGCGCCGGCAACTCGCACCGCATGACCCTGGAGACGTTCGTGCTCGCCGCTGAGCTCGAGGAGATCGTCGCGGCGGCGAACCGCCGGCTCAGCGAGATGTCGACCGGGCGGTATCAGCTGCACCACTCCGACGCCCTGGCCGCGCGGGGAGCGGCCAGCGGACTCGGCATCGTCGTGTTCGACGCGTTCACCGGGCGCACGCGACCGGCGCAGTCGCTGTCCGGAGGCGAGACCTTCCTCTCGTCGCTCGCTCTCGCGCTCGGCCTCGCCGAGGTCGTGACGGGTCGCGCCGGGGGCATCACGCTCGACACCCTCTTCATCGACGAGGGATTCGGGTCCCTCGACGCCGACACCCTCGAGGTCGCGATGAGGACCCTCGACGAACTGCGCTCCGGCGGGCGCACCGTCGGGGTCATCAGCCACGTCGAGGCGATGCAGGAGCAGATCCCCGCCCAGCTGCGTGTGGAGCAGACCGACACCGGACCGAGCCGGATCGTCCAGCCGCGCTGACGCGACCCCCGCGGGCCCGTTCGATCAGGCGTTGGCCGGTGTCCAGGCGGACACGGCGCTCAGCGACGCGACCTCTTCGGCGCTGAGCTGGACCCGCACGCTCTGCAGCAGATCCTCCACCTGCTCCACCCGGGACGCGCTCGCTATCGGCGCGACGACCGTGGGCTGCGCGCGCAGCCACGCGAGGGCCACAGATGCCACCGAGGCGCCGTGGGCCCGGCCGATGCGCTCGAGCTCGTCGATGATCCGCAGGCCGTGCGCGGTGGCGTACTTCGCGGCGCCGCCGGCGCGCGCCGACGCGACGGCTCCGGCATCCTCCGAACGGTACTTCCCGGTGAGGAAGCCGCTGGCCAGGGCGTAATAGGGCACCAGTCCGAGCCCGAACTCCTCCGCCACGGGGATGATGCTCTCCTCGACGTCGTTGCGGTGCACGAGGTTGTAGTGGGGCTGCACGACGACGGGCACGGCGGTGCCGGCATCCTGTGCGATGCGGATCCAGGAGCGGATGCGGTCGGCCGAGTAGTTCGACACCGCCGTGTGGCGGACCAGGCCGTCCGCGACGAGCTGACCGAAGGCGGCCACCGTCTCCTCGAGCGGGGTGTTCTCGTCGTCGAAGTGCGCGTAGTAGAGGTCGATCGTGTCCACGCCCAGCCGCTTCAGGGATGCCTCCGCTGCCGCTCGGACGTTCTTCGCGGACAGTCCGCGGAACTCGGGGTGCTGGCTGACCTTGGTGGCGATCACGACGTCGCGGGGCCGACGTGCGGCCAGCCATTCGCCGAGGATGGTCTCGCTCTCTCCTCCGGAATTGCCCGGCACCCAGGCGCTGTACGCGTCGGCGGTGTCGATGAAGTCGCCTCCGCCCTCCGTGAAGGCGTCGAGGATGCGGAAGGAGGCGTCGCGGTCGGCGGTCCAGCCGAACACGTTGCCGCCGAGGGCGAGGGGGAACACATCGAGGTCGCTGCGGCCGAGGAGGGTCATGGATGCTCGCTTTCGTCGTCTTCTGAGGACAAGTCGTCTGCCGCACCGGCTATTCCGCGTCGACGTCACACGACTGTCATCCGCACGCGCGATACTGGACGCGGACAGAGAGTGGAGGATTCCGTGTCGCTTCAGCAGGAGATCGCAGACGCCCTGGGCGTCGAGCCCGACATCGACGCCAGGACCGAGGTCGATCGACGAGTGCAGTTCCTCGCCGACTACCTCGTGACGACCGGTGCTCACGGATACGTCCTCGGGATCTCCGGAGGGCAGGACTCGACGCTCGCGGGGCGGCTCGCGCAGCTCGCCGTCGAGAAGGTGCGCGAGGCCGGGGCCCCGGCGACCTTCATCGCGGTCCGTCTGCCGTACCGGATCCAGCAGGATGCCGACGACGCCGTCGCGGCGCTGGAGTTCATCGCCGCCGACCGTGTGGTGGAGGTCAACATCCAGGGCGGCGTCGACGGCGTCGAGAAGGACATCGAGCAGGCGGCCGGCGCCGAGGTCTCGGACTTCAACCGGGGGAACATCAAGGCCCGTATCCGCATGGTGACGCAGTACGCGCTCGCGGGGCACGACAGGATGCTGGTGATCGGGACCGATCACGCGGCCGAGGCCGTGACGGGCTTCTACACGAAGTTCGGAGACGGAGCCGCGGACATCCTCCCGCTGTCCGGACTCACCAAGCGCCAGGGCAAGGCGCTGCTGCGGGAGCTCGGCGCCCCCGAACGGCTGTGGCAGAAGGTGCCGACCGCCGACCTCCTCGACGGGCAGCCAGGTCGCGCCGACGAGGACGAACTCGGCCTCACCTACGAGCAGATCGACGACTACCTGGAAGGACGTCCGGTCGACGCCGACGCGGCCGCCCGCATCGAGGACAAGTACCGGGCGACCGAGCACAAGCGACGTCTTCCCGTCACGCCGTCCGACACCTGGTGGCGCTGAGCACCGTCGGTCGTCGCGCCTCGCCCGGGCCCGCGGCCGTGTCCGAGCCCGCAACTAGTCTCGAACCATGAGGATCGACACCGCGGCGCAGCGCATCGTCTGGAGTGCCAGCGACCTGAAGCTCGCCGCGGAATGCGAGTTCGCCTGGTGTCGCACGATCGATGCGAAGCTCGGCCGGGTCCCGGCCGTGGAGGAACCCGAGGACGCCACCCTGCTGCGCGCGGCGGAGCTCGGCGACGTGCACGAGCAGAACGTCCTGCAGGCCTACCGCGACCGCTTCGGCACGGCGGTGCACGAGGTGTCCAAGGTCTCCTCGGCCGATTCCGCCTCGCTCGCGGCGGTCGTCGCCGAGACGTGCGACGCGCTGCGATCGGACGCGAAGGTGCTCTTCCAGGCGGCCTTCTCGACCGACGAGTTCGTCGGCTTCGCCGACTTCCTCCTGCGTGACGAGGACGATCGCTGGCGTGTCCAGGACTCCAAGCTCGCGCGCACGGCCCGCGTCACCGCTCTCATGCAGCTGGCGGCATACGTCGATCAGCTCGACCGGCTCGGCGTTCCGCGCTCGGACGAGGTCGACCTGATCCTCGGCGACGGCACGCTCAGCACGCACGCCGTCGACGATCTGCTCCCGCTGTTCCGTGTCCGCAGAGCCCGCCTGCGCGCGCTCATCGCGGATCGTGCGGTCGGCGACGGTGCCGGCGGTGCGCCGCTCGCCTGGGGGGATGAACGCGGTGATCTGCGGATCGCCGCCTGCGGCCGGTGCGCCGCCTGCGAGGAGCAGGTGCTCGCCCATCGCGACCTGCTGATGGTCGCGCGGATGCGACCGGTGCAGCGACAGCGACTGCGCGCCGCCGGTATCCGCACGATCGACGATCTCGTCGACGCACCCGAGCCGCCGGACGGCATGAACGCCGACACCTTCGCGGCGCTGCGAGCCCAGGCGCGGCTCCAGGTCGGCGCCCGCCCCGACGAGGGCGACCCGCCGCCCTTCGAGCTGATCTCGCCGAACGCGATCGGACTCATGCCGCGGCCCAGTCACGGCGACATCTTCTTCGACTTCGAGGGCGATCCGCTCTACACGGAGCCGGCCGCCGACCCCGATCGCGGGGACCGGCCGCACTGGGGCATCGACTACCTGTTCGGCTGGATCGACAACGTCGAGCAGTACACCGCGCTGTGGGCGCACAGCTTCGCCGAGGAGAAGCGGGCGCTGCTCGACTTCCTCGCGTTCGTGAAGCTGCGGCGGCAGGCGCATCCCGACATGCACATCTACCACTACGCGCCGTACGAGACCTCGCACCTGTCGGCGATGGCCGCGCGTCACGGGGTGGGGGAGGCGGACGTCGACCGGCTGCTGCGCGAGGGCGTGTTCGTCGATCTCTACCCCCTCGTGCTGCGCTCGGTGCGGGTCGGGTCGCGCTCGTACTCGATCAAGAAGCTCGAGCCGCTCTACATGGGAGCGGAGGTGCGCACCAGCGACGTGCAGAAGGGGGACGACTCGATCGTCCGGTACGTCGAGGCGCGCCAACTGCGGGCGGCAGGGCAGGAGGCCGAGGCCGCCGGCATCTTCGCCGACCTCGCGGACTACAACCGCTACGACTGCGTGTCCACCCGCCGGCTGCGGGACTGGCTGATCGGGCTAGCGAAGCAGGAGGGGGTGCTGCCCGCTCCTCCCGACGAGCCCGAGACGAGGGCGTACGAGCCGTCGCCGCTTTCGGTCGCGCTGCTCGCGGACGGCGAGGACCTCGAACGGTCCGGCGGCGACGGCGAGGTCCACCGCGTGGCCGCCGCGGCGATCGACTACTACCCGCGCGAGATGAAGAGCTTCTGGCAGGGGCATTTCCAGCGGCTGCGCGAACCCGTCTCGGTGTGGGAGCAGACGCGGGACGTGCTGCGCGTGGACGCCTCCCGCAGCCGCACGGTCGAGGACTGGGCGGTGGGCGAGGGCAATCGCACCCTGACGCGGCTCGTCGAACTGCGGGGGGAGGTCGCTCCCGGCAGCACGCTCGGCGTGGGCGGACGTCCGTTCGCGCTGTACGAGACACCGGCGCCGTTCATCGCCGACCTGCCGTCGCGGGTGATCCACGCTCCGCATGAGGTGGAGATCGTCGAGGTCCTCGACGACGGATACGTCGTGCGCGAGCGCGCGGTGCAGGGGGAGACGTGGGACGAGGTGCCGCTGGCGCTGACCCCGGCCGCGCCGCCGAACGTCGCCTCGCAGCAGAAGGCGATCGAGGAGTGGGCGCAGGCCGTCCACGAGGCGGCACCGCACTTCCCGAAGGACGCGGCGACCGACATCCTGCGCCGAGCGGTGCCGCGCACGGTGTCCGGCGGGCCGCTGCCGGCGGCGAACGGCGACGCGATCGATGCGATCGTCCGCGGCATCCTCGACCTGGATCGCAGCTACCTCGCCGTCCAAGGGCCTCCGGGGACGGGGAAGACCTACACCGGTTCGCAGGTCATCGCTCGGCTCGTGCGCGACCACGGGTTCCGCATCGGGGTCGTCGCCCAGTCGCACGCGATCGTCGAGACGCTGCTGGGCCGGGTCATCGCCGACGGGGTCCCCGCGGCGCAGGTGGCGAAGCACCCCAAGGACGCCGACGTCGAACCGCCCTTCACGGTGATCCCGAAGGACGGCATGGCGGCGTTCATCGGCGAACACCCCGAGGGCTTCGTCGTGGGCGGCACCGCGTGGGACTTCAGCAACACGCGACGCGTGGATCGCGCAGGACTCGACCTGCTCGTGATCGATGAGGCGGGCCAGTTCTCGCTCGCCTCGACCATCGCCGTGGCGGCGGGCGCGAAGAACCTGCTGCTGCTGGGCGACCCGCAGCAGCTGCCTCAGGTGAGTCAGGGCACGCACCCGGAACCCGTGGACACGTCGGCTCTGGGGTGGGTGATGTCGGGTCAGCAGGTGCTCGACCCCGCCTACGGGCACTTCCTGGCGAAGTCCTGGCGGATGCACCCGGCCGTGGCGGCCCCTGTCTCCCGCCTGGCCTACGCCGGACGACTCGCGTCGGCGCCCGGAACCGAGCGCCGCACGGTCGACGGCATCCGACCGGGACTGCACGTGGTCCCGGTGCGCCATCGCGGCAATGCCACGCAGTCCGTCGAGGAGAGCGCCGAGGTCGTGCGGATCGTGCACGACCTGATCGGGCGGAGTTTCGTCGACGGCATGACCGGATCGCCTCCGCGTCCGCTGGAGCAGGAGGACATCATCGTCGTCGCTCCGTACAACGCGCAGAAGCAGCTGATCCATCAGGCGCTGTCGGATGCCGGGTTCGGGCGGGTTCCCGTCGGCACGGTCGACAACTTTCAGGGCAAGGAGGCCGTGGTCTCGATCACGTCGCTCGCGGCCTCGAGCGGGCGAGACGCCCCGAGGGGACCGGAGTTCCTGCTGCTGCAGAACAGGCTGAACGTCGCGATCTCCCGCGCGAAGAGCGTCGCGTACCTCGTGCATTCTCCGGCGCTGCTGGACGACCTGCCGTGGACGACCGAGGGCGTCGTGCGCCTCAGCGCCTTCGCACGTCTCGTCGGTGCGGACGAGGAGTGATCGGGGTCGAGCGACGCGGAGGCGCGGGGCTCAGACCGTGCCGTACAGGCGGTCGCCCGCGTCACCGAGACCGGGCACGATGTAGCCCTTCTCGTTGAGGCGCTCGTCCAGAGCACCCAGCACGAGCGTCACGTCCCGGTCGCCGACCAGCTTCTCGATCGCCGCGACGCCCTCGGGCGTGCCCAGCAGGCAGATGGCCGTGACGTCCTTGGCCCCGCGGTCGAACAGGAACTGGATCGCCGCGCCCAGCGAGCCGCCGGTGGCGAGCATGGGGTCGATCGCGAAGCACTGCCGGTCGCTGAGATCGTCCGGGAGGCGTTCGGCGTACGTGGTGGGCTCGAAGGTCTCCTCGTCGCGCACCATGCCGAGGAATCCGACCTCGGCCGTGGGAAGGAGCTTCACCATCCCCTCCAGCATTCCGAGTCCGGCGCGCAGGATCGGCACGACGATCGGTCGCGGCTCGGAGATCTTGACGCCCATCGTCGTCGTCACGGGGGTGGTGATCTCGACGGGGGAGACCCGCACGTTGCGCGTCGCCTCGTAGGCGAGAAGCGTCACGAGCTCCTCGGTGAGCTGGCGGAACACCGGCGACGGCGTGCGCTGGTCGCGCAGCACCGAGAGCTTGTGGGTGATGAGGGGGTGGTCGGCGACGTGAACACGCATGGATCCAGGGTACTGCCCGCAGCGGCGCGCAATAGGGTCGACGTATGGCCGGATCGGACGCACAGGGCATGCAGCGCGCGCTCGCGCTCGCCGCGGAGGCCGGCGACGCGGGCGACGTCCCCGTCGGGGCGGTCGTCCTCGACGCCGCCGGGCGGATCGTCGCCGAGGGGCGCAACACCCGTGAGGAGACGCACGACCCGACGGGACACGCCGAGATCGTGGCGCTGCGGCGCGCCGCGGCCTCTCTCGGCTCGTGGAACCTCGAGGGCCACACCCTGGTCGTGACGCTCGAACCGTGCGTCATGTGCGCGGGGGCGGTCCTGCAGGCTCGCATCGGCCGCGTGGTCTTCGGGGCCTGGGACGACAAGGCGGGGGCCGCGGGCTCGATGTACGACGTACTGCGGGATCGGCGCCTGCCCTATCGCGCCGAGGTCGTCGGCGGAGTCGACGAGGACGACGCGACGTCGCTGCTGCGCGCCTTCTTCGAGGCCCGCCGCTGACGACGACTCAGTCGGCGGACTTCAGGACGAACACGTCGGTGGAGGGCTCGGGATCGAGCGACGGGCGGTAGATGTCCGGCTCGATGTACACCGCCCGCGCGACGGGAACGGCATCCCGGATCCTCTTCTCGATGTCGTTGATGTCGTCGGCCGCCTCGCGCACCGTCTTGTCACCGGACAACGCGATCTTCGCGGCCACGAGCAGCTCGTCCGGCCCGAGGTACAGGGTCTTCAGGTGGATGAGCTTCTCCACCTCCTCGCCGGAGACGATCGCGTCGACGATCAGATCGTGATCGCCCTGGTTCGCGCCCTCGCCGACCAGGAGGCTCTTCGTCTCGACACCCAGCACGATCGCGATCAGCACGAGCAGTGTTCCGATCATCAGCGTGCCGAGCGCGTCGAACAGCGGGTTGCCGGTGATGACCGTGAGCCCGACACCGAGCAGAGCGAACGTGAGACCGGTCAGCGCCCCGACGTCCTCCAGCAGCACGACCGGCAGCTCCGGCGCCTTGGAGCGGCGGACGAACGACACCCACGACTGACCCTTGGCGCGCACGAGGTTGCTCTCGCGCACCGCGGTGCGCAGCGAGAAGGACTCGAGACCGATGGCGACCACGAGCACGACCAGCGGCAGCCACCACCAGACCGGGTCCAGGGCGTGCGGATGCGTGAGCTTGTCGATGCCCTCATAGATCGCGAACACCCCGCCGACCGAGAAGAGGATGATCGACACGACGAAGGCGTACACGTACCGTTCGCGGCCGTAGCCGAACGGATGCTCCCGGTCCGCGGTGCGCTTCGCCTTGCGCCCGCCGAGCATGAGCAGCAGCTGGTTTCCGGAGTCGGCGACGGAGTGGATGGCTTCGGCGAGCATCGACGCGGAACCCGACAGCGCCCAGGCGATGAACTTCGCGAGGGCGATCCCCATGTTCGCCAGGAACGCCGCGATGATGGCCTTGCCGCCGCCCGATGCACTCATGACACGAGTCTAGTTCCGGCATCCGGGCATCGCAGGAGAGCCCGCGGGGCGTCCGCCATAGGATGACGGTATGGCCGACTCCCTCCCCTCCCTCGCATTCCTCGGTGCCGGTTCCATGGGCGGCGCGATCCTCCGCGGGGTCGTCGCGTCCGGCATCCCGGTCCAGGGCGGGATCATCGCGACGAACCGCACGACCGAGAAGGCGCAGGCGCTGGCGGACCTCTCCGGCGTCAGCGCGATCGCGCTGGACGAGCGTCCGGAGGGCAACACGGAGGCAGCCGCTGCAGCGCGCGTCGTGCTCGTCGGCGTCAAGCCGGCGATGGTGCCCGACCTGCTCCGCGAGATCGCGCCCGTCCTGCATCCGGACGCGATCGTCGTGAGCCTCGCGGCCGGGGTGACTCTCGCCACGTTCGCCGAGCACCTGGGGGACGGAGTGAGTGTGATCCGTTCGATGCCGAACACTCCGGCGACCGTCGGCAAGGCCGTCACGGGACTGGCGGCCGGATCCAGCGCCGGTGCCGACGACGTCGCCCTGGTGCGGAGACTGTTCGAACTCGTCGGGGCGGTCGTCGAGGTTCCCGAGTCGCAGATCGACGCGCTGTCGACGATCTCGGGCTCCGGCCCTGCGTACGTATACCTGCTCATCGAGGAGCTCACCAGGGCGGCCGTCGGCAAGGGGTTCGACGAGGCGGACGCGCGTCTCATGGCCGAGCAGACCTTCATCGGAGCGGCCGCGCTGCTCGACGCGACCGGCGAGGAGCCGGCCGAGCTGCGCCGGCGCGTCACGAGCCCCAAGGGTACGACCGAGCGCGCCATCGCCGTGCTGCAGGACGCGCACCTCGACGTCGTCTTCGCCGAGGCGACGGACGCCGCGCTGGCCAGGGCCCGAGAGCTCGCGGCGGGAGCCTGACGTGCGGCTGCGCTTCGCCGGCCCCGTCTGGTACTGGCGCGGTCCCGCTCCGTTCCATTTCGTCACCGTGCCTCCGGCCGAGAGCGAGATGATCCATGACGTCTCCGGCATCGTGACGTAAGGCTGGGGCATGATCCCCGTCCGGGTCACGGTCGGCGACACGACGCTGACGACGTCGCTCTGGCCCAAGGACGGCGGTTACATCGTCCCGGTCAAGAAGGCGCTGCAGGAAGCCGAGCGGATCGCGGTCGACGACGTGATCGACGTCACGCTCGACATCGACGCCTGAGAGGCGGCGCGGAACAGCTCTCAGCGGTCGAGGCTGGCGAACCGCTCGATGTCGACGTTCGTTCCGGAGACGATGATGAGGTCGTGGTTCGTCACGACCGTGTCCGCCTCGGCATAGCGGAACGGCTTGCCGGGACTCTTCACGCCCACGACCGTGACGTTGTACTTCGTGCGCACGCCGGACTGGTTCAGTCCCACGCCGCGGATAAACTTCGGCGGGTACATCTTCGCCAGCACGAAGTCGTCGTCGAAGCGGATGAAGTCCAGCATCCGGCCGCTGACGAGGTGGGCGACGCGCTCGCCGGCCTCGCGCTCGGGGTAGATGACGTGGTTGGCGCCGACGCGGGCGAGGATCTTGCCGTGCGACTGCGAGACGGCCTTGGCCCAGATCTGGGGGACCTTGAGGTCGACGAGGTTCGCCGTGATGAGCACGGACGCCTCGATGAGCGACCCGACGGCGACGACGGCCACCTGGAAGTCCTGAGCGCCGATCTGGCGCAGCGCGTCGATGTTGCGCGCATCCGCCTGCACGGTGTGGGTGACTCGATCCGACCACTTCTGCACGAGCTCGAGGCTCTCGTCGATCGCGAGCACCTCGCGGTCCAGTCGATCCAGCTCGCCGGCGCACGCGGCGCCGAAGCGGCCGAGTCCGATCACGAGGACGGGGGCGTCGCCCCGGATGACGTCAACCAACGATCGGCCTTTCCACGGGCAGCGAGTAGAGCTGCGTTCGCGACGTCGCGGCGACCGCCGCGGCGAGAGTCACTGTACCAACGCGCCCCATGAAGATGGTCGCCGCCATCACGTACGACGCGGAATCGGGGAGCTCGCCGGTGAGCCCGGTCGACAGCCCGACCGTGCCGAATGCCGAGATGACGTCGAAGAGCACGTGACTGATGTCCGCCTTGGTGATCTGTGCGATCACGATGGTCGACAGCGCCACGATGGTCGCACCCCACGCGACGACCGAGAGCGCGACGCGCTGGACGTCGCTGGGGATGCGGCGGCCGAAGGCCTCGACGGACTGGCGCCCCTTCGCCTCCGACCACACGGCGATGGCGAGGACGGCGAGCGTGGTCACCTTGATCCCGCCGGCGGTGGACGCCGAGCCGCCGCCCACGAACATGAGCATGGAGCCGGCCACCAGCGAAGAGCCGTTCAGTTCGCCGATGTCCACGACGCTGAAACCGCCCGACCGCGTCATGGCGGACAGGAAGAAGGCCTGGAACGTCGTGTCGACGGCATCCATCGATCCGAACGTGCCCGGATTGTCGTACTCGAGGATGAGGAAGACGACTGCGCCGGCGAAGAAGAGCAGGACCGTGGTGATCAGCGTGAGCTTGGTGTGCAGCGACCAGCGGTTGATGTGCCAGTGGTGCTTGGCGAGCGTGTAGATGACGGGGAAGCCGATGCTGCCCAGGAACACGCTCACCATGAGAACGCTCAGCACGAAGTAGTCGTCCGCGAACACCCCGACCCCGCCCGCGTTCGGGGAGAACCCGGTGTTCGTGAAGGACATGGCCGCGTAATAGGGGGCTTCCCACAGGGCGACCAGCGGGTCGATCCCGGCCATGACGAGTCCGGGATACAGCAGGATCGCGACGACCGCCTCGATGAGCAGCGTGGACAGGGCGACGGTCGTCAGCAGCTGACCGACTTCGCCGAGACGGACGGTCTGGCCCTCGTTCACCGGTCCGCCGTGGGCGCGCAGCGGATTGGTGTCGCCGGCGGCGATGAGCTTGGCTCGCAGTCCCAGGCGCTTGGAGATCACCAGGCCCATGACCGAGGCGAGCGTCAGCACGCCCATGCCGCCGATGTTGACGCCGATGAAGATGACGACGTGGCCGAAGGGAGACCAGTGCGTCGCCATGTCCACGGTCGCGAGACCCGTGACGCAGATGGTCGACACGGCGGTGAACAGCGCGTCCGCGAGCGGCGTGACAGTGCGACTGGCCGACGCGATCGGCAGCGCCAGCAGGGCGGTGAAGACGAGGATCAGCGACGCGAAGATCACGATCGCGAACCGGGACGGCGACGACGTGACGAGGTGCTTGCCGAACTGCCAGAGGCCGCGGAACCCGCGCCGAGGGGCGACGGCAGACGAGATGCCCGACATCGTTCCCCTTTCCGGTCGTCGCCCGGCGGTCCCTGCGTGCCGAGCCTTCGTCATGGTACTCCGCGCGTGGGGCGACTACCCTGATCACATGACCGACATCTTCGACGTGATCGCGGACGGCACGAGGCGCGACATCCTCCAGCTCCTGCTGCGACGGTCTTCGGAGGGGGATGCCGGCACCAGCGTCACTCAGATCGTGAGCGAGCTCGGCATCAGCCAGCCGACGGTCTCGAAGCACCTCAAGGTGCTCCGCGAGGCCGAGCTCGTCACCGTGCGCGAGGACGGTCAGCGCCGCTTCTACAGCCTCGCGGTCGAGCCTCTGGAGGTCGTCGACGACTGGCTCATGCCGTTCCTCGTGGACGCGTTCGCGGACGACTCCGGTTACGACCTCGTCCCGCTTCCGGACGGTGCGGCGCATGCCGCCGAGGCGGTCGGCCGTGCCGCGGCATCCGCGAAGCACGTCGTGCAGTCCGCGCTCAAGCGCCTCGGAGCCTGACGCGCGAGGACCCGCCCGGCGAACCGGACGGGTCCTGTGCGACTGCGCTCAGCGGCGGCCGGCCTTGCGGCGGAACAGCCAGCTGCCCCAGACGACCGCGACGGCGAGGATCGCGACGCACCACACGATCGCCCACAGCGGCTCGGTGTCGACCGATGTGCCCATCAGGAGGGCCCGGATCGTCTCGACGATCGGCGTGATGGGCTGGTACTCGGCGATCGGCTGCAGCCAATCCGGCATGCTCGCAACCGGCACGAAGGCGCTCGACAGGTAGGGGAGGAACAGCAGCACGAAGCCGTAGCCGTTCGCCCCCTCGGGCGAGCCCGCCGCCAGACCGATCGCGGCGAACAGGTAGGTGATCGCGAGGATGTACAGCGCGATGAGCGCGCCCATGGCGACCCATTCCCCGAAGTCCGCCGTCGGGCGGAAGCCGACGAGGACGCCGACGCCGATCACGATCGAGGTGGCGACGAGGTTGCGGATCAGGCTCGCGACGACATGCCCGGTGAGCACGGCTCCGGCGCGCAGCGGCATGGTCCGGAATCGGTCGATGATGCCGGTGCGCATGTCGTTGGCGACGTACACCGCCGTCGATGACGCGCCGAAGCCGGCGCAGGTGAGGATGATGCCCGGCACGACGTAGTCCACATAGGCGCCGGACGGGTCGATCGCGCCCCCGAACACCCAGGTGAACATCAGCATGAGCATCACGGGGAGCATGATCGCCATGAGCAGTGATTCGCCGTCGCGGAGCGAGTGGCGCATGCTGCGCCCCACGAACACGGCTTCGGCGGTGGCCCCGCGCAGGCGCGGGCGGACAGCGGGCGCCGAGGGGGCCGTCGGCGCGGCAGTCAGGGTGGTCATGCGGACTCCTTCGTGGACGTGGCGCCGACGAACGCGTCGGTGCGGGGGCGGTCGGATGAGGTGAGGGCGAGGAACACGTCGTCCAGCGACGGGCGCCGCAGCGACACGCTGCCTTCCGTGCCCTGCTCGTCCAGCTGGTCGAGCGCGCGGCGCAGCCCGGGGAGGGTGCCGTCCGTCGGCACCTCGCGCAGAAGCTCGCCGTGCTCGTCGTGCACCTCGACGGTGTCTCCGCCGACGCGGGACTTCAGCTCCGCCGCGGTTCCGAGAGCGGCGATGCGTCCGTCATGGAGGACGGCGATGCGGTCCGCGAGCTGGTCGGCCTCCTCGAGGTACTGCGTGGTGAGGAAGACGGTGGTCCCGGCATCCGCCATCGAGCGGATGATGTCCCACAGGTCCCGGCGACTGCGGGTGTCCAGTCCTGTGGTGGGCTCGTCGAGGAAGAGGATCTCCGGGGTGATCACGAAGCTCAGCGCCAGGTCGAGCCGGCGGCGCATGCCCCCGGAGTACGTGCGCACCGGGCGCGAGGCGGCGTCGGTCAGTCCGAACCGTTCGAGCAGCTCGGCCGATCGACGACGAGCCTGTTTCCGGCCGAGGCCGGAGAGCCGGCCGAACATGACCACGTTCTCCGTCGCGGTGAGAGCGTCGTCGACGGCCGCGGACTGGCCCGTGAGGCTGATCCGCTGCTGCACCGCGACCGGCTGGCTGCGGACGTCGAATCCGCCGACCTTCACGGTGCCGGCGTCGGGCCGGGTGAGGGTGGTGAGGATGTTGATGGTCGTGGTCTTGCCGGCCCCGTTCGGGCCGAGCAGGGCGAACACCTCGCCGCGCGAGACGGAGAGATCGATCCCGTCGATGACGGTGTGATCGCCGAAGCGCTTGCGAAGACCCGTGACCTCGATCGCGAGTGCGGTCATGAGCGTCGTTCCTTTCTGTGCAGGGCATAAACTGTGTACGTCGGATACAACTGTGTATGACCATAACACACTGTTTAGGAAATAAACAGAAGTAGGATGGTCGCATGACGGACGAGGAACTCCCGGAGCTCCCGAGGGGCATCGCGCTGGCGTGGGGTGTCGCGGCGAACCCGCAGCGCGGACCGAAGCGCGAGATGAGCGTCGAGCGGATCGTCGACGCGGCCGTGGAGCTGGCCGACGCCGAGGGGATCGGTGCGGTCTCGATGGCGGCGGTCGCCGCGAAGCTCGGGTTCACGCCGATGTCGCTCTACCGGTACGTCAGCGCCAAGGACGACCTCCTGCTGCTCATGCAGGAGCAGGCGACCGGTCTTCCTCCCGAGGACCATCGCGAGCACGAGGGCTGGCGGAACAGGCTGCGCGCGCTCTCCGAGGCGCAGGTGCTCATCTACCTCCGGCACCCGTGGATCCTGTCGCTGCCGATCACGGGCTCGCCCATCACCCCGAACAGCTCGGCGTGGATCGACGCGGGGCTCGAAGCCCTCGCCGAGACTCCGCTGAGTGAGACCGAGCGGCTCGCCGTCGCACTGGCGATGACCGGTCACGCGCGCTGGTACGGCATGGTGCTCGCCGGGTACTCCGAGGAGTCCCGCCGGACCGGGCTCACAGCGGAGGAGGTGTCCATGCAGGAGGCCGAGCTCTTCGACCGCGTCATCGCGGCGGAGGAGTTCCCGCACCTTCGTCGTGCGATCGATGCCGGCGTCTTCACGACGTCCGACGACCCCTTCCGCTTCGCGATGGAGCGCGTGCTGGACGGAGTGGGCATGTACATCGACAGCCTCGACCGCGGCGAGCGGCATGCGGCCGCGCAGGAGTTCCTCGGCCTGGAGCGGGCGGAGCTCGCGGGCGACAAGAAGTACCGCGAGGCGCAGAAGGCCGTGCGGGAGGCCGAGAAGATGCTGCGTGCGGCGCGCAAGGTCGAGCGTCAGGCGCTCCGCGATGCCACCGAGCGCCTGGCGCGAGGCTGACGCGTCACAGGGGTCTCATGCATCACATCCGTCACGCGGGTTTACATGCGTGACACCGACGGCCTAGAGTGTGCTTCAGCAGAAAGGGGTACAGGGGATGCCCGAAGTTCCAGACGTTCGCTTCCTGACGGTCGCCGAGGTCGCCGAGATCATGCGCGTGTCGAAGATGACGGTGTACCGGCTCGTGCACGCCGGCGACCTGCCGGCGATCCGGTTCGGCCGCAGTTACCGCGTTCCGGAGTCGGCGGTCGCCGACGCGCTGCGCCGTCCCATCGCGGATGCGGGCTGACCGATCGGCGCGTGCTCGGGGCGCTGTCGGCTTTGCTAGACTGATCCGAGGCATTTTTCCGTGCCCGTACCCGGGTGTCCGATTCCGTGCGGCATCCAGCCCCTGACGTAGTGAGGTTTCCGTGGGTTCTGTCATCAAGAAGCGCCGCAAGCGCATGGCGAAGAAGAAGCACCGCAAGCTGCTTCGCAAGACTCGCCACCAGCGCCGCAACAAGAAGTAAGCGGCCCAGACACGAGCGCCCCCGACAGCTCCTCGAGCGAGTCGACAGGGGGCGCTTTGTGTCTCTGCCGCAGAACCGATCCGAGGAAGCCATGAAGTCGATCACCGTCGCCGAACTCGCCGAGCGTTCGGGCACCCCTCTCATCGACGTGCGTGAGCGCGACGAGTTCGCCCGCGGCCACGTGCCCGGTGCCGTCAACATCCCGATGTCCGAGATCGGCGGTCGCCTGGGCGAGCTCCCCGGCGAGGCGTTCGACGTCATCTGCCAGATGGGCGGCCGCTCCGCCCGGGTCGTCGAGGCGCTCGAGTCCCGCGGCTACGACGCCACGAACGTCGACGGCGGCACGGGGGAGTGGATCGCCCAGGGGCGCGAGATCGAGATCCCCGCAGCGTGACGACGCTCACGCTCATCGGCAAGCCCGACTGCCACCTCTGCGACGTCGCGCGCGAGGTCGTCGACGCGGTGCTCGCGGACCTCCCCGAGGAGACCGCGGACCGCATCGAAGTAATCGAGTCCTCGATCGCCGACGATCCCGCCCTGTACGAGCTGTGGTGGGAGAAGATCCCCGTCGTCCTCGTCGACGGCGAACTGCACGCGCACTGGCGGGTGTCGCCCGACCGGCTGCGCGAGAGACTGGAGAGCGCATGACCGTCCGTCACGTCGTCACCTGGAAGCTCGCGAGCGAGGATGCCTCCGAGCGCGCCGCCCAGGCCACCGAGGTCGCACGGCGGCTGAACGCCCTTGCGGGCGTCGTCCCGCAGCTGCTCTCGATCTCAGCCGGTGCGAACAGCCTGTATCCCGACGCGAACTGGGATGTCACCCTGGTCGCCGACTTCGCGGATGCCGCCGCTCTCGAGGCCTATCAGGTGCACCCCGCGCATGAGGAGGTCGCCGGGTACATCCGCTCGGTCGTGGCGGGCCGGGTCGCGGTCGACTTCGAGATCTGAGGATCGGATGTGGAACCCGGTTCCACATCTGATGAAACCGAACCGTAACCTGTGACGGACGAATATCCACGGTCAACGTCGCCGCGACGTGTTTAGATGTGTTCACCAACCCGTCAGCGGGCGTTCTCGCCCCGTCACACAGGAGCGATCATGTCCCGACGTCGCACCATCGCCTCCGGAGTCGCCCTCGCCGCGGCCTCCGTCCTCGTCCTCACCGCCTGTGCCGGCGGCACCTCGCCCGACCCGGAGTCCCCTGCCTCCGGCGGCGAGGACTACGGACTGATCCAGGAGGGCGTGCTGACGGTCTGCTCCGACGTGCCCTACCCGCCGTTCGAGGACTTCGACGACAGCACCGAGAGCGGCTACACCGGCTTCGACATCGACCTGCTCACGGCGATCGCCGAGAAGCTCGACCTCACCATCGCGGTGCAGGACGTGAGCTTCGACGCGCTGCAGTCCGGCACGACCCTCGTCGCCGGCACGTGCGACATCGGGGCCTCGGCCATGACGATCACCGAGGAGCGCAAGGCCAACATCGACTTCTCCGACCCGTACTACGACTCGCTGCAGTCGCTGCTGGTCCCCGCCGACTCCGGCATCGCCTCGATCGACGACCTCGCCGGAAAGGTCGTCGGCGTCCAGCAGGGCACCACGGGCGAGGCGTACACGACCGAGAACGCGCCCGAGGACACCGAGATCGTCCGCTATCCGTCCGACGGCGAGCTGTGGCCCGCGCTGCAGGCCGGGCAGATCGACGCGATCCTGCAGGACCTGCCGGTCAACGTCGAGCACGTGCGCGCGGACGACACGTACACGATCGTCGAGGAGTACGACACCGAGGAGAGCTACGGCTTCGCCTTCGCGAAGGATGAGAAGCCCGAGCTGCTCGAGGCGGTGAACGGCGCGCTCGCCGAGCTGCGCGAGGACGGCACCTACCAGGAGATCTACGACACCTACTTCGCCGCCGAGTGACCGCCCCCGACGAGTACGACGAGGTACGACGATGGCGATGAGACGCCGCACCCGGCAACGGCTCTACCGCTTGGCGATGTACGCGATCTTCATCGCGGTGGTCGCGTGGGCGATCGTGGCGACGGACTGGCCGCGCCTGAGCAAGCAGTTCCTGAACCCCGAGGTCGCGGCGAGCCTGTTCCCCGACATCATCACGGTGGCTCTGGTGAACACGCTGATGTACACCGTGATCGGATTCGTCGGCGGCGCGCTGCTCGGCATCCTGCTGGCGATCCTGAAGCTCTCCAGCATCCTGCCGTTCCGCTGGTTCGCGACGGCGTGGATCGAGCTGTTCCGCGGGCTCCCGGCTCTGCTGACGATCTTCGCGGTGGCGTTCATGCTGCCGATCGGTCTCGGCATCAAGATCCCCGGCGGTGCCGCGGCGCAGGGTCTGGTCGGACTGATCCTCGTCGCCTCGGCGTACATGGCCGAGGTCATCCGCGCCGGAATCCAGGCCGTCCCGAAGGGTCAGACCGAGGCATCGCGGTCGCTGGGCATGTCGCCGACGAAGACGATGTTCTGGGTCGTGCTGCCGCAGGGCTTCCGCATCATCATCCCGCCGCTGACCAACGAGTTCGTCCTGCTGCTCAAGGACACCTCGCTGCTGTACATCGCGGGGACGACGATCCTCACCCGCGAGCTGACGACCTTCGCGCGCGACACCTCGACGGCGACTGCGAACGGCACGGCGCTCGTCGTCGCGGCGGCGCTGTATCTGCTCGTGACCATCCCTCTCACGCGCCTGGCCGCGTGGCTCGAACGACGACTGGCGAGGCAGCGATGAGCACGGATCTGATCGACATCCACGCTCCGGCCATCGAGGCGCGGGGCCTGGTGAAGAACTTCGGCGACAACGAGGTGCTCAAGGGGATCGACCTCATGGTGACCGCCGGCGAGGTCGTATGCGTCATCGGACCGTCCGGCTCGGGCAAGTCGACCCTGCTGCGCTCGGTCAACCTCCTGGAAGAGCCCACCGACGGCGCGATCCTGATCGAGGGCATCGACATCACCGATCCCGACGTCGACATCGACCGGGTGCGCACCCGCATCGGCATGGTCTTCCAGAGCTTCAACCTCTTCCCGCATCTGAGTGTGCTCGGGAACCTGACGCTCGCGCAGCGCCGGGTGCTGAAGAGATCCAAGACGGATGCCGAGGCCATCGCCCGCGAGATGCTGGACCGGGTCGGGCTGGCCGAGAAGGTCGACGCCTATCCCGGACACCTCTCCGGCGGGCAGCAGCAGCGCGTCGCGATCGCCAGGGCACTGTGCATGAACCCCGACATGATGCTGTTCGACGAGCCCACGTCGGCGCTCGACCCCGAGCTGGTGGGTGAGGTGCTGCAGGTCATGCGGTCTCTCGCCGACGAGGGCATGACGATGCTCGTCGTCACCCACGAGATGGGCTTCGCGCGCGAGGTCGGGTCGAGGCTGATCTTCATGGACGGCGGTCGCATCGTCGAGGAGGGCGACCCGCGCGCCGTGCTCGCGGACCCGCAGCATCAGCGCACGAAGGACTTCCTCTCGCGCGTGCTGTAGTCGCGGCGGGCGCGGCTACGCCGATTCGCGCAGAACGAGGCGATGCGGCACGACGCGGTGCGGGCCGACGTCGCCGTCCCCCTCGCCGAACGCGACGGCGAGTTCGAGCGCATGGCGGGCGACCTCGTCGAAGTCCACCGCGAGGGTCGTGAGGGTGGGAGCGACGAGCGTGCCGACCGTGAGACCGTCCACGCCGGCGACCCGGATGTCGCCGGGGACGTCGAGCCCCGCGTGACGGCACGCCGACAGCACGCCGAGCGCCATCAGGTCGTTGAACGCCAGGATCGCATCGGGGCGCGTCGTGCGGCGGATCACCTGCGCGGCGACGGCGGAGGCGTGCTCCGGCGTCGGAACGGACGCATGGACCACCTCGGGGGAGAGGCCCCGTCGTTCGAAGGCCTCGACCATCGCGATGCCGCGCCTGCTCGGGGTCGGGGGTTCGGAAGCGTCCAGCACGACCGGTCGGCGCGTGCCGAGTGCGACGAGGTGTGCGGCGAGGTCGTCGATCGCCGCGATCGGGTCGAGGTCGACTCCGGCGTGCGCGATGTCCTCTCCGGCGTCGAGGAGGACGAGCGGCGTCGCGCCGAACCGGCTCTCCCATGCGGAAGCCCACGTTCCGAGGTAGCCGACCACGACGTCCGCCTGGGCGTGCAGCGAACGCAGCAGGCGGTCCGCGGCTCCGGCGAGGCCGATGTCGACCAGCGAGACGCTCCATCCCTCGTCGGCGGCGCGGCGCACGACGGCCGCGGCCAGCTCGGGCGAATACGGGTTGCGCAGGTCGTTCACGACGAGCCCGAGCTGGCGATCGCCGCCGGTGACCAGCCCGCGTCCGAACCGGGACGGCCGGTACGAGAGGGCTCCGGCGGCGTCGAGCACCCGCTTCTTGGTGTCGGCGCTGATGCCCGGCATGTCGTTGATCGCGCGCGTGACCGTCTGCCGGGACACGCCCGCCGCGGCGGCGACATCGAGGATGGTCGCGCGCCGGCGCGCGGCGGGCGCTGCGGGGTCGCCCGCGCCGGTCAGCTGCGCAGATTCAGCCATGCCACCTCTTCGGGCGTGAGATCGACGGTGAGTCCCCGCATCGACGAGCGGGTCTCCTCGATCGTACGGGGTCCGAAGAGGGGGAACGTCGGGAACGGCTGCGCGAGCACGTAGGCCAGCGCGATCGCCGTCGTGGGCACGCCGCGTTCGGCTCCGAGATGCTCCGCGCGGCGGAGACGCTCGAAGTTCTCGTCGCTGTAGTAGCAGCGCACGAGCTCCGGGTCGCTGAGGTCCTCCGGGTGGGCGCGGCCGGCGAAGAACCCGCGCGCCTGCGACGACCACGGCAGGAGAGGCAGCTGCCGCTCCTCGAGCCAGCGCTTCGAGGCCTCGTCGGTCACGTGGACGCACCCCTCCCATGGCACGTCGTAGGCCTCGGCGAGTCCGAAGTGGTCGCTCACGACCCCGAATCCCTGCCGTCCGTTCGCCCTGGCGTAGGCGTTCGCCTCGTCGATGCGCGCGGGCGTCCAGTTCGATCCCCCGAACACGCGGATGCGCCCGGCGCGCGCGTGCTCGTCGAGCACGTCGACGAACTCGCCGACGGGAACCTCCGGGTTGTCCCGGTGGAGCATGTAGATGTCCGCGTAGTCCGTGCCCTGCCGCTCGAGGCTCTCGAGCAGCTGGCGCGAGACGGATTCCGGATCGCAGTACGGTGTGTGCCCGCCCTTCGTGATCACCACGACGTCCTCGCGGACGCCGCGGTTCGCGATCCACCGGCCCAGGCGCTTCTCCAGCTCGCCGTCGCCGTAGATGTACGCGGTGTCGAACACGTTGCCGCCGCGCTCGGCGTAGACGTCGAAGATCGCCGATGCGTGCGCGAGGTCCGGCTGGTTGTCGACGCCCATCACGAGCCGCGACACCGGTTTGCCGACCCCGGGGATCTCCCCGTACCGCATCTCGCCGTCACGGGTGTCGCCGCCCGGGACGAACGCGCCGCGCACCGGGGGGATGTCGGCGTCCTCGGCCTCGAACGGATATCGCAGCCCGACGGCGGCGCGCCAGCGGTCCAGCGTGCGCGCGGTGGCCAGCGTCTCGGCCGTCGTCATCTCCGGGACATCGAGGCGACCCTCGCGCAGCGCGGCCAGAGTCGCCTCCGCCTCGAGGGCGTAGGCGTCGGCCTCGTCGATCACGATCGTCTGCACGCCGTCGGTCGTCGCGAGCTCGATCTCGGTGGCGCCGACCGGCACCCAGGGCTCGGCGACGCGGATGCTGCCCCGCTCCCCGAAGATCGTCACAGTGTTGGGCGCCGGGACCATGACACCGGTCGTGAGGGTCGCGGTGATGCCGCTGCGATAGGTGGCCCGCGCCACCGTCCACTCGTCGACACCGGTCGGCCCGATCGACCCGTCAGCCGTCAGCTCGACCGGCTCGGAGGCGTGCACGCCGTCGGCCGCGTCGACGACGGCGGCGGCCATCGTCACGGTGTACCCGCCGACATCGAGGATGCCGCCCCCGGCGACCGCCGGATCGAGGAGGCGTCCGCGGCGCTCGCCGACGCGGAACGCGAACGACGCGTCGATGTGGAGGACCCGGCCGATGGCGCCCTCGCGCACGAGATCCAGCACGGCGCGCGTCTGCGGGTGGAAACGGTACATGTAGGCCTCGACGAGCGGCACGCCGGCCTGGCGGGCCGCGTCCACCATCGCCATGGCCGTGCCGTGGTTGACGGCGAGCGGCTTCTCGCACAGCACCGCCTTGCCGGCGGAGATCGCCGCGATCGCGAGTGCGGGGTGCGCCGTGTGGACGGTGGAGACGTAGACCGCGTCCACGCGCGGGTCCGCCAGGGCCTGGGCGTAGTCCCCGGCGGTCACCTCCTCAGCGCCCTGCTGCTCGGCTTCGTCCGCGAACGAGCGGGCACGAGCGGCATCCGAACTGCCGACCGCGACGATCCGTCCGTCGCCCGAACCGATGCCGGTCAGGAATCGCCGCGCGATGCCGCCGGGGCCGAGCACGGCCCATCCGCCGGTGCGGGTATGCGTCTCTTCGACGGGGAGCTGAGGGGTCACCATTGTCCTTTCGAGCCGGGACCGTGAACGCTCACGGTCCTGTCACGCTAGCCCCGTATCCCTTGATCGTCAAGCCCGTCGTGAACGTTCACACGTTCGGTTCTCACCTCGGAGATCTCTCCCGAGCGACGGAGAGACCTCTCCGGAATGACGAGACCCCGTCGTATCCACGCGGATACGACGGGGTCTCGCAGGTAAGGCGGGGTCTCGAGCGAGCGTCAGCTCTCGACTTCGACGACCTCGGCATCCGCGGCGTTGCGCCGCACCGAGTCGATCCCGCCGAGTGCACTCGCCTTGGACGAGTATCCCTGGCCGGTCGCGATGACCTCGCCGTTGCCCGCCTTGAGGCGGAACCGGTAGTCGCCGCCCTTGTCCTGGAACACCTCGAACGTGCCTGCCATGCGGCATCCTTCCCCTGAACGATCGGGGACGGAGTGCCCCCGGATCACACGCTATCGACGCCCGCATCCGAGCGGAAGCGTCGGATCCCCGGCCGATCCGCCCCTCGAGACCCCGCCTGCGTGACGAGACCTCCCCGCATTCGCGTGAATGCGGAGAGGTCTCGTCAACAGGGAGAGGTCACTCGTGACGGGGATCCGTCGAGGGACCGAGAGGGGATGACGTGCGTCAGGCCTCGGCATCCTCGGGGACGAAGTCGACGCCGGCCTCAGCGCGCTGCTGGTCGGTGATGGGAGCGGGCGCAGCGGTGAGCGGGTCGAACCCGTTGCCGGTCTTCGGGAACGCGATGACCTCGCGGATCGACTCGGTCTTGGACAGGTGCTGCAGCACGCGGTCCAGGCCCAGCGCGATGCCGCCGTGGGGCGGCGCGCCGAACTTGAACGCGTCCAGCAGGAAGCCGAACTGCTCGTCCGCCTGCTCATCGCTGATTCCCATGACCTCGAACACCCGCTTCTGGACATCCTCGCGGTGGATCCGGATGGAGCCGCCGCCGAGTTCGGAGCCGTTGCAGACGATGTCGTACGCGTAGGCGAGCGCCGAACCGGGGTCGGTGTCGAAGGTGTCCTCGAACTCGGGCTTCGGGCCGGTGAAGGCGTGGTGCACGGCCGTCCAGGCGCCGGCGCCGACAGCCACATCGCCGGATGCCACGGCGTCCGCGGCCGGCTCGAACATCGGGGCGTCGACCACCCAGGTGAAGGCGAACGTGTCGGGGTCGAGCAGGCCCAGACGCCGACCGATCTCGACGCGCGCCGCTCCGAGGAGAGCGCGGCTGTCCTTGGCAGAACCGGCGGCGAAGAACGCGCAGTCGCCGGGTGCCGCTCCCACCAGCTCGGCGAGCCCGGCCTGCTCGGCCTCCGAGAGGTTCTTCGCCACGGGGCCGCCGAGGGTGCCGTCCTCGTTGAACAGGACGTATGCGAGACCTCGGGCGCCGCGCTGCTTGGCCCAGTCCTGCCAGGCGTCCAGCACCTTGCGCGGCTGCGAGGCGCCGCCCGGCATCAGCACGGCGCCGACGTACTCGGACTGGAAGACGCGGAAGGGCGTCTCCGAGAAGTACGAGGTCGCCTCGACGAGCTCGAGGCCGAAGCGCAGGTCGGGCTTGTCCGAGCCGTACTTCGCCATGGCGTCGGCGTAGGTGATGCGCGGAAGGGGAGTCGGCACCTCGACGCCGATGGTGGCCCACATCGCGGTGATGACGGCCTCCATCATCTCGATGACGTCCTCCTGGTCGACGAAGGCCATCTCGATGTCGAGCTGCGTGAACTCCGGCTGGCGGTCGGCGCGGAAGTCCTCGTCGCGGTAACAGCGCGCGATCTGGAAGTACTTCTCCACGCCGCCGACCATGAGCAGCTGCTTGAACAGCTGCGGCGACTGCGGCAGGGCGTACCAGCTGCCGGGGTGCAGGCGTGCGGGCACGACGAAGTCGCGGGCGCCCTCGGGAGTGGAGCGGGTGAGCGTGGGCGTCTCGATCTCCGTGAACTCGCGCTCGTGGAGCACGTCGCGGATCGCCTTGTACACCTGCGAGCGCAGGCGCATGACGGATGCCGGCTGCGGACGGCGCAGGTCCAGGTAGCGGTACTTGAACCGGACGTCCTCGCCGATCGGGTCGCCGCCTTCGAGGCCGGTGGAGACCTGGAACGGCAGCGGGGCGGACTCGTTGAGGACGACGACCTCGGATGCGATGACCTCGATCTCCCCGGTGGGCAGGTTCGGGTTCTCGTTTCCGGCCGGACGCGCGGACACGGTGCCGGTGACCTTCAGGACGAACTCGCTGCGCAGCGGATGCGCGGTCTCCTCGTCGCGGATGACCACCTGGGCGATGCCGGAGGCATCCCGGAGATCGATGAACGCGACTCCTCCGTGATCACGACGACGATCGACCCAACCCGTGAGGGTGACGGTCTGACCGATGTGCTCGGCTCGCAGAGAGCCGGTCGTGTGAGTGCGAAGCACGGAAGATTCCTCCAGTTCGGAAAAGGGAACCTGGCTATTCTACGGGGGAGGGTTCACGCTCCGAGAGAGCCCGCTCGCTAGACTCGCGGCCATGGACTCCAACCTGATCACCGAACAGCTCTTCTCGACCAGTTCGGTGCTGCTCGGCGTCGTTCTGTACGTCCTGTACGCGGTGACGATGTGGAAGGTCTTCGCGAAGGCCGGCTATCCCGGCATCCTCGCGCTGATCCCTATCGTCAACTGGATCTTCCTGGTCAAGATCGCCGGGATGTCCGGCTGGTTGGCGCTGCTCTATCTGATCCCGCTCGTGAACGTCGTGTTCGCGCTCGTGGTCGCGTTCAAGGAGGGTGCCAACTTCGGCAAGGGCGGGGCGTTCTCGTTCTTCCTCCTCTGGCTCTTCCCTTACATCGGTCATCTGATCATCGGCTTCGGATCCGCCGAGTACCGGCGGGTGTGACCGGGTGCCTGCCGAGCGTCTGCACCTCGTCCGCCACGGCGAGGTGCACAATCCCGATCGCGTGCTCTACGGTCGGCTGCCGAACTTCCGTCTGAGTGAAGCGGGACGGGGGATGGCACGTGCTGCGGCGGAGTACGTGATCGGACTCGGGCACACGCTCGCAGAAGTGCGCTGCTCGCCCCTGCAGCGCGCCCGCGAATCGGCCGAGCCCTTCACCGAGCTGACGGGACTCGCGGCCGAGATCGACGAGCGGATCATCGAGCCCACGAACGTGTTCGAGGGCACCAGGATGCGTCGCGCACTGCGCGACCCGCGCAACTGGTGGCACCTGCGCAGCCCCTCGACGCCGAGCTGGGGCGAACCCTACGCCCTGATCGCGGCACGCATGCGTCAGGCCATGGACGACGCCTGGCACGAGACGGATGCCGGGGACATCGTCTTCGTCTCGCACCAGGCGCCCATCTGGATCACGCACCTGTCGGTCGCCGGTCTCCCGCTGCGCCACGACCCGCGGACCCGACGGTGCTCCCTCTCCAGCGTGACGTCCTTCGAGCGCGTGGGCGACGTGTGGCGCGAGGTCGACTACGCCGAGCCCGCGTCGGGCGGGGTGGACCTCGGCGCTGTCTGAGCGCTTACCCTCGCGGTCAGTGCTCCGCGGCCAGCTCCTGGACGAGCACAGCGGCCGCCATCTGCCCGGCAGCGGCCGCCATGACGACTGACGCCACCACCCCCGGCAGCGTCGCGCGGTGGGCGAGGTCGCCCGCCGCGCTCACACCGGGGACGGAGGTGCGCCCGAACTCGTCGATCTCGATCGCACCGGACGGCAGCACCTGCAGCCCGAGCTGCTCGGCGAACGGCGCCCGCTGCCGGATGGACCCTGCAGCGACGAAGAGCCCGGCGACCGCGATGTCTCCATCAGCGGTGCGGACCACGACCTGGACTCCATCGTCCTCGACGCGCTCGACCGGCACGGGGTGCACGCGCACGGAGGCTCGCTCCAGCTGGCCCACCACGGCCGGGTCGGGGGCCTCGCCGACACCGAAGACGGTGATCTCGCCGACGATGGGAGCGAGCATCCCGATCAGGTGGGCGGTCCGGTCGCTCGCGCCGAGGATGCCGATGCTCGCGTCGCTGAACTCGTGGCCGTCGCAGAACGGGCAGGTGAACGCGCGTCGTCCCCACAGCGCATCGAGGCCGGGCACGGCGGGGAGGTCGTCCGCGACGCCAGTGGCGAGCACGATGCGCCGCGCGCGCTCCGACGTGCCGTCGGCGAGGGCGACGGTGAAATCGTCCACCTCGCCCTCGATGCGCTCCACCGCCACATCTCGCACGCGGACGTCGGCGTACGCACCCAGTTGGGCGCGTGCCTTCGCCCGGAAGTCGGCGGGCGGCGTGCCGTCGTTGCCGATCACGTTGTGCATGTGCGCCACGGGGCCGTTGCGGTACTCGCCGGAGTCGAGCAGCAGGGTCGAGCGGTGCATCCGGCCGAGGCTGAGCGCGGCCTGCAGGCCGGCGGGGCCGGCTCCGATCACGATCACGTCGTACATGGTGTCTCCATCCTGATCTTGCGTTCGCGAACAGTCTGTGACTTCATGTCAACATGAAGTCAAGCGCGAATCATCCCTGGTCCGTCGGAGACGTCGCCGAGCGCTTCGGTCTGCCGACGAACGTCCTCCGGCACTGGGAGAGCGTCGGGCTGCTCCGACCTGATCGGGATGCGGCGGGGCGCCGGAGATACGGCGAGGACGAGGTGGTGCGCATCGCGATCATCCAGCGCAGCAAGGCCGCCGGGATGAGCCTCGAGCAGATCGGCGTCCTGCTGGACGACGGCCGTTCCGGCCGTCACGAGGTGCTGCACGCGCATCTGGACGACCTCGACCGGCGCATGGAGGAGATGCGCCGGTCGCGCGAGATGACCGAGCACGCGCTGCGCTGCCGCGCTCACGACATCACGATGTGTCCGAACTTCCGCGCCGGCGTCGAGGACGTCCTGGCACGGCTGTGAGGCTGGCAGAAGGCTCAGAGTACCCATAGAATCCGCCACGTAGACTGGGGCCCGTGCCCGATCACACGGTTCTCTCCGACCGCGCCGGCCAGCCCTCCCGATCCCGCTTGCGCGGAATGCTCGGAGTCGCGCTCGCCGCGGCGCTCGTCGTCGGCGTGACCGCGTGCGCTCCCGATCCCGTCGCCGAGCAGTACCTGAACGGTGAGGACAAGGGCTACATCGCCGCCGACGGATTCACCGTCGTCGAGATCGCGCCGGAGGATCGCGGCGAGCCCGTCGAGTTCGGCGGCGTGACCGAGGACGGCGAGCAGTTCGACAGCGCCGACATCGCCGGCGACGTCGCGGTCGTGAACTTCTGGTACGCGGGCTGCGCGCCGTGCCGGGTCGAGGCGCCTGAGCTCGAGGCCGTGTGGCAGGACTTCCAGGACGACGGCGTGTCGTTCGTCGGCGTCAACACGTTCGACGAGGCCGACACCGCCAAGGCGTTCGCCGAGACCTACGGCGTCACCTACCCGAGCCTGATGGACGCGAAGACCGGAGAGGCCAAGCTCGCCTTCGCCGGCGCCACGCCGATCCAGGCGACGCCGACGACGCTCGTGCTCGACAAGCAGGGCCGAGTCGCCGCCCGCATCATCGGACAGCTGGAGAGCGCGTCGATCCTGTCGACGCTGGTCAAGGACGCGCTCGCGGAGAGCGCGTGAACGTCCAGACGCTGATCGGCGACGGCAGTCTGCTCCTCGCGATCCCGGTCGCGATGCTCGCCGGACTCGTGTCGTTCCTCTCGCCCTGCGTGCTGCCGCTCGTGCCCGGCTATCTCGGCTTCCTCGGCGGCGCGGTCGCTCCCCGGGGCGGCGCAGGCGCGCAGTCGAACGGGAAGGGCCGGCTCCTGCTGGGCGTGCTCCTGTTCATCCTCGGCTTCACGATCGTGTTCGTCGCCTGGACGATCCTGGGCGGCGCGACCGGGCACTTCTTCGTCCGGTGGGGCGAGCTGGTCACGCGCATCCTCGGCGTGGTTATCATCCTCATGGGGCTGGTGTTCCTCGGGCTCTTCGGCTTCGCGCAGCGCGAGTTCCGCTTCCACGTCGACTCCAGGTCCGGCCTGATCGGCGCGCCGCTGCTGGGCATCGCGCTCGGCATCGGCTGGGCGCCCTGCATGGGACCCACGCTCGCCGCGATCGTGTCACTGTCCTGGCAGGTCGGCGATCCGTGGCGCGCCGCCCTCCTGGGCGTGGCGTACTCCCTCGGCCTGGGCATCCCGTTCGTTCTCGTCGCTCTCGGCTTCGGCTGGGCCGCGCGCGCGATCGGCTTCCTGCGCCGTCACATCCGCACCGTGAACATCATCGGCGGCGTGCTGCTCATCGTGCTCGGTGTGCTGATGGTCACCGGAATCTGGACCGACATCATGTCCCGCCTGCAGGCGGTGATGGCGAGTGTCGTCCTCCCGCTCTAGTTCGATCAAGAAGGATGCCGTGAGCCCCGAGTCCGCCGACCCGTTGCGCCCCTCTGACCACGTCGACGCCGTCGATGACGGCATCACGCAGCCCCGGCTGGGCTTCGTCGGGTGGCTGCGCTGGGGCTGGCGTCAGCTCACCTCGATGCGCACAGCGCTCGTGCTGCTGCTGATCCTGGCGATCGCCGCCATCCCCGGGTCGGTCTTCCCGCAGCGCATGGCCGACCCCAACGGCGTGACGCAGTGGGAGGCGGACAACCCGGATCTGTTCCCGGTGCTCGACGCGCTGAGCATGTTCGACGTCTACCTGTCGCCGTGGTTCTCGGCCATCTACCTGCTGCTGTTCACCTCGCTCGTGGGATGCGTCATCCCGCGCATCAAGCATCACGCGAAGGCGCTGCGGACCCGCCCGCCGCGGACGCCGGCGCGTCTCGCGCGCCTGGCCGATCACGTGGAGACCGACCGCGAGGTCGCGGACGGCGAGGATGCCTCGGCCGAGGCATCCCGTGCGGCCGACGTCGCGCAGAAGCAGCTCAAGGCGCTCGGCTATCGCGTCGAGCGCTACGACAAGGGCAGGACGTTCTCGGTGTCCGCGGAGCGCGGGTACTGGCGGGAGACGGGGAACCTGCTGTTCCACCTCGCGCTGGTCGGCGTGCTCGTCACCGTCGGGGTCGGCGGCGGGTTCGCGTACACCGGGCAGAAGGTCGTCGTCGAAGGGGAGACCTTCGTCAACTCCCTGGTCGACTACAACTCGATGAATCGGGGTCGCTTCGTCGGCGACGACGCCCTCGCGCCGTACGCCATGACGCTGGACTCCTTCGACGTCACATATCAGGAGTTCGGCTCGAAGGCGTCGGGGCAGGCGGGGGACTTCTCGGCCAACGTGTCCGTGCGCGACACGGACGGCTCCGAGTGGGAGGGCGCCGTGCAGGTGAACCACCCGCTCGACATCGCCGGCGACAAGGTCTACCTGCTCGGCAACGGCTACGCGCCCACCATCACCGTCCGCAACGCCGAGGGCACCGTGGTGTTCCGCGACTCGGTGGAGTTCCTGCCACAGGACAACAACATGACCTCCCTCGGCGTCGTGAAGGTGACCGACGGCATGCCGGAGCAGCTGGGCATGCTCGGGTTCTTCTATCCGACCCAGGCGAAGCTCGACTCCGGCGCCTATACCTCCATCTACGGAGACACGTACGCGCCGCTGCTGACCCTGCGCGTGTATCAGGGCGATCTGGGGATCGACGACGGCACCCCGAGGTCGGTCTATGTGCTGGACACGACGGATCTCACCGAGATCGCCGGCGGGGACTCGGGAGTCGAATCCCTCGAGCTCCAGCCGGGCGAGACCGCCGACCTGCCCAACGGGCTCGGCACCGTGACCTTCGAGGACGAGTCCCCGGAGGGGACGGCGGAAGGCGACTTCACCCAGTCCGTCAAGCGGTTCGCCTCGCTGCAGATCCATCACGACGCCTCTGCCGTGTGGGTGCTCGTGTTCGCGCTGCTCGCGCTCGGCGGCCTCGGTCTCGCACTGTTCGTCCCGCGACGGCGGATGTGGGTGAAGGCGACCGCCGCTACCGACACCGTGCACCTGGAGTACGCCGGGCTCGCGCGCGGCGAGGACCCCACGCTCGCCGCAGCCGTGGACGACCTGGCCGCCGGGCACGCCCGGCTGCTCGACGCCCCGAACCGGCGTGCACAGCAGGCCGCCCCTGCTCCGACCGACGACCCGAAAGTAGACTGACACCATGGAAGCGCTGGACGACTACTCGCTGCTGTGCATCTGGACGGCCATCGCGATCTACGCCGGGGCCTTCGTCGCCTATGCGTTCGATCTCGCGAGCCGCTCGGCGGCGACGGCGGATGCCCGCGCCGAGCGCGAGCTCGTGTCGGTGGGATCGGGCGGCTCGGCCGCGGACGCGGCGGCCGTGGCATCCGGCTCCGAGGCGCCCAAGAAGCCGCGCCACGTCATGGCGCGCATCGGCACTGCGCTGACGGTGCTCGCGTTCGTCTTCCACGTCGCAGCTCTCGTGCTGCGCGGCGTCGCGGCCGCGCGCGTCCCGTGGGCGAACCTGTACGAGTTCGCGATGATCGGGACCGCGCTCATCGTCCTCGTGTACCTGGTCGTGCTGACGCGCGTCGACCTGCGCTACCTCGGCACGTTCATCATCGGCCTCGTCGTCGTCCTGCTGGGCCTGGCGTCCACGAACTTCTACGTCGAGGTCGTGCCGCTCATGGATCCGCTCAAGAGCGTGTGGCTCGTCATCCACGTGTTCGTCGCGTCCCTGGCCACCGCGTTCCTGGCGCTGGCCTGCTCCTTGTCCGTGCTGCAGCTGTTGCAGGCACGACGGGAGCGCAAGATCGCGGAGCAGGCCGAGAAGACCGGAGCACGCTTCCTCGCGACGCTGCCGACCGCCGAACGCCTGGAGGCCCTCGCGTACCGCTTCGCGATCGTCGGCTTCATCTTCTGGACCTTCACGCTGATCGCCGGCGCCATCTGGGCGCAGGACGCCTGGGGTCGGTACTGGGGCTTCGACGTGAAGGAGACCTGGACGTTCATCATCTGGGTGCTGTACGCCGGGTACATCCACGCTCGCGCGACCCGGGGATGGCGCGGGAACCCGTCGGCGTGGCTGTCGATCACCGGGTTCGCCGCCGTGATCTTCAACTTCACCGTCGTGAACGTGTTCTTCAAGGGTCTGCACGCCTACTCCGGTCTGAGCTGATCTTCTCGAGCGCCCTCCCGGCGGCGGCGCGGGGCGGCGCTATCATGACGCCATGATCCGCTTCCTCATCCGCACGGCGATCTCGCTGGTGTGCTCCGCCCTCGCCCTCATGGTCTGCGCGTGGGTGCTTCCGGGCTTCGGCTTCTCATGGAGCGGATTCCTCACGGCCGTCGTCGTGTTCACCGTCGCGCAGGCGGTGCTGGGGCCGTTCATCTTCAACGTGGCGCGGCAGTACGCCAGCGCGATCCTGGGCGGCATCGGGCTGGTGTCGACGTTCGTCGCGCTGCTCATCGCCTCGCTGTTCCCCGGCGGGCTGAAGATCGACGGCATCATCACCTGGGTGCTCGCGACGCTGATCGTGTGGATCATCACGGCGCTGGGCACGTGGCTGCTGCCGCTCATCTTCCTCAAGAAGCGGGTCGAGCAGCGCCGCAGCTGACGTGCCCCTTCAGCGCTTCATCCGCACGGGGTACCGCCGAGCGGGATGATCTCGGAGTGCTCGACGCCGTTGTCGTACCAGATGAACTCGGCGTCGGAGATGACCTCGCCGACGGGGGAGAGGTCGCGGCGGGCCGCCGTCTCCAGACCGGACCACGCCTCAGCATCGAGCGCCCTGGCGTACACGACCGAGAGATGGAAGATCCAGTCGTCCACGTCGAGCTCGTCCAGCCGGTGGATGTCCGTCGCGGACAGAGCCGCCGTGAGGCTCGCGTACGCGTCGACCAGCGCCGGAGTCCTGACGAGCCGGACGATGATGATCTGCCAGGGGGCGGGGAACGCGTCCACGGCCTCGGCGATCACCTCGATCGGATGCTGCGCCGCAGCCCATCCGCGGATCAGCGACGCCAGCTCCGCCCGGCGTTCTGGCTCGTGGAAGCCGCGCAGCGTGACGTGGCCCGTGAGGGGATGCTTCAGCCCGCGTCCGGGTCCCTCCAGAAGCCGCGCCTGTGTGCGCTCGTACTCCCGCGCGACATCGGCGGTCGGGCGCAGCACGAGGTACTGCTGCCCGTCGAGCGAGTCGTGCTGCCGGGTGTCCATGAACGGTCGTCGCATCCGCCCAGCGTAGGGCGCCCGCGGCGCTGTACGGATCAGCCGGCCGCGAGCACCGCCTTCGCCGAAGTCGTCCGGCGCAGCGCCACGGCGAGCGTGGTCGCGCCGAGCGCCAGCACGGCCCAGACGATCAGCGCCGCGACGGCCGAGCCGCTGACGGAGATCAGGCCGGTGAACGCCGCCTGGGTCGGCAGCGCGGCACCGAGCGACGCCAGCCACGCCGGAATCGTCGAGATGAGTCCGGTCGCGATCGCCAGGACGCCCACGAGCGCGCTGATCCAGCGGCCGATGCCGCCGAAGAGCGCCACGAGCGCCTGGTTGACCGCGGCGAACGCGATCCCTGCGAGCACCGCCGTGCCCGCGAACGTCCACCACGCTCCCGCCTCGTACTGCGCGACGATCTGCACGATCAGCGACACGAGCAGACCCTGCCCCGCCCCGATCAGGGCGGCCGGGGCGAAGGCGCGCAGCGTGAGCGCGATCGACGGACGACGCGACGTGAGCGTGCGGTCGGTGTGCGGACGCAGCACCAGGAAGGTCGCGAGCGCGCCGAACCACAGCACGACCGCGGTGAGGAGCGGGATCGCGGTGGGCCCGAAGATCGTCGACGTCGAGGTGTTCGACGACACCGGATCCGCGATCACGGTCGCGAGCGACGAGGACTCCTCGTCGCTGAACGAGGGGAGCTCGTCGACCGCGGTGCTCAGGCCTCCGGCGAGCTCATCCGTGCCGTCGGCGAGCTGACCGAGGCCGTCGACGAGTTCCGTCGCGCCGTCGGCGAGCTGTGTCGCGCCGTCGCCGAGCTGGCCGGCTCCCGAGCTGAGTTCGTCCGCACCGGATGCGAGCTGGCCGGCGCCCTGACCGAGACCGATCGCTCCCGTGCTGAGGCCGGAGGCACCGGTCGCGAGCTTGCGCGCTCCGGCGGCCGACTGGGTCGTCCCCTCGGCGAGCTGGGTGAGGCCACCGCCGAGCTTCGTCGCGCCGGCGCCGGCCTCGCGCATCTGCGTCGACATTTCAGCGGTCGCTTCGGTGTCGAAGGCGGAGAGGCCGTCGGCCGTGCCGGCTGCGGCCTCTGATGCACCTGTGGCGGCCTCCTGGAGGTCGGGCATGCTCTCGGAGATGTCAGCCAACTCGATGCAGACTGGATCGTCGGTCCGCCCATCGCACAATTTCGCGAGCTCGTCGATGTCCAGGACGAGATCACTGACTTCGGTTGCGACGTTGGCGGTGGCATCCTTTGCAGCGCTCGCCGCGCCGAGAAGCTTGTCGGGGACGAGCCCGTTCTGCTCGAGCGCGGTCGCACCCGCCGTCAGACCGGCCCCCAAATCGGTTGCTCCTCTCGAGGAATCCGCGATGCCGGCAGCGATGGTGTCGAGCCCCGCAGCGAGCGCACCCGCGCCGCCGCTGAGCTGGTCTGCTCCGCCGGCGAGCTGGTTCGCGCCGTCCGAGATCTCGGACGCGCCATCTCCCAGCTGAGACGCCCCGTCACCGAGCTGGGTGACGCCGTCCGCGAGCTGCGTGGCCCCGTCGGGCAGGGCTGCGGCCCCGTCTGCGGCCTGCGACGCGCCGTCCGCGAGCTCCGTCGCCCCGTCCGCGGCCTCGCCGATCTGGTCGCCGAGCGTGGTGAAGCCGACGAGGACGTTCTCCATGGTCGCCTCGCTGAGCATCGTGCCCATGCTGGAGGTCGCGGCCGCCGCGATCTGCGACGTGATCAGGTCGTCGGCGACGCGACCGTCCTCCGGCGTGGTGACGGTGATCGTGGCCTGCTCCGCCTCGCCCCCGCCGTCCGCGATGGCCTGCCCCGAGGACGTCGCGGCGGCGGAGAAGTTCTCCGGGATCGTGATGACGGCCTGGTAGGTGCCGTCCGCGAGCCCCTCGGCCGCGTCGTCCTCGTTCGAGATCACCCAGTCGAGGTTCGAGTCGACCTCGTCCGATCCCTCCACGAGACCCGACGCGAGCTGGCGGCCGAGCGGCGTGTACTGGTCGTCGATCGTGACCGGCTCATCGAGGTTGACGATGGCCGCCGTCATGTTGTCCAGCCGCTCGGTTGGATTCTGCAGCGCGGCGACCAGTACACCGCCGATGATCGCCGGCAGCAGCAGCACGCCGATCACCGTCAGCCATGTGATCGGCTTGCGGGAACGTGCGCGTTCGATGGAGAGGGTCATGCGGTCACCTC
This sequence comes from Microbacterium cucumeris, assembly GCF_058349845.2. Classification (NCBI taxonomy): domain Bacteria; kingdom Bacillati; phylum Actinomycetota; class Actinomycetes; order Micrococcales; family Microbacteriaceae; genus Microbacterium; species Microbacterium cucumeris. Next base: position 70,740 of record NZ_JBYRIZ020000002.1, read on the forward strand.
GGTGGTCTCGGTGCGGCGGGGGGATCGGGTGTCGAGCACATCGGCGTCGGACCAGCCGGCGTCGGCGAGGACGGCGCGCGCGACGTACGCGTCGGATGCCGTGGCGAACACGGCCAGCGGGCGGGCTGTCGCGGCATCCCGCAGCATCGCCGTCGCCTGGTCGCGCTGAGCGCCGCCGAGGCGGTCGATGCCGTCGATGACGACGAGCTCGGAGCGCCCGCGCAGCGCCTCGCGCAGGTCGCCGAGCGCGGCATCCGCGTCATCGACGAGCACGCAGCCCACGTGCGATCGCACCCAGGCGGCGCGTCCCGGCAGCAGGTGCCCGGCCACGCGCAGGCGTCCGCCGTCGGGAGCCACGCGGCCCGCGACCGCCAGGGCCAGAGCGCGACGGACCCGGGCATCCGGACCCGTGGCGATCAGCGCGGCGCCCGGAGCCACCCGGAGGCTCACGCCGTCGACGACGGGAGCGTCCGCGGCGAGCACGAGGTCGTCCGCCGCGACGATCGAGTCGTCTCCCGGCCACGCGGCCAGGTGCCGCTCGCGCTCGACGGCCTCGCCCTCGATGTCGACGCTCGGCAGGATCTTCTCCAGCCACGCGGGCAGCTCCCAGGCGCGCTGGCCGAGGATCGCCATCAGCGCGGGGATCAGGGTCATGCGCACGAGGAAGGCGTCGATCGCGATGCCGGCGGCAAGACCGAGGGCGATGGGTTTCAGTGACGAGTCGCCTTCCGGCACGAATGCCACGAACACCGCGAACATGATGAGCCCGGCGGCGGTGACGACCTTCGCCGATCCGCGGAAGCCGGTGCGCACAGCGCGGATCGCGGCCTCGCGGCGCTCCGCGCGGGAGGCGCTCTTCGACGACGGGTCGTGCACGTAGTCCTCGCGCATGCGGGACACCAGGAACACCTGGTAGTCCATCGCGAGTCCGAACAGCACGCCCATCAGGACGATCGGCATGAAGCTGATGATCGGTCCGACCTTCGCGACATGCAGCGCGTCGGCGAACCAGCCCCATTCGAAGACCGCTCCCACGACGCCGAACGCGGCGACGATCGACAGCAGGTATCCGAGCGCGGCGGTGATCGGCACCCACAGGGACCGGAACACGATGGTCAGAAGGATGAGCGACAGCCCGATCACGAAGATCCCGAAGGGCAGCAGCGCCGCACCGAGCTGATCGGAGATGTCGATCGCGACGGCCGTGAACCCGGTGACCTTCACATCGATGCCGTACTCGTCGAGCCATTCGTCGTGATGCGAGCGAAGCTCGCGCACGAGATCGCTCGTGGCGGGGTCGTCGGGTGCGGTCTCGGGGATCACCTGGACGATGCCGGTGTCGGCGGTCTCGTTGGGGGTCGCGAGGGCGACCTCCTTGACGCCGTCGATCTCGTCCACGGCGTCGCCGAGGTCCTCCATCAGCGTCAGCGGATCGGTCGAGGTGACGATCGTGCCGGTGAGGATCAGCGGCCCGTTGAATCCGGGGCCGAACTCCTCCGCCACGAGATCGTAGCTCTGCCGGGCCTCGGAGTCCTTCGGGAGCACACCGGCGTTCGGCAGGGCGAGGTTCAGGCTGAGCGCGGGGATCGCGACGACGCCGAGTCCGATGACCACGGCGAGGGACGTGAGGATCGGTCGCTTCGTGATGCCGCCGACCCAGCGCTGACTGAACGTGCGCTGCGGCGCGGTGGACGCCTTCTTCTTCCGAGGCTTGCGCTTCCAGCCGATCACGCGCCCCTTCATGAAGCCGAGCAGCGCGGGTGTGAGGGTCACCGCGATGGCGACCGCGATGGCGACGGCGACGGAGGCGGCTACGCCCATCGTCGTCAGGAACGGGATGCCGGCGAAGCCGAGGCCGATCAGGGCGATGAGGACGGTGATGCCGGCGAACACGACCGCGGACCCGGCGGTGCCGACGGCCCGCGCCGCGGACTCCTCCGGGTCGACTCCGTCGCGCACCTGGTCCTGGTGCCTGGCCATGATGAACAGCGCGTAGTCGATGCCGACGGCGAGGCCCAACATCAGCGCGAGCAGCGGCGTGGTCGAGGACACGGTGGCGAACGCCGTGGCGGCGAAGATGCCGGCGATCGAGATGCCGACGCCGAGGACCGCCGTGGCCAGCGGCAGCCCGGCCATCGCGAAGGAGCGGAACGTGACGATCAGCACGACGAGCGCGATCAGCAGGCCGACCGCCTCGGTGATCGTGACGCCCGGGATCGAGGTCGCGAACAGGTCGCCCCCGAGGGCCGTCTGCGACCCGTCCGGCAGCGCCGCGGACAGCTCGTCGACGACCGCGCCCAGCTCGTCCTTGGTCTCCTGCGACACGTCGGTGGACTGTCCGTCGAACTGGAGCTGGACGATCGCCGCGGTCTCCTCCTCGTTGACCATGCCAGCGACCATCTCGTCATAGGGGGACGTGACGGCGAGGACCCCGTCGAGGTCCTCGAGCTCGTCCACGGCATCCTCGATGTCCGTGCGGTACGCGTCGTCCGTGATGCTGTCGCCGTCGGCCGCGACGACGATGAACTGCGCGTTCGTGCCGCTCACCTGCGGGAACGACCGGGAGAGCTGCTCGAGACCCGCCTGAGATTCGGTGCCCGGGATCGAGAACGTGTTGTCCGTACCGGTGCCGAGCACCAGCGCTCCTCCGCCAGCGATGCCGAGGACCAGCAGCCAGGAGACGAGCACGCGCCAGGGGTGGCGGAACGACCAGCGTCCGAGCGACGACAGGAGAGTGGACACGGAATCCTCCGAGGGGCCGAGGTGGATTCGATACACAGGTGTATCCGATACAACTGTGTATCCTACGGTGAGTCGGCGGTGCGAAACTGTGCGCGGGGTGTGAGAGTTGAGGGGAGGAGGCTTCGATGACGATTCCGGTGACCCGACGTCGCGAGAACACGCGTGCCCGCCTGCTGGATGCCGCGGCGCAGGTGTTCGCCGAGGTGGGCCTCGAAGGAGCGAGCGTGGAGGCGATCTGCGAGCGCGCCGGCTTCACGCGCGGAGCCTTCTACTCGAACTTCGAGTCCAAGGACCAGCTCTTCCTGGCTCTGGCGTCCACGGTGGCCGAGCAGCGTCTCGCCTCTGTGCGGGGGCGTATCGACGAGTTCGTGGCCTCCGGCGTCCTCGCCGGTGACGCTGATCCGACCGAGCTGGTCCAGAAGATCATGGATTCCGGTCTCGACGACCGCCTCGGTGTGCTGATGATGAGCGAGATCCGCATCCGCGCGCTGCGCGATGAGGCGTTCGGGCGCGCCTACGTCGAGCAGGACCGTGCGATGGTCGCGAGCATCGAGGGCATCATCCAGGGCATCATCGACTCCGGGCTCTTCTCACTGCGGATCGACGTGCCCTCTGCCGCGCGCATGCTCATGGTGCAGTGGGAGGGGTGCATGGCTCGCGCCGCGATGGAAGGGCTGGACGGCGATCGCCTGCATCATGTCGGCGCCGAGGCGCTCGGTCAGCTGGTGGATCTGATCATCGCTCCGGCCGAGTAGCGCGGACGCCGTTCTCCGAGAGCACGGCATGGCAGCGGGAAAGGCGGTCCAGCCACCAGTCCCGGCGGTCCTCGGAGGCCGCCAGGCGGTCGAGCCGCGCCGGATCAGGCACGACGCGGTGGGCCGGGACGGCTCCGTCGACGGGGATCAGCTCCGCGACATCGTCGGTGAACAGGGCGCCGGTGCCGAGGCCGCAGTCGTGCTCGAGATCGGGGAGGGATGCCGCGAGCATCGCGCCCTGCGCCAGGCCGACGGCGGTGTCCAGGGCGCTGGAGACGACCGCGGGGAGACCGGCCTCGGCGACGATGTCGAGCGCGCGGCGGATGCCGCCCAGGGGCTGCGCCTTGATCACCACGAGGTCGGCGGCTCCGGCCCGCGCCACCGCGAGCGGGTCCGCGGCCTTGCGCACGCTCTCGTCGGCGGCGATCGGGATCCCCATGTACTTCACCCGACGGCGCAGTTCGGCGAGCTCCGCGACGCTCCCGCACGGCTGCTCCGCGTACTCCAGGTCGAACGGGGCCAGCGCGTGGATCGCGTGCTCGGCCTCGTCGACGTTCCAGGCGCCGTTGGCGTCGACGCGGATGCGCCCCTCCGGACCCATCGCCTCACGCACCGCGCGCACGCGCGCGACGTCCTCGGCGAGCACCTGGCCGGACTCGGCGACCTTGACCTTCGCGGTGCGGCACCCGGGGAACCGTGCGAGGACCGCGTCCACCCGGGCGGCCGCCACGGCGGGCACGGTCGCGTTGACCTGGACGGTCTTCCTGCGCGCTTCGGGCTGGGCTGACCAGCCGAAGTCGATCGCGGCGGCGAGCCACGTGGATGCCTCGGCATCCGGATACTCGACGAACGGCGAGAACTCCGCCCAGCCGTTCGGGCCCTCGATCAGCAGGGCTTCGCGCACGTCGACGCCGCGGAATCTCGTCGCCAGGGGGAGCGCGACCACTCGTGCCGTGTCGAGCAGGTCTGCCAGCGCCGGGATCATGACCCTATTCTGCTCTCGGTGTCAGCCTACATAAATGTGCGATTGACAATAGTGTGTGACGCACAGTAAAGTGGCGGACATGGACGAGACGTTCGACACACATCTGCAGGAGCTGCGGCGCGGCACGATCGTGCTCGCGTGCCTGCAGCTGCTGCGGGAGGCCGGCTACGGCTACAGCCTCCTGGAGCAGCTCGAGGCGCACGGCTTCGCGACCGACGCCAACACGCTGTATCCCCTGCTGCGACGGCTGGAGAAGCAGGGATACCTCACGAGCGAGTGGAACACCGAAGAGGCCAGGCCCCGGAAGTTCTACCGCACCTCCGAGGCGGGCATCCGCCTCGCCGACACACTCACAGACGAATGGCGCGCGCTCACCGGAGCGATCGCCTCGCTCACCGAAGAGGAGCACTGACATGACCGCCACACTGACCGAACGCTACATCTCCGCGACGATCCGGAGCCTCACACCTGAGACTCAGGGCGACGTGCGCGCCGAACTCGAGGCCTCCATCGCCGACGCCGTCGAAGCGCGCGTCGAGCAGGGCGAGGATCCGGCGGAGGCCGAACGGGCCGTGCTGACCGAGCTCGGCGACCCCGGCATCCTGGCCGCCGGTTACGCCGACCGCTCGCTGCACCTGATCGGCCCGAAGTACTACCTCACCTGGTGGCGGCTGCTGAAGCTGCTGCTGTGGATCGTGCCGGTCAGCGTCGTCGGCGCCCTGGTCCTCGGGCTGCTGCTGTCCGGGGCCGGCGTCGGCGAGACGATCGGGCAGGCGGTGTCCGTCGGGATCACCGTGATGGTCCACATCGGCTTCTGGACGACGCTCGTGTTCGCCGTGCTGGAGCGCACCGGCGCCGACACGGGCGCGAAGTGGGACGTCGATCAACTGCCGGAGATCCAGGAGGGCGGGGCCGGCCGCAGCGAGCTGATCGCCTCCCTCGTCTTCCTCGGCATCGCCGTCGTGGCGGTGATCTGGGATCGCGTGCGCGGGTTCTTCCCCACCGGAGGCGAGCCGATCCCGATCCTTGACCCCGCGCTGTGGCCGTGGTGGATCGGTGCCCTGTTCGTCCTGATCGCTTTCGAGGCGGTCTTCGCGGTCGTGATCTTCCGGCGCGGGTGGACGACGGCGCTCGCCGTCGTGAACACCGTGCTCGCTCTCGCCTTCGCGGCGTGGGTGCTGATCCCGCTGATCTCCGGAGACCTCATCAACCCGGAGTTCCTGGCGCACATCGTCCAGGCCGGAGGCGAAGGCTTCGCGGCGGGTGACGCCGAGGCGGCCGGCAACGGCGGCATCTTCCGCATCCTCGCTGTGCTCGTGGGCTTCGGCATCGGAGCGGGAGTCATCTGGGACATCATCGACGGCTGGCGGAAGGCCCGCCGCGCGGTGCGGGCCTGATCGCTGCGCAGGATCCTGCAGCGGTTCCCCGGGGAGCGGGCATGCTCCCCGGGGAACTCCGCGTTCGGCTCAATCGTCGGAGAGCATCTTCGGCAGATAGCCCAGCGCGTCGAGCTGACGGATGAGGCGCGGTGCCAAAGGGCCGCGAGACAACGCGAGTCGGTAGAACCGCGGACCCTCGACGGAATGCTGAAGAAGTTGTCGGTCCAGAAGGTCGCGAATGATGCGGGAGCGCTGCGAGGCTGTGCCGAGCAGCACCTCCGCGAGGTCCCCGGCCTTCACCGTCCCGCGGTTCAGGACTTCATTCAGCGCTCGATGCTCGCTGGTCGTGATCTGTCCGTCGCGGGCGAGGCGCGCCAACGCCGGGCCCACGAGTGCATCGATGACATACTCGCGATCTTGAAGTCGGATCAGACGAGTGATGTCCTCCCGGATCCCCTTCGCGAAGAAGGAAGCCCAGGCGATCGTCCCTTCGTCATCGAGTGCGTCTGCCGCTTCCAACGCGGCGATGTATGCAGCGCGGTCGTTGCCGAAGACGGCTGTGGGGTTCAGCGCGCTGAACCCCCGAGTGGCGAAGATCGTCCGCCGCAGCATGGCGTACGTGAACAGGCGGGAGACGCGACCGTTTCCATTGCGGAACGGGTGGATCCAGACGAAGCGATGATGCGAGAGAGCGATCTGCATCATCTGCTCATGAAGCGGGCGCTCCGCGTTCGCGAACTCGAGCAGAGACGACATCTCAGCATGAACGGTCACCCAGGGCGGTGGCCGGTGAGCGGAACCGGTGATGGCGACGTCCTGGTTCCGGTAGGCGCCGGGGGTCGGATCACCTTCGCGCGAGAGTCCTTGGACCGTGCGGGCGTGGAGATCGCGGATGAGTCCGTGCGTGAGCGGTTCGGCCGGATCAAGCTCGTCCAAGTGTCGAGCGACTTCGGTGATGTTCGCGATCTCGCGCAGCTGCTCAGTGAGCGGATCCTCAATCCCGTCGACAAGATCGATGGCCTCGTAGACGGTCGTATGGTTGCCCTCAATGCGGGCGGATACCACACTCATGACGGTATCGAATAGGCGATGCAGTTCTGCGTACGTGTCGCGTGGGGTGGTTCCCGTTCCGATGTCGGCGCGCAGCCGTTCGATCTCGAACAGGGTGGCGACGAGATCCGAGTCGAAAGCGAGAGGCGGCAACCGGTAGAGGTCGGTCATGGTCCTTGCTCCTGGATGCGTGAGAAATTGCAGTCATTTCCTCGATTATTTGCAGTCTAGGTGTACATACACCCGAAAAGAAGCTCCTTCTCGCATATGACAAGCCCCAACTAGTTGCGCACAGGGTCTGAGAGACTTGCAGGTCCAAGGCGGCCGACTTGCTTTCTACTCCCTGCCGACGCGGAATATGCTCGTAGACGTGCACAATGCGTTCGTCTCCGACCTGTTCGACCCCGCCGAGTGGGTGCTCGCCCCCGGCGCCGAGGCTTACACCGACATCACGGCTCATGTCTCGGTGGACGGCGGCGTCGCGCGCATCGCGTTCGACCGACCGGAGGTGCGCAACGCCTTCCGCCCGCACACGGTCGACGAGTTGTACCGGGCGCTGGACGTCGCGCGTCAGGACCCGAAGATCGGCGCCGTCCTGCTGACCGGCAACGGGCCGAGCCCCAAGGACGGCGGCTGGGCGTTCTGCTCGGGCGGCGACCAGCGCATCCGCGGTCGCGACGGCTACAAGTACTCCGAATCCGCGACCGAGGTGGCGGATCCGGCCCGCGCCGGACGTCTGCACATCCTCGAGGTGCAGCGCCTGATCCGCTTCATGCCGAAGGTCGTGATCGCGGTCGTACCGGGGTGGGCGGCCGGCGGGGGCCACTCGCTGCACGTCGTGTGCGACCTGACGATCGCGAGTGCCGAGCACGGCAGGTTCAAGCAGACGGACGCCGACGTCGGCAGCTTCGACGCCGGATACGGATCGGCGTACATGGCGCGCCAGACCGGACAGAAGTTCGCGCGCGAGGTGTTCTTCCTCGCCGAGGAGTACTCCGCGCAGCGCGCGTATGAGATGGGCGCCGTCAACCGTGTCGTCCCGCACGCCGAGCTCGAGCGCGAGGCTCTGGCCATGGCGCGGACAGTGCTCACCAAGTCACCGACCGCCATCCGGATGCTCAAGTTCGCCTTCAACGCGGTCGACGACGGGATGGTCGGCCAGCAGGTGTTCGCCGGCGAGGCGACGCGCCTGGCCTACGGCACCGACGAAGCGGTCGAGGGACGGGACTCCTTCCTCGAGAAGCGCGCTCCGGACTGGAGCTCCTTCCCCTGGCATTTCTGAGCGCAGACCCATGGCACGGCTGATCACGAGTTCCGCGGACGACCCCCTGATCCTTCGGGATCAGCTGCGCGCAGCGCTCGACGGCGGGCCGGCTCTAGGGCTCGGTCTGCTCGGCGGGGAGCCGGAGGCCGTGCCGGAGGGCACGGTGGTGGTCATCGGGACGTCCGGATCGACCGGCATCCCGAAGCGGGTCGTGCTCAGCGCGGACGCCCTGCGCGCCAGCGCCGAGGCGACCGGCGCGCGCATCGGCACCGGGCGCTGGCTGCTCGCCCTGCCGGCGGGATACGTCGCAGGACTCCAGGTCCTCGTGCGATCCATCCTGGCGGGTACGCAGCCGGTCGTGCTGTCCGACGGATTCTCCCCGACCTCCTTCGCCGAGGCTGTGCTGTCGAATGTGCGCTCGACCGATGAGGCGATGTACACCTCGCTGGTCCCCGCGCAGGTCGCGAGCCTCCTGGACGCGATCGACGAGCCGGGTGTGCGCGCCGCGCTCGGGACCTTCCGCGCGATCCTCGTCGGCGGGCAGGCGCTGCCGGACGTCCTGCGCGAGCGGGCGGACGAGGCAGGCCTGCGGATCGTGCGCACCTACGGGTCCACGGAGACGAGCGGCGGATGCGTCTACGACGGCATCCCGCTGGACACCGTGACCGTGCGCGCCGTCGACGGCGAACTGCGCATCGCCGGCCCCGTGCTCGCGGACGGGTACCTCGGCGACCCGGCGCTCACCGATCGCATCTTCCACCGCGACGACCGCGGCATCCGCTGGTACCGCACCGGCGACCTCGGCATCGTCGAGGACGGCGTGGTGCGCGTGCACGGCCGCGCCGACAACGTCATCGTCTCGGGCGGCATCAACGTCTCGCTCGACCGCGTCGAACGCATCGTCCGACGGGTACCCGGCCTGACATCGGCCGTCGTGGTCGGCGTCGACGACGAGCGGTGGGGCGAAGCATCCGTCATCGTCGCCGTGCGCGGCGAAGCGCTGCGACGCAGCGAAGCAGAGCAGCTCGAGCACGCCCGCACCGCCGTCGCCGAGGAGATCGGCAAGCATGCCCGGCCCGCTCGGCTCATCCTCGTCGACGAGCTCTCCACGCTGCCCAGCGGCAAGCCCGACCGCGACGCGATCTCCCGTCTGGCCGCGCAACTGCGCTGAGACCCGCCAGACTGAGGGCATGGCGACCTACACCCACGGACATCACGAATCGGTGCTGCGCTCCCACAGCAACCGGACGATCGCGAACTCGGCGGAGTATCTGCGCCCGTTCCTTCACCCGGATGCCGTGCTCCTCGACGTCGGTGCCGGGCCGGGCACGATCACCGCCGAGTTCGCCGAGCACGTCGCGCGCGTCACGGCGACTGAGATCGGGGATGCCGAGCTGGAGCTGTCGCGGCGGGAAGCGGCCGCGCGGGGCCTCACCAACCTGGACTTCTCGGTCGAGGACGCTCATGCGCTGAGCTTCGCCGACGATTCGTTCGACATCGTGCACGCCCATCAGGTGCTCCAGCACGTGGCCGATCCGGTCGCGGCGCTGCGCGAGATGCGTCGCGTCGCGAAGCCCGGTGGTGTCGTCGCCGCGCGCGATGCGGACTACGCCGGGTTCCTGTGGTTCCCGCTGATCCCGGAGCTGGACGAATGGCTGCAGCTCTATCGCGACGCGGCCCGCGCGAACGGGGGAGAGCCGGACGCCGGCCGACGGCTGCTGTCCTGGGCCAAGGCGGCGGGATTCCAGGACGTCACGGCGACGGCTTCCACCTGGTGCTACGCGACTCCGGAGGAGCGCGCGTGGTGGGGCGGCATGTGGGCCGACCGCATCGTGGAATCCGCGCTCGCCCGCCAGGCTGTGGACACGGGACTGGCCACCCGCTCCGACCTCGCTCGCCTGAGCGCGGGCTGGCGGGAGTGGGCCGCCGCCGAGGACGGCTGGTTCCTGGTGCCGCACGGCGAGATCATCGCGCGGGCCTGATACATCTGCAGACGGACGCGCCGCATCGCCCCCTCGCGTAGCGTGAGAGGGTGATCCGTCCGCTGTCCCGCACCGCACTCGTCCTCGACATCCTCGGGGCCGTTCTGCTGTTCCTGACGCTGACGCCGATGTCGCTGGTGTTCTACGCGCCGGGGAGTCTCACCTTCATCGGCATCTCCGAGGCGGCGGGCATCGCGGCGACCGTCCTCGCGGGAGCGATCCAGTGCGGAGCCGTCGCGGTCGGCCGGCTCGCCCCCGGGATCGCGCTGACGGTGGCCTGGATCGGGGCGCTCGTGCAGATGGCGGCGGGGCTGTCGCCGCTGCCGTTCAACGTCGCGATCCTGATGGTGCTGTACGCGACGGCGGCGTGGGGGTCGCGTCGCGTGATGTGGGCGGGACTCATCTCCGCGGGCGCGGGCGCCGTCGTCGCGGGCGTGTACATCTCGCTGGTCAACAACGCCTCGTCGGGCGGATTCGGCATCACCTTCGCCGCGGCGACCCTGCTCGTGCTCGTGTCGGTGCTGGCCCTCGGCTTCGCCTGGGTGGGCGGCTTCGGCTGGCGCATGGTGCTGCGCGCCCGCCGCATCCGCGTCGAGCAGATGCGGGCCGAGGCGGCGACCGCGGAGGAGCAGGAGCGCGTGCGCATCGCCAGGGACATGCACGACATCGTCGCGCACTCCCTCGCGGTCGTGATCGCACAGGCGGACGGTGCGCGCTACGCCTCGGCCGTGGACCCGGATGCCGCACCCGCCGCCCTGACGACCATCGCGCAGACCGCGCGCGGCGCGCTGTCGGACGTACGGATGCTGCTCACCCAGCTGCGCCACCGTCAGGGCGACGGACCGCAGCCGACCCTCGCCGACCTCGAGACGCTGTTCGCGCAGGTCAGGCAGGCGGGCATCGAACCTCGCGTCACCGTCGACCCGATGCCACCGGGAGAGCCGCCGGGAGCCATCCAGCTCGCGGTGTACCGGATCCTCCAGGAGGCGCTCACGAACGCGCTCAGGCACGGAGACGGGAGCTCCGTCGAGATCCACCTCGCCTGGCATCCGGACCGCGTCGACCTCACGATCGCGAACGTGGCCGGAGCGCCGAGCGGTCAGAACCTCGGCGGCGGCGGCCACGGCATCATCGGCATGCGCGAGCGCGCGCAGCTGGTCGGCGGCGTCCTGCGGGCCGAACGCGAGGGCGGGCTCTTCGTGGTCCGGGCGCGCTTACCGATCGGGACGGGCGGCACCGGGCGGGATGAGAGCGGCGCACCCGGCGCCGCGGAGGGAGACGCATGATCCGCGTCGTGCTCGTCGACGATCAGGCGCTGTTCCGCGCCGGCATCCGCATGCTCATCGACTCGCAGCCCGACCTCGAGGTCGCCGCGGAGGCGGGCGACGGTCGCGAGGCGCTCGCGGTCATCTCGGCGACGCGTCCGGACGTCGTCCTGATGGACATCCGGATGCCGGTCATGGACGGCCTCACCGCCACCGGTGAGCTGCTCGCGCAGCCGGATCCGCCCAAGGTCGTCATGCTCACGACCTTCGACCTCGACGAGGCCGCCGCACGGGCCATCCGCCAAGGTGCGAGCGGGTTCCTGCTGAAGGACGCCGACCCGGAGTTCCTGCTCGCCGCGATCCGCACCGTTCACGCCGGTTCCAGCGTCATCGCCGCCGCGGCGACGCGGGATCTGTTCGCGCATTTCGCGCAGGAGGCGACGCCGGTGCCGGCATCCTTCGGCGAGTTGACCGAACGCGAACGCGAGATCTTCGCGCTCGCGGCCCGCGGGCTCTCCAACGCCGAGATCGCGGCGCGGGAGTTCCTCAGCGAGGCGACCGTCAAGACGCACATCAGCCGCATCCTCACCAAGCTGGGGCTGCGCGACCGCGTTCAGCTGGTCGTCTTCGCCTTCGAGCACGGACTGGCCTGACTCAGCGCACAGCCCTGCGGTGCAGGATCCGCTCCGGGAAGTCATCCTCGGGATGTACGCGGATGCTCCCGGCGGGCGATGTGCCGCCAGGGGGCCGGGAAATAACGTCGAAGGCATGGAGATCACGACCACCGACCTCGGGCTCGCCGCCCGCGTCCAGCACCTGAAGAAGTCCTACGGCTCCGGCGATGCCGCGGTCCACGCGCTCGACGGCGTGAGCGTCGGCATCCGCCGCGGCCAGTTCACCGCGATCATGGGGCCGTCCGGATCCGGCAAGTCGACCCTCATGCACATCATGGCCGGTCTCGACGCCCCGACCGAGGGGCGTGCCTGGATCGGCGACACCGAGATCACCGGACTCGGCGACCTCGAGCTGACCATCCTGCGTCGGCGCCGCGTGGGCTTCATCTTCCAGGCCTTCAACCTCGTCCCGACGCTCGACGCTCTCGGCAACATCATGCTGCCGTTCGAGCTCGACGGCCGGCGTCCCAGTGCCATCGAGCGCGCTCGCATCGATGGGCTGATCCAGACGCTGGGGCTGTCCTCGCGGCTGCGTCATCGTCCGCACCAGCTGTCCGGCGGACAGCAGCAGCGTGTCGCGATCGCGCGCGCCCTGGCCACGGCCCCCGACCTCGTCTTCGCCGACGAGCCGACCGGCAACCTCGACTCGAAGACGGGGCGCGAGGTGCTGCAGCTGCTGTCGGACGCCAGCCGCGAGCACGGGCAGTCGATCGCGATGGTCACGCATGACGCGATCGCCGCGAGCCACGCCGACCGCGTGCTCTACCTCGGAGACGGACGCATCGTCGCCGACCACCCGCAGCAGAGCGCTGAGCAGATCGCGGCCTACATGCTCGCCGCGGAGGTGGCGGCGTGAGCGCCGTCGCGGCGGCCATCGCCGACACCGCCAGGACCGGCCCGCGTCTGGGCTGGCTGCGGGACCGCGGGATGGGGGCCAGCATCCTCGTGGCGGGACTGGCGTCCGCGTTCGGCGTCGTGCTGGTCGAGGCCACCGCGTACATCGGCGTCATGCTCAAGGCCGATCCGTACATCGGCGACAGCGGGACCCTCGCCGTCGTCGTTTCGATCCTCAGCGTGCTGCTCATCGGCGTCGCTCTCTACGTCGCGGCGATCGTCACGGCCAACACGTTCTCGACCATCATCGCTGGGCGCACGCGTCGGATCGCGCTGCTGCGGCTGATCGGAAGCACGTCCCGGTCGCAGCGTGCGGAGGTCGCGCGGCAAGGGCTCGCGGTGGGCATCATCGGCGCCCTCGTCGGTGTGGCGGCCGGCACCCTCATCTCGGTGCTCGGACTGGTCCTGGCCGACCGGATGCTGGGACAGCTGCCGGAGTTCTCGCTCGCGCAGCCCGCGATCGTCGTCCCGGCCGTCGGCGTCGCGTTGACGACCTGGGCCGCGGCCTGGGCGGGGTCGCGCCGCGTGCTCGCCGTCACGCCGCTGCAGGCGATCGGCGGTTCGGTCGAACGGACCCATGAGGATGCCGTGGCGCGCCCCGCGCGGCACGTCGGCGCCCTGATCCTGCTGATCCTCGGTGTCGCGCTGCTCGTGTTCGGCGTGCTCGTCGGCCTGGTCACCCCGCTCGGGGTCATCGTGGCGTTCTTCGGCGGGCTGCTCTCGTTCACCGGTCTGTCGCTCGCCGCCGTGCTCGTCATGCCGCCGGTGCTGCGGCTCGTCGGGAGGCTGTTCGGCTCGTCGGCGACCGCGCGGCTCGCGGCGGAGAACGCGCTGCGCTACCCGGAGCGCTCCAGCCGTATGGCGATCGGCGTCGTGATGGGCGTGACGCTCGTGACGATGTTCGCAGTCGCGCTGGAGTCCGTGAAGGCGCTGCTGACGAAGGCCGCCGGCGGCGAGCTCGACGCGCAGTTCTCGCTCATCATGGACAGCTTCGCCGCCGTGATGATGGTGCTCGTCGGCATCTCGGCCGTGATCGCGGCCGTGGGTCTGGTGAACCTGCTGACGATCGGCGTCGTCCAGCGCCGTCGCGAGCTCGGCCTGTTGCGGGCCATCGGGCTGTCGAATCGGCAGGTGCGCCGCATGATCCTGCTCGAGGCGCTGCACATCACCGTCACGGCTACCGTCACGGGCCTCGTGCTCGGTGTGGCCTACGGATGGATCGCGGCGCAGTCTCTTCTCGGCTCGGTGCGCATGCCTCCCGCGTTCGAGGAGACCGCGGGCCTCGTCGCCCCCGCCGTGCCGTGGATCCCCGTGGTCGTGATCGTGGTCGCGACGGCCGTCCTCACGCTGGTCGCAGCCGCGACGCCGACGCGCCTCGCGACGCGGGTCGCGCCGGTGGAGGCTCTGGCCGTCGACTGACGCTCGCGTTCCCCTCCGCGAGACTTGCTTTGCGGGGTGAGACTTGGCCCGCCAAGGTCGGTCTCACCTCACAAAGCAAGTCTCGCGGCAGCTGCGGCAATGGGCGGCAATAGGGTGGAGGGATGCCGCAGCCGTTCGACCAGTCCACCTACCAGGTCCGCTTCGAGTGGGGCCTCCCCGGTCTCGCCCGGTTGGCTGCGGCCGATGTCGTGGTCGTGGTCGATGTGCTCCGATTCTCCTCGACGCTCCCGGACGTCGTGGCAGCCGGCGTCGAGGTGCAGCTCGCGGATGCGATGACATGGTCGTCCAACGGCGCCGCTGTTGTGGCGAGTGCCGCCGCGGACTCCGCCACGGTGCTCGTCGGCGGCCTGCGCAACGCCTCGGCCGTCGCCCGCGCCGTCATGGCGATCCAGGATCGGCGACAGCGGCGCACCTCGGTGGCGGTGATCGCGGCGGGGGAGGTCACGCCCGACGGCGGCCTGCGCTTCGCGGTCGAGGACCAGCTCGGCGCGGGGGCGATCATCGCGGCGCTCGGCGACCTCGGTATCGATCACACCTCGCCCGAAGCGGCCGTCGCCGCGGAATCGGCGCGCGGGCTCCGGCGTGCGCTGCGGCACCTGCTCTCGGCATCCGGGTCCGGGCGCGAGCTCGTGGACGGCGTCGCGTCGACGGCGCGCATGGAGGCGTCCGGCATCGCGCCCGTCACGACCGCCGCTGCCGCCGAACTGGACGCGATCGACCTCGTCCCGACGCTCGTCGACGGTCGCTTCGTCGCGTTCGCGCGCTGACGTTCTGCGACGCCTCTCGGCGAATGCGCCAGAGGACAACAGACGCAGACTCAGAGAAATGGCGCAGAACCCGCTGAGCGGATCCGTGGCTCAGCGCGGGGTCTGCGCGGCGAGCCGCGTCGCGGCCGTGATCTCGCGCCGCGTCCATTCGAACTGGAACCGCGCGTCGTAGTTGCGGGAGCACTTCGCGCAGCTGGTCGCGCGCGAGGGGCGGCGGTGGCGGTACGTCACGTGCCCCGCCGGGCAGCGGCCCACCCACGGCGCGAGCTCGGTCGCCGTCTCGCCGTGATGCGTCGTCCCGCCGACGTAGCCGAGATCGCGGGCGATGCGCTTCCAGGTCGCGCCGTGACCGGCCTGGTGTCCGGCCAGGGCGTGCGCGACCTCGTGCAGCAGCACCTGATGGATCTCGTCGTCGTCGAACCGGGCAGCGAGATAGCGGGACACGGAGATCCGCTGGGTGCGGTAGTCGCACTGGCCGGCGCGTCGCTTCGCGTTGTCGAACGCGAACGTCCAGCCGTCGTCCAGATGCATCCGGATGAGCGCCTCGCCCCAGATGCGCACACGGTCCAAATCCGCCATACGCTCAGGCTAGATCACCCCGGCGACATCGGCACCGGCGACACCTCAGCTGGCGACCGGAGCCTCCACCCGATGGCGCTCGACGGTCTCGATCGCCAGGAGCACGGTCTCGAGGTCGCGATCCTCGGCCCCGGTCTCGCGCCGCAGGAACAGCGCGCGCTTGAAGCTCTCCTTGGCCTGCTCGAACTCGCCGGCGTCGAAGGCGTTCTTGCCGCGGTGCTGGTGCGCGAACGCGGCGATCGACGCCCAGCGCTGTCCTTCCGCCTCGTCGGCGCAGGTCGCGAGCTCCTGATCGGCGGCGGCATGCGCGCCGCGGTACTGCAGGATCGTGGCGTGCAGCACCCGGGCGCGCAGCACGTCCTTGCGGGTGCCGGCCATCCTCGCCTGGCGCACGGTCTCCTCGGACAGCGCGAGCGCATCGTCCAGCCGGTCGAGCACCTTCAGCAGCCACACCCGCTCGAGCATCGCCGGCAGGCTCCGCTGCGCCTCGATCTCTTCGAGACGACGGGCGCACTCGGCCGTGTCGACCAGTTCCCGGAGGGTCTCGGAGTCGTAACCCCGGATGTAACTCATGTGCTCTCTCCCTTCCGCAGCGCCCGGCATCCAGTCTGCCCTCCGGGGCGCGCGGGGCTGAGGCGGCACGCCCCGGACCGCCGGATCCGGATGCCGGGACAGCGATCGGACGCTCAGCGCAGGAAGATCGACGCGTCCGGCTTCGGGGAGGCGCTGGCGTCGGCATCCGTCACGATCCGGGCGCCCTGCGCGAACGACGCCACCTCGGCGCCCTGCGCGATCTTGGCCGGATGCGGGCCGGCTGCCAGCATCCGGGGCAGCCAGTCGGTCGGCAGGGGAGAGGCGGATGCCGCGATCACGAGGTTCCCGAACCGACGGCCTTTGAGTACCTGGGTGTCCGCGAGCACCGCCACCTCGGGGAGGACGGCGGAGATCGTGGCGACCTGGCGGCGCGCGAAGGCCAGCCCTGGGCCGTCGGCGACGTTGACGAGCAGCACTCCGGCGGGGGCGAGCAGCTGCGCCAGCTCTCGGTAGAACTCGACGCTGGTCAGGTGCGCGGGCGTCTGGGCGCCGGAGTAGACGTCGGAGACGACGAGGTCGCACGCGCCGGCCAGTGCGGACGGGAGCCGGGTCACGCCCTCGCGGGCGTCGCCGATGCGGATGCGGATGGCGGCTCCGCGCGGCAGCGGCAGATGTTCCCGGACGAGTGCGGCCAGTGGCGCCTCGAGCTCGATGACCTGCTGGCGGGATCCTGGACGGGTCGCTTCGACGTAGCGCGGGATCGTCAGTGCTCCGGCACCCAGGTGCACGGCCGTGAGGGCCGTCCCCGGCAACTGGTCGATCACCGCGCCCATGCGGACGATGTACTCGAAGTGCAGATGCGTCGGGTCGTCGAGATCCACGTGAGACTGCGGAGTCCCGTCGACCACCAGCTCGAATCCGCTGGTGAACTCGCTCGGGACGATGGAAGCGATCCCACCGTGGTCGAGCCGGGCGCTGGGGTGCTCGGCATCCCGTGCGCGTGACCGTCCCATGGCCCCCAGCGTACGTGTTACGGCTGGATGACGATCCTGGCCAGAAGTTGCAGGGAGTTTGTTAGTCGTGAATACTTTTTCCTGATCGGCATGCATCCCTGCGTGACGAGGAACGTTTTCAATGAGGAGATTCACCCGATGAAGAAGCGCATTCTTCCCCTCGTGGCGCTCGGCGTCACGGCGACGCTGGGGCTGGCAGCCTGCTCCGGCGACAGCGGCAACGGCGGTGGCGCCGATGGCGAGGGCAAGACCCTCACCGTCTGGATCATGCAGGGCACCAACCCCGACTCGACCGCGTTCCTCGACGAGGTGGCGGCGGAGTTCAAGGACCAGACCGGCGCGGACGTCGAGTTCGAAGAGGTGCAGTGGGCCGACGCCCACGACCGCTTCGTGACCTCGATCGCCGGCGGCACCACGCCTGACATCGCCGAGACCGGCACGACCTGGACTGCCGAGTTCGCCGACGCCGGCGCGCTGCTGCCGATCGACGAGTACGTGGACGGCGAGGACGGCCTGCGCGACGACCTCGTCGAGGGCCTCGAGGTCGCCGGAACGTACGAGGAGGAGCTGTACGGCATGCCGTGGTACGCCGGCGTCCGCTCGATCATCTACCGCGCCGACATCTTCGAGGAGCTCGGGCTCGAGGCTCCGAAGACGTGGGATGACATCATCGCGGCGGGCGAGGCCATCAAGGCCGCGCACCCCGAGATCATGCCGTTCCCGGTCCCGGGCGACGCCGAGTTCCAGGTCTACCCGTGGGTCTGGGGCGCGGATGGCGAGATCGCCACGCAGGACGGTGACACCTGGACCAGCGAGCTGGACAGCGCGGAGTCCCAGGAGGGCATCCAGTTCTACACCGACCTGGCCACGAAGCACGGCTTCTCGTCGGCCGGTGCCACCACGTGGAAGGAGACGGACCTGCGTGACGCGTTCGTCGCCGGCAACGTCGCGATGATGCTCTCGGGCTCCTGGACCCCGAACGCGATCATCGAGGCCAACCCCGACCTCGAGGGCAAGCTCGGCGCCGCGGTCATCCCCGGCAAGGACGGCGGCATCGCGCCGTCGGTGCTCGGCGGATCGCACCTGTCGATCTTCAACAACACCGAGAACGCCGACCTGGCCTGGCAGCTCGTCGAGCTGATGACCACGGGCGAGTTCGCCGAGAAGTGGGCGGATGAGACCGGGTACTTCCCGGGTGTCCAGTCCGCGATGGAGGAGGCCCTGGCCTCGACCGACCCGCTCGTCGCCCCGTTCGCCCAGCAGATGGTCGAAGGCGGAGCATCCGTGCCGGTCACGCCGAACTTCGGCGCGGTGCAGGCCAAGAAGACGACCAACGCCATGATGCAGTCGATCCTCAGCGGGCAGAAGGACGTCGCGACCGCGACGGAGGACGCCGCAGCCGAGATGACCGAGCTGCTCAACCAGTAAGCAACGCTAAGGAAGTATTCCTTCATGTCGATGGTGCAAGCACCAGTGCCGACCACCACGGAGGCGGGGAACACCCCCGCCTCCGTGGCCGGAGGCCGAAAGGGCCGAGTCCTCACCTGGGCGAAGGCGCGACCGTGGGTCCTGCTGGCCCCCGGTCTGATCCTCCTCGCGGGACTCATGCTGTGGCCGCTGGTGCAGGTCTTCCTGTACTCGCTGCAGGACTACGGTCTCCGTGAGATCAACACCGGCGAGTCGAACTTCATCGGGTTCGACAACTACGTGGAGGCCGTGACCAACTCCACGCTGTGGACGGTCGTGCTGCCGAACACGGTCGGGTTCGCCGCGGTCGCGGTGTTCGCCACCGTCGCCCTCGGCACGCTCGTCGCCCTGCTCCTCGCGCGTCTCGGGACCGTGTGGCGCACCATCGTCTCCAGCTGCATCATGATCGCCTGGGCCATGCCCGCGGTGACCGGGACGTACGTCTGGACCTTCATCTTCGATGCCGACCACGGCATCTTCAACGCCATGCTCCTCGAGCTCGGCCTCATCGACGGACCGGTCAACTGGTTCACGAACCAGTGGTCGTTCTACGCCATCGTGCTGCTGAACGTGGTGCACCACGGCTTCCCGTTCGTCGCGGTCACCGTGCTCGCGGGGCTCCTCGGCGTCTCCAAGGAGATGCTCGAGGCGGCGGCCCTCGACGGCGCCGGCGCGTGGCGCCGCTTCTGGCAGATCATCTTCCCGACGCTGCGCCCGGTGTTCTCCGTCGTGATCATCCTGTCCACGATCTGGGACTTCAAGGTCTTCGCGCAGGTCTACCTGATGCCCGGAGGCTCCGGTTCGAACCGGTCCGTGCTGAACCTCGGCGTGTGGTCCTACGTCGAGTCGTTCGGACAGAACCGCTACGGCTTCGGTGCGGCTCTCGCCGTGCTGCTCACGCTCGTGCTCATCGGGATCACGATCGTGTACATCCGCTCGCTCATGAAGGAGGACGAACTGTGAGCACCCGTCCGTCCGTCCTGTCCCGCATCGGCATCGGCGTCGCCGTCGCGGCCGTGCTGCTGTTCACCCTGTTCCCGGTGTACTGGATGATCTCCAGCGCGTTCGACGCGAAGGCGTCCAGCGGCGGTCAGTCGTTCCTGCCGCAGGAGTTCACCTGGGACAACTTCGCCTACGTGCTCACCGACGGCGGCTTCGGCGTCTACCTGCGCAACTCGGCCATCGTGGCGATCGCCACGGTGCTCGTCAGCGCTCTGGTCTGCCTGCTCGCGGCCGTCGCCGTCGCGCGCTTCCGCTTCAAGTTCCGCACCACGATCCTCATGATGATCCTCGTGGTGCAGATGGTGCCGCTCGAGGCTCTGGTCATCCCGCTGTTCCTCCAGGTGAAGAGCTTCGGTCTGCTCAACACGCTGCTCGGCCTCGTCATCGTGTACATCGCGCTGTCGCTCGCCTTCGGCATCTGGATGCTGCGCGGATTCGTCGCTGCCGTCCCGGTGGAGCTCGAGGAGGCGGCCTACATCGACGGCGCGAGCTGGTGGCGGATGTTCCGCTCCGTGCTACTGCCGCTGGTGATGCCGGGCCTCGTCGCGACGAGCGTGTTCAGCTTCATCACGGCCTGGAACGAGTTCATCTTCGCGATGACGATGCTCGGCGGCGCGACCGACCAGTACACCGTCGCGATCGGTCTGAAGTCGTTCTTCGGCCTGCACTCGAACGACTGGGGCAGCATCATGGCGGCGTCCACGATCATCACGATCCCGGTCATGATCTTCTTCGTCATCGTGCAGCGACGGCTGTCCGCCGGTCTCGTCTCGGGGGCCGTGAAGGGATGACGGACGAGCTCACCCGCCTCGCCAACGCGGTCCTCTGGCCGGGGTTCTTCGGCACCGAGGCGCCGGAATGGCTCCTCGCGGAGCTGCGCGAGGGGCTGGCCGGAGTGGTGTACTTCGGACAGAACATGTCCGAGCGGCTGCCCGAACTGAGCGCGGCGCTGCGCGCCGCCAACCCGGACGCCCTCATCGGCATCGATGAGGAGGGCGGCAGCGTCACCCGGCTCGAATCGGCGACCGGTTCGACGCTTCCCGGGGCCGCTCAGCTCGGCGCCGTCGACGACGTCGAGGCGAGCCGCGCGACGGGGGTGGAGCTGGCGCGTCGGGCGCGCGAGACGGGCATCGATGTCGTGCTGGGGCCGGTCGCCGACGTCAACACGGACCCGCGCAACCCGGTGATCGGAGTGCGCTCGTTCGGAGCGGACCCCGCGCTCGTGTCCCGGCATGTCGCGGCGATGGTCGATGGACTCCAGACCGGCGGCGTCGCCGCCTGCGTCAAGCACTTCCCGGGCCATGGCGACACCCACCTGGATTCGCACCACGCGCTTCCGGAGATCACCCTGGATCCCGCCGAGATCGAGGCGGTGCACCTGGAGCCGTTCCGTGCGGCGATCGCCGCCGGTGTCGACACCGTCATGACCGCGCACATCGTGGTCCCGGCATGGGGGGCGAAGCCGGCGACCCTGAACCCGGACGTGCTCGGACGGCTGCGGGACCTCGGATTCGAGGGGGTCATCATCACCGATGCCCTGGACATGGCTGCCGTCCGCGAGAGCGTGGGGATCGGCGGGGGAGCGGTGCAGGCGCTGGCCGCCGGCGCGGATCTGCTGTGCATCGGCAACCCCACCAACCCCGGCGCCGCCGCGTTGCCCGATCAGGACGAGCGCGACTTCTTCACCGCCCGCGAGGCCATCGTGGCGGCTCTGCGCGACGGGTCGCTGCCGCGTGAGCGGGTCGAGCAGGCGCGCGACCGCGTGCGGGCATTGGCGGGGAAGCTGCGCGCGGCGGAGCCCGTGGCACAGGGGACGTACGACGCCGCCGCCATCGTGCGTCGCGCGCTGCGCGTCGTCGGAGAGCCGGATGCCGCGGCATCCGCACTGTCCGTCGTGGACGCTCGACGTCGATCGACCCTCGCGGTCGACAGCGCGGCCGGATATGTCGCGGCTGCTCTCGCCGGTGACGGCTTCCGCGCGCGTCTGGACGTCGACCGGGCGTCGGAGGCTGAGCGGGACGCGGCGCTCGAGGCCGCACGGGCGGCCGGTGGCCGGCTGGTGCTGCTCGTCGACCGGCCCGAGGTGGAACCGGCTCAGCGCGCGCTCATCGAGCACGTCGCGGCTCGCGATTCCGGTGCCGTCGTGGTGAACGTCGGCCTCCCCGTCCGGGGCGAGCTGCCGTTGCCGTTCATCGACGCGGCGGCCGCGAGCCGGATCTCCGCCGAGGTCGCGCGTGAACTCCTGACGGCCTGACCCGCCCCGTTTCGTTCGTTGAGCGAGCCCGTTTTCGTTCGTTGAGCGGGCGAAGCGAGTCGAAACCGGGTGGTCCGTCGGGACACTGCGTTTCGACTCCTCGCTGCGCTCGTCGCTCAACGAGCGGGGAGGGGGCGGTCCGTTCGCGAGCCGGCCCCCTTTCGTTCGTTCGTCGGGTACTGCGTTTCGACTCCTCGCTGCGCTCGTCGCTCAACGAACGGGGATGGGGCGGTCCGTTCGCGAGTCGGCCATCATCTCGTTCGTTGAGCGAGCGAAGCGAGTCGAAGCGCGGTGGTCCGTCGGAGACTGCGTTTCGACTCCTCGCTGCGCTCGTCGCTCAACGAACGGGGATGGGGCGGCGCTCGTCGCTCAACGAGCGAGGGAAGGGACGGCCGTTCCCCCCGTCGCGAGTCGAACGCCCATTTTCGTTCGTTGAGCGAGCGCAGCGAGTCGAAACGCGGTGCGGTCCGGGGAACGAGAGAGGGGCAACCCCGTCGCTCAACGGACGAGCGCGCGGAGCGCGGCATCCGGCGTCGCGTGACGGAAGGCGAAGCCGTCCCGGATCAGCCGTTCCGGGACCGCCTGCTGGTCGGCGAGCAGAAGCTCGTCCGCGGCAATACCCATGCCCGCGCGCAGGGCGAACGCGGGGAGCCGGAAGAGATGAGGCCGGTGCAGGACCCGCGCGAGACCCCGCGTGATGTCTCGTGACGTCGCCGGCGCCGGGCCGACCAGGTTCACCGGGCCGTCCAGCGCGGATGCGGTGGCCAGATGCAGCAGGGCGGCGGCCTCGTCCTCGAGGGAGATCCACGGCCAGTGCTGGCTGCCGCCGCCGATGGTCGCGCCCAGGCCGAGCCTCGTCGTGAGCATCAGCGGCGTGAGCGCCCCGCCCGAGGCGAGCACCAGACCCGTGCGGGCGTGCACGACGCGCGTGCGCGGACGGGCGGGATCCGCAGCGCTCTCCCACGCGCCGACGACGTCGGCGAGGAATCCCGTCCCCGGCATGGCATCCTCGGTCACCACCTCGCCGGGGCGATCGCCGTAGATCCCGACGGCGGATGCCGACACCCACGCGTCCGGCGGCGCCTCCGAGCCGGCGATCGCCCGCGCGATCGCGCTGGTCGCCGCGACACGGCTGCGGAGGATCTCCGCGCGGTAGCGGGCGGTCCAGGGCAGGCGCGACAGGCTTGCCCCCGACAGGCTGATCACGGCGTCCGCCCACGCGATCGGCTCCGCCGGGGCGGTCCGGGCCGAGGCATCCCAGCGGTGCTCGCTCGCGTCCACCGGATCGCGCCGCACCAGCGCGCGCACCTCGTGGACGCCGCCGGCCCGTGCCGCGACGGCCGAGCCGATCAGGCCCGACGCGCCGACGAGGAGGATCCGCATGGATCGAACCTACGCCACCGGAGTGAGGCCCTCGTGCCGCGGTCGTTACACAGCCGATACCGGATCGCAATGCGTGTGGGATTGGATTCCTGGTGCGGGCTGGGTAGCGTCGAGGGATCACCGTATCCGGAAGCGACGACGCTCCCGGTGCGCGCAACGAAGCGCTATACAGGGAAGGGCATCACCCATGCACCAGACACCTCTGCGACGGCGGGGAATCCTCGCCGTGACCGGCACGGCAGTCGCAGCACTGCTCCTGGCCGGATGCGTCGCCAGCGAGCGCGGCGACGACTCCGGTGAAGGATCCGGCGAGGTCGACACGACGTTCATCTTCGCGGCATCCTCGGACCCGGCCAGCCTCGATCCCGCCTTCGCGCAGGACGGAGAGACCTTCCGCGTCTCCCGGCAGATCTTCGAGGGCCTCGTCGGCACGGAGCCCGGAACGGCCGATCCGGCACCCCTTCTCGCCGAGGAGTGGGACTCGGCGCCGGACGGCATGAGCCACACGTTCACGCTGAAGGAGGGCGTGACCTTCCACGACGGCACTCCGTTCAACGCCGAGGCCGTCTGCGCGAACTTCGACCGCTGGTACAACTGGACGGGTCTCGCCGCGAGCGAGGCGTTTGGGTACTACTACAACAAGCTGTTCCACGGGTACAAGGACAGTCCCGAGAACGCCGTGTACAAGTCCTGCTCGGCCGACGACGAGTACACCGCGACCGTCACGCTGAACAAGCCGTTCGCCGGGTTCATCCCCGCGCTGTCGCTGCCCGCGTTCTCGATGCAGAGCCCGACGGCGATGAGCGAGTACAACGCGGACGAGGTCGGCGGTTCCGCTGAGGCGCCGCAGATGTCCGAATACGCGATGGGCCATCCCGCGGGCACCGGCCCGTACCAGTTCGAGGAGTGGGCTCCGGGCGAGCAGGTCACCCTGACCGCGTACCAGGACTACTGGGGCGACCCCGGCCAGATCGAGGAGATCATCTTCCGCACGATCGACGACCCGACCGCGCGCCGCCAGTCCCTCGAGGCGGGCGACATCGACGGCTACGACCTGGTCGGCCCCGCCGACACCGCCGCCCTCGAGGAGGACGGGTTCACGATGGTCCCGCGTCCGCCGTTCACGATCCTGTACCTGGCGTTCAACCAGGCGATCCCCGAGCTGCAGGACATCACCGTGCGTCAGGCGCTGTCGCACGCGATCGACAAGGACGCGCTCATCTCGCAGGTGCTCCCCGAGGGAACCGAGAAGGCGATCGAGTTCATGCCGGACAGCGTCAACGGCTACAACCCGGATGTCACCACCTACGACTACGACCCCGAGAAGGCCAAGGAGCTGCTGGCCGATGCCGGTTACACCGAGGCGAATCCGCTGAAGCTGACGTTCAACTACCCGGTCAACGTCTCGCGGCCGTACATGCCGGACCCCGAGCAGATCTTCACCGTGCTCTCCTCCCAGCTCGCCGAGGTCGGCGTCGAGACGACGCCGGTCTCCGAGGAGTGGGTGGAGTACCTCGACCGCACCACCGGCACGGCGGATCACGGCATCCACCTGCTGGGCTGGACCGGTGACTACAACGACACCGACAACTTCGTCGGCGTGTTCTTCGGCGCTCAGAGCTCGGAGTGGGGCTTCGACAACCCGGAGCTGTTCCAGAAGCTCGCCGAGGCACGGGGCGTCTCCGACCTCGAGGAGCAGTCGGCGCTCTATGAGGAGATCAACGAGGATGTCGCGCAGTTCATCCCCGGGGTCCCGCTCGCTCACCCGGCGCCGACGCTCGCGTTCGACCCGCGCGTCGAGAGCTATCCGGCCAGCCCGGTGAACGACGAGGTCTTCACGGACATCGTCCTCACCGAGTGATCGTTCCGCACGTCGTGATCATTTCCGCTCGTTGAGCGAGGAGCGGAGCGACGAGTCGAAACGCCGTCTCCGACGGGCGGCGTTCCGACCTGCTCCGCTCCTCGTTCGACGAACGAGGGACCGAACCGGAGACCTATCCGTGCTGCGCACCATCGGCAGGCGACTGCTGCTTCTCATCCCCACTCTCTTCGGCCTGAGCATCCTGCTCTTCGCCTGGGTCAGAGCCCTCCCCGGCGGACCCGCCGTGGCCCTCCTCGGCGAGAAGGCCACGCCCGAGGCGATCGAGCGGGTCAACGAGCTCTACGGCTTCGACCAACCCCTGATCCAGCAGTACTTCACCTGGATCGGCCGACTCCTGCAGGGCGACTTCGGCACGTCGATCCAGACGAACCGTCCGGTCGTCGAGGAGTTCATGCGACGGTTCCCCGCGACGCTCGAGCTGTCCGTGGCGGCCCTGATCATCGCGATCGGCATCGGCATCCCGCTCGGCTACTGGGCCGCGAGGCGGCACGGCAGGTTCACGGATCACGCGTCCGTCGTGCTGAGCCTGGTCGGTATCACGATCCCGGTGTTCTTCCTCGCGTTCATCCTGAAGTACGTCTTCGCCGTCCAGCTGGGGTGGCTTCCGGCGGACGGCAGGCAGAACCCGCGCATCGACGCCACGCACCCCACCGGCTTCTACGTGTGGGACGGCATCATCACGGGGGAGCTGGATGCCGCGTGGGACGCCATCCTGCACCTCATCCTTCCCGCGCTCGCGCTCGGCACGATCCCGCTCGCGATCATCGTCCGCATCACCAGGGCGAGCGTGCTCGAAGTGCAGAACGCCGATTACGTGCGTACCGGCCGCGCCAAGGGCGTCGCCCCGGGGACCCTGCGCAGCAGGTTCATCCTGCGCAACGCCATGCTGCCGGTCATCACGACGATCGGCCTGCAGGCCGGGCTGCTCATCGCGGGCGCGGTGCTCACCGAGACCGTGTTCGCCTTCCCGGGGATCGGCTCGTTCCTGGCCCGGGCCATCTTCACCCGTGACTTCCCGGTGCTGCAGGGATTCATCATCTTCATCGCGATCGCGTACGCGCTCATCAACCTCGCGGTGGACGTCTCCTACAGCGTGATCGACCCGAGAGTGAGGGTCCAATGACTTCCCCCATCCTCCCTCCGGCGCAGGGCGCCGGGATCATCGACACCGTCGCCGTCGCCCAGGAGGGCCTGAAGAGCAGCGGTGGATTCTGGCAGGACGTCTTCCGCCGGCTGCGCCGCAATCCCACGGCGTGGATCGGCGCTGCGATCGTGTTCGTGTTCCTGCTCATTGCGTTCCTCGCACCCGTCATCGCCCCGTATCCCGAGACGGCGCTGCCCGGCGCGAAGTACATCACGCCCACCCATATCCCCGGCCCGGGGGAGCTGGCGCAGTTCCCGCTGGGCTTGGACCGGTTCGGCGGGGACGTGCTGTCCAAGCTGATCTGGGGTGCGCAGGCCTCGCTTCTGGTCGGTGTGGTCTCGACCGCGCTCGGCCTGGTGGGCGGGATGCTGCTCGGACTCATCGCCGGCACGTTCGGCGGCTGGGTGGACACCCTGATCATGCGCATCGTGGACATCATCCTGTCCGTGCCGAACCTGCTGCTGGCCGTGTCGATCGCGGCGATCCTGGGCCAGACTCCGTACGCGGTCATGATCGCGATCGGAGCTTCGCAGGTGCCGATCTTCGCACGACTGCTGCGCGCGTCGATGCTGCAGCAGCGCTCGAGCGACTACGTGCTGTCGGCGCAGACACTGGGCCTCGGACGCGGCCGGATCACGATGTCGCACGTGCTCCCGAACGCGATCGGCCCGGTCATCGTGCAGGGCACGCTGACCCTCGCGACCGCCGTCATCGACGCCGCGGCGCTGTCGTTCCTCGGTCTCGGCGGGGGTCGCCCCGAGACCGCCGAATGGGGCCGGATGCTGACCTACGCACAGGCGGAGCTCGCCATCGCGCCCTGGCTGGCGTTCTTCCCCGGCATCTGTATCGCCGTGACCGCTCTGGGCTTCACGCTCTTCGGTGAGGCGCTGCGCGAGGCGATGGATCCGCGGACGAGGGCACGGTGATCGCGATGGAGGACAGGACGATGAAGACGCAGCCGCTGCTGCAGGTGGAAGGTCTCGCGGTCGATTTCACCACGATGGACGGCACCGTCCACGCGGTCGAGGACGTGAACCTCGAGATCGCGCCGGGGGAGACCGTCGCGATCGTCGGCGAATCGGGCTCCGGCAAGTCGACCACGGCGATGGCGATCATCGGGCTGCTCGCGGGAGGAGGTCGCGTGGCCGCCGGGAGCATCCTCCTCGACGGGCGCGAGATCGCGCATGCGCCCGAGAGCGAGTTGCGCACCATCCGCGGACGGGACATCGGACTCGTCCCGCAGGACCCGATGTCCAATCTCAACCCGGTCGCGAAGATCGGGACCCAGGTCGCCGAGACGCTGCTCGCGCACGGTCTCGCGAACAGGCAGAACGTCTCGGCCAAGGTCGTCGAGGCGCTCGCCGCAGCAGGGCTCCCCGACCCCGAGAGCCGTGCGAAGCAGTATCCGCACGAGTTCTCCGGAGGCATGCGCCAGCGCGCCCTGATCGCGATCGGCCTCGCCTGCAAGCCCCGGCTGCTCATCGCCGACGAGCCGACGAGCGCGCTCGACGTCACGGTGCAGCAGACGATCCTCGACCAGATCGGCGAGATGACGCGTGAGCTCGGCACCGCCGTGCTGCTCATCACTCACGACCTCGGGCTGGCCGCCGAACGCGCCGAGCGGGTCATCGTGATGCACCGCGGCAAGGTCGTCGAGCAGGGGCCGGCGAAGCGGATCCTCGCCGACCCGCAGCATCCCTACACGCAGTCCCTCGTGAAGGCGGCGCCCTCGGTCGCGGCGGCCCGGCTGATCCCGCAGGCGTCCCGGGCCGTCCCCCCTTCGCCTGGTGAGCGGGTCGTTCCCTCTTCGTCTGGTGAGCAGGTCGTTCCCTCTTCATCTGGTGAGCGGGCCGTCCCCCCTTCGCTCGTTGAGCGAGCCGTCCCTCCTTCGCTCGTTGAGCGAGCCGTCCCTCCTTCGCTCGTTGAGCGAGCCGAAGGCGAGTCGAAACGCGGTTCCGACCGCGCGGCGGCAGCTCCGGCATCCGACCACATCGTCGAGATCGAGAACCTGACCAAGGTGTACCCCGTGCGGGGACGCGCGGAGGACTTCGTGGCGGTGAAGGACGTCTCCCTCGCGATCCCGCGCGGCGAGACGGTCGCGATCGTGGGGGAGTCCGGATCCGGCAAGACCACGACCGCCCGGATGCTGCTGAAGGTCATCGAGCCGACGAGCGGCTCGATCCGGTTCGAGGGCAAGGACATCGCGACCCTGAGCCGTGCCGAGACGCGCGAGTTCCGCCAGCGGGTCCAGCCGATCTTCCAGGACCCGTACTCCAGCCTCAACCCGATGTTCACGATCGAGCGGCTGATCGGCGAGCCGCTGGAGTTCTACAAGCGCGGGAGCAGGGGCGAGCGCCGCACGCGCGTGCGCAAGCTCCTCGACGACGTGGCGCTGCCGCAGTCCATGCTGCGCCGGTATCCGTCCGAGCTCTCCGGCGGCCAGCGGCAGCGCGTCGCGATCGCCAGGGCGCTCGCGCTGTCGCCGGACCTCGTGGTGTGCGACGAACCGGTGTCGGCGCTCGACGTCCTCGTGCAGGACCAGATCCTCTCGCTGCTCGGCGACCTGCAGCGCGAATACGGGCTGAGCTACCTGTTCATCTCGCACGATCTGGCGGTCGTGCGACTCATCAGCGACTACGTGTGCGTGATGAAGGACGGTGCGCTCGTGGAGGCTGCGGACTCGGAGGAGATCTTCACGAACCCCCGCGATCCGTACACCCGGCGCCTGCTGAGCTCGATCCCGGGCAACGAGCTGGGCATCGCCTCGTGAGCCGGACCGGGCTTTTACCGCAGCATCCGAAATTGGTCAAGGATCTGACTGGACATGTCGCGAAATCGGACGTATAGTTGATCTTTGCGTTCGTATCTCCCTGCCCTCATATGGTGGTCGGCAGATGTTGAGCTCTTTCGAGCGCACTCCACCTGACGACAAAGGAATCGAGAAGCCCTGCGGGGCTCACGGAGGTTATTCCCTTGGCTGCTGCTCGCAACGCATCCACATCCACCACCACCAAGAACGGACGCGGAGCATCCCGTCTCTCGTTCGCCAAGATCTCCGACACGCTGACGGTCCCCGACCTTCTCGCGCTGCAGACCGAGTCGTTCGACTGGCTCGTCGGCAATGAGGCCTGGAAGGCGCGCGTCGCCGAGGCCCGCGAGGCCGGACGCAAGGACGTCAACGAGGTCTCCGGCCTCGAGGAGATCTTCGAGGAGATCTCGCCCATCGAGGACCTCAGCGAGACGATGCAGCTGAGCTTCACGAACCCGTACCTCGAGCCCGAGAAGTACTCCATCGACGAGTGCAAGGAGCGCGGCAAGACCTACGCCGCCCCGCTGTACGTCGAGGCCGAGTTCATGAACCACCAGACCGGTGAGATCAAGACCCAGACGGTCTTCATGGGCGACTTCCCGCTGCAGACCGGCAAGGGCACGTTCATCATCAACGGCACCGAGCGCGTCGTCGTTTCGCAGCTCGTCCGCTCGCCCGGCGTCTACTTCGACAAGACGCCCGACAAGACCAGCGACAAGGACATCGTCTCCGCTCGCGTCATCCCGAGCCGTGGTGCCTGGCTCGAGTTCGAGATCGACAAGCGCGACCAGGTCGGCGTGCGCATCGACCGCAAGCGCAAGCAGTCCGTCACCGTGTTCCTGAAGGCGCTCGGCCTGTCCAGTGAGGACATCCTCGCCGAGTTCGCCGGCTTCCCATCCATCGAGGAGACCCTGGCGAAGGACACCATCCTCACCAAGGAAGACGCGCTGCGCGACATCTACCGCAAGCTCCGTCCGGGCGAGCAGGTCGCCGCCGAGGCCGCCCGCGCGCTGCTGGACAACTTCTACTTCAACGCCAAGCGCTACGACCTCGCCAAGGTCGGCCGCTACAAGATCAACCAGAAGCTCGGTCTGGACGCCGCGCTGAACGAGTCGGTCCTGACCGTCGACGACATCGTCGCGACCATCAAGTACCTCGTCCGCCTGCACCGCGGCGACGAGACGTTCGAGGGCATCCGCGGCGGCAAGAAGGCCGAGATCCGTCTCGCGGTCGACGACATCGACAACTTCGGCAACCGTCGCATCCGCGCGGTCGGCGAGCTGATCCAGAACCAGGTCCGCACGGGTCTGTCCCGCATGGAGCGCGTCGTCCGCGAGCGCATGACCACGCAGGACATCGAGGCCATCACGCCGCAGACCCTGATCAACGTGCGTCCGGTCGTGGCGGCGATCAAGGAGTTCTTCGGAACCTCCCAGCTGTCGCAGTTCATGGACCAGAACAACCCGCTCGCGGGTCTGACCCACAAGCGCCGCCTGTCGGCCCTCGGCCCCGGCGGTCTCTCGCGCGACCGCGCCGGCGTCGAGGTCCGCGACGTGCACCCGTCGCACTACGGCCGCATGTGCCCCATCGAGACGCCTGAAGGCCCGAACATCGGTCTGATCGGCTCGCTCGCGACCTTCGCGCGCATCAACTCGTTCGGCTTCATCGAGACCCCCTACCGCAAGGTCGAGGGCGGCCGGGTGACCGAGGAGATCGTCTACCTCACGGCGTCCGAAGAGGCTGAGCACGTCGTCGCCCAGGCGAACGCCGTCCTGAAGAAGGACGGACACTTCGCCGACGAGCGGGTCCTCGCCCGCCGCGGCCGCGACGGCGAGGTGGACCTGTTCCACCCCGAGGAGATCGGCTACATGGACGTCTCGCCGCGCCAGATGGTGTCGGTGGCGACCTCGCTCGTGCCGTTCCTCGAGCACGACGACGCGCAGCGCGCGCTCATGGGCGCCAACATGCAGCGTCAGGCCGTGCCGCTGCTGCGCAGCGACTCCCCGCTGGTCGGAACCGGTATGGAGGGCTACGCCGCGATCGACGCCGGTGACGTCATCACCGCCGACAAGCCCGGCGTCGTGACCGAGGTCTCGGCGGACCGCGTCGTCGTCATGCTCGACGAGGGCGGGACGCAGGAGTACTACCTGCGCAAGTTCGACCGCTCCAACCAGGGCACCTCCTACAACCAGAAGGTCGTCGTCTCGGCCGGTGAGCGCGTGGAGAAGGGCGAGGTCATCGCCGACGGTCCTGCGACCGAGAACGGCGAGCTGGCGCTCGGGAAGAACCTCCTCGTCGCGTTCATGACGTGGGAGGGCTACAACTTCGAGGACGCCATCATCCTGAGCCAGGACCTGGTGAAGGACGACACCCTCTCGTCGATCCACATCGAGGAGTACGAGGTCGACGCCCGCGACACCAAGCTCGGCAAGGAGGAGATCACGCGTGACCTCCCCAACGTCAGCCCGGAGCTGCTGAAGGACCTGGACGAGCGCGGCATCATCCGCATCGGCGCCGAGGTCCGCCCCGGCGACATCCTGGTCGGCAAGGTCACGCCGAAGGGCGAGACCGAGCTGAGCGCCGAGGAGCGCCTGCTCCGCGCGATCTTCAACGAGAAGAGCCGCGAGGTCCGCGACACGTCGCTGAAGGTGCCGCACGGCGAGCAGGGCACGATCATCGCCGTCAAGGAGTTCAACGCCGAGGACGGAGACGACGAGCTCGGCTCCGGCGTCAACCGCCGCGTCGTGGTCTACATCGCCCAGAAGCGCAAGATCACCGAGGGCGACAAGCTCGCCGGCCGCCACGGGAACAAGGGTGTCATCGCCAAGATCCTCCCGATCGAGGACATGCCCTTCCTCGCCGACGGCACGCCGGTCGACATCGTCCTGAACCCGCTCGGCATCCCGGGTCGAATGAACTTCGGCCAGGTGCTGGAGACCCACCTCGGGTGGATCGCCAAGCAGGGCTGGAAGGTCGAGGGCACCCCCGAGTGGGCCGCGCACCTGCCGAAGGAGGCCCTCGAGGCCGCGCCCGGCACCAAGGTCGCGACCCCGGTGTTCGACGGTGCCGAGGAGCAGGAGATCGCCGGTCTTCTCGACTCCACGCTGCCGACGCGCGACGGCATCCGTCTGATCGACCGCTCGGGCAAGACCCAGCTGTTCGACGGACGGTCGGGAGAGCCGTTCCCGATGCCGATCTCGGTGGGCTACATGTACATCCTGAAGCTGCACCACCTCGTGGACGACAAGATCCACGCGCGTTCGACCGGCCCGTACTCGATGATCACCCAGCAGCCGCTCGGTGGTAAGGCGCAGTTCGGCGGTCAGCGCTTCGGTGAGATGGAGGTGTGGGCCCTCGAGGCCTACGGTGCCGCCTACGCGCTGCAGGAGCTCCTCACGATCAAGTCCGACGACATCCTCGGCCGCGTCAAGGTGTACGAGGCGATCGTCAAGGGCGAGAACATCCAGGAGCCCGGCATCCCGGAGTCGTTCAAGGTGCTCATGAAGGAGATGCAGTCGCTCTGCCTGAACGTCGAGGTCCTCTCGGCCGATGGCACGGCGGTCAACCTCCGCGACACCGACGACGAGGCCTTCCGTGCAGCTGAGGAGCTGGGGATCAACATCTCCAGCCGCTTCGAGTCCGCTTCGATCGACGAGATCTGATCTCGTCGCATCGCCTGATTCCTTAAGAATTTCGACACAGGAGAACTAGTGCTCGACGCAACAACCTTCGATGAGCTTCGCATCGGCCTCGCCACCGCAGACGACATCCGCGCATGGTCGTACGGTGAGGTCAAGAAGCCCGAGACCATCAACTACCGCACCCTCAAGCCCGAGAAGGACGGCCTCTTCGGCGAGCAGATCTTCGGCCCGAGCCGTGACTGGGAGTGCGCCTGCGGCAAGTACAAGCGCGTCCGCTTCAAGGGCATCGTCTGCGAGCGATGCGGCGTGGAGGTCACCAAGAGCTCCGTCCGCCGCGAGCGGATGGGCCACATCGAGCTGGCGGCCCCCGTCACCCACATCTGGTACTTCAAGGGCGTCCCGTCGCGCCTGGGCTACCTGCTGGACATGGCGCCGAAGGACCTCGAGAAGGTCATCTACTTCGCCGCGTACATGGTCATCTCGGTCGACGAGGATGCTCGTCACCGCGACCTCGCCACGCAGGAGAACAACATCCGTCTCGAGCTGAAGACGCTCGCGGACCGTCGCGACTCGAAGATCGCGGCGCGGATGGCCAAGCTGGAGGAGGAGCTCGCCGCTCTCGAGGCGGAGGGTGCCAAGGCCGACGCCAAGAAGAAGGTCAAGGACGCCGCCGAGAAGGAGATGGCTCAGCTCCGCAAGGGCACCGATGAGCAGATCGCCAAGCTCGAGCGCGTGTGGGAGGACTTCCGCACGCTCGAGGTGGGTGCGCTGCGCCCCGAGGACGACGTCTTCCACGAGCTGCAGGACCGGTTCGGCCAGTACTTCGAGGCCTACATGGGCGCGGAGTCGATCCAGCGCCGCCTGCGCGACTTCGACCTGGCCGCCGAGGCGGAGAACCTGCACCTGCAGATCGCCGAGGGCAAGGGCCAGCGCAAGATTCGCGCGATCAAGCGTCTGAAGGTCGTCAACTCGTTCCTGGAGACCGGCATGAGCCCGGCCTCGATGGTGCTGGACGTCGTCCCGGTGATCCCGCCGGAGCTGCGCCCGATGGTGCAGCTGGACGGTGGCCGCTTCGCGACCAGCGACCTGAACGACCTGTACCGCCGCGTCATCAACCGCAACAACCGTCTTCGTCGTCTGATCGACCTCGGCGCCCCCGAGATCATCGTCAACAACGAGAAGCGCATGCTGCAGGAGGCCGTGGACGCCCTGTTCGACAACGGTCGCCGCGGTCGTCCCGTCACGGGCACCGGCAACCGCGCCCTGAAGTCCCTGAGCGACATGCTCAAGGGAAAGCAGGGTCGATTCCGCCAGAACCTGCTCGGAAAGCGCGTGGACTACTCGGGCCGTTCGGTCATCGTCGTCGGTCCGCAGCTCAACCTGCACCAGTGCGGTCTGCCCAAGCAGATGGCTCTGGAGCTGTTCAAGCCGTTCGTGATCAAGCGCCTGATCGACCTGGGCCACTCGCAGAACATCAAGGCCGCCAAGCGTGCCGTGGAGCGCACCCGTCCCGAGGTCTGGGACGTGCTCGAGGAGATCATCCGCGAGCGCCCGGTGCTGCTGAACCGTGCACCCACCCTGCACCGACTGGGCATCCAGGCCTTCGAGCCGCAGCTCGTCGAGGGCAAGGCGATCCAGCTGCACCCGCTCGTCTGCGCCGCGTTCAACGCGGACTTCGACGGTGACCAGATGGCCGTGCACCTGCCGCTGTCGGTCGAGGCCCAGGCCGAGGCCCGCGTGCTGATGCTCGCGTCGAACAACATCCTGAAGCCGTCCGACGGCCGCCCGGTGACCCTGCCCTCGCAGGACATGATCATCGGCCTGCACCACCTGACCACGGTCAAGGAGGGCGCAGCCGGTGAGGGTCGTGCGTTCGGGTCCGTCGCCGAGGCGCTGCTCGCCAAGGACGAGGGCTCCCTCGACCTGCAGGCGAAGGTCCGCATCCGCATCCCGGGTCTGACCTTCCTCGAGGGCGAGGCTCCGGAGGGCTACGAGCGCCACGGCCTCGTGGACGCCTCGCTGGGTCAGGCGATCTTCAACGACACGCTCCCCAAGGGATACCCGTTCGTCCGCGAGCAGGCCGACAAGGGCAAGCTGTCGCAGATCGTCAACAAGCTGGCCGAGGAGTACCCCAAGGTCGAGACGGCCGCCACGCTGGACCGCATCAAGAACGCCGGCTTCTACTGGGCCACGCGTTCGGGTGTGACGGTCGCGCTCAGCGACATCCTCACGCCGCCGAACAAGGGCGAGATCGTCGCGGGCTACGAGAAGCAGGCCGCGAAGGTCCAGTCGCAGTACGAGAAGGGTCTCACCACCGACGCCGAGCGTCGTCAGGAGCTCATCAAGATCTGGACCGAGGCGACCGACGAGGTCCAGGCCGCGATGCGCGAGAACTTCCCGGCGGATAACACCATCAACCGCATGGTGTCCTCGGGTGCTCGTGGTAACTGGCTGCAGATCCGCAACATCGCGGGTATGCGAGGCCTGGTGAACAACCCGAAGGGTGAGATCATCCCTCGTCCGATCATCTCCTCGTACCGCGAGGGGCTGTCGGTGGCCGAGTACTTCATCGCGACGCACGGTACCCGTAAGGGTCTGGCCGACACCGCTCTGCGCACCGCCGACTCGGGTTACCTGACCCGTCGTCTGGTGGACGTCTCGCAGGATGTCATCATCCGCGAGGAGGACTGCGGCACGTCCAAGGGCCTCGAGCTGCCGATCGCCGCGCCGAACTCGGCCGGCGAGCTGGTCCGCGACGCGAACGTGGAGAACTCCGTGTTCGCCCGTACGCTCGCCTCCGACGTCATCGACGCGAAGGGCGACGTCGTCGCCACCGCCGGTGAGGACGTCGGCGACGTCCTGATCGACAAGCTCGTCGAGCTGGGCGTGGAGACGATCAAGGTCCGCTCGGTGCTGACCTGCGACTCGGCTGTCGGCGTCTGCGCGCAGTGCTACGGCCGCTCGCTGGCCACCGGCAAGACGGTGGACATCGGTGAGGCCGTCGGCATCATCGCGGCCCAGTCGATCGGTGAGCCCGGTACCCAGCTGACGATGCGTACGTTCCACACCGGTGGTTCGGCGTCGGCGGACGACATCACCCAGGGTCTGCCCCGCGTGCAGGAGCTGTTCGAGGCGCGTACCCCCAAGGGCGCGTCCCCGATCGCCGAGGCCGACGGCCGGATCACGATCGACGAGACCGACAAGGCCAAGAAGGTCATCCTCACGCCCGACAACGGCGACGAGGCAGTGGTCTACCCGGTCCTGAAGCGTGCCACCCTCCTCGTCGAGGACGGCCAGCACGTCACGGTCGGCCAGCCCCTTCAGGTCGGCACGCTCGACCCCAAGGAGGTCATGCGCGTCATGGGTGCCCGCGAGGTGCAGAAGTACCTCGTCGGCGGAGTCCAGGGCGTCTACCGCTCGCAGGGTGTGCCGATCCACGACAAGCACATCGAGGTCATCGTCCGTCAGATGCTGCGCAAGGTCACCGTGGTCGACCACGGCGACACGACGCTGCTGCCCGGTGAGATGGTGGACCTCAAGCGCTACCAGCAGATCAACCGCGAGGCCGTCGGCGAGGGCAAGCGTCCCGCGTCGGGCCGTCCGGAGCTGATGGGTATCACCAAGGCGTCGCTCGCCACGGAGTCCTGGCTGTCGGCCGCATCCTTCCAGGAGACGACCCGCGTTCTCACGCAGGCCGCCATGGAGGGCAAGCGCGACCCGCTGGTCGGTCTCAAGGAGAACGTCATCATCGGTAAGCTCATCCCTGCCGGTACGGGTCTGTCCAAGTACCGCAACATCACGGTGGAGGCCACCGAGGAGGCCAAGAGCGAGCGCTACCCGAACCGGATCTTCGCATCCGACGGTGCGTACGCGGACGGCGACTTCGGCTACGTCGACTTCGACGCGTTCTCGACCGACGACATCACGCCCGGCACCTACAACTGACGCGGCTGGGCTCAATGCTGCGAAGCAGCGTTGAGCCCAGATCGGGTCAGGATTGAGCGAGCGCCAGCGAGTCGAAAAACTGATCAAGGCCTGATCTGAAGGCCCCGGTCCCGCAAGGGATCGGGGCCTTCGTCGTGCCGGGTTCCGGATGCCCGGGGCAGCCGTCACTCAGGCTGCGGGCGTCTGAGTGGGGGTCGGAGTCGGCGTCGGGACGTCGGCGAAGAGGTGCGCGACGATGTCCGCGGTGTATCCGGGCGGGGCGAGGTTCGAGTATCGGGTGTCGATCAGCACATCGTCGCGCCAGTACAGCGTCCTCCCGTCCGTGACGGGATACTCCTCGTTCTCCCAGGTCTTCTCGCAGCGCGTGCCGGCGTCCGGCTCGTAGCACGTGAAGCCCTCGTCTTCGATGAGTTCGTTGAGCATCTCGAACGCGGGTTCACGGGGAACGACAGAGATCCAGGTCACGAGACGCGTGGTGTCGGCGCGCGGGTCCGCCCACGTGCAGATGAGCGTGCCGTCCTCCTGGACGCCGTTCGGGGCGAACGCCTTGTCGTTGAGCGGATGGTCCGACAGCAGGTCGAGAGTGGAGTCGGAGAGGATCGCGCGGCAGTCCGTGGGCATCGTGATCGTGGACGGCGTCCGGACGGGTCCGGGCGTCGCCGTGTACGTGGGCCCCGGGGCAGGCGCCGACGTGCCGGACGGGGCCGGCGATTCCTCACCGGCGGACGGGGCGGAGGAGGTGCACCCGACGAGCAGCGCCGTCAGCAGCAGTGCCGCGGCGATCGGGGCGGTGCGCGGGATCATGACGTCACGGTATCGCGGCGCAGGAGCGGCGCTCGATCGGCGCGCTGGGCGACGCGGTAGGTTCGTCACGTGAGTGCAGAGACGGCGGAACAGGTGGTCGTGATCGGCGACGCGCTGATCGATGAGATCCGCGACGATGCCGGCATCCGGGAGCTCGTCGGGGGAGCGGCCCTCAACGTCGCTGTCGGCCTGCGGCGGATGGGTGTGCGCACAGCGCTCATCGCGATGGTCGGCGAGGACGAGGCCGGCGATCACATCCGCGAGTACCTGCGGGATCATGGCGTGCGGCTGATCGAGACGCCCGCGCCTCATGGATCGTCCCGCGCGATCGTCACGCGGTCGGCGGGCGGCGAGCCGACCTACGTGTTCAACCGCGCCGCGCAGCAGCGCACCATCCGCTACGGCGCGGAGGCGCGCGAGGCCATCGCCGAGGCCTCCCTCGTGGCGATCAGCTGCTTCCCGTTCGATGTGACTGCCGAGGTGGACGCCCTCGCCTCCGCGATCCGCGGTGCCCGGGTGGCGATCGATCCGAATCCGCGCGCAGGGATGCTCAGCGACCGCGACGCGTTCGTGACCGGTTTCGAGTCGCTCGGGGGCGGCGCGGACATCGTCAAGGTCGGCGCCGATGACGCCGAGCTCCTCTACGACGGCGATCTCGAGGCGCTGCGCCGGCGTCTGCGCGGGCTCGGTGCGCGCGCCGTGCTCGCCACCGCCGGCGCGGATGGCGCGGTGCTGGAAGCCGATGCCGGAATCGTCGATGCTCCGATCGCGGCGCTTCCCGGGCGGGTCATCGACACGGTCGGTGCGGGCGATGCGACGCTCGCGGCCGTGGCC
This sequence comes from Microbacterium cucumeris, assembly GCF_058349845.2. NCBI lineage: Bacteria > Bacillati > Actinomycetota > Actinomycetes > Micrococcales > Microbacteriaceae > Microbacterium > Microbacterium cucumeris. The sequence goes on from NZ_JBYRIZ020000002.1 coordinate 109,228, forward strand.
GCAGGGCTTGTCCACGGCATTCCGGACGGTACAGACGAGTGGCGCGAACTGCTCGAGCGCGCCATGGCGGTGGCCGCCGCGACCTGCCGTTCCGAGGGCGGTCTGCTGCGCACGCCGGAGTCGCTGGAGGCGCGCGATGGGGCAGGTCTCTCGACCTGATCGCCCGATTTCGTCCCCTCGCCCGACGCGGGTAGTATGGATCTTCGCGCCCCCGGTTGGCTGGACAAGCCGGACGGGTGTGCACTGGCGAGTTACCCAAGCGGCCAAAGGGATCTGACTGTAAATCAGCCGTCTTAGACTTCGGGGGTTCGAATCCCTCACTCGCCACCAGATGTGTGAAGGGCTCCGCGCAGCGGGGCCCTTCACACGTTAATCGGATTGAGCGGGATTCGGGGAGGAGCACGCCGCGCCCCGCATCCCATTTGCGCGATCCGAACCGTGCGCGTGAGACTGGAGCGATGCGAGCGCTCACCGAGGCAGAGGTCCGCGCCAGTTTCGTCAACGCCGAGCAGGAGGAGCTCCGTGTCATGGAGCTGCCGCACGATTTCGTGCTGACGGACTGGGACTATCTCGACTTCTTCGCGTGGCGCGATCCGTCCATGGCTCGGCGCGGATACATCCTGGCGCAGATCGACGACGGCGTCGTCGGCATCGTGCTGCGTGCGACGGACCCCGGCCGCACGCGGTCCGGCATGTGCAATATCTGCCACACCCTGCAGCCCGGGAACCAGGTCGCGCTGTTCTCGGCGCGGCGCGCGGGAGAAGCCGGACGACGCGGAGACGCGATCGGAACCTACATCTGTGCGGACCTGTCCTGTCATGAGAACGTCCGGTTGGCGCATCCGCTCGCCCCGAACGAGATCCGTGCCGCCGGGCAGGCGGACATGCGCCTGGACGGCACACGCCGGCGCATGGAGCGCTTCGTCGCACGCGTGGTCGCGGACGCCGCCTGATCGGCGCGGCCGTTACGCTGAAGTCGACGAACCCGTCCTGCGCATCGAGGGAGACGCCATGAGCGAGGCCATTCTGCTGTCCGTGACCGAGGGGATGGCGCGCCTGACGCTGAACCGTCCGTCGAGGCTCAACGCTTTCAACGCCGACCTCGCCCACGCTTGGCGCGATGCCGCGACCGAGGCCACGACGCGTCAGGACGTCGGGGCGATCCTCATCGACGGCGCCGGGCCATCGTTCTGCGCCGGGGGCGACGTGATCGACATGGCGGCGACCATGGGATCGGGCGCCGAGATCTCGGCGCTGGCAGAGGTCATCAACGCCGGCATCCGGGCCCTGGTCGAGTCCTCGGTGCCGGTGGTCACGGCCGCGCACGGCACGACCGCGGGCGGCGGCCTCGGCATCCTGCTCAGCGGAGACTATGCCGTCGTCGGCAGCCGCTCCAAGCTCGGCAGTCTGTACGCCAACATCGGTCTGACCCCCGACCTGTCGGTCTCCGCCCAGCTGGCCCGCGCTGTGGGCGAGCGCCGCGCGCTGCAGCTGGTTCTGCAGGATCGCCTGCTGTCGGCCGAGGAGGCCAGGGACTGGGGGATCGTCGCCGAGATCGTGGACGGATCGGATGCCGCGGACGAGGCCGACCGCGTCCGAGCGCGTGCGGAGGAGATCGCCCGGTTCTGGCTCTCGGGTGCGGCCGCGGCCTACGGTCAGGCCAAGCGGCTGGTGCGGTCTCAGCCCTCGCGTTCCTTCGCCGAGCAGCTCAGCGAGGAGGCGCGGTCGATCGGCGCATCCTTCGACACCGCGGACGCGAAGGCGCGCGTCGCCGCCTTCGCCGCGGCATCCGCCCGGCGGAGCTGAGCGCGCCGGATGCCGACCTCTCCCGCGGGCAGGAGGGGCATGGCAGGATGAGAGCAGCGCAGACCGACGAGAGGATCGCCATGTCGCAACCGGGGGATGTCACCGCAGCCAAGCCGAACGCATCGCTGCTCATCAGAGGGGCCATCTGGATCGCGATCGGCGCGCTGATCGCCGCCGCGCTCGTGTGCGTGGTGTGGGTGCTCATCGGTGATCAGGACGGGCTGATCGGCCGCGCGTTCCTGACGATCCTGCTGCTCGCAGCCTTCGCAGGAATCGCGATCCTCGAGGCGGGGCTCGCCCCGAACCGTCCGGACTGGCTCGCGCTGTCCAGCATGATCACGTGGATCATCGCCCTGCTGGTGGGGGCCGTGAAGATCTGGCTGCCTGAGGAGCCCGGGTCCTATGGTGTCGGTGCGGAGCGCTTCTTCCAGCTGCTGCTCGTCGTCGGAATCCTGCAGTTGACGCTGCTGCACGTGCGCCTGTTCAAGCCCGCGGCCGAACGCTACATCACGGTGTTCACGCGGGTCATCTACTACCTGACGCTCGTCTTCCTCGTGGCGCTCGCCGGGATGCTGGTGTTCTTCCTGACCTTCCCGCACACCTTCGACTACAACGACCTCTACTGGCGGATCGTCGTCGCACTCGCGATCCTCACGGCTGTCGGGACGACTCTGATCCCGCTGCTGAACGCACTGTTCGCGCCGAAGAAGCAGAAGCCCGCCGTCTCCCCGGCCGCCACCTCGTGGCCGACATACGGCGACGGCATCACGCCGCTGCCGGTGCTCGCCGACGGCTCCCCGGACTGGAACGCGTACTACACCGGTCACCCGACCGTGCAGACCGCGGCGCTTCCCGCGCCGGCGTATCCCGTGCTCGGCGGCGCGGTGGCCGCCCCGGCCTCCCACCCGCAGGAGCCGCAGGCTCCGGTCTGGCCTCCGCAGGATGCCGCTCCCACCGCGGCAGCGTGGTCGGCCGGTGCGGCGCAGTCCACGTTCCCGGAGCCCCCGGCGTATCCGACGCCGCCGACGCAGCCTCAGCCCGAGCCGTACCCGGCACCCCAGCCCGAGCCGTACCCGGCACCCCAGCCCGAGCCCTACCCCGGGCCGCAGCCGGAACCGTACCCGGTGCCTCAGCCCGGGCAGCCCGAGCCGCCGTCTGCTCCTGCCGCGCCGGTGGCGCCCGAGCAGACCGGTGAGACCCCTCGATCGGCCGCACCGACCCCGCAGGAGTTCCCGCCGCCTCCGCCGGTGCCGCCTCTCCCGCCCGTCCCGCCGACGCCGTCGCAGCAGTGACGGCGCCCGTCGCCGAGTCCGAGGGGCTGCGCGCTCTCGCCGTCGACATCGCGCGCGAGGCGGGCGAGCTGGCGAGGAGCCGTCGCGCGGTCGGCGTGTCCCTCGCCGCGACGAAGTCCACGCTCACGGACATCGTCACGGAGGCGGATCGCGAGGTCGAGGAGCTCATCCGAGCCAGGCTGGCGAATGAGCGTCCGGGCGACGGGTTCCTGGGGGAGGAGTCCGGATCGGATGCCGGGACCACCGGCGTGACCTGGGTCGTCGACCCCATCGACGGCACCGTCAACTACCTCTACGGCATCCCCTCGTACAGTGTGAGCATCGCCGCCGTGCGCGGCCCAGCGATTCCCGAGTCCTGGGAGGCGCTGGCCGCCGCGGTCTTCGCGCCGGGTCTCGGCGAGCTGTTCTCCGCGGCGCGCGGGGGAGGTGCGTGGCAGGACGACCGCCGTCTGCGGGTCACCGATTCCACGCCGGCGGGGGCGCTGCTCGCGACCGGCTTCGGGTACGACCCGGCCACGCACGACGGCGATCTGCTGACGGTCCGCCGCGTGATGCCGATCGCGCGGGATCTGCGACGCGGCGGGTCCGCGGCGCTCGATCTGGCGTATGTCGCTGCGGGACGTCTGGACGGCTTCTTCGAAAGAGGGCTGAACGCGTGGGACTTCGCGGCGGGTGCTCTCCTCGTGGAAGAGGCCGGTGGCCGGGTCAGTCGCTTCGACACGGATTCCGCGCGGCCGATGCTCATCGCCGGCGGAGCCGATGTCCACAGTCGACTGCGTGACCTTCTCGACACGGAGAAGTGAGTGCCGCTCATGGCATTCTCAGACACGACAGGGTACTGTTTATCCATTCGTTACCTTCGTCACCCGAAGACGCAGGTGTAAGCGCCCCCGAGCTTGACCGAAAGATCCCCGTTTTGCCCTTCGATACCCCTGAGGCTGAGAGTGCGCCCACGCGCCGCTCGAGCCGCCACCGCATCGCGGCTTCCGCGACCCCGGTGGATGAGGTGACAGCCGGTGAGATCCCCGTTCCGTCGTCCGCGGATGCCGTCAGCGTGCCGCTGTCGCGACGTGCGGCGCGCCGGCGTCCGACCGCGCCGGACGCGGCCCCGCAGAGCGGCGTCGACGCCCCGGCCATCGACCTCTCGCCGATGCCGGCCAGCAGCCGTCGAGCGCAGCGTGCGAACACTCCCCGCATCCCGGTCCCCGATGTTCCGGTCGAGGAGATCCTGGCGGATTCCGTCGTCATCGTCACGTCCGAGACCGCTCCGGTCGACGTGGCCGAGCACGACGATGCGATGACCGAGGCTCCCGTCGTCGTAGACGAGCCCGCGGCGCAGGCACCCGTCATCGAGGTCCCGGTCGCCGAGGCGGCTTCCGACGCTTCGGGCGCCTCCTCCGACGAAGATCCCTTCACCGCGGCATCCCAGATCTTCCGGACTCACACGGCGTCTGTCCCGGCGGCCGAGCGCGTCGAGCCCGCCGCCGATGAGGCTGCCGGTGCCGACGACGCCGAGCCCGCGACCGAGTCGCACGTCGTCCCGCGGCGCACGCGTCGCCCGAAGGCGCGCCGGATCGTCGCGGCCGGCGCGACCGTCGGCGTCATGGGGATCGCGGGTCTGCTCGCCGTGTCGATGACGCTTCCCGCCGAGGCTGTCGCCGCGGCACAGGGCGTCCAGGCGACGTCCGCGATGTCGCTGGTCACCTCAGCATCCGAGGTCGCCGGCGAGGCCTCCGACGAGGAGATCCAGGCCTTCGTGTCCTCCTCCGACGTGGCCGACCCGAACCTGCAGCGCAGCGAGGACTACTCGACGGTGTCCCTCGTGGACCTCGCCGCCGAGCAGGGCATCCAGTATTCCGACACGCTCTACACGAACGACCCCGAGGCCGCCATCCAGTGGCCGTTCGTGGTCGGCGTCGCGATGAGCTCCGGCTACGGACAGCGCTGGGGGCGTCTGCATGCCGGCATCGACCTCGTGCCGGGGAACGGCGCTCCGATCCAGGTCATCGCCGACGGCACCGTGCGCATCGCGACCGAGTCGGGCGGAGCCTACGGCGTGACCGTGTACGTCGATCACATCATCGACGGCGAGGTCGTGACGAGCCACTACGCGCACATGCAGTACGGCTCGCTGCGCGTCAAGGCCGGCGACAAGGTCAAGGTCGGCGACATCGTGGGACTGGTCGGCAACACCGGCCGCTCCTACGGCGCGCACCTGCATTTCGAGATCATCATCAACGGCTCGACGGTCAACCCGCTGCCGTGGATGCAGGAGAACGCCGGACGCCACGAGGGGGTCACCCCGGTTTCGTGAGAGGCCGGGAGATCTGGTATTCTCGTGTGGTTGCCTGAACAGGGCAGCAGCGCCCCGATAGCTCAGTGGCAGAGCACTTCCATGGTAAGGAAGGGGTCGTCAGTTCAATCCTGACTCGGGGCTCGCAGCATCCGCTTCTGGCGAGATGGATGCCGTGCGGCAGGGTAGCTCAGTTGGTGAGAGCGCACGACTCATAATCGTGAGGTCGCGGGTTCAAGCCCCGCTCCTGCTACAGAATGAAACCCCCGGTGATGCCGGGGGTTTTCTCGTCTCCGTGGCGCGAACGAGGCAGGCTTCGCGGATTCCGTCCGATCGTGGGTGATCCGTGGCGCGTCGATCCGTCTTGGGCCAGACTGATGCCGAGCAAAGGAGCTGAAGGATGACCCGACCGATCACGCTGTTCACCGGCCAGTGGGCCGATCTCCCGTTCGAAGAGGTCGCGCGCCTCGCCGGCGAGTGGGGCTACGACGGGCTCGAGGTCGCCTGCTGGGGCGATCACATCGACGTGTCCCGCTGGGATGACGACGCGTACGTGCAGTCGCGTCGCGACATCCTGGATCGCAACGGACTGAAGGTGTGGACGATCTCCAACCACCTCGCGGGGCAGGCCGTCTGCGATGACCCGATCGATGAACGGCACCGCGACATCCTGAGCGACCGGGTATGGGGCGACGGCGATCCCGAGGGCGTGCGCCGTCGTGCCGCCGAGGAGCTGAAGGACACCGCCCGGTTCGCCGCGAAGCTCGGCGTGACGACCGTGACCGGGTTCACCGGGTCGTCGATCTGGAAGGCCGTGGCGATGTTCCCGCCCGCCTCGGAGGAGTTCATCGCGGCGGGCTACCGGGATTTCGCCGACCGCTGGAACCCGATCCTCGACGTGTTCGAAGAGGTCGGCGTGCGCTTCGCGCTCGAGGTGCACCCGTCCGAGATCGCCTACGACTACTGGACGGCCAAGGCGACGCTGGAGGCGATCGGTCATCGAAAGAGCTTCGGGATCAACTTCGATCCGTCGCATTTCCTGTGGCAGCAGCTGGATCCGGTCGCGTTCGTCCTGGACTTCGCGGACCACATCTTCCACGTCCACGTGAAGGAGTCGATCACGAACCTCGACGGCCGCAACGGCGTGCTCGGATCCCACCTGCCCTGGGCGAATCCGCGCCGGGGCTGGACGTTCGTCTCGACCGCGCACGGGAAGGTGCGGTGGGAGCCGCTGTTCCGCGCGCTCAACGCGATCGGCTACGACGGGCCGACCTCGGTGGAGTGGGAGGACGCCGGCATGGACCGGCTGCAGGGCGCCCCGGAAGCGCTGGCGTTCGTGCGCAGGCTCAACGCCATAACGCCGCCGGATGCCGCGTTCGACGCGGCCTTCTCGACTCGAGCCGACTGAGACTCGAATGCGCCGGAAACCCGTCCTGACCGGCGGGTTTCCACATCGTTCGATGTCGGTGGCCCCCGTCATGATGGAGGCATGGAGAACAGTCCCGCAGCCATTCTCGATCAGGTCGCGACCGGCCTGCGCGAGCTGCTGAGCGGCGACGCGCTGGCGGGGCTGTCCGACGCCGAGCGGGCCGAGGTGCTGGCGGGTCTGGGGCAGCTGTCCCGGCTGACGGATGCCGCGATCATCGAGACGGTGGCGACCGCTGACGTGGACTTCGGGCATCGGTACGGATGCCGGGGCATGAATGAGATGCTGCAGCGAACGCTGCTCGCCGACGCTCCGACGGCGTCCCGGTTGACCCGCGCCGCGGCCCTCGTACGACGAGACGTGAATCTGCTGTCGGGAGAGCGGCTGCCGGCCCGGTGGACGGCGCTGCGTGAGGCGATGCTCGAGGGTGCGATCGGGGTGACGGGGCTGCTCGGCGCCACCGCGCCCTTCGAGCAGGCGGGAGACCGGATCGCTCTCGACGAGCGGATCTGGGCGGACGCGGTCCTGGCCTCGGCGGCCCGCGGTCGGCGGCCGGACACCGTCGACGTCGACGGGGGCGGCGCCGACACCGCCGACGTCGAGCCGTCGAGCGCGGACGACGAAGCGGGCCCGCCGGCGACGGCGGAGGACCTGCGGCAGTTCGCTCAGACGCTCGCGACCGTCCTCGACCCCGACGGTGCGGAGCCCACAGACTGCCAGGGGCAGGCGCGGCGCTTCCTGCGTCTCGGGCGGCTGACCAGGGGAACGCACCCGCTGAACGGGAACATCACGCCGGAGATGGCGGCGCAGCTGCAATTGATCTTCGACGCGTTCGACAACCCGAAGGTCGGCGGGGCGCCGGACCCGGGAGTGCTGTTCCGTCCCACGGACGACGAAGCCGAAGAACTCTCGGCCGGGGATCCGTTCGATTCCGATCCGCGGAACGTGATCGACCCGCGCACGCCCGGCCAGAAGCGGCACGACGCGCTCGCCGCTGCGCTGGGCATCGCGGCCCGTCATGAGGAGATGCCGTCTCTGGGCGGAGCCGCACCCACGCTCGTGGTGACGGTCGACGCGAAGAACCTCGCCTCCGGCGCGGGCTGGGCGACGATCGCCGGTTCCGAAGCACCCGTGCCGCTGCACGTGGCCGCGCACACGGCGTGTGCGGGCGCCATCCAGCGAGTGCTGTTCGATGAGGGCCGCATCATCGGGATCACGGTCAGCGATCGTGTGTTCACCGTCCACCAGCGCCGAGCGATCGTCGCCCGCGACAAGGAGTGCCTGATCCCCGGCTGTCACGTCCCCGCGACCTGGTGCGAGATCCATCACGTGACCGAGCATGCCCGTGGCGGGCCGACGCACACCGACAACGGCGTGCCGCTGTGCTGGTGGCATCATCGGTCCCTGGAGCACTCCGGCTGGGAGATCCGCATGAACGGCGGCGTCCCGCAGATCCGAGGCCCCGAATGGTGGGATCGGGAGCGGAGGTGGCGGACGCCGCGCCTCTCGGTGCCGACCGGACCGCCCCGAAGTAGGCTCCTGCGGACCTGACGGCATCCGTCCTGAGTAGAGTGCTGAGCATGTCAGCGACGAAGGTGTTGTTCATCGGCGGAACGGGGATCATCTCCTCCGAGGCGAGCGCTCTCGCAGCGCGACGCGGGATGGAGGTCACTCTGCTGAACCGCGGACGCTCCCGTCGAGCGCCCGCCGAAGGGGTGGAGGTGCTCACGGCCGACATCTCGGACGCCCGCGCCGTGGACGAAGCCCTCGCCGGGCGCGAGTTCGACGTCATCGCGGACATGATCGCATTCACCCCGGACCAGGTGCAGCACGACATCGATCGCTTCGAGGGGCGCACCGGACAGTACGTCTTCATCAGTTCGGCCTCCGCCTATCAGAAGCCGGTCGCCCGCCTGCCGATCACGGAGTCGACTCCGTTGCGCAATCCCTACTGGCAGTACTCGCGCGACAAGATCGCCTGCGAGGACCTGCTCGCCTCGGCCTACCGCGATCGCGGGTTCCCTGTGACGGTGCTGCGTCCGTCGCACACGTACGACCGGTGGACGATTCCGGCCTTCGTGGGCTGGACGGCGATCGACCGAATGCGGCGCGGCAAGGAGATCGTGGTGCACGGGGATGGCACGTCCCTGTGGACGCTCACGCACTCCCGCGACTTCGCCGTCGGGTTCGTCGGGCTGCTGGGCAATCCCCTGGCCATCGGGGACACGTTCCAGATCACGAGCGACTTCGTGTACACCTGGAACGAGATCTACACGATCCTGGGGCGGGCTGCGGGGGCGGAGCCGCGGTTGCGCCATGCGACCAGCGCGGCCATCGAACGAGCCCTCCCGGAGCGCGCCGGGCAGCTCACGGGCGACATGGCGCATTCCGTCGTGTTCGACAACACCAAGATCCGCCGCCTGGTGCCCGAGTTCGATCCGGTCATCGGCCTGCATGTCGCCGCGCGCGAGATCATCGAGTGGCACGACGCGCATCCCGAACTGCAGCGCGTCGATCCGGAGCTGGACGCGCTCTTCGATCGCCTGATCGACTGAGCGGGGGCCCGCGGAACCGGGCCCCCGAAGTCATCAGCGGAACGCCGCGGCGTTCTCCCGCGCCCACTGCGCGAACGTCCGCCCCGGCTGCCCGGTCAGGCGCGTCACGGTGTCCTGCACGACCTGACCGATCTCCGGCGGGTTCTTCGCCAGCTCGAGACCGAACTCGACATACTCCTCGTCGTATCCGTAGCCGCGCAACCGCTCGCGCTCTTCCTCCTCCGAGAGCTGCACCCACGTGACCTCCTCGTCGAGCGCATCGCCGATCCGGGATGCACGCTCGGCGGGCGTCAGCGCCTCGGGCCCGGTGAGGTAGTAGGTCCGGCCGTCGTGGTCGTCCTCGGTGAGAAGCACGACGGCGACGGCGGCGATGTCGGCCGGATGGACCATGGCGCTCGGCCAGGCCGCGAGCGTGCGGACCTGCCGGGTCTTGGCGATCTCCGGCGCCCATTCGAGCGCGTTCGTCATGAACTCGACCGGTGCGAGCTGCGCCCAGGGGATGCTCGCTGCGCGCAGCGCCGGCTCGAGCGTGCTCTCGTCCCAGCCGCCGAGGACGCTGATGCGTCGGATGCCGGCCGCCTCGGCGAGCTCGACCAGTTCCGGTCCGTTCTGCAGCGTCGCGCCGAAGGCGCCGTCGAAGGTGATGAAGTGCACCGCATCGCAGCCTTCCATCGCGGAGCGCATGCTCTCGAGGTCCGTCAGGTCGCCGCGCACGGCATCGACGTCGCGGGGGAGCCGGGCCCGGGCGGGGTCACGGGTCAGTGCCCGCACCCGCTCGCCGCGTTCCACCAGCTGATCCACGATGTGCCTGCCGACACTGCCCGTCGCCCCGGTGACCAGAATCGTCATGAGAATCGACCTTTCGTTCGTCGTGACGCCCAGTCTCGCGGGTTATCCGGACAGATATTGTCCGGATAACCCGCATCCGCGGAAGATCGCCAGGGGTGCCCCGTCAGGCGAGAGCGCGCAGGCCGTCGACCAGCGGCGTCGTCGGGCGACCGATCAGCCGCGCGAGCGTGCCGTCCGTGTCCGCCAGAGCGCCGTCGCGGATGCCGGCGTCCAAAGCGGTGACGAACCCGATCGTCCCGGCATCCAGGCCCGCGGCCTCGAGCGCGGCGGCGTGCTCCTCCGTGCTCAGTGGCGTGTAGACGACCGGACGCCCGACCACCTCCGAGATCGCCGCAGCGAGGTCGGCATACGTCCAGGCGATGTCGCCGCCCAGTTCGTACACCTCTCCGATGTGGCCGTCCTCCTGAAGCACGACGGCAGCGGCCTCGGCGAAGTCCCTGCGGCCGGCCGACGCGACCCGGCCGTCCCCGACGCTCGCCGCGAGGACACCGGTCGAGGCTGCACGCGCGAGGTCTGCGGCGTAGTTCTCGGTGTACCAGTTGTTCCGCAGGATCACGGCGGGAACACCCGAGGCGGCGATGAGCTCCTCGGTGGCCTTGTGCTCCGGAGCGAGGACGAGATCGCTCGTCGTCGCCTTCGGCGCGCTCGTGTACACGAGCTGCGAGACCCCGGCCGCGCGCGCGGCATCGATCACGGCCCGGTGCTGAGGGACGCGCTGCCCGACGTCCGAGCCCGAGATCAGCAGCACGCGATCGACCCCGTCGAGTGCGGCCGTCACGGTCTCCGGTCGGTCGTAGTCCAGCTCGACGACGCGCACGCCGCGAGCCTCGAGATCGGCCGCTCTGGCGATGTCGCGCGCCCCGGCGACGATCGCCGCGGGGTCGGCCCCGCGCTCGAGGAGGCTGTCGATGACGAGGCGGCCGAGCTGTCCGGTCGCGCCGGTGACGAGAATGGTCATGGGTGTCCTTTCATCGGTGACATCAAGCCCAACTCGACGGCGATCTCGATGCATTCCCGAACACGGGTACCCACTTTGACGTAAGGTACCCACATGACGGTGAGTTTTGCGCAGATCAAGGCCTCGGTTCCCGGCGCCTTCGAGGAGGGCTGCAGCACGCGGGTCGTGCTCGACCATGTCATGAGCAAGTGGGGCGTGCTGGTGCTGTCGGCCCTGTCCGAGGGGACGCTGCGCTGGGGAGAACTTCGCCGGACCGTGGCGGGCATCAGCGAGAAGATGCTGGCGTCGACGCTGCGCACGCTCGCCGACGACGGGCTGGTGCATCGGGAGTCGTTCCCCACGGTGCCGCCGCACGTCGAGTACAGCCTCACGCCGCTGGGGGAGGACCTGATGGCGCGCCTGCTCCCCCTGGTGGAATGGGTCGCCGACAACTCCGAACGGATGCTCGCACGATCCTGAACGTCCGGGCGCGGCTGCGCCCCGCGGATAGGCTGGCCGAGTGAGAATCCGCCTGGACATCGCCTACGACGGCACCCATTTCCGCGGGTGGGCCAAGCAGCCGGGGCTGCGCACCGTGCAGGGCACGCTGGAGGCGGCGCTGGCGCGCATCGTCGGCTCCGAGGTCCAGTTCGTCGTCGCGGGCCGCACAGATGCCGGGGTCCACGCCAGCGGGCAGGTCGCTCACGTCGACCTCGACGACGCGCAATGGGCGCGCATCGAGGCACGGCACGGCCGGGCCGCGCACGATCCCGCGGGATCGATCGCCGGGCGCATGCGCGGCGTGCTCGGGGCATACCCGGATGTCACGGTCACGTCCTCCGCGCTCGCCCCGGACGGCTTCGACGCCCGCTTCTCCGCCGTCTGGCGTCGATACCGCTATCGCCTGGCGGACGACGTCGCGGGCTTCGACCCGTTGCGCCGCGCCGACACGACGAGCATCCGGGGGAGCCTGGATGCCGAGGCGATGGATGCCGCGGCGCAGACCCTCATCGGCCTGCACGACTTCGCCGCCTACTGCAAGGCACGCGAGGAGGCGACGACCATCCGCACGCTGCTCGACTACCGCTGGCGACGGGACGAGCAGGGCGTGCTCGTGGCCGAGGTCAAGGCGGACGCGTTCTGCCACAGCATGGTGCGGGCGCTCGTGGGGGCGTGCGCAGCCGTGGGGGAGGGGCGGCTCGACGTCGAGGACCTCGCCGTGCTCCGGGATGCTCGTACCCGCACCAGCGAGTTCAAGGTGCTGGCGGCGCGCGGACTCGTCCTCACCGAGGTCGGGTATCCCAGCGACGACCTGCTCGCGGCACGGGCCGAGCAGACCAGGGCGCGGCGCGACCGGGACGGCTCGGTGCGGTCCGACGACGAGTGAGCCGTTCCCCGGCCGGTCGCCGGATCGACACCTGGCGCACAGTCGGAAGGTCTAGCGTGAGAGGGGATGAAGGTCATCTCCTACAACCTGCGCAAGCACCGCGCCGCCGGCGAACTCGATGCGCTCGTCGACGAGCACGGCGCGGACATCCTGTGCCTGCAGGAGTGCGACGTCGCAGCTCTCCCGGACCGGGTCGGAGATCTCGTGCTCGCCCAGGCGACGCAGGGCAACCGCCTGGGCCTGGCCGTCTTCTACCGGGAGAACACCTTTCGCCTCCACTCGCTGCGGGCGATCGAGTTGAAGAAGTCGCTGCACGACCGGATGCTCAAGCCGGCCCACGAGCGGGTGCTCGCCGTGCGGCTGCATGACATCGACGACGGGCGGGAGATGATCGTGGCGTCGTTCCACGCCGCACCGCTCACCGCCCTGAACTCGCTGCGGCGCACGCAGATCCGAAGCGCGCTGACCGAGCTCGAGGCGTTCGGCCCCGGCATCCCGATCCTCATGGTGGGGGACTACAACTATCCGGTCTTCAAGGAGAACCTGGGCCAGACCGTGCGCGACCACGGGTACACGCTGACGCTCTCGGACGAGCGCACCTACACGCGCTATCGCGTCTTCAAGGGGCACTACGACTTCGCCACCTCCGAGGGGTTCGACATCGACAGCATCCGCACCCTGCCTCAGCGCGCGAGCGACCACCGCCCGATCCTCATCACCGCGCAGCTGTCCTGAGGGACGAGGTGTCAAGTTGGGCAAAGCCGCCCTGATGGCGTAAGCTAACCCTTTGGTGCCCGACTGCGGTACCGCGAACGTGAGCCCTCCACTGGCGTGTTCTCCTTCCTCGAAGGCGGAACCACCCCGGAGTGGGATTCACGAACTCCTCCGTTCGAACAAGAAAGCAGCACTATCGTGACGCGCACTTACACCCCGAAGGCCGGGCAGGTCCAGCGTGACTGGGTCGTCATCGACGCCACCGACGTCGTTCTCGGTCGTCTCGCCTCGCACGCCGCAGCGCTCCTGCGCGGCAAGCACAAGGCGACCTTCGCCAACCACATCGACTCGGGTGACTTCGTCATCATCGTGAACGCCGACAAGGTCGCGCTCACGGGTCAGAAGCTCCAGAAGAAGATGGCCTACCGCCACTCGGGCTACCCGGGCGGCCTCAAGGCCGTCTCGTACGCCGAGCTGCTCGAGAAGAACCCCGTCCGCGCCGTCGAGAAGGCCGTCCGCGGGATGCTCCCGAAGAACAGCCTCGGGCGCCAGCAGCTGGGCAAGCTGAAGGTCTACGCCGGTGCCGAGCACCCGCACGCCGCTCAGAAGCCCCAGACGTACACCCTCGACCAGGTCGCCCAGTAAGCGCCGCAACGAAAAGGACATACTCGTGGCTGACATCCAGGACTCCACCGAATTCCCTCAGAACTACTCGACCGCGACGCCTGAGACCGAGGTTGCGGAGGCGGCTCCCCGTCCCGTGCTGAGCGTCCCCGGCGCCGCCGTCGGCCGCCGCAAGCAGGCCATCGCCCGCGTGCGCCTCGTCCCCGGCTCGGGAACGATCACGGTCAACGGCCGCACGATCGAGGACTACTTCCCGAACAAGCTGCACCAGCAGCTGATCAACGACCCGTTCACGGTCCTGAACCTCGCCGGTTCCTACGACGTGATCGCCCGCATCTCCGGCGGCGGCCCCTCGGGCCAGGCCGGTGCGCTGCGCCTCGGCATCGCCCGTGCGCTGAACGGCATCGACGTCGAGAACAACCGTCCGACCCTGAAGAAGGCCGGCTTCCTCTCGCGCGACGCTCGCGTCAAGGAGCGCAAGAAGGCCGGTCTCAAGAAGGCCCGCAAGGCGCCTCAGTACTCGAAGCGCTAAGCCGCACAGCCCTTCATGGCACTGTTCGGCACGGACGGCGTGCGAGGTCTTGCCAACGGCATCCTCACCGCCGACCTGGCGCTCTCCCTGGCCCAGGCGACTGCAGTCGTCCTGGGCCAGGGCCGTACCGCCGAGGCGCGCAAGGCGCAGGGCAAGCGGCTCACCGCCGTCGTCGCCCGCGACCCGCGCATCTCCGGCGAGTTCCTGGCCGCCGCCGTCTCGGCCGGCCTGGCCTCCTCCGGTGTCGACGTCTTCGACGCCGGAGTGATCCCGACCCCCGCGCTGGCGTTCCTCGTCGCCGACCGCGACGCCGACTTCGGCGTGATGGTGTCGGCCTCGCACAACCCCGCGCCCGACAACGGCATCAAGATCTTCGCCCGCGGTGGCGTGAAGCTCCCCGACATCGTCGAGCAGCGCATCGAGGCCGCCATGACCGGAGACAAGCTGCTGCCGACCGGAGAATCCGTCGGCCGCATCCAGCGGTTCTCCGACGCCGAGGACCGCTACGTCGTCCACCTGCTCGGCTCCCTGCCGCACCGCCTCGACGGCATCCACGTGGTCCTGGACTGCGCGCACGGCGCGGCATCCGGGGTCTCGCCCGAGACGTTCCGGGATGCCGGGGCCGAGGTGACCGTCATCGGAGCCGATCCGGACGGCATCAACATCAACGACGGGGTCGGATCGACGCATCTCGACCAGCTCGCCGAGGCCGTCGTGCGCCTGGGCGCCGACGTCGGCATCGCCCACGACGGCGACGCGGACCGCTGCCTCGCGGTGGACGCCGCCGGCAACGTCGTCGACGGCGACCAGATCATGGCGATCCTCGCGATCGCCATGAAGGAGCGCGGAGTCCTCACCGATGACACCCTCGTGGCGACCGTCATGAGCAACCTCGGGCTGCACATCGCGATGCGCGAGCACGGCATCACCGTCCGCCAGACCGCGGTCGGCGACCGGTACGTGCTCGAGGACATGAACGCCAACGGCTTCGCGTTGGGCGGCGAGCAGTCCGGTCACGTCATCATGAGCGAGTACGCCACCACCGGAGACGGCCTGCTCACCGGTCTGCACCTCGTCGCCGAGATGGCGCGCCAGCAGAAGTCGCTCGCCGAGCTCGCGAGCGTCATGACGGTGTACCCGCAGGTGCTGATCAACGTGCGCGGCGTCGACAAGGACCGCGTCGCCGACGACCAGGGCGTGCAGGATGCCGTCCGCACCGTCGAGCAGGCGCTGGGCGACTCCGGGCGCGTGCTGCTGCGCAAGTCCGGCACCGAGCCGCTCGTGCGCGTCATGGTCGAGGCCGCGGACGCGGAATCGGCGAAGACCTTCGGGCAGCAGCTCGCAGACGTCGTCTCGCAGCGCCTGGCGCTCTGAGACGCCGGGCTGATCGAGCCTCATCCCTTCACAGGAGCGCTCACGCCTCGACGGAGGCGCGGGCGCTCCGCGGCCTCCGCACGACCGCGGCAGCAACCCGTCCGGCCGCCGTCCCGAGCGTGTTGGCGACGACATCCGACACGGTCGGGAAGCGGCTCGGGAGCAGGATCTGCACGAGCTCGATCGTCGTGCTCGTCGCGCACCCGAGCAGGATCACCTGCCACCATCGCAGTGCGGGGAAGCTCAGCATGACCAGCGCGCCGAACGGCACGAACAGCACGACGTTGGCAAGGAACTCGAGCACCGGATAGCCGATCTCGAACGGCAGCCCCCACGCGGCCAGCAGCCGCGCCGCCGTCTCCACGATCCCGGTGGCCTTCTCGGCATCCTCACCCGGCAGCCACACGACGAGCGCGAGCGCGAAAAGGTACGGCACGAGCAGCACACGGGCGACCACTGCGCGCCGCGGCCGGGGCGGAGGAGCATCCATCCGGGACAGCGTACCTGCGCTCAGATACCGGTGCCGCTCCAGCTCAGCGACTCGATGTAGCGCAGCAGCACGCCCTCGCGCAGCGCCCAGGGCGAGACCTCGAGCTCCTGGACGTCCAGCATCGTCATCGCGGTGTGCAGGGACACGGCCGCCGCGACGATCTGGAACGTGCGATCGGGCGTGATGCCGGGCAGTTCCTGGCGGGCGGACGCCGGCAGCCGCGCGAGACGGGGGATCCAGGAGCCGAGGGCGTCGTGGGGGAGCAGCATCCGATCGATGCCCGACCAGCCGGGAACCGGGTACCCGACGAGGCGGGCGAGGGAGCGGATGGCCTTGGACGACCCGACGACGTGATCGGGCCGCGGCAACGCGCGGAAGGCCGGCGTCACCGAAGAGAGCACGGTCGTGGCATGCGCGCGCAGCCGTTCGACGGCGTCCTCGCCCGGCGGATCGTCGGGCAGGAACTCGACCGTCATGCGCCCGGCCCCCAGCGGGACGGATGCCGCGGCCTCCGGGATCTCGTCCGCTCCCGCCGCGATCTCCAGCGAACCGCCGCCGATGTCGAGCAGCAGCAGCTGACCCGCCGACCAGCCGAACCACCGGCGGACGGCGAGGAACGTCAGCTCCGCCTCGGTCTCGCCGTCCAGCACCTGCAGCGGCTGACCGAGCGCGGCTTCGATCCGCGCGATGACCTCGACGCCGTTCGTCGCCTCGCGGACCGCGCTGGTCGCGGTCGCGAGCAGGGCGTCGACGTTCTCGGAAGCGGCCACGGTCCTGGCGCGCGTGACCGCGTCCTCGAGCGCGCGCACGCCCTCGTCGGAGATCGCACCATCGGGGGTCAGGAAGCGCATGAGGCGCAGCACGGTCCGGTCGCTGGTCGTCGCCAGCGGCCGCCCGCCGGGGCGGACATCGGCTGCGAGCAGGTGGACGGTGTTCGATCCGATGTCGATGACTCCCAGGCGCACGGAGAAATCGTACCGGCGGCGCGGGTCCCTAGACGCGCGCGGCGAGCCAGCGCGCCTGGCGCACCCACTGCGCGATCTGCCCGCCCTCGTGGCCGTTGAACAGGTACGGCTCGATCTCGGCATCCGTCGAGGCGAGGTGGTTGTAGGCGGCGTACACGCTCGAGGGCAGCACGATGCCGTCCATGAGGGCGGCCGAGAACAGCGCGGGCTGGTGGATCCGGCGCGCGAAGTTCACACCGTCGAAGTACGACAGCGTCTCGAACACCTGAGCCACGCGGTCGCGGTGCACCGCGAGGTAGCGCTCGATCTCGGCGTACGGATGATCGGGGGTCCGCTCGACCGACCGGCGGAAGAAGCAGAGGAACGGCACGTCCGGCATGACGGCGAACACGTCGGGATGCAGGGCGCCGGCGGCGATCGAGATCCCGCCGCCCTGGCTCGCGCCGGTGACCGACACCCGGTCGGGGCGCACGAACGGCAGCTCGCGCGTCGTGTCCACGGCACGGACGGCATCCGTGAACAGCCGGCGGTAGTAGTACGTCTCCGGGGACTCGATGCCGCGGGTCATGAAGCCGGTCGCGGCGGAGGCCGAGCCGTGCGGGTCCGGGGTGTCTCCGCCGGATCCCCAGTTCGCTCCCTGGCCGCGCGTGTCCATGAGCACGTGCACGTATCCTGCCGAGGCCCACTGCAGGCGCTCACCGGGGATGCCGCGGCCGCCGCCGTATCCGATGTACTCGACGATCGCCGGAAGCGGCTCCTCGGTGCGCGGCCGTGTGACCCACGCGCGGATCGGGTCGCCGCCGAAGCCGCTGAACTCGAGGTCCTCGACGACGAGCTGATTCACCGGAGTGTCGGCCGGCCGCAGGGTCGCGGGAGCCGCCGCCTCGCGGGCCTCGCCGAGGGTGCGCTGCCAGAACGCGTCGAAGTCCGCGGGTTCATCGACGTCGGGACGGAAGACCTCGAGCTCGTCGAGGGGGAGATCGGTCAGAGCCACGGCAACACGGTAGCGGTTCGATCCCGGGTTGTCGAAACGCTTCCCCGCAAGGCTTGCGTCGACGCGGATCAGCCCCTATCGTGATGTCGAAGCGTTTCGACGTCCTACCTGGATGGGAGCGCTCTCAACAGACATCCGTGGGCGAGGACGCCCCCGACCCAAGGCATGGCACGATGACGACCACGACCCTGACCGAGACCATGGTCACGCAGCTCGACGAGGTCGAGAACCCGTCGCGCCGGCGTCGTCGACGCCGCGACCGGCAGCAGGCGGGTGGACGCAAGTCCTACGGCATGTTCCTGTGCATCCTGCCGTTCATCGTCCTCGCCTTCCTGTTCTCCTACTTCCCGCTGTACGGCTGGATCTACTCCCTCTACGACTACAAGCCCGCCCTCGGGCTCGAGGGCAGCGAGTTCGTCGGACTGCAGTGGTTCCAGATGCTCGTCAGCTCGCCGACTCAGGTCGCCCAGATCGCTCAGGTGATGATGAACACCCTCGCGATCAGCTTCCTCGGAATCGCCACGAGCGTCCTGCCGCTCGCCTTCGCGATCTTCCTCAACGAGATCCGCGCGCCCTGGTTCCGCAACGCCGTGCAGACCCTCACGACCCTGCCGAACTTCATCTCCTGGGTGCTCGTCTACATGATCGCCTTCTCGCTGTTCTCCAGCTCCGGCCTGGTGAACAACGTCCTCGGCGACTGGGGGCTGATCACCGCGCCGATCAAGTTCCTCGACACCAATGAGAACGTCTGGCTCACCATGACCCTCTGGAGCATCTGGAAGGGCCTGGGCTGGGGCGCGATCATCTACCTCGCTGCGATCGCCGGCATCGACCAGTCGCTGTACGAATCGGCGGAGATCGACGGCGCCGGGCGCTTCCAGAAGATGTGGTACATCACCCTGCCGCAGCTCATGCCGACCTACCTCGTGCTCCTGCTGCTGTCGATCGCGAACCTCCTCAACAACGGCATGGAGCAGTACTACGTGTTCCAGAACGCGTTCAACAAGGAGTGGATCCAGGTCCTGGACCTGTACGTCTACAACATCGGCATGACGGGCAACAGCCTGTCGATGGCGACCGCGATCGGGATGCTGAAGAGCATCGTCTCGGTCATCCTCCTGTTCACCGTCAACGCCATCGCCAAGCGTGTGCGCGGCGAATCGATCGTCTGAGAGGCGCGACATGACCGCCCTGACCGCACCCCCGAAGCGCCCCGTCCGCCCGCAGCGGCCCACCCGACGTCCCGCCGAGCACCGTCACGGCGGCGACGTCCTCTTCGCGATCAGCAACTACACGGTGTTCGCACTGCTCGTCGTGATCTGCGCCTACCCGTTCTACTACCTGATCATCAATTCCATCAGCGCGAACGACGTGTCCGCCCTCGGCGACGTCCGCCTGTGGCCGGTCGGACTCCACCTCGACAACTACAAAGAGGTCTTCCAGCTGAACGGCCTGCCGCTGGCGGCCGCGGTGAGCGTCGCGCGCACTGTGATCGGCACGGTCGCAACCGTGCTGGCATCGGCCTTCCTCGGCTTCATGTTCACGCAGAAGCGGATGTGGGCGCGCCAGTTCTGGTACCGCTTCGTCATCATCACGATGTACTTCAGCGCCGGCCTCATCCCCGTCTTCATCATCATGAAGAACCTCGGGCTGACCAACAACTTCTGGGTCTACGTGCTGCCCTTCATCGTGCAGCCGTTCTTCATCATCCTCGTGAAGACGTTCGTGGAGTCCATGCCGGAGTCCCTGCAGGAGGCGGCGGAGCTGGACGGGGCGAACATCGTGCAGATCTTCTTCCGCATCTACCTGCCGAACATGACGCCGATCCTCGCGACCGTCGCGATCTTCTCCGCCGTGGCGCAGTGGAACAGCTTCCAGGACACCCTGATCTACATCACGGACCAGAGCCTGTACACCCTGCAGTACCTGCTCTACATGTTCATCAACCAGGCCTCCAGCCTCGCCCAGGCCGCGCAGAACGCCGGCGGCGACCTCAGCGGCATCGTGTCCGCCGCGACCTCCCAGACGCCCACCTCCATCCGCATGACCGTGTCGGTGATCGTGGTCCTCCCGATCATCTTCATCTACCCCCTGTTCCAGCGCTTCTTCGTGAAGGGCATCATGCTGGGCGCCGTCAAGGGCTGACGGCGCTTCGCGCACCGAGAAAGGAAAGCAATGAAGCTGAAGAGGAAAGCCGCGCTCGGAGTGGTCGTACTCCTCGCCGTCGGCTCCCTGGCCGCCTGCACCGGCGAGCCGGCCGAGACCGACGAGGCGCAGGTCGACGCGTTCCCGACCGAGTGGGAGGAGGAGATCACGATCGACGTGTTCGACGGTCTCGCCAACTACATGGGCATGCAGGAGGGATGGTTCGGCGCGCTCGTCAAAGAGAAGTTCAACATGAACCTGAACATCATCGCCCCGAACGTCGCCGGCGGCGGCGACACGCTCTACAACACCCGTGTGTCCGCCGGAGACCTCGGCGATCTCATCGTCACCGACAAGGGTGAGAAGCTCGACGAGCTCGTGCAGGGTGGTCTCGTCCTGGATGCCGCGAAGTACTACCCCGCGATGGGCAACCTCGAGCGCTTCGACCGGGCCGTCGACCGGCTCAACGACGGCAAGGACGGCGTCTACGCGTTCCCCGGTCAGGTCTCCAGCATCCCGCCGACCGAGCCCAGCGAGGGACTCGAGCCGACCTTCGGGGCCTACTTGCGCTGGGACCTCTACGCGGAGCTGGGCTATCCCGAGATCAGCACTCTCGAGGACCTCCTCCCCGTTCTGAAGGGCATGCAGGACCTGCAGCCGACCGCCCCGAACGGGAAGAAGGTGTACGCCCTGAGCCTGTTCAAGGACTGGGACGGCAACATGATGAACAACGTCAAGCAGCCGATCACCTACTACGGCTACGACGAGCTCGGCTTCGCCCTCGCGAAGGCCGACGGGTCCGACTACCAGGGCATCCTCGACGACGACGGCGAGTACCACCGCGTTCTGGAGTTCTACAACGAGGCCTACCGCATGGGACTGGTCGACCCCGAGTCCACGACCCAGAACTACGACACGCTGTGGTCGAAGTTCCAGAACGGCCAGGTGCTGTACTCGTGGTGGCCGTGGCTGGGCCAGGCCGCGTACAACACCGAGGACAACATGAACGCCGGCACCGGCTTCATGCTCGCCCCGATCGAGGACCAGACGATCTTCTCGTACGGCGCCGAGGCGTACGGCGGCAAGCAGGTCTTCGCGATCGGCTCTCAGGCCGAGGACCCCGAGCGCATCGCCGCCTTCATCGACTGGCTGTACTCCACAGAGGGCACCTACACCAACAACAGCCAGACCCAGGGCGCCGCAGGCCCCGAGGGACTCACCTGGGAGATGGGCGACGACGGCCAGCCGCAGCTGACCGAGTTCGGCCAGGAGGTCTTCCTCACCGGTGACGCCACGGTTCCCGAGGAGTGGGGCGGCGGCAGCTACATCGACGGCACGTCGACGCTGAACATCAGCGCAGTGCTGCCGAACGACGTCGACGAGAACACCGGCCTGCCGTACAACTACCAGTTCTGGCCGCACTACCAGGAGCTCACGCAGAACGACCTGCGCGCCGACTGGTCCGCGCACATGGACGATGCGACCTCGACCATGGAGTACCTGAAGGCCAACGACCAGCTGCTCGTCGCGCCGGGGGCGAGCTACACGGCTCCGGCCGACGATTCGCAGACCGAGGCCCTGCGCAACCAGGTCAAGGCCGTGATCGTGCAGTACTCGTGGCAGGCGACCTTCGCCGAGAGCGAGTCGGACTTCGACAAGCTCTGGTCCGAGCTGCAGGAGACCGCCAAGGGACTCGGCTACGAGGACGTCCTCGCCGTCGATCTCGAGCGCGCCGAGGAGCAGAACGACGCCCGCATCGCGGTCGGGGAGGAGTTCGCCGAGTAAGAACGGCGTCACCTCACGAGAAGGGGCCGGGCGCACGCTCGGCCCCTTCGTCGTGCCCGAGGCCCCGTTCAGCTGCGACGTGCGAACGCGGAACGGAACAGGAACGCCGTCGCGTACGCGCCGACGGAGAAGCCGATCGTCACGAGGATCACCCCGAACAGCGGGAACACGATCGTGATGCACACCAGCGCGATCGGGATGAGGAGGATCCCGAGCATCCGCACCGGCTCGGCAGCGGGCAGCAGCAGTGCGTTCTTGAGCGTCTGGCGGAACGGCGCGGCGTACACGGCCGTGAGCGCCATGGCGAACAGGAAGGCCGCGAACAGGTACACCGCCGCCAGAGTGGCGACGACCGTCGCCGCGCCCGCGAGCACACTCGGATGCGACGCCCAGAAGATCGCGCTCGCCGCGAGCAGCAGAAGCGGCACGCCCAGGCACAGCCCGAGCAGGGTCGCGCGCACGAAGTTGCGTCCGAACGCCGGGAAGAAGTCCTTCACCGGACGCCCGCTCTCATCGTCCGAATAGCGGATCGTGACCTCGTACAGGGCGCTGGTCGCGGCCGGGATCGTGACGACCGGCAGGCACGTCACGAGGTACATCATGTTGAGCGCGACGAAGCCGAGGAAGGAAGACATCCCCTGGAGAGACCTGCTCTCCGGATCGATCCTCATGCGCCCGTGACGGATGCCGCGGCATCCGCTGCCGATTCCAGCTGGGGTGCGAGCAACTGGACGGGCGGGAGCTC
This sequence comes from Microbacterium cucumeris, assembly GCF_058349845.2. NCBI lineage: Bacteria > Bacillati > Actinomycetota > Actinomycetes > Micrococcales > Microbacteriaceae > Microbacterium > Microbacterium cucumeris. The sequence continues at coordinate 132,141 of NZ_JBYRIZ020000002.1, forward strand.
CTCGCCCTCCAGCAGGCTCATGATCGCGCGCGTGGCGGTCGCGCCGAGCTCTTCCGCCGGGATGTCGATGCTGTCGGTCAGCGTCGGCACGGTGCGAGCCACGTCGGCGGGGCACAGGGCGATGACGTCCAGCTCCCGCCCGGTCTCGCCCGAGCTCAGCCGCCCGGCGACGTAGGGGAGCGCGCCCTCGTTGTGGAACAGGATGCCGGTGACCTCTGGCCGCTCCGCCAGCACGGCGTCGACCACGGCGACCGCCTCCTGGCTGCTCGGGCAGGCGTGCACGCGGGCCTCGAGCCCGAGCTCCTCGGCGGCTGCGAGGAAGCCGCGATTCAGACGGTCCGAGTAGGACGTGTGGCGCGCCATGACCTCCGCAGGAGCGCCCAGCAGGGCGACGTGCGTGTGCCCGAGCCGCGCGAGCCGCTCCGCCGCCAGCCGGCCGGCGGCCTCGAAGTCGAAGTCGACGCACGCGATGCCGTCCGCACCGGCGGGGAGGCCGATGAGCAGCGCGGGAGCGTCGAGCTCCTCGAGCGTTGCGATGCGCGGGTCGTCGGATTCGACGTCCATCACCAGCAGGGCGTCGACCATGGACGCCCGCGCGGCGCGGCTGAGGCCCGCGGCGTCGTCGCTCGTCAGCAGCAGGATGTCGTACTGGTGCGCTCGGGCCTCCCGCACGACGCCGGCGACGATCTCCATGATCACGTGCACGTCGACGCCGGCGCGCAGCGGCGCCTGCAGGCCGATGACGTTGGTCGATCGGGACGCGAGGGACCGGGCGCTGGCGTGCGGGCTGTACTTCAGGTCCGCGATGGCCTGCTCCACGCGCTCCCTGGTCTCCTGCGAGATGGTCCTCTTCCCGCTCATCACGTAGGACACGGTGGATATCGACACGCCGGCGGCGTGTGCGACATCGGCGATGGTCACCATCTCGGCTCCTTCGGCTCGATGATCGTCGGTTCTTCCGGATGCAGCGTGAGCTCGGTCTCGGGCAGACCGGGGCCGGACAGCATCACGGCGCGCTCGGCCTCGGATCCCAGCTGCACGCGCACGACGCGGTGCTCGCGCCATTCGAGGTCCACGCGGATGCCGCCCCGGCCGCGGAGCCCGCGCACGGCGCCGTCCGGCCAGTCCGGCGGCAGCGCGGGCAGCACGTGGAGCCGGCGTCGCGCGCCGTCGAGCTCGTGCGAGTGCAGCAGCGCCTCGGCGACGCCGGCGGTGAGGCCGAGGTTCCCGTCGATCTGGAACGGCGGATGCGCGCTGAACAGGTTGTCGTAGAGTCCGCCGCGCTGGCCCACGGCGACCTGTGCCGGACGCAGCGAGAGTCCGAGCTGATCCTGCACACGCTCGCCGTCGCCGAGGCGCGCCCACATCGCCAGGCGCCAGGCCAGCGCCCACCCGGTCGATTCCGCTCCGCGCGACAGGATGGTCGTCGCGGCGGCCTCGGCGAGCTCGGGCGTGCGCCGGGGCGTCAAGGTCCCGAGGGGATACAGGCCGACCAGATGCGACAGGTGCCGGTGCCGCGGCTCGGCGTCGACGAGGTCGCGATCCCACTCCGCGAGTCGGCCGTCCGGCAGGACGCGCGGGTCCGGGAGCATCGCCGTGACCCGGTCGAGCTCGGCGAGCCAGGAGGGCGAGAGACCGAGCACGCCCGCAGCCTCCGCGCACGCAGCGGCGAGGGCGCGCAGCAGGGCGACATCCATCGTGGTCGACTCGCCCAGCGCGCGGGGGATCCCCGCGGCGTCCAGGAAGCGGTTCTCGGGCGACGTGGACGGACTCGTCCACGCCCGCGATCCGTCCGTGCGGATCCAGCTCAGCGCGAAGCGCGCGGAGCCCTCGAGGACGGGCCAGATCTCCGTGGCCAGGCGCTCGAGGTCCTCATCGAACGTGTAGGCGTCCCACAGCTGAAGACTCAGCCACACGCCGCCCATCGGCCAGAACGCCCAGGCGGGATCGCCCGAGCCGGCGCCGACCGGTGCGGCGTGCCCCCAGGCGTCCGAGTTGTGGTGGAGCACCCAGCCGTCCGCCCCGTGCAGTTCGCGTGCGACGACGCGCCCCGTGGTCGCCGCGACTCGTCCGACGAAACGGCGCAGGGGCGCCCCGCACTCCGGGAGGCCCGTGACGTCGGCCGGCCAATAGGCCATCTCGAGATTGATGTTCGAGGTGTATGCGCTCGACCACGGGCCGGGCAGCTCGGCGTTCCACAGCCCCTGGAGGGTCAGAGGGACGGACGCCTCCCGGGAGGACGAGAGCAGCAGATAGCGACCGTAGTGGAACGCGAGGGCGGCGAGGCCTGCGTCCGGACGCTCCTGCGCCCGTGCGATGCGCTCGGGCGCGGTGAGCTCGCCGGCCCCGTCCGTGGACGGCAGCTCGAGCGCGCACCGTGTGTACAGCGCCTGGTGCGCGCGGACATGAGCGCCCCGCAGATCCTCGATCGCGGCATCGAGCGCCGGCACCGCCGCCCGCGCGAGCGCATCGCGCTCGTCATCCGGTTCGCCGGGCAGCGACGGTGCTGTCGCGGTGCCGATGAGCAGGACGTGCTCGCGCGCGGGTTCTGTCGTCAGGATGCCGTCGGACGATGTCGCCGCCACGACGGAGCGCACGGTGACGGCGCCGGTGCGCCCGCGATCCTCGTCGTATCGGATCGGCTCGGCCGGATGCTCGTGCCCGGGGGCGACGTCGACCGGAAGGTGCCACTCGACGACCAGGGCGTTCGCGACGTGATCAGTGCGGCGGTGGCGCAGCTCTCCCGCGACGCGGACGCGCAGCTGGACGGGCTGCTCGGCGATCACCCGGTGGACGATCGCGCTCGCCGCGGCATCCGTCCAGGTCTCGTGACGCACGGAGCCGGTCTCCGAGCGGTATTCGTGCGCGGCGACGGCGGTGCGCAGATCCAGTTGGCGCCGGAGGGAGGCGTCGTCGGCCCGGATACCGAGCACCTCCACGTCCACGTGCCCGAGCGGCAGGAACGCCTGCACCCACGGCGTCTGCTGGGACTGCACCAGGCGCTCGGCCTCGTCGGCGTCGCCGCGGGCGATCGCGTCGGCCGCGGCATCCAGCGCGGACCGGCCCGGAGCGGCGATGCCGCGCAGCGGGTCGGCGTCCGCGACGCCGGACCACGCGGTGATGTCGTTCAGCCACAGCCGCTCGCCTGCGAGGCGGCCTTCGCACATGGCACCGCGCGTGCCGTCCCCGACCGGGTACGCGTCGGTCCATCGCGCGGCGGGCCGGTCGTGCTGCAAGACGTGGAGATCGTCGCGAGCCGCGATGCGCTCCGCGTCGGTGGGGTGGGGGAGGTCGTCGGTGGCGTCGGCCTGCGGGGCACGGCGGGGATGTGAGAGGTCGTCGGTGGCCTCGATGTGCGGGGTGCGGGCAGGAAGGGGGAGGTCGTCGGTGACCTCGATGGACAGCAGCACGTGGCTAGTATATGGTCTCGTTGTTGAAACGCTTCGACAACTCGATCCAGAACCGGAAACCCCATGTCAACGACGACCTCGGCACGCCGTGCCTTCGACACGCTGATCGCCGAGCGCGGACTCGGCTTCGGCGGCGACTACAACCCCGAGCAGTGGCCGGCGGAGGTGTGGCGCGAGGACGTGGCACTGATGCGGGAAGCCGGCGTGAACCTCGTCACCGTCGGCGTGTTCAGCTGGGCCGTGATCGAGCCCGTCCCCGGCGCCCGCGAGTGGGCGTGGCTGGACGAGGTGCTCGACCTGTTGCACGCCGGAGGCATCGCGGTCGACCTCGCGACGCCGGTCGCCTCTCCGCCGCCGTGGCTCGGCATCCGGCACCCCGAGACCCTGCCGGTGGACCGGGACGGTGTGCGTCTGATAGCCGGCTCCCGCAACCAGTTCTCCCCGGCGTCCCGGGTGTACCGGGAGCACGCCGCGGCCCTCACGCGCGACCTCGCCGAGCGGTACGCGAAGCATCCGGCGGTGCGGATGTGGCACGTCGGAAACGAGTACGGCCAGATCGATCACGGCGACGAGGCGGCGCGCGAGTTCCGCCGCTGGCTGCGCGATCGCTACGGCACGATCGCGGCGCTCAACGAGGCCTGGGGGACCGCATTCTGGTCGCAGCGCTATGCGGAATTCGAGGAGATCCTTCCTCCGCGCCGCATGCCGTACCTGGTGAACCCGACGCAGTCCCTGGACTTCCGCCGATACAGCTCCGACCAGCTGGAGGACTGCTATCGGGAGCTGCGCGACGCCATCCATGCCGCCGGCGCGACCCAGCCGATCACGACCAACTTCATGGGCTTCCACGCGCTCACCGACTACTGGTCGTGGGCGGGCGAGGTCGATGTGGTCTCGGACGACCAGTACCCGGACCCGGCTTCCGCCGACTCCCCGGCATCCATAGCGCTCGTGCAGGACCTCATGCGATCCCTCGGCGGCGGGCGGAGCTGGGTGCTCATGGAGCAGGCCATCAGCGCCACGTCGTGGCGCGAGCACAACCTCCCGAAATCCCCGCTGCGCGCACGTCGCGATTCGCTGCAGGCCGTGGCGCGCGGCGCAGATGCCGTCTGCTACTTCCAGTGGCGTCAGGCCAGGGCGGGCGCCGAGCGCTTCCACTCGGCCATGCTCCCGCACGCCGGCGCCGATTCCGACGTGTTCCGCGGAGTCGTGCAGCAGGGGGAGGATCTGCGCCGTCTGGCGCCCGTCGCGGGTGCCGGCATCCAGGCCGAGGTCGCGATCCTGTTCGACTGGCCGTCCTGGTGGGCGGGCGAGGAGCCGGCCCGGCCGACCGAGCGACTGAGCACGTTGACCGAGCTCGGACGCTGGTACCGAGAGCTGTGGCGTCGCGGCGTCGCGGCGGACATCGTGTCCCCGGCATCCGACCTCTCGCGCTACCGCGTCGTCCTCGTGCCGCACTCCTACATCGTCCGGCCGAGTACTGCGACGGCACTGCGCGATGCGGTCGGCTCGGGGGCGCAGATCATCGTCGGGGCGTTCAGCGGCGTCGCGGACGAGAACGCGCACGTGCTCACCGGGCGCTCGCCCGTGCTGCTGCGCGAGCTTCTCGGCGTGAGCGGGGAGGAGTGGGGCGCGGTCCCGGACTCCGGCAGCGCACTGGTCTTCGACGAGAGCTGGGCGGCCGGTCGAGACGTCGAGGCCCCCGGCGCGAGCATCCTCGCGGAACGCCTGCGAGCGGACGGGGCCGACGTCCTCGCCCGGCACGCCGACGGCGACCTCGCCGGGGTCCCCGTTCTCACACGGCACGGCGTCGGCGACGGAACCGCCTGGTACCTCGGCGCGATCGTGGACGACGGCAGCCTGTCGGCCCTGATCGGAGACGTGCTCGGCACCGCCGGGATCAACTCGGCGCTCGGGGGCCGGGCGGAGATGCTTCCGGACGGCCTGGAGGCCGTCCGGCGCGGGGACGTCCTGTTCCTGCTGAACCACTCCGATCGTCACATCGACATCGACATCGCGGAGGGCGGGACGCGCGTCGACCTGCTCACCGGAGAGAAGACCGACCGCACCGTGGGCATCGCGCCCGGCGACGTACGGGCACTGACAGAAAGGCGCACCTGGTGAAGTTCACCGACGGCTATTGGCTGACCCGACCGGGGCTGACTCCCCTCTACGCGACGCAGGTCGACGACATCCGCATCGATCCGGATGCCGGGACCCTCACGGTCTTCGCGCCGACGACCGTGATCCGCCACCGTGGAGACACCCTCAACCGTCCGATGCTGACCGCGACGTTCTCGTCCCCGGCATCCGGGGTCGTGAAGGTGCGCGTCCAGCGGCATGCCGGGCGCGTCCACCGGGGCCCGGACTTCGAGACGTTCCCCGAAGCAGGGTTCGTGCCGGCGGTCTCGGTCGACGACGCCCAGGGCGTGCTGGAGACCGGCGATCTGCGCGTGGTCGTCTCGCGCACCGGCGACTGGGAGGTGCGCTTCGAGCAGGGCGGGCGCGTGCTCACCCGGTCGCTGCCGCGCTCCATCGGTCACTTCACGGCCGACGGCTCGTTCCGTCCGGACAGCGGGCCGGAGGCCCAGGCCGGAGACACCTGGGTGCATCAGCAGCTGTCCATCGAACCGGGCGAGCGCGTGTACGGGTTCGGCGAGCGCTTCGGCGCCTTCGCGAAGAACGGGCAGGTCATCGATTCCTGGAATGCGGACGGCGGCACCTCCAGCGAGCAGTCCTACAAGTCGGTGCCGTTCTATCTGACCAGCCGCGGCTACGGCGTCCTCGTGGACACCCCCGACCGGGCGTCGTTCGAGGTCGGCAGCGAGGTCAACTCCCGCGTGCAGTTCTCGGTGCCGGGGGAGACCCTGGACTACTACCTGTTCGCGGGTCCGACTCCCAAGGACGTGCTCGAGCGGTATACGGCCTTCACGGGCCGGCCCGCGCGGGTCCCCGCCTGGTCGTTCGGCCTGTGGCTGACGACCTCGTTCACCGCCGAGTACGACGAGGAGACGGTCAACGGGTTCATCGACGGCTTTGCCGAGCGCGACCTGCCGCTGAGCGTGTTCCACTTCGACTGCTTCTGGATGCGCGAGTTCCAGTGGACCGACTTCGAGTGGGACCCGCGGATGTTCCCGGATCCGGAGGGGCAACTGGCCCGGCTGCACGAGCGCGGCCTGAAGGTCTCCGCGTGGATCAACCCCTACATCGCGCAGCGTTCGAAGCTGTTCGCCGAGGCAGCTGAGAAGGGATATCTGCTCAAGCGGACCGACGGCGGCGTCTGGCAGTGGGACCTCTGGCAGGCAGGGATGGGGATCGTCGACTTCACGAATCCCGAGGCGGCGGACTGGTACGTCGGTCACATCGAACGGCTCATGGATCAGGGCGTCGACACGTTCAAGACCGACTTCGGCGAGCGGATCCCCGCCGAGGGCGTCGAGTGGTTCGACGGATCCGATCCCGCCCGCATGCACAACCACTACCCGCGGCTGTACAACGAGGTCGTCTTCCGCGCGCTCGAGCGTCGGCGCGGCACCGGGCAGGCCGTGCTGTTCGCGCGCTCGGCGACCGCGGGCACGCAGCAGTTCCCGGTGCACTGGGGCGGGGACAGCGACTCCAGCTTCCTGTCGATGGCCGAGTCGCTGCGCGGCGGGCTGTCGCTCGCGATGAGCGGGTTCGGGTACTGGAGCCACGACATCGGCGGCTTCGAGGGGACGCCGGACGCCGGGCTGTTCAAGCGGTGGCTGGCGTTCGGGCTGCTCTCCTCGCATTCGCGGCTGCACGGCTCGAGCTCGTTCCGCGTCCCGTGGCAGTTCGATGAGGAGGCCGTGGAGGTCACCCGTCTGTTCACGAAGCTGAAGATGCGGCTCATGCCGTATCTCGCCGGAGCAGCCGAGCAGGCGGCCTCGTCGGGCATCCCGATGATGCGCCCGATGGTGCTGGAGTTCCCGGACGATCGGAGCGGCTTCGACGCCGACACGCAGTACATGCTGGGCGACGCGCTGCTGGTCGCGCCGGTGTTCGACGCGGCGGGCGACGTCGAGTACTACCTGCCCGCGGGGGCATGGACATCCCTCATCGACGGAACGGTCGTCGACGGACGGCGCTGGGTGCGCGAGACGCACGATCACCTCTCGGTGCCGCTGCGCGTGCGCCCGGGGACCGTGCTGCCGTGGGGCGCGGTCGACGATCGCCCGGACTACGACTGGGCCGACGGCGTCACGCTGCGCTGCTTCGAGCTGCCGGACGGTCATGACGCCGTGACGACCGTGCCAGGGCACGACGGTGCTCCGGCGACGACGTTCCGGGTCCGTCGGTCCGGGAACCGCATCACGGCGAGCAGCACGGATGCCACGGCATCCTGGTCTCTGTCGGCGGGCGGTGCATCGGCGACCGCTCAGGGAGCAGGCGAACTGGAGATCACGATCGGGGAGGAGAGCTGATGCTGTTCCGCGATGTCACCGCGTCCGTCGCCGACCGGGCGGCCGACCTGCTCGCGCGGCTCACCCCCGAGGAGCGTCTCGCGATGCTCCACCAGGCGGCGCCCGCGATCGAACGGCTCGGCGTCCCGGAGTACCGCACGGGCTGCGAGGCGCTGCACGGGGCCGCCTGGCTCGGCACCGCCACCGTCTTCCCGCAGCCGGTCGGACTGGCCGCCACCTGGGACACCGACCTCGTCGAGCGCGTCGGAGAGGTCGCGGCGACCGAGGTGCGCGCCAAGCGCGCCGAGAACCCGCTCGTGAGCCTGAACGTGTGGGCGCCGGTCGTGAACACGCTGCGCCACCCCGGGTGGGGCCGCAACGAGGAGGGCTACTCGGAGGACCCGCACCTCACCGGGCACTTCGGGGCGGCGTACTCGCGCGGACTGCGCGGATCGCACGAGCGGGTGTGGCGGACCGTCCCGGCGCTCAAGCACTTCCTCGCGTACAGCAATGAGACGGACCGCTCGGCGACGTCGTCGAACATGTCGCTGCGCACCCTGCACGAGGAGGAGCTGCCGGCGTTCCGCGAGCCGATCGAATCCGGAGCGGCCGGCAGCATGATGCTGGCCTACAACCAGGTCAACGGCACCCCCGCGCACACGCAGCCCGAGCTGGTCGCCGAGGCGCGCAGCTGGGCTCACGGATCGCTTGCGGTCGTGTCGGATGCCGGGGCGCCCACGTTCGTCGTCTCGGTGCAGGGAGCGCAGCCCGACATGACGCACGCGGCCGCCGCGCTCGTGAGAAGCGGCATGGACTCGTTCACGGACAACGACGCGGATGCGCGGCCGACCTTGACCAATCTGGGGGCGGCGCTCGAGGCCGGGCTGCTGGACCGGTCCGACGTGGACCGCGCGGCGCTGCGCCTGCTCGAGATGCGCGTGCGCTCCGGCGAGTTCGACGGCGATGACGATCCGTATGCCGGAATCGGCATGGACGCGATCGACACGCCCGGTGCCCGGGAGCTTGCTCGCGAGGCGGCCGCGGCGGGCGTCGTCGTGCTGCGCGACGACGCCGGCGTGCTCCCGCTGGCCGCGCCGAGATCGATCGCCGTCATCGGCCCGCTCGCCGACCTCGTGCTCACCGACTGGTACTCCGGGACGCCGCCGTACGCGGTCGGCGTCGCCGCCGGTCTCGCGGAGCGGTATCCGGACGCCGAGGTGACGATCGAGACCGGCGCCGACACCGTGGCCCTGCGGGCGACGGGCGGCGGCGGATTCCTGACCTCGGACGCCACCGGCGCGCACGTGGCCGCGGTGGGCGCATCCGCGTCGGAGGAGGCTCTGTGGGACGTCACGGACTGGGGCGACGGGATCCTCACCCTGCGCTCGCACGCGTCGGGGCGCCTGCTCACCGGCGGTGCCTGGCCCGTGCGCGCGGATGCTGAGCGGGTCGGTGGCTGGGTCGTGCAGGAGAGCTTCCGCAGGCACGTGCACGCCGACGGCACGTGGTCGCTGCTGCACCTCGGGTCCGGTCGCTGGCTGCGCGTCTCGCGCGAGGTCGGGATCGTCCTCGCCGAGGGCGTGACGTTCGACGCCGCCGAACGCTTCGCCGTGCGGACGGTGCGATCCGGGGCGCAGGCGGTGGCGGATGCCGCAGCATCCTCGGACCTCGCCGTGGTGGTGGTCGGCAACGACCCGCACCTCGCCGGACGCGAGACCGAGGACCGCCCGCACCTGTACCTTCCCGAGGCGTCGACGGGCATCTGGCGCACGGCGCAGGAGACCGGGACGCCGACCGTGCTCACGATCGTGTCGAGCTATCCGTACATCCTGGGCGACGCGGATTCCGCCCCGACCGTGGTGTGGTCGAGCCATGCCGGGCAGGAGCTCGGGCACGGCATCGCGGACGTGCTCAGCGGCGACGTCTCCCCGACAGGGCGGCTCGCACAGTCCTGGCCCGCCGACCCGGCTCAGGCGGGCGACCTGTTCGACTACGACACGCAGCGGCAGCGGGCCACCTATCGGCACCAGCCGGAGCCCTACGCGTTCGCGTTCGGTCACGGGCTGACGTATGCCGACGTCGCGTACCTGGACGTGTCGCTCGATGCGGCGTCGGTGCCGGCACCGGCGCCGACGCATCGGCATCCGGCGTTCGGGCGCCCCGGCGAGGTCACCGCGACCGTCCGGATCGCGAACCGCGGCGAACGGGCGGCCGAGGAGCTCGTCCAGGTCTACGGGCTGGCGCCCGAGGGGCTGCCCGTGCCGCCGGCGCGGAGACTGCTGCTCGGATACCGTCGCGTGCGGATCGAGCCGGGGGAGACCCGCGAGGTCGAGATCTCCTTCGAGGTCGCACGCCTCGCGGTGTGGGACGAATCGCTGCGTCTCGAGGGCGCGGTCGACGACTGGCTGCATCGCGGCGCGCTGCGGGTGCAGCCGGGTGAGTACCGCATCGCCGCCGGTCCGTCGGCCGATGCCCTGTCGGCGGAGGCCGTCCTCGCCATCCGATGACCCGCCCAGGGGTTCTGCGACACTTCTCCGCGTATGCGACAGGAACGAACTGGCGCGGATGCTGAAAGGTGGCGCGGAACCCTCGAGCGTGCTCGGGCACGGGCGCGGATAGCATGGATGCCGTGACCACCGTCGAGCCCACGCGTCCGCTGTCCCCGTACCGGGAGATCGATCGGGCGGAGTGGGCGAGACTCGCCGCCGATCTCGACCAGCCGCTGAGCGAGACCGAGGTCGTCGAGATCCGCGGGATCGGGGACCGCCTCGATCTCACCGAGGTGCGCGAGGTGTACCTGCCGCTCAGCCGGCTGCTCAGCCTGTACGCGACATCGACCAAGCGCCTCGGCGCCGCGACCAGCGCCTTCCTGCAGGAGGAGGACACCACCACGCCGTTCGTCGTCGGCGTCGCGGGATCCGTCGCCGTGGGCAAGTCGACCATCGCGCGCCTGCTGCGCGAGCTGATGAGCCGCTGGCCCGGCACGCCGCGGGTCGAGCTCGTGACCACCGACGGGTTCCTCTATCCGAACGCCGAGCTGGAGCGCCGCGGGCTCATGGAGCGCAAGGGCTTCCCGGAGTCGTACGACCGGCGCGCCCTGATCTCCTTCCTGACCGAGGTGAAGTCCGGAGCAGCCGAGGTTCGTGCCCCGTTCTACTCCCACATGCGGTACGACATCGTGCCCGACGCGCACGTCGTGGTGCGGCGTCCCGACGTCGTGATCGTCGAGGGTCTGAACGTGCTGCAGCCCCCTCCGGCACCCAACGACGTCGCCGTGAGCGACCTGTTCGACTTCTCGATCTTCGTGGACGCCGACACCGACCACATCGCGAGCTGGTACGTCGATCGCTTCCTGGCGCTGCGCCAGGGGGCGTTCAGCAACCCGTCCTCGTACTTCAACGTGTTCGCGCACCTCACCGACGAGGAAGCGGTCCAGACTGCGATGGGGTACTGGAACGACATCAACATGCCGAACCTGGTCGAGAACGTCATGCCGACCAAGCACCGCGCGACCCTCGTGCTGAGCAAGGGCGCCGACCATGCCGTGGAGAGCGTGCTGCTCCGCAAGGTTTGATAGGCGACGGGTCAATGCGCGCAGCGCGTTGAGGCGTCGCCTATCAAGGTTGAGCGAGCGCCAGCGAGTCGAAACCTCCGTCGAGGTCGAAGCTTCACGCCCAACGCCCCACCCTCCCGGTCATATTGTTCGGAACCCTCGCAAAAATCCCCGCTTACCCTTGTCCTCATGTGTGGAATCGTCGGATACGTGGGCCCACGCCCCAGCCAGGACATCCTTCTCGCCGGTCTTGCCCGTCTCGAGTACCGCGGCTACGACTCCGCGGGGATCGCCGTCATCGATGAGGACGGCGCGCTCGGCATGCGCAAGAAGGCCGGCAAGCTCGGCATCCTGCGCGATTCGCTGTCGGACAGCCCGCTCGCCGACGGCACCACAGGGATCGGGCACACGCGCTGGGCCACCCACGGCGGCCCCACGGATGTCAACGCGCACCCGCACCTCGCCGACGACGACCGCCTGGCGGTCATCCACAACGGGATCATCGAGAACTTCGCGGCTCTGCGCGACGAGCTCGCCGCCGAGGACGTGAGCTTCCGCAGCGAGACCGACACCGAGGTCGCCGCTGCCCTCCTCGGTCGGGAGTACGCGAGCAACGGCGGCGACCTGCAGCTCGCGTTCCGCAACGTCGTCAACCGCCTCGAGGGCGCGTTCACGCTGCTCGCGATGCACCAGGATCAGCCGGGGCTCGTGGTGGGCGCGCGGCGCAACTCGCCGCTCGTGATCGGGCTCGGCGAAGGGGAGAACTTCCTCGGATCCGACGTCGCGGCCTTCGTCGAGCACACCCGCAAGGCGCTGGCGATCGGTCAGGACCAGATCGTCGCGATCACGCCGGACGCCGTCACCGTCACGGACTTCGCCGGCACCCCGGTGGAGGCCGAGCCCTTCGAGGTCTCCTGGGATGCCGCGGCCGCCGAGAAGGGCGGCTGGCCGAGCTTCATGGCGAAGGAGGTCGCCGAGCAGCCCGAGGCCGTGGCGAACACGATCCGCGGGCGCATCCAGGACGGGGCGGTCGTCATCCCCGAGCTGGACGGCCTGGACGACCTGTTCACCGGCATCAACCGCGTCATCATCACCGCGTGCGGCACGGCGTCCTACGCGGCCCTCGTCGGCAAGTACGCCATCGAGCAGTGGGCGCGCGTCGCGGTCGACGTCGAGCTCGCGCACGAGTTCCGCTATCGCGACCCCGTGATCGGCGCCGAGACGCTCGTCGTCTCGATCAGCCAGTCGGGCGAGACCATGGACACGCTGATGGCCGTCAAGTACGCGCGCGAGCGCGGCGCGAAGACGCTGTCGATCTGCAACACCCAGGGGGCGACGATCCCGCGCGAGTCCGATGCGGTCGTCTACACGCACGCCGGTCCCGAGGTCGCGGTCGCCTCGACCAAGGCGTTCTCGGCGCAGATCACGGCTCTGCTGCTGCTCGGGCTGCACATGGGACGGGTGCGCGGTGCGATCGCGGACGCCGCCGCCGACGTCGCCGAGCTGCAGGCGCTGCCGGAGAAGGTCGCCAAGGTCCTCGAGGAGGAGCAGGAGCACGTCGCCCAGCTCGCGAGCTGGATGGCGGACACCCGCTCGGTGCTGTTCCTGGGACGCCACGTGGGCTATCCGATCGCGCTCGAGGGCGCGCTCAAGCTCAAGGAGATCTCGTACATCCACGCCGAGGGCTTCGCGGCCGGCGAGCTCAAGCACGGACCGATCGCGCTGATCGAGCCCGGTCAGCCGGTGTTCGTGCTCGTGCCGTCGCCGCGTCACTCGGCGCTGGTGCACGCCAAGGTGGTCTCGAACATCCAGGAGATCCGCGCGCGCGGCGCCCGGGTGATCGTCGTGGCCGAGGAGGGCGACGCCGCGGTGCTGCCCTTCGCCGACGAGGTCATCCGCATCCCGCTGGCCGGCGCGCTGTTCGAGCCGCTGCTCGCGGTCGTGCCGCTGCAGATCTTCGCGATGGCGCTGGCCACGGCGAAGGGCCTCGACGTCGACCAGCCGCGCAACCTCGCCAAGTCCGTCACGGTGGAGTGACCCGGCCCGGCCCCCGGAGTGACGGGGACCGCGGGGCGTGGGCCGACGGCGTCCCGGGTAGGCTGAACCGGTGATCATCGGGACCGGCATCGACATCGTCGACATCGCGCGATTCGAGCGCACGGTCACTCGGACGCCACGGCTCATGGAGCGCCTGTTCGCCCCGGCGGAGCGGACGCTGCGCCTGCCGTCCCTCGCGGCGCGCTACGCCGCGAAGGAGGCGCTGATCAAGGCCCTCGGCGGCTCGGACGGCGTGCACTGGATCGACATCGAGATCGCCTCCGAGGCATCCGGCCGTCCGCGCTTCGACCTCAGCGGCACCACCGCCGAGGTCGTCGCCGACCGCGGCATCCTCACCCTCCACCTGTCCCTGAGCCACGACGCCGGTCTCGCCGCCGCGTTCGTCGTGGCGGAAGGAGTGCCGCTGTGACCGTTCCGTTCCGCGAGGCGAGCATAGACCTCGACGCGATCGCCGACAACGTGCGCCACCTGCGGGCGCTCACCGGGGTCGAGGTCATCGCGGTGGTCAAGGCGGATGCCTACGGGCACGGCGCTGCGACGGCAGCCGTGGCGGCGCTGTCGGGAGGCGCGACGCGGCTGGGCGTGGCCGAGATCGCCGAGGCCCTCGACCTCCGGCGGCAGGGTGTCCACGCCCCGATCCTGGCCTGGCTGCACAAGCCGGGGGAGAGCTTCGTCGAGGCGGCGGCGGCCGGCATCGAGGTCGGGATCTCGTCCTTCGACCAGTTGGAGGCGGCGGCGACCGCGGCATCCGTCGACCGACCCGTCGGCATCCATCTCAAGCTCGAGACCGGGCTGAGCCGCAACGGCATCGCCCCGGGCGACTGGTCGCGCGTCTTCGCGGAGGCCGCCCGGCTGGAGCGCATCGGCCGAGTCCGCATCGTCGGCCTCTTCAGCCACCTCTCCAACACCTCCCCGCAGGACGACAGGACGGCTCTGGCCCGCTTCGAGCAGGGCGTGACGGCGGCCGCGTCCTTCGGCATCCATCCCGAGATCCGGCACATCGCGGCCACGGCTGCCGCGATCGACCTCCCCGAGACGCGCCTGGACGCGGTCCGCATCGGCATCGGGCTGTACGGACTGTCTCCGTTCGACGACCGTTCCTCTGGCGAGCTGGGACTGCGGCCGGCGATGACCCTGCATGCCTCGGTCGCCGCGGTGCGTCGGGTTCCGGCCGGCACCGGCGTCTCGTACGGATACGCGCACCGCACGGACCACGACACCACCCTCGCCCTCGTGCCGCTCGGCTACGCGGACGGCGTGCCGCGGCAGGCGTCCGGCCGCGGTCCGGTGACGATCGGCGGCCGGCGCTTCACCGTCGCCGGCCGCATCGCGATGGATCAGTTCGTCGTCGACGTCGGCGACGCGCACGTGGCCGTCGGCGACGAGGTGGTGCTGTTCGGCGACCCCACGCTCGGCGTCCCGTCGGCGACCGAGTGGGCGAACGCGGCGGGGACGATCAACTACGAGATCGTCACACGAATCGGTCCGCGCGTGCCGAGGCGCGGCGCATGAGCGTGGATCCGGCCTTCCTCGGCCGCCGAGAGATCGCCACGACGGACGATATGGAGCACATGGGGCTGCGTATCGGGGAGCAGCTGGAGCCCGGCGACCTGCTGGTCCTGACGGGCCCGCTCGGCGCGGGCAAGACGACCTTCACGCGCGGTCTCGCCGAGGGGCTCGGCGTCCGCGGGCCGGTGCAGAGCCCAACCTTCGTGATCGCCCGCACCCACCCGTCGCTGGTCGGGCGGGCGCCGCTCGTGCACGTGGACGCCTACCGGCTCGGCTCCGCCGCCGAGCTCGACGACCTCGACATCGACTTCGCGCGCTCCGTGGTCGTGATCGAGTGGGGCAGGGACATGGCGGATGCCGTGGCGGATGCATGGTGGGACATCGAGCTCTCCCGCCCCGTCGGCGGGGCCGACGGCGTCGCGGATGACGAGCTGGACGCCGACGCGCCGCGCATCGTCGAGATCAGCCGCGTCGAGCGCGCCTGATCGCCTCGGCGAGTGCGGCTTCGACGGCCGCTCCTCCCGCTCCGGCGTCGGCGGCGGAGGACGCGTTCTCGACGCCGACGGCGTCCACGATCTCGGCGCGCTGGATGCGGGTCTCCCTCGGAGCCTGGATGCCGATGCGCACGCTGTCGCCCTTCACGTCGAGGATCGTGACTTCGATCTCGTCGCCGATGAGCACGCTCTCGCCGATCCGCCTCGTCAACACCAGCATCAGATCAGCCTAGTGCGCGTCGGCGGCGTCGGTGCCGGCGACCGGCGCGGCCGCGAGCACGGACTGGTCGCGCACGACGCCGATCGTCTCGATGCGCAGCGCGGCCGAGGTCGCCTCGGTGTACGACAGGACGGGGAGGCCGTCGGTCTGGGCGGATACAAGCCGCCGCACCGCCGAGCGCAGGTTCGGCGCGCAGACGAGGACCGGTTCGACGACGTCCGCGGCGCCCGCGACGGCCTGCTTGACCGATTCGATCACGGCCTCGAGGCGCTGCGGCTCGAGGATGATCTGCGGGCCGTCCTCGCTCGCGCGCAGGCTCTCCAGCATCGACTGCTCCAGCAGCGGATTGATCATGATGACGCGCAGCACGCCCTCATCGGCGAAGCGGGTGGCGACGGCCGGACCGAGAGCCGCCCGCGCGGCCTCGATCAGACCGTCCGCATCCGTGGAGACCTTGGCCCGCAGCGCCAGGGCCTCGTAGATCCGGCTCAGGTCGTTGATCGGGATGCGCTCGGCCAGCAGCCCCTGCAGGACGCGCTGGATCTCGGCGAGCGACAGCAGCGCCGGGGTGAGCTCCTCCACGGCGGCGGGGGAGGCCTGCTTGAGCGAGTCGGTGAGCTGACGGACATCCTCCCTGCTGAGCAGCCGGGCCGCTCCCGACTGGATGACGCTCGACAGATGCGTGATGATGACGCTCGCCCTGTCGATGACCGTGGCACCGGCGAACTCCGCGCTGTGGCGCATCTCCGCGGGGATCCACTTGCCCTCCAGGCCGAAGACCGGATCGACCCCGGTCGGCCCCGGCAGGGCGTCCAGTCCCTGGCCGAGCGCCAGCACGGACCCCGCGGGGGCTGTGCCCCGTCCGGCCTCGACGCCGGCGATCCGGATCGCGTACGTGGACATCGGGAGTTCGAGGCTGTCTCGCGTGCGCACGGGCGGCACGACCAGACCCAGATCCAGCGCGATGCGCCCGCGCAGGGTGCGCACGCGTGCGAGCAGGTCGTCCGTTCCGCCGGTCACGAGATCGACCATGTCGGGGGCGAGGAGGACCTCCAGCGGGTGCACCCGCATCCGCTCGATCAGATCCTCCGGATTCTCCGGCGCGGGGCCCGTCGGCTGCTCCTGCGTCTTCTGCGCGGCGGAGCGCGCCTCGGCCGCCTTGATCCGCTGCGACGCGAAGATCAGCAGGGCGCCGATCACGAGGAACGGCAGCATCGGCATCCCGGGGATCAGCGCCATGACGATCGCGGCGAAGCCGGCGATGCTCAGCGCTGTGCGGCTCTGCGCGAGCTGCCGCGAGGCGGCCAGGCCCATCTCCGTCTCGGCGTTCGACCGGGTCACGATCATGCCCGTCGACACGGCCATCAGCAGGGCGGGGATCTGGGTGACCAGCCCGTCGCCGATCGTGAGCAGGCTGTATGTGCTCGCCGCCTCCTCGATCGACATGCCGTGCTGGACGATCCCGATCGCGATGCCGCCGACCAGATTGATGATGATGATGACGATGCCGGCGATCGCGTCGCCCTTGACGAACTTGGACGCGCCGTCCATGGCGCCGTAGAAGTCCGCCTCGGCCGCGACCTCCGCTCGGCGCTCGCGCGCCTGCACGTCGGTGATGAGTCCCGCGTTGAGATCGGCGTCGATCGCCATCTGCTTGCCGGGCATGGCGTCGAGCGTGAACCGCGCGCCGACCTCGGCGACGCGCTCGGCGCCCTTCGTCACGACGACGAACTGGATGACGACGAGGATCAGGAAGACCACCGCGCCGATGATGATCGATCCGCCCACCGCGATGTGCGCGAAAGCCTCGATCACCTGCCCGGCGTAGGCCTCGCCGAGCACGAGTCTCGTCGAGGCGACGTTGAGTCCGAGCCGGAACAGCGTCGCCACCAGCAGCAGGGACGGGAACACCGAGAAGTCCAGCGGCTTCTTCACGAACATGGTCGTCAGCAGGATCACGAGCGCGAACAGGATGTTGACGATGATCAGAACGTCCAGGAGCGCCGGCGGTACCGGCACCACGAGCAGCAGCAGGATGCCGACCACGCCGATCGGAACGGCCAGTTTGCTCAGCATTCTCATGAGGGCCTCCTCGGGGGAAGGGAGTGGATGCCGCGGGCGGCGCCGCGTCGTCGCAGGGCGTCGACGAAGATCAGCACGCGCGCGACGGCGGTGTACAGGTCCTCCGGGATCTCGTGTCCCAGGTCGCACGCAGCGTGCACGGCTCTGGTGAGCGCGATGTCGCGCACCATCGGCACGCCGGCCTCGGTCGCCTTCTCCCTGATGCGCTCGGCGATCACGCCGCTGCCTTTGGCGACGACGCGCGGCGCGGAACGACCCGGCTCGTAGCGCAGGGCGACGGCCACGTGAGTGGGGTTCACGAGCACGACGTCGCTGTCGGCGACGGCGGCGATCATGCGGTTGCGGCTCATCGCGAGCTGGCGCGAGCGGCGCTGCTGACGGATCAGCGGGTCGCCTTCGGTGTTCTTGTTCTCGTCCTTGACCTCGCGCTTGGTCATCCGGGTGTGCTTGCGGTTGCGGCGCATCACGACCGTGACGTCGATCACCGCGAGGGCGAGACCGACGATGACGGCCGTCTGGATCAGTGCGGTCGTGCTGTCCGACGCCGTGCCGAGCAGCCAGGTGAGCGAATGCGAGCCGCTTGCGGACAGGACCGGGACGAGGCCCGCCACGACGATCCACAGGGCGATCGCGATCGCGGCGGTCTTCAGCAGCGCCTTGGCGCCTTCCCAGAGCGCCTGCAGCCCGAACACCCGCCGCAGGCCGTTGACCAGGTTGAACTGCTCGTACCGGCCGGCGGGCTTGCGCAGGTGCACGCCTCCCTGGATCACGGCGCCCAGGAGGGTGACGACCGTCACGACCGCGAGCAGCGCGCCGATCGTCGGCAGGACGGACGCCAGACCGAGCCGCAGCACCTCGAGGGCGCCGGACGGCGACGGCGACGCCGACACCGCCGTGATCGTGATCATCTGCTCGATGCCGGCCCCCGTGCCCAGGGCGATCGCGGTCGGCATCGCGACGGCCGCGGCGCCGATCGCGATCCAGGCGGTGAGGTCCTGACTCCGGGCGAGCCGCCCCTTCCTGCGCGCCTCGCGCAGGTGGCGGTCGGTGGCCTGCTCGGTGCGCTCGCCGCTGTCGGCGGTGCTCATCCGCTCACCCCGCGCATCATCCGGAAGGCGAGCGAGGAGAGCGCGTCGACGACGCCGGGCAGCGTGGCGTAGACGAATCCGGCAAGCAGCAGCGTCAGCAGGATCTTCACCGGGAAGCCCATCGCGAAGGCGTTCAGCGCCGGGGCGACGCGCGTGATGAGTCCGAGACCCGCATCGGCGAGGAACAGGACGAGCACGAGCGGACCGGCGATCTGCACTGCGGCGAGCATCATCTGCGAGACGCCCTCGACGAGCGCCTGCGCGGGCGCCGTGATCTCGAGGATCCCGTTCACCGGCACGGCCTCGAAGCTGCGGGCGAGGCCGGCGATGATGAGCTGGTAGCCGCCCGAGGCGAACAGCAGAGCCAGGACGGTCATGTGGAACAGCCGGGTGAACTGGGCGCCGTTGACGAGCGACTGCGGGTCGAACGCCTGCGCCAGCTGGAAGCCGCCGAAGACGTCGATCAGGCCGCCGGCCGCCTGGACGGCCGAGAAGCAGAGCAGGACGAGGAATCCCAGCAGGGCGCCGGTGAGGACCTGGATCGCCAGCGCGCCGAGGAACGGCCCGGTCTCCAGCGGCTGGTAGCCAGGAGCGACCGCGGCGCCCATGGTCAGGGACAGGGCGACGGCGAGCATCGCCTTGACGCGCATCGGGATCGCGCCGTAGGAGAACGGCGGGGCGATCACGAGGAATGCCGCGATGCGGACGCCTGCGAGCGCGGTCGCCTCGAGCCAGACGAAGTCCACGGGGATGTGCACGTCATCCTCCGCTCAGCAGCATCGGGATGCGGTCGAACATCTCGTTCGTGAAGGCGATGATCTCGGCGATCATCCAGTTGCCGGCGATCAGCAGGGCGATGCCGACAGCGATGAACTTCGGCACGAACGAGAGCGTCACTTCCTGCACCTGCGTGATCGACTGCAGCAGCGAGATCGCGAAGCCGACGACGAGGGCGGTCACGAGCATGGGCGCCGCGAGCTTTGCCGCGATGAGCAGACCCTGCGCGCCGATGTCGAGGACGGCCTCCGGACTCATCCGACACCTCCGTAGCTCTCCAGCAGCGACGTGATGATCAGCCCCCATCCGTCCACGAGGACGAAGAGCAGGATCTTGAACGGCAGCGAGATCATGACCGGCGGGAGCATCATCATGCCCATCGACATCAGCGCCGCGGCGACGACGATGTCGATCACGAGGAACGGGACGAAGATGACGAAGCCGATGATGAAGGCCGCGCGCAGCTCGGAGATCATGAAGGCGGGGATCAGCATGTACATCGGGACGCTCGCCGGATCCGCCGGGTTGTCCTGCCCCGCCGCGCGCGCCATGAGGGCGAGGTCCTCCTCGCGCGTGTAGGCGAGCATCCACTCGTGCAGGGGCCCCTGACCGATGTCGACCGCCTGGGCGAAGGTCAGCGAGCCGTCCATGTAGGGCTGCACGGCGACCGCGTTGATGTCGGTCAGCACGGGCCACATGAGAAACAGCGACAGGAACAGCGAGAGTCCGGCCAGGACCTGGTTGGGCGGGATCGTGGGGAGGGAGAGAGCGTTCCGCGTCATGGCGAGCACGACGAAGATCTTCGTGAACGAGGACATCATCAGCAGCAGCGCCGGGGCGACCGACAGGACGGTGATGCCGAGCAGAGTGAGGATGGACGCGGAGGGAGAGCCGTCGACGCCGTCGATGTCGATCGTGACGCCCGTCCCGTCGGTGCCGTCCTCGGTGCCGTCCGGGTCGTCGGGGGCCGCCGGGGCGGTCGGTGCGGTGGGAGCATCCGGCTCGATCGTGTCCGCGTGCGCCGGCGCCTGGACCAGGACCACCAGGGACGCCGCGAGCAGCAGTATCGCTCCGATCAGGAGGATGCCGCGCAGCAGGCGCGGCGGGGAGGCCGCGGCCGGACGGCTCATCGGACGCGCCGGAGCGCCTCGGCCGTCTGCCGCCACGTGCTGGGAGACAGGATCGAGCCGTGCAGCGGATCGTTGCGGTGACGTACGCGGAGGCGCTGAGCGGGCGCCGCGTCCTCGGCATCCGCTTCGGCGACCGCCGAGGCGAGCAGCCGGTCGAAGTCCTCGGCCGTCGGTGCGGGCTCCGGCGCGGCGGGCTCGTCCGGGAGACGGTCGATCAGGGTCACGCCGTGCTCCGTGACGCCGAGGACGTAGCGCGCATCCTCCGTCCGCACGACGACGACCTGCGCCTTCGCCCCGAGCCCCTGGCGTCCCAGCACGGTGATGGCCGGGGACTCCTTCGTGCGCGCGGTGGTGCGGGAGAGCCGGCGGTGCAGGAACCAGAGCAGGCCGAGCACCGCCGCGAGCGAGACCGCGACGCGCAGCAGGAGGAGGATGTCGTCCAGGATCAGGCCTCGGCGTTCTCGAGGATCCGCGTGATCCGCACGGCGTAGTCCTGGTCGACGACGACGATCTCCCCGTGCGCGATGATCCGGCCGTTGAGCTTCACGTCCGCCGGCGCGCCGGCCGAGCGGTCCAGCTCGACGATGCGGCCGGGCTCCAGATCCAGCACGTCGCGGACCGCCATGCGGGTGCGTCCGACCTCCACGGTCAGATCCATCTCCACGCCGGCGATGCGGTGCAGGAGCCGCGACGGCTGTCCTGCCGAGGCTGCGGGAGCCCGCGTGATCCGCACCGCGAGTCGGCCGATCGGGCGACCGGACTCGTCCTGCAGGTCGAAGACCTGCCCCAGCGGATCGGCGAAGACGGAGGAGGCGTCCTGCACGGTCGCCTCGCCGAGCGTCCCCGCACCGAGTGCCCCGGCGGCGGCCTCCAGCGCCGAGCGCAGACGGTCGGGCAGCGGAGCGTCCGCGAGACCGTCGACGAGGGTCTCCGGGTCGAGGATCCGGACGGCAAGGCGTCCTGACGACTCCCCGACGTACGACACGACCACGGCGTCGCCGTTGTCCCCGGACGGCTGTGCGGCGCGTGTGATCGTTACCCCGGCCGTGGGCAGGGCGGCGGCGAACGCGGCGGCGACGGCGGACTCGTGGGCGGGTGTCAGGGTCACGGGCGCTCCTCAGCGGGGATGTCGGGGGTGATGGCGGTCACGACGCAGGCCAGGCGCGCGCCGCTGGTGCCGACGGCGGCGGTCGCGACCGTCTGGCGGTCGACCACGAGGTCGAGCGGACGGTCGGCGGAGTGCGGCAGGGCGATGATGTCGCCGACGGCCAGCGCGAGCACGTCCGCGGGCCGGACGGTGTGCGGGGTCAGGCGCAGGGCGACGTCGACCGGAGCCGACTCGACCTGGCGTCTCATGAGGTCCGAGATGGCGGCGGGCGTCGCGCCCGAGTCGCGCGTCGAGAAGCCGTCGATGACGACATCGGCCGGGAGCATGACGCTCGCGGGGATCGTGCGCCCGCCCAGCCGCATCGACAGCCGGGCCACGATGACCGGTTCGGCGTCGGCAGCGACCTGCGCGAACTGCGAGCTCTGCTGGATGCCGATGACGTCGAGCCCCGGCGGCAGCAGGTCTCCCAGAGCTCCGCCCAGCTGCGCAATGGCCTCGAGCATGAGCGCCCGCACGAGCGCCTGGTCGATCGCCGTCAGAGTCCGGTCCTCGATCGGCGCGATCGGCCGCCCGCCGACCATCTGCACGATCCATCCGCTGGCGACCGAGAGCGGGAACTGTATCACCACGCGGCGATCGGAGTCGGCGAAGCCGCAGATCACCATGGTCGTCGTGGCGGGCAGGGACGCCGCGTACTCCGCGTAGGTCTCGGTCGCCACCTGCTCGACCGCGACGTGCGCGCGTCCGCGGATGCGCGCGGACAGCTCAGGAGCCCACTGCCGGGCGAAGGTCTCGAACGCCACTTCGAGAGCGCGCGCGTGTTCGCGGGACAGCGAGGCGGAGCGGCCGAAGTCGTACACCGCGACCTCGCCGACGGCGTGCTCGGCGCTCGGCCGCGCGCTGTCCTGGATCACCACGACCTCGACTATCGGGTGACTGCGGACTCTCGTAAGCAGCGGTGCGGTTCAGAATCGGGGCTGGGCCCCCTGGAGATCGGGGAGCAGTCGGCGCACCTCCTCATCGGCGGAGGAGAGGACGACGACGTCCACGCGTCGGTTCTGCGCCATGGCCTGCTCGGTGCTTCCCTCGGCGGCCGGTCTCGCGTCGCCGAATCCGACGGACCGGATCTGGCCGGGATCGATCCCGTCGACCTCCACGAAATGCCGGAGCACCTGCGTGGAACGCCCCACCGACAGCTCCCAGTTCGTCGCGAACGGCGCGACGGCCGAGCGCTGATCCGCGTGGCCCTCGATCGAGATCTCGTTCGGCACATCCACCAGCACTCCGCCGAGCGCGTCCAGCAGCGTCACCGCTTCGGGGGTCAGCTGCGTGCTGTTGGTGGCGAAGTACGTCTCCGCGCTGACCAGGCCGATCGTGAGTCCCCGTTCGTCGATCGTGAACGTCGCCGCATCCGCGAGGTCGTGCTCGACCAGCGCCTGACGCAGTCGATCGCGCAGCGCCGTGAGCTCGTCGAGCTCGGCTTCCGCGGCATCGAGCTCGGCCTCCGCGGCGTCGATCTCGGCCTGCATGAAACCGGCGCCGTCCTCCTCGAGGAGTTCGGCCGGGACGACGACCCCCTCGGAGACGTCGCGCACCTCGGAGGTGTCCTGCCCGAACCCCGTCGCGAGCGACGCGCTGAGCTGCTCGAACTTCTCCTTGTCCACGGTGGACATCGCGAACAGGACGATGAACATGCACATCAGCACCGTGATCATGTCGAGGTACGACGCCATCCACCGCTCGTCCGGCCCCTCCTCGCCCTCGGCGGAGGCCAGGTGGCGCCGTGCCCTGACGCTCACGACTCGAGCACCGTCTCGTCCGCGGTCGACGTGGTCCGGGACCGGCGCGGTGCCCGTCGATCGGAGACCAGCGCACGCAGGCGCTCGCCGACGAAGTGCGGGGGAGAACCGGCCTGCACGGCCAGCATGCCCTCCATCATCACCGTCATCCGCTCGAGCTCCAGCTCGCCGAGCCGGCGCAGGCGGCCGCCGATAGGGAGCCAGATGAAGTTGGCGGAGAGCAGGCCCCACAGCGTCGCGACGAACGCGGCGGCGATGAGGGGGCCGAGCGTCGACGGCTCATCCAGCTTCTCGAGGACGTGCGTGAGCGAGACGACGGTTCCGATGATGCCGACGGTGGGCGCGAACCCGCCCAGCGTGCTGTAGAAACGGGCGGCGGTGCGGCTGCGGGCGGCCGCGGACGCGATCTCGTCCTCCATCACGAGGCGGAGCTCCTCGGCATCCGTCCCGTCCGCGATGCTCTGCAGCGACTGCTTCAGGAAGGGGTCGGGCTCGTCGTCCACGAATCGCTCCAGGGCGAGCAGCCCCTCGGCACGGGCCGTCTCGGCGAAGCCGACGATCGTGTCGATGACGGCCTGCGCCGTCCGGCGTTCGCCGCGGAACGCGCGCGGCAGAGCCTTCACCGCCACCACGGCGTCGCGCATCGTGCCGCTGGCGATGCCGACGGCGATGGTCCCTCCGAACACCAGCACCATGGGGGCGGGCAGCAGGAGGGCGGCGAAGGAGGCGCCCTCGAGTGTGATCATCGCCAGCAGCGCCCCGAAGGCGAGGACGAGTCCGAGCAGCAGTGCGGGATCCATCAGGCCTCCTCGCGGGGGTCGGTCGGCCCGGCGATCGCACGCTCGGTCGCGCCGTCGTCGGATGTCTGCCGGCGGGCCGCAGCGGCGAGCACGCGCGCCCGGAGGTCGATGATCTGCTCGATCACCTCGTCCATCGTCTCGGTGATGACGAAGGTGGCGCCGTCGACCATGATCAGGGTGGTGTCGGGGGATGCCTGGATGCGCTCGATGAGGTCGGGATTCACCGCGAACCGGGTACGGTTCAGGCGCGTGACGACGATCATGGGCGATTCCATCCTGGAAGGTGCGTCCGGGCGGGGCCGGACCCGACGG
The DNA here is from genome assembly GCF_058349845.2 of Microbacterium cucumeris. Classification (NCBI taxonomy): domain Bacteria; kingdom Bacillati; phylum Actinomycetota; class Actinomycetes; order Micrococcales; family Microbacteriaceae; genus Microbacterium; species Microbacterium cucumeris. The sequence continues at coordinate 156,902 of NZ_JBYRIZ020000002.1, forward strand.
CCCGTCCTGGGCCATCGGTGATCACTGTCGGCAGGAGGTGCCGCGGCGTTAGCCGGGGACGGAAGCTCGTGTGCACGCACGGGGTCCGCAGCGGCGGATCGCCCGAAGCGAGCCCATCGGCCTACGCGGCGGCGTCGATGGCGAAGCCGACGCCGGCGGCCCCGATCAGCCCGCACTGCACGCGGAAGAGGCGCTCTGCGGCATCCGCATCCCGCGTCAGCATCGCCAGGCGCAGGCGGCGGTAGGTGCCGCGGCGCTGCTCCGGGGTGCCGAGGTCGACGCGTGCTCGGCGCAGGTCGCGCTCCAGCACCGCGTTCTCGTTCGCGAGGACGCGGGTCAGGACGGGGTTGCCGGCATGACGGATGATGAAGACCACGAATTCCCGCGACGAGAGGACGAGGGCGTCGGCGTCGTCGCGATCGGATGCCTCGATCATGCGGTCGAGCAGCGCGACGGCGTCCGTCAGCTCGGTCTCGCTCATCCGGCCCACCGCCAGCTGCAGAGCATTCCCCGCCTGCAGCACCGCGTACTCGAGCGTGCTCGCGGCCTGCTCGGGAGTGACCTCGGTCACCCGCGTATAGCGGCTGGCGGCGACCTCGACGAGGCCGACGACCGTCAGACGCCGCAGCGCCTCGCGGACGGGGGTCCGCGAGATGCCCAGCGCCTCCGCGATGGCCTTGTCGTTCAGTTGCTCACCCGGCCCGAGACGTCCGTCGACGATCGCGGCGCTGAGCTCCTCGTGCACGCGGTCGCTGAGCGAATGCTGACCGCTCGCGGGAAGACTCAGAATGTCTTCCCAGTGCACGTTCTCTCGTTCTCTTCCCATGTCCTCGGCCTTCTTGCTCGCCGTGAACCCCCCAGTTCACCTCCCAGCCTACGCCTCGTGCCGAGCACGGAGCGTCCGCCTGCCTCCCGCTACTGTCGGCATCCCGGCTCGTGCGGTCAGCAGAGGTGAGGGTGTCGACCTCTTTACTCAGGTTTGGACGCCCTAAACCTGAGTAATTCGTGGAATACTCGCGTTTATGGCAATTGAGAGAAGGGGATCTGGGCAGGATTCCTGGCCTGCGCACACGGTCGATACGCTGCCGTGGCGTCAGCAGGTGCGCGGGGGCACCCGCGCTGATCGCATGCTGTCTTCGGTGGACACGATGACGCCGCCGATGATCTCGTCCCTCGATTACATGCCACCGATCGCGACGATGGTGATGTCGGAGTCGGCCCTGCTCGCTGTGGCGCAGGCGGACACCGAAGCTGAGGGGCATTCGGCGGCGATGAGCCGGTTCATGATGCGGACTGAGTCGGTCGCTTCGTCGAAGATCGAGCGCATCACCGCCACGGCAGTCGACTATGCCAAGGCACTTGCGGGGAATCGATCCAACAGCGCGGCTACCAGCATGGTGGCCGCGAGCACCGCTCTTCATGATCTCGTGACGGGGGTCGCCGACCACGGCCGGTTCTCGCTGGACGGTCTCGTCGCCGCTCATCGAGCCCTGATGAAGGACGACCGCTACGAGTCCGACTACGCGGGGCGGCTCAGGGACATGCAGAACTGGATCGGCGGCGGTGACCACTCACCCCGTGATGCCCTGCACGTGCCACCGGCGCCGGAACGGGTGCCGGCGCTGATGGAGGATCTGATCGATTACCTGAACCGCGACGACGTTCCTGTGATGGTGCAGGCGGGCATCGGGCACGCGCAGTTCGAGTCGATCCACCCGTTCGCCGACGGCAACGGGCGCATCGGCCGCGCTCTCGTCTCGGCCGTGCTTCGAAGACGCGGCGTGACGCGCAATGCCGTGGTGCCTCTTGCCAGTGGGCTGCTTGCCAGGCGCGAGGACTACTTCGCAGCTCTCGGGGACTACCGCCGGGGCGATCCTGCACCGCTGATCGACCTGTTCGCGAGCTCGGCGCGCGCGGCCGCCGTGTGCTCCCGTGAATCGATCGCCCGCATCAAGGCTCTGCCCGATGAGTGGGCAGCCGAACTCAAGCCGAGATCGGGTTCTGCCGTCGCGGCGCTCATCCCTGCCTTCTATGATCACCCTGTCATGGCGGCCGCCGAGATCGAGCGGCGCGCGGGTGCGTCGGAGCAGCAGACATACCGCGCGATCGCGCACCTTGCCGAAGCCGGGTTCATCCAGGAGATCACCGGACGCAAACGAGACCGGGTCTGGGTCGCAGCCGAGCTGCTGGCAGAGCTCGACGACCTCGACCGGCGGATCCAGGCGGAGATGGCGGGCTGAACCGCGGCGAGACCTCTCGCGCCCGAACACCGGTCCGATGCCCTTGCGCGCCCCGAGCGTCAGCGCTTGAGGTTCGTCAGCTCCTGCAGGACCTCGTCGCTCGTCGTGATGATGCGCGCGTTCGCCTGGAACCCGCGCTGCGCCACGATGAGGTTCGTGAACTCCTGCGACAGGTCGACGTTGGACATCTCCAGCGCCCCGCTGACGATGCCGCCGATGCCGTCCTGACCTGCCGCGCCGACCGTGGGCTCGCCCGAGTTGGCGCTCGGACGGTAGTGCGAGGATCCGGCCTTCTCGAGGCCGCTGGGGTTGACGAAGCCGGCCAGCGCGAGGCGCGCGAGCACGGCGGTGTCGCCGTTGCTGAAGGTGCCGACCAGGCTGCCGTCCTCGGTCAGGGCGTAGGAGAGCAGTGTGCCTGCGGGGGCGCCGTTCTGTTCGCCCAGCGCCGCTGTGCTCAGCTCGGCGTACCCGGTGAGACCGGACAGGTCGACCGTGACGCCGCCCGAGACGATCGTGCTCGCGCCGGTCTGCTCGCCGTTCACGAACGCGAGAGAGGTGGTGGAGGTGCCGTCGGTGACGTCCCAGCCGGTCGCCGTGCGCGTGAAGGTCAGCTGCAGCTGTCGTGCCGCACCCTCGGCGTCGTAGACCTCGAGCTCGCGGACGATCGTCTCGCCCACGGCCTTGTCCGAGGGGAGGTTGCCCGCGGCGGATGCTGCGGTCGTCGCGCGCCCAGGAGCGATCGCGCCCACCGGCAGCGTGATGGTTCCGACACCCTGACCCGGGACGATCGCGCCGTTCTGGGCCGTCCAGCCCTGAACGAGTGCGCCGTCCGCCGTGACGAGCCGACCGGCCGCATCGAACGAGAACGCGCCGTTGCGGGTGTACAGCGTCTCTCCGCCCGCGCGCACCATGAAGAATCCGTCGCCGGCGATCATGAGGTCGGTCGGCACGCCGGTCGCCTGCCGCGACCCGGAGGCGAAGTTGGTGGTGATCGCCGAGATCTGCACGCCGAGGCCGACCTGAGCGGGGTTGGAGCCTCCGGCGTCGGCCTGGGGCAGGGTGGAGTTCTGCACGAGCTGGGCGAGGGACTCCTGGAACTGCACCGAGGAGGCCTTGAATCCGACGGTGTTGACGTTGGCGATGTTGTTGCCGGTGACGTCCAGCATGGTCTGGTGCGAGCGCAGGCCGGAGATGCCGGCATAGAGGGAACGGAGCATGATCTGCCTTTCGTTTCAGGACTTCAGGGTGAGGCCGGACACCGCGTCGAGCGCGACCGGGGTGTCCCCGATCGTGACGATCGGGATGGGACCGGCGAAGGACACGGAGCTGACGATGCCGGACTGCTCGACGCCGTCGGCGTCGACGTACTGCGCCTCTTGGCCGATGAGCGCGGCGGCCGTCTGACGCATGCTGAGCGCGAAGCTCTCGGTGGTGGTGGCCGCCAGCGCGGTCAGCTGCTCCATCGAGGCGAGCTGCGTGGTCTGCGCGATCATCTCGTTCGTGTCCATGGGGGAGCTCGGGTCCTGGTTGGACAGCTGCGTCACCAGCAGCTTCATGAACACGTCGGCGTCGAGCGTCTGCTTCGGCGCGGGGGTGCTCGCGGCGCTGTTCGCGCCGACGGCGGCGGTTCCGGTGATCGGGGGGATGGTGGTCATGGGGCTCCTCGTTGTCAGGCGAACACGTCGATGCCGGTGGTCGGTGCGGATGCCGGGGGCGGCTCGGGAGTGTCGAGGCCCGTGTCCATGCTCGCCGCGGAGACGGTCGACCCGGGAGCGGTGCGGCCTCCCGCGGCACCCGGCTCGGGCGATCCGTCTCCGCCCTGGTCCGTCCGGCCCGACGGAGCGTCGTCGGCCGCGGCATCCTGTCCGCCCAGGGACAGGGAGGAGGACGGGGTCGCCGCGGCGAGGTCCCGCCGCAGGTCGGTGAGGATCGCGCGCAGGGCCTCGCGCCCGGCATCCGTCGCGGAGGCGAGCTCGACGTGCAGGACGCCGCCGGCGACATGGGCGCGCACCGTCACGGGTCCGAGGTTCTCCGGCGAGACGGTCAGGGTGATGGTGTGCTCGCCGTCCGGAGCCTGGGCGAGGGCGATGACGGGCGCGGAGAGCTGCGGCAGCAGGCCGGCCCGCGCCGGGGCGGATGCTGCGGCCGCCGTCGTGACGGCCGGTGAAGCGGATGCCGGTGCCGGGGACTCCACGGGCAGGGCGGCAGGGAGGGGGTCCGCGGCGACCGCCGGACCCGTCGCGGCCGGGCCGGCGGGCGCCGCCGATGCGGGAGAGGATGCCGGGAGAGCGGGGTCCGCGGTCGTCGGCGCCGCGGGTGTGAACGAGGCAGGAGACGGCGTCCCGGAAAGGGCGGCGGGCCGGTGAGCCTCGGGTGCGGGTGCGGGTGCGGATACCGTCCCACGTGGCGCCGGGACGGCGTCCATGGTCGTCGCCCCCTCGGGCGGAGCCGCGTTCGTCGGCGTCGGGGCGGCCGCGGTCTCCTGACGCGTCGCAGTCGTCGATGCCGAGGCGGCAGCCGCACCCGTCGCGGGAGCGGCTGCGACCGCCGGAACCCGCCCGGGGTCTGGGCCCGCTGCCCGACCGGATGCCGATCCGGCGGGGCCCGCCGCGGAGACCGCGGAGCTCTCGCCGCCTTCGAGGAGGGGCCCTGCTGCGCCCGGAACCGTCGCGGACGCGTCGGCGACGGACGCGGAGGGCGCGGGCGAAGCACCCTCCGCGACGGCGTCCGCCGCCGATGCGGACGGGGCGCCGGTCGGCGGGATCGTGTCCGCCACGGCTTCCCCGGTGGGGAGCGCCCCGGCGGCGAACGCGGGAGCGTACAAGACGCTCGCCTCGCCGCCGATTCCGCTGATCGGGGAGGGAACCGGTGCGACGGCCTCGGGGCGTCCGGCGTCGCCGCTGCCGAGGCCGACGCCGGACACGTCGCCCTCCTCCGATCCGGCCTCGAGGCCGGACGATCCCGTGCCGGCCGGGATCCCATCCGCGGCGATACCTTCCGGCACGGGACCCGCGAGTTCCTTGCGCACGGTCTCGGCGAAGGCGCCCGCGCCCGACGGCGTGCCGCCGCGAACCGGGTGAGGCACGGAGGCCGCGCCGCCGAGTGCGGGGGGCATTCCGAGCAGCGTCATGTCGCACCCTCCGCCCTGGGTCGACCGGCGATCTCGTCGATGTCGTTCTGCTCCTGCCTCAGCGCTTCGGCCTCCTGCCGCGCGGCGTGCGCGTCGGCGAGGCGCTCCAGCGCCCGCACCTCGCGACGGGCCTCGCGATGCGCGTCGCGGGCGTCCGCCAGCGCGGACGAGCGCAGCTCGGCGAGCGATGCGAGGTCGCCGAGCTGCCGCCGAGCCGAGACGCGCGCCGCCGCGATCGCGGCCAGCGTGCGCACGTCGATCGCGTCGGATCCCGACGCGTCCAGCGCGGCGCGGGCGACGCGCTCGCGGGCCTTGGCCTGATCCGCGTCGATGACGGCGCGCGAGAGCCGCTGGGCGGCCGCCCGCTCCTGGATGCCGCGGACGCGCAGCAGCCCCGACAGCGAGAACCCCCGGCTCATGAGACGTTCCCGAACGCCGTGACCAGCGCATCCAGCCGCCGCCAGGACTCCTCGAACGTGCTGGACTCGTCCAGATCCTGGGTGAGGAAGGCGGTGATGGCCTGTTCGTGCTCCAGCGCGGCGTCCACGCGCGGATTCGCCCCGGCATGGTACGCGCCGATGTCGATGAGGTCGTCGGCTCCGCGGCGGGCGGCGAGGACCGCGCGCAGACGCCGGGCCTGCTCCCGCTGCGCGGCGGAGGTGATCTTCCCGGCGACGCGGGAGATCGAGCCGAGCACGTCGACGGCGGGATGGTGGCCGGAGACGGCGAGCCGCCGGTCGAGCACCACGTGCCCGTCGAGGATCGAGCGCGCCGCGTCCGCGATCGGCTCGTTGTGGTCGTCGCCGTCGACGAGCACCGTGTAGATGCCCGTGACGGAGCCCGAGCGGCCGGTGCCGGCACGTTCGAGCAGGCGCGCGAGCGTCGAGAACGTCGAGGGCGGATAGCCGCGGGTCGCGGGCGGCTCGCCGGCGGACAGCCCGATCTCGCGCTGGGCCATCGCGACGCGCGTCAGCGAGTCCATCATCAGCACGGCGTGCGCCCCGTCGTCGCGGAACGACTCCGCGATGCGGGTGGCGGTGAACGCGGCGCGCAGGCGCGCCATCGCCGGCTGGTCCGAGGTCGACACGACGACCACCGACCGCGCCAGGCCTTCCGGACCCAGGTCGTCCTCGATGAACTCGCGCACCTCGCGGCCGCGCTCGCCGATCAGGGCGATGACCGCGGCATCCGCCTGCATCCCTCGCGCGATCATCGACAGCAGGGAGGACTTGCCGACGCCGGAACCCGCGAACAGGCCCATGCGCTGACCGCGGCCCACGGTCGCGAGAGTGTCCAGCACGCGGATGCCGAGCGGAAGCGGCGCTGTGATGCGTTCCCGGCCGATCGCCGACGGCGGCACGGCGTGCATGCTCACGCGGGGGGCGCGCAGCGGCCCCTTGCCGTCGATGGGGTTCCCGAGGCCGTCCAGGACGCGGCCGAGCAGGCCCGGTCCGGTCGGCACGAGCGGCGCCCCGCCGCGGCGGCGGACCGGGGCGTCCAGCGCCAGTCCGTCGATCGGTGCGAGCGGCATGCATCTCGCGCCACCGCGGTCCAGCGCGACGACCTCGGCCAACGTGTCCTCGCCCAGCTGGACGACGTCTCCGACGGCGCACTCCACGCCGCGCACCTGGACCCCCAGGCCCCGCACCTGCGAGACGCGTCCGATCCGCTCGGGGCGGGCCGCCTCCAGCACGTCGGACCAGCCGCTCATGACTCCTCCTCGAGGATGCTCCGGCGGGCGCGCTCGAACGCGGATCCGATGCGTGCGTCGATCAGGCCGTCCGCGACCACGACGATCGCATCGCCGCGCGCGAGATCGTCGTCGGCACGCAGCGCGACACCGTCGGGCCGGGCACCGGAGAGTTCGAGGGCCTCCAGATCCTCGGGATGCAGACGGACCTCGAACCCGTCGTCCGTCCGTGCCGCGGCCAGAGCGCGCTCGACGGCGGCGATCGCCGCCCGCCCTGGGCCCGTCAGCTCGCCCGCGACGATCAGCTCAGCCAGCTCGATCGCCCGGCGCAGGAGCAGCTGATCGTCCTGCGCCGCGACGGCGTCGCGATGAGCGGCGAACTGCGCCGCAGCGGCCTCGACCGCCGACACGACCCGCCCCAGGCTCGCGTCCGCCTCGGCCTCGCGTGCGCGCCTCACCGCGTCCTGCCGGCGCGCCAAGGTCTCCACCGCCGCTGTCGCGACGCGGAACCCCTCGGCGTGCCCGTCCGCGTAGCCGCGCCGGCGCGCCCTCTCGCGTTCCCGCTCGGAGTCCTCACCGAGCAGGCGCGGGTAGGCCGACGGGCGGAAGGCGTCAGTAGACATACTCGTCCTCGTCGGAGCGCTGGACGGTGATGTCGCCGGAGGCCTCCAGGGTGCGGATCAGCCGCACGATCTCGGCACGCGCCTCCTCGACCTGGGACATCCGCACCGGTCCCAGCGCCACGGCCTCCTCCGCGAGGTTCTCGCGGTTGCGCTCGGAGATGTTCCGGTTGATCACGTCGAGGATCGCCTGGTGCGCCCCCTTCAGGGCGATGGCGAGCGAGCGGATGTCGATGCTGCGCAGGACGCGCTGGGCGTCGCGGTCCTCGAGCTTGACGATGTCGGCGAAGGTGAACATCCGGGACCGGATGTCCTCGGCCAGCACGCTGTCGCGATCCTCGATGCTCGCCAGCAGCGCCTTCTCGATGGTCGCGTCGGAGCGGTTGATGATCTCGACGAGCGGCTGCACTCCGCCGAGCGCGTCGGGGCTGTCCTTGCTGGAGAACAGGCCGGTGCGCGCCTTCAGCGCCTCCGCGACCACCGTGATCGCCTCCTGTGTCGCCGTCCCCATGGTGGCGATGGCATGGGCGACATCGGCGCGTGCGGCATCGGGCAGCGCCGCGAGGACGGACGCCGCCTGGTCGACGGGAAGGTGCGCCAGCACGAGCGCGACGGTCTGGGGGAGCTCGCCGTCCAGCAGCGTCGCCAGCTGCGCCGGCTCCGCCGCGCCGAGGAAGTCGAAGGCGGAGTTCGACAGGGTGGCGCTGGCACGGCCGAGCACGGCGGCGGCCCGCTCGGAGCCGAACGAGGCCTGCAGGAGCACCTCGGCGACGTCGCGTCCGCCGCGGGCGGGCGGCAGGTGCCCGGTGGCCACCCGCTGGAACTCGGCGAGGGCCCTGGCCGTGGACGCGGCGTCGAGATCCTGCAAGCCGATGATCTCGGCGGCGACCGTCTCGGCCTCCGCCTCGGACAGGTGCTTCATGACCTCGATCGCGTGCGCGCGATCGAGGTTCATGAGGACGATGGCGGCGGTCTGCGGACCGGTGAGGCCGGTCATACCGCTGCCCTGTCGTCGAGGAAGCTGCGCATGAGCTCCGCGGTGCGCTGCGGATCGCTGCGGGTCAGGGCATCCAGTTCGGCGCGGCGGCGCTCGAGGCTGACCTGGGCCGGCTCCGAGTTCAGCTCCCGTTCGAGTTCGGGGTCGGGCTCCGGCGGGGTGACCTCCAGGACGGCCGTGGGCGCCTGTTGCTCCAGCGCCGTCTGTGCCGTCCGGAACGGATCCGTGGCCGCAGGCAGTTCGGACAGCGGCGGCGGACGTTCGCCGAACAGCGAGTCGAACTCGTCCTGCTTGCGTGCGCGTCGCCGGGTGCGGACGAGGTGCGCGATGACGCCGGCGAGCAGGGGGACCGCGATCGCCGCGGCGATGATGAGCGCCGTGGTCAGAGCCGACAGGCGCTCCGCCTCGGCGGCCTCCTTCGCCGACTGGAGGGCGGCCTGCGCCGCGTCGGCATCGGTCTGGCTGAACGAGACGAGCTCCACCGACAACCCGTCGCCGCGCTGCGGGTCGATGCCGGCGGCTGCCGCGACCAGGTCCTCGAGCTGGGCCACGGTGATGTCGGTCGCCGCGTCCGCGTCGACCGCCACGGACACCGACTGGCGGGTGATCGACCCGGCGGGCGTCGTGGTCGACTCGACGAGCTTGTTCACGACGTTGTTGCGGGTCTCCTCGGTCGACTCGTACGCGCCGTCGCCGGTGCCGTCGGGCACGGCGATGTTGTCGGGGCCCAGCACGCCCGCGTCGGTGTCGCCGCCGTTGCTGGTCTCGGTGCGGGTCTGCTCGGACAGCGGAGGGGCTCCCTCCGCCGGCGTGTAGGTCTCCTCCAGCCGCTCGCTGACCGACCGGTCGATCTCGGCCACGACGGACACCTTCGCGTTGCCCGCGCCCACGACGGCGTCGAGCATCTGCTGGACGGCGGCCGTGACGCGTGCCTCGTGCTCGCCGGACTGCTGGTCGACGCCGCCGACGGTCCCGGTGCCGACGGCCGACAGCGTCGTGCCGGTCTGGTCGATCACGGCGACGTTCTCGGCCTTCAGGCCGGAGACGGATGCCGAGGTGAGGTGCACGATCGCCTCCACCTGATCGGCGCTCACCGCGGTGCTCCCGTCCGTCTCGACGAACACCGAGGCCGTCGGATCGACCGTCTCGGAGACGAAGACGCTCTCCTCGGGGATCGCGAGCTGGACCGACGCCGCCGACACGCCGTCGAGCGCGGCGATGGTCGCGGCGAGTTCGCCTTCGATCGCGCGCTTGTAGGTGACCGACTGCTGGAACTCCGAGGAGGTGACCCCCATCTCGTCGAGCAGCGTGTACCCGCCCGAGCTCGCGCTGGGGATGCCCGCGGCCGCGGCCGTGAGGCGCTGGTCGTACACATCCGCCTCAGGGACGAGCACGGTGCCTCCGCCGTCCGTGAGCTCGTAGGAGACGCCGGCCGAGCGCAGCTGCTCCACGACCGTGTTTGCGTCGGTCGCGCTCAGGCCGGAGAACAGCGGAGTCATGTGAGGGCGGCTCATCCAGCCGACCAGCGCGATCGCGCCCAGCAGCACGGCGGCGATGCCGATGATCGCGAACGTGCGCTGAGCGAGGGTGAATCCGGCGACCGCGCGGCCGAGCCGCTGGAAGACGCCGGTGACGGCCTTGGGCATCAGGCCTGCATCCGCATGATCTCATTGAAGGCGTCGACGCCCTTGTTGCGCACGGCCGCCACGAGCTCGAGTGTGACGGCGGCGCGGCTCGAGGCGATCATCGACGCATGGATGTCGTTCAGATCGCCCGTGACGGCCGCGACCTTGAGGGAGTCCGACTCCTTCTGCAGGCCCTGCAGCTCGTCGACGGCGTCGGCCATCCGCGTCGCGAAGCCGGAAGCGCCGTCTGTACTCTCCGGCGCCCCCGGGACCGAGATGCGATCCGCGACGGTCGGGACGGCGGAGAGGCCGGACGCGACTCCCGCGATCGACTCGATGCCGCCCAGCGCCATCAGCTGCGTCCGATCTGGAGCGCGGACTCATACGTGTTGCGGGCACGGTCGACCACGGCGGCGCTGGCCTCGTATCCGCGCTGAGCCAGGATGAGCTGGCTCATCTGGTCGCCGAGGTCGATGTCCGGAAGCCGCACGAAGCCCTCGGCGTCCGCGAGCGGGTGATCGGGCTGGTAGGCGAGCCGCCCCTCGGCGTCGCCGAGAGCGGTACCGGCGACGTAGACGCCCGGTGAGGCGTCGCTGGTCTGCACGAGCACGTAGCGTTCGCGGAACGCCGCACCGTCGGTCGCGGAGACGGTGTTGATGTTGGCGATGTTGTCGCTGAGGGCGTCCAGCCACTTGCGGTGGACGGTCAGCCCGGTGCCGGCGATGCCGATCGCGTCGAAGGTCATGACGTCGTCCGCATCGCCGTGCGCAGAGACGAGAAGGAGCCGTTGATCGCCTGCGTCGCGAACTGGTACCGCAGCATCGTGTCGATGCCGGACAGCGTCTCGGTGTCCAGGTTGACGTTGTTGCCGTCCAGGCGCGTGGGCTCGAGGGACCGCGCGGTCGTGGCCGTGACGTCTCCGTCGCCGGCCGCCACCGAGGACGCCAGCGCCTCTTCGAACAGCACGCGCTTGGCGTGATAGTCGGGGGTGTTGATGTTGGCGATGTTGTCGGCGATCGCGCGCTGACGCAGCGCGAGGCCGTCCAGGGCGCTCGAGAGCGCCGTCATGGTCACAGAATCGAACACGAACTCGGTTCCCGTCGGTGGCGAGGTGGCCGATCCCTGGCCGCATCTGGCGAGCTATCCCTGCTCGGAATGCTCTATCGGACGCCGCGTCCGGTTCGTAAGCCGCCGCTCACGCCTGCGTGTCGAGATACGCCGAGCCTCCGCGTGCGGCCGGGATCCGTCCCAGCGCGTCCCGCTGGCCGCGGAGGTCGCGCAGCACGGCGCGAGTGCGCTCGCGCTGCGCCCTCTGCCGATCGAGCAGCCGGCGCACGCGGCCTTCGAGCTCGCGAGGCAGCGGCGCGGCGGGCGGCTCCCAGGGGGCGAGCACTTCGCCGGAGGCCTCGTCCCCGGCCGCCGCGATCGTCTCGAGATCCCGCTCGAACCGCTCCAGCAGGGCGACCCACGCAGGATCGGTCATGCGGATGCCGCCCCGAGATCGGCGGACGCCGCATGCCACGCGTCGCGCAGCGGTGCGACGAGTTCGCGGCACGCGTGCGCCTGCTGGGGGTCGCGATCGACGTTGGCGGCGATGAGCGTCCGGGTCAGGAACGCGTAGATGTCGCGCAGTCCCTGACTGCCGCTCCACGCGTCGGTGAGCGTCGCGGACAGTTCGGCGACGATGGCCTGCGCGTGCTGCAGCTGCCGGTTCGCGTCGGCCCCGTCGCCGCGGCGCAGCGCGGCCTCCCCGCGATCGATGTCCAGCAGCAGCCGGTCGTAGAGCATTGTGAGGAGGCGCTGCGGTGTGGCCGACAGCACGGCCTCCTCCTGATAGCGCTGCTGCGCGCGGACGGCGGCGTTCATGCTCAGGCTCCCTGCTTCGACGGGGACAGGCTCGCGAGCTGCGAGGTGAGGTAGTCGGACTGCGACTGCATCTGCGACAGCATGGTCTCCAGCCGCGCGTAGGTGCGCTCCAGGGTCGCGCGTCGCTGTTCGAGGCGTACGTCCCAGCGTTCGATCTGCTCGCCGAGCGAACGCACCTCGCTCTCCTGTCCCAGGATGCGGGCCGTGAGCAGGCCGTCGTAGCGGTCGGAGTAGGTCTCCGCCGTCTCCTGGACCCGCGCGGCGATCGCGGAGACCAGGCTCTGGACGGCATCCGGGTCCTTCGCGAGCGCCGCCGTGAAGGTCTCCTCGTCGAAGGACAGCGCGCCGTGGCGGTCGAGGGAGATGCCGATGGATGAGGGAGACGTCCCGCCGACGGGGTGCTGCACGGCACCCGCGAGCGCCTGACGCAGCGCGCGCACCGTGCTGTCTCCGGTGAAGACTCCGAGCGTCGTGGCCGTGCCCTGCCCGTCCGCGACGGTCGCCTTCGAGCCGTTGTCGATCCGGGTGAGGAGGCCGGCGAGCTGCGAGACGAAGTCGGCCGTGGCCTTGGTGCGTCCCTCCACGTCGGTGTCGACGCCGACGGTCACCGGATCCGCGGATGCCCGGGCGATCGTGACGTCGACGCCGGCGAAGAGGTCCGTGAAGGTGTTGGTGGAGCTCGTGACGACCTGCTCCGCCGCGGTCCCCGCCCAGAGGCGGATCCGGGCGTCGGCGCCGGTGGTGATGACGGCGCCACCGGGCTCCGCAGCGAGGTCGACGGCGGTGCCGGCGGCCACCGAAGCGGCATCGCCGCGATGGATCCGGAACGCGGCGTCCTGACCGGTGTCGGCCGAGGTGAACTGCAGGCGCTGCAGCGGGGCTCCTGCGGCGTCGGTGCCGGCGGACACGACCATCGCGGAGATCCCGAGTCCCGCACCGTTGACCGCGCGTGCGATGTCAGCCGCGCTGCCGGAGGCCGCGGAGATCTCGGTGAGCTCGCCCGCGGCGTTCTCGATCGTGAGGACGGCGGGCGCCTCCGGCCGCTGCGCGAACGCGGCGGTGACGACGGAGTGGCGCGTGGCGACGCGGTCGACGACGATGTCGGTCGTGAGAGGAGACGCCTCGGGGCGGGCGGTCACCGCGACGGCATCCGAGGAGGACGTCGCGCGCATCCCTGCGAGCGCCGAGCCGTCCGCGGCGGCCTTCGCGCGCGTGGCGAGGTCCTGCAGGGAGCTGTTGAGCGTCTGCAGCTGCGAGATGATCAGGCCCTTGTCGTCCGCCTTGGCCTTGAGCAGCGTGCGCGGGATGGCGTGCACGTCCATCAGGGCGTCGATGAGGGCCGTGGTGTCGAGGCCGGAGACGAGCCCGTCGAGTGAGAGTGCCATGTCGACCTTCCGGAATCAGCCGGTGCCGGGACGGCGGACCGCCCCGGCACCGGAAGGGGATCAGCGCAGCAGCTGCAGCACGCCCTGGTTGACCTGGTTCGCCTGAGCCAGCATGGCCGTGCCCGCCTGCGACAGGATGTTCGCAGCCGTGAACTTGACCATCTCGGACGCCATGTCGGTGTCGCGGATGCGGCTCTCGGCGGCGGCGAGGTTCTCGGACGAGACGTTCAGCGAGTTGATCGTCGACTCGAAGCGGTTCTGAGCGGCACCGAGGCCTGCGCGGGCCTCCGAGACGCTCGTGATCTGCGCGTCGATCGTGCCGATCGCCGCGAGTCGTGCCGCAGCCGCGGCATCCGCGTCCGCCGCACCGGCCTGCTCGAGGTCGAGAGCGCTGATCGCGGTGGCCACGGCCGTGATGTCGGCGCCGGTCAGGTCCACCGCGATCTGGTCGTTCGCGGCCGTCGCACCTGCGCCCACCTGGAAGGTGAGCTTGCCCGTTCCGTCGCCGGCCGTCGCACCCGTCAGCAGGTCGATGCCGTTGAAGTTCGTGCCGGAGGCGATACGGCTCAGCTCCTCGCCGAGGGCTGCGACCTCGGTCTGGATCGCGGCGCGCGAGTCCGCATTGTTCGAGTCGTTGCCGGCCTGCACGGCGAGGTCGCGGACCCGCTGCAGGATCGAGTGGACCTCGGTCAGGGCGCCTTCTGCGGTCTGGATGACCGAGATGCCGTCCTGGGCGTTGCGCGCGGCGACGTTCAGTCCGTTGACCTGCGAGCGCAGGCCCTCGGAGATCGCGAGGCCGGCGGCGTCGTCCGCCGCGCGGTTGATCCGCAGGCCGCTGGACAGCTTCTCCAGCGACTTGGACAGGTCGTTCTGCGTGTTGGACAGGTTGCGGTAGGCGTTGAGCGCCGACACGTTGGTGTTGATCTGCATACCCATGGTGTTCTCCTCCGTGACTGGGTCGAGCAGGAGCCCGTCCGTGGGCTCCGATCTCACCTATCGGCAGTGCGGAGGCAGGCGTTAGGGCAGCGGTTCAGAGTGCCGCCGGAACCGGCGCGGGGGCGACGGCGGCGAACACGCGCGCGAGCCGCGGGCCGCCGATCTCGGCGACCCGCGCGTAGAAGCTCTCCCGCACCGACACCGACACGCGGGACACCGGCTCCGGCGGGGTGTCCTCGGCGAAATAGCGCGACAGCACGTCCCGCAGCATGCGGACGGCTTCGGCCCGCTGCTGGGAGACCGCGGAGTGAGAGACGCCGAGCTCCTCGGCGATGTCCTTCACGGGACGCTCTTCGAGATAGACCGCGATGACGATGCGGCGCATGCGCTCCGGAAGGGCCGCGACCGCGGACTCCAGCACGTGACGACGCTCGCCGAGCGACGCGGACTCCTCGGGCAGCGGCAGGTCGGTCGCGAGGTCCGCGGTCGCCGGATCGTCCAGCGTGGTCACGATCCGAGCGGAGTCCGCCAGCGCCCCCGACACGACGTCCTCGCCCACGCCCATCGCCGTGGCGATCTCGGTCACGGTCGGAGTGCGCCCGAGGGATGCGGCGAGAGTGTCGCGAACCGATACCGTCTCCTTGATGCGCGTGCGCGTCCCGCGGGACGCCCAGTCCATCGAGCGCATCTCGTCGGCGAAGGCCCCGAGGATGCGACGGCGCGCGTAGGCTCCGAACGGGACGCCGAGCGTGGGGTCGAAGGCGTCCGCCGCTGTGACGAGGGCGAGCGCTCCGACCGCCGCGAGCTCCTCGCGGGGGATGTGGGTGGCTCGGGCATGTGTTTCGGATGCGAGGTAGCCGACAAGGGGGAGATTGTCTTCAACCAGGCGGTTGCGTTCGGCGCGCGGTGGCACGGGGGACTTCCACCTCTCAGGAGTTCCGACCGGGGGATCGGGGAATGACGAGAGCAGATGCACATATCATGAGGTACACGATCTGTCCATGGGGAGTACTGCCCATCACCAGTCCACATAGTAACCATATGGTGGCGATGGCCGACAGTGATACATGGATTCTCGATCGAGAGTCAGTGCGGGGATTGGGGAACCATGGGAGCCAATGAGCTGTCGATGCAGCTGTGGCGTGAGCGAGAGCTGCTGGAGATGCTGCTGTTCAAGCTGGACGAACAGCAGCTGCTGCTCGCCGCTGGGCGGTCGCGCTGGATCCATCTCGCCGCGCGCGAGATCGAGCAGGTGCTCGAGCGGCTGCGGGCGACCGGAATGGCGCGCGTCGTCGAATCGGACATCGTCGCTCTGGAATGGGGCGCGCCGGAGGGCGCGACGATCCGGGAGCTCATCGCGGTCGCGCCGCAGGACGCCTGGCGTGACCTGTTCGAGGACCACCTCCGGGCACTGACCCGTCTCACCGGCGAGATCGGTCAGCTCCGGGACGTGAACGACCAGCAGCTGCGAACGGCTCTGCGCGCGACCCAGGAGACCATCGCCGACCTCTCCGGCGACACCGGCGAGTACACCACGCGGGGCGATCGCGCGCGCAACGACGCCGCACGCATCATCGACACCCAGATGTGATCGGAAGGAAGCATGTCGACTTTCAGCGGACTGAACACCGCGGCCAGCGCCCTCGCCGCCGCGCGCCGGGGCATGGACGTGGTCGGTCAGAACATCGCCAATGAGCGGACCGAGGGCTACACCCGGCAGCGCGTGACGCAGTCGTCGATCGCCGCCGTCGCGCAGTCCGGGCGCTTCTCGACCGGAGCGGTGCCCGGAGACGGGGTCGCGGTCACCGGGATCGCCCGCCTCGGCGACGCCCTGCTGGACGCTCGGGTGCGCGACGCGCTCGCGTCATCCGGCTTCTGGTCGAGCAGGGCCGTTGCCGGAGCGACCGCCGAGGTCGCACTGGCCGAGCCGACCGAGAACGGTCTCGCCTCCGGGTTGTCCCGCTTCTGGGCGGGATGGCAGGACCTCGCCAACGCGCCGGACTCGGCCGCGGCGGCCGGCGCCGTGCTGCAGTCGGCAGCGCAGCTCACGGGCCAGATCGCCGGCGGATACCGTGCCGTCGCCGCCCAGTGGAGCGATGCCCGGTCGGCAGCCGACCGCACGATCACCCAGGTCAACGCGAGCGCCGACCAGATCGCGTCGCTGAACCGCGCCATCCGGGACGCCCAGGCGTCCGGGCGCTCGGCGAACGAGCTGATCGACCAGCGATCCGTGCTCGCACAGAACGTCGCACGGGCGGTCGGCGGCGTGTCGACCATCGAGGCGGACGGCACCCTGACGGTCCGCGTCGACGGCAACCCGCTGGTCGCCGGCACCACCGCCCGGCACCTCGTCCTGGAGGGGCCGCGCAGCATCGACGCCGGCGGGCGGCTGACGGTGACCTGGGCGGACTCGGGGGCCTCGGCATCCATCGCCGCGGGAGAGCTCGGAGGGACGCTGTCCGTGCTCGCGCCCGCCGACGAGGACGGCACCCTCGCGCAGCTGGCCGCCGCGTACAACGCCGTGGCGGAATCCCTCGTCAACACCCTGAACGCCCAGCACCGTGCCGGAGTGACGTCCGGCGGCGCGGCCGGCGGCGACTTCTTCACGCTGTCGGCGACCGGCCCCGCGGCGCTGGGGATCGGGGTCGCGGTGACCTCGGCATCCGATCTCGCCCTGGGCGCTCCCGGCGCGGGTGCGTGGGATTCCACGAACGCCGACGCGATCTCGCAGATCGGGGAGCGCGACGGCTCCCCGGACGCCCTGTGGGTGGATCACATCACGCGACTGGGCGTCGGCGTGGCAGCGGATGCGCAGCGTGCGCGCCTGGCCGAGGCCTCCGCGGTCTCCGCCGTGACGGCGCAGCAGTCCGTCGCCGCGGTCGACGGCGACGAGGAGACGATCAACCTGCTCACCTACCAGACCGCGTATCAGGCGGCCGCCCGCGTCATGACCGCGGTCGACGAGGCGCTCGACGTCCTGATCAACCGCACGGGCGTCGTCGGACGCTGATCGGAGGACCCGCATGATCTCCCGAGTCACCTCGTCCTCGATGACGCAGTCCAGCCTGCGGCAGCTGCAGGCGAACCTCTCCGAGCTCGCCCGGCTGCAGGAGCAGGCGTCGTCCCAGCGGGCGTTCGCGACGGTGTCGGACGACCCGGCCGCTGCGGCGACCGCGCTGGGCCTGCACGCCGCTCAGCGCCGGGGCGAGCAGCACGCCCGCAATATCGACGACGCGCTCGCGTGGGTGACGACCGCGGACTCCGCGCTCGCCTCCGCCACCGCGCTCATGAACCGGGTGCGCGATCTCACGGTCCAGGGTGCGAACGACGGAGCGCTCGACGCCACCGCGAAGGAGGCGATCGCGGTCGAGCTGGAGGGGATCCGCGAGGAGCTGCTCTCGGTGGCGAACACGAGGCTGCTGGGACGGTCCGTCTTCGCCGGGACCTCGGACGAGGCCGCGTTCGATGCCGCCTACGCGCACTCCGGAATCCCCGGGGCCGAGGTCGTCCGCCGGATCTCGGACGGCGGCTCGGTCCGGGTGGACGTGGACGGGGCCGAGGCCTTCGGCACGGGAGCCGGATCCGCGTTCGCCCTGATCGACTCGATCGTCGCCGACCTGCGATCGGGCACGAACGCGGGCCCTCGGCTCGCGGAGATCGATGACCGTCTCACGGCCCTCCGAGGGGCCCACGCCGCGGTCGGAAGCCGGCAGGCGCAGGTCGAGCGAGCGAAGGAGGTCGCCGTGCAGAATTCCGTGTCGCTGGAGGCGAGGAGGGCGGCCGTCGAGGACGTCGACTCCGTGGAGGTGCTCGTGCAGCTGCAGGCGCAGGAGCTCGTGTACCGATCGGCCCTGTCGGTGACCGCGCGCGTTCTGCAGCCGTCGCTGATGGACTTCCTGGCATGAGCGTCGCGCTGAGCTTCGTCTCGCCGCCGCCGGGACTGGCGCCGCACACGGACTTCGCCCTCACGGCGATCGACGAGGCCGAGGGGCTGTTCGCCCTGCGCGCGGTCGCTGTGCCGGACCTGCGGCTGTACGTCGTGGATCCGCGGACCGTGATCGCCGGCTACGAACCCGTGCTGACCGACGAACAGGTCGCGGATCTCGGGCTGCATGCGCCGGAGGACGCGATGCTGCTCGTGGTGGCGCATCCCGCCACCGCGGGAGTCAGCGTCAACCTGCTCGCCCCGGTCGTCGTGAACCGCACGACCGGACGCGCAGCCCAGGTGATCCTGGACGGTCAGGACTACGACGTGCGCACTCCGCTGGGATGACCGCGAGCAAGTAGCCTGGGAGGGTGATCCTCGCTGTCGACACCTCGCTGGGCTCGGCCGTCGCCATCGTCGACGGCGACGGAGCGCTCGTCTCGGACGCCTCCAGCCCCGACCCGCTGGGGCACGCCGAGGTGATCGGGGATCTGCTCGCGTCCGCGCTGGATGAAGCGGGCGGAGGCGAGATCGCGCATGTCGTCGCCGGCATGGGGCCTGGGCCCTTCACGGGTCTGCGCATCGGCATCGCCACGGCTCGGGCGTTCGCGCTCGGACGCGGCATCGACGTCATCCCCGTCCCCAGTCATCTCGCCCCCGCCCTCACGGAGATCGAGCGGAACGGTGCGGAAGGCCGATTCGCCGTCGTGACCGATGCGCGCCGTCGCGAGGTCGCCGTCACGGTGTTCGAGGGGCTGGATGCCGACGGCATCCCGAACGTCGTCGCCGGGACCGTCCTGGTCCCGCGCGCGGACGCCGAGGCGCATCTGGACGGCGTCCGTGCCGTCGAGGTCGCCGTCCTGGATGCCGCGTCCCTCGCCCGCGTGGGCCGGCGGGCGGTAGGTGCGGGACGCGTCCTCGCCGGTCAGGAGCCGCTGTACCTCCGTCAGCCCGACGTGACGATGCCCGGAGCGCCCAAGAAGGTGAGCGCGTGATCCGGCCGGCGACCGCCGACGACCTCGTGGCGATCATGGCGGTCGAGAACGCCTCGTTCCCGACCGACGCCTGGAGCGCCGAGACCATGGCCGCGGAACTGGCGGGCGAGCACAGTCACTACATCGTCGACGAGGAGGACGGCGTCGTCATCGGCTACGCGGGACTGCGCGGCGTGCGGGGGGCGGCGGACGCCGACGTCCAGACGATCGCCCTGCTCGACGCGCACCGTGGCGCCGGGCGCGGGCGTGCCCTGCTGAGGACGCTGCTCGCCGAGGCATCCGCTCGGGGCGCCAGGGAGGTGTTCCTGGAGGTCCGGGCCGACAACCCCGCGGCCGAGGGACTCTACACCTCCGAGGGCTTCGTGGAGCTCGGCCGCCGGCCGCGCTATTACCAGCCCGACGACGTCGACGCGATCGTGATGAGGCTCGACCTCCGTGCGGGCGCCGCCCGCGCTGCGACGAAGGAGGAGACGGCATGAGCGGACCGCTGGTGCTCGGCATCGAGACGAGCTGCGACGAGACCGGGATCGGCATCGTGCGCGGGCGCACCCTGCTGTCGAACACGATCGCGTCGAGCATGGACGAGCATGCCCGCTACGGCGGCGTCGTCCCCGAGGTCGCCGCCCGGGCGCACCTCGAGGCGCTGCAGCCCTCGATCGAGGCGGCGCTCGCCGAGGCCGGCGTGCGGCTGGAGGACCTGGACGCCGTCGCCGTCACCTCCGGTCCGGGGCTCGCGGGCGCTCTCATGGTCGGGATCGGCGCCGCGAAGGGCCTCGCCGTGTCTCTCGGCACGCCCCTGTACGCGGTCAACCACCTGGTCGGGCACATCGCCGCCGACATCCTGACGCCGGATGCCGAGCCGCTGGAGTACCCGACCATCGCGCTGCTCGTGTCGGGCGGGCACACCTCGCTCCTGCATGTGCGGGATCTCACGACGGACGTCGAGCTGCTCGGCGAGACCATGGACGACGCGGCGGGGGAGGCCTTCGACAAGGTGGCGCGCCTGCTGTCCCTGCCCTACCCGGGCGGTCCGGAGATCGATCGGGCGGCGCTCGAGGGCGATCCGGACGCGATCCGCTTCCCGCGCGGTCTGTCGCGGGCATCGGACCTGGCGAAGCACCGCTACGACTTCTCCTTCTCGGGGCTGAAGACGGCGGTCGCCCGCTGGGTGGAGCGCTGCGAGGCGGAGGGACGGCCGGTGCCGGTCGCCGACGTCGCGGCGAGCTTCCGCGAGGCGGTCGTCGACGTCCTCGTCACCAAGGCTCTCGCCGCCTGCGCGGACCGCGGCGTGCCACGACTGCTGCTCGGCGGCGGCGTCATCGCGAACCGGCGGCTGCGCGAGGTCGCGCTCGAGCGCGCCGCCGCGGCGGGCGTCATGGTGCGCATCCCGCCGCTGTCGCTGTGCACGGACAACGGCGCGATGATCGCCGCACTGGCCGCGGAGCTGATCTCGTCGGGGCGGCAGCCTTCCACTCTGGCGTTCGGTGCGGACTCGACGCTGCCCGTCACCGAGATCCAGGTGGCGCGGGCGGGGGTCGCGGCATGAGCGACGAGACGAGAGCGCCGCGCGTCGAGGGAGCGAGCCCCGAGGTCGAGAAGCCGGCGGGAACGGCCCGTCTCCCCGGCGCACGCCGTGAGGGGTACACGAAGCTGCCCACCGGTCCCGTGGGCATCGAGCCCGTGGTGGCGAGCGGGCCGGATGCGGACGCGGTCGGTTCCTGGGCGCCGAGCACGTCGGAGCAGCCGATCGAGGAGGACACGGCCCGGCTCGGCCCCTGGGCCCTGCTGGCCGCGATCGTCGCGCTGATCGCCTCCTTCTTCGTGGGGTGGGGGATCCCGGTGGCGGTCGTCGCCGTCGTCGCGGCGATCATGTCGCTGCGGCGGCCGTTGGAGAGCCGAGCTCTCGCGGTATGGGCGCTCGTCCTGGGGATCATCGCCACGGTGTACAGCGCCGGGTGGCTCATCTGGGCCGCGATGCAGCCCGGAGTGTTCGGGTAGCCGTTGCTGTCGCCGGAGGAGTCCGCGGAGCTGCGGGAGCTGCAACGGAAGGCGTACGCGCCCGGAGCCGAGCCCTCGGATGCGGATGCCGCGCGCCTGCGCGCCCTCGAGGAGCGTCGGGTGGCGCCTCCCGCGCCCGCCGACTCCTCGCGAGGCGGTGACGACGAAGGATCCGCCGTCGCGGAATCTCCCGTCGACGGCGCAGCGTCCCCTGGAGCGCCAACGGCGCACGCCGCCGGTGGCACCGGGGAGGAGGTCGACCGTGCGAAGCCCGCAGAGCACGAGGCGCACGCCCCAGAGGAACAGGCCGCCCGCCCGCGATGGCGTCGCTGGGTGCCCTACGCCGCGATCGGCCTGGCGCTGCTCGTCGGGTTCGGGGTCGGGTTCGCCGTGTTCGGTCAGACGGTCGTGCGGTCGATCGCGCTGTCGCTCGCCGTCGGCGCGGAGCAGGCCGAGCTGGAGGCGAGCGACGACTACGATCCCGGTTCGATCACCGCAGTCGGTCAGGCGCACGGCGTGACGATCTGGCACGCCACGAGAGGCGAGGGCGCCGAGCAGTGCGTCATCGTCACGCACGACGCCGGGCGCGACGGCGGCTGCGCCACGAGTGCGGAGTTCGAGGACCGCAGCAGTGGCCTGTACGCCTCCGTGATCCTGTCCGGCGACGGGGACGAGGCGGGAGCTCAGCTCAGCGTCAGCCTCGCGCGCACCGTCGATGGCGAACTCGCCGTCATCGCGGAGGTCTGGACGCAGGACATGTGGGACTGGCGTTCGCAGTACACCGAGGATGAGCTCGCGATCCTGGAGCGCATCGAGCGGGAGACGGGTGTCGACGGGGGAGTCCTCCAAATCGTCGGCTACGACGACACGACACCGGTGTGGCTGGAGTACAGCGGCGTCGGGGTGTGCGCGATCGTCGTCGCCGAGGACGTCGAACGGGCCTGCGCGGACGATCCTGCCGCGCCGGTCGTCCTCGAGGTCCGCGCGGCGGACGGCGGCGTGACCGCGTACCACGTGTCGGAGTCGTCGATGCGGGGCCCCGTCCTCACGATCGAGCGCACGCCGGCGGTCGTGGACGTGACGATCGACGACACGACCGGGGACGTCGACGGCTGACCCGGGTCACACCCGATCGGCGAGCACGGCCATCCGCCGGTTCCCGACGCGTGTGAGGACGAGCGTGGCGCTCTGAGCGCCGTCCAGCCTGAGCTTCTTGCGGAACGCGGCCGGATCGATGTCCATGCCGCGCTTCTTGATCTCCAGCGATCCGATGTCCGCCGTCCTCAGTGCGGCGTTGATGGCCTTGGGGTTGGCCGGCATCGTCTCGCGCACCCGGAACGACTGCACGAACGGGCTCGTGACGGCGGCATCCCCGGTGAGGTAGGCGATGCGCTCGTCCAGCATCCCCGCATCCAGGCTCCGCGCCACATCGCCGATGAGGCGCGCGCGGATCACCGCCCCGTCCGGTTCGTGCAGGAAGGCGCCGAGCGGGCGCACAGCGGCGTCCTCGGCATCCGCGCCCGCAGTGAGCTCGTGGACGGAGTCCCCGCGCATCACCAGCGCCGCGCGGCGGACGCCGGGGCGCGCGAGCGATCCGCTCCACAGCACGAGCTCGACGACGCTGCCGTCGGCGCTGACCCACTGCGCCTCGGCGTCCTCGGGCAGCGCCTCCCGGTCGTGGCCGGGGCCGAGCTTGATGCCGGCAGGCATGCGCGCGGCGAGGTCGAACGCCCAGTCCAGCGGCGGCGAGTAGCCGGATGCCGTCAGGCGCCGGGTCTCGCCGTGACCGGAGGTGCGGCGGGCCGGATCCATCCACACCGCCGTGCGCTCCGCGCGCGGATCTCGCAGAACGTCACGGAACCCGTCCGTCTCCGCGGAATCGCGGCGAGATCCGTGCGTTTCTGCGAGAAGCGTGCGCGCGGCGTCCTCGGCCGTGCCGTGCGCGACCGAGGCTTCCTCCCCGAACGCGGCGAGATTGTACGCGGCGATCGCCGCCGTGACCTGATCGGCGTCCACGGCGCTCACGCGCAGCCCCGCGCCTGCGAAGGCCAGGGCATCGCCGCCGATGCCGCAGCCGAGGTCCGCGACACGGGTGAATCCCGCCTCTCGGATGCGTCCGGCATGACGTGCCGCGACGGGCAGCCGCGTGGCCTGCTCGAGTCCCGCCTGAGTGAACAGCATCCGATCGGCGAAAGGGCCGAACTTCGCGGATGCCCTGGTGCGAAGCCGGGCCTGGCCGACCACGGCCGACACGAGATCGGGGGAGTGCCCCGCGGCCCGCAACCGGCTGACCACGCGGGCGACATCCGTCGTGGAATCGATCCGCCCGACCTCGTCCAGCAGGCGAAGCCCGTCCGGGGTGAGCAGGGCGGTGAGCTCGGTCATCTCCACCGGTTCAGCCTACGCGCCGCGCGTTCGACCTCCGTGTCGCGCCGACTGGCACTCGCATTGCGTGAGTGCCAGCCGACGTCCTACACTGGCATTAGCACTCTCGGGTTGAGAGTGCGAACGAGTCTTTCGTGTCAGCGTCAAGAAAGAAGAGGTAGACCGTGTCGGTTTCCATCAAGCCGCTCGAGGACCGCATCGTCATCAAGCAGGTCGAGGCCGAGCAGACCACCGCGAGTGGGCTGGTCATCCCCGACACCGCCAAGGAGAAGCCCCAGGAGGGCGAGGTCGTGGCCGTGGGCCCCGGCCGCATCGATGACAACGGCAACCGCGTCCCGCTCGACGTCGCCGTCGGCGACCGCGTGCTCTACAGCAAGTACGGCGGCACCGAGGTGAAGTTCGGCGCCGACGAGTTCCTCGTGCTCTCCGCGCGCGACGTCCTCGCGGTCGTCGTCCGCTGATCGCAGCGCACATAGCCTCGAAGGCCCGGATGCATCAGCATCCGGGCCTTCGTGCATCCCCGGACGCGCGTCGCGCGATTCCTGCCGATCTCGCCGGCGGCGAGCATCCGGCATCCGGAGCCGGTCATAGAGTTGATCGGTGAGTACGCAGAGAACGCCCCGCACCGAGACCGCCGGGGTCGCCTACGCCCTCGGCGCCTACCTGCTGTGGGGTGTCCTCCCGCTGTACTTCCTCCTGCTCGCCCCCACCCAGGCATGGGAGGTCGTGGCGTGGCGCGTGCTGTTCTCGCTCGTGTTCTGCGTGATCCTGCTCGCCGTGATGCGCGGCTGGCAGCGGCTGTGGGCGATCGTGCGGCAGCCGCGACTGCTCGGGCTCACCGCCCTCGCGGGGCTGCTGATCTACGTCAACTGGCAGGCCTTCCTGATCGGCACCCTCGACGACAAGGTCGTCGAGACGGCGCTGGGGTACTTCATCAACCCGATCACCACCGTGCTCCTGGGAGTGTTCGTCCTGCACGAGCGGATGCGCCGCCTGCAGTGGGTCGCCGTGGGCATCGCGGCGCTCGCGGTGATCGTCATCATCGTCGCGTACGGGACGGTGCCGTGGATCGCGCTCACCCTGACGCTCTCATTCGGCGTGTACGGGCTGATCAAGAAGAAGATCGGCCCGTCCGTGGACGCCCTCAGCGGTCTGACGCTGGAATCGTTCTGGCTCATCCCGATCGCGGTCGTCCAGCTGATCGCGGTCGGCGCGACGACCGGCATCACGATCGGGAACAACGGGGTGTGGCACACGGTGCTGCTGGGCTTCGCCGGCGTCGCCACCGCAGTCCCGCTGCTGCTGTTCGCGGCCGGGGCCCGGCGCATCGACCTGACGGTGATCGGGATGATCCAGTTCATCACGCCGATCATGCAGTTCCTCATCGGCGTGGTCGTGCTGCAGGAGCCCATGCCGACCGAGCGCTGGATCGGCTTCATCCTGGTCTGGGCGGCCGTCGCCGTGTTCATCGTCGACCTGCTCCTCGCCGCCCGACGTCACCGACGCGTCGCCCCCGTCGAACCGGTCTGAACCCGCCAGGAACACCGTCATCTCCGCGAAACAAGATCGTTAGCGCACCGATACCCGCGGGCGCGCGGCCCGGTCTTAGTGTTAGAGCACCCGAACGTGGTACCGCCACGTCCGCTGTTGTCGAAGGAGCAATATGAACGGTTTGCAGGGTTCGCGCCCCAAGCTGCTGGCAGGAATCGCACTGCTGGGAGCGACGGCGCTGGTCATCGCGGGGTGCAGCACAGGCACCCCCGCTCCCGAATCATCGGAGCCGACGAACGAGCGTCCCGAGAACGTCGATCTGTCGCTGACTCTGGGTTCGCTCCTTCCTGCGACGGGAACGCTGGCGTTCCTGGGGGCGCCGATGGAGGCGGGCGTCCAGCTCGCGGTCTCCCAGATCAACGAGGCGGATGCCGGCATCCAGGTCGAGCTCGTCAGCGAGGACGAGGGCGACCTGGACAACAAGGCGTACGAGACCTCGATCACCAACCTCCAGAGCGCCGGGATCAACGCCATGGTGGGCGCCGCCTCCTCGAGCGTCACGAAGCTGATCCTTGACGGCAACGCCGGCGCCGGCATCCTCACCGTGTCGCCCTCGAACACGTCGCCGGACTTCACGGGCATCAACCCGCTGTACTTCCGGACCGCCCCGAGCGACAACCTGCAGGGCGAGGTGCTCGCCAACCAGATCGCCGAGGACGGCCACAAGACCCTCGGCATCATCTACCAGAACGACCCGTACGGCACCGGACTGTTCGAGGCCATCAAGACGACGTTCGAGGGCACGGGCGGCGAGGTCGTCGCCGAGGCCTCGTACAACCAGGGCGACGGACAGTTCAACGCGCAGGTCCAGACGATCGCGGCCGAGAACCCGGACGCCGTGGCCGTCGTGTCCTACGACCAGTTCGCGACCATCGCACCGCTGCTGGGCAACGCGGGCGTCGACACCGGCGCGCTGTACCTCGTCGACGGCAACCTGAAGGACTGGCCGGACCTGCCCGTGAGCCTCGAGGGCTCCAAGGGCACGCGTGCGGGCGCCGAGCTGCCGGATGACTTCATCGACCAGCTCAACGAGGTCTGGACGGCGGGCGGCAACGAGCCGATCGACGCTCTGACCTACTCGGCCGAGGCCTACGACGCCGCGACGCTCATCGCCCTGTCGGCGCTGTACGCCGTGTCGGTGGAGGGCGAGGACATCGCGGGCGCGATGCGCCTGGTCTCCGGCGGCGAGGGCGAGGGCGAGAAGTGCACGAGCTTCGCCGACTGCGCCGAGATCATCAACGCCGGGGGGACCCCGGACTACGACGGCTACTCCGGTGAGATCACGTTCGACGAGAACAACGATCCGAAGGGCGCGGCCATCGGCGTCTACGAGTTCGACGCGGAGAACATCCAGTCCCGCATCAAGTGAGACGACGGAAGGGCTCCGGATGCTCGGCATCCGGAGCCCTTCTTCGTGCGTCGGTTACGCCGCGTCGGTGCCCAGGGTGCCGAGGTACAGGCCGATGACCTTGGGGTCGTTCAGCAGATCGCGCCCCGTTCCCTCGTAGGCGTCGCGTCCCTGATCGAGCACGTACCCGCGGTCGCAGATCTGCAGGCAGCGCCGGGCGTTCTGCTCCACCATGATCGTCGTGACGCCGGCCTTGTTGATGTCCGAGACGCGGATGAACGCGTCGTCCTGACGCACCGGCGAGAGACCCGCCGACGGCTCGTCCAGCAGCAGCACCGAGGGATCCATCATCAGCGCCCGCGACATCGCGACCATCTGGCGCTCACCGCCGGACAGCGATCCCGCACGCTGCTTGAGGCGCTTGCCGAGCTCCGCGAAGATGCCGGTGACGAATTCGAGCCGCTCCGCGAACGCCTTCGGGTTCTGGTACAGGCCCATCTGCAGGTTCTCCTCGATCGTGAGCGAGGGGAAGACGTTGTTCGTCTGCGGCACGAACGCGACGCCGCGCGCCACCAGCTTGTCGGCCTTCAGGCCCACGATGCTCTCGCCGTTGACGGTGATGTCGCCCTGACGCACCTGCACCATGCCGAAGATCGACTTCAGCAGCGTCGATTTGCCCGCGCCGTTCGGGCCGATGATGCCGATGAGCTCTCCTCGGCGCGCGGTCAGATGCGCTCCGTTGAGGATGTTCACTCCGGGGAGATACCCGGCGTGAACATCCGTCAGCTCGACGACGACGTCCTCTCCGGCGTGGACGCTCGGCGTCGCCTGCCCCGAGTCGGGCGAAGGGACGCCGCGGGTGTCCTCGGTCATGACTTC
The DNA here is from genome assembly GCF_058349845.2 of Microbacterium cucumeris. Classification (NCBI taxonomy): domain Bacteria; kingdom Bacillati; phylum Actinomycetota; class Actinomycetes; order Micrococcales; family Microbacteriaceae; genus Microbacterium; species Microbacterium cucumeris. The sequence continues at coordinate 184,472 of NZ_JBYRIZ020000002.1, forward strand.
TCCTCCTGCGTGTCCTCGGGCGCGGGTCCGCCCTCGATCTCCGCCTCCGCCTCGGTCTCGATCTGCTCGCGGAGGCGGGTGGCCGCGGCATCCGAGACCACCGAGATGCGCCCGGTCACCGCGCCCAGGTCGACGTCCTGGTGCGCGCCCAGGTAGGCGTCCACGACAGCCGGGTCCTCCATGACCGTCTCGGGCGGGCCCTCGGCGACCACGCGCCCCTCGGCCATGACGATCACCCAGTCGGCGATATGGCGCACCATGTGCATGTCGTGCTCGACGAACAGCACGGTCATGCCGAGGTCCTTCAGGCCCAGGATGTGGTCGAGCAGTGACTGCGTGAGCGCCGGGTTGACCCCGGCCATCGGCTCGTCGAGCATCACGAAGCTCGGCTCGCTCATCAGCGCGCGCGCCATCTCGAGCAGCTTGCGCTGTCCGCCGGACAGCGAGGCCGCGAAGTCCTTCTCCTTGGCGTCCAGCTTGAAGCGCACCAGCAGCTCGCGCGCCCGCTGCTCGATCTCTGCCTCCTGATCGCGCCACAGGAACGGGAAAAGACTCGCCCAGAACCCCTCGCCGCGCTGGTGCGGGGCGCCGAGCTTCATGTTCTCGAGCACCGTGAGCAGCGACAGCGACTTGGTGAGCTGGAACGTGCGCACCTGCCCGAGCTGGGCGACCTTGAACGACGGGACGCCCGACAGGTTCTTCCCGTCGAACGACCACGTCCCCGCGTTCGGCTTGTCGAACCCGCACAGCAGGTTGAACAGCGTGGTCTTGCCCGCGCCATTGGGGCCGATGAGCGCGGTGATCGCGCCGCGCGGGATCTCGACGTGGTCCACGTCGACGGCCGTCAGGCCGCCGAAATGACGGGTCACGCCGTCCGCGACGAGGATCGGGTCGACCTTCGCGACCCCTGGTGCCGCCGGGCCCTTGGCCAGGCCGGTCGTCTTCTGCCGCGGGGCGCTCGGCGTCGTCGGCTGCGACGGATTCACTTCACTTGACAAAGGTCATCTCCCTCTTGTTCCCGAGGATGCCCTGCGGCCGGAAGATCACGATCAGCATCAGGACGACACCGATCAGGATGTACCGGACCATGTCGGCCTGGGCGGCGCTCATGGGCAGCAGTCCGGCGTCGGCCATCGCGGGCAGGAGGCTGCCGAGGAATGCGAACACCACCCAGAACAGCACGGCGCCCAGCGTCGGCCCGAGCACGGTGGCCGCTCCGCCCAGCAGGAGGATGGTCCACAGGAAGAACGTCAGCGACGTCGAGTAGCTCCCGGGCACCACGGCCGAGGGAAGCACGAACACGATGCCGCCGAGCGCTCCGAGCACACCGCCGACGACGAGCGCCTGCATCTTGTACGCGAAGACGTTCTTGCCCAGCGAGCGCACCGCGTCCTCGTCCTCGCGGATGCCCTTGAGGACGCGGCCCCACGGGCTGCGCATCAGGGCCCACACCAGGAGTACCGCGAGCGCGAGCACGATGAGACCGAACACGCGCACCCACAGGTCGTTCGCGTTGTAGGTCCACGGACCGAAGCCGTAGGTGCCCGGCGGGAACGGGTTGATGTCGCGGAAGCTCTGGTGGTAGCCGGACAGTCCGCCGGCCGAGTTCGTCCACTCCTTGAACAGCTCGGTGAGGAACAGCAGGCGGACGACCTCGGCGGCCGCGATGGTCGCGATCGCGAGGTAGTCGGCGCGCAGGCGCAGGGTCGGGATGCCGAGGACGAGCGCGAACAGCGCACCGCCCGCGAGGCCGGCGAGCATGCCCGCCCACCACGGGGCGCCGAAGCTGAGGATCGCGATGGCGTAGCCGTAGCCGCCGATGGCCATGAAGGCCGCCATGCCGAAGTTCAGCAGGCCCGTGTAGCCGAAGTGCACGGCGAGGCCGGTCGCGGCCAGCGCGTAGGCCATCGTCGTGGGGCTGAACAGGTACGAGGCGGTGTTGCCGAAGATGTTGCCGAAGTCCATGCGTCAGCCCAACCTTTCCTTGCGGCCGAGCAGGCCCTGGGGCCGTACCAGCAGGATCACGATCAGCGCGACGAGGGCGCTGGCGTACTTGAGGTCGCTCGGCACACCAAGCAGCGTCGACACCTCGACCGCGAGGCCGACGATGATCGATCCGATGAGCGCGCCGATCGCGGAACCGAGCCCGCCCAGCGTGATCGCGCAGAAGATGAGCAGCAGCATCTGCATGCCCATGTCCCACTTCACGCCGGGCCGGAAGTACGCCCACAGGATGCCGGAGATCGCGGCGAGCACGCCGGCGAGGATCCACACGATGCGGATCACCTTGTCGACGTCGATGCCGGAGGCCGCGGCCAGCTGCGGGTTGTCCGAGATCGCGCGGGTGGCCTTGCCGACGCGCGTGCGCGTGAGGAAGAACGCGACGCCCAGGATCACGACCAGGCTGATGGTCATGCCGATGATGTCGATGTACGACAGCGAGATCGGCCCGAGCTTCATCGGCGTGGGGCTCGCACCCGGCAGCTGCTGCGTGCCGCCGCCGATCAGGTACTGCAGGCCGTAGCGCAGTGCGAGCGACAGTCCGATGCTCACGATCATGAGCTGCACGACGCCGAGCCCGCGACGGCGCAGCGGCCGCCACAGCCCGGCGTCCAGCGCCCAGCCGAGCAGGCCGCCCGCGGCGATCGCGGCGATGACGCCGAGCCAGACCGGCAGGTCCCAGTAGGCCGTGACGATCAGCGCGACCACGGCGCCCCACGTCACCATCTCGCCGTGGGCGAAGTTCGACAGCCGGGTCGTGCCGTAGATGAGTGCGGCACCCATCGCGGCAAGTCCCAGCAGCAGGCCGAAGTTCAGCCCGCCGACGATCCGCGACAGCAGCTGGTCGAGGAACGACGTGGTCTCGCGCACGCCCTCGCCGAGGAAGAGGTTGACGATCTTGGTGCCGGTGAGTCCGAACTCGACCTCGAACGACGCCGTCGTCCCCGACACCGGCTGCATGCCCTCGGGCAGCTGCGACGCATCCACGATCACGCCGTCCGGCAGCGTGTCCTCATCGACGGTCAGTGTGTACACCGCCCTCTCGGGCACGTACAGGCGCCACCGGCCCTCGGCATCCGTCTCGGTCTCGGCCTCGAAGCCGCCGCCCTCGACGGACATCGTGACGTCCGCGACGGGCTCGTCGTCGAACGTGATGACACCGGCGAGGTAGAAGTCGGTGACCTCCTGGCCGTCGTCGGTCTCGTCCGCCGCCGCGGGCGGTGGTGGCTGCAGCACCAGGAAGGCGAAGGCGAGGAGCGTACCGATCAGGGCGATGGCCCATCGGATTCCGCTCCGTTTCGCCGAGATCGTCGGACTCACAGAACCTCCTGTCCAGTACACAGACCAAGACGGAGTTGTTCATCGGCCCTGATGTACGACGGTACGAGCGTAGTGTGTCGATTCTGTTTCGGCCAAGGCACGATATGGCCACGGTCCGTCGCGGGCACCGGGGGGGCGCTCCGGGAATTTTCCCACCCCCGCGGCGCTTAGAATTGGTACACCCTCGCCGCCCGTCGCCCCCAGGAGGATCATCCATGGACCAGCACGATCCGTTCGGCTTCGTCGGACTCACCTACGATGACGTGCTGCTCCTGCCGGGGCACACCGACGTCATCCCGAGCGAGGCGGACACCTCCTCGCGGATCACCCGGCGCATCTCGGTCGCCACCCCGCTGCTCTCCAGCGCCATGGACACCGTCACGGAATCGCGCATGGCCATCGCCATGGCACGCGAGGGCGGCATCGGAATCCTGCACCGCAACCTCTCCATCGCCGACCAGGCCGCGCACGTCGACCGCGTCAAGCGCAGCGAGTCGGGCATGATCACCGACCCGATCACGACGACGCCCGAGGCGACCGTCGAAGAGGTCGACGCGCTGTGCGCGAAGTACCGCATCTCCGGTCTCCCGGTCGTCGACCCCGACGGCAAGCTCGTCGGCATCGTGACCAACCGCGACATGCGCTTCGTGTCCGGCTTCGAGCGCCAGACCACGTTCGTCAAGGACGTCATGACCAGCGAGGGTCTGGTCACCGCGCCCGTCGGCGTCGCCGCGGGGGAGGTCATCGCGCTGTTCGCGAAGCACCGCGTCGAGAAGCTGCCGCTGATCGACGGCGAGGGCAAGCTCGCCGGTCTCATCACCATCAAGGACTTCGACAAGAGCGAGAAGTACCCGCTGGCCACGAAGGACGACCAGGGCCGCCTGCGCGTCGGCGCGGCGATCGGGTTCTTCGGCGACGCCTGGGAGCGCGCCGAGGCGCTGCGCGATGCCGGAGTGGACGTGCTCGTGGTGGACACCGCCAACGGGCAGTCGCAGGGAGTCATCGACCTCGTCAAGCGGCTCAAGGCCGACCCGACGTTCGAGCACATCGACGTCATCGGCGGCAACGTCGCCACCCGCGAGGGCGCTCAGGCGCTCGTGGACGCCGGGGTGGATGCCGTGAAGGTCGGCGTGGGCCCGGGGTCCATCTGCACCACGCGCGTGGTCGCCGGTGTCGGCGTCCCGCAGGTCACCGCGGTGTACGAGGCCTCGCTGGCCGCCGCCCCCGCCGGGATCCCGGTGATCGCCGACGGCGGTCTGCAGTACTCCGGCGACATCGCCAAGGCCCTGGTCGCCGGCGCGGACGCGGTCATGCTCGGTTCGCTCCTGGCCGGCACGGACGAGTCGCCGGGCGAGATCGTCTTCCAGTCGGGCAAGCAGTTCAAGCAGTACCGCGGCATGGGCTCGCTCGGAGCCATGCAGACGCGCGGCAAGCAGACCTCTTACTCGAAGGACCGCTACTTCCAGGCCGACGTCCCCAGCGACGACAAGCTGATCCCCGAGGGCATCGAGGGCCAGGTGCCCTACCGCGGCCCGGTCTCCGCCGTCGCCTATCAGCTCGTCGGCGGGCTGCGTCAGTCGATGTTCTACGTCGGGGCCCGCACGATCGAGGAGCTCAAGCAGCGCGGCCGGTTCGTCCGCATCACGGCCGCGGGTCTCAAGGAGTCGCACCCGCACGACGTGCAGATCGTCGTCGAGGCGCCCAACTACAAGCGCTGAGCGTCCAAGCCGACAGACACCACGACGTCGCAGGAATCCGGGTCGGATCCTGCGACGTCGTGCTGTTCGGCGGCGGTGGGAGGGTCAGCCGCAGGTGTAGGTGACGCCACCCACATCCCACACGCCGGGGCCGAGCTCCGCGCATGTGGCGAAGATGCCGGCGAACAGCGTGATCAGCGCGATGCCGACGATGATCCCCACCACTGTGAGGATCGCGCCGATGATGATGCCGGCGATCGAGAGCCCCTTGGGGGCTCCGGCCTTTCCGAGCTTCACGGTCGCGATGATGCTGATGATGAGTCCGATGAACGGCAGCACGAAGGCGAGCACGAATCCGGTGATCGCGAGTCCGCGACCGGGGACCGGCGCGGGGGCCGCCGCGGGGTCGGGATAGACCGGGTACCCGGATGCCGCGGGCGCCGGCTGCCCGGTGGCGGGCGCGGGCGGGGTGTAGTTCGGCTCGGGGCTCGTGGGGTTCGTCATGTCGCTCCTGTCGAGGATGTGTTCGTGGAATGCTCCGGCCTCCGAGGGTAACGAGCGGTGCCCTGCACCCGCCACCGCCGAGCATGGGCACCTCTTCCCCGGATGCGCTGCCCGGCCTGCCGGACGCCCTAGAGTGAGCCCATGGATTCACCGGGGAGTTCTGCGCTGACCAGGGGGCAGGTCGCCCGCTACGCCATCGGGTCGCTCGGCACGGGCGGGTTCGCCACGCTGCCGGGTCTCGTCCTCGTGTATTACCTCACTGATTCCCTCGGTGTGACGGCCCTGGCCGCGGGCGCGATCGTCACGGCGGCGAAGATCTGGGACGTGCTCATCGACCCCGTCATCGGCGGCCTCAGCGACCGCTCGTATGCGCACGCCGGGTCGCGGCGCCGCTTCATGATCCTGGGCGGCATCGGGCTGCCGGTCGCCTTCGTCGCGACTTTCGCCGTGCCGGGCGGGCTGGGGCCGGTGTCCTCCGCGCTCTGGGTGCTCGTGGCCTTCATGCTCGCCGCCACCTGCTTCAGCCTGTTCCAGGTGCCCTACATCGCGTTGCCCGCCGAGCTCACCGACAGCTACCGCGAGCGCACGCGACTGCTGAGCTGGCGGGTCGTCGTGCTGACGCTGGCGATCCTCCTCTTCGGCGCGGGCGGGCCCGAGCTGCGCGGTCTGTTCCCCGACGATCCGCTGCGCGGCTACCTGGTCATGGCGCTCGTCGCCGGGATCGTGCTGGCGGCGGGGATGCTCGTGGCGGCATCCGTCGCGCCGCAGCGACCACCGCTGCCCGTCGTCGCCGGCCTGTCGATCGGAGCGCACTACCGCGCCGGGATCCGGGTGCTGCGCGAGAGCCGTCCGTTCCGGGCGCTGCTGGCGACGTTCATGATCCAGGGACTCGCGACCGGGCTCATGCTCGCCGCCGCGCAGTTCGTCGCACGGTGGATCCTGCACGACGAGGGCGCCGTGACCCCGTTGTTCGCGGCCCTCATCGCTCCGGCGCTGCTGATGGCCCCGGTGTGGAAAGCCGTCGCCGATCGCGTGGGGAAGGAGCGGGCGTTCCGGCTCGCCAGTCTGGTCTTCCTCGTGGCGACGCTCGTCCTGGTGGGGATGGCGTGGCTGCCGGGCTGGTGGATCCTCGCTCCCGTCGCGCTGGCCGGCGCCGCGTACGCCGGGATGCAGACGCTGCCGATGGCGATGCTGCCGGACGTCATCGCGCACGACCGTTCCGCGCAGCGCGGCGAGAACCGCTCCGGCGTCTTCAGCGGCGTCTGGACGGCGGGGGAGACCACGGGCATGGCGCTGGGGGCGACCGTGCTCTCGGTCGTGCTCGCCGCCACCGGGTATGTCGAGTCGACCGCCGGCGTGTCGGTCGATCAGCCGGGGGCCGCGGTCGCGGGGATCGCGGTGGCCTTCAGCGCGCTGCCCGCCGCGCTCATGGTCCTCAGCCTCGTGACCCTCTCCGGGTATCGTCTGCGCGAGCGAGACATCGTCGGGACCTCGGCGTGACCGGCATCCTCGACCGCCTCCGGAATCTGCGTGCGGCCGACGCGCCCACGCACGGCGGCCGCGTGCTCGCCTATGTCTACGACGCCGGGGTGCCCGAGCTGGACGAACTGGCGGATGCCGCGGCATCCCTCGCCCGGCCCGTGAACGCCCTCGACCCCACGGTCTTCCCGTCCGTGGCCGTCATGGAGCGGGAGGTCCTCGGATTCGTCCGTCGGGCGCTGCACGGGCGGCGCGATGTCGTCGGCTCCGTGACGAGCGGCGGCACGGAGAGCTGCCTGCTCGCCGTGAAGACCGCGCGCGACCTGTGGCGGGCCGAGCACGGGGAGACGGCGTCCGGCCGCCGTCCGCGACTGCTGGTACCGGCCACCGCGCACGCGGCGTTCCAGAAGGCGGCCAGACTGTTCGACCTGGAACTCGACACGGTTCCGTGCCGCCCGGACGGCGCGGTGGCCGCCGAGGACGTCATCGCCCGGATGGACGGGGACGTCGCGCTCGTCGTCGTGTCCGCGCCGGCGTACCCCAGCGGCGCGCTCGATCCGATCCGCGCCGTCGCCGCCGCCGCGCAGGCGCACGGCATCCGCTGTCACGTCGACGCGTGCTTCGGCGGTCTGGTGCTGCCGTGGTGGACGGATGCGCCCGCGTGGGACTTCCGGGTCACCGGCGTGACGAGCATCTCGGCGGATCTGCACAAGTACGGGTACGCCCCGAAGGGCGTCTCGGTGCTGCTGCACCGCGGGCGGCGTCAGCATCGCGCGCAGTTCTTCGCGACCACGCAATGGCCGGGCTATCCGGTCGTCAACCCGACCCTGCTCGGATCGAAGTCGGCGTCTCCGCTCGCGGCATCCTGGGCGATCGTGCAGCGGCTGGGGGACTCCGGATTCGCCGAGCTCACCGCATCGATCCGGCGAGTGGCGACGGGCATCCGGTCGGAGGTGGACGGCATCCCCGGTCTCGTCGTTCTCGGCGACCCGGTCGGCCCCGCCCTCGCCCTGATCGCGGATCCCACAGCGATGCCCGCGCTGAGGGTCGACCCGCATCGGCTCGCCGACGAGCTCGCGCGGCGCGGCTGGCGTATCCAGCATCAGCCCGGCTTCGTCCAGGCGGACGGAACCCGGCTGCCGCGCAGCGCCCACCTCACGCTCACTCCTGTGCTCGAACGGGAGCTCGGCGGGTTCCGCCGCGCTCTCGTGCAGGCGGCGGATGCCGTGCGCGGGCGTCCCCCGGCCGACGGGCGCGCGCTCGCGGCGGCGGTCCGCGCGCTCGGGTACGGGGCGCGGCGCGTCCCGGGGCCCGCCGCAGCCTGGCGGCTGCTGCGACTTGCCGGAGCGGCCCGCGCGACCTCGGACCGCCCCCTGGCGGGGCTGATGGCGCTCGTGGAGGAGCTGCCGGCGCCGGTCGCCGAGGCGCTGCTCACCGAGCTGCTCGCCCGTCTGTCCGAGCCGCGGTGAATGCCGAGTCCGCCCGCGCCCGGCGACGCTGATAAGCTGGCTGGCTTGCCATGCGGCGGGCGGAAGGACGACCCACCGTGGGCTACATCGATGTCTCGGCGATCTCGCTGACCCTGCCGGACGGCAGGCCGCTTCTCGACGAGGTGACGTTCCGCGTCGGCGCGGGATCCACCAGTGCCCTCATCGGGCCGAACGGCGCCGGCAAGACGACACTGCTGCGCATCATCCGCCAGGACACCCCCACCGACTCCGGCGTGGTCACGATCGACGGCGGGCTCGGCGTCATGGACCAGTTCATCGGGCACGGCGAGCCGGGGCAGACCGTGCAGGACCTGCTCGTGCGCGTCGCCCCGCGACGCATCCGCGCGGCCGCGGAGGGACTGGAGGCCGCCGAGAACGCGCTCATCGAACGGGACGAGAACGACACGCAGATGGCGTACGCCGCCGCCATCGCCGAGTATGCGGACGCCGGCGGCTACGAGCATGAGACGGTGTGGGACCAGTGCACCATCGCGGCGCTCGGGGTGCCGTTTGAGCGCGCACGTTATCGCGAGCTCGTCACGCTGTCGGGAGGCGAGCAGAAGCGGCTCGCACTCGAGGCGCTGCTGCGCGGACCCGACGACGTGCTGCTGCTCGACGAGCCGGACAACTACCTGGACGTCCCCGCCAAGCGCTGGCTCGAGGAGCAGTTGCGCCTCACGCCCAAGACGGTCCTGCTCGTGTCCCACGACCGCGAGCTCCTGGCACGCGCCGCGGACAGGATCGTCACGCTCGAACCCGGCGGAGCCGGTGCGACGGCCTGGGTGCACGGCGGCGGCTTCGCGACATACGCCCAGGCGCGCGAGGACCGGATGGACCGGCTGGACGAGCTCCGTCGGCGCTGGGACGAGCAGCACGAGAAGCTGCGCACCCTCGTCGCGACGCTCAAGGTGAAGGCCGAGGCGAACGACGGATTCGCGTCCCGCTATCGTGCGGCGCAGACCCGGCTGCGCCGCTTCGAGGAGGCGGGGCCGCCGCAGGAGCGACCGCCGTCGCAGGACTTCGACATGCGGTTGCGCGGAGCCCGCACCGGCAAGCGCGCGGTCGTCGCCGAGCGACTCGAGCTCACCGGGCTCATGCGGCCGTTCGATGCCGAGATCTGGTTCGGCGACCGCGTCGGCGTGCTGGGATCGAACGGCTCGGGCAAGTCGCACTTCCTGAGGCTGCTCGCGCGGGGCGGAACCGATCCGGATCCGACGCTCGGGCACGTCACCTCGACGGGGGAGCAGCTGGCCGAGGTCGCGCACGCCGGCCGTGCCACCCTCGGCGCCCGTGTCGTCCCCGGGCTCTTCGCCCAGACCCACGCGCATCCCGAGTTCGCCGGACGCACGCTGCTGGAGATCCTCCATCGCGGCGATGACCGGCGTGCCGGCCTCCCGAGGGATGCCGCGAGCAGCGCCCTGGACCGGTACGGCCTCGTCCGGCAGGCGCAGCAGAGCTTCGACTCGCTCTCCGGAGGACAGCAGGCCCGGTTCCAGGTGCTGCTGCTCGAGCTGTCCGGGGCGACGCTGCTGCTGCTCGACGAGCCCACCGACAACCTCGACCTGGAATCGGCCGAAGCGCTGGAGGAGGCGCTCGCGCGGTTCGACGGGACCGTGCTCGCCGTGACGCACGATCGCTGGTTCGCGCGCTCCTTCGACCGGTTCCTCGTGTTCGGGTCGGACGGCGAGGTGTACGCGACCGACGAACCGGTCTGGGACGAGCGCCGGGTGGCCCGCGCCCGCTGATCAGGGAAGCCGGAACGGGTTCGCCGCCCGCGCGGACGGATCGAGAGCGAGGTCGGCCAGCACCGCGCCGACCCCGGTGGCGAACTTGAACCCGTGCCCGGAGAAGCCGGCGCCGACGACGACGCGCCCGCGGCGATCCAGGACGAAGTCGCCGTCGTCGGTCGAGGTGTAGGTGCAGCTGAGGTGCGCGGCCGAGTCCGGGTCGAGTCCCGGCATCCATTCCCGCACGTACTCGCGGAGGGACTCGGCGTGGGTCGTGCGGTGCGGTCGGGCATCCGGATCGACCTCATCGCCGACCTGGTGGAAGCCGACCTTCACGCCCTCGCCGGGCGTGGGCATTCCGTACACCGTGGCCGGATACGTCCCGGCGGGGACGTAGTGGTTGAACGACGGCCAGGGAACATCCGCGCGGGGACGGAAGTGCGCCGGGGTCTCCTCCGTCACCCGCAGAGGCGGGAGCCCGATGCTGCCCAGAAGCTTCGCGCTCCAGGCGCCGGCCGTGACGACCACCGTGCCGGCGCGCAGCGTCGTCCCGTCGGACAGCGCGAGCACCGCGCTCGCCGGATCCTGGCCGATGCGCTCCACGGGCGTCTCCCAGCGGACCTCCCCGCCGCCGGCGAGGATCCGCCGCTCCAGCTCCCGCAACGCGTCCGCCGCGCGCACGACGCCCGCGTCCGCCGACCAGAGCACGTCCGTGGCGAAGCGGATGCCCGGCCACCGGAGCGCGGCCTCAGATGCCGTCAGCAGCTCCGCGGGAATGCCGCGCGAGACGAGCGCGGCCTGCACGGATGCCACGTCGACGTCGCCGCGCGTCACCAGGCCGTGCAGCCGCAGCAGAGGCGCGCCGTCCACGGGCCCGAGGGCGTCCCACCCGGCGCGGGCCCGGGTCAGCAGATCGAGGTAGTGCTCCTCGGCGTAGGCGTTGTTGAAGTTGCGGGTCGCGCCGTGCGATGCCCCATGTGTGTGACCGCGCGCGAATCGCTCCAGGACGACGGGACGGTGCCCGCGCCGCACCAGCTCCCACGCGGTCGCGAGTCCCATCACGCCGCCGCCCACGACGGCGACGTCCACGGCATCCTGCGTCATCTCGACCTCCAGCTCGCTGCCAGTCTGCCAGCCGCGGTGCGCGCCGAGCCGCGAGAAGGCGGTCGCGGGGTCCGGGTAGGCTGGACGGGTGACCATGGACATCGAGCTCGGCCGAGGCAAGCGCGCGCGCCGCGCGTACACGTTCGACGACATCGCGGTGGTGCCCTCGCGACGCACGCGCAATCCCGAGGACGTCTCGACGGCTTGGACGATCGACGCGTACGGCTTCGACATCCCGGTACTGGGCGCACCGATGGACTCGGTCGTGAGCCCGGCGACCGCCATCGCCCTCGGGCGTCTCGGCGGCCTCGGCGTGCTCGATCTCGAGGGTCTGTGGACGCGGTACGAGGACCCGGAGCCGCTGCTGGCAGAGATCGCGGGCCTGGCCCCCGAGAAGGCGACGCAGCGCATGCAGCAGCTGTACAGCGAGCCGATCAAGCCCGAGCTCATCAAGGCGCGTCTGGCCGAGATCCGCGCGGGCGGTGTCACGGTGGCGGGATCCCTGACTCCCCAGCGCACCCAGGAGCTGTACGAGACCGTCGTCGCGGCGGGCGTCGACCTGTTCGTGATCCGCGGGACGACGGTGTCGGCCGAGCACGTCTCGAGCGCCGCCGAGCCGCTGAACCTGAAGAAGTTCATCTACGACCTCGACGTTCCCGTGATCGTGGGCGGCGCGGCCACCTACACTGCTGCCCTGCACCTGATGCGCACGGGTGCCGCCGGCGTGCTCGTGGGCTTCGGCGGGGGCGCCGCGTCGACGACGCGGGCGACCCTCGGTATCCACGCACCCATGGCCACGGCCGTCTCCGACGTCGCGGCTGCGCGCCGCGACTATCTCGACGAGTCCGGCGGCCGTTACGTGCACGTGATCGCGGACGGCGGCGTCGGCACGTCGGGCGACATCGTCAAGGCCCTCGCGATGGGCGCGGACGCGGTCATGCTCGGCGTCGCGCTGGCACGCGCGACCGATGCGCCGGGGCGCGGCTTCCACTGGGGCCCCGAGGCGCACCACCCCAAGCTCCCGCGCGGTCGCCGCGTGGCGGTCGACGGCATCGCTCCGCTGGAGGAGATCCTCTACGGGCCGGCGCCGGTCGCCGACGGCACGGCGAACCTCATCGGGGCTCTGCGCAAGTCCATGGCGACGACCGGGTACTCCGATCTGAAGGAGTTCCAGCGCGTCGAGGTCGTGCTCGCCCCCTACGAGCAGGGCTGAGTCCGTTCCGCCGTGACGACACCCGAGGTCTTCCCGCCGACTCTGCGCGAGGTCATGCTGCGTCCGCGCTGGATCGGCGTGCTCGGGCTGTGCCTGCTGGTCGCCGGCGTGTTCGCGTTCCTCGGCCAGTGGCAGCTCGGTCGTGCGATCGAGACCGACCCCCCACCGGCCGGCGTGACCGAGGAGCTCCGGCCCCTCGCAGACGTCGTGGAGCCCGGCGCGTACCTGCCCGAGCCGTACGTCGGACAGCGCGTCGAGACGAGCGGTACCTGGGTCGGCGGCGACTTCCTCGTCGTCTCGTCCCGGTTCAACGACGACGTCGAGGGGTACTGGGTCACCGGGCAGCTCCGCGTCGCCGACGGCGTCTCGATCGCGGTCGCCCTCGGGTGGGCTCAGGATCGGGAGGACGCGGATGCCGCGGCCGCGGTGCTGGAGCAGCAGGCCGCGGGCGCCGAGGCGTCGATCACAGGACGACTCATCTCGGACGAGGGCGTGCAGGTGCCTCCGCCCGGCGACCCGCAGCGCATGGACCGGATGTCTCCGGCGGCGCTGCTGAGCCACTGGCACGACACCGAGCGCCTCGCGGTGTACCGTCCCTATCTGGCCAGCGCGTCGGCTCCGGAGGGGCTCGTCGACATCTCATCCCCGGCCCCGGACGAACTGTCCCCGGTGAACTGGCTCAACGTCTTCTACGCGGCCGAGTGGGCGATCTTCGCCGGCTTCGCGTTCTACATCTGGTACCGGCTCGCGAAGGACGCCTGGGAGCGCGAGATCGAGGACTTCGAGGACACCGTCGCCGCGGCATCCTGAGCGGGTCTGCCGAGCCGGCTGCTCATCCGAGCACCGGAGGCCGCGCATCCGAGCGGGTCCGCGGCCGATCGATGCAGATCCGGTGAGCAGTCGGTGACCAATCGGCGAACATCATTGATCCTGTCCCTGCCTCTCCGTATGCTCCAGACATGTGTGCGCGCTGTGAGCGCTCACCGCGGCGCTTCACAAGAGCCGCCGCCGCATCCCGACCCGAGGAGACAGCAACGATGATGCCCGCCCCCGGCGCTGAGAACCACGCGGTTCCGGCGTCATTCCGCAGCAGGGGGCGCGTGCGCGTCCTCGCCGTGACCTGCGTCGCCGCTCTCGGCGCCGGCGCTCTGGTCGCCACTCCCGCCTTCGCGAACACGACCGGCACCGGCATCGTCATCAACGAGGCCTACCTCTCCGGCGGCAGCTCGGGCGCGGCGTTCACGAACAAGTTCGTGGAGCTCTACAACCCGACCAGCGAGCCCGTCACCCTCGACGGTCTGTCGCTGCAGTACCGGTCGGCGACCGGAACGGGCCCCTCCCACGGCGTCGCCGCGCTGACCGGCGTCATCCCGGCCGGCGGGTACTTCCTCGTGCAGGGCGGCAGCAACGGCTCGAACGGCCAGGCGCTGCCGACGGCCGACGTCGTCGGCGCCCTCAACCCGAGCGGCACCAACGGCACCATCGCGCTCGTGGAGGGCACCGCGGCCGTGACGCTCGCTCCGGGATCCTCCGTCGGCGCGCAGGGCGTGATCGACCTCCTCGGCTACGGCAGCTCGAACACGTTCGAGACGGCTGCGGCCACTGCGCCGGCGGGCAACACCGACGTCAAGTCGCTGAACCGCACCGACGGCGCCGACACCGACGACAACAGCGCCGACTTCACGCTCTCGGCGACCATCACGCCGCAGAACTCCGGAGGCACCGAGCCGGAGGAGCCCGAGGAGCCGGAGGAGCCCACCGCGGTCTCGATCGCCGAGGTGCAGGGCACCGGAGGCACCTCTCCGCTGGACGGGCGGACCGTGCAGGTCACCGGCGTCGTCACCGGGGACTACCGCACCGGCGGCTACCGCGGCATCACGATCCAGACCGAGGGCTCCGGTGGAGAGGACCACGCCGCAGGCGACGCCTCCGACGGGGTGTTCGTCTTCCTCGACGCGCTGACCGCGGATGCCGAGATCGGAGACCTGGTCTCGGTCACCGGCGTCGTCGGCGAGTACTACGGCCAGACCCAGATCTCGCCGGCCGCGGCATCCGACGTCGAAGTCGTCACGCCGGACGCGGGCGTGCCGGCGACGACGCCGCTGCCGGACACGGTGACGGGCGATGCGCGCGAAGCGTACGAGAGCATGCTCGTCGCTCCGACCGGCACGTACCTCGTCGCCTCCAGCCACCAGCTGTACAACTACGGCACGCTCTGGCTGAACCCGGGAGAGCTCAACGTCAAGAGCACCGAGACGACCCGTCCCGGCGACGCCGCGAACGCGATCGCGGCCGAGAACCGCGCCGAGCGCATCCTGCTCGACGACGGCTGGTCCTCCCAGGTCACCAGCAACGCCCACCCGGGCGAGCAGCCGTACTTCACCGCGGACACCGTGGTGCGCAACGGCGACGCCGTGGACTTCGCCGACGCGGGGTACATCCTGCAGTACGGCTTCGACGACTGGAGGCTGCAGCCGGTCATCCCCATCGACGATGCGAGCGACGCGTCGTACACCGCGACCTTCACTGCGCAGAACCCGCGCACCGAGGCCGCGCCGGAGGTGGGCGGTGACGTGCAGGTCGCGGCGTTCAACGTCTACAACTACTTCACGACGCTCTCCAGCGAGAACCCGGACGCTCGGGGCGCCGAGACCGCCGAGGAGTTCGCGATCCAGAAGTCGAAGATCGTCACCGCGATCAACGCCCTGGACGCCGAGGTCGTGTCGCTGATGGAGATCGAGAACTCGATCCACTTCGGCAAGCCGGCCGACTCGGCGCTGGCCGATCTCGTCGACGGGCTCAACGACGACGCGGGCTCCGAGGTGTGGGACTTCGTCCCGACCCCGGACGCGCTTCTCGAGACCGACACGGACGTGATCACGAACGCCATCATCTACAAGAAGGATGCCGTGACCGCCGTGGGCGACAGCGCCACGATCGTCGACGAGACGGTGTGGGGCAACGCCCGGGAGCCGATCGCGCAGACGTTCGACGTCGACGGCAAGCTCGTCTCGGTGGTCGCGAACCACTTCAAGTCGAAGTCGCCGCCGTCCGGAGGCGGCACCGAGCCGGCCGACGGTCAGGGCTTCTTCAACGCCGACCGCGTCGCGCAGGCCCAGTCGCTGCTCGCCTTCACGGAGACGATCGCCGACACGAGCGGCAGCTCCGACATCCTGCTGCTCGGCGACTTCAACGCGTACGGTCAGGAGGACCCGATCGACGTGTTCGCGCAGGCCGGCTGGACCGACCTGGTCCCCGCGCAGGCGGACGGGCAGTACACGTACACCTACGACGGCGAGCTCGGCTCGCTCGATCACGCGATCGCATCGCCGTCACTGGCGGCATCCGTGACCGGCACCGGCGTGTGGTCGATCAACTCCCCGGAGTGGAGCGACCGCGGGTATGCGTTCGGCGCTGTCGAATCGGGCACTCCGTACCGCTCCAGCGATCACGATCCTGTCATCGTCGGCATCTCGAGCGAGATCCCGCCGGTGTCGATCGACATCGTCACGATCAACGACTTCCACGGTCGGATCGAGGCGGACGGCGCATCGGCCGGAGCAGCGGTGCTCGCCGGAGCCGTGCAGCAGCAGCGCGAGGCGAACCCGAACACCGTGTTCGCGGCGGCGGGCGATCTCATCGGCGCCTCGACGTTCACGTCGTTCATCCAGGACGACAACCCCACGATCGATGCGCTCAACGCCGCCGGCCTCGACGTCAGCGCGGCGGGGAACCACGAGTTCGACCAGGGCTGGGACGACCTCGAGGGTCGCGTCCAGGACCGGGCGGACTGGGAGTACATCAGCGCGAACGTGTTCGTCACCGAGACCGGCGAGCCGGCGCTCGCTCCGAGCTGGGTCACCGAGCTCGACGGGGTGAAGGTCGGCTTCATCGGAGCGGTGACGGAGGAGCTCGACTCCCTCGTCTCGCCGGAGGGCATCGCCGATCTGGAGGTGCGCAGCGTCGTCGACTCGGTCAACGACGTCGCAGCCGACCTGACCGACGGCGAGGCCGGCAACGGCGAGGCCGACGTGCTCATCCTCCTCGTCCACGAGGGCGCCACGAGCACCGAGGTCGAGAGCATCACGCCGGAGTCGGCGCTCGGCGAGATCGTCGCCGGCGTGGACGACAGCGTGAGCGCGATCGTGTCGGCGCACACTCACCTCGCCTACAACCACGTCATCGACGGCCGGCCGGTCGTCTCGGCGGGTCAGTACGGCGAGAACTTCGGGCTGATGAACCTCCAGGTCGACCCCGAGTCGAAGGAGCTGCTCTCCATCACCAACGAGATCAAGCCGCTCACCGAGGGCGGCGAGGCCCTCTACCCGGCCGTCGCCGAGGTTCAGGAGATCGTCGACGCCGCGAAGGCGGAGGCCGATGTGCTCGGAGCCGAGAAGGTGGGCGAGATCACGGCGGACTTCAACCGGGCACGTCAGTCGAACGGCTCCGAGAACCGCGGTGGCGAGTCCACGATCGGCAACTTCGTCGCGGACGTGCAGAAGTGGGCCACCGGTGCCGATCTGGCGCTGATGAACCCCGGCGGCATCCGGGCGAACCTGTCCTGCGCGAGCACGGGGGAGGCGGACCCGGACGGCAACGTCACCTTCCGCGAGGCGGCGACGGTCCAGCCGTTCGCCAACACGCTCGTGACGCTGGAGCTCACAGGAGCGCAGCTGAAGAGCGTGCTCGAGGAGCAGTGGCAGCCGGAGGGCGCGAGCCGGCCGTTCCTGAAGCTCGGCGTCTCGGAGGGGCTGGTCTACACCTACGACCCGACGGCGGCGCAGGGCGAGCGGATCACGTCGATCACGCTCGACGGGACGGCGATCGATCCCGCGGCGACCTACGTGGTCGCGGCGAACTCGTTCCTCGCTGCGGGCGGTGACAACTTCGCCACCTTCGCCGACGGCGCGAACAAGGCCGACACGGGCAAGATCGACCTCTCGTCCATGGTCGACTGGTTCGACGCGAACGGCACGGCCACTCCGGACCTCGCGCAGCGCGCGGTCGGCGTGACCCTCAGCCCTGCGGATGCCGACGGTTACAGCGCCGGTGACCAGGTGTCGATCGATCTGTCCTCACTCGCGTTCAGCGCGGGAGAGGCGAACGGCACCGAGGTCGCCGTGTCGCTCGGCGACACCGTGCTCGCCTCCGGGTCGATCGATCCGGCGATCGTCGACACGACCGACGAGGCCGGCCGTGCGAGCCTTTCGTTCACGGTGCCCGATGGCGTGACCGGCGACCAGGCTCTGACGGTCTCCGTGGCCGAGACGGGCACGACCGTGCAGGTGCCGTTCACCATCGCGGGTGAGGAGCCGGCGGAGTTCGCCGGAACGATCGACGCGGACCGGAAGGTCAGCGCCGGCAAGAAGCTCGGCATCACGGGTGCCGACTTCGAGCCGGGCGAGACCGTCAGCATCCGCCTGCAGCCCAAGAAGGGCGAGGCGATCGAGCTCGGTGAGGTCGTCGTGGCGCAGGACGGCACGTTCGAGGCCTCCGTCACGGTGCCTCGGAGCGCGCAGCCGGGGAAGTACACCGTCGAGGTGTCGCAGGCCGACGGCGACACGGCGACCGACACGGTCACCGTCAACCGTGGCGGCGGCATCGGCGGAGCCATCGGGGACATCCTCGACTGGCTGTGGGACCTCATCACCGGCTGGTTCTGACATCGAACGACGAAGGCCGTCGGGGCGATCCCGGCGGCCTTCGTCGTGTGCGCGCGCTCAGGCGGGCGAGGACCAGGTGAAGCCGTCGGGATCCGTGACGTCGCCGAGCGAGCCGCCGATCACGAGGCGATGCGATCCGGAGCCGTCCGCGTCGACGCCGGCGGATTTCGCGAGGGCGGCGCGCTTGTACAGCCCGAGGCCGATCGACCCCGTGGGGGTGTCGAAGTCCACGTAACTGCCGAAGCTCTTCTTCACGGCGAAGCCGCGGTCGACGTAGAACTGCTTGCTGATCGAGACCTTCTCGACGCCCAGGAGCAGCACGAACTCCTGGAACGCGCGGCTCGGGGGCGCGGCGTCCTTCTTGGCGGAGGTCGCGATGTTCCACACCGATCCGTCCGGAGCCTGCACGGTGCCGCCGAACCCCCACAGCGACTTCGCCGCGGGCTTGAGGACCGTGGCTCCCGCGGCGATCGCATCGTCCAGCAGCAGCCGGGCGTCGGCGGGCTGGGCCGCGATGAGCGAAAGAGTGTATCCGCGGAACCCCGATGTCTCGGCATCCGTCGCGCGTAGCCGCAGCCGGTCGCGGATCCCGAAGGCCCGGGAGTAGAACGTCTCGGCCGCTGCCGGATCCGAGACTTCGAGGGTGATGCTGTCGATGGTGTTCATGCCGATGACGTTACGAGGGCGGTCGCGCCCGCGCTTCTCGATTCCTGACGGATCCGCGTGAACCGGCGCGCCGGGGCCGGCGTTCCGGCGCGGGTAGACTGGACTCCATGCCCGAACCGAAAGCCGCCTCGTTCCCGAAGATCCGCGGGGCGCTGAGGTTCTATCAGATCGCCTCGATCATCACGGGTGTCATGCTCCTGCTGCTGCTGGCGGAGATGATCCTCAAGTACAGCCCCACGCATGTCGAGCTCTTCGCGGGCGGCTCCGGCGGGTTCCTCTGGTTCGCGCCCGTCATCGTGGGCGAGGGCTGCCAGTGGTACTCGCTGTTCGTGCCCGGGGGGATGGGGTGCGAGCTCGACTCCACCGGCCAGACCGCCGGCGGGCTGAACCTCTCGCTGTTCATCCTCGTCGCGCACGGCTGGTTCTACGTCGTCTACCTCTTCGCGTGCTTCCGGGTGTGGAGCCTGATGCGCTGGCCGTTCCCGCGCTTCATCATGCTCGCGCTCGGCGGCATCGTCCCGCTGCTGTCCTTCTTCATGGAGGCCAGGGTCTCCCGTGAGGTGAAGACCTATCTCGCTTCCCGCGAAGCCGCGATCGCGGCCGACGCATCCGACACCACCACCCAGGAGGCCGCGCGATGAGCGCTGACACCGCCCAGCGTCCCGTGCTCGTCGTCGACTTCGGCGCCCAGTACGCGCAGCTGATCGCCCGCCGCGTCCGCGAGGCCGGCGTGTACAGCGAGATCGTCCCGCACACCGTCAGCGCGTCGGAGATCGCCGAGAAGAACCCGGTGGCGCTGATCCTCTCCGGCGGCCCGTCGTCGGTGTACGAGGCGGGCGCGCCGGATCTGGACGGCGGGATCTTCGACCTCGGCGTGCCCACACTCGGCATCTGCTACGGCTTCCAGGTCATGGCGCGCGCGCTCGGCGGCGAGGTCGCCAACACGGGCCTGCGCGAGTACGGCGCCACGGATGCCGCGCTCGCCGGAGACGGCGGCGTGCTGCTGGGCGGGCAGCCGGCTGCCCAGAACGTGTGGATGAGCCACGGCGATCAGGTCGCGCGCGCGCCGGAGGGCTTCGAGGTGCTGGCGTCGACGGACGCGACGCCGGTCGCCGCCTTCGGCAGCGACGAGAAGTGCTTCTACGGCGTGCAGTGGCACCCCGAGGTGAAGCACTCCGACCACGGCCAGGAGGTCATCGAGAACTTCCTGCACAAGGCGGCCGGACTCGCGGCGGACTGGAACAGCGGCAACGTCATCGAGGAGCAGGTCGCGCGCATCCGCGAGCAGGTCGGCTCGGCGCGGGTCATCTCGGCGCTCTCCGGCGGTGTGGACTCTGCTGTCTCGACCGCGCTGGTGCACCGGGCGATCGGCGATCAGCTGACCGCGGTGTTCGTCGACCACGGGCTGCTCCGCAAGGGGGAGCGCGAGCAGGTCGAGCAGGACTACGTCGCCTCGACCGGCGTGCGCCTGATCACAGTGGATGCCGCCGAGACGTTCCTCGGGCACCTGGCGGGCGTGACGGATCCGGAGCAGAAGCGCAAGATCATCGGCCGCGAGTTCATCCGCGCGTTCGAGAAGGTGCAGCGCGAGCTCGTCGACGAGGCGAAGGCGTCCGGTGAGCCGGTGCGCTTCCTGGTGCAGGGCACGCTGTACCCGGACGTCGTGGAATCCGGCGGAGGCACGGGCACGGCGAACATCAAGTCGCACCACAACGTCGGCGGACTTCCCGACGACCTGGACTTCGAGCTCATCGAGCCGCTGCGCACGCTGTTCAAGGACGAGGTGCGCGCGATCGGACGCGAGCTGGGGCTTCCGGAGGCGATCGTCGCGCGTCAGCCGTTTCCGGGCCCCGGCCTCGGCATCCGCATCGTGGGCGAGGTCACCGCTGACCGTCTCGAGGTTCTGCGCGAGGCCGACGCCATCGCCCGTGAGGAGCTGACGAAGGCGGGCCTGGACGGGGAGATCTGGCAGTGCCCGGTCGTGCTGCTGGCGGACGTGCGCTCGGTGGGCGTGCAGGGCGACGGTCGCACCTACGGGCATCCGATCGTGCTGCGGCCGGTCTCGAGCGAGGACGCCATGACGGCCGACTGGACGCGGCTGCCCTACGACGTGCTCTCCAAGATCTCGAACCGCATCACGAACGAGGTGCGCGAGGTCAACCGGGTCGTGCTCGACGTCACCTCGAAGCCCCCGGGGACCATCGAGTGGGAGTGATCTGAAGGAGCGGATGCTGCGGCATCCGCTCCTTCGCCGTTCGCCTGGGTTCTCCCCGGCCCGCGGTGCCGGATCCTAGAACCGGCGGCCGCCGGAACGTCCGGACGACCTGCTGCCGCCCGAGGACCGGCCCCCGCCGAAGGATCCGAACGACCGGCTGCCGGACGATCGGGACGAACCGCCCCAGGAGGAACGCGAGGACCCGCCCCACCCGGAGGAGCTGCCGCCGTCCCGGCCGAACGCGCCGGAGAGCGCGCCGAGGACGACCCCGCCGATCACGAACATCACGATCACGCCCGGCTCGTCGCCGGCGACCCCGATGCTGCTGACGAATCCGGCGACCCCGCCGACGACGCCTCCCCACACAGCCTTCCCGCCGCGCCCGTCATCGTCGGAGGCGTACGAGCGCCGCCGATCCGAGGCGCCGCTCACGCCGGAGGAGGGCGGATCGAACATCACGGCTTCCCGCTCAGCGGACGCAGACGAGCGCGCGTATCGGCGCCGTTCCGAGGCGACCGGTGCACTGATCAGACTCTGCACCTGTTCGGCCGCGGCGAGAGCGGAAGCGGCCAGTCTCTCGGCCTCCTCCGTCTCGGCGGCCGCCGTGGCCGCGGCCAGCTGACGTTGCGCGAAGTACAGACGACTCAGCTGGAACGAGCTCACCCCGCCCGCACGGGCCCGCACGGACAGTTCGGCGGCATGCACGGCGGCCTCGGCCTGCGCGAGAACCGAGGCGGTCGACGCCGTCGGTGCGGCGGCCTCGGCCGCCTCCGCTGCTCGTGCGGCCGCCACGCCGGCGCGCGCGGCGAGGGCTTCCGCCTCCGCGCCGACGGCGTCGCGCAGGTCCTTCGCCTCGGCCAGCAGCCGCTCGATCTCGTGCACCGCACGCGTGATCGCCTTCGCCCTGCGCGCGTCCACGGCCTTCTGCAGCGCCGCGAGCTGCTCGTCGGCGGCCTCCAGCCGGTCCGTGATCTCGGCGGGGTTGTCCGCCACGCCCGCCAGTTCCGCGGCGGAGAAGACCTCGGTGAGGGATGCGAGACGATCCGCGGCCTCACCGGGGAATGCCGCAGCCGCAGCGCGCTCGGATCGCAGCCGTGTCAGGGTCTCCGTCGCCGAATCGGTCAGAGCGCGCAGGGAGGCCAGTTCGCGCTTGCGTCCCTCGAGGTCCGCATCCACCTCACCGCACAGCCGGATGATGGTGTCGGTCCAGGAACGGGTCTCCGCGGGACTGTCCTCATCGGCGTCCTGGAGCTTCTCGAGGAGTTCGAACGCCTCCTGCAGGCGCGAGCGGCAGGCGGACAGCACCGTGGCGAACTCGGTCGTGGTCTCCTCTCCGAACTCGGCCGTGACGAAGCCGAGCTCCTGTTCGCTGGTGCGCACCGCCTCGTCCGTCCGGACCAGTTGCCGGGCGGCGCGCTTCTTCTGCCCTTCCAGCGTCCGCAGCTCCGCGGCCAGTGCGGCCCGGCGCCGCAGGAACAGCACGAGGCGCGTGACGAGGAAGATGATCAGCGCCAGGATGGCGAGGCCGAGCAGCCAGACCCACCACGGCCACGGGACCTCGTCGAACTCGTCGGCGACGAAGGCGATCCCGCCCGCCCAATCGTCGTCGGCGAGGTGCTCCGCCCCGAGCTCGTCCTCGATGCCGAGCACGCGCGACTCGGAGAGCGGTCCGGCGGCGACGCCGTCGCCTCCGTATTCGGCTGAGATGGCGAGGCTGCGTCCTTCCGTGGCGATCGCCAGCAGGTACTGATCCGAGCCGAGGTTGTTCCGCCTCGCCGTGGCATCCGCCCAGGCGAGCGCGTTGCTCGGATCCTCGAAGTCGGGCACCAGCACCACGAACAGCTCCGGCCGACCGTCCGCGGATGCGAGCTCCGCGAGACGCTCCTCGAGCCGGGCCTCCTCCGTCTCGGCGAGCACATCGGACACGTCGGTGATGTGCCCCGGGTCGAGATCGAGCGGAGTCGCGGCCCGCGCCGCGACTCCGGGGCCGAGGATCAGGCCGAGGAGCAGCGCCATCGTTCCCGCCGCGGCCAGGGGTCGTCTCGATCTCATCGTTCCTCCGCCCTCGAAGATCGTCCTGGGTAAGCATGGCATGCCGTCAGGGCGCTTCCCACGCGCCGGCGCGCCAGACCCGGGGCATACGCGCAGAAGGATTTCGGAGAAATTCCGGATGCCGTGTCGATCCGGCGTCTTCCGGTTCGACGTCTTCAGTGAGAGGGTCGAGACACGACCCGGACGAGGAGAAGAGAAATGAAGTACATGCTCATCATGCGCGCAGACGACTCGGGCGTCGAGGCGTACAACGAGATCCCCTTCGAGCAGGTCATCGAGGCGATGGGGAAGTACAACGAGTCCATGATGAAGGCGGGCGTCCTGCTCGCCGGAGAAGGTCTGACGGATGCCGCTGAGGGATTCGTCGTCGACTACTCCGCCGAGGCCCCGCTGGTCACGGACGGTCCCTACGGCGAGACCAAGGAGCTCTTCAACGGCTTCTGGATCATCGAGGTGTCCTCCCGGGAAGAGGCGGTCGAATGGGCCAAGCGCGCCCCGCTCGGTCCCGGTGCCTTCCTCGAGGTGCGCCGCGTGACGGAGATGGAGGACTTCCCGGCCGACAACGAGTGGATCCAGAAGGAAGAGGGCTGGCGCGAGGAGCAGGCGCAGCGCGCCCAGAAGTGACATGCCGGAGATCGAACGCGCGCAGGGGACGCGCTCCGCGGATGACGTGGAGCGCGCCCTCGCCGCCGTGTGGCGGATCGAGTCAGCGAAGATCACCGCGACGCTGACCCGCATGGTCGGCGACTTCGCCCTGGCCGAGGACCTCGCGCAGGAGGCGCTCGTCGAGGCGCTGAGGCAGTGGCCCGCCGAGGGCGTTCCCCGCAATCCGGCGGCCTGGCTCACCGCCGTCGCGAAGCGCCGGGCGATCGACACCTGGCGCCGGCAGGAGCGATACGACGATCGGCTCTCGGCGATCGCGCACGATCTGGAGCGCGAGCAGGCGGATGCCGCGACCGCCGATCCCTGGGATCCCGATGAGATCGACGACGACGTGCTCCGACTCATCTTCATCTCCTGCCACCCGGTGCTCTCGCGCGAAGCGCGGGTGGCGCTCACCCTGCGGGTCGTCGGAGGCCTGTCGACCGAGGAGATCGCGCGCGCGTTCATGATCCCGGTCGCCACCGTGCAGCAGCGCATCGTGCGTGCGAAGAAGACGCTGTCGGCGGCGAACGTGCCGTTCGAGGTGCCGCCGCGCGACCAGCAGGCCGCGCGCCTGGGGGCGGTCCTCGGCGTGCTGTACCTCATCTTCAACGAGGGCCACGCCGCCACCAGCGGAACCGACTGGATGCGTCCGGAGCTGAGCATGGAGGCCATCCGCCTGGCCCGCGTCCTGGTGGCGCTGCTGCCGAAGGAGCGCGACGCGCTGAGCATCCTCGCCCTCATGGAACTCACCGCCGCCCGGTTCCCGGCGCGCGTGGACGCGAAGGGCGATCCGATCCTCCTCGCCGACCAGGACCGGCGTCGTTGGGATCGGGGCCGGATCGCGGCCGGGCGCGCGGCACTCGCGCGGGCCGACGCGCTCGGCGCGCGAACCGCGTACGGCCTGCAGGCCGCGATCGCGGAGTGCCATGCGACCGCGGCCTCCGTCGAGGACACCGACTGGGACCGGATCGTCGTCCTCTACGAGGCGCTCGGGCGCATCGCGCCGTCGCCGGTCGTCGAGCTCAACCGGGCTGCGGCGATCGCGATGGCGACCGGGCCGGCGTCGGCGCTGCGCGAGATCGACCGGCTCGCGGCATCCGGTGCGCTGAAGGGATATCACCTGCTGCCGGCGACGCGCGGCGAACTTCTGCTGCGACTTGGCAGGGACGACGAGGCTCGGTCCGAGTTCGCCGTCGCCGCCCGGCTCGCCGGCAACGAGCGGGAACGCGCGATCCTGGCGGCGAAGGCCGCCGGGAACTGACCGCCGACATGCCGAGAGGGCAGAAACGCACGGTGTCCCGCGTGGGGACGGTGCGCTTCTGCCCTCTCGGGGTCGGTCAGTCGTCGACCTTCTGACCCCGTCCGACGATCAGGCCGTAGATCAGCAGGACGAGGATCGCGCCGCCGATCGCGAGCAGCCAGGTGCCGAGGTCCCAGAACTCCGTGAGGGGACGGTTCAGCAGCAGGCTCCCGAGCCAACCGCCCAGGATGGCGCCGACGACGCCGAGGAGAAGGGTCACGAACCAGCCCCCGCCCTGGCGTCCGGGCAGGATAAGCTTGGCGATCGCTCCGGCGATCAGTCCGAGGAGAAGGAATCCGAGGAAGCTCATGAGGGGCCTCTTTTCTGTAGTCGGTCGTCCCAGACTGGCGGTCCGTCGACGGGACGACAAGGCCTTGACAACGTGAAACGACCCGCCTCCGAGGAGACGGGCCGTTCACGTGAATGAGGGTCGGAGTCAGTCGCTGCCGCGCACGATCGCGATGATGCGCAGGATCTCGACGTACAGCCAGACGACCGTGACCATGATGCCGAAGCCGCCGAGCCAGCCGTACTGACGGGGAGCGCCGTTGCGCACGCCCTGCTGGATCTGGTCGAAGTCCAGCACCAGCGAGTACGCCGCCATGAAGACGACCAGGACGCCGATGATGAGACCGAGCGGGATGCCCATGATGGGCTGGCTGTACAGGCCGAACGCCTGGTCCTGCGGCAGGACGCCGGTCCACATCAGGATGAGGTTCAGCACCGAGAAGACCAGGTAGCCGACCATCGCGATCATGACGATCTTGGTCATCTTCTTCGACGCGCGGATCTTGCCGCTGGCGAAGAGCGCCAGCGTGACGCCGACGACGGAGAGCGTCGCGAGCGTCGCCTGCATGACGATGCCAGGCCAGATGATCTCGAAGAACGCCGAGATCGCACCGACGAAGAGTCCCTCGAACGCGGCGTACGCGAAGATCAGCGCCGGGCGGACCTTCTTGCGCGACGTGAACGTGACGACCATGGCGAGCGCGAAGCCGCCCAGGGCGCCGACCATCCACGGCAGGAGGTTGGCCTGGCCGGTGTTGTAGAAGCTCGTGGCGGTCCAGATCCAGCCGACCGCGGCCGTGACGAGGAGGATCGCGAACAGGCCGACCGTCTTCCAGATCGTGTCCTCGACCGTCATCCGGTCGGTCTCGACGGCACCGGCGGCGGGGGCCGCGTACATGCCCTCGAGCTGCGCGTTGGTCGCGGCGTCGATGCTCGCGTGCTGGAACGAGGCGGCCTGCGCACCCTGGCCCGCCTGCGCAGCCTGCGGTCCACCCGGGTAGGTCGCGACGTTGCGCGGATCCTGCTGCTGGAACGCCGGGTTGTTGAATGCGAAATTGCTCATAAGGCCTCACTCCAAGGGGGTCTTGATATCGCTTGCGTCCAGACTACCCGCCCGGGTGATATCCGTGCGCTGTTCTACGCTGAGAGCATGCCCAGGAAAGCGCCCCTCGTCATCGGCCATCGCGGCGCACCGGGGTACCGCCCGGAGCACAGCCGGTCGGCGTACGAGCTCGCTCTGGCGATGGGGGTGGACGCCGTCGAGCCCGATGTCGTCGCGACCAGGGACGGCGTTCTCGTGGTCCGGCACGAGAACGAGATCTCCGGCACCACGGACGTCGCCGACCGTCCGGAGTTCGCCTCCCGCCGCACGACGAAGACCGTGGACGGGCAGGTGCTCACCGGCTGGTTCACCGAGGACTTCACGTGGGACGAGCTGGCGACGCTGCGCGTCCGCGAGCGGCTGCCGGAGCTGCGCACCTCGAGCGCGACCTTCGATGACACGCAGCCGATGCTGCGGCTCGTCGACGTGCTCGACATCGTCCGCGCGGGATCCGTCGAGCACGGCCGCGAGATCGGCGTCGTCCTCGAGATCAAGCACGCGACCTACTTCCAGGGCATCGGCCTCGACCTGGCGCCCCTGATCGCGCGCGACCTGCGCGCGGCCGGCTGGGCGGACGGCGAGCTGCCGCTGATCATCGAGTCCTTCGAGTCCACCGTGCTCGCGCACCTGCGGGCGGCCGGCATCGCAGCATCCTACGTCTACCTCATCGAGGCGAAGGGGCGCCCGTTCGACCTCGTCCAGGCACAGGGTCGCGCCGCCCTGAGCTACAAGGCCACCGTCCTGCCCGCCGGGCTCGACGCCCTCGCGGGGACCGTCGACGGCGTCAGCGTCAACAAGCGGATGCTGCTGGCCCGCGGGAACTCGATCGTCTCGGACGCTCATGCCCGCGGTCTCACCGTCTTCACGTGGACGTGCCGCCCCGAGAACGCGTTCCTCGCACCCGAGTATCGCGGCGACGGCGGCCGCTCGGACCATGGCGACTACGAGGCCGAATGGGATGCGATCGCGCGCACCGGGGTCGACGGCGTCTTCGTCGACCACCCCGATCTCGGCGTGGCGTTCTTCCGCGGCTGACCGCCGCACCTACAGGGTGCGGTCGAACGCCCCCGACCCGGTCTTCACGATCTCCTTGCCGAGCGGCATGAGCGACACCGGCACGAGCTTGAAGTCCGCGATCCCCATCGGGATGCCGATGATCGTGATGCACAGCGCGATCCCGGACACGATGTGGCCGATGGCCAGCCACCAGCCGGCGAGGATCACCCAGATGACGTTGCCGAGGAAGGAGCCGACGCCCGCGGTGGGCTTGCTGACGACCTCGCGCCCGAAGGGCCAGATCGCGTAACCGGCGATGCGGAAGGAGGCGATGGCCCACGGGATGGTCACGATCGGGATGCACAGCAGGATGCCGGCCAGCACGTAGCCCAGGAACAGGGCCCAGCCGGCGAGGATCAGCCAGATGATGTTCAGGATCGTGCGCATGCTCCGATCATGCCAGCGCGTGCTGAGCATCCGCCGCGCGCTGTGCGTCGCCTGCGAGTTCCCCGGCCGCGGAGCGAACGGATGCCATGATGACCGGATGACCGGAATCATCGCCGAAGGCGTCAGCAGATCGTTCGGCGAGGTCCACGCCGTCCAGCACGCGAGCTTCCATGCTCAGGCGGGGCGCGTGACAGGACTGGTCGGACCGAACGGAGCCGGCAAGACCACTCTGCTGCTCATGCTCGCCTCCCTGCTCGCCCCCGACGCCGGCAGCATCCGCATCGGCGATGTCGACCCGTTGGTCGATCCCCTCGCGGCTCGGCGGATGCTGGGCTGGATGCCGGACGCGCTCGGCGCGTGGCCGTCGCTGACCGCGAGAGAGACGGTCGCCACGACCGCCCGGCTGTACGACCTGTCGAAGCCGGATGCCGCCGCACGCGCGGCGGAGCTGCTCGCATTGGTCGGGCTGCAGGAGCTCGCCGACGCGCCGGCCAAGGTGCTCTCGCGCGGGCAGAAGCAGAAGCTCGGGCTCGCACGCGCCCTCGTGCACGACCCCCAGGTGCTGCTGCTCGACGAGCCCGCCTCGGGTCTGGATCCCGAGGCGCGCGTACAGTTGCGCCTGCTTCTGCGACGGCTTGCGGGTGAGGGGCGCACGATCCTGATCTCGAGCCACATCCTGTCGGAGCTCGAAGAGGTCGTCGACGACGCCGTGTTCCTCGTGGCCGGATCCGTGGTCGAGGCGGCACCGGCCCCGTCGACCGCGCGCGCGTGGCGGATCCGGTTGGCAGGGGCCGCGCCGGAGCGCTTCGCCGCCGACGCCTGGCAGGTCGCATCGACTCTCGGCCTGCCCGTCGAGTCGCTCGGAACGGACCGAGGGGCGATCCTGGTCGCGTTCTACGGCGAGGACACCGCGGCGGACGCGCTCCGGAGGCTGGTCGAGGCGCAGCTGGCCGTCTCGGAGTTCGCGCCGGCGCAGAGCGAGCTCGAACACGCCTTCCTCAGCATCCGCAGCGCAGCGCCTCGGGCCGTGCCGCCGACGGACGGCTCGCGCCCGCCGGTGCCGCCGCCCGCATCCGCAGCGCCGCCTCCGGTCTCCTCATCGCCGGCGACGCAGCCCTCGACCGGGACGGAGACCGAGGCATGAACGCCGCGCACATCGGCACCATCGCCCGCCTCGAGCTGACGCAGCGGCTGCGCAGCGTCGGCTGGTACATCCTGCTCGGCGTGTACGCGCTGCTGCTCATCGGCATCACCGCCCTGGCTTTCCTGGTCTACTCGTGGGGCGATGCGACCGGCGCCGGGGTCTACTCGATCGTCGTGAACGTCGTGCTGCTGCTCGTCGTGCTCGTGTCGCCGACGTTGAGCGGCAACGCCATCAACGGCGACCGCGACGCGGCGACCCTCGCCGCCATCCAGGTGACGGCCGCTTCGACGGGCGACATCATGCTCGGCAAGCTCCTCGCGGCCGTCGCGACCGGCGGGGCGTTCCTGCTCGTGGCCGTGCCCTTCCTGGCGATCTCCCTGGTGGGCGGCGGCGCGAACGCGCTCGTGCTGCTCGTCTCCTTGGTCGTGCTCGCCGTCGAGATCGTCATCGTCGCGGCGATCGGGGTCGGCCTCAGCGGCCTCATCGCGCGTCCGCTCTTCTCCGTCGCGGCGACCTACCTCGTCGTCGCGGCGCTCACGATCGGGACGCTCATCGTGTTCGGTCTCGGCGGCATGGCGCTGCGCAGCGAGGCCACGAGCTACAGCCGTCCGTACGACGCGCAGGGCGAGGTCATCTGCGACGAATGGGACACCTACACGTATGAGGTGCCGCGGTTCGACCGGGTGTGGTGGGTGCTGTCGGCCAACCCGTTCGTCGTGCTCGCGGACGCCACGCCCACCGAGTTCGACGACAACGGCTACCCGGTGGACCTCTTCGGGCAGATCAAGTACGGCGTCCGCATGGCGCAGCAGCCGCCGATCGAACAGCGCTGGGACGAGTGCGACCGCGGCTACGAGGCCTACCCGACGCCGCAGGAATCGATGGACGGCACCGTTCCGAGCTGGTTCGTCGGTCTCGGCGCCCAGATCCTCGTCGCCGGCGGGCTGTTCGCCGGCGCGTGGGCGCGGACGAGGACTCCCGCGCGCCGGCTGCCCCCGGGAACGCGCATCGCCTGAGGCCGTCAGGCCGAAACGGCCACGTGCTGTTCACCGGCGGTACACCGGTGCGTCGTCGTGCGGCCATGCGGCATCGCTGATCTGAGGGGGCACCCGTTCCTCTCTGACCCAGGAGTCCCATGTCCCGCCTGCTCCGCGGGGCGGCGCTCACGGCGGTCGGCGCGCTCAGCGCCGCCACCCTGCTCGCCGCACCTGCTGCCGCCATCGGCGCCGATTCCGGCATCCGTCCTGCAGAGGTCGTCGCGTCGCCGACGATCGTCCTCAACGAGATCGTCTACGACGACGCCTCGACCGGGCTCGCCGACCAGGTCGAGCTGTACAACGCGGGCGCCGAGGCGGTCTCGCTCGACGGCTGGCGCATCGCCGACGACAAGCGCGACTCGTACGGCCAGGCGCCGGCGGGCACCGTCCTGGAGCCCGGCGGGTTCCTCGTCCTCGAGAAGGACGTGGACTTCGACTTCGGGCTCGGCAAGGGCGACGAGGTCGTGCTGTTCGACCCGACGGATGCCGAGGTCGACGCCTACGCGTACGAGAACACCGCTCCGCTCGCGGTCTGGGCGCGCTGCCCCGACGGCACGGGGGAGTGGGCGCACGCCACCGCGGCGACGCCGGGAGCGGCGAACGACTGCACGGTCGCGCCGGTGCCCGGTGCGATCCTGATCAACGAGGTCGACTCGCAGCCGGCCGACTGGGTCGAGTTCCACAACCCGGGCACCGAGGCGCTGGACATCTCGGGATACGAGATCCGCGACAACTCGGACGATCACCGCTGGAGGTTCCCCGCCGGCACGCAGCTCGAGGCTGGAGCCTTCCTCGTCGTCGAGGAGGGGACGATGGGCATCGTCGACGGCGTCGAGACGGCGTTCCGTGACCCGATCGGCATCGGCAGCGCCGACCGCATCCGCCTGTTCGACACGAGTGGAGCGCTCGTCGACGACACCGAGCCGTGGGACGGTCACGCCGCGATCGACGGCGACTTCGCCGCGGCCACGCTGGCGCGGTGCCCCGATGGCCGCGGGGCCTTCGTGCTCGCGCACCCCACGCCGGGGACCGCCAACTCGTGCGTGACGCCGGATGTCGCGATCAACGAGATCGAGTCGAACGGCGACACCACCGACTGGGTCGAGGTCGTGAACCTCGAGAGCACGGCCGTCGACATCTCGGGCTGGAGCGTCATGGACTCCGACCCGGTCGGTCACGCGGCAGAGACCACGCCCTTGCCGGCCGGCACGGTCCTCGAGCCCGGCGCCTACTTCGTCTTCGATCAGCCCGCGGACTTCGTGTTCGGTCTGGGAGGCGGCGACACGGTGACGATCCGGGACGCCGCCGGCAGCACCGTGGCTGAGCACGTGTACGCGGATCACGCCGACGGCGTCTGGGCGCGCTGCGCGGACGGCACCGGCGAGTTCACGGACCTCGCGACCTCGACCAAGGGCTTGCGCAACGCCTGCGGGAACCCGGTCCGGATCAACGAGGTCGAGTCCGACGGCGGCTCTCCGGACGACTGGATCGAGCTCGCCAACCCCACGGCATCCGACCTGGACGTCTCGGGCGTCGTCGTGAAGGACGACGACGACGCGCACGCGTACGAGATCCCCGCCGGCACGATCATCCCCGCCGCCGGCCACCACGTCATCGAGCGGGAGGAGCTCGGCTTCGGCCTCGGTGATGGCGACGTCGTGCGGGTGTTCGACGGCGACCTCCTGGTCGACGAGACGAGTTGGGGCGACGGGCACGCCGCGACGACGTGGGGACGCTGCCCCGACATCACCGGCGCGTTCGCCGCGACGGCCGAGGCGACCAAGGGTGCGGCGAACGTCTGCGCGGGCGAGATCGCGGTGTCGCCGTGGCCCGGTTCGGCCGAGGTCCGGGTGCTCGACGCGGTTCCGGCCTTCCTCGAGG
The DNA here is from genome assembly GCF_058349845.2 of Microbacterium cucumeris. NCBI lineage: Bacteria > Bacillati > Actinomycetota > Actinomycetes > Micrococcales > Microbacteriaceae > Microbacterium > Microbacterium cucumeris. The sequence goes on from NZ_JBYRIZ020000002.1 coordinate 216,443, forward strand.
ACAGTTCCGGTCTCGACATCCAGGAGACCGAGGACGGCGCATTCCTGTGGGCGGTCGACAACGGCGAGGGCCGCATCTGGAAGCTTGAGGCGAAGGCGGACGGATCGGTCGCGAAGGCCGACGGCTGGGACGAGGGCAAGCGCGTCCGGTTCCAGAAGGACGCGGCCGATGCCGGTGCCGCGGGTCCGGACACCGAGGGCATCACGGTCGACGGTGACGGAGCGGTGTATGTCGCCAGCGAACGCGACAACGCGGCCAAGGGCGTCAATCAGAACGTCGTGCTGAAGGTGGACCCGGATGCCTCGGCATCCGATCTGGTGGCCGAGCAGGAGTGGGACCTCACCGCCCTGCTCCCGGCGGTCGGCGCGAACCTGGGCATCGAGGCCGTCGAATGGGTCTCGGATGAGGTGCTCGAGGGCACTCTTTTCGACGACACCACCGGCGCCGCCTACGACCCCGCGGCGCATCCGGGTCACGGAGACGGACTGTTCTTCACCGCGGTCGAGGACAACGGCCACGTGTACGCGTTCGCGCTCGGCGCGGACGGATCCGCGACGCTCGTGTCGGAGATCGCTCCGGGACTCGCCGGCGTCATGGCGCTGGACTACGACAGCGTACGGGGCGTGCTGTGGGCGGTGTGCGACGACGGCTGTCAGGGTCGCTCGGCGCAGATCGCGCTGAACGGCACCGCACAGCCCGGCATCGCGCACTTCGCGCGTCCGGCCGGGATGCCCGACATCAACAACGAGGGCTTCGCGACGGCACCCGCCTCGCTGACGGTCGACGGCCAGCGGCCGGTGTGGTGGTTCGCCGACGGCTTCGCGTCCGAGGCGCTGCGCGTGGGGACCCTGCCCGGCGATGACGGAGAGAACCCGGGCGGCGAGAACCCGGGCAGCGAGAACCCGGGCGGTTCGACGCCCTCGCCGTCGGGAACGGACCTCGTCGAGGGCAACCGCAACGGCGTGACCGTGAATCCGTCCACGGCCGCCGCAGGTGATGAGGTGACCGTGACCGCAGGGGCGGAGCAGGCGGGCGCCGAGATCGCGGTCTGGATGTTCTCCGACCCGGTGCGCCTCGCGACCGGCACGCTCGATGCGGAGGGCGAGATCACCGTCACGATCCCGGCCGATGCGGCCCCGGGCGCGCACCGGATCGCCGTGTACGACGCCGACGGACAGCTCATCGGCTGGGCCGACATCACGATCACCGAAGCGGGCGGCCTCGCGGCGACCGGTGCCACGCTGCCCGTCGCCGCCCTGGTGCTGGCCGTGCTGCTGCTGGCGGCGGGCGCGATAGCGATCCGGCGCCGGGCCGCGGCGGTCTGACACGGCTGGGGGCGCGGGAGACGGAATCCGTCTCCCGCGCCCCTCGTCGTGACGGCCGCGGATCAGTCGCGCGGATCGCGGCGAACGCGTCGTCCGCTCACCTCGGACACGGCCAGGCGCAGGGCGACGTCGCGGTCCGCTCCCGCCCATGGGGACACCTGGACCCTGGCCGCGCTCTCCTCGGCGGGCGTCGCGAGGGCGAGGGTCGCCTGCAGCAGGACGCTCCAGCCGGATCCGGCGAGGTCCGTGTGATGGTCGACCTCGAACGCCACGGCAGCCCCCTCGTCCGCCAGCGAGCGCAGGATCCCGTCCGGTGCCGTGTGGAGGATCAGGTCCCGCCCCGACAGGGCGTAGTTGACCGGAATGATCTCCACCCGCGCGTCGCGGACGAATCCGATGCGCCCCACGGTCGTCGACCCGAGCAGGTCGTAGCACTGCTTCTCGTCCAGGGTGCCGATCATCCTCTGCCCTCCCGTGCGTCGTCCCCGATCGTACTCCCGTGTCGGATGCGCGGCCTAGACTCGAAAGGACATGACCGACGCACCTCTCATCGTCCCCGGAACGGCAGGCCCCGGAGCGCAGGACGACCTCCTCGCCGGCCTCAATCCGCAGCAGCTCGAAGCCGTCACCTATCGAGGCCCCGCGCTGCTCATCGTCGCGGGCGCCGGCTCCGGCAAGACCAGCGTGCTGACCCGGCGGATCGCGTCACTGCTGCGCGGACGCGAGGCGTGGCCGAGCCAGATCCTCGCGATCACGTTCACGAACAAGGCGGCCGGCGAGATGCGCGAGCGCGTCGGAGCCCTCGTCGGCGAGGCGTCGCGGGGCATGTGGATCTCGACGTTCCACTCCGCGTGCGTGCGGATCCTGCGGCGCGAGGCCGAGCAGTTCGGCTTCACCAAGACGTTCACGATCTACGACTCGGGCGATTCGCGCGCGCTCATCAAGCGGCTCGTCAAGGAGCACGAGGCCGACGCGTATGGCCTGACCCCGGCATCCGTGCAGTCCCGCATCTCCAAGCTCAAGAACGAGCTGTCGGATGCGGATGCATACGCCCGCCAGGCGAACATGTCCGATCCGGCCGAGCGCCTCTTCGTCGAGATCTTCGGCGACTACCAGCGCCAGCTGCACAAGGCCAACGCCTTCGACTTCGACGACCTGATCGCGCAGACCGTTTTCCTGTTCCGCGCGTTCCCCCAGGTGGCCGACACCTACCGCCGCCGGTTCCGCCACATCCTCGTCGACGAGTACCAGGACACGAACCATGCGCAGTACGCGCTGATCCACGAGCTCACCCGGCCCGTCTCCGCCAGCGCGCCCGACCCGTATGCCTCGAACGGCATGATGATCTTCGAACCCGAGACGGCCCCCGAGGTCGAGGCCTCCTCGCTCACCGTGGTGGGCGACTCCGATCAGTCGATCTATGCGTTCCGCGGCGCGGACATCCGCAACATCAGCGAGTTCGAACGCGACTTCCCGGGTGCGAAGGTGGTTCTGCTCGAGCAGAACTACCGGTCGACGCAGAACATCCTTTCGGCCGCCAACGCCGTGATCGGCAACAACTTCGACCGCAAGGACAAGAAGCTGTGGACCGACCGGGGCGAGGGCGAGAAGATCGTCGGGTTCACCGGCTACTCGCAGCACGATGAGGCGCAGTTCGTCGCGGACGAGGTCGAGGCGCTGCGCCGCGCCGGCGTGCCCTACTCCGAGATGGCGGTGTTCTATCGCACGAACTCGCAGTCGCGTGCGCTGGAGGAGATCTTCATCCGCGCGGCCGTGCCGTACAAGATCATGGGCGGCACGAAGTTCTACGAGCGTGCCGAGATCAAGGACGCCCTGGCGTACCTGATCGCGGTGGCGAACCCGGCAGACGAGATGTCGTTGCGCCGCATCCTGAACCGGCCGCGCCGGGGGATCGGCGACGTCACGGCGGCGTCGATCGCGCGGTTCGCGGAGGAGCACGGCATCACCTTCCGCGAGGCGCTGTCCCGCCCCGCCGAGCTCGGTGTCGGCCCGAAGCTGCAGGCGGCGATCGGCCAGCTGGATGCCGTGCTCACCGAGGCGTCCGAGATCCTGCTTCCCTCCTCGGGGGAGGTGCCGCCGGCCACCTCCGTCGCCGACGGGCTCACTCTGCTGCTCGCCAAGAGCGGCTACCTCGACGCCCTGCGCGCCAGCCGCGACCCGCAGGACGAGGCCAGAGTCGAGAACCTCGACGAGTTCGTGGCCGTCACGCGCGACTTCGCCCGGAACAACCCGGAGGGGACGATCGTCGACTTCCTGACCGAGGTGGCGCTCGTCTCGGACGCGGACGATCTGGACGACGAGTCCGGCACGGTCTCGATGATGACGATGCACACCGCCAAGGGGCTGGAGTACGACGCCGTGTTCGTCACCGGCGTCGAGGAGGACCTCATCCCGCACCGGATCTCGGCGGGGGAGCCGGGCGGACCGCAGGAGGAGCGCCGGCTGTTCTACGTCGGCATCACCCGTGCGCGCAAGAGGCTGCATCTCTCCCTCGCGATGACGCGCGCCCAGTTCGGCGAGGTGTCGGTCGCCATGCCGAGCCGCTTCCTGCAGGAGATCCCCGCGGACCTCATCGACTGGCGCCAGTCGCCCGGTGATGTGAACTCGCGCGGCGGCACCCAGTCCCGTGCGCTCAACGCGCGGCGTCCCGGCGGCGGAGGCGACCGCTTCGCCGTGAAGCCGCTGGGCGGCGCGCTCAAGCCGCTGTCGACGTCGATGGACCGCTTCCCGAACAAGGTGACAGCGAAGGTTCGCGACAACGGCGATCTGGAACTCGCCCCCGGAGATCGCATCCGGCACGACGACTTCGGCGAGGGCCGGGTGGACGCCGTCACCGGTGAGGGCGCGAAGCGGATCGCGCACGTCAGGTTCGACGCCGCGGGGCAGAAGAAGCTCCTCATCAAGATCGCCCCGATCGAGAAGCTGTAGTCCGGATGCCTGCGCGGACCCGGCGACGGGTGCGCGGCGATTAGGCTGACTGGCATGGCCTTGTTCTCCCGCCGCAAGAAGTCCGCCGACGACGCCGTCCCGGTCACCGAACCGGCATCGGTCGACGACGACGCCACCGCTGCGGCGGCGGACGCCGTCGACGAGACGCCCGAAGCCGCAGCCGATGTCGCGCCCGAGGCCGAGGCCGCAGCGCCGAGCGTCGGAATCTCCGTGCAGGCGTTCCGCGGGGTGGGGGCAGACGCCGGTCCCGAGGTCGCGCTCCCGACCGAGCAGGAGTCGGCGCGCCCAGCCGTCGCGCCGAAGCCGCCGTCCTCGGCGCCGACCACGCCGGCGGCCCCCGTCAAGCGCACTCTGCCGCTGGCTGCCGCGCTGCCCCCGGAGCAGACCGAGACCGTCCCGGGGATGAAGGACAACGTGCTGCTGCGCGAGGCGCTCGCGGAGCTGGCGGAAGGGGCGACGAACGAGCAGCTGCTCGGCGTGCTCCGCCAGGCTCTGCAGGGTCACCTGTACCTGCGCGTGAGCGGTGATGCGCGCGAGCAGATCAGCGAGGGGAAGCCATTGTCGATCGCCGTCGTGCGCGACGAGGACCGCTCCTTCCTGCTCGCGTTCAGCAACGCCGCGTCGGTCAGGGACTCGGTGCAGCGCGAGACCGATCCCACCGCGACTTCCGCGGTGGCGCAGCCGGTGACCTCGGTGATCCAGCAGGTGATCTCCGGCGGCTTCACCGGGATGATCCTGGACAACGCCTCCGGCGCGCACCGCGCGGTGTTCCCCACCGAGGTGCTGCAGAAGGCACTGGACCAGGCGGACGAGAACCTCACGATCAAGACGCTTCTCGCCGGACCCCGCGAGGCGGACACGGCTGCCAGGGTCGGTGAGGCGCTGGCCGCGACGAAGGCGTGGGTGGCCGTCAACGACGGCAGCGGCAGCGGCCAGGTCGGCATCGCCGAAGCGCAGACGCCGGACGGCAAGCGCTTCCTGCAGCTGTTCTCGCACCCGCTCGAGGTCGTGGCGCTCGGGCGGGGAGACCGCCCGATGCCGTTCGCCCCGGAGCAGCTGGCGAAGGTGCTCTCCACGCATCCCGAGATGGCCGGGGTCCTGGTGGACGCCGCGGGCCCATCGATCATCGTCGAGCGCGATGCGCTCGCTCCGGTGCTCGTGCTGGCCGTCGACCTGGGGGACTGAGCCCCGGGGCGTCGGAGCCGGCATTTCGGCGCGATGCGCCGTCGCCCCTGGCCCCGGCCGACGGTTCGGCATAGGGTCGACGCATGGCCTCCGAACGCGTCACGCTGACCGTGTCCGACCCTGAGGGGGAGCGCGAGATCGCGCTGTCCAGTCCGAACCGGGTGGTGTGGCCCGAACTCGGCATCACGAAGGCCGAGCTGGCCGAGTACGTCCAGCTCGTCGCGACGCCGTTCCTCACCGCGAACGGCCATCGCCCGGTGTCCCTGGAACGTTTCCGGGACGGCATCGGCGGAGAGAGCTTCTTCTCCAAGAACCCGCCCAAGGGCACCCCGGACTTCGTGGACGCCGTGACCGTCACGTACAACAGCGGTCGCCGGCATCCGCAGATCGTCTTCAACCGGCCGAGCGCGATCGTCTGGGCCGTGCAGATGAACACGATCGTCTTCCACCCGTGGGCCTCACTTGCCGACGAGCCCGACAACCCGGTCGAGCTGCGCATCGACCTCGACCCTCAGCCCGGCACGGACTTCGCGGATGCCGTGGTCGCCGCGCACGGACTGCGCGAGGTCCTGCGCGAGGGCGGACTCGAGCCGTTCATCAAGACGAGCGGCAACCGGGGCCTGCACGTGTTCTGCCCGATCGTCCCCGAGCACGAGTTCCTCGACGTGCGGCACGCCGTGATCGCCGCCGGGCGCGAGCTGGAGCGGCGCATGCCGGACCGGGTGACGATGAGCTGGTGGAAGGAGGAGCGGGGCGAGCGCATCTTCGTCGACTTCAACCAGGCCAATCGCGACCGCACGATGGCCGGCGCCTACAGTCCGCGCGCCCTCCCGGCTGCGACGGTGTCGACGCCCCTGGACTGGGACGAGCTCGACGACGTGGACCCGATGCGCTTCACGGTCCGCAGCATCCCGGAGCGGCTCGCCGAGATGGGCGATCCGTGGGCCGAACTGCAGGCCGCACCCGGCCGGATCGACACGCTCCTGGGATGGTGGGAGCGCGACCTCGAGAACGGACTCGGTGAGCTCTCCTTCCCGCCGGAGTTCCCCAAGATGCCCGGCGAGCCGCCGCGCGTGCAGCCGAGCAAGAAGGTCGCGGAGAACTGGGACGAGGACGGCGAGCGGGTCGACGGCTGAAGCCTTCTCCCCTCAGGTCAGCACGTCGTCCAGGTCGTAGCCGGCGACGGTCTCGAGCTGCGCGTAGGTGCAGGAGCGGGCGTCCCGGTCGGGCCGCCAGCGCTCGAACTGCACGGTGTGCCGGAAGCGCGCGCCCTCCATCTGGTCGTAGCGCACCTCGAGCACGCGTTGGGGGCGGAGCCGCACGAACGAGGTGTCCTTGGCTCCGCTGAAGCGGCTGCGCTCGCCTTCACCGGTCACGGCCTCGCCGTCGGCATCCCGCTCGACGAACGGAGCGAGCTCCTCGACGAGCTCCTGGCGGCGGACGTCGCTCCAGGCGGCCACACCGCCGACCTGTCGCAGCGTCCCGTCGGCGTCGTACAGCCCCACGAGGAGCGACCCGACGCCCGAGCCGGACTTGTGGATGCGGTAGCCGAGAGCGACCACGTCCGCGGTGCGCGCGTGCTTGACCTTGATGAGCGTGCGCTTGCCAGGCGCGTACGGCTGGCCGAGAGGCTTCGCGACGATGCCGTCCAGGCCCGCACCCTCGAACTCGGCGAGCCAGCGCTCGGCGACGGCCTGTTCGCGTGTCGTCCGGGTGAGGTGGAACGGATGGGGGACGTCGTGGAGCAGCTGTTCCAGGCGGTCGCGGCGTTCGAAGAACGGACGCTCCTGCAGCAGGTCGTCTCCGTCGGCGAGCAGGTCGAACGCGACGAACATCGCGGGCGTCTCCTCCGACAGCCGGGTGATGCGCGACGCGGCGGGGTGGATGCGCTGGCTGAGCGCCTCCCAGTCCAGGCGCTGCGCGCCGGGTTCGCCCGTGGCGACGACGATCTCACCGTCGAGGAGGCACGGTCGGGGGAGAGCGGATGCCGCGGCATCCGCCAGCTCCGGGAAATAGCGCGTCAGCGGCTTGGCGCCACGGGAACCGATCTCCAGCGTCTCGCCGTCCCACGCCAGGAGCCCGCGGAACCCGTCCCACTTCGGCTCGTAGAGCAGCCCTCCCGGCGTCTTGGCGGGGTCGGGGACGGCGGGGGCGGCCTTCGCCAGCATCGGCGCGGGGATGTCGTACATGCAGCCATCCTGCCCGGTACGGCTGCCCGCCGGAAGGTCCGCCGCGGATGGTGCGCGTGTCGAACTCCTGCAGAACCCGCGCGGCGGGTGCCTGCGGCGGCGCGGGAGAGCGATCGTCCCGGAGTTCGGAACGGCGGTGGCTCAGAACAGGTCGGCCAGGGATGCCGGGGCTCCGGCATCCTTCAGCGCGGTGCGTGCCGCGTGCCAGCCGGACAGCCCGTTCACGCCGGGACCGGGGGGAGTGGAGGCCGAGGCGAGATACACGCCGGACATCGGTGTCCGCCAGGGGGCGGTCGACAGCGTCGGGCGTCGGATCGCCTGTCGGATCGTGAAGGCGCCGCCGAGGATGTCGCCGCCGATCTCGGCCGGATTGATGGCCTCCCGCGCGGAGGCCGGGACGGCGTGGTGGGCGAGGATGCGGTCCCGGAAGCCGGGGGCGAACCGCTCGATCTGGCGCGTCACGAGTTCCGTGGCGTCGAGGTCCGAGCCCTGCGGCACGTGGATGTAGGCCCAGAGCACGGCCTTGCCCGCGGGGGCGCGGGAGTCGTCCAGCACGGACGGCTGCGACGTGAGCACGTACGGCCGTTCGCTCACGCGTCCGTGTGCGACGGCGTTCTCGCTCGCCCACACCTCGTCGCGCGTGCCGCCGACGTGCACGGTCGGCGCCAGGGCGACGTCGGGATTGGTCCACGGCACGGGCCCGTCCAGTGCGAAGTCGACCTTCGCCGCCGCCGGTCCGTACCGGTATCCCTCGACCGCTCTGGCGTAGCGCGAAGGGACGTCGGGGTGCGACAGCAGCAGCCGCGGGGAGGTGTCCAGCAGCAGCACGTCCCCGCGGGCAGGATCGCCCCAGTCGAGCGCGCCTAGATCCGTGACGTGCACGCCGGTCTCGATCTCGCCGCCGTGGGCGCGGAGATCGTCGGCCAGGGCATCGGCGATGCGCTGCGCGCCCCCGCGCGGATACATCCACCCCCCGGCGTGGGCCTGTGCGGCCAGCAGGAGACCCGCAGCCGCTCCGGCGAGCGAGGGCAGCGGGGTGTTGGCATGCGCGAGCACGCCGCTGAGCAGGGCGGCCGCCTCCTCGGTGCGGAATGTGCGCTTCGCGAGCGGGGTGCCCTGGTCGAGCATCCGCAGCGCGAACCGCACTGCGGTCACGGGATCGCGCGGGATGCGCAGCATCTGGTTGCCGGTGAAGTCGACCACGCCGCCGATGTGTGCGCTGAGCGGGCGCAGGCGGCTGAGCCATGCGCGTTCGTCGACGCCGAGGCCCGCGGCCGTACGCTCGACGTCGCGCCAGGCGACGCCGGCGCGGCCGTCGTCGAGCGGGTGCGCGTACGAGATCGCCGGGCGGATCCAGTCGATCCGGTCGGCCAGTCCGAACGCCTGGAAGAACGGCGAGGCGAGAGCGGCGGGATGCACGGCGGAGCAGATGTCGTGGACGAAGCCCGGGAGCGTCGACGCCTCGCTGCGCACGCCGCCGCCGATCGTCGCCGCCGCTTCGAGGACGCGCACCCGGTAGCCGGCCCGTGCCATCGAGACGGCCGCCGCGAGTCCGTTCGGACCGCTCCCGATGATCGTCGCGTGCGCCATGCCGCCAGTCTTGCACGCGCAGAAGCGGTCTGCAGGACGTCGGCGCGCGTGCGATCCTGGTAGTGATGAACGAAGTACAGGGGCCGACCCCCGCAGGCACCTCCCGTCCGTACCGCAACCTCGCCGAGGCGCTGCGCGCTCACCGCATCGATCCGGTGAACCACGCGTTCATCACGCAGATCATGGATGCCGTCGGCATCACCTCCTACATCGACCGCGGCCGCTACATCGAGGCCATCCGCCGGGGAGAGGGCGCCGCGCTGCACATCGGTCGGACGTACACCAACGGCTTCACCGAGGACGAGGTGGTCGTCGTCGGCTCGGCGCCGCTGCGGCTGGTGCCGAGCGAGGGGCGCGCACCGTACTTCTACGCGGTCCATCCCAGCGAGTTCGCGCCGGCGACCCCGGCGAGGGCGTCGCGGTCGCGCACGTCCACGCCTCGGGCGGCTGCCGCACCGCGCCCCGATCGGGCCGCCAAGCCGAAGCCCGTCGAGCGCGACTACGGCGTGTGCGAGGTGTGCTTCATGACGCGCACTCCCGCAGGTACCTGCGGCTGCAGCTGACCCTCGCGGCAGGCGTCACGCGAACGCCGAATGACCGGTGATGTCGCGACCCAGCAGCAGCGCCTGCACGCTCTCGGTGCCCTCGTAGGTGTGGATGGCCTCGATGTCGGCCATGTGCTGGATCACGCCGTTCTCGAGCAGGATGCCGTTTCCGCCGAGCAGGTCCCGGGCCGTCGCGGCGATGCGGCGGGCGGCCCGCGTGTTGTGGAACTTCGCCAGCGACGCCTGGGTCGGGCGCAGCTCGCCGGCGTTCTCGAGATCGGCGAGTCGGCGGCAGTACAGCTGCATGGCGGTGAGGTCCTCGAGCATGTGCGTGAGCCGCTCCTGCACCATCTGGAACTTCGCCAACGGCTTGCCGAACTGCACGCGCTGCAGCGCGTAGGACAGCGCCGCCTCGTAGCAGGCCGTCGCGTGCCCGAGCGCCGACCAGGCGACACCGGATCGCGTGGCGTACAGCACGGTGGAGGCGTCCTTGAAGCTGCGGGTCCCCGGCAGGACGGCATCGGCGGGGACGCGCACGTCGTCGAGGACGATGTGCGCCTGATGGATGCCGCGCAGCGAACCCTTCCCCGGGATGACGGTCCCCGTGTACCCGGGGGCGGACTGCTCGATGAGGAAGCAGCGCACCGCGCCGTGCTCCGCGGCATCCGGATCCTCCACCCGCGCCCACACGAACGTGATCCCTCCGGAGGCGCCGTTGCCGATCCACTTCTTGGCGCCGCGGATGACCCAGCCGTCGCCGTCGCGGCGCGCGACGGTCTCGAGCGACACCGAGTCGGACCCGTGGTCGGGTTCGGTGAGCGCGAACGATCCCAGCACCGAGCCGTCAGCGAGCGCCGTCAGCCACCTCTCCTGCTGATCGTCGCTGCCGAACAGTGCGAGGGTGCGCAGCGCGAGTCCGCCCTGCACTGCGAGCACGGTGCCGAGCGATCCGTCGCCGCGGGAGATCTCCATGTTGACCAGTCCGGCCGCGAGCGGCGAGAGGCGCGTGAGCAGCGGATGGTCGATGCCGTCGACGACGAGGTCCATCTCGCCCATGCGGCGGGCGACGTCCAAGGGGTACTCGCCGCGGTCCCAGGCCTCGGCCATGCGGGGACCGACCTCGTCGATGTACGCCCTGGCGCGATCCCACGCGGCGCGGTCGGCGTCCGGGATGTCCGCGAACACGGCGTAGTAGTCGCTGTCGCGGCGGGTCGTCGTGTCGTAGCGGGAGACGCGCTCGCCGGGGAGGAGGGTGGCTTCATCGCTCATGCGCGCCACTCTACTCCGATGCGGCACTCAGTTTCACGTCGGGAGGCACCGAGTGCCACGGAGGTCATCAGCCCAGTTCGGCACCCAGACGGCGGGTGATCTCGGCGACCGGCATCGACCGCGGGAACACGGCGACGACCACGTCGTCAGCTGCGGACGCCGCGGCGTCCTCCTGCACGCCGTAACGCCGACGGACGTCGGCGAGGGCCGTCTGCAGGGTCGTCAGCGGCACCTTCTTCGTGCCGCGCAGCAGGCGGCGCAGCACATGGTTGTGCACCGCGGTGACCAGAGCGGCGAACCCGACCGCGTCGAGCGGATCGATGCCGGGAAGGGCGCCGCGCAGGTACTCGTCGAACAGGCGCTCGTAACGGAACACCGTGATGATCTCGCGCTCGCGCAGCACGGGGACCTGCCGGACGATCTGGTAGCGCTGTCTGGCCATCTCGGGATCGTGCGCGAAATGCGCGTAGACGTGCTCGGATGCCTCGCACACCGCCGTCCAGGGGTCGTCGTGCCCCTCGGCGAGGAAGGAGCGCAGTTCTTCCAGCAGCACCTCGTGGTCGGCGAAGACGACGTCCTCCTTCCCGCCGAACTGACGGAAGAAGGTCGAACGGCTGACCCCGGCGGCCCGGGCGATCTGCTCCACGGAGGTCTGGTCGTACCCCTGCGCCTGGAACAGTTCGAGCGCTGCGGCGACGACGGCGGAGCGCGGTTCTGCGGATTCGTGCATAGCGAGAAGCCTAGACCGGCGCGAAAGCACGATGACAGACGGTAGTAGGCTGGGGGATCGGGTCGATTCAACAATCGGCAACCGACAATCTTGTCGCGTCCCACCCGCCGCAACCAGCGAAGGACTGCACGTGGATCTCTACGAGTACCAGGCACGAGACCTTTTCGAGAAGTACGGAGTGCCGGTCCTCGCCGGCATCGTCGCGGACACTCCTGAGGAGGTGAGAGCGGCAGCCGAGAAGATCGGCGGCGTGGTCGTCGTCAAGGCGCAGGTGAAGACCGGTGGCCGCGGCAAGGCCGGCGGCGTGAAGGTCGCGAAGACGCCGGACGAGGCGTACGAGGCCGCCAAGGCGATCCTGGGTCTGGACATCAAGGGCCACGTGGTCAAGCGCGTCATGGTCGCGCAGGGCGCCGCGATCGCCGAGGAGTTCTACTTCTCCGTGCTGCTCGACCGCGCCAACCGCTCGTACCTGTCGCTGTGCTCCGTCGAGGGCGGCATGGAGATCGAGCAGCTCGCCGTCGAGAAGCCCGAAGCGCTGGCTCGCGTCGAGGTCGACCCGCTGACCGGCATCGACAAGGACAAGGCGGTCGAGATCGCCCGTGCGGCGAAGTTCCCGGAGGATCTCGTCGAGAAGGTCGCCGACGTCTTCGTGAAGCTCTTCGAGGTCTACAAGGGCGAGGACGCCACGCTCGTCGAGGTGAACCCGCTGGTGCGCACCGAGGACGGGTCGATCATCGCCCTGGACGGCAAGGTCTCGCTCGACGACAACGCCAGCGAGGTGCGCCACCCGGAGCACGAGGAGCTGGAGGACAAGGCCGCCGCCGACCCGCTGGAGGCGAAGGCCAAGGCCGAGGGCCTCAACTACGTCAAGCTCGACGGCGAGGTCGGCATCATCGGCAACGGCGCGGGTCTGGTCATGTCCACGCTGGACGTCGTCGCGTACGCCGGCGAGAACCACGGCGGCGTGAAGCCGGCCAACTTCCTCGACATCGGCGGCGGCGCGAACGCGCAGGTCATGGCCGCGGGGCTCGACGTCATCCTCGGCGACGCGCAGGTCAAGAGCGTGTTCGTCAACGTCTTCGGCGGCATCACCTCGTGCGTCGCGGTCGCGGAGGGCATCGTCAAGGCGCTCGAGATCCTCGGCGACCACGCGACGAAGCCGCTCGTCGTCCGCCTCGACGGCAACCAGGTCGAGGAGGGCCGCGCGATCCTCGCGGACGCGAACCACCCGCTCGTCACGCTCGCCGCGGGCATGGACGAGGGCGCCGACAAGGCCGCTGAGCTGGCGAACGCCTGAGACTGAAGGAATCAGAGAAATGTCGATCTACCTCAACAAGGACTCCAAGGTCATCGTCCAGGGCATCACCGGCGGCGAGGGCACCAAGCACACCGCGCTCATGCTGAAGGCGGGCACGAACATCGTCGGCGGCGTCAACGCGCGCAAGGCCGGCACGACCGTCACCCACGAGAAGCCGCACGAGGGCGAGGTCGACCTCCCCGTGTTCGGCACGGTCGCCGAGGCCATCGAGAAGACCGGGGCGGACGTCTCGGTCGCGTTCGTCCCGCCGAAGTTCGCCAAGGACGCCATGATCGAGGCCATCGACGCCGAGATCCCGCTGCTGGTCGTCATCACCGAGGGCATCCCGGTGGGCGACAGCGCCGAGGCGTGGGCGTACGCGAAGTCCAAGGGCAACAAGACCCGCATCATCGGCCCGAACTGCCCCGGCATCATCACGCCCGGCGAGGCGCTCGCCGGGATCACCCCGGCCAACATCACGGGCACCGGACCGATCGGCCTGGTGTCGAAGTCGGGCACGCTGACGTACCAGATGATGTTCGAGCTCAAGGACATCGGCTTCTCCACGGCCATCGGCATCGGCGGAGACCCGGTCATCGGCACGACGCACATCGATGCGCTCGCCGCGTTCGAGGCCGACCCCGACACCAAGGCGATCGTGATGATCGGCGAGATCGGCGGCGACGCCGAGGAGCGCGCTGCGGAGTACATCAAGGCCAACGTCACCAAGCCCGTCGTGGGTTACGTGGCCGGCTTCACGGCTCCGGAGGGCAAGACCATGGGCCACGCCGGTGCCATCGTCTCCGGCTCCGCCGGCACCGCGCAGGCGAAGAAGGAGGCCCTTGAGGCCGCCGGGGTCAAGGTCGGCAAGACGCCGAGTGAGACCGCCGCTCTGATGCGCGAGATCATCGAGTCGCTCTGACGCGCTAAGCCGTAGACGAAGGCCCGGGCTCCACCCCGGGCCTTCGTCATGTCCGGGGACATCGCGCGTGCCGCCGGCGGGTTCAGCGGATGCCGTCGAGCAGGATGTCCAAGGCCTCGTGCGCCTGCGCGCGGGCGGCGGCGTCCTGATGGTTCCTGGTGAGCAGGAGCGCGAGTTCGTTCATGGCCCCGGACAGCGCAGCGGTCATGGCGTCGATCAGCTCGGGGGCGATCCCCGCCTCGGCGAGGCCCGCGCGCAACTCCGTCTCGGGTCCCGCAGCATCCATACGACGCCAGTCCTCCCAGGTCAGCACCGCCGGTCCGTCGACCAGCAGGATGCGCGCCGCGGCGCCCTGCGTGATGGCATCGAGGAAGGCATGACTGCCCTCGCGCAACGCGTCCTGCGGGCGCGAACGCTCGGTACGCGTCGCGATCGCCTCGGCGACCGTCTGCTGCTGTGCGGTCGCGACGGCGGTGAACAGGCCGCGTTTCGAGGCGTAGTGGTGATAGACCGCGCCGCGGGTGACTCCGGCGGAGCGGGCGATGTCGTCGACGGACGCCGCCGCGAACCCGTGCTCGGCGAAGTGATCGGCGGCCACGGCGAGGATGCGACGCGCCGTCTCGGCGGCCTCGGCGGCGCTGGCTCTGGGCATGGACTTCCCTTACGTGCAGTGTGTATGTATTCTAAACCGAGGAAATACAAACAGCGTGTATGTAAAGGAGGATGACATGGAAGTCACGAGCTTCTACCCGGTCCTGATGGTCGACGACGTTCCTGCGAGTGCGCGGTTCTACCGCGAGGTCCTCGGCTTCGAGACGGCGTTCGAGACGAACTGGTACGTGAGTCTGCGTTTCGCCGGGGGAGAGCTGGCCGTGCTCGATCGCTCGCATGAGACGATCCCGGACGGATTCCGCGAGCCCGTGCGCGGGCTGCTGCTCAACGTGGAAGTCGAGGATGCCGCGGCCGAGCATGCGCGGATGGTGGGGGAGCTGGGCCTGAGCGAGCGGCTCCCGCTGCGGGATGAGGCCTTCGGCCAGCGCCACTTCATCGTCGAGGCACCCGGGGGCGTGCTGCTCGACGTCATCGAGCCGATCGAGCCGTCGCCGGAGTTCGCCGCCGCCTATGCGGCCGACTGAACGCGCGGGAACGACGGAGGGTCGGATGCCGGGGCATCCGACCCTCCGTCGTGTCCGAGGTCAGGCGACGCCGAAGGCCGCCTCGATCGGGCCGCGGGCGAAGAACAGCACGAAGCCGACGCCGACGATCCACAGCAGCGGGTGGATCGTCCTCGCCCGGCCGGACAGGGCGTTGACGACGATCCAGCTGACGAAGCCCGCACCGATTCCGTTGGCGATCGAGTACGTCATCGGCATGACCGTGACGGTCAGGAACACCGGCAGCAGCACGCGGAAGTCGCTGAAGTCGATGTTCTTGATCTGCGACAGCATCATGGCCCCGACGAGAACCAGTGCGGCGCCGGCGATCGCGCCGGGGACGAGCGAGGTCAGCGGCGTGAAGAACATCGCCAGCAGGAACAGTCCGCCCGTGATGACGGTCGCGAAGCCGGTGCGCGCGCCCTCGCCGATGCCGGCGCCGGACTCGACGAACACCGTGGCCGAGGAGGACGAGGTCCCGCCTCCCACGATGGCTCCGACGCCCTCGACGACCAGGGCCGACTTGATCCGCGGGAAGTCGCCCTTCGCGTCGGCGAGATCCGCCTCCTTGGCGAGCCCCGTCATGGTGCCCATGGCGTCGAAGAAGTTCGAGAAGACGAGGGTGAAGACGAACATCACGAGCGCGACGAAGCTGACCTTGCCGAGATCGAAGGAGAAGTCCACCGCGCCGATCAGACTGAGATCCGGCAGGGACACGATGCCGCCGGAGAAGTCGAAGCCGAGGCCCTCCACCTTCCAGATGAGGTTGATGAGCGCGCCGATCACGGTGCCGCCGACGAGGGCGATGAGGATCGCGCCCTTGACGCGCAGGGCGATGAGCACGCCGCCCAGCAGCAGCGTGATGACGAAGAGTAGGGTCGGCACGCTCGCCACGGAGCCGCCGATGCCGAGGTCGACGGGAGGAGACGCGTTGCCCGTCGCCGTCACGAAGCCGGCGTTCACGAACCCGATGAACGCGATGAACAGGCCGATGCCGACCGTGATCGCGAGCTTCAGCTGCACGGGCACGGCGTCGAAGATCATCTTCCGCAGCCCGGTGGCCGCGAGCAGCACGATGACGATTCCGTTGATCATGACGAGGGCCATGGCCTCGGCCCATGTGACCGATCCGACCACCGTGAACGCGACGAACGCGTTGATGCCGAGGCCTGCGGCGAACGCGAAGGGCAGGCGCGTGATGACGCCGAACAGCACGGTCATGACGCCGGCTGTCAGCGCGGTGGCGGCGGCGACCGCGGGTCCCGGCAGCGTGTCGCCGGCGACGTCCGGCGTGGACAGGATGATCGGGTTGAGGATCACGATGTACGCCATCGTCACGAAGGTGACCAGGCCCCCTCGGATCTCGGTGCCGATCGTGGATCCGCGGCGGGTGATCTCGAAGAACCGGTCGAGTGCGTTCTTCGGCTCCGCTGTCTGTTCGGGCGCGGGAGCAGGGGCAGTTGTCATCGGGGGAACCTCCGCAGAAACGTTATCGTGTGGCGGGCATCGCGCGCGCCCCCGGAGGACTGTCGGGAACTCGTCGTAGTCTCGTTGAGTCATGCAACGCCTCCTCGTCGCGCTCCTCGCCGCCGTCGATGCCGCCATCGCGGCCGCCGTGGGGCTGACGGTGCTGCTCGCGCCGCTGACGCTGCTGTGGACGTTCGCGTTCGGCGTCGCGGCGGACTGGGGCGCGCTGTGGCCGGCCACCGGCGTGCTGTGGCAGTTCGGGCACGCGGTGCCTCTCGACATCCTGCTGTCGGACGACGTGCGCGTCGCCGTCGGGATCCCGCAGGAGGCCGCGGCCTTCACTCTCTCCGTGACGCCGTTGGCGTTCCTGCTCTTCACGCTGCTGTTCGCCGCACGCTCCGGGCGCCGTGCGGCACGGTCGGGCGCCTGGGCGACCGGTGTGCTCGCGGGGACGCTCGCCTTCGGCGCCATCGCGGCCGGTGTCGTTCTCAGCTCGCACATCGCCGGAGTGACCACCTCTCCGGTGCTCGGCATCGTGCTGCCGACGGCCGTGTACCTCGCCGGCGCCGCGGGCGGAGCCGTCGTCGAGGCGTGGCGCGAAGGTGACGACGGGCTCGTCGATCGTGTCCACGACCTCCTCGACGACCGCGGTGACCACGGTGCCGTCGTCGCGGAGACCGTGCGGGGCACCGCTGTCGTGGTGGTGGCGCTCACGGCCGCGGGCGCTCTCGGCGTGGCCCTCATGGTGCTGCTGCGCGGCAGCGAGGTCGTCACGCTGTTCGAGGCGGCCCGTGTGGACGCGCTCGGTGCCACCGTCATCACGCTGGGCCAGCTCGCCTATCTTCCGACGATCGTGGTGTGGGCGGTGTCGTGGCTCGCCGGACCCGGGTTCGCCGTCGGGGTCGGCACCGCGGTGTCCCCGGCGGGCACGCAGCTCGGCGTCCTCCCCGGCATCCCGATGCTGGGGCTGATCCCCGAGAACGGATCCATCTGGATGCTCATCGTCGTGCTGGTCCCGGTGGCGGCCGGAGCGGTGGCCGGGTGGATGGTCCGGTCGCGCCTCGTGTGGGAGCAGACCGCGGTGAACTGGAGGCCCCGCGCCGTCATCGCCCTCGGGATCGCCGCGCTGTCGGCGTCCGTCGCGGCTCTCGCGGGGTGGGCCGCATCGGGGTCTCTCGGTCCCGGACGGCTCGCCGAAGCAGGGCCTCACCCCGGCCTTTTCGCACTCGCGATCGGCGTGGAGGTCCTCGTCGGCGCCGGCATCCTGCTGCTGTCCCCGCGCAACCGCGACGAGCTGGCGGAGGAGCGCACCGATCGCTGGACCGCGCAGATGGGGATGTCGCCGGTCGAGGTCGACGCCCCGATCGCCGCCCCTCACGCGGCGGGCGCGGTCCCGGGAGACGACGACGAGACGGCGCCGATCGAGGGATCCGACTTCTTCCGCGATCGTCACGGCGATTCGGGCGACTCCGGCCGCCGGTAGACTGGCCGGGTGCTCACGGTCGCCGTCCTCATCTCGGGTGCGGGCTCCAATCTCGCTGCCCTCCTCGAAGCCGCTCGTCACCCCGATTTCCCCGCTCGGATCGTCGTGGTCGGCGCGGACCGCGAAGCCGACGGACTCGCGCACGCCGAGGCGTTCGGCATCCCGAGCTTCACGGTGCCGTTCCGCGCGCACCCCGACCGCGAGAGCTGGGGCGAGGAGTTGGGCCGCCAGCTCGAGGTCTGGTCCCCGGACCTCATCGTGCTCTCCGGCCTCATGCGCCTGCTGCCGGCGTCTCTCGTCGCCCGCTACGCCCCGCACATCATCAACACCCACCCGGCGTATCTGCCCGAGTTCCCGGGTGCGCACGGCGTGCGCGACGCCCTCGCTGCCGGAGTCACCGAAACAGGGGCGAGCGTCATCGTCGTCGACGACGGCGTGGACTCAGGGCCGATCCTCGCGCAGGAGCGCGTCCCCGTACACCCCGGTGACGACGAGCACTCCCTGCACGAGCGCATCAAGCCCGTCGAACGACGGCTGCTGATCGACGTCGTCCGCGGCATCGCCACCGGCTCGATCGACCTGACCACCGCAACCTGAACACCCGAACGCCCCGACGCACGAAGGAGCCCTCCATGGCCGGCCCCCGCCACGACCCCTCTCTCTACCGCGACCGCGACATCGTCCCGATCCGGCGCGCGCTGGTGTCGGTGAGCGACAAGACCGACCTGCTCATGCTCGCCGAGGCCCTCGCCGGCGCCGGGGTCGAGATCGTGTCCACCGGCTCGACCGCGGCGACCATCCGGGATGCCGGGTACGAGGTCACCGACGTCGCCGCCGTCACCGGGGTCGACGAGATGCTCGACGGTCGCGTCAAGACCCTCCACCCCAGCATCCACGGCGGCCTGCTCGCCGATCTGCGCCTGGCCGACCACGAGCGCCAGCTCGCGGAGCTGGAGATCGCGCCGTTCGAGCTCGTCGTGGTGAACCTGTACCCGTTCGTCGAGACCGTCGCCTCCGGCGCGGTCGGCGACGACGTCGTCGAGCAGATCGACATCGGCGGTCCCGCGATGGTGCGGGCCTCCGCGAAGAACCACGCGAACGTCGCGATCGTCGTCTCGCCCGAGTCGTACCCCGCGATCATCGAGGCGGTGGCGGCGGGCGGCACGACGCACTCGCAGCGCCGGGAGCTCGCCGCCAGGGCGTTCGCGCACACCGCCGCATACGACACCGCCGTCGCCGCCTGGTTCGCCGAGGGGACGCTCTCGGACGGCGGAGAGCTGCCCGCGCACCTGACGATCAAGGCCGAGCGCCTCGCCACGCTGCGCTATGGCGAGAACTCGCACCAGCGCGGCGCCATCTACACGCGCGTCGGCGGTCACGGGATCGCCCAGGCCGTGCAGCTGCAGGGCAAGGAGATGTCGTACAACAACTACGTGGACGCGGATGCCGCGCTGCGTGCCGCGTTCGACATGGTGCTGCCTGCCGTCGCGATCGTGAAGCACGCGAACCCGTGCGGCATCGCGACCACGGCGCCCAACGCCCTCGACCCGATCGCCAGCGCGCACCTGCGCGCCCACGAATGCGATCCGGTGTCGGCGTACGGCGGCGTGATCGCCGCCAACGGCACTGTGACGCTGAAGATGGCCGAGAACCTCAAGGACATCTTCACCGAGGTCATCGTCGCCCCGGCCTTCGAGCCCGCGGCGCTGGAGGTGTTCAAGTCCAAGAAGAACCTGCGTCTGCTGCAGCTGCCGGCCGACTGGCGCCAGGAGCAGATGGACGTGCGCCTCGTCTCCGGCGGCCTGCTGCTGCAGGACGCCGACCGCTTCCCGGACGACATCGAGTCCGTCGCGAAGGACTGGGAGCTCGTCTCGGGCGAGCGTCCGGCCGAGGAGGAGATGCAGAACCTCATCTTCGCGTGGAAGGCGTGCCGCGCGGTGAAGTCGAACGCGATCGTGCTGGCCAAGGGCAACGCGACGGTCGGCATCGGCATGGGGCAGGTCAACCGGGTCGACTCGTGCCGTCTCGCGGTCGAGCGCGCAGGAGACCGGGCGGCCGGTTCGGTCGCGGCATCGGACGCCTTCTTCCCCTTCGCCGACGGGCCGCAGGTGCTCCTCGACGCCGGAATCACGACGATCATCCAGCCGGGCGGCTCGGTGCGCGATGACGAGGTCGTCGCCGCGGCGAAGGCCGCGGGCGCCACGATGTTCTTCACCGGCGAGCGTCACTTCTTCCACTGATCCTCACGCCCGGGCTCAGCGCATCGCTTCGCGTCGGTCTGAGCCCGGGAGCGCGGCGGAGAGACGCAGCGGGACGGAACCGTGATGTCCGATTTCCGCGCGCCCGCGGCATCCGGACATGTCAGAGTGGAGGCATGAGCCTCCCCGTGATGACCTTCGACGAGCGGTACCGCGCGATCGACGCGCGCGACGTCCGCTTCGACGGCCAGTTCGTCACCGCCGTCCGCTCCACGGGGATCTACTGCCGCCCGAGCTGCCCTGCACGGACGCCGAAGCGCGAGAACGTCACGTTCTATCCGACCAGCGCCGCCGCCCACGAAGCGGGGTACCGCGCCTGCAAGCGCTGCCTGCCCGAGGCGGCACCCGGATCGCCTCAGTGGAACCTCCGCGGGGACGCGGCGGCCCGCGCGATGCGGCTGATCGCCGATGGAGTCGTCGAACGCGAGGGAGTGACGGGCCTGGCAGCCCGACTGGGCTACTCCAGCAGGCACCTGAACCGGATGCTCACGGCCGAGCTCGGTGCGGGGCCGCTCGCCCTCGCGCGAGCGCACCGTGCGCACACGGCGCGCATGCTCCTCGTGGGCACCGACCTGCCCATCGCCGACGTCGCGTTCTCGGCCGGCTTCGCCAGCATCCGGCAGGCGGGAGACACGATCCGCGAGGTGTTCGGCCTGACGCCGACCGAGCTGCGCGCGCGTCGTCACCGCGCCGGGCTCACGGCTCCCGGCGAGATCGATCTGCTGCTGCCGCATCGCGAACCGCTGGAGGCCGCCGGAGTGTTCGCCTGGATGGCGGCTCGAGCTCTGCCCGGCGTCGAGCGCGGGAGCGCCGAGGCGTTCGCGCGGCACCTGCGCATGGCCGGCGGACCGGCGTGGTTCGAGGTCCGCGCGGAGCGGGGGCGGTTGCGCCTGCGCGCTCGCGTCACGCAGCTCGGTGATCTGGCCCCGCTCGTCGCGACCGCACGCAGGCTGTTCGACCTCGACGCCGACCCTGTCGCGGTGGATGCCGCGCTGGCCGCGCATCCCGAGCTCCGGGACGCCGTGGCGCGGACTCCCGGCATCCGTGTCCCGGGTGCCGCCGACCCGCACGAGATGCTCATCCGCGCGATGGTGGGGCAGCAGATCACGGTGGCGGCCGCGCGGACCGCGCTCACGGGTCTGGCCGAGGCGCTGGGAGAGCGCGTCGACGACGGACTGCTCTTCCCGACCATGGCGACGATCGCCGAGCGCGGCGCCGAGGTGCTGCGCGGGCCGGCGGCTCGCATCCGGGCCCTCACCGGTGCCGCGGCGGCGCTCACGGACGGATCGCTGCGGCTGACGGTCGGCGACGATTCGCGCGACCAGCGGGCCGCGCTGCTCGCGATGCCCGGAATCGGACCGTGGACCGCCGACTACGTGCGCATGCGCGTGCTCGGAGACCCCGACATCCAGCTGCCCGGCGACGTCGCCGTGCGCGCCGGGGCGGCAGCCCTGGGCATCCCGTCGGATCCGCCGGGGCTGACGGCCTGGGCCGCACGCACGGCGCCGTGGCGCAGCTACCTCACCGCCCACCTGTGGCGGGCCGCCCCCGTGCGCCCGTCCCGCACGAAGGAGAAGCCATGACCGCCACCATCCAGACCATCGACACCCCGGACGGCGCCTTCACGATCCTCGCCGACGAGCGCCAGCGCGTGCTGGCCTCGGGATGGACGGACGAACCGGTGCGGATCCTCGGTCGTCTGTCGGCGAAGACCCGTCCGGTCGCCGTCCGGGAGGGGGAGACGGACGCCGCGGCCGCCGCCCTGGCCTATTACGGCGGCGACGTGACCGCGATCGACGAGGTCGCCGTCGCTCAGCACGGGACCGAGATGCAGTTGCGCGGCTGGGCCGCGCTGCGGAGGATCGCGGCCGGTGAGCCGCTGACCTACACGGGATTCGCGACCGCCCTCGGTCAGCCGAGCGCGGTGCGTGCTGCGGCGTCGATCTGCGCGCGCAACGCCCCGGCGCTGTTCGTGCCCTGTCACCGCGTGCTGCGCACGGACGGCTCGCTCGGCGGCTTCGCGTGGGGCCTGGGTGTGAAGGAGTCGCTGCTCGGGCGCGAGTCGCGCTGATCACGCCTGAGACGATTCATTCACTCGAAACGACCTGTTGCACTCAGGAGGTTCACAGGCATAGGCTGGAGGGCTGTCGCGCCGACCGGGCGACGACGCCGAAACCGAGGAGGACACCATGATCTCGATCGCCGTCGCACAGGTCTTCACTCCGGGTGTCCGCGTGGCGCACAGCCGCGGGTAGATTCCACCCCCGCCCTCACGTCTTCCCCGTCGTCCGCATCGGACGACGGCCTTCGCCTCCCTTCTCGCCTCGTCACTTCTGAGAGTCATGTCTGCCACGCCTACGCACATCCCTCCCTCATCCGCCTCCCTCTCCACTCCGGCCGCCCTGTGGCGGCTGAAGCCCTTCGTCCGCCCGATCATCTGGCGCCTGGTCGGCGGGGCGGGCAGCGCGCTCGCCGCGGCCATCCTCGCCCTGATGATCCCGATGGTGCTCGAGCAGATCGTGCGCGGTCTCGGTGCCGAGACCGTGAACATCGGCCTGATCGTCGGCGGCGCCGCCGTCGTGCTCCTCCTCGGACTCGGCGAGGCCGCCATGGTGTGGCTGCGCCGCTGGTTCGTGCTGACTCCGGCCACCGAGGTCGAGTTCCGCATGCGCAGCGAGATCTACGCGCGCCTGCAGACTCTGCCGGTCGCATTCCACGACCGCTGGCAGTCCGGTCAGCTGCTGAGCCGGATGATGCAGGACATCGGGCTCATCCGGCGCTGGATCGCGTTCGGTCTCATCCTGCTCGTCGTCAACGTCCTGACGATCATCATCGGCTCGGTGCTGCTGTTCCAGTGGCACTGGATGCTGGGGACGATCTTCCTCGTCACCGGCATCCCGATGTGGATCCAGGGATTCCTCTTCGAGAAGCGCTACGGCGCGCTCGCGCGGCAGAGCCAGGACCAGGCCGGCGACCTCGCGACCAGCGTCGAGGAGAGCGTGCACGGCATCCGCGTGCTGAAGGCGTTCGGCCGCGGCAAGCACGCCCTCAGCCGATTCAGCCGTCAGGCCGAGACGCTGCGCGAGACCGAGCTCAGCAAGGCCCGCGCAGTCGGCACGATCTGGTTCTGGCTCGATCTCATGCCCCAGATCGCCTTCGGCCTCAGCCTCATCACGGGGATCTGGCTGATCTGGCAGGGCGCGATCGAGCTGCCGGAGATGTTCGCGTTCTTCGCCATGGCGACCGTGCTGCGCTGGCCCATCGAGTCGATCGGCTTCCTGTTCTCGTTCATGCTGGACGCGAGGACCGCGACCGACCGCGTGTTCGACATCTTCACCGAGACGAACTCGATCACCGACCCGGAGAACCCTGTGCACATCGCCGAGCCGCGCGGAGAGCTCGCTTTCGAGAACGCGCACTTCCGGTATCAGGACGCCGGGGCTTCGGAGCGGGACCTGCTGGACGGGATCGACCTCGTGCTGCGCCCCGGAGAGACCATGGCGCTCGTCGGGCTCACCGGCTCGGGCAAGACGACGCTCACGACGCTGCCGGCGCGCCTGTACGACGTGACCGGCGGACGCGTCACGCTCGACGGCGTCGACGTGCGCGACCTGCCGCTGGCCGAGCTGCGCACGCACATCGCCATGGCCTTCGAAGACGCCACGCTGTTCTCGGCGTCCGTGCGGGAGAACGTGCTGCTGGGACGCGCGGACCTCGATCCGCACAGCGAGGAGGGCGAACGCGTCATGCGCCAGGCCCTCGAGGTCGCCCAGGCCGGGTTCGTCGACACCCTCCCGGAGGGCACCGAGACGATCATCGGCGAGGAGGGCCTGAGCCTGTCCGGCGGGCAGCGGCAGCGGCTGGCGCTCGCACGCGCCGTCGCCGCAGCGCCCAAGGTGCTCGTGCTGGACGACCCGCTGTCGGCCCTCGACGTCGACACGGAGGCGCTCGTCGAGGAGGCGCTGCGTCACGTGCTGGCCGAGACCACGGCCCTGATCGTCGCGCACCGGCCCTCGACCGTCGCGCTCGCCGACCGCGTGGCGCTGCTGGAATCCGGCCGCGTCACCGCGGTGGGCACGCACGCCGAACTCCTGAAGACGAGTTCGCATTACCGTCACGTGATCTCGAGCCTGGAGGCCGAGGAGGCGGCCAGGACCGGGACGATCCCCATCATCACGGACGAGATGCTCGCGGCGGAGGCCCCCGCCACGAAAGCCCAGGCCGCCGAGGACGAGGAGGTGCAGGCATGACTCTCACGGGAACCCAGGACGAGGACCGCTCTCAGTACACCCGCGAGGAGAGCCGCGCCATCCGGCGGCGCTCGCTGCGTCTGCTCGGATCGCTCATCACGCCGCTGCGGGCGCAGATCACGCTCGCCGCGATCGTGCTCGTCGTCTCGACGGCGCTGCAGGTGTCCGGCCCCATCCTCATCGGCCTCGCCCTCGACAACGCCCTGCCGGTGCTGCTCGAGCAGGCCGACTGGATGCCGGCGCTGATGGTGACGGGCGTCTACCTGCTCGCCGGGGCGACGGCTGCGGCGCTGATCGGCTGGTACGTCGTGGTCGCCGCGCGCATCACCCAGGCAGTGCTGCTGGATCTGCGCAAGCGCATCTTCCTGCACACCCAGCGACTCAGCCTCGAGTTCCACGAGTCGTACACGTCCGGCCGTATCATCTCGCGCCAGACCAGCGACCTGGACTCGATCAGGGAGCTGCTGGACGGCGGACTCAACAACCTGGTCTCCGGCGTGCTGTTCGGCGTCTTCACGTTCATCGCGCTCGTGATCGCCGACTGGCAGTCCGGCCTCATCCTGCTGGTCGCGGGCGTCCCGCTCGCGTTCCTGATGCGGTGGTTCTACTCGCGCTCGCAGCTGGTGTACCGCGAGTCGCGCGTCATCAGCGCGAAGGTGATCGTGCAGTTCGTGGAGACGATGACCGGCATCCGTGCCGTGAAGTCCTTCCGCAAGGAGCCGCGCAACGACAAGACGTTCCGCAAGCTCGCCGGTGACTACCGCGACGTGAACCGCCGGTCCATGGTCCTGTTCGGCACGTTCGAGCCGGGACTGATGGCGGTCGCCGCACTCACCACCACGTTCGTCGTGCTCTGGGGAGGGTTCCGGGTCTCCACCGGCGCCCTGGGCGTCGGCGTGCTGCTGAGTGCCGTGCTGTACGTGCGCAACTTCTTCGCGCCCATGCAGGAGATCGCGATGTTCTTGAACTCCTACCAGTCGGCGACGGCCGCCCTGGAGAAGGTGTCCGGTGTCCTGGAGGAGGTCCCGACGGTACCCGATCCGGCCAAGCCCGTGGACCTGTGGGAATCGCGCGGGCACGTCTTCTTCGACGAGGTCACGTTCGGGTACAACGGCGACAAGACGATCCTGCCGAACTTCTCCCTCGACATCCCGGCGGGGCAGACGATCGCCCTGGTCGGGACGACGGGCGCGGGCAAGTCCACGCTCGCGAAACTGATCTCGCGGTTCTACGATCCGTCCGAGGGGCGGGTCACGCTGGACGACGTGGATCTGCGCTCGCTGCACCCGAAGGACCTGCGTCGTGCGATCGTCATGGTGACCCAGGAGGCGTACCTGTTCAGCGGAACCGTCGCCGACAACATCGCCCTCGGAAAGCCCGACGCGACGCTGGACGAGATCCGTGCGGCGGCGAAGGCGGTCGGTGCGGACGAGTTCATCTCCTCGCTGCCGGACGGCTACAACACCGACGTCAACAAGCGCGGCGGTCGCGTGTCGGCCGGACAGCGCCAGCTGATCTCGTTCGCGCGCGCGTTCCTCGCCGATCCTGCGGTGCTGATCCTCGACGAGGCGACGGCCTCGCTCGACATCCCGTCGGAGCGCCTGATCCAGGATGCCCTGCAGACGCTGCTCGCCGACCGGACCGCGATCATCATCGCGCACCGTCTGTCCACCGTCGCGATCGCCGACCGGGTGCTGGTGATGGAGCACGGCCGCATCATCGAGGACGACACCCCGGAGGCCCTCATCGGCGGCACGGGCAAGTTCGCCCAGCTGCACGCCGCCTGGCAGGAGACGCTGGTCTGATCCGAACCGGGACGGATGCCGAGGCATCCGTCCCGGTTAGCATGAAGGACATGGACCCCCTCACGCTCGCGGAGTTCTGGTGGGCGGTGCCGGCGGCTGCCGGCGCCGTGGGGGCCGGAGCGTGGGGAGCCCATCGCATGAACGCCGAACGACGGCTCGGATACGACGCCGCCAGGCTCGAGTTGCGCCAGGCCGTGGCGGACGCGACGGCGAAGCAGAACGCGGCGCGGGTCGCACGCGCCGATCTCGCCCGCATCACGGCCGAGCGGGCGGCCTCGCGGGCGAGCGCGGAGGACGTCGGCCGCGCGCGGCGCGGACTGCAGGCGGCGCAGCGCGAGGCGAAGGCGGCCGCCGCCGCGGTCAAGGCGCTGCGCACCCGGGTCGCCGCTGCCCGCGCCGAGATCCCGGCGCGGTCGGAACCCACTCCGCTGGACCGCCTGCGTGCTCAGCACGACACCGTGCTGGTGCGGTGGATGCAGTACGAGACCGATCCGGCCAGGGCGATCGCCTATCCCACCATGAGCGACGGGCACGTCCCGGCGACGGCGGCGTTCCTCGGGGCCCTCGAGAACGCACAGGCCCGTCGTCCGGCGGAAGGCAAGGTCGCCCCCGCCGAGTTCACGGAGTACCGCCTCGCGGTCGTGCGGCTGGAGCAGGCGTTCGACGACGCCGAGCGTGCGGCTCGGCTCGCGGCCGGGGAGCGGCCGACCGCCGGGCCCGGGTGGCAGGACGCGGCGCAGCAGGTGATCACGCTGTCCGCGGATGTGCTGGATCGGGCGGCGGGTGTCGCCGCATCCGCGATCGCCGCCTGGCGCGACCGATCCCGCCCCGACGGAGGTCAGGGCGCACGCTGATGCGGGACGAGCGACGGCCGTGAGCTCGTCGTCGCAGGCGCGCCGGTGAAGGCGACGGGGTCTCGGTGGGGGAGGGGATCCGAGGCCCCGCCGCCGGTCTAGGACGCGATCCGGATCTCGGCGATGACCTCGCCGTACTCCGTCTCGCCGACAGGGGAGAAGCCGACGCGGTTGAAGAACGCCTCGGGGCCGCCCTCGCCCGCCTCGTAGATGACGTCGACGTGGTCGAAGCCGCGTGCGCGGGCCTCCTCGACGAGCGCCTCGACCGCGAAGCGCCCGACTCCGCGGCCCTGGTCGTCGGCATCCACGTTGATCCGCCACAGCACGGAGCGGAAATGCTCCTCGGGGGCATCCGGGTCGAAGTTCGCGCTGACGAATCCGACCACCTCGTTGCGGTCGAGCACCACGCGCTGCCAGGAGGTCTTCGGGTTGATCACCGTGGCGGCGATCCCGTAGGAGACCGGAGCGAGGAACTGCTCCTGCCCGGGCTTCAGGGACAGGTTGTTGACCGCGACGATCGTCGCGGCCGAGAGTTCGACCACACGCAGTTCCGACATAAGCCCAGGGTAACCGCTCCCGGTGGTTCTGACACCAGAGCGCGTCTCGAATCCTCGCGATCAACGCCGCGACGAGGCCTCAGGTATCTTGGAATCGAGACAAATGACCTCGTGAACGGAGATCTCCCGGTGACCGACGACGCCATCATCTACACCTACACCGACGAGGCGCCGGCTCTGGCCACCGCCTCGCTCCTGCCCATCGTCCAGGCGTACGCCGGGAAGGCGGGGATCGAGCTCGAGACGCGCGACATCTCCCTGGCCGGCCGCATCCTGGCCGCGTTCCCGCAGCGCCTGAGCGCCGAGCAGGAGGTCTCCGACGCACTCGCCGAGCTCGGCGGGCTCGCCACCACCCCCGAGGCCAACATCATCAAGCTGCCGAACATCTCGGCATCCATCCCGCAGCTGAAGGCCGCCATCGCCGAACTGCAGGGCAAGGGCTTCGACGTCCCGGACTTCCCCGATGAGCCGTCCACGCTCGAGGAGAAGGACGTCCGTGCACGCTACGACCGCATCAAGGGGTCTGCGGTGAACCCGGTGCTGCGCGAGGGCAACAGCGACCGTCGTGCGCCGCTGGCCGTCAAGAACTACGCCAAGAAGCATCCGCACCGCAACAAGGCGTTCGCCGAAGGGTCGAAGACGCGGGTCGCCACGCTCGGTCACGACGACTTCAAGTCGAACGAGCGCAGCTGGGTCGCCCCCGGCGACGACGCGCTGACGATCCAGCACGTCGCGGAGGACGGCACCACCACGGCGCTCAAGGAGAACCTGAAGGTGCTGCCCGGAGAGATCGTGGACGCCACCTTCCTCTCCGCCGCCGCCCTGGACGCCTTCCTCGCCGAGACGCTGACCGCGGCGAAGGCCGATGACGTGCTGTACTCGGTGCACCTGAAGGCGACCATGATGAAGGTCTCCGACCCGATCATCTTCGGTCACGTCGTCAAGGCCTATTTCGCCGACGTGTTCGCTCAGCACGGCACGGCGCTCGCCGAGGCCGGCCTCAGCGCCAACGACGGGCTCGGCTCGATCCTCGCGGGTCTGGCCGACCTGCCCGGTGGCGAGGCGATCGCCGAGGACTTCTTCCGCGCCATCCAGAACGGCCCGCGGCTGTCCTACGTCAACTCGGACAAGGGGATCACGAACCTGCACGTCCCCAGCGACGTCATCGTGGACGCCTCGATGCCGGCGCTCATCCGCAACGGCGGCAAGCTGTGGGGCGCCGACGGCGGCGAGGCGGACACGATCGCCGTGATCCCGGATTCCTCCTACGCGGGCGTCTACCAGGCGACGATCGACGACGTGATCGCGAACGGTCCGCTGGACCCCGCCACGATCGGCACGGTGCCGAACGTGGGTCTCATGGCACAGGCGGCCGAGGAGTACGGCAGCCACGACAAGACGTTCGAGGTCACCGAGCCGGGGCGCATCCAGGTCGTGACCTCCGCGGGCGACGTCGTCCTGGAGCACGCTGTGCAGCCGGGGGACATCTGGCGCGCCACGCAGACGAAGGACGTCGCGATCCGCGACTGGGTGAAGCTGGCCGTGACGCGCGCCCGCGCCACGGGAGCGCCTGCCGTGTTCTGGCTGAACAAGGAGCGCTCGCACGACGCCGCGCTGATCGCGAAGGTGAACGAGTATCTGAAGGACCACGACACCGAGGGCCTGAAGATCGAGATCCTCGCCCCCGAGGACGCGACACGCTACTCGCTGGAGCGTCTGCGCCGCGGTGAGGACACCATCTCGGTGACGGGCAACGTGCTGCGCGACTACCTGACCGACCTCTTCCCGATCCTCGAGGTGGGAACGAGCGCCAAGATGCTCTCGATCGTCCCGCTCCTCGCGGGCGGCGGCCTGTTCGAGACCGGTGCCGGCGGATCCGCCCCGAAGCACGTGCAGCAGCTCGTCGCGGAGAACTATCTGCGCTGGGACTCGCTGGGCGAGTTCTTCGCGCTGGCCGCCTCGCTCGAGCACTTCGCGGAGCGCACGGGCAACGAGAAGGCGCGCGTGCTCGCCGAGACGCTGGATGCCGCGACCGGCACGTTCCTCGAGGAGGACCGTTCGCCCGGCCGCGCGCTGGGCACGATCGACAACCGCGGCAGCCACTTCTACCTCGCCCTCTACTGGGCGCAGGAGCTGGCGAAGCAGACGACGGATGCCGAGCTGGCCGCCGCGTTCGCCCCGATCGCGGATTCCCTCACGGCCCAGGAGCAGACGATCGTGGCTGAGCTGAACGCCGTGCAGGGCTCGCCCGCCGACATCGGCGGCTACTACCGTCCTGACGCTGCGAAGGTGGCGGCGGTGATGCGTCCGTCCGCGACGCTGAACGGCGTGATCGACGCCCTCTGATCCGGGCAGAGGAAAGGGCGGATGCTTCGGCATCCGCCCTTTTCCGTATCGGTGCTGTGCTCAGGTCAGTTGTGGACCCAGACCTCGACGCCGTCCGGCGCCCATTCGTAGACCCACTTGGCGGCCGAGATCGGCATGTTCACGCATCCGTGGCTCATGACGTTGCCGTAGTTGCTGTGCCAGTACGTGCCGTGGAAGGCCTGGTTGCCGTTGAAGTACGTGACCCAGGGCACGTCCTTCGTGACGTAGTCCTCGCCGACCATGTCCTGGATGCGCACGTGGGCGCGGATGGTGAAGTGACCGGTCTCGGTCTCGTGACCCGCGCGTCCAGAGGAGATGTACCAGGAGTTGACGAGCTTGTCGTTCTCGAAGAAGTACGCGCGCTGCTCGCTCAAGTCGACCTCAGCGCGGCGGACGAGTCCGGTGGTCTCGAACGGCGTCTCGGTGACCGAGAGTGCGAAGTTCGCGTTGCCCTCGGCGAGCTGAGCGGCGAAGTCGTCGGCGACCGAGGAGGTGTCTCCCACGGTGCGACCCGCCTGTCCGCCCGTCAACTCCCGAAGGACGTCCCCGCTGGAGTTGACCACGTTCGTCGCGTTGACCGGAGCGCGATCCACCGCGGCTGCCAGGCTGTCGACCGTCTTCTGGATCGCTGCCGGGTCCGCCTCGATCACGAGGGCGCCGTCGACGTTCTCGACGCTCAGCCAGGTGGCGGCGACGGTCGGCGCGACCGGCACGGTGCGCTCCTCGCCGACGTAGAAGCCGATCGTGGAGAGCATCGTGTTCAGCTCGCCCGCCGTGGCCTGGGCGTCCTCGGTGGAGATCTCGGGGAGCGCCTCGGTGGGGTCGCCGGAGAACTCCAGGTCCGACTTCCCGTCGCCGATCGCCTCGACGAAGGCGTCGGACAGCGACGCGACGTCGATGCCGGTGCCCGATTCGGCCGGCGTCACGGTGTAGGTGCCAGATGCCGCGTCGAACACGACCGTGGCGTCGGTGGCGTCGCTGAAAGAGGTCGGAACGGCGGCGCGCAGCGCGCTCTCGGCCGTCTCGGTGTCGAGCGTGATGGTCGCAGGGATGGGATCGGCGCCCCACTGCCCGACGTTCCACAGCGGGCGGTCGGCGAAGGCCTGCTCGGCCAGGGTCGTCGCATCGACGGAGGCTCCAAGGTCGGCACCCGTGACGACGACATCGCCGCCCATGCCGGTGAGCGTGATCTCAGTCTCGGCCAGACGCGCGCTGATCGTCTCGGCGGCCATGCCGGGGGTGAGTCCGCCGACCTGGATGCCCGCCACGCTGGTGCCGGGCGCGATGAGGACCATCGACGCCGCTGCGGCACCGAGAACGACGACGCCCGCGCCGATGCCGACCCACAGGCCGACGCGCTTCTTCCTGGGTGCGGGCTCACGCGGAGCCCACTCGACGGGCTGCTCGCCGGGAGGCAGCTGGCCTGTCCCGAGGGCACCGGGAAGCGTCTCCGGGACCACCTCTGTCTTGGCGGTGTCGGAGCCAGGTGCTGCAACAAGATCGGTCACGATCTCACCCCCCGTGATCGGCGTGACGCGCTTCGTCCCTCTATCGTACGGGATCACTTATCACGGAATGGCAACGGTCGGCAACTTCGCAGGGCGTCTAGGTTCGTCGGCATGAGACTCTCCGCTCTCCCCGAGGCCGCGAGCTGGAATCACCACAGCGGTCGGGTCGGATTCGAAGTCGCGTTCTTCCGCGCGGCCCAGGACGGGCATCGTCTGACCGGTCACACGACGGCGCACGAGTCGCCCGTCTGCTGGTCCGTCGGCTACGACATCCGGGTCGATCGCGCATGGAGGACGCGCGCGGTCTCGGCGATCGGGCTGTCAGTGGCGGGCGAGCGCACGGTCACAGCGGCCCGTGACGAGGAGAATCGGTGGACGGTGGACGGGGTGCGACGGCCCGACCTCGACGGATGCGTCGACGTGGATCTCGAGTCGTCAGCCGTCACCAACACGTTGCCCGTGCACCGCATCGACTTCCGCGTGGGGGTGGGCGTGGACCTGCCGGCGGTGTTCATCAGGGCCGACGACCTGCGGGTGGAACGGCTCGATCAGCGCTACACCCTGATCGATGCCTCGGCCGATCGGCCGGTGTTCCACTACGAGTCGTCGACGTTCGACGTCTCGTGCGAGCTGCAGCTCGACGGTGCGGGGCTCGTCCTGGCGTATCCCGGGATCGCCACCAGGGACGGTTGAGTGCCGCGCCCAGGCCCCGCACACACGGATGCCCCGCGGCCGAGCGGCCACGGGGCATCCGTTCGATCAGCTGGGATTCAGCCGGCGCAGAGCGTCGACAGCTCCGTGGCGGAGTCCATCAGGTCGGTCGTGAGCGTCGACATGTCGGACGCAGCAGAGGCATCCTGATCGATGAGCACGGCCGACAGCAGGTCGCCCAGCTTGGTGTACTGCTCGTGGAGAGCGGTGGCCGCTTCCTTGACCTCGGCGTTGGTCACGGAATCGGCGGCCTCGCCGATGGAGGCGACCGTCTCATTGAACGCGTCGACGGTGCCCTGCGGGTCGCTTGCGGCGGCCTCCATGTCGGACAGGCCGGACATCGACGAGCTGGCCTCGGTGAGAGCCGGGACGACGACGGCGCAGGCATCCGCGACCGACTGGTCCGTCGTGGTCTCCGCGGGCGCCTCTTCGCTGGTCGAGGAGTCGTCGGTCTCGGGCTCCGACGCGCTCGGGGATCCCGAGCAGGCGGTGAGGCCCAGGACGGCGACGGCCGCGATGGTCCAGGCAGCGATGGTGCGGTTCATGTATTCCCCCTGTGTGGACGCACCGCGATGCGGTGCTCGTTTCTCCGGTCGCGTCCAGTCAACCACAGCGCGGCACTGCTCCCCGACGGGGAGAAGTGCCCATGCGCCGCGAATCAGCCCTCGACGATGGCGATGCCGTCGATCTCGACGAGCATCTCTTCGCGGGGAAGTCCGGTGAAGACCGTCGTGCGCGAAGGGAGCACACCGCTCGGCGTGTTCGCCTCGACGAAGGCGCCGTATGCCTCGTTCATGATCGCGAAGTCCTCGCGCTTGGTGAGGTAGACGCGCAGCATGACGACGTCGTCGAACGTGGCGCCCGAGGCTTCGACGATCGCCTTGACGTTCTCGAGCGTGCGCGTGGTCTGCGCCGCGACATCCCCGGGGAAGAGGTACTCGTTCGTCGCCGGGTCCACCGGCCCCTGACCGGAGACCTGCACGAACGGGCCCTTGCGCACGCCCTGGGAGAAGGTGTGCGCGGGGGCGGGAGCGGCGTCGGTCGTGATGCGGGTCTTCGAGCTCATGGCTTCAGCCTAGTAGCCTTGTTAGGTGCCTCTACAAATTCCCGATCCCGTTCTGGGCCCCTGGGCCAAGGCGTTCCCGGCCCGAGCGCACGGGCTCCGCCTGTCCGAGGTCGCGAATGCGGATCTGCGGCTGTCGGAGTTCTCGACGCCGGTCATGACGGTTAGTGAGCCGGCGCTGGTTCACAACGAGAGCACCGTCTTCGAGTGGGCGCGCGAGCAGGGTGTCCTCCTCGCACCGCACGGCAAGACCACGATGGCCCCTGCGCTCTGGCAGCGGCTGCTGGACGCCGGCGCCTGGGGCCTCTCGGTCGCCACGCCCTGGCAGGCCGGAGTCGCCGCCGAGGCCGGTGTGCGACGCATCCTGATCGCGAACGGTGTGACGGATGCCGCGGCCGCCGCCCGTCTCGGCGAGCTGCTCGCCGGCGACGACGGCCTGCGCATCCTCTGCTGGGCCGACTCCGAGGCGACGGTCGAGATCCTCGCCTCCGCCGTCTCCGACCCGGCGCACCCGCTGGACGTCCTCGTCGAGATGGGCGGCCTCGGCGGGCGCACGGGTGCCCGCACGGTCGACGAGGGCACGCGGATCGCCGACGCCGTATCCCGCGCGACGGGGCTGCGCCTCGCGGGTGTCGCCGGCTACGAGGGCCCTTTCGGCCCCGACCGCACCCCGGCGTCCGTCGCGGCCGTCGACGCGTACCTCCAGACCCTCGTCGACCTGCACGAGCGGCTCGAGTACCCGCAGGGTCTCCAGCCGGTGCTGTCCGCGGGCGGAAGCGCGTTCCCGGACCGTGCCGCCGCCGTGCTCGCACCGCACCGCGAACGCGCGGATGTCGTGCTGCGCTCCGGCGCGTTCCAGATCCACGACGACGGCTTCTACGCGCGCATGTCCCCGTTCGGCTCCGCCGTTCCGACGGCGCCGCTGCGCTCCGCCATGCACGCCTGGGCACGCGTCGTCTCGCACCCGGAGCCGCAGCTCGCCCTGCTGGATGCCGGTCGGCGCGACGTGCCGTTCGACATCGACCTCCCGGTGCCCCAGACCGTCGCCGGAGAGATCACCGCGTTGAACGACCAGCACGCGTTCCTCCGGTGCGCGCCGGAATCCGCGCTCGCTGTCGGGCAGGTGGTGCGTCTCGGGCTCTCGCATCCGTGCACCGCCTTCGACAAGTGGCGGGTGGTGCCGGTGATCGACGATCCGGATGCCGCGGACCCGCGCGTCATCGGGGCGGTGGCGACATGCTTCTGAGTGCGGAGAAGGCAGCGGCGGGCCTCGTCCGGGTGTACCGCGATGCCGGCGTCGTCGACGGCACGGGCGCCGATCGCTTCACGGCCGACGTCGCCGTCGAAGGGGCGCGGGTCGTCGGCATCCGCCGCGGCGGGGATGCCGACTTCGAGCTGCCGGACGGGACGATCGAGGTCGACGCGGCGGGGCTGGTGCTCGCCCCCGGGTTCATCGACATGCACGCCCACAGCGACCTGGCCGTGCTGCGGGGTGCCGAGCACACCGCTAAGATCCTGCAGGGCGTGACCTGCGAGGTGATCGGACAGGACGGACTCGGCTACGCCCCGCTCGACGATGCCGCGGCCCTCACGATCCCGGCGCAGATCGCCGGATGGAACGGCCCTGCGGACGTGCCGTGGCGGACGATGACCGAGTTCCTGGTCGCGGTGGACACCGCCACCGCCGCGAACGTCGCCGTGCTCGTTCCGCAGGGGAACCTCCGGCTGATGGTCGTCGGCCACGAGGACCGTCCCGCGACGCCGGAGGAGATCGCCCGCATGGCCGAGCTCCTCGGCGCCGCCCTCGACGCGGGCGCGTTCGGGATGTCCAGCGGGCTGACCTACACGCCGGGGATGTACGCCTCGACCGCCGAGCTCGAGGCGCTGTGCCGCGTCGTCGTCGAGCGCGGCGGCTACTGGGCTCCGCACACCCGCAGCTACGGGGGCGCGGCCCTCGACGCCTACCGCGAGGTGCTGGACATCGGGCGGCGCACCGGGTGCCCGATCCACCTCACGCACGCGACCATGAACTTCGCGCCCAACCGGGGGCGCGCCGACGACCTGCTGGCACTCGTCGACGAGGCGGTGGCCGACGGGGTGGATGTCACGCTCGACACCTACCCCTATCTGCCCGGAGCCACGACCCTCGCCGCCCTGCTGCCCAGCAGGTTGGCCGCGGGCGGCGACCTGCTCGGCGCGATCGCCGGCCTCGACGCCGACGGCCGCGAGCGGGTGCGAGCCGAACTGGAGGACATCGGCTGCGACGGTTTCCACGGTGAGCGCGCGGACTGGTCGCGGATCGAGATCTCGGGTGTCGCGGATCCCGCCCTGGTCGGCCTCGTCGGTCGGCGCATCGACGAGATCGCCCGGTCTCAGGGTCGCAGCGCCGTCGACGTGGTGCTCGACGTGATCGTTCAGGATGCCGGGGCCACCGGCATCCTCATGCACATCGGCGATGAGCAGAACGTCCGCCGGATCATGCGGCATCCGCGTCACAGTGGCGGCAGCGACGGCATCCTCATCGGCGACAAGCCGCATCCGCGCGGATACGGGACGTTCCCGCACTACCTCGGCCACTACGTGCGCGATGAGGGGGTGCTCAGCCTGGAGGAGGCCGTGCGTCATCTCTCGGCGACGCCGGCGCGCCGGCTGGGGCTCGATCGAGGGGACGCTCCGCGCGGCGTGATCCGCACGGGGGCCACGGCGGATCTCGTGCTGTTCGATCCGGAGCGGATCGCTGCCGGCGCGACCTTCGACGACCCGCGCGCCGAACCCGTCGGGATCGTCGAGGTGCTCGTCGGGGGAGTGGCCGTCGTGTCCGGCGGCCGGGCGACGGGAGCGACCCCAGGAGCGGCGCTGCTCATGCCCCCGCCGGCCCATCGCGCCACGGTCCCCGCGCTCGAGGCGGACATCGACCCGCAGGCGCCCCCGTTCGTCCTGGACGCGCGAGTGTTCATCGATGCGCCCGACGCCTTCGCCGGCGTCGGCCGGCGGCTGCAGGAGCTTCTGGAGCTGACGGGGTCGCGGGATCCGGATGCCGGCACCATCGCCCTCGTCCAGGATGCCGCGTTCGAGAACCCGGAGTCGTTCCGCATCACCGTCGGGCGCTCGCGCATCGAGGTGCGTGCGGCGCAGGCGATCGGCGCGTTCCGGGGAGCCACCGCGCTGCGGCAGCTGCTGCCGCCGGAGCGAACGCTGGGCGCACGTCTGCCTGCCGGCACCTGGGAGGGCACTCCCGCCTTCGGATGGCGCGGTGCCATGCTCGACGTCGCGCGGCACTTCCACCCCGCGGCCGACATCCGGCGGCTCATCGACGTGCTGGCGGCGCACCAGCTCACCGTCCTGCACCTGCACCTCACGGATGACCAGGGATGGCGGTTCGAGGTGCCCGGCTACCCGCGCCTCACCGAGATCGGCGCGCACCGCGAGGCGACCCAGCGCGGCCACGGGCCCTCCGCGACGGTAGAGCCCGGCGTCCACGAGGGGCACTACACGACCGAGGAGCTGCGCGAACTGGTCCGCTACGCCGCCGATCGCTTCATCACCCTGGTGCCCGAGGTGGAACTGCCCGGACACGTGCAGGCCGCTCTCGCCGCATACCCCGAACTCGGCAACCTCGACGCCTCCGAACCCGCGACGGGACCGTGGGAGCGGTTCGGGGTCAATGAGCGCACGCTCGCGCCGACCGAGGAGTCGCTCGCCTTCGGGCGCGCGGCGATCGACGCGCTGTGCGACGTGTTCGACTCGCCGTGGATCGGCATCGGCGGCGACGAGGTGCCGGTGACGGAATGGGCGCGCAGCGCGGCGGCGGCCGAACGCATGCGCGAACTGGGCATCGACTCCGCGCACGGCGTCCAGCCCTGGTTCACCGCGCATCTCGTGGCGCACGTCCGCTCCCGCGGGCGCACGGCGCTGGCCTGGGACGAGGTCCTCGAGGGGGACGTCCCCGACGGTGTGGAGATCCTCGCCTGGCGGGCGCCCGTCGCACTCGACGAAGCGCTGGACCGCGGCATCCCGGTGATCGCGTGCCCCGACCTGGAGGTGTATCTGGACTACCGGCAGTCGGAGTCCGCGGACGAGCCGGTCCCCGTCGGACCGCCGCTCACCGTCGAGCACGCGTACACGCTGCGCATCGACGAGCGCGCCCTGGGTGGGCAGGCGAACACGTGGACCGAGCATCTGCCCACGCGGGACCGAGTCGACTACGCGATGTTCCCCCGGCTCTCGGCCGTCGCCGAGCGGCTCTGGGTCGGCGGCGAACCCGCGCCCTTCGACGATTTCGCCCGCCGACTGCCCGTGCAGCTGCGCCGGCTCGCAGCGGCGGGAGTGCGGTATCGTCCCCTCGACGGCCCGTCTCCCGACCAGCGGCGCCCCGGCGTCCCCGGTAAGCCCATGACCGTCGATGCCCGCCGCGAGATCGTCGCGGATCTGGTCGCGGGCATCATCGCTCGCCGGGGAGCGGAGGAGACCCCGCGGTAAAGTAACGTTTCGGTAACCCTGCCCGTCGCGCAACTGACAGAGGTTGCGTAAATTTTGTTCGTAAGGTCTACTAACAAACATGTCCGAATCGGATGGGATGCGTGCACCGGCCACGGCCGAGTACACCGGCGCGACCGCGCACGGATTCGCAGGTGCGCGGCACCTCCGCTCGCGCGCCAAGGTGCTTCCCGAGCACGCGCGGGGTCACAACCGCGCCCTGGTCCTGCAGACGCTGTACCACGCCGGTGCCATGAGCCGCGCCGACCTGTCCCGGGAGACCGGACTCACGCGCGTCACGATCTCGGATCTCGTCGCCGAGTTCATCGCGGACGGCATCGTCGTGGAGAAGGGGATCCGCGAGACCGCCGGTCCGGGCAAGCCGCCGATCCTCATCGACATCGACCGCGACGGGCATCAGATCATCGGGCTCGACCTGTCCGGACCCGAGGCGTTCCAGGGCGCCGTGCTCAGTCTGGACGGCGAGGTCCTCGAACGTCGTGAGGTGCCGCGTCCTGCCACGCCCGACGGCGCCGCGACCTACGACGCCATGCTCGGACTCGCCCGTGAGCTCATGGCGGCGTCCACGACGACCCTCCTCGGCGTCGGCGTCGGCACTCCCGGCATCGTGCGCCCCGACGGCGTCGTCATCGAGTCGCCGAACCTGGGCTGGACCGATTTCCCGCTCGAGGCGCGCCTCGGCCTGGATCTGGACCTCCCCGTGACCGCGCGCAACGACGCGAATGCCGCCGTCCTCGCCGAGTACACGTTCGGCGAGGCGAAGGCCGACGTCATGCTCATCAAGATCGGGCGCGGCGTCGGCGCCGGGCTCATCACCGGCAGTCAGCCGCTGTTGGGCAGCCGGTTCGCCGCCGGCGAGATCGGCCACGTCGTCGTCGGGACGGACGGCGGACCGCGATGCGTGTGCGGAAAGGACGGATGCCTCGAAGCCTGGCTCAGCGGCAGTCGTCTGGCCGCGGCCATC
The DNA here is from genome assembly GCF_058349845.2 of Microbacterium cucumeris. Classification (NCBI taxonomy): domain Bacteria; kingdom Bacillati; phylum Actinomycetota; class Actinomycetes; order Micrococcales; family Microbacteriaceae; genus Microbacterium; species Microbacterium cucumeris. Next base: position 255,403 of record NZ_JBYRIZ020000002.1, read on the forward strand.
GCCCAGGCGCCGGACTCCCGTGACGAGCTCCTGCGCGACGCCGGCACCCGCATGGCCGTCGCGATCGCCCCGATCGTCAGCGCCCTGGACCTCTCCGAGATCGTCCTGTCCGGCCCGGCCGACCTGCTCGACGACACCTTCTTCGACGCGGCCACCGAGACCCTGCGCGCGCGCACGCTCGAGGGCGTGTTCGACGACGTCGTGATCCGCCCCACGCTGCAGGACGACATCGTGCTGCGCGGAACTGCGGTCATGGTGCTGTCCGGGCAGCTGGGGGTCTCCTGATGCGCCGCACACCGCCCGCCTCCGTCCTCGCCGACCGGCAGCCCGTCAGCCGATGACGCGGCGCAGGGACACCGACACGCGCGGTCGGGCGATACGCGTGGGCCTGGACGTCGGCGGCACGAAGACGGATGCCGTCGCCGTGGGGCTCGACGGCGAGATCCTCGCACGCGTGCGCCGGCCGACCGGGTGGGGGGACGACGCCGTCATCGCCAGCATCCTGGACAGCGTCGCCGCCCTCGCGGAGGAGGGCGGGTTCGTCGCGTCCGCGATCCGCTCCGTCGGCGTCGGGATCCCCGGCCTCGTCGAACCCGGCACCGGACGCGTGCTGCACGCCGTCAACCTCGGCGTCGAGTCGCTCGACATCGAGGCGCGCGCGGGCAGCCGTCTGCAGGTGCCCGTCACCGTCGAGAACGACGTCAAGGCCGCTGCTCTCGGCGCGGCCGCACTGCGCCGTGACACCGCGACCATGGCGTATCTCAACCTCGGCACGGGGGTCGCGGCCGGAATCGTGGCGGACGGGCGCATCTGGCGCGGGGCGCGCGGCACGGCGGGAGAGGTGGGACACCTCAGCGTCGATCCGGCCGGACGGCTGTGCGGCTGCGGCCAGCGCGGCTGCGTCGAGACGCTGTGCGGTGGCGGCGCCCTGGCGAAGGCGTGGGGACGCCCCGGTGCCCTTCCCGTCCGTGACATCTTCGACGCCTCCGAGACCGGCGATCCCGTCGCGACGGCGCTGCGCGCCGATCTCGCCAGGGGAGCGGCGGCCGCCGTGCGCATCCTCGTGCTCTCGGTCGACGTCGAGACGGTGGTCATCGGCGGCGGGCTCACCGCGCTCGGGGAGCGCCTGCACACGGACATCGTCGCGACCCTGCGGCGCGAGGCCGAGGGGTCGGCGTTCATGCGCTCCCTCCGGCTGGATGAGAGGATCGAGCTGCTGCCGGCGGGTTCCCCGGCGGCGGCTCTGGGCGCGGCGCTCGTGGGTGCCGCCGAGTTCGCACCGGCACCGGACAAGGAGATCGTCACCCATGGCTGAAGTCGTCATCGTCGAGAACAGCGCCGCGGCAGGAGCCCTGGTCGCCGACGAGATCGTCGCGCTCATCAGGGAGCGCTCAGACGCGGTACTGGGGCTCGCGACCGGGTCGACGCCGCTGCCCGTGTACGAGGCGCTGCAGAGCCGGCTCGAAGGCATCGACGTGTCGCACGTCCGCGGGTTCGCGCTGGACGAATACGTCGGCATCGACCCGGCGCATCCCGAAAGCTATCGCTCGGTGATCACGCGCGAGGTCGTGGAGCCCCTGGGCCTCGACCCGCGGCGCATCCACGTCCCCAACGGTGCGGCGGACGGCATCGAACATGCCGGCTCCGACTACGAGGCGGCGATCGCCGAGGCCGGCGGCGTCGATCTGCAGATCCTCGGGATCGGCACCGACGGGCACATCGGATTCAACGAGCCGGGATCGTCGTTCGCGTCGCGCACGCGCGTCAAGACGCTGACCCAGCAGACCCGCGAGGACAACGCGCGTTTCTTCGACACGATCGACGACGTCCCGATGCACTGCATCACGCAGGGCCTCGGTACGATCCTCCAGGCGCGTCACCTGGTGCTGCTGGCGTTCGGCGAGAACAAGGCGCAGGCCGTCGCGGACGCCGTCGAGGGACCGCTGTCCGCCATCCTCCCCGGGTCCGCGATCCAGCTGCACCCGCACGCGACGGTCGTCGTCGACGAGGCGGCGGCGTCGAAGCTGAAGCTCGCCGATTACTACCGGTACACATTCGCGAACAAGCCGGCCTGGCAGGGGATCTAGCGCACCCGTCCGGTCGCAGTTTCTGTCGTCATCGGACGGCTGAGTTCGCTTCCGGTCGCAGCTTCTGTCGGTTCCGCGCGCCTACAGCGGCATGGATTGCGACGGGAACGCGGGTGACCAAGCCGGAGCGGCGTGAACTGCGACCCGAGGCAGAGAGGCGGGAGCCTAGGCCTCCGGCCAAGCCAGCGGGAGCAGGTGCTCGAGGCTGAGCGGAGCCAGCGGCAGCGCGGCGATGTCGTCCGGGGTGATCCAGCGCAGCTCGGCGAGCTCGGCCTGGACCGCGACGTCGTCCGGCTCGGCGCGCATCGCGAAAGCGGATGCGACGACGCGGTGCCCCGGTTCATTCGCGGCATCCGAGACGAACTCGCCCAGTGGCGTGAGGTCGGTTTCCGCGACCCGCAGACCGAGCTCCTCCTCCAGTTCGCGTGCCAGCGTCTGCGCGGCGCTCTCGCCCGGCTCCGGCTTGCCGCCGGGCTGCATGAAGCGCACCGTGCCGTGCTTGCGGACCACGAGCACACGATCGGCGGAATCTCTGATGATCGCGGCGCTCACATGGATGTCAGGCATGCGGGGTGAACACCTTTCCGGGGTTGAGGATGCCGAGCGGGTCGAACACGCGGACGATGTCGTGCTGCAGCCGCCACTGATCGTCGCCGAGCTCCTCGGCGAGCCACCGGCTCTTGAGCGTCCCGATGCCGTGCTCGCCGGTGAGAGTTCCACCCAGGCGGATCGCGGCGCGGAACAGTTCATCGGCCGCACGCCAGATCTCGGCGGGCACCTCGGTGCCCTCGAAGATGAAGTTCGGGTGCAGGTTTCCGTCGCCCGCGTGCACGACCGTGGGGATGGTCAGACCGTACGCACGCTCGATGCGGGAGATCTCGTCGAACATCGCCGGCAGAGCGCTGCGCGGTACGGAGACGTCCTCGATCAGTGTGGTTCCGAGAGACGCCATCGCGGCGTGCATGGAGCGGCGGATCGACAGGAGGCGCTCGCCCTCCGCCGGGTCGTCCGAGAGTGCCACCTGGCCGCCGTGAGCCGTGAGGATCGCCGCGATGCGCTCGGCCTCGATTCGGGCGGCGGTGCCGTCGGTCTGGATCGTGAGCTGCGCCGCGCCCGCGGCCGGTGCCGACAGCGACAGCAGGGCATGGACCGCAGCGAGGGCGGCGGCGTCCATCAGCTCCATGATCGCGGGCTGCTCGCCCGCCGCGGTGACGGCGGCGGATGCCGTGGCGGCGGTCCGGGCATCCGGGAACACCGCGGCGATCGTGCAGGTGCCGCCCGGGACCAGGCGCCGCAGCTTCAGCGTGGCGCCCACGACCACTCCGAGCCTGCCCTCCGAGCCGATCACGAGGGAGGTGAGGTCGAGTCCGGTGACGCCCTTGACCGTGCGATGACCGAGATGGAGGAGGCGTCCGTCGGCCAGGACGAGGTCCACGCCGAGGACGGCGTCGCGGACCACGCCGTACTTGGCGCACAGCAGCCCGCCGGCGCCCGTGGCGATGTTGCCGCCGACTGTGGAGATGTCCCTGCTCGCCGGGTCCGGCGCCCACCACACGCCGTGCGGCGCCAGCGCGGCATTGAGCTCGGCGTTGAGGATGCCGGGCTCGACGACAGCGAGAAGGTCGTCGGGACGGATCTCGTGGATGCGCGTCATGCGCCGCGTGGACAGCACGATCTCGCCCTCGCCGGCATTCGCGGCGCCGGCGAGACCCGTGCCCGCACCGCGCACCACGACGGGCGTGCGGGTGTCCGAGGCGATGCGGAGGGTCTCCTGGACGTGCGCGACGGTCTCGGCGTGGACGACCGCGAGGGGGCGACCGGGGGCGGCGTGACCAGAGCGGTCGGCGCGGGCCTGCTCGCGGGAGGCCTCGGTGACGTCGACGATGTCGCCGAGCGCCGCCTGCAGCGCCGCGAGCGCGCTCATGCCAGAGATCGCCGCCCGGCGATCACTCCGGCCGCGATCGCCACCACGGCGAAGACCGATCCGATCAGTGCCTGGCCCATGGACCACCACGCGATCGTGACGCCGACGTAGACGAGCAGCTCCACGGCCGCCCGCAGGAACGGATGCAGCCGCAGCACGGGACGCGGCGACAGGAACAGGGCCCAGACGAGCAGGACCACGACAGGGGTTCCGATGCCGAGGACGATGTTCCATGGCATGTCCCACGACGCGAAGCCCCACAGGGCGAGCGAGGCGAGGCTGACCAGAAGGATGACGACCCGGACGATGTCGAGCGGAGTGACGTTCGGGCGGTTCACGCCCGGTTCGGCCGGAGTGTCGTGGGTCATGCTCCCAGTCTATTCGGCGGGCGGTGCGGCCTCGTCGCCCGGGACCAGTGCGGATGCTGGGGCGACGGCCTCCTCGGCCGCGTCCTTGAGGGGCGCTGCGACCTGGTCGGTTGCGGCCTTCTCCTCGGCGGTTGGCTGCTCGGCCGGGGTGCTCTCCGCCGCGGGGTCCTCAGTCGTCGGCGCCAGCGGCGCGGAGGACGGATCGGCAGGAGCGGGCTCTTCAGCGGCCGGTGCGGGCTCGGTCGGAGCCTGCTTCTGCTCCGGCTCGGACGGCTCGGCCTCGGCAGCCGCAGGAGCGTCCGTCTGGTCGTCGGCGGGGGTGTCCGCGGCCGGGATCTCGTCCGCAGCGGGGTCCTCCGCCGGCGGGTCCTCGGCCGGAACCTCGCCTTCGGGGAGGGTCTCCTCCTCGCCGTCGCAGGCCGGGGCCAGCAGGACGGAGGTCAGGGTCACGCCCAGTGCGGACAGCGATGTCTCATAGGGGTGGACCGGTCCGTCGACGGTGACGTAGTGGAACTCCACGTCGGCGTTGAAGAGGATCTGGTCGAGGCTCGGACGGAGGCTGATGGTCCCGCTGCCGTCCTCACCGAGCAGGATGTTGTCTGCCCTGCTCGTGCTGCCATTGAGCAGCGCCTGCACCTCGGCCTCGGGCACGCCGAGGACGTCGATCGAGACATAGGTGACCGCCTCGTCGCCGAGGCACATCGTGACGTCGACGAGCTCGACGGGCGACGTCGGCACGACCGGGTCCACGGGGTCGACCGGGTCCACGGGATCCACGGGATCGACCGGATCCACGGGGTCGACAGGATCGACAGGGTCCACAGGATCCACCGGAACCTCGGGCACCGTGCCCGTCTCCCCGCCGCTTCCCGATTCCGCCGGGGGAGCGACCTCGGCCGGTGGAGCGACCGGCTCCTCGACCGGCACGGCATCCGCTTCCGGCGCGGGGTCGTCCTTCTCCTCGGCATCCGGGTCGTCGAGGACGAGATCCTCGGCGTCGAGCGCTTCCAGCTCGTCGTCGGGGCCCACCTCGGTCGGGATGGAGGGGGAGTCCGAGACCTCTCCGGCGCTGGGGAGGCTCGTCATCGCGGGCGCCGAGACGAGACCGGGAACGATCGCGGCGGCCGCGACGACGCCCGCGACCACGAGGGCCGCCGAGCCGACGCCGACGAGTGCACCGATTCCCGAGACCGCACCGGCACCGCCGGCTGCACTCGAACCGCTTGCGGCGCCGGCGCCTGCCGTGCCGCCCGCTCCGGCTCCGCCCGCTCCGGCGACCGCCGCGCTCCCGGCACCGGCGATCACCACGCCGCCCTCGACCACGCTCGAGGGCATGGCGGCGAGAGCCACGATCGGGGTTCCGCCGCCCTGCAGCGTCGCGAGATAGCCGGCGGCGCCGGAGACTCCGAGGACGAGGGGGAGCAGCACGAGCGCTAGACGCTGGGACACGTCCTTCGCCTCGGCGGCCACGATCATGCAGCGCGCGCAGTCGGCGAGATGCGCGTCGAGGCGCTTGCGGTCGCGGTTGCTCAGGTTCCCGCGCGAGTAGGCGCCGAGGTGCTCGATGGTCCACTGGCATTCCGAACCCGGTGCGGCGCTGCGCAGGTGCGCCTGGATCCACGCCTCGCGCAGGCCCTCGCGGGCGCGGAAGGCAAGCTGAGCGACGGCGCCGGCCTTCATGCCGAGCAGCGGAGCGACCTCTCCGGGCTTCATCTGCTCGATCTCGGTGTACCAGAGCACTTCCTGCCAGCGAGACGGGAGGCTGCGGAACGCCTGCGCGGTGAGGCCCCGGTCCAGGGCCTCGTCGGCTGCCTGCTCGGTGCTGTCCGGATCGGCGACGGCCTCCATCTCGTCGATGGCGGTCTCGCGACGCGCCTTGCCCCACCCTGCTGCGGTGTTGCGGATGCTCGTGAACAGGTAGGCACGGAACGAGCCGTTGGGTCCGCCGCCCTTGAGGATCGCGTTGTAGATGCGCGTGTACGACTCCTGGACGAGATCGTCCGGGTCGAGCGTCGACGTGATCGACCGCGCGACGGCGATGCCGGACGGATAGTGGCGTCTCCAGAGTTCGCCGAAGGCCTCCCGGTCCCCGGATCGGGTGCGGAGGATCAGATCGGCGTCGGCGATCTGCACGTCGTGGTCGTTTTGGTCAGGCACGGTCATCCAGCTCTCGTGGAGCATCGGTTCGGCTCCACAGGAAGAGACGCGTGAATCGGGTCCCCATCACGCGCCCGAACCATTCTCACCCGGTTTTCCCAGCCTGGCCAGCCCTGGGGACAACTCGGAGCGAACTCTCTGCGGGATCACGGCAGAAATCTCCGAAGAATTTCTCCGCATCCGCGTAATGGATCGGTCAGGACGCCGTCTCATCAACCAGAGCATGCTGTCGGATCCCCACCGGGGGGCGGAGATCCGGCGGCACCGGTGCACGGGGCAACCGCGCCGGTACAGGCGGGCTCGGGATCCTCGGGGGAGGAGTTCCCGAGCCGCCTGCTCGTTCCGGAGGGACTGGGGCCGCCGCTGACTGGGGTGCGGCGGCCTCCCCTCGACTCCCGCGATCCGGCACGCGTCGTGCATCACGCAGCGGCCCGGCCGCCGACCCACACGTGGTGTACGCGCAGCTGCGCGTCCAGGAGCACGGCGTCGCCCAGCATCCCTGCGCTGAGTCGTCCCACGCGGTCGCCGGCGCCGATCGCTGCGGCCGGGGTCTCGGTCAGCGCACGGATCGCGGCGGCGAGCGGAACACCGGCCTGCACGGCGCGCTGCAGCGCGACGTCCTGCGTGAGGGTCGAACCGGCGATCGAGCCGGTGTCGTCGGTGCGCGCGACCCCGTCCGCGACCGTCACCTTGACGGCGCCGAGGTCGTAGTGCCCGTCGGCGCTGCCGGCGGCGGCCATGGCGTCGGTGACCAGCGCGACCCGGTCGGGCGCGGCGTCGAACACGAGCTTGATCACGTGGGGATCGAGGTGGACGTTGTCCGCGATGGCCTCGAGCACGACGCGACGATCGGCCGCTGCCGCGAGCACGGGACCCGGGGCGCGATGGTGGATGCCGCGCATGGCGTTGAACGCGTGCGTGAGGATCGTCGCCCCCGCATCGAAGGCGGCCGCGGCCATGGCGGCATCCGCGTCGGTGTGCCCGACCGCGGCGGCGGCGCCCGCCGCGACCACCGAACGGATCGCGTCGATTCCCCCGGGGAGTTCGGGGGCGATCGTGACCTGGCGCACCGTTCCGCGGCCGGCATCGAGCAGCCGCTGCACGTCGGCGGCGATCGGCGCTCGCAGCAGCGACGGCTCGTGGGCGCCCTGATGCCCGGGATCCAGGAAAGGGCCTTCGAGGTGCGAACCGAGGATCTCGGGATCCGCCTCGGTGAGGTCGGCGATCTCGGAAGCGCGGCGAGCGAGGTCGTCCAGCGAGGCCGTCACGAGCGACAGCACGGCGCGCGTGGTGCCGTGCGCGCGGTGCAGGGCACGGGCAGTACGGATCGCCTCGACGCCCTCGTCGTACGACGCACCCGCGCCCCCGTGGCCGTGGATGTCGATGAACCCGGGAGACAGGATCGCCCCGGGACCGGCGATCTGCGTCGCGTCGACGACGACCTCGGCATCCGTCCACGACGAACCCGTGCCGGTCGCGGAGACGAGACCGTCGTCGAAGCGCACCCAGGCGTCCGCGACGTCGGACCCGGAGGAGACCAGTCGGGCGGAATGGATCACGGTGGCGGTCATCGCGGGCTCCAGTCGATCTCGGAGGGGCGATGCCCTCCCCAGCCCTCCGCGTCCCACACGGCGCCGAGCCCACCTACGCGGTCGCGGAACGACGCCCAGTCCTTGGCGGATGCCGGAGACCATCCGATCTCAGCAAGCGCCGCCGCCCGCGGGAAGAACAGCTGATCGATGTCCGCGAGCGACGGGATCGTCTCGGACCACAGCGGTCCCTCGACACCCAGGATCGCCTCGGCATCGAGTCCGGGGACGATCTCCTCCGGCTCCCAGGAGTAGGCGCTCTCGAGGTCGATGATCGCCGCCCAGGTGAGTCCCAGCGGGAAGTCCGCGGTGTACTTCATGTCCAGATATGCGCGGGTGGACGGCGACAGGATGACGCGGCCGCCGCGCTCGGCGAACCGGCGGGTGTGCTCGGCGTGCTCCGCGGTGGGCGTGCTGCTTCCCCAGAACTGGCCGACGGTGCCCTCGGCGACCTGCGCGGATCCCGCCTCGTGCCAGGCCACCGGCGTCTTCCCGAGCTCGGCGGTGAGGGCCGTGACGCGTTCGATGAATGCGTCGAAATCGGCTGCGGGCGTGCCCAGGCACTCGTCTCCGCCGACGTGCAGGTACGGGCCGGGGGCGATCTCCGCCACTTCCGAGAGCACGTCGCGCAGGAACTCCCAGGTCGCGTCCTCGTGGATGCGCACGGAGGAGTGTCCGACTCCCCAGCCGAGGTAGGGCTCACCGGCCACGGGGAGCGGCTGGCCCAGGGACTCGGACTGCGCCAGGAGCATGTCGTTCATGACCGGAGCCTCGACGACATCCGGGTAGGCCAGACCGATCGCGTGCGTGTGCCCTGGGAGGTCGATCTCCGGGACCACGACCATGTGGTGGGCGGCCGCGTATCCGACGATCTCGCGGAAGTCGTCCTTGGTGTAGAAGCCGCCAGGGCGACCGAGCGTGGAGGTCCCCGCAGCCTTCTCCGTCAGCAGCGGGCGGCTGTCGATGTGCAGGCGCCAGCCTTGATCGTCGGTGAGGTGCAGGTGCAGGTGGTTGAACTTCAGCGATGACGCGCGGTCGATGAACGCCTTGACGGTCGCGACGTCGAAGAACGTCCTGGCGACGTCGAGCATGACGCCCCGGTACGCGTAGCGCGGGGCGTCGACGATAGAGGCGCGTGCGATCGACCAGACGCCGTCCTTCACGCGCAGCAGCTGACGAAGGGTCTGGACGCCGTAGAACAGCCCGGCATCCGATCCGGTGATCTCGACGCGGGCGCCGATCTCGAGGCGGTACGACTCGCCGTCGTCGTCGGTGCGGCGGAGGACGAGGTCGCCGTCGGACGGCGGGTCCGTGACGACATCCGGCCGCAGGCCGGTGCGCGCGGCGAGCACATCGGAGAGGACGGATGCCGCGGCATCCGCGCCGTCGACGATGACGATGCGCGTGGCGGGGGAGAGCACGAGCGTTCCGGAGCCCTCGGTCACGGACGCGGGCTGGGGGACAAGAGTAAGGACCATGAACAAAACGTACCGGTGACCGTGACGACATCCAAGCATCCGGACCGATCCGATCCGCTATGCTCGAGACGTCGCGACTGGCGTCTGGGTGGGGTACCACCGGGGAGCGACTTCTCATGGAAATCGACCGCGCGCCTGGGCCGATAGGAAATCCCTTCCGCCGTGAGATCAGGAGCAGCCATGACCGACCCGTACTTCAACGCCCCGCTGTCCGAAGTCGACCCGGAGATCGCCGAGGTCCTCGAGCGGGAGCTGAACCGCCAGCGCGGTTATCTCGAGATGATCGCTTCCGAGAACTTCGTCCCCGTCTCGGTCCTGCAGTCGCAGGGGTCCGTGCTCACGAACAAGTACGCCGAGGGCTACCCCGGGCGCCGCTACTACGGCGGCTGCGAAGAGGTGGACGTCGCGGAGGAACTCGCGATCCAGCGCGCGAAGGATCTGTTCGGCGCCGAGTTCGCCAACGTCCAGCCGCACTCCGGCGCCACGGCCAACGCCGCCGTGCTGCACGCGATCGCCCGCCCTGGCGACACGCTTCTCGGCCTCTCGCTCGACCACGGCGGTCATCTCACGCACGGCATGAAGATCAACTTCTCCGGGCGGCTGTACGACATCGTCGCCTACGGCGTCGACCCTGAGACCTCGCTCGTGGACATGGACGAGGTGCGGCGCCTCGCCCTCGAGCACAAGCCGAAGGTCATCATCGCCGGCTGGTCGGCGTACCCGCGTCAGCTCGACTTCGCGGCCTTCCGCGAGATCGCCGACGAGGTGGGCGCGTACCTGTGGGTCGACATGGCGCACTTCGCCGGTCTGGTCGCCGCGGGCGTGCACCCCTCGCCCGTGCCGCACGCGCACGTCGTGTCCTCCACGGTGCACAAGACGATCGGCGGCCCGCGCTCCGGTTTCATCCTCACCAACGACGCCGACCTGGCCAAGAAGATCAACTCCGCGGTGTTCCCGGGTCAGCAGGGCGGACCGCTCATGCACGTGATCGCGGCGAAGGCCACGGCGTTCAAGATCGCCGGCACGCCGGAGTTCCGCGAGCGTCAGGAGCGCACGGTCCGCGGCGCCGCCCTCCTCGCCGAGCGTCTCGGCCGCCAGGACGTGCAGGACGCCGGCATCCGGGTCCGCTCCGGCGGCACCGACGTGCATCTCGTCCTCGTCGACCTGCGCGATGCCGAGATCGACGGCAAGCAGGCCGAGGACCTGCTGCACGACATCCACATCACCGTCAACCGGAATGCGGTCCCGAACGATCCGCGTCCGCCGATGGTGACGTCGGGCCTGCGCATCGGCACGCCGGCGCTCGCCACGCGCGGATTCGGGGACGCCGAGTTCACCGAGGTCGCGGACATCATCGCGCTCGCGCTGCTGCCCGGTGCCGACGTGGCCGCACTGAAGGCGCGCGTCGACGCGCTCGCTGCGGCCTTCCCGCTCTACCCGGGGCTGACCCAGTGACCGCTGTCGTCCTGGACGGCAAGGCCGCCTCGGCCGAGATCAAGGCGGAGCTCGCGGAGCGCGTCGCGGCGCTGCGCGCTCGGGGCGTGATCCCCGGCATCGCCACGGTGCTCGTGGGCGCGGATCCGGCGTCCCAGCTGTACGTCGGGATGAAGCACCGGCAGTCCGAGGCGATCGGGATGAACTCGATCCAGCGCGAACTGCCGGCCGACGCCACGCAGGAGCAGGTCGAGGAGCTGATCGACGAACTCAACGCCGATCCGTCCTGCCACGGCTACATCGTGCAGCTGCCGCTGCCGAAGCACCTGGACACCGACGCGATCCTGGAGCGCATCGACCCGGCCAAGGACGCCGACGGGCTGCACCCGACGAACCTCGGGCGTCTGGTGCTCAATGTCAACGCCCCGATCACCACGCCCCTGCCGTGCACTCCGCGCGGGGTGATCGAGCTGCTGCTGCGCAACGACTACGACCTCACGGGCAAGCACGTCGTCGTCGTGGGGCGCGGAGTGACGATCGGACGTCCGATGGGACTGCTGCTGACGCGTCGCGACATCAACGCCACCGTGACGCAGGTGCACACGGGGACGCCGGACATGTCGCCCTACCTGCGTCAGGCGGACGTGATCGTCGCGGGCGCGGGGGTGAAGCACCTCATCCGCCCCGAGGACGTCAAGCCGGGCGCCGCCGTCCTGGACGTGGGCGTCACGCGCGAGACGGATGCCGAGACCGGCAAGACCCGCGTCCACGGGGATGTGCATCCGGACGTGGCCGAGGTCGCAGGCTTCCTGTCTCCGAACCCGGGCGGCGTCGGCCCCATGACCGTCGCGCTTCTCATGACGAACGTCGTGGAGGCCGCGGAGCGTCTCACTTTCGATCGTTGAGCCGCGGTTCGACTCGCATCGCTCGTTAAGCGCAGGTCTCCGTGAGTCGAAACGCGGTCGTCGTCGATCAGCAGTGACCGCGTTTCGACTCCTCGCTCCGCTCGTCGCTCAACGAGCGAGGTGGGTTTCGGCGTGTGAGGCTGGGCCGGCGCTCGTCGTTCACGGAGCGAGGAGGGGGTTTCGGCGTGTGAGGCCGGGCCGGCGCTCGTCGTTCAGGGAGCGAGGAGGGGGTTCGGCGTGTGAGGCCGGGCTGGCGTCCGTCGTTCAGGGAGCGAGGTGGGGTTCGGCATGTGAGGCCGGGCCGGCGTTTCGAGTCCGGGCTAGAGCTCGTCGAGCATCCGGCGCTGCTCGGGGGTGAGCCCGTCCTCGGCCTCGCGGCGGGCCTCCGGCGTCGTCTGCGTCGGTGCCGGAGGCGCAGCGGTCTCCGAGGTGCTCCGGCGTCCGCCGGTGACCCGGTCGTACACCTCGCCGGCTTTGCGGTGCAGGCTGTCGTCGATGCGGTCGTAGATCACCCAGCCGAGGAGTAGCAGCAGGGGCGGCAGCACGTACCCCCAGAAGAAGCCGGCGATGCTGACTCCGCTCAGCCACACGGTGAGCGCCCAGACGATGAGCTCGACGAGATAGACGAGCACGTACTGCACGGTCTTCTCGCCCGCCCTGGTGCGATCCGCGGCCGACTTCGCGGTCGCCCTGCGGAACAGCGAACGCAGCGCAGGTTTGATGAACAGGGCGCCGAGGGTGAGGATCACGGCCGCCCAGAGCGCGTTCCAGCCGACCGCGACCGTCGGCAGGAGCAGTCCGATGATGAGCAGGACAGCGACGTTGAAGACATAGAGCGCGCCGAAGCGGATGATGCCGTTCCTCATATGCTCAGGTTCGCATACTTCCGGTGCCGGCGGAACGGGGTGTGCCGCCGGGATGATGGCGCCGAGGCCCGTCGACCGATATCCTGACGCCGGATTCGCCGCGACCGGAGGGGGCGTCCATGGAGATCGCGCTGTTCATCCTGCAACTGCTCGTCGTTCTCGGGTGCATCGTCATGGGGACGCGCTCCAGCGGCGTCGGCCTCGGCCTGTGGGGCGGCGCAGGCGTGGCGATCCTCGTCTTCGTCTTCCAGCTCTCACCGGGATCGCCGCCGGTCGACGCGTTGCTCATCGTGCTGTCGGTCGTGCTCGCCGCCTCGATGATGCAGGTCGCGGGAGGCATCGACTGGATGGTCTCGGTCGCAGCCAGGCTCATCGCACGCAGTCCGAAGCAGATCACGCTCGTGGCCCCGCTGGTCTCCTTCCTCTTCGCCGCGGGTGCGGGGACGTCGAACATTCTCTATCCGCTTCTCCCCGTCATCCAGGACCTCTCCTACCGCAACGGCATCCGGCCGTCCCGTCCGCTGTCCCTCTCCGTGGTCGCGACCGGAGTCGCCCTCGCCTGCAGCCCGGTGTCGGCGGCCATGGCCGCCATGGTCACGCTCACCGATGTGCCGCCGTGGGACTTCGAGCTGATCGACATCCTCAAGGTGACGATCCCCGCCGCTGTGGTCGGCATCGTGCTCAGTTCGCTGGTGGTCAACCGCCTCGGCAAGGACCTCGCGGACGACCCGGAGGTGCAGGCGAAGATCGCCAGCGGAGAGCTGGCACCGCCGCGACAGGGGGCGGCGGAGGTGAAGGCCGACGTCACCGTGACCTCCGCCGGGCGCAACGCGGCGCTGATCTTCCTCACCGGTGTCCTCGCGATCGTGGTGTTCGGGCTGTTCAAGGGGATCCGCCCGTTGGACGCGGACGGAGACCCGGTCGGCATGACTCCCATCATCGAGATCATCATGTTCCTCGTGGGAACGGTGATCCTGATCGTGTCCCGGCCGAAGGTCGCCGAAGTCCCGGCGGCGACCGTGTTCCGCGCCGGAATGGTGTCCGCGATCGCCCTGTTCGGTCTCGCCTGGCTCACCGACACCTTCCTCGCGGCGCACGCGGACCTCATCTCGGAGAGCATCGGTGCGCTCGTCGGCGCCGCACCGTGGATCTTCGCTCTGGGCGTCTTCCTCGTGTGCGTGCTCACGACGAGCCAGTCGACCGCGACCAGGACGATCGTGCCGATCGGCCTTGCGGCGGGCATCCCGCTCGGCCTGCTCAGCGGCATGTGGGCCGGTGCGTTCGCGGGCATCTACCTGCTGCCGACCAACGGATCGCAGATCGCGGCGGCGAACTTCGACACCTCGGGGACGACGAAGCTGGGCACGAAGCTCGTCGACCATTCGTTCTTCCTGCCGACTCTGATCCTCGCCGTCACGACGATCGGAGCGGGTGCGCTGTTCGGCGCGCTGTGGGGAGGGTGAGCGGCGGGGTCGTTCAGGACACTCCGCGCTGTCGATAGAGATCCCAGGCGCGGCGGGATGCCGCAGCGACCTCGTCGACGTGCGCCGCGTCCTCGGAGATCCATTCCGTGCCCGGTCGGTGCAGCTCGGCCACGGCGGCGTCTCCGAGCAGGTACTCCCTCAGGAACTCCGCCTGGACCGCATCGAACCGACCTCCGGCCGCAGGGTCCTCCGCGGCGACGGCACGGAAGCGGGCGCCGGCCGCGAGGATCTCCTGGCTGCCGAGATACGGCTTGTTGAGCGCCACGTCAGCGGCCGAGTCGACGCGGAAGGCGGTGCGATGAGCCTCGGCGAGGGCGCGCAGGCGGGACGGGTCCATGGTCGGCGGGTCCGCGGGGTCCCGTTCCTCGCCGGCTTCGTCTCCGCGGTTCGACAGCGCCACGACCCGCGGCAGTCGATCCTTCTCGTCACGGGGGACGTCCACGGCGCCGTCCTTCGTCGTCGTGGTGTTCATCGTGTCGTGGAACGACAGGCGCGTGAATCGCCCGCCCCTGGTCCGTCGATCCTCGATGAAGCGCTCGGTCAGGTCGTCGCGGATGCGCTCGTAGACGCCCAGCCCGCGTTCGGCGACCTCGACGAACGTGTCGACGAGCGCCTTCAGCTCGGTGGGGGTCTCCGGAACTTCGAGAATCGGGAAGAAGGAGAAGGTCACGGGGCGGATCGCGTCAACGCCGGTCAGGTCGACGCGCTGCCAGGGGCCGGCAGCGCGCGTGCGCTCGATCGCCTCCCTCAGGTCTGCCGCGATGTCGGACGGCTTGGCGCGGTTGGGGTCGCGCACGAGGCGCGGATGGGGGTTGAGGACCGCGACCACCCGGGGGTCTGTCGAGGCCCAGCGCCGGACGATCGCATCGGTCGCGACGTCCGTGAAGTCGTACTGCAGTCGCCGTGTCAGCGCGGGGGAGAGGAAGCCCGCGATCTCCGCGGGGATCGCGGCGCCGGCGTGCGGGCAGGTGATGAGGACGTCCGCCTCGCGGATCGCGTCGTCGAGCGTGCGTCCGCCGGCGTCGGCGTAGACGACGATCTCGGACTCGGTGAACGTCTTGCCAGCGGGAAGGAGATCCAGAGCGGCCATGCGCTCATGCTAGCGACGCGAGATCCGGAACGAAGGGACTCAGGCGGCCGCGCCGTCCACAGAGCCCTCGATTCCGGTGATGCGGGCCTGTTCGTCGAAGCGGAAGGTCGCAGACGCGGACGCATCGCTGACGACCGCCCCGGAGAACGCCTCATCGGTCCATTCCAGGTTCCAGCCGGCCAGTCGCGCCGCGTCCCACACCGAGGAACGCGCGTCGGGCAGCGAGAGGGTCGAGAGCAGACGCGGAGCAGCGACGACGGCATCCGCGACGGTGAGCGCGTTCAGGGGTGCGTCGAGCAGGAAGACCGCTCGCGTCCCTCCGCCCACCGGTGCCGAATAGTAGGGAGAGCGGCCCGTGATCTCGACCGCGACCGAGCCGATCACGTGCGTCGCCTGGGCGATCCAGGCGTCGAGGTCGTCCCCGGCATCCTCCGGGAAGGGCAGCTCCGCCTCGGTGAGCTCGGCGATGCCGTACTGCTGGCCGTACTCGCGCAGCTGGGCGGCGACTCCCTGAGCGTCGCCCTGGGGGTGCGCCCAGGCCCACAGCAGGGAACGCGGGCCGGGGGCGAGGGTCGCGATCAGGTGCGGGCGGGTCACGAGCTGTCGGGACGGATCGTCGTTCGCCGTGAACGTCAGGGTGCCGGCGTTGAGATCGGCATCCCAGCGGTGCTCGCCGAGAGCGTCGGTAGCGCTGACGAGCGCGTCCTGGCGGAGGGCGGTGAACAGGGCGGCGCGGTCGGCGAGAGGCTGGAGTGCGGCGAAGCTCATGGCACCAGTCTGGCCTGGATGTCTATGAATCCGCCAGTTCCTCGGCCGCCGTCCGGGTCCGGCCCATCCGCCACACGCTCGGCACGACCAGGGTGGCGAGAGCGACGACCGCGTACACGACGGCGGATGCCACCAGCACGGTCGTCACGTCCGCATGCGTGATCAGCCAACCGTAGACGAGCGTGCCGATGGGGATCGCCACGAAACTGCCGAGCATGTCGTAGCTCGAGACGCGGGACAGCCGATCGACGGGGACGTTCTCCATCATGGCGACATTCCAGCCGGTGCTGAACACCTCCATGCCCGCCCCGGCGAGGAAGGCGGCGATCGCGAGCAGAACGGCTGCCGGATGCACACCGAGCATCGTGAGCGGGATGGCGAACGTCGCCATGCCGAGCATGCCGAAGCGCAGGGGGCGCTTCAGCGGCACCCACAGGAGCACGAGCGTCATGAGCAGCACGCCGACGCCCTCGGCGCTCACGACCCAGCCCCAGCCCGTGATGCCCAGGCGCTCGTCGTTCTTGGCGATGTAGGGGCCGGCGACGCTCCACGCGCCCACGTGGATCGCGTTCATGACCATGAAGGCGAGAACGATCGCCCAGAGCCAGGTCCGGCTCCAGAACTCGCTCCACCCGACGCGGAGGTCGCGGAACAGCGTCGCGCCGCCGGACGCGGCGGGCGGCGGCAGTCTGACCAGCGCGAGCACCGGGATCGCGACGATCCAGCCGAGCGCCTGGACGACCATGGCCCAGGCGGGCCCCGCCGTCGCCACGAGGACGCCGGCGACGACGGGCCCTCCGATCGTGACCGCCGAGCGGACGAAGGACAGCATCGCGTTGGCCTGCTGGAGATTCTCGGGCGTCGTGAGCTGCGGGATGATGCCCTGCATGGCGGGCATCACGAACGCCGTCGATGCCCCGTTGACCACGGAGAGGACCGCCAGCAGGGGGACGGTCGCGGTTCCGGAGAACAGCAGAGCCGCCATCGTGCCGACCGAGAGGATGTCGATCACGTAGCAGCCCTGGATGATGAGCGCCCGGGGCAGCCGGTCCGCGACGACGCCGCCGAACAGGATGAACACGATGTTGCTGACCGTGAAGGCCGTCAGCACGAATGACAGCGATCGGGCGTCGTTGTCGATCTCGAGCACCGCGAAAGCGAGGGCGATCGACGACATCGACCCGGTGGTCAGCGTGATCGCCCTCGCGATGAAGAACCAGCGGAAACCGCGGTCCTGCATGGCCGCGAGGCCGCGGATCACGACGTGCTCTTCAGAGACGGCATCCGCCCATCCTGTCACGCCGCGCAGCGGCGTGAACTCACCAGGTGGGACGCTCGCCCGTCAGGGCCCACGCCGCCTGGACGGCGGCGCCGAGAGCGACGTACTCACCGGGGGCGGGGACGACGACCGGTGCGTCGAAGACCTCCGCGGCGATGGAGGCGACAGCGGGACTCTGCGCCGCACCGCCGATCAGAAGCACGCGCTCGGCACGGACCCCCTGCGCCCGGATGGCGTCCAGACCGTAGGCCAGCCCGCCGAGGACGCCCTCGATCGCCGCGCGGGCGAGGTTCTCGCGCGTCGTCGACGCCAGCGTCATCCCGGACAGCGTCGCGGTGGCGTCCGGACGATTCGGCGTCCGCTCGCCCTCGAACCACGGCTGCAGGCGGAGCCCGTCCGCCCCGGGCTCGGCCGCCAGGGCGAGACGCGAGAACTCGTCGAGGTCCACGCCCAGCAGCGCCGCCGTCGCGTCGAAGACCCGGGCGGCGTTCAGCGTCGTCACGATCGGCAGCCGTCCGCCGGCCGCGTCCGCGAACCCGGCGACGGTCCCGGACGGATCCACGATCGGCGCATCCGTCACGGCGAATACGGTTCCGCTCGTGCCGATGGAAACGCCCACATCGCCTGAGCGCGCTCCCATGCCCAGTGCGGCCGCCGCGTTGTCGCCGGCGCCGGCGGAGACGAGGATGCCTCCCCGGCCGGCCACGTGCTCGCTCGGACCCAGCACCCGCGGGAGGACGATGTCCGTGACATCCCGGCGCAGCGCGAGCGCGAGCAGGTCGCGGTCGTACGCGTCGCGCACGGGGTCGAAGTATCCCGTCCCGCTGGCATCCGACCGGTCGGTGACGAGCTCGGACAGCACCGGCCCGAGCTCGGATTCGCCGGCGGGACCGTATCCGCGCAGACGCCAGGTCAGCCAGTCGTGAGGCAGCGCGACGGCCGCGACGCGCGCGGCGTTGTCCGGTTCGACGTCGGCGAGCCAGCGCAGCTTCGTCACCGTGAACGACGCGACGGGCACGAGACCGGTCCGGCGGGCGTACTCCTCGGCGCCGACCTCGGAGGTCAGAGCCGCCGCGGCATCCGCCGAGCGCGTGTCGTTCCAGAGCAGGGCGTCCCGGATGACCCGGCCGTCGGCATCGAGGGCGACGAGCCCGTGCTGCTGGCCGCCGACGCCGATCGCTGCGACGTCGGCGAGGCCGCCGGCCTCCGCCAGCGCGGTCTGCAGAGCCTCCCACCAGGCGGAGGGGGCGACCGACGTGCCGTCGGGATGCGACGCACGGCCGGTGCGCACGACGGCGCCCGTGCCGGTGTCGCGGACGACGACCTTGCAGCTCTGCGTCGACGAGTCGACGCCGGCGACCAGCGGCATGTCAGCGTGCCCCGAGCAGGTGCTCGGTGGCGAGCTGCTGCAGGCGCACGAATCCGAAGCCCTTGCCGCCGAGGTAGGCATCGGCGTCGAAGTCCTCGTAGGCCGAGCGGTCGGCGAGGAAGTCGTCGTAGCTCTCGCCCGGGTTCAGCGTCGGGGCCGACAGCTCGTCGACCTTCGCGGCGGCCAGGGCCTCCTGCACCTCGGGGTCGGCGCGGAACGCCGCGGCGCGCTCCTTGAGCAGCAGGTAGGTGCGCATGTTGGCCGCGGCCGAGTCCCATACGCCGTTCTCGTCCTCGGTGCGGCTCGGCTTGTAGTCGAAGTGCCGGGGACCCTCGTAGGCCGGGACGCCGCCGGGGCCGCCGTTCTCGAGAAGGTCCACGAGGGCGAACGCGTTGTGCAGGTCGCCGTGGCCGAACACCAGGTCCTGGTCGTACTTGATGCCCCGCTGGCCGTTCAGGTCGATGTGGAAGAGCTTGCCGTGGTACAGCGCCTGCGCGATGCCGGCGGCGAAGTTCAGCCCCGCCATCTGCTCGTGGCCGACCTCGGGGTTGAGTCCGACGAGCTCCGGGCGCTCGAGCGAGTCGATGAACGCGATCGCGTGGCCGAGGGTCGGAAGCAGGATGTCGCCGCGCGGCTCGTTGGGCTTGGGCTCGATCGCGAAGCGGATGTCGTAGCCCTTGTCGGTGACGTAGTCGCCCAGCAGGTTCACGGCCTCGCGGTAGCGCTCGAGCGCGGCCCGGATGTCCTTGGCGGAGTCGTACTCGGCGCCCTCGCGGCCGCCCCACATGACGAACGTCTTCGCGCCCAGCTCGGCGCCGAGGTCGAGCTGGCGGAACACCTTGCGCAGGGCGTAGCGGCGTACGTCGCGGTCGTTCGAGGTGAAGCCGCCGTCCTTGAACACGGGGGCGCTGAAGAGGTTCGTGGTGACCATCGGGACGACGAGACCGGTGTCGGCCAGGGCGCCCTTCAGGCGGTCGATCTGCGTCTGACGCTCGGCATCCGAGGAGCCGAAGGCGAACAGGTCGTCGTCGTGGAACGTCAGGCCGTACGCGCCGAGTTCGGCGAGCTTCTCGACGGCGTGCACCACGTCGAGCGCGGGGCGGGTCGGACCGCCGAACGGGTCGGTGCCGTTGTACCCGATCGTCCAGAGACCGAAGGAGAACTTGTCATCGCGGGTGGGGGTGAGGGACATGACGCATCGCTTTCAACATCGGTGGTGAATTGTTGTGAGCTAGAACATATCAACCCCGAGCCCGGAAGGCAACGCCTGGGGCGGCCCGTCCGCCGCCCTTCCGCGGATCAGGCGGCGAACGTCGCCGTGGAGCCGCGGACGATCAGCTCGGCGGGCATGCGGACGTGCTCCGGTTCGCCGCCGTCGAGCATCCCCAGCAGGATCCTGACGGCGGCAGCCCCCATGGCGGGGAGCGGCTGACGCACGGTGGTCAGCTGCGGCGCGTGTGACGAGGCCTCCGGGATGTCGTCGAACCCCACGACGGACAGGTCCTCGGGCACTCGCAGTCCCCGCTCGGACGCCACACGGATCATCTCGATCGCCGACAGGTCGTTGGCGGCGAAGACCGCCGTCGGCCGGTCGGCGACGTCGAGCAGTGCGTGGGCTCCCGCAGTCGCTCCCGCTGTGCGGTACCCGCCGTCGGCGACGAGAGCGGGGTCGAACGGGATTCCCGCGCCGGCCAGCGCTTCCCGGTATCCGCGCTCGCGCTGCTGCGCCGACTCGAGATCCGTGCGTCCGCGCAGATGCCCGATGCGACGGTGGCCGAGCGACAGGAGGTACTCGGTCGCCGCGCGAGCTCCGTCGAGATTGACGACGGACACGGTCGCGGGGCCGTCCGGACCCGTGTGCGGGTCGATCGCGACGATGGGCACGGATGCCCGCGTGGGAGCCGTGGTGGGGGTGACGAGGATCGCACCGTCGATCAGCGTGCCGCCCAGACGCGACAGCGAACGATGCTCCCAGCCGAGGTGGTCGCCCGCGGACACCGTCCCTGCGTAGGCGAGCACGTCGTACGGGGTGTCCTGCAGGGCGGTGGACACGCCGCGCAGCAGTTCCAGGGCGAACGGCTCGAACTCGGCGACGAGGACGCCGATGACGTTCGTGCGCCCGCGCCGCATGGAGGTCGCGACCAGCGAGCTCTCGTACCCGAGCTCGGCCACGACGCCGAGGACGTGTTCGAGCGTCGCGGCGGACACGCCGTCGCGGCCGTTGATCGCCTTCGAGACGGTCGCCACGGAGACTCCCGCCGTGCGTGCGACGTCGGTGATGGTCGGCCGTCGGTTCATATCGCCAGCATAACGAAGAGAAAACGATATCGATAACGATTGACATCGCCGTGTCCCGAGTGTCAGAGTGGGCGCACAACCCATTGGTGTGGCTGGCAACAAATAGACGTCGCCCGGCTGCACGAACTCGATGAAGAGGAGACACAGCATGAAGATGCGCAGGACATGGGCCGCCGGTGCGGCCGTCGCGGCGCTGGGAATGCTCGGGCTGACGGCGTGCACGGGCGGCGGTGGTGAACAGGCCGACGGCGGCGAGACCACCCTCACGATGTGGCACAACTCGACCACCGGTGACGGCAAGCAGTACTGGGCGGACGCGGCGGCGGCCTTCCACGAGGAGAACCCCGACGTCACGATCGAGGTCACCTCGATCCAGAACGAGGACATGGACGGCAAGCTCCAGACCGCCGTCAACTCCGGGGACATGCCGGACATCTTCATGGCCCGAGGCGGAGGCAAGCTCGCCGACATCGTCAGCGCCGGCAAGGTCAAGGACCTCACCGACCTCGTCGACGAGGACGTCAAGACGGCCTTCGGCGACGCCCCGTTCGCGGCCTTCACCGTGGACGGCAAGATCTACGGCGTGCCGAGCGCCGTGCTGCCCGGCGGCATCTTCTACAGCAAGGACCTGTTCGAGGCGGCGGGGATCACCGAGGAGCCGACCACGATCGACGAGCTGGCCGACGCCGTCGACAAGCTCAAGGCGTCCGGCGTCGCGCCGATCGCCCTCGGCGCGAAGGACGCCTGGCCCGCGGCGCACTGGTACTACTTCTTCGCGCTGCGCGCGTGCGGCCAGGAGGTCGTGCAGAACCTCGTCACCGACCCCGACTTCACCGACCAGTGCTGGCTGGATGCCGCCGAGAACCTCGACGAGTTCGCCTCGATCGAGCCGTTCAACGAGGGCTTCCTCACCACGTCCGCCCAGCAGGGCGCGAACTCGTCGGCCGGGCTCGTGGCCAACCACAAGGCGGCCATGGAGCTGATGGGCGCCTGGGACGTGGGCGTCATCGCGAGCCTGACCCCGGACCAGGAGCCGCTGGCGGACCTCGGCTGGTTCCCGTTCCCCGAAGTGGACGGCGGCGACGGCGCACCCGGCGCGATGATGGGCGGCGTCGACGGATACTCCTGCTCGGCGGACTCTCCCGCGGCCTGCGAGGAGTTCCTCAACTTCGTCTCCTCGACCGAGTGGCAGGAGAAGTACGCCGAGGCGTTCCAGACCATCCCGGCGTCCCAGGACGCCAAGGGGGCCGTCACCGACCCGTCGCTGATCCCGCTGCTCGAGGCGTACGGCAACGCGCCCTACGTGTCGCTGTGGCTGGACACCGCGCTCGGACAGAACGTCGGCAACGCTCTGAACACCGGGGTCGTCGAGATGCTGGCGGGTCAGGGCGACCCGCAGAAGCTCGTCGACGGCATCGCGAACGCGGCGGCGAGGGGCTGATCCGCCGATGACCGATTCTCAGGCGCTGATGGACACGCCGGCGCCTGCGAAGAGCACCCGTGCCGGGACCGACGAGGTCCCGGCACGGCGATCCCCGCGGCCTGACTGGCGCAAGCGCGGCGAGATCGCGCTCCTCGCGGGCCCCGCCCTGGTGGTCTTCCTCGGCTTCGTCATCGTCCCTGTGCTGATGGCCGGCTTCTACGGCTTCTTCCGGTGGAACGGCTTCGGCTGGCCGACCGAGTTCGTCGGGCTCGACAACTACGTGCTCATGCTGCAGGACGACACGTTCCGCCAGGCAGTGCTGCACAACTTCATCATCGTGGTCCTTTCGCTCGTGATGCAGGGACCGATCGCGATCCTGTTCGCGCTGCTGCTGAACCAGAGGATCCGCGGGCGATCGGTGATCCGCGTGCTGATCTTCGCTCCCTACGTGATCGCCGAGGTCGTGGTCGGCACGGGGTGGAGCCTGATGCTCCAGGATGCCGGGGCGCTGAACTCGCTCCTCGAGAAGGTCGGCCTCGGTGCGTTCCAGCAGTCCTGGATCGCGGACCCGTCCATCGCGATGTGGTCGCTGATGGTCATCATCACCTGGAAGTACATCGGCTTCGCCGTGATCCTCATGCTCGCCGGCATGCAGTCGATCCCCGAGGAACTGTACGAGGCCGCGGCGATCGACGGCGCCGGATTCTGGCGCGCGCAGTGGAGCATCACGCTGCCGCTGCTCGGTCCGACGATCCGGATCTGGGCGTTCCTGTCGATCATCGGCTCACTCCAGCTGTTCGATCTCGTGAACATCATCTGGGGGCAGTACATCGCCGCCACCGCCGGAACGTCGACCATGGCCACGTACATGTACCAGAACGGCCACCTGGCCGGGAACTACGGCTTCGGCAACGCGGTCGCCGTGATGCTGTTCCTCGTCTCGCTCGTGGTCGCGCTCATCTATCAGCGGTTCGTGCTGCGGCGCGACACCGAGGGTGCGCTGACCGGAGACAGCCGAAAGGGGCGCAGGCGATGACCGACGCACTCAAGACCTCCGTGGCGATCCAGGCGGTCGGCTCCCGCCGCAGGCGGGCCGAATCGGGAGTGCGCTGGGGGAGCCCCGGCGTGTACCTGCTCGCCCTCGTGCTCATCACGATCTGCGTGACGCCCCTGTTGTACATCATCGTCGGCGGGTTCCGGACGAACTCCCAGATCACGAACGACCCGTCCGCCTGGCCAGACCCGTGGGAGATCGCGAACTACACGGACGTGCTCGCCAGCAGCGAGTTCTGGACTGCGATGCTGAACTCCACGCTCTCCGCCGTCGGCACGACGCTGGGAGCGGTCGTCCTGGGCGTCATGGCGAGCTATGTGATCGCGCGCTACGACTTCTCGGGCAAGGCGGTGATGTACTCGCTGTTCGCCGCCGGGCTGATGTTCCCGGTGACCGTCGCGATCACACCGCTGTACCTGATGATCCGCAACCTCGGTCTCGTCAACAGCCTGGGCGGCATCATCCTGCCGCAGATCGCCTTCGCGCTGCCGACCACGATCATCATCCTGGTCCCGTTCCTGCGCGCGATCCCGCGCGAGCTGGAGGAGGCCGCCTCGATCGACGGCGCGTCGCGACTCGGCTTCTTCTGGCGGATGGTGATCCCGCTGAGCCTGCCGGGTGTCATCACCGTCGGCATCCTCGCGTTCATCGGCGCCTGGAACGGCTACATGCTGCCGCTGTTCATCCTGAACGATCCGGCGCTGTTCACCCTGCCGCTCGGCGTGCAGAACTTCGCCTCGCAGTACTCCGTCGACACGGCCAGGGTGCTGGCGTACACATCGCTGTCGATGCTGCCGGCGCTGATCTTCTTCAGCATGTTCGAGCGGCGCATCGTGGGCGGGCTGACCGGCGCGGTCAAGGGCTGAGACAGGACGAGGGACAGATGGAGAACGAGATGACGGCCGACGTACCCGCATTCCCGACGGCGTCCGATCGCGTGTCGGACCTGCTCGCGCGCATGACGCTCGAGGAGAAGGCCGCACAGCTGGTCGGCTACTGGCTCGACCAGGGCGGCGAGGTCGTCGCCCCGATGCAGGACGAGATGGCACGCGGCGCGGCCCCCGGCGCACTGGCCGAGATCACGCGCGACGGCATCGGCCACTACACGAGGGTGTACGGCACCCGGCCGGTGGATGCCGCGCAGCGCGCGCAGTGGCTCTGGGCGGAGCAGCGTCGGCTGAAGGGTGAGACGCGTCTCGGCATCCCCGCCCTCGTCCACGAGGAGTGCCTGACGGGTCTGGCGGCGTGGAAGGCGGCGACGTTCCCGACGCCGCTCGCGTGGGGCGCCGCCTTCGATCCGGACCTCGTGACGGAGATGGCGGGACTGATCGGGGAGTCCATGCGGGGCCTCGGCATCCACCAGGGCCTCGCGCCCGTGCTCGATGTCGTGCGGGATCCGCGATGGGGACGCGTCGACGAGTGCATCGGCGAGGATCCCTACCTCGTGGGGACGGTGGGGACCGCGTTCGTGCGCGGGCTGCAGTCCTCCGGAGTCCACGCCACGCTGAAGCACTTCCTCGGGTACTCCGGGTCCGCCGCGGGCCGCAATCACGCTCCGGTGTCGGCAGGACCCCGGGAGGTGGCCGACGTGTTCCTCCCGCCGTTCGAGATGGCGATCCGGGACGGCGGCGTGCACGGCGTCATGAACAGCTACGCCGAGATCGACGGGGTGCCGGTGGCGGCGGACCCGGATCTGCTGACGGGGCTGCTCCGCGAACGTCTGGGATTCGACGGAGTCGTGGTCGCGGACTACTTCGCCGTGGCCTTCCTCGAGGTCATGCACGCCGTCGCCGCGGACCGGGGCGAGGCGGCGGCGCTCGCGCTGACGGCGGGCATCGACGTCGAACTGCCCTCCGGCGACGCCTTCCTCGCGCCGCTCGTCGATAAGGTGCGTACGGGGGCGCTCGACGAGCGCTACCTCGACCGCGCGGTGATCCGCGTGCTCACCCAGAAGGAGCAGCTCGGGCTGCTCGATCCGGCGGCCTTCGAGGACGAGGCGCCGGCGATCGTCGACCTCGACACTCCGCGTCACCGCGCGGTCGCGCGCCGGCTCGCGGCGGAGTCGCTCGTGCTGCTGTCGAACGACGGCGTGCTCCCGCTGGCTCGCAGCGCCCGCCGGATCGCGCTGATCGGTCCCAATGCCGACCGCGCGGATGCGCTGCAGGGCTGCTATTCGTTCGCCAATCACGTGCTGGCTCATCATCCCGGCACGGAGATCGGGTTCGAGATCCCCACGGTGCACGACGCTCTCCGGCGCGCGCTGCCCGACGCGGACATCGTCCCCGTGCGCGGGGCCGAGGTCGAGGGCGATGACCGTTCCGGCTTCGATGACGCGGCGCGGGCCGCGGCGTCCGCCGACGTGGCCGTCGTGGTGGTCGGCGACCAGGCGGGGCTCTTCGGGCGGGGCACCGTGGGGGAGGGAAACGACGTGGACTCCCTCGAACTCCCCGGCGTCCAGCGCGAGCTCGTGGAGCGCGTCGCCGCCACGGGCACGCCGGTCGTCCTCGTCCTCGTCACCGGGCGGCCCTACGCGATCTCCTGGGCGCTCGACGGCGACGGGGCGCGTCCTGCGGCCGTGCTGCAGGCGTTCTTCCCCGGCGAGGAGGGCGGCACGGCGATCGCCGACGTGCTGACCGGGGCGGTCACTCCGTCGGGGCGGATGCCGCTGAGCCTGCCGCGCTCCGCCGGGGCCCAGCCGTACGGCTACCGGCATCCCCTCCTGGGCGGGCCGAGCGCCGTGACGGCCGCCGACCCGACGCCGCTTCGCCCCTTCGGATTCGGGCTGAGCTACACGACGTTCGCCTACGAGGACGTCGTGGTCTCCGAGGATGCGGCGACCGACGGTGCGTTCACGGCCGCCGTCACCGTGGTGAACACGGGGGAGCGGGACGGGGCGGAGGTCGTCCAGCTCTACGGACGGGATGTCGTGGCATCCGTGACGCGCCCTGTCGCGCAGCTGCTCGCCTATGCGCGGGTGGAGCTGGCGGCCGGGGAACGCCGCAGGGTGTGCTTCGACGTTCCGGCCGCGCGCTTCGCCTTCACGGATCGGCGGATGCGGCGCGTCGTCGAGCCGGGAGACGTCCTGGTCTGGGTCGCCTCCCATGCCGAGGCGTCCGCCGACGAGGATCACGAGGATGCGACCGGCGGAGCGATCTCGAACGAGCGGACGCGGGCCCGGCGGCGTCTTCCGGGCACGGCGACGCCGCCGCACACGGTGCGGCTGGCGGGCGGCGTGCGCGAGGTCGGTCCGGACGACGCGAGGATCGCAGCCGTACGCGTGGAGGAGCCCGGCATGGCGGCCGCTCATCGATAGCCTGGGCGGATGAACGAACGAGCGACGACGGTCGAGGGCGTACGCCGGACGAATCTCGGCGAGGTGCTGCGGCTGGTGCACCATCGCGGTGCGCGTTCGCGAGCCGCGCTCACCGCCGACACGGGGCTGAACCGCTCGACCGTCGCCGACCTCGTCGCCGAGCTCGCCTCGCGCGGTCTGGTCGTCGAGCAGGAGCCGGATGCGACCCGACGGGTCGGACGGCCCTCCCCGATCGTCGCCCCGAGTCCGGACGTGGTCGCGATCGCGGTGAACCCCGAGGTCGACGCGATCGAGCTCGGGGCGATCTCGCTCGGCGGCGGCGTGCGCGAGCGGACTCGCGTCGCGTTCTCGCAGTCACCGCAGCCCGAGGTCGTCGTCGACGCCGTCGCGCGGTTCGTACGGGAGTGGCGCGCGCGGTTCCCGGACGCGCGCATCATCGGCGTCGGACTCGCCGTGCCGGGCCTGGTGCGTGCCGAGGACGGCATCGTGCGCCTCGCGCCGCACCTCGACTGGCGCGACGAGCCGATCGCGGACCGGCTCGCCTCGACGCTCGATCTGCCCGTGTCCGTCGGCAACGACGCCTCTCTCGGAGCGCGGGCAGAGCGGCTCTTCGGAGCGGCGCGCGAGCACCGCGACGTCGTCTATCTCAACGGCGGCGCGAGCGGCATCGGCGGCGGTCTCATCCTCGACGGACGGCTGATCTCCGGGGCCGGGGGCTACGCGGGCGAATGGGGCCAGACCAGGCCGGGCATCCTCTCCGACGCCGACCGCCGCACGGACGGCGGCGTCCTCGAGGACGAGGTGAACAGAGCGCGGCTGCTGCAGGCCGCTCGGCTCGGGGCCGTCGACGACGCAGCCCTCGCCGCCGTGCTGGCCGCGACGAACGATGCGGGCGTCGTCGCGGAGATCGGCCGGCAGCGGCGCATCCTCACCGCGACACTCGCCAACGCCGTCAACGTGCTCAACCCCTCGGTCGTCGTCCTGGGGGGCTTCCTCGCGATGCTGCGGGATCGGGACCCGGAGGGGTTCGACGCGGACGTGCGCGCGGGGGCGCTGCAGGCACCCGCTGAACAGGTCGAATTGCGCGCGGCGGCCCTGGGGGCGGACCGCCTCCTGATCGGCGCTGCCGAGGCCGCGTTCGCTCCGCTGCTCGCGGACCCTCTGGCGGCCCGCTGACGCGCGCGCTCTCCGTTCGTCGAGCGCCCCTCATCTCGTTCGTTGAGCGAGCGGTTGTCCGGATCCCTCCCTCCGTTCGTTGAGCGAGCGGAGCGAGTCGAAACGCGGTTGATGCCGAACGGCAACCCTCCGCTTCGTCTCGCTCGCCTCCACCGTCCTCGCTCAGCCGGGAGTGCGTGCGAACCGCTCCGCGAGGGCTTCCGAGCTCCGCGCGAGCATCGCGACGTCCGCGCCCACGGCGACGAAGTCCGCGCCCTGTGCGATGTAGGCGTCGGCGGCGGCCGGGTCGAACGCGTTCACCCCGACGGCCGTGCCGGTGGCCGTCACCGCCGTGAACGTGCGCGTCACGGCATCCACCACCTCGGGGTGCGTCTGCTGGCCGAGGTGCCCCAGAGATGCCGCGAGATCCGACGGTCCGACGAAGACGGCGTCGACCCCGTCGACCGCGGCGATCTCGGCCGCGTGCTCGACTCCGGCCGCCGTCTCGATCTGCACGATGAGCGACAGGTGCGAGGCGGCGTCCTGGAGATAGCCGTCCACACGGTTCCAGCGCGCGCTGCGCGACAGGGCGCTCCCGACACCGCGGATCCCGTGCGGCGGGTACCGCATCGCCGCGACCGCGGCTTCGGCTTCCGCGGCCGACGACACCATCGGAACGATGATGTTCTGCGCGCCGAGGTCGAGCACCTGCTTGATGATCACCGGGTCGTTCCACGGCACGCGCACGAGCGGGGCGACGCCGTAGGCGGCGACGGCCTGCAGCTGGTGCAGCACGGACTCGAGCGAGTTCGCGGAGTGCTCCATGTCGATGAGGAGCCAGTCGACCCCGGACCCTGCGGCGATCTCGGCGATGACCGGGCTGCCCGAGCACACCCACATGCCGATCTGCGGCCGATCGGCGGACGCGAGGCGCTCGCGGAAGGACGGGGCTAGAGGAAGCGGCATTCGATCGTTCCCATCTCGCGGTAGTCGCACACGACGGTGTCGCCCTTCGACACCCACATCGGACGCGTGAACGATCCTGCCAGGATGATCTCTCCCGCCTCCAGACGCGCGCCGTGCTGGTGGAACTTGTTCGCCAGCCACGCCACCCCTGTCGCCGGGTGGCCGAGGACGCCGGCGGCGACGCCGGTCTCCTCGATCTCGCCGTTGCGACTCAGGACTCCCGGCACCCAGCGCAGATCGATCTCGTCGGGTCTCCGGTGAACGTCACCGAGCACCATCGCGCCGTAGGCGGCGTTGTCGCTGATCGTGTCGACGATCGTGCGCCCTTCCAGCTCGATGTGCGAGTTCAGCACTTCGAGGGCGGGCACGGCGTAGTCGATCGCCGCCACGGCGTCCTCGAGCGTGCAGTCCGGCCCCTCGAGCGGGCGCGCGAGCACGAACGCCAGCTCGACCTCGACGCGCACGTTCGAGAATTCGTCGAACGCGATCTCGGCTCCTGATGCGTGCACCGTGTCGTCGAACATCACGCCGTAGTCCGGCTCGGTGATCCCCGTGGCCTGCTGCATCGCCTTCGAGGTCAGTCCGATCTTGCGACCGACCAGACGTCGCCCCGCGGCGATCTGGGCGTCGCGCCAGACTCCCTGGATCGCGTAGGAATCCTCGATCGTCGCCTCGGGGAAGCGCGCCGTGATGCGCGGGATCACCCCGTGCGTCCGGTGGGCCTCGGCGAGCTCGGCGGCGATCTCGGCGATCTGCGTCGGAGTCAGCATCCGTCGCCCCTCACAGCTGGTGTCCGAGCTTGTACTCGCCCTGCTTCCATTCGGGCATCGACTCCTCGCCCTCGCGGGAGCGGGTGTAGCTGAATCCGTCAGCGCCGATCGTCACGGCCATCTCGCTGCTGTCCGTGCGGGCGCGCACCGGCTGAGGGTCGCCGTCGAGATCGAGCACGAGCGAGGCATCCGTGTACCAGGACGGAACGACCGGATTGCCCCACCAGTCGCGGCGCTGGTTGTCGTGCACGTCCCAGGTGACGACGGGATTGTCCGGGTCGCCGGTGTAGTAGTCCTGCGTGTACACCTCGACGCGATGGCCGTCGGGATCGCGCAGATACAGGTAGAACGCGTTGCTCACGCCGTGCCGGCCGGGTCCGCGCTCGATCGCGTCGGAGCGGCGGAGCGCACCGAGCTTGTCGCAGATCGCGAGGATGTTGTGCTTCTCGTGCGTGGCGAAGCACACGTGGTGCATGCGCGGCCCGTCGCCTCCGGTCATGGCGGTGTCGTGCACGGTGGGCTTGCGACGCATCCACGCGGCGTACACCGTGCCCTCCTCGTCCTGGATGTCCTCCGTGACGCGGAAGCCGAGGTCCTGCATGAACTTCACGGCGCGCGGGACGTCCGGGGTGACCTGATTGAAGTGGTCCAGACGCACGAGCTCGCCGGGGACGTGCAGGTCGTATCGCCAGGACATCCGCTCCTGGTGCTCGGTCTGGTGGAAGAACTCGTAGGGGAAGCCCAGCGGATCGACCACGCGCACCGAGTCGCCGATGCCCTTCACGAAGCCGTCGGGGTTGCGGCGCACGTCGCAGCCGAGCTCGGTGTAGAAGTCCACGGCGCGGTCGAGGTCCGCGGGCTCGCGCACGCGGTACGAGAACACGGCGACGGCGGCCACCGGCCCCTTGCGCAGCACGAGGTTGTGGTGGATGAACTCCTCGGTGGAGCGCAGGTAGATCGCCTCGTCGTCCTCCTCGGTCACATACAGCCCCAGGATGTCGACGTAGAAAGTGCGGGAGGCCGCGAGATCGGTCACGACGAGCTCCATGTAGGCGCAGCGCAGCACGTCCGGGGGAGTGCTGGTCGGCGTCGGGGTCGGGTCGTCGGTCTGGATCGGCGCCTCCTGGCTCACGTAGAAGCCAGAGGAGGTCAGCGTCATGTCTTCGCGATTGGTCATGTCAGCGTCCTTGCCGGTACTGGGTTCAGTTCTTGCCGAACGTGGGATTGTGGACCGCACCCAGCGTGATGTGCACGGCCTGCTGATCGGTGTAGAAGTCGATCGAACGGTATCCGCCCTCGTGGCCCAGTCCGGAGGCCTTCACCCCGCCGAAGGGCGTGCGCAGGTCGCGCACGTTGTTGCTGTTCAGCCACACCATGCCGGCCTCGACGGAGCCGGCGAAGTTGTGGGCGCGCTTGAGATCGTTGGTCCAGATGTAGGCGGCCAGGCCGTACTTCACGCCGTTCGCGAGCGTCAGCGCCTCCTCGTCCGAGTCGAACGGAGTGATCGCGACGACGGGACCGAAGATCTCCTCCTGGAAGATCCGGGCTTCGGGGGCCACGTCGGCGAACACCGTGGGGGCGACGAAGTTGCCGGTGTCGAACCCGTCGGGGCGACCGCCTCCGGCGACGAGCCTCCCCTCCGTCTTGCCGATCTCGACGTACGACATGACCTTGTCGTAGTGCTCCGGGTGCACGAGTGCGCCGACCTCGGTCGCCGGGTCGTGCGGATAGCCGACCTTCACGCGCTTCGCCTGCGCCGCGTAGCGCTCGACGAACTCGTCGTAGACGCTGCGCTCCACGAGGATGCGGCTGCCGGCCGTGCAGCGCTCGCCGTTGAGGGAGAACACCCCGAAGATCGTGGCGTCGATCGCGGCATCCAGATCCGCGTCGGCGAAGACGACGGCCGGGGACTTGCCGCCCAGCTCCATCGACAGGCCCTTCAGGTGCGGTGCGGCGTTGCCGAAGATGATCTGCCCCGTGCGGCTCTCACCCGTGAAGGAGATGAGCGGGACGTCCGGATGCTTCACGAGGGCGTCCCCGGCATCCTCTCCGAGCCCGTTCACGAGGTTGAAGACGCCCTGCGGGAGCCCCGCCTCCTCGAAGATCCCGGCCCACAACGAGGCCGACAGCGGCGTGAACTCGGCGGGCTTGAGGACGACCGTGTTGCCGGTCGCGAGCGCGGGGCCGAGCTTCCACGACTCCAGCATGAACGGCGTGTTCCACGGCGTGATGAGGCCCGCGACGCCGATCGGCTTGCGGTTGACGTAGTTGATCTGGCGGCCGGGGACCTTGAACGTGTCGTCGGACTGGGCGACGATGAGGTCCGCGAAGAAGCGGAAGTTCTCGGCGGCGCGGCGGGCCTGACCGAGGGCCTGGGCGATCGGAAGGCCCGAGTCGAAGCTCTCCAGCTCTGCGAGGCGCTGATCGCGTGACTCGACGATGTCGGCGATGCGGTGCAGGACGCGGCTGCGCTCGCGGGGGAGCATGCGCGGCCAGGGGCCGTCGTCGAACGCGCGCTTGGCGGCAGCGACGGCGAGATCGATGTCGGCCTTCCCTCCGGCCGCAGCGGTCGTGTAGGTCTCGTTCGTCACGGGATCCAGCACGTCGAAGGTGCTGCCGTCGACCGAGTCGGCGAACGCGCCGTCGATGTAGTGCCGGATGCGGTCGGGGAGGTCTGCGGGGATGCGGGAGCCGGTCATGTCTTCTCCTGGTGTGTTCAGAGGATGTGCATTCCGACGGCCTCGTCGGGATGCTCGTGGTCGAGGTAGGCGTCCAGCGTCGCGGCGTGATGCCGGCGGGCGGCGTGCTCGATCTCGTTCAGCGCGGCGCCGCGTTCGATGAGCGCGACGATCTCCTCGTGCTCGCGCACGGATTCGTGGGCGCGGCCGGGGACGAAGCTGAATGTGGAGTCGCGCAGGCGGCTCAGCCGCGCCCACTCAGCCGTGACGAGCTCATGCAGGCGGGGATTGGGGCACGGGGCGATGAGCGTCGCGTGGAAGCGGTGGTTCAGCGCGGTGAACGCGGAGGGATCGAAGTGGTCCAGGGTCTGGATCATCTCGTCGTTGATGGCGCGCGCGGCGCGCAGGTCCTCGACGGTGAGCGCGGGGGCGGCGAGGGCGGTCGCGGTGCCCTCCAGGATGCTGAGGGCCTCCATGCTGTGCCGGTACTGCGCGTCGTCGACCATGGCGACGCGCGCGCCGACGTTGTGCTCGAACTCGACGAGCCCCTCGGCCTCGAGCTGGCGGATCGCCTCGCGGACGGGGACCACGCTCATGTCGAGCTCGCCCGCGATCGCACCGAGCACCAGGCGATAGCCGGGCGTGTAGGTCTGCGCCGCGATGCGCTCCTTGATCCAGTGGTACGCACGCTGCGACTTGCTGAGGGTCTTCGTCATGATCGGCCCTTGTCGGTCTCGTAGCGGGCGCGCCAGTGCGCGTTCATCGGGAACAGTCCGTCCACGGCGTGACCGGCGGCGACCTGCTCGGCGATCCAGGCGTCCTCGTCCTCCTGCGCCAGGGCCGCGTCGGCGACCTCCTCGGCGATTCCGGGCGGGATGACGAGCACGCCGTCTCCGTCGCCGACGATGATGTCTCCGGGAAGGACGGTCGCTCCGCCGCACGCGATCGCGACGTCGGACTCCCACGGCACATGCCTGCGGCCGAGCACGGACGGATGCGCTCCCTGCGAGAACACCGGCAGGCCGATCTCGGCGACCGCGTCGAAGTCGCGGACGCCCCCGTCGGTGACGACACCGGCCGCGCCGCGCGTCCTGGCGCGCAGCGCGAGGATGTCCCCGAGTGTGCCGGTGGCGGCGTCGCCGCGGGCCTCGATGACGATGACCTCGCCCTCGCCGACGGCGTCGAAGACGCGCTTCTGCGCGTTGTACCCGCCGCCGTGCGAGGCGAACAGGTCCTCACGGAAGGGCACGAAGCGCAGCGTCCGCGCGGTGCCGACGATCTTCGCCCCCGCGATGTTCGCCGAGACCCCGTCGATGAAGCAGGCGGTGATGCCGCGCCCCCGCAGCTGGCTGGACAGCCCGGCGGTGGGGGCGGCTTCCAGTTTCTCCCGCAGCGCAGCGCTGATCGTCGTGCCGGTTGCCGGTGCCCCCTCGCCCGACGGGCCCGGCGCGGGCGTTCCCCACGCCTCCGCGCGCTGCAGGTCGTCGACGGCGGGAAGCGAACCCAGTGCCGGATCGAAGGGCACGTCTCCCTGAACCACCGTCGTCGTCAGCCGTCCGGTTGTGAGCTCACCGGCATCCACTTCGACCTCGACCACGTCTCCGGGGACGATGACCGACGAACCGGCCGGTGTGCCGGTGAGGATCACGTCTCCGGTCTCCAGCGTGAAGTGCTGGGAGAGGTCGGCGACGAGCTGGGGGAGCGGGAAGATCAGGCCGGCGGTCGTGTCGTCCTGGCGGAGCTCGCCGTTGACCCAGGCGCGCACACGCAGGGAGCCGGGATCGACCGCGCGAGCGTCGATGAGTCCGGGGCCGAGCGGCGTGTACCCGTCGCCGCCCTTGGAGCGGACGTTGGAGCCCTTGTCGTTCGCGCGCAGGTCGTACAGTCCCAGATCGTTCGCGGCGGTCACCGATGCGACGTGGGACCAGGCGTCCTCGAGGCGCACCCGGCGGGCCGGTGCCCCGATGATCAGCGCGATCTCGCTCTCGAAGGCGAGCAGCTCGGTGCCGGCTGGTCGTTCGACGACGCCGCCGGATGCCGCGACGGAGCTGGCGGGCTTGAAGAAGTAGGAGGGGTGGGCGGGCCGGCGTCCGCGCTGCGCGGCACGGGAGGCATAGCTGAGGTGGATCGCGATGATCTTGCCCGGTCGGGCGATCGGGTCGGTCACGGGTGCGCCTCCTTGCGTCGTGCTGCCGCTTGTGCGGAATATTCGAAATCGTATATCATCGCCGCATCGGGTGGCAAGCATCGTTCCCGCCCCCGAAGACAGCGACGTCGTCCAAGGAGCATCAATGACTGATCACCCCGGCTTCACGCCGACCGGCACCATCGCCACCGCCGCCGACCGGCGGCGCGTCGTCTTCGCGACGGTGGTCGGTACCACCGTCGAGTGGTACGACTTCTTCATCTACGCGTCGGCCGCGGGGCTCGTCTTCGCGCAGCTCTTCTTCGCCCCGGCGGGTGAGGGGTTCGCGCAGATCCTCGCCTTCATCACCGTCGGCATCAGCTTCCTGTTCCGTCCGCTCGGCGCGTTCCTGGCCGGCCACCTCGGCGACAAGTACGGCCGGCGACTGGTGCTCATGCTGACCCTGATCCTGATGGGCGTCGCGACCACCCTGGTGGGTCTTCTGCCGACGTTCGAGATGATCGGCATGGCCGCGCCCGTCCTGCTGATCCTGCTGCGCATCCTTCAGGGCATCTCGGCCGGCGGCGAGTGGGGCGGCGCGGTGCTGATGGCCGTCGAGCACGCCCCGCGGGCCCGGCGAGGGATCTTCGGCGCTTCCCCGCAGATGGGCGTTCCGCTCGGCCTCCTGCTCGCCTCGGCGGTGCTGGCGATCGTCGCCCTTCCCGGGCAGGAGTGGTTCCTGGCGTGGGGCTGGCGCATCCCGTTCCTGCTCAGCGTCGTCCTGATCCTGATCGGCTACTACGTGCGGCGCCGTGTCGAGGAGAGCCCGGTCTTCACGGAGCTGGCCGAGCGCAAGGAGCAGACCCGGATGCCCATCGTGCAGCTGTTCCGCAAGCACACGCCGCTGGTGATCATCACGGCCCTCGTCTTCGCGGGCAACAACGCGGTCGGCTACATGACGACGGGTGGCTACGTGCAGCGGTACGCGACCGATCCGGCCGGTCCGGTCGGGCTGCAGACCTCTGACGTGTTGTGGGCGGTGACCGTCTCGGCGGTGTCCTGGCTCCTGTTCACGGCGGTGGGCGGCTGGATGGCCGATCGGCTCGGACGACGCAACACGTACATCGTGGGCTGGATCCTGCAGCTCGTCGGCGTCGTCGCCCTCTTCCCGCTGGTGAACACGGGCAACGTCGTGATGCTCGGCCTCGGGCTCGTCATCCTCACGATCGGCCTCGGGCTGACCTACGGCCCGCAGGCGGCGCTGTACACCGAGCTGTTCCCGGCATCCATCCGCTTCTCCGGCGTCTCGATCTCGTACGCGGTCGGCGCGATCGCGGGCGGCGCGTTCGCCCCGACGATCGCGCAGTGGATCGTCCAGGTGACCGGGTCCACCGCCGGGGTGACCTGGTACCTCGCCGGTATGACCCTGATCGGCCTCGCCGCCACTCTGCTGCTGCGCGACCGCAGCGGCATCCCGCTCGGTCCTGACCACGAGCAGGAGCAGGCGGTCAGCCCGATCTACGGCCTCGCCAAGGCCTGAACCGTTTCCCGGGGCGGATGCTGCGGCATCCGCCCCGCAGAAGGAGATCCCATGCAGTTCCACCACCACGGCTACGTCTCGCAGGACCCCCGGGTGCTGCCGGCCTCCGGGACGGGCGTCGACCGCCCGACCGATCTGCCGGACGAGGTCGACGTGCTGATCGTCGGGTCGGGGCCCGCCGGCATGCTGCTGGCCGCGCAGATGTCCCAGTTCCCGGAGGTCACGACGCGCATCATCGAGAAGCGCGAAGGGCGCCTCGAGCTCGGCCAGGCTGATGGCATCCAGCCGCGCAGCGTCGAGACGTTCCAGGCGTTCGGGTTCGCCGAGCGCATCATCGCCGAGGCGTACAACATCGGGTGGATGAACTTCTGGGGACCGGACCCGGAGAACCCGCAGAACATCCGGCGCACCTCGCGCACGGCCGACTACGCCTACGACATCTGCGAGTTCCCGCATCTGATCGTGAATCAGGCGCGCGTGCTGGACTACTTCGCCGAGGCGGCCGCGCACGGGCCGGGACGGATCGTGCCCGACTACGGCGTCGAGTTCGCGGGACTCGTCGTCCACGAGGACGGGGACTTCCCGGTCGAGGTGAACCTGAAGGATGCCGAGGGCGAGCGCACGGTGCGGGCGAAGTTCGTCGTCGGCTGCGACGGGGCGCGCAGCGGGGTTCGCGACGCGATCGGCCGCAAGCACGTCGGGGGTGTCTCGGCGCACGCCTGGGGTGTCATGGACGTGCTGGTGAACACGGACTTCCCGGATTGGCGCACCAAGTGCGCGATCAACGCCGAGGCCGGGAACATCCTGCACATCCCGCGCGAGGGCGGGTACCTCAGCCGGATGTACATCGACCTGGGCGAAGTGCCGGAGGACGATCAGCACCGCGTGCGCCAGACCCCGATCGAGACGATCATCGCCAAGGCCAACGAGATCCTGCATCCCTACACGCTCGACGTGAGGGAGGTCGCATGGCACAGCGTCTACGAGGTCGGCCATCGCGTCACGGACGGTTTCGACGACGTGATCGACGGATCCGGACGGACGCCGAGGGTCTTCCTGACCGGAGACGCGTGCCACACCCACAGCGCGAAGGCCGGGCAGGGGATGAACGTGTCGATGCAGGACGGGTTCAACCTGGGCTGGAAGCTGGGCGCGGTGCTGACGGGGCGCTCGCCCGAGTCGCTGCTGGCCACTTACGGCGCCGAGCGGCGACCGGTGGCGCAGCAGCTGATCGACTTCGACCGGGAATGGTCGTCGCTGATGGCGCGCAAGCCGGAGGAGATCTCCGACCCGAACGACCTCGCCACGTATTACCTCGCGACCGCGGAGTTCCCGTCGGGGTTCATGACGCAGTACACCGAATCGATGATCACCGGCTCCGATGCGCACCAGACGCTCGCAGCCGGGTTCCCTCTGGGCAAGCGCTTCACGTCGGCAGAGGTGGTCCGGGTCGCGGACGGCAACGTGGTCCATCTGGGCCACCACGCGAGGGCCGACGGCCGGTGGCGGGTCTACGCGTTCGGCGACCGGGATGGGACGGCGCTGTCGGCCTGGGCGCTGTCGGCGGCGGAGGTCTTCGCCCGCTTCACCCCGTCGGATGCCGACGTCGACGCGGTCTTCGACGTGAAGGCCGTGCATCAGCAGCCCTTCGAAGAGCTCGAGGTCACGACGATGCCCGAGCTGTTCCGGCCCCGGACCGGGCCGCTGGGACTGGCGGACTGGGAGAAGGCCTATGCCGCAGGGCCGTCGAAGTGGACGCAGACGGACATCTTCGAGGCGCGCGAGCTTTCTCGGGACGGGGTCGTCGTCGTGGTACGGCCGGATCAGTATGTGGCCGCGATCCTGCCTCTGGAGGGCGTGGACGAGTTGGCCGCGTTCCTGGAGGGGGCTTTCCTGCCCGCGTCCTGATCGCGCCGGCGGATCCGGGCTGATCGTGCAGGTACCCTCTGCTGGCCGGGTCGAAAGGGGTGGTGCGTGTCGTCGGGCCGCTCTAGCTTGGACTCGGGCGGGAGACTCCCGCCGTGGAGGTGTGGGCGATGGACTGGAAGATCGAGCTGATCTTCGTGCCGGTGAGCGACGTCGACCGGGCGAAGGACTTCTATGTCAGGATCGGCTTCAACGCCGATCACGATCAGACGCCGTACGAGGGCCTGCGGTTCGTGCAGATGACTCCGCCGGGGTCGGCCTGCTCGATCGCCTTCGGCACGGGCCTCGGCGAGGGGATGGAGCCGGGACAGCAGAACTCGATCCAGGTCGTCGTGCCGGATGCGGACGCGGCTCTCGCTCAGCTGCGCGAGGTCGGCGTCGAGGCGCAGGGCGTCGATGAGCAGGCCTGGGGACGTTTCGTCACGTTCGACGATCCCGACGGGAACACCTGGACCCTCCAGGAGCTGCCGGACTACTCGGCCGCGAACCAGGCCTGAGGCGTGCGGGTGGCAGGCCGGCGGCCGGCGTGATGTCTCCGGAGCAGGCGGAGCTCGTCGCTCGGCTGCGAGCGGTGTTCGGTGATGAGCCGGTCGTCCGAGAGGTGTCGATGTTCGGCGGCCGCGCGTTCATGGTGAACGAGAAGATGGTGGCTGCGGCTCTCAAGAGGGGTGATCTCCTCGTGCGGGTCTCAGCCGACCGGCACGAGGAGCTGCTCCGGATTCCCGGAGCGACGCAGGCGGAGATGGGCGCAGGACGCGACATGGGGCCGGGGTGGATCGAGGTCGCGGCGTCCGCCGTCGCCGAGGACGCCGGTCTGCGTTTCTGGACAGGCGTCGCGATGGAGCACAACCGGACGGTGACGGGCGGCGCGGTCTAGCGAATCCGGCGACCTCACCCGCCCACCCAGGCCGGCAGCGAGGCTCGGGGCGTTCGCCACTCTTGATGCGGATCCCACCATGCCGGGCCGCGGATCTGGGGCGTGCCTCCCACCATGCGGATGCTCCATCCGGAGTGGTCGATCGTGCGGTGGTGCCACCAGCAGAGCGGCACCCCGTTGTCGGTGTGGGTGGGGCCGCCGCGTGCATGCTCGACGACGTGGTGGATCTCGCACCAGGATGCGGGAACGTGACACCCCGGAATGAGGCATTCCTTGTCGCGGAGCACGATCGCGCGGCGCTGGTGGACGGTGAAGACCCGATCCGTCGTGCTGATCCCGACGATGCGGCCCTCGTGGAACAGGACGCGCTGGATCGTCGCCGAACACGCGGCGTGGGCGGCGACCGACACCGGCACCGGCTCGTCGACGCCGGCGACGTGCGCCCACCCGGTGCCGCGGACGAAGTCCTAGGCCTCCACCTGCACGACGAGTGTGGGCGCAGCCCCGCCGAGCGAGGGCATCTCGTCATGACGGGCGGCGATCCCGAGGGCGAAGGCGAGCGCGTCATGCTGCTTCTGAGCGACCGTGCGCGGATC
Source organism: Microbacterium cucumeris (assembly GCF_058349845.2). Lineage (NCBI taxonomy): Bacteria > Bacillati > Actinomycetota > Actinomycetes > Micrococcales > Microbacteriaceae > Microbacterium > Microbacterium cucumeris. Next base: position 294,922 of record NZ_JBYRIZ020000002.1, read on the forward strand.
GATCACGTTGCGCGGGTCCGAGTTGAACTCGTCGTCATCCGCGAGGAAATCGTCGTCGGAATGCGCGCTGTCATGGAAGGCCACGCCCAGGTCGGGCGCGCCATCGACCCTGGGATTGTTCAGCGCGTCCAGGATGAGTCTGAGCTGCCCGTAGGCCTCGGGCATCAGCGCACCGCGAAGCGGATAGACCCCATCGCGCAGGCGCCCGATCGTGAGTGAGCGGTTCTGCGCCGCCTGCGCCTCGGTCGGAGCGGACCCGTCCGGATCCAGATAGGTCGCGATCAACTGGGCGAACTGACGCAGATCGTCCGGCGTCGCGGGCGGCGCCGGGTTCGGGAACTCCCCGTCGTCCGGCGCCTCCTCCGCGGCGGCGTCGAGGCCTCGCGCGCAGGCGGCGAGCTCTGCGTCGGCACGCAGGCGGTCTCCGCCGCTGATGCGATCGCGAGTCCGATCGATCGGATCGATCGCCGCGATCAGCCCGGCGATGCCGATGACTCCGTCCAAGAGAGCCTCGCGCAGCGCAGGCCAGCGCGGTTCCAGCGGCGCGCCCGTGGTGAGCTCCACATCCCGGTGCACGGCACCGGCGGACTTCACGATCCGTGCCGCGCCGGACGCGTCCACCCGCAGCACGCGCTGGAGCAGCTCGTTCATGTTCCGGCACCCGAACACCGCAGGGAATGTCGGCACGCCGGAACCGGCGGGGCGACCGTCGACCGATGCGACCGTCTCGACCACCAGCGCCTCCACGCGGCGCTGAGCCTCGCCGGCCAGCCGGAGAACATCCATCCTCTCCGCATCCGACATCGCGTCCAGACCAGAGGAGCGCACAGTTTCCGCGATCGTGAGATCGAGGTCGGAGACGACCCGATCGAGAACTGCCGCAGTGCTGTGCATACCCCCATTCAACGCGGGGCCACCGACATTCGACCCGGCCGAGACCGGAGTTGTCCACAGCCTCCGGGCAGAAGGACGAAGACGGAGCCGTGTACAGTTCTGTGCCATGTCGAGTCCGGAATCAGACAGGTCAGGGGCTGCCGGTCGCACCGCCAGCCCCGTGAACCGCTGACACGACGCCCGCCCTCTGCGCGGGCGTGATCCGGCGACTCCCGCTGCAGGCGTGGTGACGAGAAGAACCTGTTCCCGATCTCTCACCTCGGAGTACTCGATGCCTTTCTCCCTCTACCTGCTCGCCCTGGCGGTCTTCGTCATGGGCACCTCGGAATTCATGCTCGCGGGGCTGATCTCCGCGATGGCGACCGATCTCGATGTGACCATCGGTGTCGCCGGACTGCTGACCTCCGCCTTCGCCGTCGGAATGGTCGTCGGCGCCCCGCTGATGGCGGCGTTCGCCCGACGCTGGCCACCGCGGGTCGCGCTGCTCGTGTTCCTTTGCGCGTTCGCCGGCTGCCATGCGATCGGCGCGATGACGTCCGCGTTTCCCGTTCTTCTCGTCATGCGCGCCGTCAGCGCGCTGGCGAGCGCCGGCTTCCTCGCTGTGGCGCTGAGCACCGCCACCAGCCTGGTGCCCGCTGACCGGAAGGGACGTGCTCTGTCGATCCTGCTCTCTGGCACGACGATCGCCACCGTCGCCGGCGTCCCCGCTGGTGCCCTGCTGGGCGACATGGCGGGCTGGCGGGCGACGTTCTGGGTGATCGCGATCCTGTGCGTTCCCGCCGCTCTCGGCGTCGTCGGTAGCATCCCGAGTCGCCCGCTCGGATCTGCGCCGGGTGCCCGCCCACCGGCTCTTCGCGACGAACTCCGCCTGTTGCTGGTGTCACCGCAGCTCCTCCTCATGATGACGCTCGGCGCACTGATCAACGGCGGCACCTTCACGGCCCTGACGTTCCTGGCTCCACTCGTGACGGAGAACGCGGGACTCCCCGACGCCTGGGTTCCGGTCATGCTCGTGATGTTCGGCATCGGGTCATTCCTCGGTGTCACGATCGCGGGTCGGCTGTCGGACCGCCGTCCAGGACTCGTTCTCGCTGTCGGCGGCCCCCTGCTGCTGTCGGGATGGTGCGTTCTGGCGCTCACCTCGGGACATCCGGGGATGCTGATCGCCATGGTGCTCGTCCAAGGTCTTCTGTCCTTCGGCGTCGGGAGCACCGTCATCGCCCGAGTGCTGTACGCGGCCTCGGGCGCGCCGACGATGGGCGGCTCCTATGCCACGGCCGCGCTGAACCTCGGTGCCGCCGTCGGCCCTGCGCTCGGAGCGATCGCGCTCGCCATCGGAGGGGAACCGATCGCGCCCGTCTGGGTCGCGTGCGCCCTCGTCGCGATCGCCCTCGCGATCATGGCGCTGTCGCGGGCCGTGCTGACCGCCGTCGTCACGGCGACCGGATGAAGTCGTGATGCCCGTACGTCGCCGATCGCCGTGCGGGCATCACCTCCAGCCGTCCAGGATGCTCAGCAGAACCCGCGACGTCTCCTCGGGGGCGTCCCACGTGACGATGTGACCGGCATCCGGGATCACGTGCTCGACGATCCCTTCGGCCAGAGCCCAGCGCGGCATGGCGGTGGCGATGTTGCCGGTGCGGTCCGCGGCTCCCCGGACGAGAGCGAGTGGAACCGGACAGCGGTAGGCGGGATCCGGCTCGACGAACGAGACCGTCGCACGCCAGACGTCGAGGAACAGGCGCTTCGGCATCCGCGCGAAGGTCGCCTCGGTGCGGGCGATCGCGGAGGGGGAGACGGCCGAAGCCCGGGCCATGATCCCGGGCAGGGAACGCGCGGGCACCAGCGCGAGCGACGGCGCCGCGAGCCGCAGCCCCCACCGCTCCCACCGGGTCAGAGGCCCCGTGTTCCACGTCGAGTCCAGGACGACCAGGCCCGCGGTCCGTTCCGGCCGTGTGCGCGCGAACGCCTGCACGAGGTTCCCTCCGAGCGAGTGCCCGACGAGGACGGCGCGCTCGACGCCGCATCGATCCAGCAGCGCCGTCAGGTCGTCGAGGATGTCCGCAGCCGTGAACCGGGATGCCGCGGCGAGCGTCGATCGCCCGTGCCCCCGCAGATCCCAGGAGACGACACGGTACCCGGCATCCACCAGCGCGGCAGCAGGTGCCTCGAACATCGTCCGGTCCATGCCGGCGCCGTGGCAGAGGACGACCGCCGGGCCGCCACCGCCCGAGTCCCAGAACGCGATGTCCGCGTCCGGGCGGGTCAGCCGCGACAGCGACGCGCTCATGCGTCAGCGATCACGGGCTCGTCCGCGAGTGCGAACAGCGCGTGCGGGGCGCCGGAGGGGAACAGCGGGCGGACTCCGTCGCGGAGCTCGGCGACCGGCACCCAGCGCACCGGGGAGCCCTCGTCCAGCACCTCCAGTTCGGCTTCCAGCGGCAGGGCATCCAACTCGGCAGAGGCGACCGCGAAGATGTGTGCGATCTCGTGGCCGGGCTCGCCCTCGTAGGTGAAGAGGTTCTCGGACACGGCGAGCAGGGTCGAACCGTCGAGGGTCACGTCCAGCTCCTCCCTGAACTCGCGGTGCAGGGCTTCCTCCGCCCGTTCGCCGAACTCGATCCCTCCGCCGATCGCGCGATAGAAGTCCTGCCCGAGCGACCGGTCGCGACCGCACAGCACCAGGACGTGACCGTCCTTCACGGGCAGGCCGACACTGATGTTGCGGATCGCGGGCATCTGAGAACTCTAGGGCACGAGACGGCCTCGACGCCTCGATCCCCGCCCGCCTCGTGACACGCGTCACGTCCGATCGATGACATCTCCCTCCGGCGGTCCGCTCATCTCCTGGCCAGCCTGGAAGCATGCACACACTCAGTCCGGCGCCCGTCGCGTCCACCGGAACGTCGTCCCAACCGGCGATCGAGTTCACCGGCATGCGCCGCCACTTCGGTCACGGCGATCGCCGTGTCCAGGCGGTCGACGATGTCACCCTCGCCATCGCGCGCGGTGAGGTCGTCGCTCTGCTCGGTCCGAACGGCGCGGGCAAGACCACGACGCTCGACATCCTGCTCGGCCTCTCCGAACCCAGCGAAGGGAGAGTCCGCGTGCTGGGGGAGCGTCCCCAGCATGCGGCATCGCGGGGCGCGATCGGGGCGGTCCTGCAGACCGGAGGACTGCTCTCGGACCTGACCGTGCGCGAGACCGTGAGCCTCATCGCCTCGCTGCACGGACCCGCGTCTCTCGCGCGGGTTCCCGAGGTGCTCGAGCGCGCCGACCTCGACGGGATCGCGCGGCGCCGGGTCGTGAAGTGCTCGGGGGGAGAGCAGCAGCGCATCCGATTCGCTCTCGCGCTGGTCGCCGATCCCGACATCCTCGTCCTGGACGAGCCCACCGCCGGGATGGATGTGACCGCGCGGCGACACTTCTGGGACGTCATGCGCACGGATGCCGCGGCCGGCCGCACCATCCTCTTCGCCACGCACTACCTCGAAGAGGCCGAGCAGTTCGCGCACCGCACGGTCGTCATGCATCGCGGCCGGGTGGTCGCCGACGCGCCGACCGCGCAGCTGCGCGCGGGTCTGGGTGCAAGACGCGTCTCGGCGACCCTGCCGACCCGAGCGGCGGATGCCGCAGACGATCTCCTCGCGATGCTGAACGCGCACGAAGGCGTCACCGACCTGCGCCGGGACGCCGATCGCGTGAGCCTGCTCGCCGTGGACTCCGACGCGGTCGCCTCCGCCCTGCTGGATGCCGGTGCCCGCGACCTGGAGATCGCCGCTCCGACTCTGGAAACCGCCTTCACCGCTCTGACGGAGGTTGAACGATGATCTCGTCGACCATGCTGCGCATCGAGGCCGTCCGCCAGCTGCGCAATCCGTACACGCTCGCCTTCACCCTGACGATGCCGGTCGTCATGTACCTGCTGTTCGGGGCGAGCGCCGCCTACGGCGGCCAGCCTGCCGGGCACGGCAACGTCTCGTTCTACGTCATGGTGTCCATGGCGGCGTACGGCACCGCCGTGGCGATGAGCTCGCTGACCTCGCTCGCCGCGGTCGAGGCGAAGCAGGGCTGGGGGCGTCAGCTCGCCATGACCCCGCTCAGCACGGCTGGATACGCCGCGACCAAGCTGGTCACGGCCGTGGGGTTCGCCGCGCTGGCCCTGATCGCCGTGTTCACTGCCGGCCTGATCACCGGAGCCGAAGCCGAGGACGCCTGGCGCTGGGTCGCGTCGGCGGGGATCATCCTCGGAGCGGGGCTCATGTATGGCCTGTACGGGCTGGGCGTCGGCCTGTTCTTCACCTCCGACACGGCCGCGGCGCTGGCCTCGATCTCGCTGACCTTCTTCGCGTTCTTCGGGAACGTGTTCATGCCGCTGGACGGGGTGATGCTCGACATCGCCCGGTTCACGCCGCTGTACGGCTACGTCGCACTGTGCCGGTGGCCGCTCACGGACGGCATGCTGACCACGGGGCAGACCGACCCCCTGTGGGCGGTGCTGCTGAACATCGCCGTGTGGCTGGTCGTGTTCTCGCTGCTGGTGTTCGCCGGGGCGCGGCGGGCGCGTTCGCGCCGGTAGTCCGGGCGGGCCGGGCGTGGCAAGGTGGGGGAGATGAGGACGCACACCCGGCGCACCGCGCAGAAGCCGTGGGAGCGGTTCGCGTCGGTGATGGCCCTCATCTGGCTGGTCTTCCTCATCTATCCGATGGTGGGCCTGGTGCGCTCGGAGGCCGCGACGGCGTGGGTCGTCCTCGGGTGGACCGCGCTCGTCCTGTTCGTCGTGCTGTACGTGGTCGGGGCGATCCGCGGCATGCGCAGCGATGCGCCGATCGGGTCGCCGCGCGGACCGGGTCCCTGGCTGTTTTTCGCCGGGCTGATCTGCTGCGCACTGCTCTGCGCTCCGGCGGTGGGGGGGACGGCGCTGAGCTTCCTGCCGTTCATCATGTCCTTCGCCTCGTACGGCCTCACCCGTGCGTGGCACTGGATCGCGATCGCCGCAGCGCTGATCATCGCTGCTCTGTTCGTCCTGCTCGCCCCCGGCGGTGTCGGATACGTCACGCTGCTCATCATCATCGCGCTGCTCGCGGTGGTGAACACGGTGTCGACGACGCTGATCACCCGGTCGGCCGAGGCCGAACGGCTCGGCCTCGAACTGGCCACGAGCACGGGGCGCGAAGCCGTGGCGCGCGACGTGCACGATCTGATCGGACATTCGCTGACGGTCGTGCGACTCAAGGCCCAGCTCGCCCGCCGGCTGATCGACTCCGACCCGGAGCGCGCCAGAGCCGAGCTCGCCGACATCGAGTCCCTCACGGCCGAGGCGATCGCCGGGGTGCGCGCGACCGTGTCCGGTGCACGGACGGTCACGCTCGACGAGCAGCTGGCGGCCAGCGGCGACGCGCTGCGGGCCGCGGGGGTCGAGCTCGCGGTCGACGGCGACCCCGCAGCCCTGTCGCCGGCGCAGGCGCTCACCGCCACCTGGATCCTGCGCGAGGCGACGACGAATGTACTGCGCCACGCCGAGGCATCCCTGGTACGCGTGCAGGTCGGGCCGGGACGGCTGTCCATCGCGGACGACGGCCGCGGGCGGAGCGATCAGGAGGGCAACGGCGTGCGCGGCATGCGCGAGCGCGCGGCCGCCGCCGGTGCGCGCTTCCGGATCGACGACGAGGACTCCGGCGGAACCCTCGTGGAGGTGATGTGGTGAGCGAAAGCATCCGCGTGGTGATCGCCGACGATCAGGCGCTCGTACGAGGCGCGCTCGCCGCGCTGCTGGAGCTCGAAGGCGACCTCGAGGTGGTCGGCTCCGCGGCGGACGGCGAAGCGGCGGTGAGCCTGGTGCGCGAGACGGCACCCGATGTCTGCCTGATGGACATCCAGATGCCGGGGACGGACGGCATCGACGCGACCCGGCGGATCCGCACGGCGAGCGAGGCGACGAAGGTGCTCATCGTGACGACCTTCGCCCGCCCCGGCTATCTGCGTCAGGCTCTGGATGCCGGAGCCAGCGGCTTCGTCGTGAAGGACACTCCGGCGGAGCAGCTCGCCGACGCGGTGCGCCGCGTCCACGCAGGGAACCGCGTCGTCGATCCGGCGCTGGCCGAGGAGAGCCTGTTCAGCGGAGCGAATCCGCTCAGCGAGCGGGAGCGCCAGGTGCTGAGACTCGCCGCCGACGGCCGGTCTGCGGCCGCCGTGGCATCCGAGGTGTTCCTCTCCGCGGGGACCGTGCGCAACCACCTGTCGTCCGCGATCGGCAAGACCGGCGCCGCGAATCGCGCTCAGGCCGTGCGCATCGCGCAGGACAAGGGGTGGATCTGACGGGGGAGCACCCCGGTCAGGAGTTCACGCGGATGATCTCCTCCTGGTACGGCGCGATCACGTCGCCCGAGATGCGCAGATCCAGGAGGAGGAAACGGCGTGCGGAGGAATCCTCTGCGGCCCAGGATCCGAGCCTGTCCAGATCGGCGAGGGTGCGGACGACGACGCCCTCGGCCCCCACCGCGGAGGCGAACGCGGCGAAGTCGACCTCGGGGATGCGCATCGGCTCCTCGGCCAGCCCCTTCAGACCGTACAGATTGACCTCCGCACCGTAGGCCGCGTCGTTCCAGACCACGGCGCATCCGCGCCCGCCGGCCGTCCGGACGGCGGATTCGAGGTCGGCGACGGCCATGAGCCCGCCGCCGTCCCCCGTGGTCAGGACGATCGTCGCCTCCGGACGGGCGCGTGCCGCGCCGACGACGCTGGGCCAGCCCTGGCCGATGGCCTGGAAGGCCGTGCCGACCATCATCATGCGATCGGGAGACGCCACCGGCCAGTACATGTTCGCCCAGCCGATGAAGTGACCGCCGTCGGACACCACGATCCGGTCCGCGGGCAGCAGTTCGGCGATCCGGCGGGCGGCCGAACGGGGGTCGAGGCGTCCGTCCGGCGCCTGTTCATCGCCAGGAGCATAGGCGCGCGCGGCCGCGACGTCGACGGACTCCCGCCAGGGCGCGCGCCGAACTCCTGCGGAATCGCGTCTCGCGGCATCCGCGGAGCCGGAAGCGTCGGAATCGCCGGAGTCCGGCACGGCCCCGGCCCCGGCCCCGGAATCCGACGCCGCGGTCACCCGCGTCACGAGCTCCTCGGCGACGAGTCGCGCGTCGCCGCGGACGAAACCTCCGACATGAGCGTGCGTCGCCGACGCGGACACGTCCACCTGGTACACCCGCGTCCCGGGAGCGAACAGGGCACCGAAGCGCATCGTGAACTGGTTCAGCGATGCGCCGAAGACCACCGCGACGTCGGCACGGCGAACGAGCTCCATCGCGCCCTCCGCCCCGAAACCCCCGGTGACTCCGAGGTCGTACTCCGCGCGCAGGAAGACGCCGCGACCGAGCGCCGTGGATGCTGTGAGAGCGCCTGCCGCGTCGGCCAGGCGTCCCAGGGCGTCTCCGGCACCGGCCAGCCACGCGCCGCGTCCGGCGAGCAGGAACGGGCGCTCGGCGCACGCCAGGGCCGACGCGATCTCGTCCAGCATCCCTTCGGCGAACGGCCCGGCCGGCGCCATCGGTGCCGGCAGTCGCAGCGTCGCCGCGCGCTCGGCCGTGTCCTCGTCGGCCTCCAGCGCCGCCACATCGTACGGGATCGCCAGGACGACCGGCACCCGATAGGTGAGGGCGTGCTCGATCGCGATGATCGTGGTCGCCGAGGCATCCGCTCGTCCGACCGTGTAGGTCCGCGCGCCGACCGCGGAGGCGAGCGCGATCTGGTCCACGTCCCACGGACGCGGGCCTGAGGTCGGCTCGTCACCGACCACGAGCACCAGCGGGATGCGCGCCTGCACCGATTCGGCCAGGGCCGTCAGGGTGTTCGTGAAGCCCGCGCCGTAGGTCGCCGTCCCGGCCGCGATCCGCCCGGATGCGCGGTAGTGCGCGTCGGCGGCGACCACGGCGCCCTGCTCGTGCCGGACCGCCGTGAACGACGCGGCGGTCTGCGTCTCGATGGCATCCAGGAAGTAGGCGTTGCCGTTGCCCATCACGCCGAACACGGCATCGACGTGCTGGGCGAGGGTGCGGGCGACATGGGCGGACACGGTGGGCATGCGAGAGCCTTTCGACACGGACGGAGGAGGGTTTCCGTATGTGTCTCGCCCCGCCGCGTCGTCGCCGCGGGCTTCGTGCCCCTTTTTCGGGCACCGGCGTCGGATGCCGGACAGGACACATTCTAGAGTGGATGCCGTGACTGATGCAGCGAACGAGCGCGAGACCCTCACCTGGGACGGATTCGGCGAGGCGACGCGGGATCTCGCGCGCCGGATCCTCGACAGCGGGTTCGTCCCCGAGGTCGTCGTCGCGATCGCCCGCGGCGGACTGCTGCCCGCCGGCGCCATCGCTTACGGACTCGGCGCGAAGAACTGCGGGGCGATCAACGTGGAGTTCTACACCGGGGTCGGCACCGTCCTCGAAAATCCCGAGGTGCTGCCGCCCGAGCTGGACATGGCCTACCTCGACGGGCGGCGCGTCCTGCTCGTGGACGACGTCGCGGACTCGGGGCGGACGCTGGCGCTCGCCGCGCATCTGCTGGAGGACATCGGCGCCGAGGTGCGCTCGGTCACGATCTACACCAAGCCCTCGACGATCATCCAGCCGGACTACGCCTGGAAGGACACCGACCTCTGGATCGACTTCCCGTGGTCGTACAAGGGCACCGTGCGCGAAGAGGACCAGGGACTTCCGCCGACCGCCTGACGTCACCGGGGCCCGGCAGGCTCTATCGTGAGGGCATGCAGACTGCGGAGACCTCGCGCGTGAACGACTGGCTGGGCCGTTTCGTCCGGCGCCCCGGAGAGACGACGATCTCGATCGAGGCCGTCGCGCTGCTCATCGGAGCGGCGTTCTTCGTACTGGCATTCCTCATCTCGTTCGTCGTCTTCTGGGGGCGCACGCTCGAGATCACCGGGCCGGGATCGATCGGAAACTACGCCTCGATCGGCGGCGCCGTCGTCGCGGTTCTCGCCGTCGCGCTCGCGCGGCTGGGCGTGCGCGAACGAGGGGAGCGTCCGGTGCTGCGCCCGGACGGGCTCGCCCTGCCGGACGCCCACGTGCGGTGGTATGAGAGCGCGGCGATCGCGCTCGCGTTCGCGGCGACCGCTCTGCTGGGCTGGGAGGGGATCGCCGTGCTCCTGTCGCAGAGCTTCACGGGGGCGCCCGTGTTCGCCTTCCCCGGGGCGATCCTCGTCGCCGTGGCGTTCGCCCTGACCGCTTACATCTGCTACCTCAGCGCGGCGACCCTGACGCCGTTGTCGCTCTCGCTCGTGCTCGCGGTGTTCCTCGTCGTCGGTGCGTTCGCCAGCATGCTGACGGCGACGGATCCGCTGTGGTGGCAGGACAACCTTTCGGCGCTCGGCATGGCCAGCAACGCCTCGGCCTGGATCTTCAACGGGACGCTCATCATCGCCGGGATCATCGTCACGACGATCGCCCGCTACGCGACGGCGGGTCTGCCGGTCGACACGGAGAAGGCTCGCCGCGGTCGGCGCTTCGTGCGCATCGGGCTGGTGCTGATCGGGCTGTTCCTGGCGTGTGTCGGCATCTTCCCCGTCGACGCGTTCTTCCTGCTGCACAACACCGTCGCCACGGGCATGGCGGTCGCGTTCGCGGCGCTCGTGATCGGACTGCCCTGGCTGCTGCCGACCATCTCCCGCGTGTTCGTGGTCCTCGGGTACGTGTACGTCGGTGTGATCGTGCTGCTCGGCGTGTTCTTCGCGACCGGCTACTACAACCTCACCGCGGTCGAGCTGATCGCGGCGGTGCTCATCTTCAGCTGGATCATCGTGTTCCTGCGCACGGCGAGCGTCGGCGTGCCCGTGGTCGCTTCCGGCGAGGCGTGACGGTTCAGCGCAGCTGCCTGGTGGCCTCGTGCGTGCGTCGCAGGGCGTCGACGGTGTCCCCGTAGCGGCGCTGTGCGACGCCGAGGAAGAGGCAGTCGACCACAGCGAGCTGAGCGATCCTGCTCACCATCGCGCCGGCACGGAAAGCGGGTTCGCGCACCGCGGTGTACAGGACGTGCTCGACGGCTCCCGCGAAGCGCGAGTCCCGGGCGGATGTGACGCCGATGGTCGTGGCGCCGGCGGCGCGGGCGGTCTCGATGAAGCGCAGCGTCTCGACGGTCGAGCCCAGGTGCGAGAAGCCCATCGCCACCGTCGCGGCGTTCGAGAGCGCGGCGGAGCTGACGGCCTCGTGCGCGTCGGAGAGGACGAGGGCATTGCGCCCGACGCGCAGCAGCTTGTGTCCGAGGTCGGCCGCGGTGAAGTGGCTGGCTCCGATCCCGAACAGCAGGATGCGGTCGGCGGCGTCGATCGCGCCGACGGCGGCGGCGAGGGCGTCGAAGTCCAGCGCGGCGATGGTCTCCTCGATCGCCAGCACCTCGAGCGATGCCATGGTGGCGGCGATCTCGGGCAGCGAGTCGTCCGCACCGATCTCGGAGCCGAAGCCGTTGCGCTGTCCGAACTGCGCCGACTCCCGGCCGATCTCCGAAGCGAGCGAGATGCGCAGCTCGGCGTAGCCGGTCACCCCGACGGCGCGACAGAACCTCACGACGGAGGCGACGGACGTGCCGCAGCGCTCGGCGAGCTCGGTGATCGACAGGCGCGTGATGAGCGCCGGGTCCCGGCGGATCTCCTCTGCGATGCGCTGAAGGGCGGGGGACAGCGCGGGCGCCGTCGCGTCGATGCGCGTCTGGATGCTCATGCGTCTCCTCGGAAGAGCCGAAAGTTCATTACACCTCGTTGTTCGGAACTGTAGACTATTTTCATGCGTGCAGCGGCCATCGATCTCGGAAAGACCCGGTGCCGGTTCGTCGTCTCCGACGCCGCGGCTCCGGTCCGACGCGACGGCCCGGGGGCTCCCGGACTGGCGGTGTCCGGGGGAGTGGAAGCTGCGCTGGAAGCCATTGTGCCCCTGCTGGACACCGCAGCGCACGCGATCGACGTGCTGGGCGTCGGCGCGGCGGGCGCGTGGGTGGCCCCGGAGGCCGCCCGGCAGCTCGCGGGCGAGCTCGCCGTGCGCACCTCGGCGCGGGTTGCGGTGGCATCCGACGTGGTGACGGCCCACGCCGGTGCGCTCGTCGGATCGCCCGGAGTGCTCCTCATCGCCGGCACCGGCGCGGCCGCGCTCGGGGTGGATGCGCGGGGTGTCCGACTCGTGGACGGCTGGGGCCCTGAGCTGGGCGACTTCGGCAGCGGCTCGTGGCTGGGGCGGGAGGGGATCCGTGCGGTCCTGCGCGCCGGCGCCGGACTCGGCCCCGCCACCGCGTTGTCCGCCGCGCTCGATGCGCACATCGCCCCGTCACCTGACGTGCACGCGTGGCTCGCCGGTGGCGGGCCGGCCGCGCGGCACCTCGCGACCTTCGCGCCCGTCGTGCTGGACGCCGCTGCCGACGGCGACGACGCAGCGGCAGGGATCGCCGCCGAGGCAGTGCGGCTGCTCACGGCCTCCGCCGCGGCGGCGGCCGGCGCCGATTCCCGCGTCGCCCTGCACGGCGGCCTGACGGACCATGTCTGGTTCCGGACCGCCCTCGAAACCGCCCTCGTCTCCGCGAGCCGCACGGTCGTGCCGGCGCGCGGAGACGCCCTCGACGGCGCGCTGCTGCTGGCCGCGCGCACCGACCTGCCCCACGAAAGGTATGTGCATCGTGCAGGATGACTCCTCCCGCTTCGCCGAACTGCTCGCCGAGCTGTCCGGACTCACGACCGAGGCGCAGACCGCGGAGCGCGGCGATCTCGATCTGCTCAGCACGATCGAGCTCGTCCGCGCCATGAACGCCGAGGACCGTCGCGTCCCGGAGGCCGTCGCCGCGCAGGCTGAGCCGATCGCTGCAGCGGTCGACGGCATCACAGAGCGCTTCCGCCGCGGCGGGCGCCTGATCTACATCGGCGCGGGCACGGCGGGGCGCATCGGCGTGCTGGACGCCAGCGAATGCCCGCCGACGTTCGGCACCGACCCCGCCATGGTGGTCGGCGTGATCGCCGGCGGCGAGAAGGCGATCCGCTCGGCCGTGGAGGATGCCGAGGACGACGAGGACGCCGCGATCGCCGACCTCGACCGGCTGTCGCTGTCCGCGGACGACACGGTCGTCGGCATCTCGGCATCCGGGCGCACGCCGTACGTGGTCAGCGGGCTCGTGCACGCGCGGGAGACCGGAGCGCTCACGGTCGCGATCGCCGCGAACGCGGGCTCCGCGATCGGATCCGCCGCCGAGATCGCGATCGAGGTCGTCACCGGGCCGGAATTCATCTCGGGATCTACGCGGTTGAAGTCCGGCACGGCGCAGAAGCTGGTCGTCAACATGCTGACGACGCTGTCGATGATCAAGCTCGGCAAGACCTACCGAGGCGTCATGGTGGACTTGGTCGCCACGAACGAGAAGCTGCGCGTGCGCAGCGTCCGCACCGTGTCACAGCTGGCCGGCGCGAGTGTGGAGGAGGCCTCCGCGGCGCTGCGCGCCGCCGACGGCTCCGTCAAGCTCGCGCTGCTGATGCTGGCGACCGGGGCGGATGCCGCGTCCGGCGCCGCCGCGCTGGAGGCGTCCGGCGGTTTCCTGCGGGACGCGATCAGCGCGCTGAGCTGAGGCGGCAGCGGCTCAGGACGCCGGTGCGCGTCGCTCGAGCACCGCGTGAGCGGCGCCCAGATCGAGATCCGCGATCCGCACCGCCTGCCCGGTGGCCAGCGAACGGTTCCCGGCGAGGCCGACGGCCATGCTGCGCACGCCGTCCGTCCAGTCCGCCGTGCGTCCGAGCGGATCGTCCTCGACTCCGACGAAGACATCCCGCAGCAGCATGGCGTCGCCCCCGCCGTGCCCGCCTTCGCCGTCCGGGATCGCGACTTCGCGCGCCGGCGCGAAGTGCTGCTGCACGACGAGCCGCTCCGACACCGGACGCGCGGTGTCGTCGACGACGAGGTCGGGGCGAGCGCTCGGGTCGACGACGGTCCGGCCCTCCTCGTCGACGAGCACCGATCCGCGTTCGACGACCGTGAGCTCAGCCCGTCCCCGCGTCCCGTTGACCGCGACGGTGTACCCCTCCCAGGGTGCATGCGCATTCAGGGAGTACGACAGCGTGCTGCCACGGGCGTAGTCCACGACGAGGGACAGGTTGTCCTCGATCGTGATGCCCTCGTCGAACACGTCGCGATCGCGCAGGTAGCCGTCGAATCCCTCCTGTTCGAGATACAGGCCGCGCCAGACCGGATCGGTGCGCAGGTCCAGGCTGAACCGGTCGCGCAGCGGGGAGTCGGTGGTGCCGCGCTCCGGGCGGGGGCCGAGGCCCCGCCGCCGGGCGTTCTCGGCTCCGTAGAACCGCAGTCCTCCCGAGGCGAAGACGCGCGTCGGGGTGTCGTCGATCCACCAGTTCACGAGGTCGAAGTGGTGGCTCGCCTTGTGGATCAGCAGCCCTCCCGACCGATCCTTGTCCCGGTGCCAGCGTCGGAAGTAGTCCGCGCCGTGACCGGTGTCGAGCACCCATTCGAAGTGCACGCTCGTCACCTCGCCGATCTCGCCGGACGAGATCACCTGCTTCAGGGCGCTGTTGCGCGGAGAGTAGCGGTAGTTGAACGTCAGGGTGACACCGCGACCGGTGCGCCGGACCGCGTCGGTGATCCGGCGCACGCCCTCTTCGGTGGTCGTCAGCGGCTTCTCGACGACGACGTCGGCACCGGCGTCGACCGCCTCGACGATCAGATCCGCATGCGTCGAGTCCGGCGTCGTGATGATGACGCGCTGGACGCCGTGCTCGGCGACGACCGACGCGAGCCGCGACGGCGCGAAGCGTGCGGGATCGCCGAGCTCGGGATGCCGGGCCAGCGACCATTCGACACGACCGGGGTTCGTGTCCGCCACGGCGACGAGCTCGGCCGCGTCCGCGTGCGGTCCCGCGATGGCCTCCAGGTACATCTGGGCTCGGGAACCGGTGCCGACCAGGCCGTATCGATCCTTCTGCATGCGCGGTCCTTTCGACGGCGTCTCTGCGCCGGTCACTTGATGCCGCTGGTCGCGGCGCCCTTGATGAGGAATCGCTGTCCGAACAGGAACACGAGGAACAGCGGGACCAGCGACACGACGCTCATCGCGAACATCGAGCCGTAGTCCGAGCTGGACTGCGCGTCCAGGAAGCCCTTCAAGGCGAGGGAGGCGGGGAACAGCTCCGGCAGTCGGAGGTAGATGAGCGGGCCGAAGAAGTCGCCCCAGGTCCAGATGAAGGTGAAGATCGCCGTGGTCGCCAGAGCGGGCACGATGAGCGGCAGCGTGATCTGGAAGTAGCTGCGGGCGTGCCCGGCTCCGTCGATGCGGGCCGCCTCGAACAGCTCCTTCGGAAGACCCCGGATGAACTGCACCATGAGGAACACGAAGAAGGCCTCGGTCGCGAGGAACTTCGGCACGACCAGCGGAAGGAAGGTGTTCAGCCAGTCGAGTTCCTTGTAGATGATGAACTGCGGCACCAGCAGCACCTGGAACGGGAGCATGATCGACCCGAGCATCAGCGCGAACGCGAGGTTGCGGAATCGGAACTTCATGCGCGCGAAGGCGTAGGCGGCCATCGAGCAGGACACCAGGTTCCCGAGGATCGCGCCGAACGCGATGATCGCCGAGTTGAGCAGGAACAGCCCGAACGGATGCTGGAGGTCGTTCCAGCCGTTGACGTAGTTCTCGGTCGTGAGGTTCGTCGTGAAGATGCTGAGATCCCGGAAGATCTCGTCGTTCGGCTTGAGGCTGGAGGCGACGAGCCAGATCAGCGGGTACACCATCACGACGCACAGGACGATCAGCACGACGTGCTTCAGCAGGGAGCGCCAACGGGCGTGACGCTGCCCCGGCCGACGGCGGGACACGGGCGCGGCGCCGGAAGGACGGACGAGGGTCTCGGTTTCAGTCGTCATAGAACACCCAGTACTTGGAGAGCCAGAAGTTGAAGGCGGTGAATGCGGCGATCACCACGAGCAGGAACCAGGCCATGGCCGAGGCATAGCCCATGTCCAGGTCGGTGAACGCCTCCTTGTACAGCAGGAGGGTGAAGAACATCGTCGAGTCGCTCGGTCCGCCCGTTCCGCCGGAGACGACGTACGCCTGGGTGAACGACTGGAACGCGAAGATGATCTGCAGCACGAGGTTGAAGAAGATCACCGGCGTCAGCAGCGGGAACGTGATCGACAGGAACTGACGGACCCGGCCGGCGCCGTCCATGGATGCGGCTTCGTAGTACATCGCCGGGATCTGCCGGAGGCCCGCGAGGAAGATGACCAGCGGTGAGCCGAACGTCCAGACGTTCAGGACGATGAGCGTTCCGAGCGCGAAGTCCGGATGTCCGATCCAGCCGGGGCCGTCGATTCCGAACCAGGCGAGGACGCCGTTGACGAGTCCGTCCTTGCCGAACACCTGACGCCACAGGATCGCGATGGCGACGGAGCCGCCCAGCAGAGAGGGGAGATAGAAGACCGAGCGATAGAACGACAGGCCCCGCAGGCCCTTGTCGAGGAGCACTGCCAGCGCGAGCGCCAGTGCCAGCTGCAACGGCACGCCGATCAGGACGTATTCGACGGTGACGCGGAACGAGTTCCAGAAGCGGGCATCCGAGAACATCCGCACGAAGTTCTCGATGCCCGACCATGTCGGCGGCTGGAGCAGGTTGTAGTCGGTGAAGGACAGGTACAGGGATGCCACGATGGGGCCGATCGTGAGGCCCAGCATCCCGATCAGCCACGGCAGCAGGAATGCCACGGCGGCCTTGTTGTCGGGGAACTTCTCTCGGACGCGCGCGCCCGGCCCGCGTGTGCGGGTGAGGGTGCGCAGCTCGCCAAGACTGCTCATGCGACCTCCTTGTCAGCTTGCGCGATGCTTCTCCACGTCATCCGGCTCGGATGCGATGCGAGAAAGCGGTTTCACGGTCAGGACGATTATTGGTGTCCGGGAATCCATCCGTCAAGTCCGTCATTCCGGCGTGTCGCCCGATCGCCGTCGGCGGTGGTGAAAGGTCTTCGTTGACAGGGTTCCGGTCCGATGCTAACTTTCGAGAAAGCGGTTTCACCGTTTTCTGATATCCATCCCTCCTGGCGGACATCGATGCCGCCCACAGCGAAAAGAGGCGCAATGACGCGTATCACCCGTACCCGCGTGATGACGTTCGGATCCATCGCCGCCGTGTCCGCCCTGGCGCTGAGCGGATGCTCCGGCGACGCGGGCTCCGCCGAGGGCTTCGACCCGGACGAGGAGATCGAGCTCGAGATGTCCTGGTGGGGCGACGACGCGCGCGCCGCCCTGTTCGACGAGGTCATCGGCCTGTTCGAGGACGAGCACCCCAACATCACCGTCACCCAGACTCCGGTGGGATCGCCGGATGACCTCTTCAACCGCCTGGCCACGGACTTCGCCGGCGGAGGGGACACCGCGCCCGACGTGTTCGCGCTCGGGGGAGCGAAGCCGCAGGAGTACGGCGAACTCGGCGCGCTGCTGGACTTCGAGACGGTCGGGGAGTACGTGGACTCCTCGCAGTACCCGGACTTCTCGCTGACGAACTCGATCGTCGACGACACGCTGTACGGCCTGCCGACCGGGGGCAATGCGACCGCCGCGTTCGTCAACGCCGACATCTTCGAGGCGGCCGGAGTGGCCGTGCCGCAGGACGGCTGGACGTGGGACGACCTCATCGCCGCCGCCAACGAGATCGGCAGTGCCGGTCTGACCAACGAGGCGGGCCAGCCGGTCTACGGGATCGACATGAGGATCGCCGACATCATCGGCACTTATGCCGCGCAGGTCAGCGAGCTCGGCATGTACGACTGGGACGGTCAGCTCGGCGTGGATGCCGAGCAGATCGCAGGCATCTTCGAGATCGAGAAGGAGCTGTCGGACGGAGGCGGCATGCCGGATCCCTCCGTGGTCGCCTCCGGGGTCGCGCTTCCGCCGGACCAGCAGCTGTTCACGCTCGGGCAGGCGGGCATCACCTTCGGCTACAGCAATCTCATGAACGTCTACGGAGCCGCAGGAGACGTGCGGATCATGCTTCCCCCGACGTCGACGGACACGACCGGCGTCGCCCTGCTCCCGTCGGCGTTCTGGGCGATCAACGCCGCGACGCCCCACCCGGAGGCCGCGGCCATGCTCGTGGACTGGTTCCTCAACGAGCCCGCCGCCGCCGAGCTGATCCTCGACACCCGCGGAGTCCCGTTCAACCCGGAGACGCTGGCCGTGGTGACCCCGCTCCTCGAGGGGCCGAGCCAGGTCGCGGCCGAGTACGTCGACGTCGTGCTCGAAAGCGGGGTCGTCGCTCCGCCGCAGCCGTCCGGCGGCTCGATCATGAACGAGCTGTCGCAGCGCATGGAGGCCGATGTGCTCTTCGGTCGCGCGACACCAGCGCAGGCCGGCGAGCAGTGGGTCGCCGAACTCGGTGCGGCACTGGAGCAGTAACGGCGATGCAGACGATGACGGCCCGGGACGACGCCTTGCAGCGACTGCGAGAGGCGGACCCGATCGCCCGGGCCGGCATCGCCGGCTCTCCGCTCGCGGACGGCATCCGCACCGCCGAGGTCCGCTTCGCGGCCGTCGGCGGACCCCTCGAGGAGCGCTGGCACCGCGCGCTCGCCGAGCTGAGCGCCAGTATCGGCTCGACATCAGGGACCGAGCCCGTGCTCCTCGAGGGCGGTGTGTATCCCGGGACGTGGCTGGAGAGCACGGGGTCGATCAGCGCCGACGTGCTCCGGCACTGGGCTCCGGACGTCGCCAGGGAGACGCTCCTGCAGTTCGCGGAGCACCAGCGCGACGACGGGCTCCTGCCCTACAAGGTGACCGCCGACGGCCCGGCGTTCAGCCAGATCCAGATCGTGACACCGCTCGCCCGCGTGGTGTGGCGTCACTATCTGGCCTCGGGGCGCGATCGTGGGTTCCTCCGGAGGATGTACGACGCCATGGTCCGGGGCGACGAGTGGCTGGCACGCCATCGCGACACCCGCGGCACCGGCGCGGTGGAGGCGTTCTGCACGTTCGACACCGGACACGACCTCTCGCCCAGGTTCTGGTTCGCACCGGATCGCTGCCCCCACGGCGATGCGCAGCAGTGCGATCCCGATTCTGCGCTCCTGCCGTACATCGCGCCCGATCTCACCGCGAACGTCGCCTGTCAGCGCGCCTACCTCGGCCGCATCGCCGACGAACTCGGCGAGGACGGGGAACGCTGGCGAGCGGCCGCACGCGAGAGCACGGCGGCTCTGTGGGAGCAGTGCTTTCACGCCGAGGACGGCCTGT
Organism: Microbacterium cucumeris; assembly: GCF_058349845.2. Lineage (NCBI taxonomy): Bacteria > Bacillati > Actinomycetota > Actinomycetes > Micrococcales > Microbacteriaceae > Microbacterium > Microbacterium cucumeris. The sequence continues at coordinate 314,086 of NZ_JBYRIZ020000002.1, forward strand.
TCTACGACCGCGACCGGAACGGGCGCAGCGTGCGGATCGCCTCGGACGTGCTGCTGCGGGTGCTGGCATGCGAGATCGGTGACGAGGCGTTCTTCGCGGAGAGCCTGGAGCGCTATCTGCTGAACACGCGGAAGTTCCTCGCACACTACGGCTTCACCTCGATCGCGATGGATGATCCGCGTTTCGACCGGGATGCGTCGCGCAATTCGTGGGGAGGGCCGGTCAACTTCCTGAGTCTGCTTCGCGCCCCCGACGCATTCGAGCACCATGGCCACGCGGCCGAGCTGGCGGCCGCGTCCGCCCCGGTACTGGCCGCCCTGGCCGCGGCGGACCGGTTCCCGCAGTGCCTGGACCCGTTCACCGGGGAGGCCGGGTTCACCACGCAGTACTCGCCGTCGATCCTCTGGTTCCTCGATGCGCTGGAGCGCTGGTCCGGGATCCGCGAAGCGGACGACGGCGACCTGTGGTTCTCCGGCGCCTCTCCGACGCGGCTCGGCCTCGGCGCCGCGGCCTCGGCGGTCGCGACAGCGCGTCGCACGGCAGGGGGATTCTGGGAGCTCGCCGCCGATGACGACCGGGTGGACGTGCATCGAGACGGCGAGCTCGCGTTCTCGTTCCCGCGCGGGTGGCGCGTCATCACCGATCCGTCCGGGGTGCCGTGGCGGATCGTCGGCCTCGGCTCCGCCCGCGTCGGCGGGGACCTCGTCATCGACGGCAGACGGACGCATCTCGACGCGGCGCCCGATGAGATCCTCGAGCTCCGGGACGGGCGGCTCGACGGTCGGCATGGCGTCGCGAGCATAGCGCCCGTCTTCGACTGATCGCACTCAGCCGCGCAGGCGGAGTCCGTCCGGCGTCTCGTCGAGAGGGAAGAACCGGGCGCGCTCATGCGGAGTCCGGTTGGGAGTGTGCAAGGCGAGGAGCAGTGTGCCCTCGGCATCACGGAAGATCATGCCGTGTCCTCCATCGGCCGGCCACAGGGCCGTCTCCGCCTGCATCCACGGGCCTCGGATGCCGCCGGAAGAGGACGTCGCGACTCCCAGCGCGTATCCGGACTCCCCGAAGCTGGACCACAGCATGAGCAACCGCCCGTCGGCCGTGCGATGCAGGGACGGGCCGTCCGTCACGTACACGAGCGGGAACTCCGGTCTCGGGATCGGCCGTGCCCACGCGGCGGCGGACGCGCGGAAGAGCAACTCGGGTTCGGAAGCGGGAGTCCGCAGATCCTCGCTCAACCGCACGGCGAGGATCTCGCCGTCGCCGACGTCCTTCCATTCGTGACAGAAGACGAGGTAGGGGACGCCGTCCTCGACGTGCAGGGTGCCGTCGAGGCATTCCCAGTCGTGCGGCGTGAGCGGCCCGTCGGACCAGGGCGTGTAGGGACCCTGTGGCGAGGAGGCGCGCAGGACCTGCGTGCCCCGGTGCCGGCCGGGTGCGGTGAAGGTCGCGAACAGGTAGTACGCGTCCTGGTATCGGTGGACCTCCGGCGCCCAGTACTGCGTCCGGGACCAGAAATCCGGGTCGGGGCGGAACGCGGGAAAGGGACCGGACCAGGTCTCCAGGTCCGCGCTCCAGTAGGCGTCGAAGCCGGTCGCCGGACCGTCCCAGATGTTCGGGTCGGTGCTGCCGAACAGCCAATGGCCGTCCCCCTCGCGCAGGACGAAGGGGTCGCGGATCTGGATGTCGTCGAGTCTCATCGGCGTCGTCCTCTCAGCGCCGGACGGGGCCGGTCGACTCGCGCAGTTCGAGCCGCGGCTGGAACATCACGTCGTGGTCCGGTGTCTCGCCGTCGATGAGCGAGCGCATGCGGTTCCACGCCAGAGCGCCGAGCGCCTCGTGCGGCACGGATGCCGTGGTGAGCGCCGGAGACATGAAGCGGGCGAAGGGGATGTCGTCGAATCCGGTGATGGAGATGTCCTCCGGTACGCGGATCCCCTTCTTCGTGAGTCCGTGCAGCAGTCCGATCGCGACGAGGTCGTTGAAGGCGAGCACGGCGGTCGCGCCGGTGCGCGTCACCGCGTCCACGGCATCGAGCCCGCTCTGGCTGTTGGCACCACCCGGTATGCGGTCGACCGTGAGGTCTCCGACGGAATTCCGGACGTCGTCGATGCCGCGCAGGCGATTCTCGTTAGCGGGACCCTCCGGACCTTCGACGTAGGCGAGGTGGCGGTGCCCCAGAGCGTGGAGATGGTGCGCGAGGCGTTCGAAGCCGGCCCGCGAGTCGACGGCCAGCGTCGGCGCGGAGGAAGCGGGGCTCGCGCGGTTGAGGACGACGACGGGGCCGAGCGTCGACGTCGCGGTGCCGAGGGCATCATCCGTCATCCGGGGTGCGCACAGCACCAGGGCGTCGCAGCGGTGGCGTATCTCCGCGGCCAGCACGGGTTCGTCCTCGGCGGACTCGGCCGAGTCGGCGACGAGCACCCGGTATCCGTCCTCGGCCGCGGCCTTGCTGAGACTCGTGAGCACGGCTTGGAACGTGGGGTTCGACAGGTCCGGCACGAGGAAGGCGATGGCGTTCGTCTGGCCCATGGCGAAGCTGCGCGCGAGGTGATTGGGGGAGTAGTCGAGTTCCCGAGCAGCGGCCCGCACGCGCTCCGCGATCTGCGGTTCGCCGAAGAACCGTCCGTTCATCACGCGGGAGACCGTCGCCGGCGACACCCCCGCCGCCTGCGCGACCGAGCTGATCGTCGTCGCACTCGATCGTCGAGCCACTGCGCCCGCCCCCTTCCCGCCGGCCGTCCGCCGGCCGCGTGCTTCCGGGGATCAGTGTAGCGCTGAAACCGCTTTCTCCGGCGCGAGGACGCGCCCAGGACCCCCTGCGCGCCTGCGATGTCCCCGGCATCCGCCATGATGGTGCCGTGATGACGCCAGCGAAGCTCCGCGCGGAGCGCCTGCGATCCCATCGACTGACTGCTCCCGCTCCGACCGTCGCCGACGCGGCTTCGCACCTGCTCGCCGTTCAGAGTCAGGAGTTCTGGGGCGGGCGCTGGGCGCTGGCCACGCGGACCGTGGGCGCTCCGACCATGCGCGCGGTCGACGCGCTGTTCGACGACGGCACCCTGATCCGCGCCTGGACGCAGCGCGGCACGCTGCACATCGTCCCGGCCCGTGACTTCGCCTGGATGCTGCGGGTGACCGGCGAACGCCAGCAGCGCGCGCAGGCGCCGCGTCTGCGCGAACTCGGACTCGATGCCGACGTGCTCGCACGGATCGAACGCGCCGCGCGAGTCGCTCTGCGCGGCGGGAACGCCCTGACGCGGGCGGAGTTCTTCGACGTGCTCTCCGGCATCGGGGTCGACCCGACGGGGCAGCGCGGCGCGCACGCCATCGGCGACCTCGCCATCCGCGGGATCATCTGCCAGGGCCCGGTCGTCCCGCGCCCCGACGGCGTGAGCCGCGAGCAGTACTTCGTGCTCGCCGAGGAGCACATCACCGACGCGCACGTGCCCGACGATCCGGCGGCCGAGATGTTCGCCCGCTACATCGACGGTCACGGCCCCGCGACGGCCGAGGATTTCGCGTGGTGGTCCGGTCTCACGCTCACGGCGGCCCGAGCGGCGGCGGCCTCGGCGGTCGCACGGCTGGATGAGGTGGACGACGGCGTGTACGTCGCACGGGCGCGTCCTCGTCGCCGCGCGACCGGCGAGGTCCTCGCTCTCGCGTCCTTCGAGGAGTACTACATCTCCTATGCCGATCGGTCGCACGCGGGAACGCCGGAGGCGTTCGCGGCGGTCGGACCGGGCAAGAACGGGATGGTCCGACCCATCCTGCTCGCCGACGGGCTGATCGTCGGCACATGGCGACAGTCGACGGCGCTGGGACGGCACACCGAGCATCCGACGGCCGAGCTGCTCGCCGACCTCCGCGACGAGGACGTCGCAGCCGCCCTTGCTCGCTACGCCGCGTTCGTCACGGGATGACGCACGCGGCCGTCATCCGAGGAGGACGTCGAAGCCGTCGCCGGAGGCGATGATCCGCACGGAAGTGAGATCGTCGACGTGATGCGCCGGGCCGAACGACGGAGCGTGCGGACCGACGCCGATCACGATCATCCCGGCATCCTGCCCCGCGCGGATCCCGGCCGCGGAATCCTCGAACACGACGCAGTCCGAGGCTTCGATCCCCAACTCCGCCGCGGCGCGGAGGAAGCCTTCGGGATCCGGCTTGCTGCGCGACACGCTCTCCGCGGTCACGGCGAGCCGGGGAACGGTCAGCGACGCCGCCCCCATCCGCGCCGTCATGAGGCGGACGTCGGCGGAGGTCACGATCGCGTGGGGGAAGGGTGCGAGTGCGCTGAGGAACGCCGCGGCTCCCGCGATCTCGACGACGCCGTCCACGTCCTCGCTCTCGCGCTGCAGCATCTGCTGGTTCTCGTCCAGGTTCACGGCGTGGTCTCGGGCGGGGAGCAGCAGCGCCATGCTCTGGTGCCCCTGCCTGCCGTGCACGGTCCGCAGCACCGTCTCGGGATCGAGGCCGTGCGGTCGCGCCCACTCCAGCCAGAGCCGTTCGACCACCGCCGTCGAGTCGACCAGCGTGCCGTCCATGTCGAGCAGGGCGGCGCGGGCGTGCAGCGTGATCGTCATCCCTCCAGCGTACGGGGGAGGTCCTGCTCACTCCTGAGCGTGCCGTGCGAGGAAGTCGTAGACCTCGCTGTCGTCGACACCCGGGAACGCGCCGCGGGGGAGCGGGGAGAACATGTGGGTGTGCACGCGGGCGCTCGGCCAGGCCTTGCCGCTCCACCGCTCGGCGACCTCGCTCGGAGGGCGGCGGCAGCACGCCTCGTCCGGGCAGGTCGACGCCGCGCGGTCCGGCGTCTCGCGTCCCCGCCACCACCGGGCGTCGTCGAACGGCACGCCGACCGTGATGGAGAACTCCCCGTCGCTGGAGGATCCGGTCTGCGTCGAGCACCAGAACGTCCCGGACGGCGTGTCGGTGTACTGGTGATGCTCCGTGGTGCGGTTCTGCTGCGCGAATGCGGCCCGCGCCTGGAACTTGCGGCACACGCGCTGCCCCTCGACCGCGCCCGTCACGTCCATCGGCAGGGGGAGGCCGTCGTTCTCGTAGACCCGGGTGATCGCCCCGGTCTCGTCGACGCGGAGGAAGTGCAGGGCCATCCCGAGGTGCTCGGTCATCAGGTTCGTCATGCGCATGCCCGCTGCCTCATGCGTGACGCCGAACGCGTCGCGGAAGTCCTCGACGGCGAGGTTGCGGTCCTTGCGCGCCTGCTGGAGGAAGGCCACGCCGGCGGTCTCGGGGATCAGGCAGCACGCCGCGAAGTAGTTGATCTCCAGCCGCTGCTGCAGGAAGTCGGCGTAGTCGGTCGGCGGAGTGTGGCCGAGGAGGCGGTGCGCCATCGCCTGCAGGGCCATCGACCGCAGGCCGTGGCCGCCGGGGATCGACGCCGGGGGGAGATAGATCCGCCCGTTCTCCAGATCGGTCACCGAGCGGGTCGAATGCGGCAGGTCGCCGACGTAGATCAGCTCGAATCCCAGCTTCTCCGCCATGATGCTCACGGTGCGGTGGGTCAGGGCGCCGCCCACATGACCGGCCGAGCGCAGCTGCTTCTCGGCGAGCTTCTCGATGTCGCCGATGTAGTTGTTCTGCGCGCGCATCCGAAGCCGCAGCTCCGTGTTCGCGCGGCGAGCCTCCTCCGGTGTGGCGATGGCCTCGCGTTCGCGACGCTGCAGTTCGCGGTGCAGGCCGAGCACGGACTCGATCGTCTCGTCGGTCATGCCCTTCGTGACGCGCACGGGGGCGATGCCGAGCTGCCGGAACACGGGGCTGGCCTGCGCTTTCTCCAGTTCGATCTCCAGCGCCGCCCTGCGGTTCGGCGGCTCGCCGGAGATGAGGTCGGCGACCTCGGTGTCCGTCGCCTGGGCGATCGCCTGCAGGAGCGAGAGCTTGGGCTCGCGCTTGCCGTTCTCGATGAGGCTGAGCTGGGAGCCCGCGACCCCGACCAGCGCGCCGAGCTCGTCGAGCGTGTAGCCGCGGGCGGTGCGGTGGTGACGGATGCGATGACCCAGGGTGGTGAGGTGGATGCCGGAGCCGCTCATTCCTTGATCATACTGAAAGAATCATTGTTCTTACGTTCCGAATCGTCGAAAAATCCTCGCGTGTCTGGCGCAGGATGGTCACAACGACCTGATTCTTCGAGGGAGCAGACATGGCCATCGCTGAGACGTTCACCTTCCGCACCGCACCGGCCGGGCCGGCGCGGACGCTGGGGCAGGCGCCGACGTACGACACCCCGGCGATGGCGGATCTGCGCGCCTGGGTGGAGGAGATCCGCGCACTGACGCAGCCGGACGCCGTGCACTGGGTCGACGGCTCGCGTGCCGAGAACGACGCTCTTCTGCGCGGGCTCGTCGACGAGGGCAAGCTCATCAAGCTCAACCCGGAGTGGCGCCCGGGCTCCTACCTCGCACGCTCCCATCCGAGCGATGTCGCCCGGACGGAGGGACGCACGTTCATCGCCTCCGAGCGCGAGGAGGACGCCGGCCCCACCAACAACTGGGCCGAGCCCGGGGCCATGCGCACCAAGATGGACGTCCTCTTCGCCGGCTCCATGCGGGGGCGCACGATGTACGTGGTCCCGTTCTCGATGGGCGCCGTCGGCGGCCCGCTCTCGCACATCGGGGTGCAGATCACCGACAGCGCATACGCCGTGGCATCCATCGGCATCATGACCAGGGTCGGCGACGCCGTGACCCGTGAGATCGCCGGCGGAGCCCCGTGGGTGCGCACCGTGCACACCGTGGGGGCGCCGCTGGCACCAGGCGAGCAGGACACCGCGTGGCCCTGCAACGACGAGAAGTACATCGTGCACTTCCCGGACACGCTCGAGGTGTACTCCTACGGTTCGGGATACGGCGGGAACGCCATCCTCGCGAAGAAGTGCTTCGCCCTGCGCGTCGCATCCGTCATCGCTCGCGATGAGGGCTGGCTGGCCGAGCACATGCTGCTGATCCGCATCATCGACCCGAACGGGCGGGCGTACCACGTCGCAGCGGCTTTCCCCTCGGCGTGCGGCAAGACCAATCTCGCGATGCTGCGCCCGACGATCCCGGGATGGCGCGTCGAGACGATCGGCGACGACATCGCATGGATCCGCCCGGGGGAGGACGGCCGGCTCTGGGCGATCAACCCCGAGGCCGGGTTCTTCGGGGTCGCTCCGGGGACCGGGGAGGCGACGAACGTCACCGCGGTGGAGACGCTGTGGGGCAACACGATCTTCACGAACGTCGCCCTGCGCCCGGACGGGGACGTGTGGTGGGAGGGGCTGACCGACACGCCGCCGAGCGACCTCATCGACTGGGAGGGCAAGGCCTGGACGCCCGGATCCGGGCGTCCGGCCGCGCACCCCAACTCCCGCTTCACCGTCGCCGCGGCCCAGTGCCCGCAGATCTCCGACGACTGGGAGGAGGCCGTGCCGCTGGACGTGATCCTGTTCGGAGGGCGCCGCGCGACGAACGTGCCGCTGGTCGTCGAGGCCACCGACTGGGCGCACGGGGTCTTCCTCGGGTCCACGATATCGTCGGAGCGCACCGCCGCCGCGGAGGGCACGGTCGGCGAACTTCGTCGCGATCCCTTCGCCATGCTGCCCTTCTGCGGGTACAACATGGGCGACTACTTCGCCCACTGGCTCGACGTCGGGCGCCGGCTGCGGTTCGATCGCGCACCGCGCATCTTCCAGGTCAACTGGTTCCGCCGCGGTGACGACGGCCGTTTCCTGTGGCCGGGGTTCGGCGACAACGCGCGTGTGATCGACTGGATCATTCGCCGCATCGACGGGCAGGTGGCCGCCGTCGACAGCCCGCTGGGCCGGCTTCCGCTCGCCGGGGATCTCGACCTCGACGGCCTCGACATCCCGGATGCCGACATCGAAGAGCTGTTCCGGGTGGACCCGGACGCCTGGCGGAGCGAGGCGGAGGGCATCGAGCGCTTCTACGACATGTTCGGCGACCGGCTGCCGGCGGCCCTGCGCGCCGAGCTCGCCTCGTTGCGCTACCGGCTCGACCGCGCGAGCTGAGCGCACCGCAGACCCGCGACGGCGGGATGACGGGGACGAACCCATGGCTGAGTGGTTCCCGGCATCCCGCCGTCGCGTCCTTCCGCCCCCGACTGCCTCACGCCCCTGGCCGTCTGCACGAGACTTCTCCCTAGCCCCGTGAGACCTCTCCGCAGTGACGAGACCTCTCGGTATTCACGCGCATAACGAGAGGTCTCGCGAACAAGACGGGGTCTGTCCGGTTTGGGAGGGGATGGATTGCCTGGGAAAACGGGACGACGCCGCGGCGTCAGGCGAGAAGCTGGTGGCGGGCGAGGTCCCGGTACAGCGGCGTCGACTCGATCAGCTCGGCGTGCGTCCCCTGGCCCACGACCTCGCCGTCCTCGAGGACGATGATGAGGTCGCTGTCCACGACGGTCGACAGCCGATGCGCGATCACGACGAGCGTCCGGTCGGTGGCGACGGCGTCGATGGCCTCGCGCATGCGCTGCTCGTTGACGCCGTCCAGCGATGAGGTCGACTCGTCCAGCAGCAGGATCGGCGCCTCCGTGAGCAGGGCACGGGCGATCGCGAGACGCTGACGCTCGCCTCCCGAGAGCATGACGCCGTCCTCGCCGACCGGGGTGTGAAGGCCCAGCGGGCCGCGTTCCAGTACGTCGCCCAGGTTCACGGCGCGCAGCACGCGTTCGCAGTCCGCATCGGATGCCGCGGGCGAGGCCAGCCGGAGGTTGTCGGCGAGCGTGCCGGCGAGCGTCGGGGCATCCTGCTCGACGTAGCCGAAGCGCGCCCGCAGGTCAGCACGCGCGTACGTGCGGATGTCATGACCGTCCAGCCGGATCGAGCCTCCGGTCGGATCGTAGAAGCGCTCGATGAGGGCCAGCACCGTGCTCTTGCCGGCGCCGCTCGGGCCGACCAGGGCGACGCGGGCGCCGCGCGGGACGGCGAAGGAGACCCCGCGCAGCACCTCACGGTCCGAGCCCGCATCGAGATCGGTCTCGTCGAGGTCGCGCTCCAGATGCGCGTCGACGAGCAGGCCGTGGACCTCGGTCGCAGCGGCCCGTCGTGCCGCCACGACGGCATCCGGATACCGGAAGCGCACGTCGCGGAACTCCAGCGCCGGTGCATCGCCGACGACGGCCTCGCGACCGATCGCGGCGGCGGTCTCGACGTCGGCATCCGATTCCCGGGGCAGGTCGAGCACCTCCTGGATGCGTCCGAGGGCGCCGAGAGCCTGGTTGACCGAGGTGATCGCGCCGAACGTCGACGCCAGCGGCATCACGAGCATGAACAGGAACATGATGAACGTGATGAGCGCGGCGATCGAGATCGTACCCGCCGCGACCCGGAATCCGCCGACGCCCAGCACGACCAGCAGCGAAAGCTGAAGGGCGATCCCGGCGATCGGGACGACCAGTGCCGACACCTTCGCGATGCGCACGCCGAGGCCGTAGGCCTGGCTCGCGAGCTGCGACACGGAGTCCGTCTCGCGCTCGGTGGCGCCCGACGCGCGCACGGTGCGGATCGAGCCGACCGCCCGCTCGACACCGGAGGCGAGCTCTCCGACCTTCACCTGCTGCGCCGTGGATGCCTCGCGGATCCGTCCGCTGAGCGCGACGACCACGACCACGGACGCTCCGATCACGACGACGATGAGCAGCAGCAGGACGGGATCGATGACGAGCATCGCGATCAGGGCGCCGACGAACAGGACCGCGTTGCCCACGGCATCCGCCAGACCCTGAGTCAGCACGGCGTACAGCAGCGTGGTGTCCGTCCCCACGCGCGACACGAGGTCTCCCGTCCGGCGCGCGTCGAATTCGCTGATCGGCAGATGCAGGATGCGGGCGATGAGCTTGCGCCTCGAGGAGTACACCACAGCGGTGCCGGTGCGCTGCAGCAGGTAGTGCTGGTAGCCGGAGATGATCGAGGACACGATCACGAAGCCGACGAGCAGCCACACGAGCACGCCGATGGTGCCGTCGGACTGCACGGCTTCGATCACCTGGCCGACCAGCAGCGGCTGCACGAGCGAGGTGGCGGCGCCGAACACGCTGAGCACGGCGACGACGACGAGCGTGCGCTTGTGCTCGAAGAGGAAGGGGAGCAGCTGGCGGAACGTGGCGCGCGGACCATCCTGCGGCGCGCCACGGCCGCGTCGGCGTGCGGGCGCCGTGCGGGACATGCGTGACCTCGAGTTCGGGAGAAGGGTTTACCTACGACCGTACTTCCTGTGCGCGGCCTGTTTGGTCACTCCGAGCGCTCCGGCGATCGCCTGCCACGAGTATCCGCCCAGGCGCGCGCGGCGGACCTGAGCCTCCTCGGCGCGGGCGATCTCGCGGCGGATGCCGGCGAGGCGGTGCAGTTCGGCGATCGGCTCGCCTTCGGGATCGGTGGCGACAGCGGTTCGGATGCTCATGGGGACCTCCGCAAGTCAACATATGTTGACCCGCGGTCGCGCGTCAAGTCCTGTTGACGATGTTCGCCGCTGGCAGACTGGACGGATGCTGCAGCTCTCCCCGCTCTCACCGGGCGACCGCGTCGCCGTCCTGTCGCCCGCCTTCGCCGCGCCGGCGGTCGCTCCCGTGCTGCACGAGCAGGCGCTGCGGCGCCTGCAGGCGCTGACCGGCCTGATCCCGGTGGAGTATCCGACCACCCGGCTGCTCGACGCGAGCCCCGAGGCACGGGCCGCCGACGTCGACGCGGCCTTCGCGGACCCGTCGATCCGGGCCATCCTCGCGACCATCGGCGGGGACGACCAGATGCTCGTGGTGCCGCATCTGACTCCGGAGCTGGCTCAGGCGGACCCGAAGCCGTTCGTCGGCTACAGCGACAACACCAACATCCTCAACTGGCTGTGGGGTCTCGGCGTCCCCGGCTACCACGGCGGCTCGACGGCCGTGCACCTCGGCCCCGGACCCGACGTGGACGACATCCACCTGCGCTCCCTGCGGGCCGCGCTGCTGGACGGCGGGGAGCTCGAGATCACCGAGCCGGGGGAGTCCGAGGACGTCGGACGCCGCTGGGAGGACCCGCGCGCCCTCACCCAATACGGCGACCGCACGCCGACCGAACCCTGGACGTGGGCGGGACCCGAGCGTCGCGTCGAAGGACGGACGTGGGGCGGATGCCTGGAGGTGCTCGACGGCCTGGCCTGGGTCGACCGACTGCCGCCGGCGTCGGACCTGGAGGGGGCGATCCTGCTCCTTGAGACGAGCGAGGAGCGGCCGAGTGCCGGGTGGGTCGCGCGGTGGCTGCGCGGGCTCGGTGAGCGCGGCATCCTGGCGGCCGTCGCGGGCGTCGTCGTGGCGCGGCCGCCGGTCAGCGACTTCGAGTTCCAGCCTTCCGCTGCGGAGGCCCTGGCGCTGCGCGAGGCGCAGCGGGATGCCGTGATCGAGACCGTCTCGCGCTACAACCGCGATGCCGTCGTCTGCGTGGGCGTCCCGTTCGGGCACACCCGGCCGCAGTGGATCCTGCCGTACGGCGGCACGATGGTGCTGGACGGAGCCGCGCGCCGCGTGTTCGCCAGGTACTGAAGCTACAGCGTCGCTCCCACGCCGAGATCGGCCTCGTAGTCGTGATCCTTCGTCTCCGGTGTGAAGATCAGCGCGACGAAGGTCAGCACCCCCATCGCCGAGAGGTAGACGCCGACGAGCCACGGCTCGCCGCCCACGGCGGCCCACAAGGCGACCGCGATGAACGGCGCGACCGCGGCCCCGAGGATGGACGACACGTTGTACGCGATCGCCGAGCCCGAGTAGCGGACGTTCGTCGGGAACAGCTCCGGCAGGAGCGCCCCCATCGGACCGAACGTGATGCCCATGAGCATGAACCCGAAGACCAGGAACGCCTGCGTGAGGGCCCCGGTGAACTTCGGATCGGCCTGCGGGAGAAGGAACGTGTTGAACAGCAGGCCGAACACGATGATCGCGCCGGTGACCCACAGCAGGAGCTTGCGACGCCCGACCGCGTCGGCGATCGGCCCGGACAGCAGCGTGAAGATCCCGAAGAACACGACGCCGATGATCTGCATGAGCACGAAGTCGGTGTAGCCGAAGCCGAGACCCGGATAGAACTGGGCCGCGAAGGCGGCGGGATCGAAGGCCTTTCCGGTCGCCTCGGCGGCGGACTGCGCCGCGGCGGACGCGGTCTCGAGATCCGCGGCCTTGGTGCCGTAGGTGAGCGTGAAGTTCGTCATCAGGTAGAACAGCACGTAGGTCGCGAGCATGATGAACGTGCCCAGGATCAGCTGCTTCCAGTGGTGACGGAACACGGTCGCGAGCGGAAGCTTGCGGATCGTGCCCTTCTGCTCGGCTCTCTTGAAGGTGTCCGATTCGACCAGCCGCAGGCGCACCCACAGACCGATGATCACCATGACGGCCGAGAACAGGAACGGGATGCGCCAGCCCCAGGCGAGGAACGCCTCGGACTTCAGTGCGGGGTCCTCGGGGTGCGGCAGGAGCCAGTTGATCGCGAGGAACAGCACGTTCGCGATGATGAAGCCGAGCGGGGCGCCCAGCTGCGGGAAGGAGCCGTACCAGGCCCGCTTGCCGGCCGGGGCGTTCTCGGTCGCGACCAGTGCGGCGCCGGACCATTCGCCGCCGAGCGCGAAGCCCTGGGCCAGGCGCAGGATGAGCAGCAGCAGCGGGGCGACCCAGTTGATCACCTGGAAGGTGGGCAGCAGGCCGATCGCGAAGGTCGCGATGCCCATCGTGAGCAGGGACGCCACCAGGGTCGCCTTGCGGCCGAACCGGTCGCCGAAGTGGCCGAACACGACGGCGCCGATCGGCCGGGCGACCATGGCGGCGCCGAACACGGCGAACGACGCGAGCAGGGACGCGGTGTCGTTGTCGCTCGGGAAGAAAAGCACAGGGAACACGAGCACGGCCGCCGTGGCATAGGCGTAGAAGTCGTAGAACTCGATCGTGGTGCCGACCAGGCTCGCGGTGATGACGCGCGAGCGGGGGTTCGCCGGCTTCGTGGCAGAACTCATCAGGGATCCCTCCGTGGTGCTCGTGTGGGGAAAGAGCACACCGGATCATACGCCCGCGGGTGCGCTCGGTGCGGGATCAGCGCGCGGCGGGTCACTCCTCCAGGTCGCCGAGGGCCAGGGTGTCCACGAAGGAGGCCACGGGCTCGAGAAGGTGCTCCAGCTCCAGCACGACCAGTCGGTTGGTCCCGGCGCGCGTGGCCGGAGCGGGGACGTACAGGGTGCGCTGAGGACCGTTGCGCCAGTAGCGCCCCAGGAAGAACCCGTTCACGAACGCGTAGCCCTTGCTCCAGGACGCGGTGTCCAGGAACAGGTCGGAGGCCCCGTCCAGGGCGAAGTCGGCGGTGTAAGCCATCGCTCCGCTCCCCGCGGGCTGTTCGCCCTCGACGCGAGCGGCGATCTCCGCGACGTCCAGGGGCGTCGAGCGCCAGCCGTGCAGCGGGTGGCCGTCGAGCAGCGGAGCGCCGATCATCCCCTTGGGCTCGCCGAGGCGGTGGTCGTAGTTCACGCGTCCCTGATCCTCGACGAGGATGCTGAGCCGCCGTCCCGGCGGCAGTGCGATCGCGCGGTCGTGGCGCGTGCGCGCGAGCGTTCCGACGCGCCGGCCGTCGACGCTGACCCAGGCGAGGTCGCGGATCTCCTCGTCGAAGCGCAGCAGACCGCCGCGGAACCCCTGCGGCAGCTCCGCGTCGTAGCGCACCAGGGCGCTCAGGTGCCTGAGGTCGTCGAAGGTCGCGGGTTCCTCCGTCGCCGGGGCGGTGGCCTCGGCATCCGTCCACGTGCCCGCCGGGTGCAGTTCGGCGGTGAAGACGGGGACGGATGCCGCGGCATCCGGGACCTCGTCCGGAACGGGTGCGTATCTCGCGATCACGTCGCGCAGGGCGAAGTACTTCGCCGTGGGATTGCCGGCTTCGTCGAGCGGGGCGTCGTAGTCGTACGAGGTGACCAGGGGCAGGTAGCGGCCCTTGTGATTGGCGCCGTTGGTGAGGCCGAAGTTCGTGCCGCCGTGGAACATGTAGATGTTGACCGAGGCCCCGGCGGCGAGCAGCGCGTCGAGGTCCGAAGCGGCTGCGGAGACGTCGGTGGTGTGGTGCACGCCGCCCCACCAGTCGAACCAGCCGTCCCAGAACTCGGAGCACATCAGGGGACCGGTCGGCTGGTGCGCACGCAGCGTGGCGAGCCGTTCGGGCACGCGGGAGCCGAACGAGCCCGTGCGGTGCAGCTCGGGCAGGCTCCCGTCCGCGAGCATGCGATCGGTGGGCTGATCGACCGTGGTCAGGGGCACCTCGATGCCGGCCGCGCGCGTGACCCGGACGAGTTCGGCGAGGTAGGCCTTGTCGGATCCGTACGCGCCGTACTCGTTCTCGATCTGCACGAGTACGACCGGGCCGCCGCGGTGGATCTGACGAGGGGCGACGATCTCGTACACGCGCTCGAGGAAACCCGTGACGTCCGCGAGGTAGGCGGGGTCGGAGGAGCGCAGCGTCCGCTCGTCGGCGTCGAGCCAGGTGGGAAGTCCCCCATTGTGCCATTCGGCGCAGATGTAGGGTCCGGGACGCACGATGGCGTCCATGCCCTCGGCGGCGACGAGATCGAGGAAGCGTCCGAGGTCGTTCCAGCCCGTCGCGTCCCATTCGCCGCGCCGCGGTTCGTGGGCGTTCCAGGCGACGTAGGTCTCGATCGTGTTGAGCCCCATCAGGCGCGCCTTGCGGATGCGGTCCTGCCACTGGTCCGGGTGCACGCGGAAGTAGTGCAGGGCGCCGGCCAGGATGCGGTGGGGGCGGCCGTCGCGGAGGAAGTCGGTGTCGCCGATGGAGAAGGTGCTCACGGATCGTGCTTTCGGAAGAAGGGGGCCGGGGTGCGCTGCGCGCGCACCCCGGCCCGATGGTGCTTACTTGTTGACGGCGAAGCCCTGCTCGTTGCCGTACTGGACGAGGGCCTCCTGCCACGCGGTCAGGCCGTCGTTCAGGTCGGTGCCGTTCTGGTAGGCCTGTCCGACGGTGTCGCCGAAGATGCTGTTGGCGTACACCTGGTAGGGCAGGTAGCTCCAGCCCTCGACGACGTCATCGGCCGCGGCGGCGAGCACCTCGTTGATCTTCTGGCCGCCGAAGTACTCCGGCGCGTCGGCGAGGAACTCCTCGTCGCTCAGGTTCGCGGTGGTGGACGGGAAGCCGCCGGACTCCAGGAAGATGTCGACGCTCTCCTCGCTGTTGTTCAGCCACCACAGGAAGCCGGCCGCCAGCTCGGGGTTCTCGCTCTGCTTCGTCACGGCCTGACCGCCGCCGCCGTTCTCGGCGCTCGCCGGCTCGCCGTCATAGGTCGGCATCGGGGCGACGCGCCAGTCGCCGGCACCGTCGGGCGCGCCGGAGATGAGGTTGCCGGGCATCCAGGCGCCGATCACGAGCGTCGCGATGCTGCCGTCGCCCAGACCGCGGAACCACTCGTCGCTCCAGCTCGAGGTCGGGGCGACAAGGCCCTCCTCGACGAGGCGGTTCCAGTTCTCGGTCCAGCGGACCGAGCCCTCGTCCTGCAGGTCGATGGTCACGTCGGTGCCGCTGGTCTGGAACGGCTGCCCGCCGGCCTGCCAGATCATGCTCGTCGCGAAGCCGGCGTCGCCGATGTCGTTCGTGATGTACGCGTTCGGGTCGGCGGCGTGGATGGCCTTCGCGGCCTCGTAGTACTCGTCCCACGTGGTCGGAACCGCCAGGCCCAGCTCGTCGAACACGGCCTTGTTGTAGAACAGCGCCATGGGGCCCGAGTCCTGCGGCAGACCGTAGATCGCGTCGCCGTCGGTGACGGAGTTCCAGGTGGATGCCGTGTAGTCGTCCTCGAACTCGCCGAACCCGTACGCGGACAGGTCGACGAACGCGTCCGTGAGCGCGAACTGCGGGAAGGCGTAGTACTCGATCTGCACGACGTCGGGCGCTCCGGAGCCGGCCTTGATCGCGTTCTGGAGCTTGGTGTACTCGTCGTTGTTGGTGCCCGCGTTGACGAGGTTCACCGTGACGTTCGGGTACTCCTTCTCGAACGCGGCGACCTGCGCCTCGGCGGAGGGCGTCCACGACCAGTACGTGATCTCGCCGCCGGCTTCCAGGGCGGCTTCGACCGACGCGAACGAGCCGTCGCCGGTGCCGCCTGCGCTGTCATCGCCGCCGGCGCTGCAGCCGGCCAGCGCGAGGGCGGCGACGGTTCCGGCGCCGATGGCCAGGAGGGTCCGCCGTGCGGCGGGGGAGGGAAGGTGCTTCATCGCTGTTTCCTTTCAGGGTGGTGCAGGGGTGGGAGGTTACTGCTTGACGCTTCCGGCCGTCAGGCCGGACTGCCAGAAGCGCTGCAGCAGGAGGAAGGCGATCACGATCGGGATGATCGTGATCAGAGAGCCCATGATCACGAGGTTGTAGATCGGCTGCGATCCCGCGCCGATCGCCTGAGCGCTCCACTGGTTCAGCCCGACCGTGAGCGGATACCAGGCCGGGTCGGAGAGCATGATCAGGGGCAGGAAATAGTTGTTCCACGTCGCGACGACGGTGAACAGCGCCACCGTCACGATGCCGGGAGCGAGCAGGCGGATCGAGATCGTGAAGAACGTCCGGAACTCGCCGGCGCCGTCGATGCGGGCGGCCTCCAGCAGCTCGGTCGGCACCGACTCCGAGGCGAACACCCAGATCAGGTACAACCCGAAGGGACTGATCAGCGACGGGATGATCACGGCCCACGGGGTGTTGGTGAGGCCGAGCTCGCTGAAGAGCAGGAAGGTGGGGACCGCCAGAGCCGTCCCGGGTACCGCGACCGCGCCGAGGACGACCGCGAACACCGCGCGGCGGCCGGGGAAGCGGTACTTCGCCAGGCCGTACCCGGCCATCGTGGCCAGCAGCGTCGCGCCGCCGGCGCCGATGACGACGTACAGCAGCGTGTTGCCCAGCCAGCGCAGGAAGATGCCGTCGCGGTAGGTGAACGTCTCCACCAGGTTGTCCACGAACGCGAAGTCGTCCGCGAACCACAGGCCGAACGAGCTGAACAGGCCGGACTGGGTCTTGGTCGAGGCGAACAGCAGCCACACCAGCGGGATGAGCGTGTAGAGGGCGTACACGATCATGACGATCAGCAGGGTCTTGGACTTCCGCGGGTTCAGCGGGTCCTTCGACCGGCGGGCGTCGCGGGCGAGGGGGAGTGCCATCTAGCGCACCTCCGGGTTCGAGCCGCGCAGCTGCACGACGTAGGCGATCACGGCCGTGATGACGCCCATGATGATCGCGATGGTGGCCGAGTAGTTGAACTGCTGCCCGGCGAACGACAGGTTGTAGGCGTACATGTTCGGCGTGTAGTACGTCGTGATGACGTTGGGAGCCAGCGGGCGCAGGATGTTCGGCTCGTTGAACAGCTGGAAGCTGCCGATGATCGAGAAGATCGTCGCGATCACGAGGGCTCCGCGCACCGAGGGGATCTTGATCGAGAAGATCGTCCGCCACGCGCCGGCGCCATCCAGCGACGCGGCCTCGTACATCTCGGTCGGGATGGTCTTGAGCGAGGAGTAGAAGATCAGCATGTTGTAGCCGACGAACTCCCACGTCACGATGTTGCCGATCGAGACGAGCATCCACTCCTTCGCGAACGGCGTGATCGCGTCGATGCCGAGGAAGTCGTTGATGTTCGCGGTGAGCCCGAACTGGTCGCCGTAGATGTAGCCCCACATGAGCACCGCCACGACCGCGGGGACCGCGTAGGGCAGGAAGATCAGGATGCGGAAGAACGAGGCTCCGCGCAGGCGCGCGCTGTCCAGGGCGAGGGCGGCGGCGAGGGCGAGGGCGAGCATGATCGGCACCTGGATCACCAGGAAGATCGCCACGCGTCCGAAGGCCTCCCAGAACTGCGGGTCGGTCAGGGCGCGCACGTAGTTGTCGAAGCCGACGAAGGCGGTCCCTCCGACGAGCTTGTCCTGGAAGAAGCTCAGGTACAGCGAATAGAGCAGGGGCGTGAGGAACACCAGGGCGAACACGACCATGAACGGGCCCACGAAGGCCCATCCCTTCCAGTCGCGTCGTTCGCGGCGGGGAGCGCCGGTGGCCGCTGGCGCTGCGGCGAGCTGTGTCGTCATCGACGAACCTTCTTCAGTCGGCG
Source organism: Microbacterium cucumeris (assembly GCF_058349845.2). Lineage (NCBI taxonomy): Bacteria > Bacillati > Actinomycetota > Actinomycetes > Micrococcales > Microbacteriaceae > Microbacterium > Microbacterium cucumeris. The sequence goes on from NZ_JBYRIZ020000002.1 coordinate 332,196, forward strand.
GCGCGAGGTGCGCCGGTATGTCAACGTCAACATATGCGATCCGATGCTAGTGTGTCAACGTCAACACATGAACGGATGGGTGATCGTGTCCCAGGAGCCATCGGCAGAGTCGCCGCAGCGCCGTCGTGAACCGTCGATGGAGGACGTCGCGCGCGAAGCGGGCGTCTCAGGGCAGACGGTGTCGCGGGTCGTGAACGCCCGAGGGTACGTCGGCGCGGCCACACGAACTCGCGTGGAGGCGGCCATGCAGCGGTTGGGCTATCGGCCCAACAGCGCGGCGCGCGCCCTGCGCTCTGGGCGGTTCCGCGCGATCGGCGTCGTGATGTTCTCGTTCAGCTCCTACGGCAATCAGCGCACGCTCGACGCGATCGCGGTGCGGGCGGCGCAGGCCGGATACGCCCTGACGCTGATCCCGGTGGAGTCCAACGCCTCCGAGACTGTGGCCGGCGCCTTCCGCCGGCTCGAGGAGCATGCCGTCGACGGCATCGTGATCGTCATCGAGGCGCACCAGCTCGATGAGTCCGACGTCGAGATCCCGTCCGGCGTCCCGGTCGTCTTCGTCGACTCGAGTCGAGCGGGTTCTCGTCCGTTCGTCGACACCGACCAGGCGCAGGGCGCTCGCCTCGCGGCCGAGCATCTGCTCGATCTCGGGCACGAGACCGTCTGGCACGTCGCCGGTCCCGCTCGGTCCTACTCGGCCGAGCGACGGCGACAGTCCTGGCACGACACGCTCCAGGACCGCGGATGCCTCGTGCCCGAGGCGCTCGTGGGGGACTGGTCCGCCGAATCGGGGTATCGCGCCGGTGTGCGGCTGCGCGACGAACCAGAGGTGACGGCGGTGTTCGCGGCGAACGACCAGATGGCGATCGGCGTGCTGCGGGCGTTCCGCGAGATCGGCAGGGATGTCCCCGGGGACGTGAGCATCGTCGGCTTCGACGGGCTGCCGGATGCCGCGCAGCTGTGGCCACCGCTGACGACCGTCCAGCAGCATCCCGAGCGGGTGGGCGCGGCCGCCGTCGACCTGCTGCTCGCCGAGCTGGGCGGCGACGCCCCCGCGCCCGTGCCGCTGATCGGCACCGAGCTCGTGATCCGCGAGAGCACGGCTCCGCCGCGCCGTTGAGCGAGCCCGCGCCACCTCGTTCGTTGAGCGAGCGCAGCGAGTCGAAACGCGGTGCCCGGCCGCCTGGCCCGTTTCGACTCGCGCGCGCTGCGCGCGGGCTCGCTCAACGAGCGGGGATGGTTGATCGGGCCGTCCCCTCCTCGTTCGTTGAGCGAGCGGAGCGAGTCGAAACGCGGTGCCCGGCCGCCTGGCCCGTTTCGACTCGCGCGCGCTGCGCGCGGGCTCGCTCAACGAGCGGGGATGGTTGCGGTTCCCGCGGGCGGGGTCAGCGCCAGAGCAGACCCATGCCGGCGTTCGCGAGGGTCAGCACGCCGACGAGCCAGAACACCGCGGGCGGGACGGCCTCTCCGCGCTTCTGACGCGCGGAACCGATGCCGAGCATGGCGCCGATCGCGAGCAGCACGACGAGCTTCACGCCGATCTTGACGTAGTTGAGGTCGTACGAGATGCCCCACGGCGCGGCCAGCGCGAGTCCGGCGATACCGGCGATCGCGAGGCCCCAGTCCATGAGGCGCGTGAACTGACGCTTGCCGCCGAAGGCCTGGGCGGCCCAGGCTCCGAAGAGCACGGCGAAGCCGATGAGGTGGACGAACACGACGATCAGGCGCAGGGTCTCCATGACGCTCACCGTATGCCTCCTGGCGTCCTCGCGCCAGGTAGGTCTACCTGACCTGACCGGGCGTCAGGCGCGCAGCTGCTTCACCAGGACCGCCGTGCGGATCGCGGCATCCGCGGCCTCGGCACCCTTGTCCTCCTTCGAGCCCGGAAGACCGGCCCGCTCCAGACCCTGCTGCTCGTCGTCGAGAGTGAGCACCCCGAACCCGACGGGCTTGCCGGCGTCCAGCGACACCCGGGTCAGCCCGTCGGTGGTCGCCGCCGAGACGTACTCGAAGTGCGGTGTGCCGCCGCGGATGATGACGCCGAGGGCGACCACCGCGTCAGCTCCACCGGCGAACGCCGCCTGTGCCGCGAGCGCCAGTTCGAAGGAGCCGGGAACCCGGACCAGCCGATGCGTGGCGTGCGCGGCGTTGAGCGTGCGCTCGGCACCCGCGATCAGGCCGTCCGTGATGGTGTCGTGCCAAGTGCCCGCGATGATGACGACGTTCAGCCCCGTCGCGTCGATCGGGGCCTGGGGGGTGGGAGCTCCTGCGCCGCTCATGCGTGGTGGTCCTTTCCGTTCGCGAGAGCCTCGGCGAGCTCCGCCTCTCCGATGATGTGTCCCATGCGGTCGCGCTTGGTCTCGAGGTACTGGTGGTTGTTCGGGCCGACGCCGACGATCAGCGGCACCTGCTCGACGACGTCCAGACCGAGTTCGCGCAGCTGGTTGACCTTGTCGGTGTTGTTGGTCAGCAGACGCACCTTCGAGATTCCGAGGTCGCTGAGGATGCCGGCGGCGGCCGCGTACTCGCGGGCGTCGGCGGGAAGCCCGAGCGCGAGGTTGGCGTCGACCGTGTCGAGGCCCTCCTCCTGCAGGCTGTAGGCCCGCAGCTTGTTGATCAGGCCGATGCCGCGCCCCTCATGGCCGCGCATGTAGATGACGACTCCGCCGTCCTGCTCGATCGCCTCCAGCGCGGCATCCAGCTGGGGCCCGCACTCGCACTTCAACGAGCCGAAAGCCTCGCCGGTCAGGCACTCGGAGTGCACGCGCACGAGGGCGGTGTCGCCGGGCTCGCCCTTGACGACCGCGATGTGGTCGGTGCCGGTGATCCGGTCCTTGTACGCCAGGAAGCGGAACGTGCCGTGCTCTGTCGGGACGGTGGCGTCCGCCCGCAGGCTCACCCGCCGCCTGCCGGTTCCGGATGCCGGGGCCGCAGGATCCCGCGGATCCACCTCGTCCAGGTAGGCCACGAGCTGCTCGATCGTGATGACCGGAACGTCGTCGCGTGCGCCGAGCTCGATGAGTCCCGGAAGACGCATCATGCTGCCGTCCTCGGCGACGACCTCGGCGATCGCGCCGACCGGACGCAGGCCCGCGAGCTTCATGAGCTCGACGGCCGCCTCGGTGTGTCCGCTGCGCTCGCGCACACCGCCGTCGACGGCGCGCAGGGGCAGGATGTGACCGGGACGGATGATGCTCGTGGACGTCGACGAGGGGTCCGCCAGGACGTTCAGCGTGTGAGCGCGATCGTGGGCGCTGATGCCCGTGGTGACGCCCTCTGCGGCATCCACGCTGACCGTGTACGCGGTCGAGCGCGCGTCCTCGTTGGACTCCACCATCGGGGGGAGGTTCAACTGGTCGGCGAGGTCGGCGGGCATCGGAGCGCAGATGAACCCGGAGGACCAGCGCACCGTCCAGGCCACCCACTCGGGAGTGGCGAGCTCGGCGGAGAGGATGACGTCGCCCTCGTTCTCGCGGTTCTCATCGTCCGCGACGATGACGGGGCGGCCGGCGCGCAGGGCGTCGAGGGCCGCGGGGATGGTGGCAAGGCTCATCGCGAGCCTCCTTCCGGGTCAGCCCGGAACGCGAGCAGGCGCTCGACGTGGCGGGCGAGGATGTCCGTTTCGAGATTGACGACGTCGCCGACGACGCGGTGACCGAGAGTGGTCGCCGTGAGCGTCTCGGGAATGAGGGAGACCTCGAGCCAGGCGGCTTCGGCTCCGGGCTCGCTCACGGCGCTCACGGTCAGCGAGGTGCCGTCGATCGAGATCGAGCCCTTGTCGACCACGAGGGGCGCGAGATCCGCGGGCAGCGAGATCCGCAGCACGCTCCACTGGTCGCCGGGGCGCACCTCGGCGATCCGGCCGATCCCGTCCACGTGCCCCTGCACGATGTGACCGCCCAGGCGCGCGCCGACCGGCATCGCCTTCTCGATGTTGACCCGGGTTCCGACGGATGCCGCGGCCAGTGCCGACACGTCGAGGGTCTGCTTCATGACGTCGGCGTCGAAGGTGTCCGGGGTCGAGTCGACCACGGTCAGGCACACGCCGGAGACGGCGATGGACTCTCCGTGCACGGCGTCGGCGGCGGCACCCGGCGCGCGCACCGTGAGCCGCCAGCCGTCTCCGGAGGGCGCGATCACGGTGATCTCGCCGATCTCGGTGATGATTCCGGTGAACATCAGATTCCTTCTTCCTGGGCGATGTCCGTGTCGAGCGGGTGCGCGATGACGAGCAGGTCCGCGCCCAGCGGCACCCACTCGGACACCCGGAGCCTGCGGGCCTGCGTGATCGAGTCCACGCCGATGTCGGTCAGAGCGAGCCGGCCGCCGCCCAGCAGCACAGGGGCCACATAGGCGAGGATCTCGTCGGCGAGACCCGCGGCGACGAAGCCGCTCGCGAGCGTCGGCCCACCCTCGACGAAGACCCGCTGCAGTCCTCGGGCGTGCAGATCGGCGAGAACGGAGTGCAGGTCGCGGGTCTCGAAGCGCAGCAGGTCATGCGGGTGGCGGTGCACCGCGGCATCCGCGGGAACGGGCCGTGAACCGATCACGACGGGAACCGGCTGGTGGGGGAGCAGCGCGCCGTCCGCCCGGGCCGTGAGGGCGGGGTCGTCCGCCAGCAGCGTGCCGGTGCCCACCACGATCGCGTCGGCCTGTGCGCGCCGACGGTGCACGTCCGCCCGGGCGTCCGGGCCGGTGATCCACTGACTGGTGCCGTCATCGGCCGCCGCTCGCCCGTCCAGGCTCTGCGCCCATTTGACCGTGACGTGCGGGCGGCCGAGACGCTGGGCGATCAGCCAGTCGCCGATGAGCGCGCGCGCCGCGGCGGCCTGCTCGCCGGCTTCGACGCTGACGCCGGCGGCGCGCAGCCGCTCGGCGCCGCCGCCGGAGACCGCGCCGGGGTCCTCCAGCGCGTAGACGACACGGCTCACGCCGGCCTCGATGAGAGCGAGCGCGCACGGACCCGTGCGGCCGGTGTGGTTGCAGGGCTCGAGGGTGACGACCGCCGTCGCCCCGCGGGCGGAGCCGGCCGGAAGCTTCGAGAGCGCGTCGACCTCGGCGTGCGCAGTGCCCGCGCCCCGGTGCCAGCCCTCGGCGAGGACCTCGCCCTCGGATGAGAGCACGACGGCCCCGACCTGCGGGTTCTGCCCGCGCGGGCCACGGAGGGCGAGCTCGAGGGCGCGAGTCATCGCCCGGCTCTCGGCCTCGGTCACTGCCATCCGTCGTCCTTCGTGAAGGCTCCAGGGGTGGCGGAATGCGCGCGTGCGCGCATCGTGCTGCCTCCCATCCGGACTAGCGAGGTCTCCCTCGCATCACCGTCGGTTCCGGAGTTCCACCGGATCGGCGTCCTCTGAAGGACGTTCGCGGACTGTCACCGCCGGTTCGGATTCTCACCGACCCCGGAGCACGTTGATGCTCTGAGTGTACTCAACGCATCTGAAGGGATTTCATTCCGTGTCGGGCGGCCGTCACTTCAGCAACCGTGAGAGGCGGCGGTCGGCGAGCACCTTGCCGCCGGTCTGGCAGGTCGGGCAGTACTCCAGCGATCGATCGGCGAAGAAGACGCTGCGGACGGTGTCCCCGCACACGGGGCACGCCTCATCGCGCCGTGCGTGCACCCGGAATCCGGCGCGTTTGGCGTCCTTGAGATCGGCGGGAGGCTTGCCGGAGGCGTCGGCCACGGCATCCCGCAGCGTGTCCTGCATCGCCGCGAACAGCCGGTCGATCTCGGCGTCCTCGAGCGTGCCGGCGATCGCATAGGGAGACATCCGCGCGGCGTGCAGGATCTCGTCCGAGTACGCGTTGCCGATGCCCGCGATCACCCCCTGATCGCGCAGGAGCCCCTTGATCTGCGTCCGCCTGCCTGCGAGCAGGCCGGCGAGGACGTCTCGCGTGAAGGCCTCCTCGAGCGGATCCGGTCCGAGCCTCGCGATCCCGGGGACCTGCTGGGGATCGCGGACGACGTACACGGCGAGCGACTTCTTCGTCCCCGCCTCGGTGAGATCGAATCCGCTGCCGTCGTCGAGGGCGACGCGCAGGGCGATCGGCGACTTCCCGGGTTTGATGAGCGTCGTCGGCAGCTCGTCGTACCAGCGCAGCCAGCCCGCCTTCGCGAGGTGGAAGACGAGATGCAGATCGTCGCCGCAGGTGAGATCGACGAACTTCCCGTGCCTCGCCGTGCCGGTGATCGTCGCGCCGTGCAGGGCGGTGTTCGGCGGATCGAACGTCTTCAGCGCCGCGATCGCGCCGACGCTGGTGCGCACGATCGCATGGCCGACGGCGCGCTCGCCGAGGAAGTCGACGAGACCCTGGACCTCCGGCATCTCGGGCATGAGGCCATCCTGTCACCGGCATCCGACATCGTCACCCCTCCGGGGCGTCTTCGCGCTGCACGGGGCGGCGTGCAGGGCGGGATCGCCGCGCCGACACCGGCGGACGGATCAGTCCAGCACGGGCCAGGCCACCGGCGTCCGGTCGTCCGTCGCCAGCAATCCGGCGAACCAGCCGTCGTCGCGACCGCGGGGACTGGTCAGTGCGAGCCGCTGGAATCCCTCGTAGTGGAATCCGAGCGACCGTGCCGTCCGTGCCGACGGCACGTTGCCGGCCACAGCGCGCCAGCCCAGGCGCACCATCCCGCGATCGGCGAACGCCCAGTCGACGACCGCTCTGGCAGCTTCGGAGAGGTATCCGTGCCCGCGGGAACCGGCGACCATCCAGAACCCGATCTCGGCGTCCGTTCCCGCCGGGTGGGCGTTCACGTTGTGCAGGCCGATCATCCCGACCAGCACATCGTCGGCGCGGATGCTCCAGACGAACTCGCCCTCCTCGGCCCAGCCCTTCGCGACGATGCCGATGAAGTCCTCGGCGTGCTCGCGGGTGTAGGGGCTGGGAACGGTGGTCCATCGGGGGATCTCCGGATCCTGGCACGCCTGGGTGATCGCATCGATGTCGGATGCCGTCGGAGCACGCAGCTCGAGGCGGTCGGTGGTGAGGATCGCGGGTTCCATCCCGGCATCCTATGCGGACAGCGGATCGCGGATCCTGTACCGGACCCGGCCCCAGACCCCGTCGTGTCGTCACGAGACCCCGTCTTGTTGGCGCCAGACCCCGTCTTGTTTTCGAAACCCCGCTCTACTCACGTGATCAACGAGAGGTCTCGACAATGAGGAGAGGTCTCCGGGGACGGGTCTCCGGGGACCGGGGACCTGACGACAGTCCAGTGTCAGAGGGGCGGCGTAGGCTTGTCCGGTGACTGTTCCGGGGATTCTGCGCGCCTTGGAAGAGGCGTCTCTGTACCGCGATGCCCTCACCTGGGCGCAGACCGACGCCGATCTGGGTCTTGTCGACGGACTCGACGCCCCGGCGCTGGCCGGGCTGCTGGACCGGCGTGCGCGTGCCGGGCATCCGGCGGCGCTGCTCGTCATCTCACCGACCGGCCGCCGAGCGGAGTCGCTGGCACAGGCGCTGACCTCGTATCTCCCGGATGCCGAGATCCTCGACTTCCCCGCCTGGGAGACGCTGCCGCACGAGCGGCTGAGCCCGAGCCCGGACACCGTCGGCCGACGCCTGGACACATTGCGGCGCATCACCACCTGGAGCGGCGAGAGGCCGCTCGTCGTCGTGGCCTCGGTGCGCGCCGCACTGCAGCCGATCGCCGGCAACCTCGGCGACGCGGCGCCGCTCGAACTCGTCACGGGCGCGCGCGGCATCGAACTCGAGCAGGCCGTGGCGCAGCTCGTCGAGCGGGCGTACACGCGCGTGGACATGGTGTCGCGACGCGGGGAGTTCGCGGTCCGCGGCGGCATCCTGGACGTCTTCCCCGCCGTCAGCGAGCATCCGTACCGCGTGGAGTTCTTCGGGGACGAGGTCGACCAGATCCGCGCCTTCTCGGTCGCCGACCAGCGCTCGCTGCCCGGCGACGTCGAGCGCGTCGACCTGCCCGCCAGCCGCGAGCTGCTGCTGACCGCCGATGTGCGCGAGCGCGCCAGGGCGCTTGTCGGCGCGTTCCCCGCGATCGCCGGGATGCTGGAGAAGATGGCCGAGGGCATCCCGGTCGAGGGCATGGAGTCGCTGCTCCCCGCCGTCGCCGGCCCCCTCCAGTCGCTCGCCGAGTACCTCCCGAAGGGATCCGCGATCGCGCTGGTCGACCCCGAGCGCTCCACGGCGCGCGCGCAGAACCTCGGGGAGACCAACCGCGAGTTCCTCGACGCCGCATGGAGCGCGGCGACCTCCGGCGCGTCGGCCCCGATCGACCTCGGGGCGGGGGACTTCCTCACCGTCGCGCAGCTGCGCGAGATCGTCTCCGAGCGGGACGGCGTCTTCTGGCGGCTCAGCCCGTTCGCGACGGACGACACGGATGCCGAGAACATCGACGCGTCGATCATCCCGTCCTTCCACGGCAACGTCGACGGAGCGATCGCGTTCGTCGAGGCGCGCGTGACCGACGGCTGGCGCGTCGTCGTCATCGCCTCGGGACAGGGGCTGGTGGAGCGCGCCCTCGACGTGCTCGGCGACCGCGGCGTCGCCGCGCGCATCCTCGAGGATGTCGTCGACGAGCCCGCTCCGGGCGTCGTGACGCTCGTGACCGGGTCGGTGGAGAGCGGATTCCAGGTGCCGGAGGCGCGGCTCGCCGTCCTCACGGACAACGAGTTCTACGGCCGCACGATCGGCGGCGACCAGCGCGTGGTCAAGAAGCTCGCGTCGCGTCGCAAGAACGTCGTCGACCCGCTTCAGCTCAAGCAGGGCGACTACGTCGTGCACTCCACCCACGGCATCGCGCGCTTCGTCGAGATGACCCAGCGCGAGGTGTCCACGGGAGGGCGCAACGCGGCGAAGACGACCCGCGATTACCTCGTGCTCGAGTACGCGCCGTCCAAGCGCGGCTACCCGGGCGACAAGCTGTACGTCCCGACGGATCAGCTCGACCTGCTGTCGAAGTACGTCGGCGGAGAGGCGCCGGTGCTGTCGAAGATGGGCGGCAGCGACTGGTCGGCCGCGAAGGGCAGGGCGCGCAAGGCGGTGCGCGACATCGCCGTCGAGCTGGTGAAGCTGTACTCGGCGCGGATGTCGGCCAAGGGACACGCGTTCGGTCCGGACACGCCCTGGCAGCGCGAGCTCGAGGAGGCGTTCCCGTTCGCCGAGACGCAGGATCAGCTCCAGACGATCGACGAGATCAAGGCCGACATGGAGCGGCCGATCCCGATGGACCGGCTGCTGTCGGGCGACGTCGGCTTCGGCAAGACGGAGGTCGCGGTCCGCGCCGCGTTCAAGGCGATCCAGGACGGCAAGCAGGTCGCGATGCTCGTCCCCACGACCCTGCTCGTGAAGCAGCACCTCGAGACCTTCACAGAGCGCTTCGCCGGATTCCCGGTGAAGGTGCGCCCGCTCTCGCGCTTCCAGACCGACAAGGAGGCTCGACTCACGCTGCAGGGACTTCTGGACGGATCCGTCGACATGGTCATCGGGACGCATCGCATCCTGACCGACCAGGTGATGTTCAAGGACCTGGGCCTCATGATCATCGACGAGGAGCAGCGCTTCGGCGTCGAGCACAAGGACGCGCTGAAGAAGATGAAGACGAACGTCGACATCCTCGCCATGAGCGCCACCCCGATCCCGCGGACGCTCGAGATGGCGGTGACCGGTATCCGGGAGATGTCGACGCTCGCGACACCGCCGGAGGACCGGCATCCGATCCTCTCCTTCGTCGGCGCCCGCAGCGACAAGCAGATCGCCGCCGCGATCCGCCGTGAGATCCTCCGCGAGGGTCAGGTGTTCTTCGTCCACAACCGCGTGCAGTCGATCCAGCGCGTCGCGAGCGAGATCGCAGAGCTCGTGCCCGAGGCGCGCATCGCGGTCGCGCACGGCAAGATGGGCGAGCATCAGCTCGAACAGGTCGTCGACGACTTCTGGGAGCGCAAGTACGACGTGCTGGTGTCGACCACGATCATCGAGACGGGCCTGGACATCTCCAACGCCAACACGATCATCATCGATCGCGCCGACAAGTACGGGCTCAGCCAGCTGCATCAGCTGCGCGGTCGCGTCGGCCGCGGCCGCGAGCGCGCATACGCGTACTTCCTCTACGACGACGGCAAGGAGCTCAGCGAGACCGCCGCCGACCGGCTGCAGACCATCGCGATCAACAACGACCTCGGTTCGGGCATGCAGGTCGCCCTGAAGGACCTCGAGCTGCGCGGTGCGGGCAACCTGCTGGGGGCGGAGCAGGCCGGTCACATCGCCGGCGTCGGCTTCGACCTGTATCTGCGCATGATCGGCGAGGCAGTCGCGACGTTCCGCGGGGAGGAGACCGAGACCGGCGCCGAGCTGCGGATGGAGCTGCCGGTCGACGCCCGCATCCCCGAGACCTACATCGACAGCGAGCGGCTGCGGCTCGAGGCCTACCAGAAGCTGTCGGCGGCCTCGGCGGCGACCGCCAAGGACGACGCGATCGACCTGGTGCGCGAGGAGCTGGTGGACCGGTACGGCACGCCTCCCGAAGAGGTGGAGGGCCTCTTCGCGATCGCCCGCCTGCGTCGCCGCGCCGCCAAGGCCGGACTCACGGACGTCGTGGCGATGGGCTCGAACCTGCGGCTGGCGCCGGCGCGGCTGGAGGAGTCGATCAAGGTCCGGCTGCAGCGGCTGTATCCGAAGTCGAAGCTCGTCGGCGGGGGAGAGGCCCTGGTCGTGCCGATGCCGCTGGTCCCTGCGGCGGTCGGGGTCGGCATGGAACCGCCCGCGGACGACGCGCTGCTGGAGTGGGTCGCGCAGCTGTTCACCGCGATCTTCCCTGAACCGGTCGCCGCGGCATCCTGAAGGGCTGCGTCATCGCCGGATCCCCGCGCGCGGGCTCTCGGGCCGGAGTACGCTGACCGGCATGCTGTACGAGCACCTCGGATCCCGTCCCCGCATCGACGGCACGGCCGTCATCGCGCCCACCGCCGTCATCTCGGGGGACGTGACGATCGGTCCCGACTGCCAGGTGCTGCACGGCGCCGTGATCACCGCCGAGGGCGGGCCCATCACGCTCGGCGAGAACGTCATCGTGATGGAGAATGCGATCGTCCGTGCCAGCTCGGCCAACCCTGTCCACATCGGCGATCACGTGCTGATCGGTCCTGGCGCCTCGGTGTCCGGCGCCACGATCGGCGATGAGGTGTTCCTCGCCACTGGCACGCGCGTGTTCAACGGCGCCCACATCGGCGACCGCGCCGAGGTGCGCGTGAACGCGGTCGTGCATCTGCGCACGACCCTCCCGGAGGACGCCGTCGTTCCGATCGGCTGGGTCGCGGTCGGCGATCCGCTGCGCGTGCTGCCGCCGGACCGCCACGAGGAGATCGCCGAGGCGCAGCAGGAGCTCGACTTCCCCGGTTACGTCTTCGGCGTCGACCGCGACACGCCGGATGTCATGGTGCAGCTGACGGAGCGGTACGCGCGGTCGCTGGCGCGCCACGCGGACGACGCCCCCGCCTGATCCACGTGCGGAACCCGATCACACGCGTGGAACCGTCGACCACTCGATCAGCACGCACGCCAGGAGTCCCAGCAGCGCCACGGCGGCCATCACGAGCATCAGGACGGCCAGCACCCTCAGGCGTTGGACGCGGTCGGCGATGAGGAACCGCGCCGCGACGAGCGCGGCGTACAGCACGACCATCAGCACCGCCGTCGTCCACGCCACCACGGCCGAAGGGCCGGGGTCGACCAGGATCAGCACGAGCGGCACGGCGCACGCGAGCGCGAAGCCGCCGGCCACGACGATCCAGATCGTGCCGTCCGAGGACCGCAGTGCCGGCTGGCTGCGCACCAGCGTGGGATCCGTCGCCGAGCGTCGTCGCGCCCGGTGAGCCGGCTGGTGCGCCCTGTCGTCCATCCGCAGTTCCGAACCGCTAGACGCGGTCGACGAGCTGCGCCTCGCCCTGGAGACGTGCGCAGTGCGCGCAGCAGAAGATCTCGGCGTCCGCCTCGACCCCGTGCCCGATGATGCGGCACCCGCAGTGCGCACAGGTCGGCGCCATCGCCTGGATCGCGCATTCGAAGCTGTCGAACGTGCCGACCCGATCTCCGCGCGCGACCGTGAACACCTTGTCGTAGACGTTCCCGCAGGTGTCGCAGGTCGCCGTCAGGGTGCCCGTCTCCGACGTGCCGCTGATGGTCATGATCCGGCCTCGTCCTCCTCCTCGAGGCGCTCGAGCAGCATCTTCTTGCCCTGCTCGCCGGCTTTCAGGCTGTTGTGCTGGATCTTGCGGAACCAGTCCGCGAGCTCCGTGTCGCCGGCACGATCCGCGTCATCCGCGTAGGTCTGCATCGTCCAGGCGTTGCGCAGCGACGCCTCCAGCACCGCGACGAGGTTGTAGTTCTTGTCCTTCATCGCCGATTCGGGTGCGCTGGTCATGGTGCTCTCCTTCGTTCGGGGGCACCAGGATGCCGCGGCGCACGGCGGTCGTCGAAGGGGGTGGCGTCCTCCGGGACGGAGGCGTACCCTCACCTCATTGCGCGGCGAGTCCCGCGAGCAGTTCCAGCACGCACAGTGCTACCAAACGCACGGTCCGGCCGTCCTCGGCATCCGCCGTCGCGTCGACCTCGGCGATGTCCGCGCTCACGACCCTGGCATCCGACGCCACGGCCCTGGTCAGGGCGCGCAGCTCCCACGCGGCCAGGCCACCGGGGACGCTCGCCGGGCAGCCGGGAGCGACCGATCGATCGCACACGTCGACGTCGATGTCGAGGTGGATGCGCGCTGCGGCATCCGCTCCGGCGACGGAAAGCGCTTCGGCGACCACGTCGTCGATCGTCCGCCGGCGCAGCTCGTCCAGCGTGATCACCCGGATGCCCCAGTCCGCGGCGCGCCGTGCGTAGGCCGCCGAGTTCGCGAAGTCCGCGATGCCGATCTGCACGATGCGTCGCGGATCGATGCGCTCGCCGTCCGGAGCGTCCTGCACGAGCCGGCGCACGGGCGATCCGTTCGAGACCCCGTCGCGCAGATCGAAGTGCGCGTCGAAGGTGATCAGGCCGGTCGCACCGGCTCCGCGGGCGACGGGGTAGGTGACGGAGTTGTCGCCGCCGAGTGCGACGACGAACGCCGGCTCCAGCGCGCGCACGCGCGCCACGACACCCTCGACGTCGGTGTCCGCGTCCGCGACGTCGCCGGCGTCGGCGATCCTCAGGGCATCTGCCAGGTCGACGAGCGGAGGTCCCATGACCGTCGTGCTGAAGCGCCGCAGCGCCTCGCGGATCGCGGCAGGCGTGGCATGCGCGCCCGTGGGTGACAACGAGGTCCGCCAGGCCGGGATGCCGAGGAGCACGGCGTCCGAGGCGTCGTCGGGGGCAGGCCAGGAACCGGCTCGGGGCCAGAGCGGATCGTGCGAGAGCGCCATGTCAGACTCCGGGGATCAGGTTGTGGGCGATGGTGAAGATGAGAAGGCCGGCGAGGGCTCCGACGACCGTGCCGTTCAGGCGGATGTACTGCAGGTCGCGGCCGACCATGAGCTCGATCTTCTCGGTCGTCTCCGCCGGATCCCAGCGCTCGACCGTGTCGGTGATGATGGACGCGATGTCGTGGCGGTAGCGGTCCACGAGGAACACCGCGGCATCCGTGATCCAGGAGTCCACTCGGCGTTGCAGGGATTCCTCCGTGGTCAGCCGTTCGCCGATCTCCCGCACCGCCTGGGCCGCGCGCACGCGCAGCCCGCTCTGCGGGTCGGCGAGCGAGGTCAGCAGTCCCGCCTTGGCGGTGTGCCACGCCTCGGCCGCGAGCGCCGCGACGCGCGGGCTGTCGAACAGGGCCGTCTTGGCGTTCTCCAGCTTGGCTCTGGTGGCCTCGTCGTGCTGCAGCCCTTCGGCGAGACGCGCGAGGTAGCCGTCGATCGCGATCCGTGCGGGATGCCGGGGGTCGGCCTGTACGGCGCCCACGAACCGCACCGCCTCGTGGTACACCGTGTCGTCGACGAAGCGGTGCGCCAGCTTCGGCACCCAGGACGGCAGACGGCGCGAGACCAGTCCTGAGAACGACTCGGCGTTGGCGTCGAGCCACGTCGCGATGCTGTCCACAGCCAGATCGACCGCGCCATGGTGGGCGTCGGTCTCCACGATGCGCTGCAGCCAGACGCCGGCAGGCGTCCCCCAGTCCGGCTCGATGAGGTGCTCCCGGGCGAGGTCGCCGATGAGGTCGCGCACGTCGTCGTCGCTCAGGGCACCCAGCACGGCGGACGCGACGGTCGCGCCCTCCGCCGCGACGCGGTCGGCGTGCGCCGGCACCCGCAGCCATTCGCCCGCTCTGGCGGCGATGCGGGTGCGCGAGAGCTTCTCCCTCACGACGTCCGCGGCGAGGAAGTTCGTCTCCACGAACTCGCCGAGCGTGCGTCCGATCTCGTCCTTGCGGGTGGGGATGATCGCCGTGTGCGGGATCGGCAGGCCCAGTGGGCGGCGGAACAGGGCGGTGACGGCGAACCAGTCCGCGAGGGCTCCGACCATGCCGCCCTCGGCCGCCGCACGGACGTACGCGAGCCAGGTGTAGCGCTCCTGAAGCCAGAACGCGAGGACGAAGGCCACGGCCATGGCGATCAGGGCGCCGAGGGCGACCGCCTTCATCCGGCGCAGTGCGATCAGCCGGTCGCGATCGGCCGGGGAGAGCAGAGCGACGGGAGTGCGCGACATGTCGTCATCCTCCCACGCCGGTGCCCCGGTTCACGCGAGTACCCTCGAAGGGTGATCGAAGACATCAAGAAGCGCGCCCTGCATCGCACGAGCATCCTCGAGGGGCAGCTGCGCGGCGTCGCGCGGATGATCGAGAACGAGGAGTACTGCATGGACATCATCACCCAGTCCCGGGCGATCCAGAAGTCCCTCGAGTCGCTGAATCGTCTGCTGCTGGAGAACCACCTGCGCACGCACGTGACGCACATGTTCGAGCGCGGCGGTGACCAGCGCGACCAGGCGGTCACCGAGCTCCTGAAGGCGTTCGACTTCGACCGCCGGTAACGGTCAGTCCTCCAGAGGCCCCAGCCACGCGGTGGCGGCCGTGGCGTGCGCCGACTCCGGATCGGACGGGTGGAACGCCCCTGCGATCACATCCCGATAGAGCCGCGACAGTTCATGGGAGGAGAAGTACGCTCCGCCGCCGGCGGTGAGGATCGCGTCGTCGACGACGCGCTTGGCCATCGAGACGGCCCGGTGCTTGACGCCCGAGAGCAGCGTGAACCAGCGCCCGCCGTGGTCGGCGAGCGCGTCGACGTCGCGGGCGAGAGCGGTGATCTGCGGGGGCAGCGCGTCGTAGGCGAGGCCCATGTCGGCGATCCGCCAGCGGATGTCGGGGTCCTGGCTGTACGTCGTGCTGGTCTTCTTCGATCGGCGCCGCTGCACGGTCTCGACGGCGAGGTCGAGCGCGCGCCGGGCGATGCCGGTGTAGACGGCCGCGAGCAGGATCTCGAACACGCTGAAGATGCCGAACACGATCGGGTCGGGGTTCGGGCCGGGATCGATCCGGCGCACGACGTGCTCCGGGCGCGCGACGGCGCCGTTCAGCCGCGTGGTCCTGCTCTGCGTCGCACGCATGCCGAGCGTGTCCCAGTCGTCGCTCGTGACGACGGCATCCGTGCGGTCGACGAACGCGAACACGAGCTTCGGGGCGTCGGGGGACGTCGTGTCCAGCCCGTGCAGCCCGAGCTTCGTCCACACCGGAGCGAGCGAGGTGAAGATCTTCGTGCCGGTGAACGAGTAGCCGCCGTCCTGTCGGGGTGAGGCGTCCGTGTCGCTGCCGAACAGGACCAGATCGTTTCCGCCCTCGCTGATGCCGAAGGCGAACACCTCTCCGGCGACGGCGCCGTCCTGGACGAACTCGAGCCCGGTGACGCCGCGGTCGCTGAAGACCTTGGCGACACCGGTCCACACCAGGTGCATGTTGATTGCGAGCGCCGTGGCGGGCGCGGCCGACGCCAGTCGCTGCTGCAGGATCGCGGCCTGTTCGAGTCCGAGGCCCGCGCCTCCGCGTTCGGTCGGCACGAGGATGCGGAGATAGCCGGCTTCGCGCAGCTCGTCGAGATCCTGCTGCGGGAAGGTGTTCTCGCGGTCGTGGATCGGTGCGCGCTCCCGGATGCGCTCGAGCAGGTCGTCGGGGAGGTGGACGGCCGGATCGAAGTCCGATCGGCCGTCAGCGGGTCGCGCGGTGGTCATGAGAGCGCCTCCAGGATCTGCTTCATGGTCTCCTCCGGCCTGTCGCGGTGCGGTGAGTGACCGGCTCCCGAGACGACGGACATCGAGATGCGCGGATTGCCGGCCAGGACGGACTCGGCCGTGTCGCCGGTGAAGAGGCTGTAGACCTCCGGATCCGCGCCGATCACATGCGTCGGGACCTCCAGTCGGGCGGCGGCTTCGCGCACATCCCAGGTCCGGTTCTGGGCGCTGGTCTGGGCGACCGCCCAGGCGCTGGCCCTGGCCACGGCGTCGATCTTCAGCTCGAGGTCCTGCTCGTGCCAGTGCGGATGCTCTTCGCGGACGGCTTCGAGCCGGTTGTCGGCGAAGGCGCGTTCCTGGCTGCGTCGGACGATGCTCGCGTCCCTCCCGTCGACGAGGATGGCCGGGTCTATGAGCAGGAGCCTCTTCGTCCAGGAGGCGTCGGACGCGGCGGCCACGGTGCCGGCGGCGCCGCCCAGGGAGTGGCCGATGACGGCATCCCAGGATGCGCGATGTCGAGGCCGCGTGGCGGCGAGGTCCTCGGCGTACGCGGCCACGGTGTAGTCCAGCGTCCGGGGTGCGTCGCCGTGGCCCCGCAGATCGACCGCCACCGCTCGCCACCCGGCGTTCGCCAGCGCGTCGCCGATGCGCCACATGAGCGCCCCGGAGGAGCCGAGGCCGTGCACGAGCAGGGCGGTCTTCGCGGAATCCGGTGCGCCCCAGGTCAGCCGGGGCAGAATCACAGCAGCCACGGGATCAGCCTACTGATCCGTCCCGATGCCTCGGCCGTCGTTCGGCCGGGTCAGGACAGGGGCGGCATGTCCGCGGCGATGGTCAGCACGCGCGCAGCCGCCGCATGCCCGGCGGACAGGCGCTCGGCGAGGGGCAGGTCCTCGAGGGTCGCGGCGAGGAACCCGGACGCGAAGGCGTCACCGGCCCCGACCGGCTCGACGACCTCGACGACGGGAGCGGGCACGAACACCGGCTCGGCGTCGCCGGCGAACGCGGTCGCGCCGATGTCGCCGTCCTTGACGACCAGAAGGGGGCAGTTCGGAAGGAACGCCCGGATCGCCGTCGCCGTGGCGGTTCCCCAGATGCGTTCGGCCTCGTCGCGGCCGACGAACGCGATGTCCGCGGCATCCGCGAGGCGGGCGAGGGCGGACGCGGCATCCTCGAGAGACCACAGGGCGCGACGGTCGTTGACGTCGAAGGACACCAGGGCTCCCGCGGCGCGCGCGTCCGCGTACAGGCGGTCGACCATGTCGCGGCAGGACACGGACAGCGCGGGCGTGATCCCGGTCGTGTGCACGATGCGCACGCCGGACAGACGCTCGGTCGACAGCATCCCCGCCGCCATGCCGGACGCCGCCGAGCCGCGCCGGTAGTAGCGGACCGAGGATCCCTCGGCGGCCGGGTCCTTGAACATCACCCCGGTCGGGGCCTGCGGATCGCGCTCGACCCACAGACCGACGCCGCGCCGCTCGAGTTCGTCCACGATCCGGGTGCCGAGCGGGTCGTCACCGACCCGAGAGGCCCACACGGCGCGGTGCCCGGCCGCCGCGAGACCGGCGGCGACGTTGGATTCGGCCCCGGCGAGCCCGAGGGACGCTTCGGATGCCGCGGAGAGGGGGCCGTCGGTCGGGGTGACGAGGATCATCGTCTCGCCGATGCAGACGACCTCGGCTGGTGCAGTGCTCATGAAGGGGTGACCGCCACGGGTTCGGTGTCGGGAAAGGGACTCGGGTCGCGGTGCCGCAGGTCGGGGAAGGCCCGGACGAACACGACGGCGACGACCACACCGACGATAGCGAACAGCACGGCCGCGAGGTACGCGCCGCGGGCGCCGCCGGTGCTGTCGACGAGGAAGCCCGCGATCGCCGAACCGGCTGCCGCTCCGATCAGCTGACCGGTCCCTGCCCATCCGAAGGCCTCGGCGGTCTCGCTGAACTTGACGCTGGCCGTGGTGATCGCGAACAGCACGGCCAGTGCGGGTGCGATGCCGATGCCGGCGATCAGCAGAGTGCCGCCCAGCCAGAACACGTTGAGCGAGACCATCGTCAGGGCGAGGCCGATCGTGACGATGACGAGCCGGCGCGCCATGGCCCACGGGCCGATCGGGATGTGGCCCATGGACAGGCCGCCTGCGAGGCTGCCGACGGCGAAGACCGCCAGGACGACACCCGCCTCGATGCTGCCGTGCTCGAAGGTCGCCACGACGCCGACCTCGACGGCCGAGCAGGCGCCGATCAGGAGGAACCCGATCACGGTCGCCAGCAGTACCGGCGGCTTCAGCACGACCCGTCCGAAGGCGCGCCGGCTGCGCGGGATGCGGACCCGGCCGACCTCGGGGGAGAGGATGAACCAGCCGCAGCCGACGACGAGGAGGGCCGCCACGAGCAGCAGTCCCTCGGTCGTGCCGATCTGCGTGGACACGAGCGTGATGACCACCGGTGCGAGGATCCAGATGATCTCCTGCAGCGAGGCGTCCAGGGAGAACAGCGGCGTCAGCTGCGAGGAGTTGACGAGCTTGGGATAGATCGTGCGGACGGCCGACTGGATCGGCGGGGTGGCGAGACCGGCGACGAGGCCGAAGAACATGTATCCGGGAAGGATCAGCGGCAGCAGCGCGACGCAGAGGAACGCCGCCACGCAGACCGTCGTGGTGAGGGTGAGGACGCGGCGCATGCCCCAGGCGCCCATCCAGCGGCTCGTCACCGGCCCGGCGACGGCCTGCCCGACGGAGGTCGCGGCGAGGACGAGTCCTGCGGCGCCGTACGACCCGGTCTGCTGCTCGACGTGCAGCAGGATCGCCAGGGACGCCATGCCGTTGGGGAAGCGTGCGGTCAGCTGCGCCGCGATCATGCGCCCCACACCAGGGGTGCGAAGAAGGTCCCGATATCCCGCCACGAGACAACGGTACCCGCCCTGCCGCGGCGGTTCGGAGCGGTCGGATGCCGCGACACGCCGCGACACGCCGAAGCGGTCTCTCCACAGGAAATCCGATGTCCGGACCCCGGCGTAGCGTGCCGCCTGTGGATGGATCCGCTCCGGGGGTTCGCGAGCCGCGATTTGACGCGCTTCGCAGGCCTTCGAGAAAGTTCGCCGGCTGTGGATGAAACGGTGGAGAACCTGTGTTGTATCAGTGGAGAGCGGTGGAAAACTACACGGATGTAACTACTATCCCTTGTGGTCGGTCCGAATGTCCGTCCCTATATGTAGTATTGAACTCCCGGCGGGGGGTCTGCCGGCAAAACAGGATTCTGAGGGGAAGCGATATGTCGATCACGGTCTACACCAAGCCTTCGTGCGTGCAGTGCAACGCCACCTACCGGGCGCTGGACGCCAAGGGCATCGAGTACGAGATCCACGACCTCTCCGAGGACGCTGCGGCGCTCGAGCAGGTCAAGGCTCTCGGCTACATGCAGGCCCCGGTCGTCGTGACCGACGAGGGTCACTGGTCGGGCTTCCGTCCCGACAAGATCGACGAACTCGCCGCCCGTCTGGCGTGACCGAGAGGAGGTGACCGCATGAGCGCCGTCGCGACAGCAGCGCCGCTCCTGGTCTACTTCTCCAGCGTCTCCGGGAACACGGCGCGCTTCATCGAGAAGCTCGGTCTCCCGGCTCGCCGCATCCCCCTGCACCGCACCGACGAGGACCTCGTCGTGGACGAGCCGTTCGTGCTCGTCACCCCCACGTACGGGGGCGGTCAGGGGCGCGGGGAGGAGAAGGGCGCCGTACCCAAGCAGGTGATCCGGTTCCTCAACGACGAGCGCAACCGGCGACACATCCGCGGCGTGATCTCCGCGGGCAACACCAACTTCGGCGAGGCCTTCTGCCTCGCCGGCGACATCATCAGCCGCAAGTGCCACGTGCCTCACTTGTATCGGCTAGAGATCTTCGGCACACAGGACGATGTCGATCGCGTGACCGACGGATTGGAACGACGGTGGAAGCTTCAGTGACCGAGACGGTGGCCTTCAAGGAGAACCCCGCATTCGAGGGCCTCGACTACCACGCCCTCAACGCGATGCTCAACCTCTACGACGCGAACGGGAAGATCCAGTTCGACGCCGACAAGCGGGCGGCGCGGGAGTACTTCCTGCAGCACGTGAACCAGAACACGGTGTTCTTCCACTCGCTCAAGGAGCGTCTGGACTATCTCGTGGAGAAGGAGTACTACGAGGGCGCCGTCATCGAGAAGTACTCGTTCGACTTCATCCAGCGCCTCAACGATCTCGCCTACTCGAAGAAGTTCCGCTTCGAGACGTTCCTGGGCGCGTTCAAGTACTACACGAGCTACACACTGAAGACGTTCGACGGCAAGCGCTACCTCGAGCGCTTCGAGGACCGCGTCGTCATGACCGCGCTCGCCCTCGCCGACGGCGACGAGCAGGTCGCGATCGACCTCGTCGAGGAGATCATCTCCGGACGGTTCCAGCCGGCCACGCCGACCTTCCTCAATGCGGGCAAGGCCCAGCGCGGCGAGCTCGTCAGCTGCTTCCTGCTGCGCATCGAGGACAACATGGAGTCGATCGCCCGCGGCATCAACTCCGCCCTGCAGCTGTCCAAGCGCGGCGGCGGCGTCGCGCTGCTGCTGTCGAACATCCGTGAGTCGGGTGCGCCGATCAAGCAGATCGAGAACCAGTCCTCTGGCATCATCCCGGTGATGAAGCTCCTCGAAGACAGCTTCAGCTACGCCAACCAGCTCGGGGCCCGCCAGGGCGCCGGTGCCGTCTACCTCAACGCGCACCACCCCGACATCATGCGCTTCCTCGACACCAAGCGCGAGAACGCGGACGAGAAGATCCGCATCAAGACCCTGTCGCTCGGCGTGGTCGTGCCGGACATCACGTTCGAGCTCGCCAAGAACGACGAGGACATGTACCTCTTCTCGCCGTACGACGTCGAGAAGGTCTACGGGGTGCCGTTCGGCGACATCTCCGTGACCGAGAAGTACCGCGAGATGGTGGACGACCCGCGCATCAAGAAGACGAAGATCAACGCGCGCGAGTTCTTCCAGACGATCGCCGAGATCCAGTTCGAGTCGGGCTACCCGTACATCATGTTCGAGGACACGGTGAACAAGGCCAACCCGATCAAGGGCCGCATCAACATGTCCAACCTCTGCAGCGAGATCCTGCAGGTGAACACGCCGACCACGTACAACGAGGACCTCTCGTACGACCAGATCGGCAAAGACATCTCCTGCAACCTGGGTTCCATGAACATCGCGCTGGCGATGGACGGCGGCGACCTCGGCGCGACGGTCGAGACCGCCATCCGCGGTCTGACGGCGGTGAGCAACCAGAGCCACATCGCCTCGGTGCGCTCGATCGAGGACGGCAACGACCGTTCGCACGCGATCGGCCTGGGCCAGATGAACCTGCACGGGTACCTCGCCCGCGAGCACGTCTTCTACGGGTCCGAAGAGGGCATCGACTTCACGAACATCTACTTCTACACGGTGCTGTTCCACGCGCTGCGCGCCTCGAACAAGCTCGCGATCGAGCGCGGTGAGGCCTTCGACGGCTTCGAGGACTCCACCTACGCCTCGGGCGCCTTCTTCGACAAGTACATCGATCAGGCCTGGGAGCCGGCGACCGCCAAGGTCAAGGAGCTCTTCGCCGGTCACTTCGTCCCGACGCAGGCCGACTGGGTCGAGCTGAAGGAGTCCATCCAGAAGCACGGCATCTACAACCAGAACCTGCAGGCCGTGCCGCCGACCGGATCGATCTCGTACATCAACAACTCGACGTCCTCGATCCACCCGATCGCGTCGAAGATCGAGATCCGCAAGGAGGGCAAGCTCGGTCGCGTGTACTACCCGGCGGCGTTCATGACGAACGACAACCTGGAGTACTACCAGGACGCGTACGAGATCGGCTACGAGAAGGTCATCGACACCTATGCCGCGGCCACGCAGCACGTCGACCAGGGCCTGTCGCTGACGCTGTTCTTCAAGGACACCGCCACCACGCGCGACATCAACAAGGCGCAGATCTACGCATGGCGCAAGGGCATCAAGACGATCTACTACATCCGTCTGCGTCAGCTGGCGCTCGAGGGCACCGACATGACCGAGTGCGTCTCCTGCATGCTCTGAGCCCGATCCCGAACCCGAGAGACGACGAAGAATGACTCCGCACGAACCCCTCAAGCTGGTCGACCGCGTCCAGGCGATCAACTGGAACCGCATCCAGGACGACAAGGACCTCGAGGTCTGGAACCGCCTGGTGAACAACTTCTGGCTGCCCGAGAAGGTGCCGCTGTCGAACGACATCCAGTCGTGGAACACGCTCACCGCCGAGGAGCAGACGCTCACCATGCGCGTCTTCACGGGGCTGACGCTCCTGGACACCATCCAGGGCACCGTCGGCGCGGTCTCGCTCATCCCGGACGCGATCACGCCGCATGAGGAGGCCGTCTACACGAACATCGCGTTCATGGAGTCGGTGCACGCGAAGAGCTACTCGTCGATCTTCTCGACGCTGTGCTCGACCAAGGAGATCGACGAGGCGTTCCGCTGGTCCGTGGAGAACCCGAACCTTCAGAAGAAGGCTCAGATCGTCATGGACTACTACCGCGGGGACGAGCCGCTCAAGCGCAAGGTCGCCTCGACCCTGCTGGAGAGCTTCCTGTTCTACTCGGGCTTCTACCTGCCGATGCACTGGTCGTCGCGCGCGAAGCTGACCAACACGGCCGACCTCATCCGCCTCATCATCCGCGACGAGGCCGTGCACGGGTACTACATCGGCTACAAGTTCCAGCGGGGGCTCGAGACGCTGGACCAGGCGAAGAAGGACGAGCTGAAGGACTACACGTTCTCGCTGCTCTACGAGCTCTACGACAACGAGGTGCAGTACACGCAGGACCTCTACGACGGCGTCGGCCTGACCGAGGACGTCAAGAAGTTCCTGCACTACAACGCCAACAAGGCGCTCATGAACCTCGGCTACGAGGCGATGTTCCCCTCGACGGTCACGAACGTGAACCCGGCGATCCTGTCGGCGCTCTCGCCGAACGCGGACGAGAACCACGACTTCTTCAGCGGGTCGGGCTCGTCCTACGTGATCGGCAAGGCCGAGGCCACCGAGGACGACGACTGGGACTTCTGACCGTCTGTCAGCAGGACCTCTGGAAGGGGCCCGGGATGCAGGAGACTGCAGACCCGGGCCCCTTCCCGTGTCGCGTGTCGGAACCTGTGATCGGGAGCCGGCGGCATCGGCCAGACTGATCCGACAGTCCGGGAGGTGCGCGTGTCCGAGAGACGTCGGTGGTGGCAACGGCCGCGCTCCGCGCACGCGGCATGGCGGGCGGCGTGGATCAGCGCGATCCTGATCACGGCGCTCGGGGCGGCGCTGATCCCCCTCCCGCCCTGGGCGCTCGATTATCGGCTCGAGGGATGGACGGCCGTCGGCGTGCCGATCGGACTCGTCGCGAGTGCCGTCGCGGTCGGCATCGACCTGCTCACCTGCCGCGCGCGCGGCGCCGATCCGAGCCTCGCGCCCGCCCGGATCTTCGGCGCGTTCCCGCTCGGCCTCGGGATCGGACTCGTCGTCTCCAGCATCCCTCTGGCGACCGGCGCGTTCGATGAGGAACGGATTCCTGACCGCAACGGCGCGGCCTTCCTGATGGTCGGCGCCGTCCTGGTCGTCGTCGGAGCTCTGCTCTTCCCGTTCGCGGCGAGGGTTCAGCGCAACGCGGAGAGCGGCGACGGCGCATCACGGCCGCGCAGAAAGCGGCGGACGCTCTGGGGCGCGCTCGCCGTGCTCATCGCGCTCGCGGCGCCGCTCGCCGCGCTCCAACTCGCCTCCCCGCCGGCGCGCACACAGGCGGCTCCGGCCCTGGTCGTCGGCACGGTCGGCGACCGGACCGTCGCGCTGGTCACGTTCCGGCTCGACACGTTCCCTGCACCGGACCTCGCGCGCGTGCTCTCGGACGGTCGCAGCGTGCAGGCGGCGCTGTTCGATCTGGACAGCGGCGATCGCCTGTGGAGCACGCTCCTCGCCGGTGATCCCGATCAGCGCTACGACGCCGTGCCGACAGCGCTCGACGGGCGGCGGGCGACCGTCAGCACGACGGACGGCCTGGTCGCGCTGGATGCCGCCACCGGCGAGATCCTGTCGACCGACCGCTCCGCTCCGGCCCCGGACGTGAACATCCCCGGCAACTCCTTCGACCCGCAGGCCTGGTCCGTCACGAGCCGGACCGTGCGGCTTCCGGGCGGCGATGAGCTCGAGCCCGACTGGGCGACGGGCGCGGACGCCGTGGTGCTGCTGGAGGAGTCGACCGCCGAGCCCGCCGGTGCGGGTGAAGGGTTCGTCGTGACGCAGTCCGAGAGCGGCGACGACTTCCTGATCCAGGGCGCGGAACTCGAGACGCGGGAGCTGATCGGCACGGTGACCTCGACCCAGGAGGCCGCCGCGGTCGTGGACAGCGGAGCAGGCCACGTGGCTCTTCTCGGCACGAACGACGAGCATCAGGCGATTCTCGTCGTCGCGACCGAGGCCGGCATCCGCACGATCGTGATCGGGGCGCACCCACCTCCTCGTTGGTGAGGCCCTCGCCCGTCAGTTGCGCGTTCTCGCCTCGAACAGCAGGGCGAAGGACGCCGGGATCGATCGCACGAAGGCCGCGCGGCGCTCCGCGACGGCCCGCTTCCGCGCCGCGCGCGCCTGACGCTGTTCCCAGCGCATCTCGCGGATCCGGTCGCTGAACTCGCGCGCCTCGTCGGGGCTCATGATGTCGTGTCGCATGTCGCGTCCTCTCGAACCGGGGCGTCGCCTTCCGTCGCCCTCACCAGGACCACGAACGCGTAGTGCGGACTTCGACACGGCCATCGGAAAAGAACTTGCGACTTCTTCGCGCCGTGCTGTCGAATCGACAGGGGCGTGTTCGTGGTGATGATGAGGGTCGCCGCACGTGCGATCGAGAGGAGCGCGATGACAGCGCGACAGAAGTTCCTGGTCATCCACATGACGGACCGGGCCGGTGCGGACTGGGATCCCGACATCGACGGCGTCGCGCTGCAGCGTTGGCTGGAGTTCCGCGACGGCCCGGATGGGTGGGAAGCCAACGGCCAGACCGTGTCCGGCCCCGAACAGGCGCGGCGCATCACCGCCCACCGCGGCGAGGTCGTGGTGACTGACGGCCCGTTCCCGGAGTTCACCGAGTGGTTTCTCGGCGTGGAATGGATCGAGGCCGTCGACATCGAAGAGGCGACGCGGTTGCTCGAGTCGCACTCGACCGCGCGGATCGGTCGGATGTACCTCGTACCCGCGAGCGGGCAGTAGTGAGCGGGAAGAACACGTCGCCCGACGCCGACGTCGTCATCTCGCGCACGCACCGTGAGGAGTGGACCAGGATCGTGGCCGGTCTTGTTCGCCGCTACGGCGACCTGGACATCGCCGAGGAGACGGCCGCTGAAGCCTTCGTGACGGCGGTCGAACGATGGCCCGTCGACGGAGTGCCTCCGAATCCCGGCGCGTGGATCACCACCACGGCGCACCGCAAGGCGCTCGACCGGCTTCGTCGTGAGGCGAAGAGAGCGGACAAGCAGAAGGAGGCGCTCCTGATGCAGGACGACTCGCCGGCCGAACCCGTCGGCATCATCGACGATGATCGACTGCGACTGATCTTCACGTGCTGTCATCCCGTGCTGTCGATCGAAGCCCGGGTTGCGCTCACCCTGCGGATGGTCGGTGGTCTCACCGTCTCCGAGATCGCGAGGGCGTTCCTCGTCCAGGAGACGACCATGGGGCAGCGGATCAGCCGAGCCAAGGCCAGGATCAGGGCAGCGCGCGTGCCGTTCCGCTTACCCGAGCGCGAGGACGTCCCCTTGCGCATCGACGGCGTGCTCGCCGTGCTGTACCTCATCTTCAACGAGGGCTACTTCGCGTCCGGAACGGACGTCGAACCGATCCGCCGCGACCTCACCGACGAGGCCATCCGGCTCGCGCGACTCGTGCGAGCACTCCTTCCCCCCGGCTCCCGCGAGGATGCCGAGGCGTCGGGGCTGCTCGCACTGATGCTGCTCACCCAGGCGCGGGCGGGCGCTCGCCTCTCCGTCGACGGAACGCTCGTCCGCCTGGATGAGCAGGACCGCACGTCCTGGGATCGGAGCCTGATCGAGGAGGGCATCGCGCTGCTGGACGAGCGGGAAGGGCGCCGACCGGCCGACGACGGCCCCGGACGCTATCAGATCCTCGCAGCGATCAACGCCGTGCACGTGTCGGCTCGGCACGCACGAGACACCGACTGGGGGCGCATCGTGGCGTTGTACAACAAACTCGAGCACCTCGACCCGAACCCGATCGTCCGACTCAACAGGGCGATCGCGATCTCCGAGTACGACTCGCCGGAGGTCGCCCTGGCGCTCGTCGAGGATCTCGGCTCCGCCCTCGACGGTCACCACGCGTTCCACGCGACGCGCGCCGAGCTGCTGCGTCTGACGGGTCGGCTCGCCGCCGCCCGCGGAGCCTATGATCGTGCGATCGAGCTGGCGGTCAACTCTGCCGAGACCGCCCACCTCGTCCGCCGGCGCGGAGAGATCGCGTCGACCGGGTCCAAGAGCATCACCATCGACGACAACGGAGGAATCTCATGACCAGCAGGTATCTCGTCATCCACATGACTGACTCGACGGGGTCGGCCCTTCCCGAATCGGAGGATCGTCGGATGCTCGGCGATTGGGCGGAGAGGGGCAGGGACGCGGGGATGCTCGGACCCGGAGCGCCTGTCGCAGGGCCCGAGCAGGCGAAATCCGTCGCCGTCCGGGGCGGCGAGCTGCTCATCACGGACGGCCCGTTCCCGGAGTTCAAGGAATGGTTCGCCGGATACGACCTGATCGAGGCCGAATCGATCGACGATGCCGCCGCGTACATGAGCGCGCACCCGACCGCCGTGTCCGGGAGGATGTACATCCTCCCGGTCGTGACACTGCCCTGGGAGCAGGCCGCGGCTGCCGATTCTTGAAGGTCGTTCACGCCCTGATCGAGGGCCTGTCACAGGTCACAGTCCCCGGTTGGCGCTCCAGCGCCTCGCGGCCTCGGAAGCGGCGGCCTCGATGATCGCGTCGATTTCCGGGGAGCGGCGCGCGGGGAAGGACACATAGGCGCCGCGGCCTCCGGCGACGGGCCGTCCGTATGCCTTCACGGCGAGGGTGTCGTCGGGCAGCAGTCTGACCGTCAGCGTCTGGAGCTCGAAGGTTTCGCCGCGTCGTTCGTCCTGCCACCGCAGATGCGCCGGGATGTCGACGTTCAGTGCGAGCGCGTTGACCTGGATGTCGTCGTCCATGCCTCGAGCGTATCCGGCACGCCGGCGCGCGGCCTGTTCACGCCGGGTATCCGCTTCCCCGCAGCATCCTGGCCAGGTGGGCGGCGTTCGCGGCCGCCGTCGCGATCGACTGCGCGACCTTCTCGGGAGTGGCGGGCAGATCCTTGTAGTCGGTGGTCTGCATCGCCTCACCGTTCCAGTACACCGAGCCCTGGGCCGGGATGCTGAATCCGACGTCGTCGAGAGCCTGGAACAGGACGGCCGCGATGTGGTGCGCACCGTCCTCGTTGCCGACGATCCCGGCGATCGCGACCTTGTCGAACAGAGTGGGGCGACCGCGGGCATCCGTCTCGCTCAACTCGGCATCGAGACGCTCGAGAACCCGCTGCGCGACGCTGGAGTGCTGGCCGAGCCAGGTGGGGGTGAGGAAGACGAGAACATCGGCGGCGAGCACCTGGGCGCGCAGCGCCGGCCATTCGTCGCCGTCACCCATGTCCTTGCCCACGCCCGGGGCGAAGGAGTGGTCCACGGCCCGGACCATGGTGCCGATGACTCCGTGCGCGGCGAGAGCCTCGAGGATCTGCCGGCCGAGGACCTCCGAGCTCGACTCCGCGGGAGAGGGCTTGAGCGTGCAGTTGATCGCGAGTGCGGTGAGTTGTGCATCCATACCGGAACGGTAGGTCTCCCGAGCGGAGCCCAGGAGGGGGTTTCGTCCCCCTTCGAGGTGCGCTAGGTCGAGTCGCGACCACTCGTCCCGGTATCCTGGTCGGAGCGAGATTTCCCGACGTCAGGAGCGCCCGATGATCCTCAGCTTCATCTTCTTCATGATCCTCTTCCTCGGGGGCTTCTGGCTGATGGGCATCTCGTTCGGGCTCCCGGAGTTCCAGGCGCTGGCCTTCCTCGGCGGACTCGCCCTCATCTGCATCGCGCTGGCGTTCATGATGCGCGAGGGACGCAGCGGCGCGACGCGTCGTTCGAACAACTGGGACGGCGGACCCTCGGCCAGCTGAGCCGCATGCGGCGCCGCAGACGCGGACTCAGGCGCGCTTCGCGAGCCGCATCTCCAGGTTCGCCTTGACGGCAGGCCACTCCGGCTCGATGATCGAGTACTCCACGCTGTCCCTCAGGGCTCCGTTGCGATAGCGCATCACCGCGCGCATCACGCCGTCCTGCTTGGCACCGAGTCGTTCGATCGCCGCGCGGGACTGGAAGTTCACCCACTGCGTCGTCAGACCCACGCGGTACACCCCGAGCTCTTGGAAGGCGTGCCGCATGAGCAGGTACTTGGATTCGGCGTTCGTCCCGGTCCCGTGCGCCGACGGCCGGTTCCAGGTGTAGCCGATGTGCAGCCGGGGGACGTCGGCGGCGAGGTCGTAGAACGCGGTCTGGCCGATGATGCGTCCGGTCGCATCGAACGCCGTGAACGGCACCATCTCACCGCGCTCGGCCTTCGCCAGTCGCTCCTCGATCGCCGCGGCCACTCCGTCCGGCGCCGGGACCGAGGTGTACCACGCGGTCGTGAACAGCTCGCCCTCCTGCACCGCCTCGACGAGGCCGTCGTGATGCGAGCGCTCCAGCGGTCGGAGCTCCACGAGGCGACCGGTAAGGGTGAGCGGTGCGGGGGCGATGCGGAAGGCCATGCGTCCATTCAATCAGCCGGCCGTGCGCGGTCCGCGCTAGCGTGATGCCCATGAAGACCGTTCCGTTCGCTCAGGCCACCGCCCCCGCCGTCGTCGCCGGGATGATGCGCATCCACGACAAGGACGATGCCGACATCCGTGCGCTCTATGACGCGGCGCGCGCCGGAGGCATCGACTTCTTCGATCACGCCGACATCTACGGCGGGAGGATGCACCGGTGCGAGGAGCGGTTCGCCGAGGCCCTGCAGCTGGGTCCGTCCGAACGCGACGAGATCACGCTGCAGACCAAGTGCGGCATCGCCCCCGCCGAAGGGGCCTACGACTTCTCGGCCGAGCACATCCTCCGTCAGGTCGACGGATCTCTCGCCGCGCTGCGCACGGATCGCATCGACGTCCTGCTGCTGCACCGGCCGGATGCTCTGGTCGAACCGGACGAGGTCGCGCGCGCCTTCGACGAGCTGGAGTCCTCCGGCAAGGTCCGCGCCTTCGGCGTGTCCAACCACACGCCGCGT
Organism: Microbacterium cucumeris; assembly: GCF_058349845.2. Classification (NCBI taxonomy): domain Bacteria; kingdom Bacillati; phylum Actinomycetota; class Actinomycetes; order Micrococcales; family Microbacteriaceae; genus Microbacterium; species Microbacterium cucumeris. Next base: position 361,792 of record NZ_JBYRIZ020000002.1, read on the forward strand.
CAGATCGACCTGCTGCGCACCGCGGTGGCGCAGCCGCTCGTCGCCAACCAGCTGCAGTTGTCGCTCACGCACGCGTCGATCATCGCCGGGCCCATCGCCGCCAACCGGGAGGCGACCGATCAGAGCATCACCCGCGACGGCGGCGGCATCCTCGAGTACTGCCGGATCAACGGCATCACGATCCAGGCATGGTCTCCGATGCAGGCCGCCATCGGTCAGGGCTCCTTCGTCGGCAGCGCGGATCACCCGGAGCTCAACGCTGTGCTCGACCGTCTCGCCGACACGCACGGATCGACGCCGACCGGCATCGCCGTCGCGTGGATCACCCGTCATCCCGCCGCGATGCAGGTCGTGATGGGGACGACCACTCCCGAGCGCCTGTCGGCGGCCGCGCAGGGCGCCGACGTCCGGCTCAGCCGCACCGAATGGTACGAGCAGTACCGCGCCGCCGGACACCTCCTGCCCTGACCCGCCGCGCGTCGTCGTCTACCCTGTAGCCATGCCGTTCCTCTTCTCGCTCCTGGTCATCGCGCTGATGATCGGCGCCCTGATCGACATCATCACGCGCGATGACACCCAGGTGCGCCATCTGCCGAAGCTCGTCTGGATCATCATCGTGATCCTGCTTCCGCTGATCGGGAGCGTCCTGTGGTTCGCCCTCGGGCGCGAGTACTCCTCCGACGGTGTCGCGATGCCCCGGATGCCGCGTCGAGAGCGCGCGCAGCGCACCCCGCGAGCGGCCGCTCCCACCGCTCCGCCGGTGCGGCCGGTGGACACCCGGACAACCGAGGAGCAGATCGCGGACCTGGATCGCGAGATCGAGGAGTGGCGGCTGCGCGCGGAGATCGAGAAGCGCAAGCAGGCGCGCGGCGAGGCCTGACGCCGCCTCAGCCCGTGACAGGGACGAGGTCGAAGGACTCCCGCAGCGCTGGCTCGAGCGTCGGGTAGCGGAAGCCGTAGCCGGCCGCGGACAGCTTCTCGGGCACGACCCAGCGGCTCTTGAGGATCAGCTCGGTCTCGGTCCGGATGCCGATGGCGCCGATCTCCAGCATCCAGCGCGGCAGCGGCGGACCGATCCGCACGCCGAGCACTCTGCGGATCGTCGCCATGAACGTCGCGTTGTCCACCGGGGTCGGCGCCGCTGCGTTGACCGGACCCTCGAGCTCGGGATGCTCCTCGAGGAAGTCGATGATGCCGGCGACGTCGTCGACGTGCACCCAGCTGAAGCGCTGCCGACCGCGCCGGGCCCCGGGCAGGTGCGCCGTCCCGGCATCCCGTCGCCGGGCGGACACCGGCCACCGGCCGTCGTGCTGGGCGCCGCCGAGGCCGAGCCGTGCCAGGGTGCGCAGCGGCCCGAGCACGCCGCCGTTTCCGAGCACGATGGCGCTGCGCAGGGCGACGCGACGCGTTCGCGGCAACGGATCCGCGAACAATGCGCGCTCCCAGGCTTTCGCGACCTCGACCGAGAAGCCTGTGCCCAGCTCGCCGTCGGCTTCCGTCATCGGGCGGTCCTCCGCGTGCCGGTAGATCGTCGCCGTGGACGAGTTGACCCACAGCGGCGGCGGCGCAGCGGCGCGACCGATCGCCCGGCTGAGCGCCGCGGTCGTCTCGAGCCGCGAGGAGAAGATCTCGGCGCGGTTCTCGGGCGTGTAGCGGCAGTTCACGCTCTTGCCGGCGAGTCCGATGACGAGCGCCGCACTGTCGACGGCGGCGTCGATGCCGGCCTGGTCGGCCCAGGAGAGGTCGGCGCCGGACCGGGAGATCGTGATGACCTCTCGGCCCTCGGATCGGTACTTGTCCGTCAGATGGCGCCCCATGAACCCCGAGGATCCGCCGATGACGACCCGGCCCGCGCTCATGACTCCTCCTCGATCCGGTAGGTGAACGTGCCCGCATACTCGTAGATCCGGCCGATCAGGGGTGCGTCGACCGTGAGTTCGACGCGCTGACGACCGGATGCCTCGTCGACCCCCTCGCGCAATCGGATGCGCGGGGCGAGCCGGCCGGAGAGGCGCGGACGCATCCGGCCGACGCGCAGGCCCACCGTGCGGCTCGTCAGCCGCAGGGACCCGCCGTCGGTGCCGACGTCGAAGCTCGCGGCCAGCAGCGGCGGCTCGCCCAGTTCGTCGACCAGCCGGCCGTGCGGCTTCAGCGCCACGGCGTCGCGCATCACCCAGTCGCCGCCGGGCAGCCGCAGCGTGCGCTCGGCGATGGCACGTCCGGCGACCGTCCGGTTCTCGATCCGGAACGGGACGTTCTCGTACCAGCCCGCCACGAGGATGCCGCGGCGCTGCAGGGGACGCAGCAGCGGGGCGAGCCAGCCGCGACGCGTGCCGACGCGCTCGAACACGCCCTCGCCGACGCCGACGCGGCCTTCGGGGATCGCCGAGAAGTAGCGCCGGGTGGACGCGTCCAACAGCGGCATCCGGGAGCCCAGGGCACGTGCGTACGGGGACGTGGAGGGATGCCTCATGCCCTCGAGCGTACTCGCGCGGTGCGAGCTCAACGCGCCGCAGAGGCGGCGGCGTAGGCGTCGACGCTCGCGGGGGAGAGCACCTCGCGCGCGACCATGATGGCGGCGCCCACGACCGCTGCGCGCTCCCCGGCCTGCGTCTGCACTATCGCGAGGTGCTGGGTCGCCAGGGGGATGGAGCGGCGGTACACGACCTCGCGGACGCCGGCGAGCAGATGCTCCCCGGCGCGGGCGATGCTGCCTCCGAGCACGATGATGGACGGGTTGAGCAGGTTCACGACCGTGGCGAGCACCTCCCCGACATCGCGCCCCGCCTGCCGGGTGGCGGCGATCGCTGCGGGGTGGCCGGCGCGGACGAGCGAGACGACGTCCGAGCTGTTCGCCGCTTCCAGTCCCTGCGCGCGCAGGGAGGCCGCGATCGCCGAGCCGCTCGCGAGCGCCTCCAGATCGCGCTCGTCGCCGGGGTCGCGCTCTCCGCCGGTGCCGTGCGGCACCTGCACGTGTCCCATGTCGCCCGCCGAGCCCTGCGCGCCTCGCTGGAGCTCCCCTCCGGCGATGATCCCGGCGCCGATGCCGGTGGCGACCTTCACGAAGACGAGGTCGTCGACCCCGGGCCACGACGTGACCTGCTCGCCGAGGGCGAGGATGTTGACGTCGTTGTCCACGAGGACCGGTACGGCGAACCTCCGCTGCACGTATCCCGGGATGTCGAACCGATCCCAGCCCGGCATGATCGGCGGATTGGTGGGGCGTCCGGTCGAGTGCTCGACGGGGCCCGGGACCCCGATGCCCACGCCGAACAACGGCCCGGTTCCCGCGGTCTCGAGCAGCGCCGCGCCGTCGGCGAGGATGGCATCGAGCAGAGCCTCGGGGCCGTCGGCGATGTCGATCGCGCGGGTGCGGGACTCGAGGATGCCTCCGGCGAGATCGGCGACGGCGACCGTCGCGTGCGTCGCGCCGAGATCGACGGCCAGCGTGCGCCCCGCCGCGGGATTGAACGCCACGCGCACGGGCGGACGCCCCCCGGTCGAGGCGGCCTCTCCGGCGGGGGCGAGGAGCCCCGCCGACAGCAGGGCGTCGACCCGCAGCGCGACCGTGGATCGGGCGAGGCCTGTGAGGGACGCGAGTTCCGCCTTGGTGCGGGCCCGCCCGTCCCGGAGCAGCTGGAAGATCTCTCCCGCCCCGGGGCTGGGGGCCGTGCCCGCGCGCAGTGCCTCGACCATTGCGCCAGTAAACCACACGCTTTCGCTTTCGTTACGGAGTTCTTCCTGATGTCGGACTCAAGACTTTTGACAAACATCTAGCAAAAGTCTCGCGGCTGTGTCAGACTCCCGACCATGACAACGGATGTCATCGACTCCGGCATCGGGACGATCCGCGCCGGCATCCTCGGCGGGGGCTTCATGGCCCGTGTGCACCGCGACGCGACCCGCGCGGCCGGGGGAACGCTGATCGCCGTGGCGACGACGGATCCGGACGGTTCGGTGCGAGCCTCCGCAGCGCTCGGGGCCGCCCGCGCGGCCTCGGACGCCTCGGAGCTGATCTCCTCTGCGGACATCGACATCGTGCACGTCTGCACGCCGAACGCGTCGCATGTCCCTCTCGCGACCGAAGCGCTGCGGGCCGGAAAGCACGTGGTGTGCGAGAAGCCGCTGGCGACATCCGCGGCGGATGCGCGGGAGCTGGTGGCGCTCGCGGACCAGGCGGGACGCGTCGCTGCCGTGCCGTTCGTCTACCGCTACCACCCGATGGTCCGCGAGGCGAGGGCGCGGGTCCGCTGCGGGGAACTGGGCGATCTGCTGAGCCTGGACTGCTCCTATCTGCAGGACTGGATGCTCCTTCCCGAGGACGACGACTGGCGCACGCGGGGCGCCCTCGGCGGTCCGTCGCGGGCGTTCGCCGACATCGGATCCCACCTGTGCGACCTCGTCGAGTTCGTCACGGGGGATCGGATCGCCGCGCTGACCGCACGGACGCGGACGGTGTTCGGCGAACGCGCCGGGCACCCTGTCGACACCGAGGACATCGCGGCGCTGCTGGTGGAGACCGCCTCCGGGGCGATCGGCACGCTCCTGGTCTCCCAGACCGCGGCGGGTCGCAAGAACGCCCTGACGATCGAGCTGCACGGATCCCGCGAGACGATGCGTTTCGCACAGGAGCGGCCGGAGGAGCTCTGGCTCGGTTCGCGACGCGAATCGCGGATGCTCCTGCGCGACCCGGGAGTCTCGTCCTCGGACTCCGCGCGGCTCCAGCGGCTTCCTGCCGGGCATCCGATGGGCTATCAGGACGCGTTCGACGCCTTCATGGTGGACGTGCACAGCGCCGTGGCCGGCGGCGAGCCGGAGGGGCTGCCGACGTTCGCGGACGGGCTGCGGGCCGCGGAGCTGACCGAGGCCGTCCTCGTGTCCGCCGCCGACGGCGGACGATGGACGGAGGTGGCGGCATGACCACGGAGCAGGCCGAGCCGGTCCTGACCGTGCGCGGCGTCGGGAAGTCGTTCTTCGGGGTCCGCGTCCTGTCCGACATCGACTTCGACGTCCGCCCCGGCGAGGTCCACGGCCTCGTCGGGGAGAACGGCGCCGGCAAGTCGACGCTGATGAAGATCATCGCGGGCGTGCAGTCGCCGGACGGCGGTGTCATCGAGTACCAGGGCGCCGAGGTGCACCACACGCACCCCCGCCAGGCGATGGATGCCGGGATCGTCACGGTGTTCCAGGAGTTCACGCTCCTGCCGGAGCGCACGGTCGCGCAGAACGTGTACCTCGGACGCGAGCCGCGACGGTTCGGGTTCGTCGACCAGAAGGCGATGATCGAGCGCACCGGCGCCCTGCTCGACGACCTCGGCGTCGCGTTCATCGATCCGCGGGCGCGCGTCGCCTCGCTCACGGTGGCGGAGCAGCAGATCGTCGAGATCGTGAAGGCGCTGTCCTTCGAGGCCAGGGTCATCTCGATGGACGAGCCGACCGCGGCCCTGAGCGACCGCGAGGTGGAGCTGCTCTACGCGATCATCCACCGCCTCACCGCTCGCGGGGTGGCGGTGATCTATGTGTCGCACCGACTGAAGGAGATCTTCGATCTGTGCGATCGGATCACCATCCTCAAGGACGGCGTGCGCGTGTCGACCGACGACGCCGCCGACCTCACCACGGACGAGCTCGTGCGCCGGATGGTCGGCCGGTCCATCCAGTCGTACTTCCCGGATCGCTCGGAGGGAACCGTCACCGGCGGACCGAGGCTCGTGCTCGACGGCTGCGGCAACGCATTCGTCGACGGGGTGTCGCTCGTGCTGCGAGCCGGAGAGATCGTCGGGGTCGCCGGTCTCCAGGGCTCCGGCCGCACCGAGCTCGTCGAGGGGATCTTCGGCGTCCAGGCCTTCGCCCGCGGCTCGCTGCGCGTCGACGGGTCGCCGGTTCAGATCCGCAGCGCCCGCGCCGCGGTCCGGGCCGGCCTCGCGCTCGTCTCGGAGGACCGCAAGGCGCAGGGGCTCGCCCTGGGGCAGTCCGTGCTCGACAACGCGCTGCTGGTGATCCGCAGCGTGTTCGCCGGCCGGACCGCCGCCGCGCGACGCCAGGTCCCGGGCATCCTCAGCGCGCTGGAGATCAGCTCCCGTGGTCTGGATCAGGAGACGCGCTTCCTGTCCGGCGGCAACCAGCAGAAGGTCGTACTGGCGAAGTGGCTCCTGACGGAACCGCAGATCGTGCTGTTCGACGAGCCGACGCGCGGCATCGACGTGGGGGCGAAGTACGCGGTGTATCAGCTCATGCGCGAACTCGCCGCGCAGGGGAAGTCGGTGCTCATGGTGTCCAGCGAGCTGCCGGAGGTCATCGGCATGAGCGATCGGATCCTCGTGATGCACGACGGCGAGCTCGTGGCCGAGCTCGCGGGCGGCGCGTCGGAGCACGAGGTGCTCGCCGCCGCCACGGGGGCGAATCGTCCCACGGGTTCCGACGCGGAGGGGGAGACGCGATGAAGCGCGTGCGCATCGATTCCACGATGATCGTGCTCGGCATCCTGGTCCTGACGCTGATCGTGGGAGCCGTGCTGGTGTCCACGGTCGGCCGCAACTTCCTTAGCGCCGGCAACATCCGTGACATCCTCACTGGGATGAGCGTGCTGGGACTCGTCGCGATCGGCCAGACGCTGGTGGTGCTGGGGGCGTCCCTGGACCTGTCCGTGACCTACGTGATCAGCCTGTCGAGCCTCCTCGCGGCCACGATCATGGCGGGGAATCCGGCGAACATCCCGGCCGCCGTCGCGGTGACGCTGCTCGTGTGCGCGGGCATCGGCCTGGTCATCGGGCTGATCGTCACCGTGCTGAGGGTCAACGGCTTCATCGCGACCCTCGGAGTCGGGCTCATCCTGCAGGGCGTGCTGAACACGAACTTCGAGGGCTCGGCGGGCGCCGTGCCGTGGGAGTTCCAGCTGATCGGGGCGACGGGTCTCGGTCCCGTGCCGGTGTCGACGATCATCATGATCGCGCTCGCCGTCCTCATCTGGTTCCTGCTCGATCGCACGCGTACCGGCGCGCACCTCTTCGCGGTCGGCGGCGATCCCGAGATCGCCCGCCTGTCCGGCGTCCGCACGCGACCGCCGCTCATCGCCGCGCATGTGCTGTGCTCGGTGTTCGCGGGACTCGCCGGGCTCCTGCTGGCCAGCAGGCTCGGAGTGGGAAGTCCCACCGTGGGGCAGCAGGGCGGGTACGCGCTGCTCTCGATCGCGGCGGTGGTCCTGGGCGGCACGCTGCTGCTGGGCGGGCGCGGTTCGATCTGGGGCACGATCGGAGGCGTCGCGATCCTGGCGGTCGTCGACAACGTCATGAGCGTCATGCAGGTGAACCCGTTCCTCAAGGACGTCGTCCGAGGTGTCGTCATCGTCGCGGCCGTCGCGGTCTACAGCCGCCGCGCGATCGTGCGGCGCCGGCCGCGCTTCGGGCCGGGCGGGACGAGGACCGGAGGGGACGACGCGGCGCGGGCTGCGGAGCCCGCGATGGCCGCGGCGGCGGCCGACCTCGAGAACGCCGAGCCGGCGGACGGAGGCCGGGCATGAAGGCGCTGCGCGCACTCGTCAGCCCCCAGGGGGCCGTGTTCCTTCTGCTCGTGATCCTGCTGGTCGCGGTCATGGTGCTCAACCCGAACTTCGCCGAGCCCGGCCAACTGATGCGGTTCATCCAGCGGGTCGCGCCGATCGCCATCGTCGCGATCGGGCAGTACTTCGTGATCATCGCCGGGGAGTTCGATCTGTCGCAGGGATCGCTCATCACGGCGCAGGTCATCATCGCCGGCAACCTCGTCGGCCAGGACGACGCCCGCACGCTGCCGGTGCTCGGGCTCATGCTCGTCTTCGGCGTCGTGGTCGGTCTGGTCAACGGCATCCTGACGACGCTGCTCAAGGTGCCCTCGTTCATCGTGACGCTGGGCATGATGCTGGCGCTGCTCGGCGGGGTCAAATGGTGGACCGGGGGAGCGGCGACCGGAAATCCCGCGGACAGCTTCCGCGAGATCGGGCGCGGAGGAATCCGCGACGTCCCGTTGCTGGACTTCATCCCGTGGTCGGTCCTGATCCTCGCGGCCTGGCTCGCCCTGGGCATCTGGGTCACGCGGCGTCCGCTGGGCAAGCTCCTCATCGCGATCGGCGACAACGCCCGGTCCGTGGACTACGCGGGAGCGCGGCGGTCGTGGGACACCATCCAGGCGTTCGTCATCTCGGCGCTGTCCGCGTCGCTGTCCGCCGTGCTGCTGGTGGGCTACGCGGGGGTGCATCCGTCGGTGGGCACGGGTTACGAGTTCATCGCGATCACCGCGGTCGTGCTCGGCGGTGTGGTCCTGGGCGGAGGCCGTGGCTGGATCGTCTCGGCGGTGGCCGGCGCGTTCGTGCTGGAGGCGCTGTTCCTGCTGCTGAACATCGCCGGGGTCCCGTCCACGCTCCGAGACGCCGTTCAGGGCGTCATCATCATCGCCGCCGTGGCGTACTCCGCCGTGTCGTTCCGCAGCCGCAGGCGCGCTGCGAGATCTTCCCCCGATCCGGGGAAGGAGCAGGAGCCGCCACAGGGCGGACCCGCTCAACCGCCCGCACCATCCGCCCTCGCATCCGAGGGTTCCACAGAAACCAGAGGAGTTCAGTAATGCGACGATCAAGGAAGATCGCCACCGCAGCGGTGGCCGTCTTCGGACTCATCGCGCTGGCCGGGTGCACGACCGACCCGTCCGTGGCGCCGCCCGAGTCCGAGGAGACGGAGCCGTCGAGCGAGACCACCGAGTGGTTCGACCAGGAGCTGTTCGACAAGCAGGACGCCGAGCGCGACGTCGTCCCGGAGGGCCCGGAGGACGAGCCGTACCTGCAGTACATCAACGCCGAGATGGTCGACACCTCCGAGTTCGCGAGCGAAGGGCCCAAGAAGGCCTGCTTCGCGAACGCGTCGATCTCGAACCCGTGGCGCCAGACCGGCTGGATCACGATGAACGAGCAGCTCAAGGTGCTCCAGGAGGCCGGCGCGATCAGCGAGATGGAGACCCGCGATGCGCAGGACTCCGATGACACCCAGATCGCCGACATCGACTACTTCATCGCCGAGGGGGACTGCGACGTCTTCCTCATCTCGCCCAACAGCACCGCGGCCATGACCCCGGCCGTCGAACGCGCCTGCGAGACGGGCAAGCCCGTGATCGTGTTCGACCGCGGCGTGAACACGGACTGCCCGGTCACCTTCATCCATCCGATCGGCGGATTCGCGTGGGGCATCGACACCGCCGAGTTCCTCATCGACAACCTCGAGGAGGGCGACAAGGTCGTGGGTCTGCGGATCCTCCCGGGTGTCGACGTCCTCGAACAGCGCTGGGCGGGAGCCAAGAAGCTCTTCGACGAGGCGGGCATCGAGGCCGTCGATCACTTCACCGGCGCGGACCCGGCGGAGATCAAGAACATCATCAGCGACGAGCTGGCCAAGGGCGATGTCGACGGCATCTGGATGGATGCCGGAGACGGAGCGGTCGCCGCGATCGAGGCCTTCGAGGACGCCGGAGTCGACTACCCGGTCATGACGGGTGAGGACGAGATGAGCTTCCTGCGCAAGTGGAAGGAGACCGGACTCACGGGGCTCGCCCCGGTGTACTCGAACTTCCAGTGGCGCACGCCGCTGCTCGCCGCGCAGAAGATCTTCGCCGGCGAGGAGGTGCCGAAGGAGTGGATCCTGCCGCAGAGCCCGATCACGGCTGCCGAGCTGGACGAGTATCTCGCGGCGAACGAGGGCATGCCCGACGGCCACTACGCGAAGTTCGGCGGGGAGAACCTGCCGGGCTACCCGCAGGTGTGGCAGGAGCGGGTCATCCCGTAGGGAACGATCAGCACGCGGGCGACCGGGGATCCTCCTCCGGTCGCCCGCGTGCGGAAGGACATCGGATGCTGCGCACGATCGCCGTCAACACCTGGGTGTGGACGTCTCCGCTCACCGACGCTTCGCTCGAACCGCTGGCCCGTAAGGCGGCGGCGCTCGGCTACACCGCGCTGGAGCTGCCCCTGGAGAATCCGGGCGACTGGGATCCCGCCCGCGCGAGGGACGTGCTCGACGGGCTCGGGCTCGGCGCCGTCGTCATCGGAGCCATGGGCCCCGGCCGCTCGCTGATCTCGCGGACGGGGGATGTCGCGGCGACCCAGGACTACCTGTCCGCGTGCGTCCGTGCCGCCGCCGTCCTCGGAGCGCCGGTGGTGGCGGGACCGTTCTATGCGCCGACCGGCGTCACCTGGCGGATGGACGGCGCCGAGCGCGCCCGCGTCGTCGCGGAGCTGCGCGAGAACCTCGCACCCCTCGCGGACGCGGCCGCGGCGTCGGGGAAGACGCTCGCGATCGAACCGCTGAACCGGTACGAGACGAGCATCCTGAACACGGTCGAGCAGGCCCTCGACGCCCTCGGGCCGCTGCTCGGGGAGGGGGTGGGCCTCGCGCTGGACACCTATCACCTGAACATCGAGGAGAAGAAGCCGGCCGACGCGATCCGAAGCGCGGGATCCGCCATCGCGCACGTGCAGGTCTGCGGCAGCGACCGCGGAGCCGTCGGCGACGATCACACCGACTGGCCCGGGATCCTTCGTGCGCTGGACGATGCCGGCTACGACGGCGTCCTGGGGCTCGAGAGCTTCACTGGCGAGAACGCGACCATCGCGGTGGCCGCGTCCGTGTGGCGCCCCCTCGCGCCGTCGCAGGATGCGCTCGCCGAGCGGAGCATCCAGGCCTTGAGGGAGCTCGGCGCGGCGTGACCTCCGGTGCGGCGCCGGCGCCCTGCGTCAGCGCTCGCGCAGGCGGACCAGCCGCTCGTGCCCGGTCTCCTCGAGCTCGGCGATGTCGTCCCGGGACTTCAGGAAGTCCGAGAACGAGCGGTATCCCAGCGCCTTCTCGCTGAACGACGGGTCCATGCGCCGCATGTGCGTCTTGACGGCCGAACTGTGCAGCCACTCGTCGGCATCCGCCTTGTCGTGCCCGAGACGCAGCGCGCGCTCCAGCAGCTGCGCCGCCTCCTCCTGCTCGGTGAGCGCGGGCGCCTCCGGCTCGGGGGCCTTCGCGGCCTTCTTGGCGCGCGAACGGGTGGGCGTCTTGGTCTTCGCCGGCGCCTCTGCCGCCGGATCCGGTTCCGCGATGACGGGCTCCGGCTGCGCGGCCGGCGTCTTCGCGGCGGGCCGAGCCACGCCCGGGAGGGAGTCGTACGACTCGAACTCGTCGCACGCGGCGGCCAGCGACTTGGCGGTCGAACCGGCGACGCCGACGCCGATGACGTAGCGGCCCAGCCGCTTGCACCGCTGAGCGAGCGGCACGTAGTCGCTGTCGCCGGCCACGATCACGACGTGCGTGAGGTCGGGCAGGCGGAACATGTCCTCCACGGCGTCCACGGCGAGGCGGATGTCGGCGCCGTTCTTGGCGTACGCGGCCGCCGGGAAGAGCTGCACGAGGTCGACCGCCCGCGCGACGAGCTGAGAGCGGTATTCGGCGTTGACGGGCGAAGACCAGTCCGCGTACGCGCGGGTGAGGACGAGCGTGCCGAACGAGGCGGCGTAGTCGATGATGGCGCCCACCTCGATCATGGCTCGCTTGAGGCGGTCGGCGACCTCCGGGTCGTCCGGGTTCTCGGTGATGCGCTGGCGGTCCTTGCCGTAGGCGTTCCTGCCGTGCACGCGGTCGTACCAGGAGATGACGATGTTGTCGAAGTCCAGGTAGACGGCGACGCGGGTGTCCTGCGTGTCGGCCATGCCCTCACCCCTCGCTCGGGTACCGCACGCCGATCTGGGCCCGGATCTCGTCGAGCGTGCCCATGATGGCCGCGCTCTCGGCGATCGGCAGGACGTCGCCCGCGAGCGTTCCGCTGCTCACGAGGCGCTCGGCCGCCAGCGCCTGATACTGCATTCCCCGTCCGTCGACCTCGGAGGAGTAGCTCTCGAGCACCGTGCCGTCGGGACCGACGAGACGGAAGGAGGTCGGCGTGTACCAGACCCGGTCGATGTCGATGCGCGCCTCCGTGCCGATGACGGATGCCGCGTTGGGCCCCGCGGCGCGGGACGACGACAGGCTCGTGGACACCGCACCTCCGGCGTGTGTCATGACCGTGGCCACCTCGGCATCCGCGCCGGTGTCTCCGAGACGGGCGACCGCCTTGACCGTCTCGGGGGCGCCGAGGATGTCCCAGATGAAGGAGATCGGGTAGATGCCGAGATCCAGCAGTGCGCCGCCGCCCAGTTCGAGGGCGTTCAATCGGTGCGCCGGATCCGCGGTGATCAGTTGGGTGTGATCGGCCGTGACCGCCCGGATCTCGCCGAGAGTTCCCTCCGCGATCAGCTCGCGGATGCGGATCATGTGCGGCAGGTACCGGGTCCACATCGCCTCCATGACGAGCAGGCCCTTCTCCTGGGCGAGGCGCTGCAGGTCCTCGGCCTCCGCGCGGTTCACCGTGAACGCCTTCTCGACCAGCGCGTGCTTGCCGTTCTCGAGCGCCAGGCGGGCGTCGGCGTGATGCATCGGGTGGGGCGTGGCGACGTAGATGATGTCCACGTCGGGGTCCGTGGCCAGCGCCTCGTAGGACCCGTGCGCGCGAGGGATGTCGAAGCGCGCCGCGAACGCGTCCGCGGAGGCCTGCGAACGCGATCCGACCGCGACGAGGTCGAGACCCGCGGTGCGCAGATCGGAGGCGAACGCGGCGGCGATGCCGCCGGTGGCGAGGATTCCCCAGCGAAGACCAGTCATGCTCTCAGCGTAGCGGGCGGCTCCGCCGCCGCTCCGAACCGGCTTGCCCGTTCCTGGATGTCAGAGGCGGGCGAGAGCCTGGTCGAGATCGGCGATCAGATCGGCCGGGTCCTCCAGGCCGGCGGAGAAGCGGATCGTGTTGAGCGAGATCCCGGCCGCCGCACGCTGGGCGGGGCTGAGGTGCGAGTGCGTCATGGACGCCGGATGCGCGACCATGCTGCGCGCGTCGCCGATGTTCGCCACGAGCCGGATGACGTTCAGGGAGTCGATGACCTGCGCCACGCGCTCCTGCGTCCCGGCATCCTCGGCGCCGGCGAGGTCGAACGAGAACACCGAGGGCACGCCCCGGGGCAGATACCGCCCGGCGAGTCCGTGCCACGGGTTGCCGGCGAGGCCGGGGTGGTGGACGGCCGCGACCCGGGGATGCTGCGCGAGGTGCTCGGCGACTGCCAGCGCGCTCGCGCTCTGGCGCGAGACGCGCAGATCGAGGGTCTCGATGCCCTGCAGGATCTGCCAGGCGTTGAACGGGGACAGCGACGGGCCCAGATCGTGCACGTACTTCGACTTCACCAGTGCCGCGAACGCGAACCCGATGCCGAAGCGCTCCCACAGCACGAGGTCGCCGAAGCGCGGGTAGGGGCCGGTGAACTGCGGCCAGCGTTCGGGTTCGGCGCCGAAGTCGAACGTCCCCTGGTCGACGGCCACGCCGCCGAGCGAGGTGCCGTGGCCGGAGAGGAACTTCGTCGCGGAGTGCACGACGAAGTCCGCACCGTGCTCACCCGGACGCACGAGGAACGGCGTGCCGACGGTGTTGTCGATCACCAGCGGCACTCCGGCGGAGTGCGCGATGTCGGCGACGAGACGGATGTCGAGCACCTGGGCGATCGGATTGGCGACCGACTCCGCGAACAGCGCTCGCGTCTCGGGTCGGATCGCGGTGCGCCACGCATCGGCGTCGTCCTGGTCGACGAAGGTGACCGGGATGCCGAAGTCGTCGAAGGTGTCCTGGAGGAGATCGACCGTGCCTCCGTACAGCTGGTTCGCTGCGACGATGTGGCCGCCTCGCCCGGCGAGAGCGAGCAGGGTCACGGCGACGGCGGCCTGTCCCGAGGCGACGGCGACCGCCGAGACGCCTCCCTCGAGAGCGGCGACGCGCTCCTCGAGCACCTGCTGCGTGGGACTGGCGTTGCGGCTGTACAGGTTGCCGGCCTGACGCAGCGCGAACAGGTCGGCGGCATCCGCGAGCGAGGCGAACTGGTACGCCGCCGTCTGATAGATCGGCGGAACGGCGCTGTTCTGCGGCGTGCCGGGAACGTACCCGGCCTGGATCTGGCGGGTGGCGAAGGCGGTCGAGCCGGGCTCGGCGGATGCGGTCATCCGTCCATTGTCCTGACCGCGATCACGGCGCGCGTGCCTGTGTCGAAGTGTTGCAGCCGTGGTCGCGAGGTCAGGGGACCAGGACGATCTTGCCGCGGGCGGCGTGCTGCTCGATCAGCTCGTGCGCGCGGGATGCCTCGGCGAGCGGGAGCTCGGGGCCGAGCTCGATCTGGAAGTCGCCGGCCGCGAGCTTCGCGATCGCCAGCGGCACGGCTTCGGCGCGCCAGGCGCGCTCCTGCTCCGTGAGCGGCTGAGGGGATCCGCCGCTGAAGGCGCGGATGCCGAGCTCCGCGGCGTCGGGGCCGCGGACGATGGTCGCGATGCGTTCGTGATCAGCGACGAGCTGCTTCGACACGTCGATCGCCTCGTCCGTCCCGATGCAGTCCAGCGCCACGGTCACGCCCTCGGGCGCCGCTTCGCGCACCCGATCCGCGAGGCCGTCCCCGTACGCGACCGGTACGGCGCCGAGCTCGCGCAGCTGGGCGTGACGAGCGGGGCTGGCGGTGGCGATGACGCGGGCGCCCCAGGACACCGCGAACTGGATCGCCGCCTGCCCGACCGCTCCGGACCCGGCGTGCACGAGCAGGGTGTCTTCGGGGCCGACTCCGAGCGAGCGCAGGCACTGGTAGGCCGTGCCGATCGGGATGCCGAGGCTCGCGCCCTCGTCTGCCGTCACCGCGTCGGGCAGCAGGGACAGGTGATCGACGGGCACCGCCAGGTGCGTGGCGTACGTGCCGACCGTGTCGCGGATCGCGACGCGGTCGCCCACCGCGAGCCCGGTCACTCCGTCGCCGAGCGATTCGATGACGCCGGCCCCGTCGAATCCGACGCGCCGGGGCTCGGTGATCGGCGGTCCGGGGCGCGCTCCGCGCCGCAGCTTGGCGTCGAGGGGATTCACGCCCGCCGCCTCGATCCGGACGACGACCTGTCCGGGTTCCGGGACGGGGACCGGGATCTCCACCAGCTGCAGGACGTCGGGGGTGCCGATTTCGGTGTAGACGATCGCGCGTGCCATGAACCCAGGCTAGCGGCCGGTCAGCACCTTCTGGATCCGCTGCGGTGAGACCGGCTGGGCGGTGCCGAGGCGCTGCGCGAACACGCTGATCCGGTACTCCTCGAGCAGCCAGCGGGTCTCGAGGAGTGCGGGCGGTGCGTCGGCCGGGAGCGGGACGGTGCCTCCGG
Organism: Microbacterium cucumeris; assembly: GCF_058349845.2. Classification (NCBI taxonomy): domain Bacteria; kingdom Bacillati; phylum Actinomycetota; class Actinomycetes; order Micrococcales; family Microbacteriaceae; genus Microbacterium; species Microbacterium cucumeris. The sequence goes on from NZ_JBYRIZ020000002.1 coordinate 377,046, forward strand.
CATCCTCGAACGCCTTCGCCATCCGCTCGTATTCGCTGAGTCGCGTGCGGTCCTTGCCCGGTTCGTTGGCGAGGGTGTTCAGGCGCTCGAGCATCCCGTCGAGATACCGCGGCAGGTGGACGAGGCGCTCCGCACCGGTGGCGGAGATGAAGCCGGGGTGGACGAGCCCGGCCAGCTGCGTGCGGATGTCGTTCAGGGGAGCGAGCAGCGCGAGCGAGTTCTGCGCCTTGATCCCGCGCTCGACCTCCCGCGCCTTGGCCAGGATCTTCGCGACGAGCGACACGCACGCGAACAGCCGATCGACGAGACCTGCGCTGACGGCGTCGCGCACGCGCGTGAAGCCGGGCTCGTCGCGGACGATCCCTCCGGGAGCCGCGTCATCGATCATCGCGCGGACGACGGCCGCTCTGGCATCCTCGATCAGCGCGGCGGCGTTCTGGTACGGGGAGGCCGCGAGAGCGAGCTTCTCCTGGCTGGTCAGGTGCTCCTGCACGTACGACGCCGGTGACGGCACGTTCAGCAGCACCAGGCGGAGGATGCCGTCGCGCGTCGCCTTCTCGGCGGCCTCGGCGGTCGCCTCGACGCGCACGGAGACCGTCTTGCCGGCATCCACGATCGCGGGGTATCCGCGGACGACGCCGCCGGCGACGCGCGTGTCCAGCACCTGCGGCAGCTCTCCGAACGTCCAGGCGGTCAGCCCGTCCTGCGCGCTGAAGGCGGTGGCCCCGGTCGCCCGATGACCTGACGCGGTGTCCTGGCCGTCCCTGGCCTGGCGCAGCGCCGCCGCGACCGCGGTCTCCGGGCGGGCTTCCCGTCCGGCAGGCGGGCGAGCGATGGAGCGGGCGACGCTCTCTCTGGCGCGATCGGACAGCTCGTCCTGCAGGCGCGTGAGGTCGCGTGCGGATCCCGCGACCCGCCCGCGTTCGTCGACCGCGCGGAAGTTCATCCGGAGGTGCCCGGGCACGCGCTCGTCGTCGAAGTCGGAGGCCGAGACCGGCTGATTCGCGAGCGGCTGGATGAGCTTCGCCAGCGACTCCTTGAGCGATCGCGGCGGCAGGCCCGCATGGTGCTCCGGACCGTCGGCGGTGAGTTCGGCGCCGAATCTCTCCGCCCAGTCCGCGGCGGGGACCACGTGTCGGCGGATCGCCTTCGGCAGAGCGCGCAGCAGCGCCGTCACGAGCTCGGCGCGCAGGCCTGGGACCTGCCAGTCGAAGCCGCGATCCTCGATCTGGGCCAGCAGCGCCAGCGGGACGACCACGCTGACGCCGTCGTCCGGCGCACCGGGTTCGAACCGGTAGGCGAGACCCAGGACCTGATCGCCCTGCGCCCAGCGAGTGGGGAACTCGCTCTGATTCGCACGACTGTCGTCGTCGATCAGATCGCTCTCGCGCATGATGAGCAGTTTCGGTGTCTTCTGAAGCGCTTCGCGCCACCACCGCTCGAAGGAGCGCACGTCGAAGACATCGGACGGGATGCGCTCGTCGTAGAAGCGGAAGACCGCCTCGTCTCCGGCGAGGATGTCCCGGCGGCGCTCGCGCTCCTCGAGCTTCTCGAGCCTCCGGCGCAGCTCGCCGTTGCTGCGCCAGAACGCGCTGACGCGCTTGTCGATCCGGTTCGGGTCCCATTCGCCCTCGACGAGGGCATGACGCACGAAAAGCTCCCGGGCCGCCGCGCGGTCGATGCGCGCGAACTGCACGCGACGGCGCGGGATGATCTCGACGCCGAACAGGATGACCTTCTCGAAGGCCACGGCGGCGCCGGCGTCCTTCGACCAGTGCGGTTCGGAGACCTGGCGCTTGGCGAGATCGCCGGCCAGGGATTCGGCCCAGGCGGGATCGATCGCCGCGACCGTTCTGGCGAACGTGCGGGAGGTCTCCACGATCTCGGCCGCCATCACGGCACGCGGACTCTTCTTGCGCAGGGCGGACCCGGGGAAGATCGAGAAGCGGATGCCGCGCGCGCCGCGGTACTCGGTGACGCGCCGTTTCGCGTCCTTCGCCGGGGTCTTGCTCTGGCCCTTCGCCGCGGCGGTGCGTTCGTCCAGGATGCCGATCTGCGAGAGCAGTCCGGCCAGCAGCGCCCGGTGCACGGCGTCCGGATCGGCGGCCCCCCGGTCGTCCCGCGTGGACTCGCTTCGCTCGGTGTCCGAGGACGGCGGAGCCGACCGGGGCGGGACGCGTCCCTCGTCGCGACCGCGTTTCGACTCGCTCCGCTCGCTCAACGAACGGGAGAAGGAGGGCTCGCTCAACGAACGGGGGGAGGAGCGCTCGCTCGACGGGCGAGAGGAAGCCGGAACGAGCGTGCGCAGCTGGCGGTGAACATCGAACCATTCCCGCACGCGCACATAGTTGAGGTGCTCGCTGCGGCACATCCGGCGGAACGCGCTCGATCCGAGCTCCCGCTGCTGCTCCCGCAGGTGGTTCCACAGGTTCAGGATCGCCAGGAAGTCGCTCGTCGGGTCGGCGAAGCGCGCGTGCATCCGGTCGGCCTCGTCGCGTATGCCCTGAGGGGCATCCTGCGAGGGACGCTCGCGGACGTCCTGGATCGACAGCCCCGCGACGATGGGGAGCACCTCCGCCACGACGCCGGTCCGGTGCGCCTCGATCAGCATCCGGGCGAAACGGGGATCGATCGGCATGCGGGAGATGTCACGTCCGATGCGGGTGAGCTTCGGCGTCTCGCCCGCGAGCGACACCGCGCCGAGCTCGGTGAGCAGGTCGAAGGCGGCCTTGATGCCCCGCGAGTCCGGCGGCGTGAGGAAGGGGAAGGCGGTGATGTCGCCGAACCCGAGCGAGAGCATCTGTAGCACGACCGAGGCGAGCGAGGTGCGCAGGATCTCCGGTTCCGTGAACTCCGGACGCCGGTCGAAGTCCTCCTGCCCGTACAGCCGGATCGCGATGCCCTCGCTCGTTCGTCCCGCGCGCCCGGAGCGCTGATTCGCGGAGGCCTGCGAGATGGGTTCGATGGGCAGGCGCTGCACCTTCGAACGGCTGCTGTAGCGCGAGATGCGCGCTGTTCCCGCGTCGATGACGTACTTGATGCCGGGCACCGTGAGGCTCGTCTCGGCGACGTTGGTCGCGAGGATCACGCGGCGGCGCAGACCAGGGACGCGGCTGCGCTCGAACACGCGGTGCTGTTCGGCCGCGGACAGCCGGCCGTACAGGGGGAGGACCTCGGTGGGGGAGCGGTCCGCGGCGGTCGCGGCGCGCACGGCGTCCGCGGCGTCCCGGATCTCGGCCTCGCCCGGGAGGAACACGAGGACGTCGCCCGGCGCCTCGCGGTCGAGCTCGGCCAGGGCGCCGACGATCGCGGACACCTCGTCGGCCGGCTCCCGGTCCGTCTCGGCATCCGCGTTCTCGTCGATCAGCGGCCGGTACCGGATCTCGACCGGGAACGTCCGTCCGGAGACCTCGATGATCGGCGCGGGGGTGCCGTCCGCTGCGGCGAAGTGCCGGGCGAAGCTCTCCGGATCGATGGTCGCCGAGGTGATGATGACCTTGAGGTCGGGCCGCTCGGGGAGGATCCGGGTGAGGTAGCCGAGCAGGAAGTCGACGTTGAGCGAGCGCTCGTGTGCCTCGTCGATGATGATCGTGTCGTAGCGGCGCAGCAGGCGATCGCGATGGATCTCGTTGAGCAGGATGCCGTCCGTCATCAGGGCGATCCGCGTGGCGTCCGAGACCTGATCCGTGAACCGCACCTTGTATCCGACGAGTCCGCCGAGCTCGACCTGCAGCTCCTCGGCGACTCGTTCGGCGATGGTCCGCGCGGCGAGGCGTCGCGGCTGCGTGTGCGCGATGTCGGTGCGCCCCAGCTCCAGGCAGATCTTGGGCAGCTGGGTCGTCTTCCCCGAACCCGTCGCGCCGGCGACGATGACGACCTGATGCTCGCGGATGGCGTCGGCGATCTCGTCCCTGGCCGCGCTGACGGGCAGCTCGGCGGGGTAGGAGATCACGGGGGAAGACATAGCCCTCCATCGTACGACGCCGCGAGGGACTCGTCCGCGCTTGTGTCTTGACTGACAAATAACTTTGCAGTACAAAGTTAACGGACGACGCCGTCCCTCCTCACTCAGAACGGAGCCTGACATGATCCACGGAACAGAACCGGATCCGGCTGACATGCTCGCGCTCGCGCGCGACCAGCAGCGCAGCGTGAACGGACGGATGGGGGTCTTCGTGCCGTACATCCTGCTGGCGTGGGCCGTCGCCTGGCTGGGCGGGTTCCTCGTGCTGTGGCTCGAGGCGGGCCCGGTGTCGATCCCGATGGCGGTCGCCGCACCGGTCTGCGTGGTCCTGTTCCTCGCCGCTGGCGCGGTGTCGGTGGTCCTGGGCATCCGCTCCAACCGGGGCGTGCGCACCGGGAAGGACGCCGCGTTCGTCGGGGCCGTGTACGGACAGGCCTGGTGGGTCGGCGGCATCGCGATCTTCGCGATCGCGCAGGGCATGGTCGCGAACGGTATGGAACCCGAGCTGCTCGGCATCCTCTATCCGTCGGCATACGTGTTCTTCGCGGGACTGATGTACTTCGTCGGTGGCGCGCTCTGGCGCGCCGTTCCGATGGTCGTCCTCGGCGCCTGGGCGATCCTCGTGAGCGCGGTCGCACCGTTCGCGGGCGCACCCGCGCACTTCCTCGTCTTCGCGATCGCGGGCGGCGGCGGGTTCCTCGCCGGAGCCGTCTGGACCTTCGTCTGGACCGAGCGCGCTCGGCGTCGCGTCGGCGGAGGTGATGCCTCATGACCGACCTCGACCCCGTCATCCACGCCACTGCGCGTCTGCGGATCACCGCGGCGCTGGCGACGCTCGCGGCCGACGAGAGCATCACGTTCCCTCGGTTGCAGGAGCTTCTCGACATGACGGCCGGCAACCTCTCGACGCACCTGCGCAAGCTCGAGGACGCCGGATACGTCGTCGTGGAGAAGGCGCATCGCGGACGCACCCCTGTCACCTACGTGTCACTGTCCGTGCACGGCCGGCGCGCGTTCGAGGACTACACGGCCGCGCTCCGCCAGGTGCTGGGCGGCTGATCGGGATCACAGATGATCCGTGCCGAACCGGTCGACCGGTTCTAGGCTTGGTTCATGACCATTCCCACGCTTTCCCTCAACGACGGCCACACGATCCCCCAGCTCGGCTACGGCGTCTTCAAGGTCGATCCGGCCGACACCGAGCGCGCGGTCTCCGAGGCGCTCGAGGTCGGCTATCGCCACATCGACACCGCCGCGATCTACGGCAACGAGGAAGGAGTCGGTGCGGCGATCGCGTCCAGCGGCATCCCGCGCGGCGAGCTCTTCGTGACGACGAAGCTGTGGAACGACCGCCACGACGGCGACGACCCGCATGCGGCGATCGCCGAGAGCCTCGAGAAGCTCGGTCTCGACCGGGTCGACCTGTATCTCGTGCACTGGCCGACTCCGGCGAAGGAGAACTACGTCCACGCGTGGGAGAAGCTGATCGAGATCCGCGAGAAGGGGCTCGCCACCAGCATCGGTGTCTCGAACTTCCTCGTGCCGCACCTGGAGCGCATCGTCGCGGCGACCCAGGTGGTCCCTGCCGTGGACCAGATCGAGCTGCACCCCGCTTATCAGCAGCGCGAGGTCACCGCATGGGCCGCCGACAAGGGGATCCGCATCGAGTCCTGGGGTCCGCTGGGGCAGGGCAAGTACGACCTGTTCGGGACGCCGGCTGTCGCGGAGGCCGCAGCCGCGCACGGCAAGTCCCCGGCGCAGGTGGTGCTCCGCTGGCACCTGCAGAAGGACTTCATCGTCTTCCCGAAGTCGGTGCACGCCGAGCGCCTGCGCGAGAACATCGACGTCTTCGACTTCACGCTCACCGACGCTGAGATCGCCGCGATCGACGCACTCGACCCGCAGGACGGGTCCGGGCGCGTGGGCACGCACCCCAACGAGTTCAACTGAGTCGTCGGCTCCTGGACGCCCCGTGTCGCTCCGTGCGACGCGGGGCGTCCTCGCGTTCGGCGCTCGCGGGCTGATCCCGCACCCGTCCGGCGCCCCGCGGGCGTAGCGTGGGGACCATGACGAACCGGCTCGCCGCGACCCTGAGCCCGTACCTGCGCGCGCATGCGGACAATCCGGTGGACTGGCGGCCCTGGGGTGCGGAGGCGTTCGCCGAGGCGCGGCGGCGCGGCGTGCCGGTCCTGATCTCGATCGGGTACTCCACGTGCCACTGGTGCCATGTGATGGCGCGGGAGTCGTTCTCGGATCCGCAGACCGCGGAGATCATGAACCGCGATTTCGTCGCCGTCAAGGTCGATCGCGAGGAGCATCCGGACGTCGACGGCGCCTACATGGCCGCAGCCTCCGCGTTCACGCAGAACCTGGGTTGGCCGCTGACCGTGTTCACGACCCCGGACGGACGCGCCTTCTTCGCGGGCACCTACTGGCCGCCCGAGGCACGCGACCCCCTGCCGGCATTCCGTGACGTGCTGGCCGCCGTGCGGGAGGCGTGGATGCTCCGTCACGCGCAGGTCTTCGAGACCGCGGATGCCGTCGCCCGCGCACTCGCCGAGGCATCCGAGTCCGCCCCCGTGGATCTGCCCTCGGTCGAGGACCTCGCCGCGGCGGCCAGGTCGATCGCGGCCCAGGAGGATCGTTCGTTCGGAGGGTTCGGCGGCGCGCCGAAGTTCCCCGTCGCGACGACGCTCGGCTTCCTGCAGTCCCGCCCGGTGCGCGCGCACGCACCGGATGCCGCGGCATCCGCTTCGCGTGCCCTGACCGCGATGTCGTCATCCGCGCTGCGGGATCTCGACGGCGGGTTCTTCCGCTACGCCACGCAGCGCGACTGGACCGTGCCCCACTACGAGCGGATGCTGACCGACAACGCCCAGCTGCTGGACGTCGCCGTGCGCGAGGGCGAGGTAGAGATCGCCCGGGGCATCGCGTCCTTCCTGCTCGACGTGCTGCGTCGTGAGGACGGCGGATTCGGGGCCGCGCAGGACTCGGAATCCTGGATCGACGGAGAACGCAGCGAGGGCGGGTTCTACCTCCGACCTCTCGTGGACCGCGCCGGCCTCGAGCCGCCGGCGGTCGACGGCAAGGTCATCACCGGATGGAACGGGCTGGCCGTCGGAGCCCTCGCCAGGGCCGGCGTCGGGTTCGGCGATCCCGCCTGGGTGGATGCCGCCGCGCACGCCGCCGGGTTCGTGCTGGAGACGAACCGCGATGCGTCCGGACGTCTGGTGCGCACGTCGCTGGACGGGACGGCGTCACCCGCGGTCGCGACCGCATCCGATGTCGGCCTGTTCGCCGACGGGCTCTTCGCACTCGCTCTCGCGACCGGGACGGCGTCGTGGGCGGTCACGGCGCGCTCGCTGCTCGACGGGATCCTCGACGACGGGGCGGAGCGCGACCCGGTGCTGAGCGCGCAGGGGATCGCTCCGGCGCCGGATCAGACGGATGGCGATCTTCCGTCAGGGATCGCCGCGGTCGCCCGCGCCGCGCTCTCGGCGTGGCTGCTCGGCGCAGGGGAACGGTACCGGGAAGCGGCCGTCGAGCGGGTCCGGCGGCACGGCGAGGCCGCGCTGCGGCATCCGTTCGGGCACGGGAGTCTGCTCCTCGTCGCCGCCGGGCTCGCCGACCCGCCGAGGCAGGTGGTCGTCGTGACGGCGGATGCCCAGTCCCCGCTCGCATCGGCGGCCCGCGCCACGGACGCCGACGTCGTCGCCGTGGTCACGCAGGCCGAGGCGCAGGCGTTCGCGGATGCCGGATTCGAGCTCTTCGAGGGGAAGGCGCAGGCGGAGAACGTCGCGTACGACTGCCGATCCTTCGTCTGCCGCCTGCCGACGGAGGATCCTGTCGCTCTCGTCCCGCGACGCTGAGGACGGGCATCCGACGAGGGGTGCGATCGGGTCGAGGACGGCGGCGGAATCGATGTTCGGATGTCGGAGGCCCGGTGTTGAATCAGAGGCATGGACAGCATCGTCGCTCGGCTCCGGAGTCTCGAAGAGACGCTGGACGCCGCGGCGCGCGACGCGTTCTCGACGGATGAGATCCAGGGACTGCCCGATGCCGAGGTCGCCGAACTGCTGACGATCACGGGGCGCATCCAGCGTCGGGTCGAGGGGCTGCAGGTCGAGGCGGCGGATGTCATCCGCACCCGGTCCGAGGGGTGCCGCGACGAGAAGATGACCGCGGCGTACGGATGCTCGCGTCCGGTCGATCTGGTGCGGCTGCTGACCGGATCCGACACGCGAGCGGCGTCGCGGCTGGTGAAGGCATCACGCCTGGTGAACCGGATCCGCGGCATCAGCGACGGCGAGTTCCTGCCCCCGTCGTACCCGGCGATGCGCACAGCGCTCACGACCGGAGCGGTCGGAGTGAGCGGACTGCTGGCGGCGACGGGCCCGCTGGAGCATGCCGTCCGAAGAATCGCCGACGACGACCGGCTGGCGGCGGACGAGCAGCTCGCCGCTCTGGCGTGCGGGCTCGATCCGGACGAGCGGGACACGGACACCGTCCCCCGCCCCGCGGCGCTGCCCGAGGACCTGGAGACGTACGCGCGGGTGATCGTCGCCTACCTGGATCCGGACGGCGCGGAGCCCTCGGCGCAGGAAGCTGCTCGCTCGCGGTTCCTCTCGATCGGGAGGCTGCGCGACGGCTGTCACGCCCTGCGGGGAAGCGTCCTGCCCGAGGTGGCCGCGCAGCTGATGCTGCTGCTGGACAGCGTCCTCGGTCCTCGGGCCGACGTCCCGGGTGCGGCCGTCGGGGCGGACGGCGTGCGCTTCGAGCCGAGCGACGACGAGGACCTCTCGTTCGACCACGCCCCCGAAGACATCCTGTTCGTCGACGATCGCACGCGGGCGCAGAAGCTGCACGACGCCTTCGCGACGATCCTCGATGTCGCCGCCGCGGCTGACGCTCTCCCTCATGTCGGGGGAGCCGCGCCGACTCTGGTCGTCACGGCGACCGCGGAGGATCTGGCCCGGGGGAGCGGGTGGGGAACGGTCCTGAACACCGGAGCCCCGGTGCCGCTGTCCAGCGCGTTCCGCACCGGATGTGCGGGCGGGATCCAGCGGGTGCTGTTCGACGAGAGCGGACGCATCGCGTCCATCGGAACCAGCGCGCGTATCTTCAACGCGCTGCAACGGCGGGCGATCACGGTCCGCGACGGCGGGTGCATCATCCCTGGATGCACGGTGCCGGCGACATGGTGCGAGGTGCACCATGTGCGCGAGCATGCCGACGGCGGTCCGACGCATACGGACAACGGCGTGCTGCTGTGCTGGTGGCATCATCGCAGCCTGCACCTGACCGAATGGACGATCCGGATGAATCGCGGTGTCCCCGAGGTCCGCGGCCCCGCCTGGTGGGATCCGCATCAGCACTGGCACCGCGCCCGGTCGCCGCATCACAGGCGCCATCCCGCCCGCGCACCCGCGTAGCATCGGGGGATGATCGAGGGCGCGAGCGAGACCGTGCTCGCCGGCGGCAACATGAACGCCGTCGTGCGCGCGGGTGCCGAGGTGCGGCGACCGGCCGGGGCATGGACGGCGAACGTGCACGCGCTTCTTCGCGCGCTCGAGCGGTCAGGGATCTCCGAGACGCCACGCGCCCTCGGCATAGCACCGGACGGCCGTGAGCGACTCTCGTACCTCCCGGGCGAAGCCGCGCACTATCCGCTGCCCGAGTGGTTGTGGGATGACGCGATCCTGATGGATTCGGCGCGCCTGCTGCGCCGCATCCACGACGCGAGCGCCGGACTTGCGCGCATCGGGACGGGATGGCGCAGCCCCGTCAGGGAACCCGTCGAGGTGGTCTGTCACAACGACTTCGCGCCCTACAACCTGATCTTCGACCGACACCGGCTCGTCGGCGTCATCGACTTCGACACCGCCTCCCCGGGGCCGCGGCTCTGGGATCTCGCGTATCTCGCCTACCGCCTGGTCCCGTACGTCGAGGATGCCGGTGCGCCCGTGCACGTCCTCGACGCAGAGGAGCGGCGCCGGGAACTGCTCCTGTCGGCGTACGGCTCGGACGCGAGCGCACAGGAGCTCTGGCTGATGATGGCGACGCGGTTGGATGCCCTGGCCGAGGACTCCCGCCGTCGCGCGCAGACGCGGCCCGAGTTGGACGGACACGCCGCGATGTACGAAAGGGACGCAGCGCGCCTGCGAGCGCGGGCGGAGCGGGGGTGAACCCGCTCACCCCTGGTTGCGCGGATGCCTCTTCGCCGTGCGCTCATTGCCGTGACGGTAGTTCCCGGTCGCCTTCGCCATGAGCAGTTGCAGGTCGGTCTCGTCCACCGCATCCAGGAAGGCAGTAGCCTTCGCGCCGCGCAGGACTCCGGCGCGTGCGCCGTGGTGCGTGATCACGACGTCCTGGCCGTGGACGACGTACGCGAAGCCGTTCGGAGCGGGAGTCATCCGACGAGGGTACCCGACCGTCTACACCCACCCCGGCAGCCAGTTGTGCACCAGCCAGAACGTGTAGGGCACGTTCATCCCCGTCCAGATCGGATAGAAGAACACCGAGATCAGAACCGCGAGCACGAGGAACACCATCACGGTCCGCTCGCCGGCCTGTCGGCGGTAGAGCGGGTCGCGTCGAGATCCGGCGAGATCCCGCAGCGCGAGGGCGAGCGCGAGCACCAGGAAGGGCATCATGGCGACCGTGTAGAACTGGAAGATGGGTCGTCCCGGCACCAGCAGCCAGGGCACGTACGTGACGGCGAGGCCGACCAGCGGCACGCCGTACTGCCAGGGCATCGGCTGACGTCGGACGAGCCCGCGGACGAAGCGGTACAGCAAGTACACGGCGGCCGCGACGCCGCCGTACCAGATCAGCGGGTTGGGAACGGCGCTGATGACGGCGATGCAGTGATCCGTGCCCCAGCAGGACTGGTCGGCGCTGTCCACCCACACCGCCGTCGGACGCAGCAGCAACGGCCACTGCCACGCCGGGCTCGCGTAGGCGTGCCCGCTCGTCAGACCGGTGTGGAACCCGTACATCGACTGGTGATAGTTCCACAGCGCCACGAGCGGATTCGCGTCGCTCTGCCGGTCGTACCCGGCGCTCGTGACCAGCCATCCCGTCCACGAGACGAGATATACGAGCAGAGCCGGCGGCACGAGCAGCAGGAACGTGATCGGACCCTGGCGCGCCGCGGCATCCATCGGCCAGTACAGGACTCCGGCGCGCCGCCGGGCGAGGGCGTCCGTCACCACCAGGTAGATCCCGAGGCCCGCCAGCGCGTACAGCCCCGACCACTTCACCGCCGTGGCCGCACCCAGCGCGAGGCCCGCCGCCACGATCCACGGCCGTCGCCACAGGACACGTCCCCAGAGCGGATCGGGGGCCGTGTCGTCCGGCCTCTCGAGAACGGGCATGGTGCGTCGCCGGTCGAGCAGGATGAACAGGAACCCGAGCACGATGAAGAAGGTCAGGATGCCGTCGAGCAGCGCGATCCTGCTCATCACGATGCTCAACCCGTCGATCGCGAGCAGCGACGAGGCGATCGCGGCGACCGGGAGAGAGCGGGTCAGGACGAGTGCCACCAGGTAGACGACGAGCACCGTCGCCGTGCCGAGGATCGCGGTCGTGAGCCGCCAGCCTCCGCTGGACCCTGGCCCGAACAGCCCCATGCCGATCGCGATGATCCACTTGCCGAGGGGTGGATGCACGATGAAGCTGCCGCGGGCGTCCAGAGCACCGGTGTCTCCCGTCCGAAGCTGCTCGTTGGCGCCGTCCCCCCAGGTGCCTTCGTAGCCGAGCGCCCACAGCGACCAGGCATCCTTGACGTAGTAGGTCTCGTCGAAGGCCAGTTCGTGCGGCCGGTCGAGATTCACCAGACGCAGCACCGCAGCGAGGGTGGTGATCAGCAGCGGCACGAACCATCGGAGGATGCCCGCCCACTCCGGGTCCGCCAGGAACCGCATCCGGAACCGCCCCCACAGGGTCGAGCGCTGGGCCGGAGGCGGCAGCAGGGGCACGGGCTCGGTCACGGCTCAAGCCTAGATCGTGCCGCCTAAGCTGAACGTGTGATCATCCTGGCCGCCACCCCGATCGGCAATCTCGGCGACGCGTCGCGGCGCCTGATCGAGGTGCTCGAGAACGCCGAGGTCGTCGCGGCCGAGGACACCAGGACCACACAGCGGCTGCTGCAGGCGCTGCACATCTCGAACCGCCCGCGGCTGATCGCCCTCCACGACCACAACGAGAAGCACAAGGCCTCCGAGCTCGTCGAACTCGCCGCCGCTCAGGACGTCGTCCTCGTCAGCGACGCCGGGATGCCCGCGGTCAGCGATCCCGGTTACGGCGTGGTCGCGGCGGCGGTCGAAGCCGGGGTGACGGTCACCGCCATCCCCGGGCCGAGCGCCGTGCTGATGGCGCTCGCGATCTCGGGCCTGCCGACCGACCGGTTCGCCTTCGAGGGCTTCCTGCCGCGCAAGCCGGGGGAGCGGCGTGCAGCCCTCGCCGCGCTCGCCGCAGAATCCCGCACTCTCGTCTTCTTCGAATCGCCGTCCCGGCTCGCCGCGACGCTGACCGACATGGGCGATGCCTTCGGCGACGTCCGCCGCATCGCGGTGTGCCGCGAGCTGACGAAGCTGTACGAGGAGGTGCGGCGAGGCACGGCATCCGAGCTCGCGGCCTGGGCGGAGCAGGGCGTCAAGGGCGAGATCGTGGTCGTCGTCGAGGGGGCGGCTCCCGTCGAGGTGTCCGCCGAGGACGCCTCCGCACAGGTCCAGTCGCTCGTGGCCTCCGGCATGCGGTTGAAGGATGCCTGCGCCGAAGTCGCCGCGGTCACAGGGCTCAGTTCGCGCGACCTGTATCAGCAGGCGCTCGCCGCGAAGAAGGCATGACGACGCGGATCTCGCAGGACGACGCGCATCTCGCAGACTCCTGCCGGATTCCTGCGAGATCGGTATTGATCTGCGGGGAACGGGCGCCGCGTGGCTGGACCGTAGGCTCCTCATCATGACCGACGCTTCGATCTCCGCCGCCTACGACTCCCGCGCGACGGACTATGTCGACGTCGCCGGTTCGATCGAGCAGATGGACGCCGCCGACCGTCGCCTCATCGCGGCCTGGCGGGACGCGACGCCCGGTGCGCTGCTCGACGCCGGATGCGGCCCGGGGCACTGGACGCGCTTCCTCCGGGACGGCGGCCGCGACGTCGTCGGGGTCGACCTGTCAGAGCGGTTCCTCGCGACGGCGCTGGCGCGGCATCCGGAACTGCGATTCGAGCGGGCGTCGCTCCGGGCGCTTCCCTTCCGGGATGCCTCGTTCGGCGGCATCCTCGCCTGGTACTCGCTCATCCACACTCCGCCTGCGGAGCTTCCCGCGATCGTGGCCGAGCTCGCCCGCGTGCTCGCACCCGGCGGCTCCCTCCTGATCGGGTACTTCGAGGGGACGCCGGGGGAGCCCTTTGCGCATGCCGTCACGACCGCGTACTTCTGGGACGCCGAATCGCTCGGCATCCTGCTGCGGGATGCCGGGTTCACCGTGACCGCGCATGAACGCCGCGAGCGCGTCGCCGGCGAACCGAGCACACGACCGCACGGCTCCGTCATCGCGGTTCGCCATGGCATCGGAGAGATCGCGTAGGTCGGAGCGGAAGCAGCGGCCCGTCCGACGGGGGACTCCTCCTGCGCAGGCAACGGCGCCGGCCTGGGTGTGACGGCCGGCCGCCCGGCGTAACGCGCGCGGATTCGCACCTAGAATTGTGCGCATGCCCGCAGGCGATTCCTTCTACATCACCACGCCCATCTACTACCCGTCCGACGTGCCGCACATCGGCCACGGGTACACGTCGGTCGCGGTCGACACGCTCGCGCGCTGGCACCGCCAGGCGGGCGATGACACCTGGATGCTGACCGGTACGGACGAGCACGGTCAGAAGATGCTGCGGGCCGCGGCGGCCAACAACGTCACGCCCCAGGAGTGGGTGGACAAGCTCGTCACCGAGAGCTGGTTCCCGCTGCTGAAGACGCTGGACGTCGCCAACGACGACTTCATCCGCACCACGCAGGAGCGGCACGAGACCAACGTCCAGGTGTTCTTCCAGCGGCTGTACGACGCGGGCTACATCTACGCGGGCGAGTACGAGGCGCTGTACTGCGTGGGCTGCGAGGAGTTCAAGCCGGAGTCCGAGATCGTCGACGGCACCGGCCCGTTCGAAGGCCTGAAGGTCTGCGCGATCCACTCCAAGCCGCTGGAGCTGCTGCAGGAGAAGAACTACTTCTTCAAGCTCAGCGAGTTCCAGGACCGCCTGCTCGAGCTCTACAAGACCGAGCCCGACTTCGTGCGCCCGCACTCGGCGCGCAACGAGGTCGTCTCGTTCGTGAGCCAGGGGCTGAAGGACCTCTCGATCTCGCGCTCCACGTTCGACTGGGGCATTCCGCTGCCCTGGGACGAGTCGCACGTCATCTACGTGTGGGTGGACGCGCTGCTGAACTACGCCACCGCCGTCGGATACGGCTCGGACGAGGAGCAGTTCGAGCGCCGTTGGCCCGCCTACCACGTCGTGGGCAAGGACATCCTGCGCTTCCACGCCGTCATCTGGCCCGCGCTCCTGATGGCTGCAGGCCTCGACGTCCCCAAGGGCGTCTTCGCGCACGGCTGGCTGCTGGTCGGCGGCGAGAAGATGTCGAAGTCCAAGCTCACCGGCATCGCGCCGACCGAGATCACCGACGTGTTCGGCTCCGACGCGTACCGGTTCTACTTCCTGTCCGCGATCGCGTTCGGCCAGGACGGCTCGTTCAGCTGGGAGGACCTGTCCGCCCGCTACCAGGCCGAGCTCGCCAACGGGTTCGGGAACCTCGCCTCGCGCACGGTCGCGATGATCGAGCGCTACTTCGAGGGCATCGTGCCGCCTGCCGGCGAGTACACCGAGGCGGATCTGGAGATCCAGAGGATCGTCGCGGACGCCGCGACGGCAGCGGATGCCGCGATCGAGCAGTTCCGCATCGACGAGGCGATCACGCGCATCTGGACCATCGTGGATGCCCTGAACGGCTACATCACCGAGAACGAGCCGTGGGCCCTCGCCCGTGACGAGGATCAGCGCGGACGCCTCGGAACGGTGCTCTATACGTGTGCCGAGGGTCTTCGGGCCCTCTCCGTGCTGCTGTCGCCGGTCATGCCGCAGGCCACCGAGAAACTGTGGATCGCGCTGGGCGCCGCCGAGAGCATCGGCCGCCTGCACGAGCAGCCGATCCGCGAGGCCGGCGCCTGGGGCATTCTGAAGCCGGGGACGAACGTGAACGGCCTCGCTCCGCT
The DNA here is from genome assembly GCF_058349845.2 of Microbacterium cucumeris. Taxonomy (NCBI): domain Bacteria; kingdom Bacillati; phylum Actinomycetota; class Actinomycetes; order Micrococcales; family Microbacteriaceae; genus Microbacterium; species Microbacterium cucumeris. The sequence goes on from NZ_JBYRIZ020000002.1 coordinate 392,278, forward strand.
GTTCCCGCGGGTGGAGTCGCAGGCCTGACGTCGAGCGACGGGCACACCCTTCACCTTCATCCGCTCGTTGAGCGACGAGCGAAGCGAGGAGTCGAAACGCATGACCGATCCCGAGACCTACGTCCGCGAACGCTCGACGAGCGGGCGCAAGGACCTGCGGTACCCGGAGGCGCCGACCCCGCTGGAGGTGCCCGTGTACGACAACCACGCGCACCTCGAGATCCTGGACGGCGATGAGCCCCTGACCCTCGTCGAGCAGCTCGATCGTGCCGCGGCCGTCGGTATCGCCGGCGTCGTCCAGGCCTCGGGAGACATCGAGTCCTCCCGCTGGGCCGTGGCGGCGGCCGAGCAGGATCCGCGCGTGCTGGCCGCGGTCGCGATCCATCCCAACGACGCCCCGGTGTACGCCGGACAGGGGCGGCTCGACGAGGCGATCGCCGTCATCGACGAACTCGCCGCGCATCCCCGCACCCGCGCGATCGGCGAGACAGGGCTGGACTTCTTCCGCACCGAAGAGTCGGGCCGCCCCGCTCAGTTCGAGAGCTTCGAAGCGCACATCGCCCTGGCGAAGAAGCACGGCCTCGCGATGCAGATCCACGACAGGGATGCCCACGACGCGGTGCTCGAGACGCTGACCCGCGTCGGCGCTCCCGAGAGGACCGTGTTCCACTGCTTCTCCGGCGACGACGCCATGGCGCGCATCGCGGCGGAAGCCGGCTACCACCTGTCCTTCGCGGGCAACGTGACGTTCAAGAACGCGCAGAACCTGCGCGACGCGCTGAAAGTCACCCCTATCGAGCGGATCCTCGTCGAGACCGACGCGCCGTTCCTGACCCCCGTGCCGCTGCGCGGGCGGCCCAACGCCCCCTACCTCGTGCCGATCACGGTGCGGTTCATGGCCGCCGAGCTCGGCCTCGACGTCGACGAGCTGTCCGCGCAGCTCGCGGCCAACACCCTGGCCGTCTACGGCCCGTTCGAGGACTGATTCAGGCCACCGGGTCCGGCTCGGGGTCGCTCACCGGTTTCGCGCTGACGATGTGCGAGATCGGCTTCCAGACCAGCAGCAGCGTCAGGGCGGCCCCGACGAAGGCGAACCACCAGGGCGCTGTGAGTCCCCAGAACTGGGCGATCACGCCGCCGATGGCCTGCCCCAACACCATGCCTCCGAAGACGCCGACCATGTTGACCGAGGCGATCCGGCCCTGCAGGGCGGTCGGAACCAGCCGCTGGCGCACGGTCGTCGAGATCGTGCCCCACACGAACGCGTAGGCGCCGAACACGAACATGATGACCAGGGCGACCCAGCCCGAGGTCGTCAGGGCGAACGCGAGGTGCATGAGCACCTCCATCGAGAGCACGACGCGCATGAGCGTGGCGAACGAGACGTGCCGCTCCAGCCATCCGAAGCTCATCGTCGCGAGCAGCCCGCCCGCTGCCGACGCCGTCGTCAGGGCGCCGTACCCCACGGCGCCCATGTTCAGGTGCTCGGTGGCGTACAGCACGAGCACTCCCCACGGCGCCGCCCACGTGACGTTGAAGACGAGGATGATGAGCACGAGCGTGCGCACCGGGGGATTGCGCCACAGCCACCGCAGCCCCTGCGCGATGTCGGTGTGCACGGGCGCATGCTCTTCGCGCGGCGGCACGGGAGTCCGCGCCATCCGTGAGATCAGCACGACGGCGAGCGACACGCACAGCACCTCGATCAGGAACGGCCAGGCGCTCCCCGCCGCGAAGAGGAAGGCGCCGAGCGGCGGACCGGCGAACTGGTTCGCCACGAGGTAGCCGGCCTGTAGACGTGCGTTGCCGATGCCCAGGTCCGCGGGCTTCACGATCATGGGCAGGAGGGTGCTGCCCGCGGTGTCCACGAACACCTCGGCCGTGCCGTACAGGAACGCCACGGCGAGCACGATCCAGATGTTCGCGGTGCCGGTGACCAGGAACACGCACAGCGCCGCGAGCACCACGGCCCGGGCCGCATTCGCGAACATCACGAGACGTCTGCGGTCGAAGCGGTCGGCGATGGCGCCGGCATGCAGGCCGAACACGAGCCACGGGAGGAACTGCAGCACGGCTCCGGCGGCGACCAGGATCGGGGAGGAGGTCATGGAGGCGATCAGCAGCGGAGCGGCCGCCAGAGCGACCCCGTCGCCCACGTTGCTCGTCCAGGACGACGCCAGCAGCCAGCGGAAATCCCTGCCCATCCGGCGGGGAGCGATCAGGTCACCGAGCGAGGGCATCCGTTCAGAGTAGCGGGTAGGGAAGAATGGGGGAATGACCGTCACTCTGCTCGGCGCGGCCGAGATCCGCAGGCTCGCCGCAGACCTCGACGTCACCCCCACCAAGAAGCTCGGTCAGAACTTCGTCGTCGACGCCAACACGGTCCGCAAGATCGTCCAGGCCGGCGCTGTGCAGCCGGGGGAGAGCGTCGTCGAGGTCGGCCCGGGCCTCGGATCCCTGACGCTCGCGATCCTCGAGGCCGGCGCGCGCGTCACGGCGGTCGAGATCGACCACCGCCTGGCTGCTCGGCTGCCGCAGACCGCCGCGGACCACGGCGTTCCGGAGGGCCTCCTCACCGTGGTGGACTCCGACGCCCTGCGCGTGACGGAGCTTCCGGGCGACCCGACGGTGCTCGTCGCCAACCTGCCGTACAACGTGTCGGTGCCGGTGCTGCTGCATTTCATGGAGACCTTCCCGAACCTGCGCCGCGGCGTCGTCATGGTGCAGGCGGAGGTCGGCGAGCGACTCGCAGCCCCGCCGGGGAGCAAGGCGTACGGCGCTCCGAGCGCGAAGGCGGCCTGGTACGGGCCGTGGCGACTCGCGGGGACCATCTCGCGGCAGGTGTTCTGGCCCGTGCCGAACGTCGACAGCGTGCTGGTCGCGTTCGAGCGCTCCGCCGAGGTCCGCGGAGGGGAGGACCTGCGCCGTGCGACGTTCGACGTCGTCGACGCCGCGTTCCAGCAACGTCGCAAGATGCTGCGGCAGGCGCTCGCCGGAGTGCTCGGGGGATCATCGGCCTCGGCATCCGCGGTGCTCGAACGCGCGGGCGTCGCCCCGACGGCGCGCGGGGAGCAGCTGACCATCGACGACTTCGTGCGGATCGCCGAGGCCCGGGCGGCTAGCCTGGAGTCGTGACCGAGAACCCCCGCTTCCGTCCCGACGTCCCCGAGCTGCACCGTCCGTACGCGGCGGATGCCGGTCGCTACGGCCGTTTCGCCTACCGTCAGGTCGGCACGTCCGGCCTGTACCTCCCGCCGATCTCGCTCGGCCTGTGGTGGAACTTCGGCGACAACATCCCTCTCGACAACCAGCGCGCCCTGCTGCGTCACGCGTTCGATCTGGGGATCACGCACTTCGACCTGGCGAACAACTACGGTCCGCCCTACGGCTCCGCGGAGAAGAACTTCGGCCGGATCCTCGCCGAAGATCTGCGTCCGTACCGCGACGAACTCATCATCTCGTCGAAGGCGGGCTGGGACATGTGGCCCGGTCCCTACGGCGACCTCGCCAGCCGCAAGTACATCCTGGCGAGCGCGGACCAGTCGCTGACCCGGATGGGCCTGGACTACGTCGACATCTTCTACTCGCACCGCGTCGATCCGGTGACTCCGATCGAGGAGACGATCGGCGCCCTCGACACCCTGGTCCGTCAGGGCAAGGCGCTGTACGTCGGCATCTCGTCCTACAGCGCGGAACGCACGGAGAAGGCCGTCGCGGTCGCGCGCGAGCTCGGCACGCCGCTGGTCATCCATCAGCCGGCGTACTCGATCCTGAACCGCTGGGTCGAGGACGGTCTCACCGACACCCTGAGGGCCGAAGGTCTCGGGGCGATCGCCTTCACCCCGCTCGCGCAGGGCCTGCTCACCGACAAGTACCTCGCCGGCGGCACCGCAGACCGCGCGCAGAAGCGCCGTTCGCTGCCGGACAAGCCGCTCAGCGAGGAGGGGCTCGCGATCCTGCGGTCGCTCGATGCGATCGCGACCGAGCGCGGACAGAGTCTTGCGCAGATGGCGCTGCAGTGGACGCTGCGCGATCCGGTGGTCGCGTCGGCGCTGATCGGAGCATCGCGCCCCGAGCAGCTCGACGAGAACGTCGCCGCGCTCGAGGGGGAGGACTTCACGGCGGATCAGCTCGCGCGCATCGATGCGCTGTCGCACGGCATCGACGTCGACCTGTGGGCGAAGTCCTCCGCACTCTGACACCCCCGCCGCGCCGAGAGAGGACCGAGACATGAGCCTGCTGCCCTTTCCGGATGCGGTGCACGTGCGCGCGCCGGGCAAGATCAACGTCTACCTCGGCGTCGGCGCCCGTCACGACGACGGCTACCACGCCCTCGCGACCGTCTTCCAGGCGGTCTCGCTCTACGAGGACGTCATCGCCCGACCGGCCGACGACTTCTCGATCGTCGTCAAGGGCGTGGCGGATCCGGTATCCGTCCCGCTCGACGACCGCAACCTCGCGATGCGGGCGGCCAAGCTGCTGGCCTCGGTGACGGGGTACGAGGGGGGAGCTGCGCTCGAACTGCGCAAGAGCGTTCCCGTCGCCGGCGGGATGGGCGGCGGGTCGGCGGATGCCGCAGCCGCCCTCCTCGCCTGCGACACGCTGTGGGGGACGGGGCTCGCGCCGTCCCGGCTGAGCGCTCTCGCCGCCCGGCTCGGCGCGGACGTCCCGTTCGCGCTGCACGGCGGCACGGCCGTCGGCACCGGGCGCGGGGATCAGCTCAACCCCGCCCTCGCCCGCGGCCGGTTCGACTGGGTGCTGGTGATGAGCGATGAGGGGATGTCCACGCCCCTCATCTACCAGCGTCTCGACGAACACCGGGCGCGGGGCGAGGCGCTCGCCGATGACCCCCCGATGTCGCTGGAGGTGCCCATCCCGGTCCTGCAGGCGCTGCGCGCCGGAGACCCGCACTCGCTGGCCGCGAGCATGCACAACGACCTCGAGGTCGCGTCCCTGGAGGAGAGGCCGTCGCTCGAGGAGGTCATCCGCGAAGGTCTGCACGCCGGAGCGCTCAGCGGAATCGTCTCCGGATCCGGGCCCACCATCGCCTTCCTGTGCGACACCCCGGAATCGGCGCGTTATGTGCAGGAGGAGCTCGAGGCGCAGGGGCGCGACGCCCTGCACGTGCACGGCCCGGTGTCGGGAGCGCGCATCCTGTCCGCCTGACGTTCACCGGGTCTTCTCGAACCTGTGATCGGGAGCCCGTCGCCGCTTCGTAACGTCGTCCTGACAGAACATCACGAGACGTCAGGAGTGATCATGGGACTGTTCAGCCGCAGGACGCAGCAGGAGCGTCAGCAGGACGCCATGCAGATGGCCGACGACATCGCCCAGGGGCGCGGCCTCATGGGGAAGATGACCCAGGCCTTCATGGGGCGCGACTTCACCGAAGCCATACAGGGCGCCACGACCTCGTTGCACCAGGCCGAGTACGTCGCGCAACTGCGCGCCACCGGCGTGCCCACCCGGGAGGCCACCGTCCTCGGGATGCAGGACACCGGGCAGACCATCAACGACAACCCGAACATCGTCCTGACCCTCGACGTGGAGGGGCAGCAGGTCGCGGTCGCGACGCTGGTGTCCCGCCTGGAGATCCCGAGGGTGGGTGAGAAGGTGCTCGTGCTGCGGGAGCCGCAGAACGGACACCTGCTGTATGCCGGGCTCGCGCCGCGCACCTGACGTCGCGGAGCGAACCCAGGGGCCGGAGTGCGGGGGAGCACTCCGGCCCCGTTTCTGTGCGCCATCGACCGCTCCGGACGCCGGCGGGATGCGTCTGCTGTGCCATCCCGACATAATGGAAAGATCGATGTGACCGTGCACACGCGAAGGAGGCGATGCCATGGCGTCCTCCGGCGAGCGTGCACGGGTCCCCAGCATCCGCGATGTCGCGCGGCTGGCCGGCGTCTCGCATCAGACCGTCTCGCGCGTCCTCAACGATCACCCGAGCATCCGCCCGGAGACGAAGAAGAGGGTCCAGGACGCGATCGCGGTGCTGGACTACCGGCCGAATCTCGCGGCCAGGGCGCTCGTCACGAGCACGACGCGCACGCTGGGCATCCTGTCGGCCACGATCGGCGAGTTCGGTCCGACCTCCTCGATCGCCGGGATCGAGGATGCTGCGCGGGCCGAGGGGTACTCCGTCAACACGGTGAACCTGCCGGCGACCTCGCCTGAGGCGATCGGCGACGCGATCCGCCAGCTCGGGCGGGAGCAGGTCAGCGGCATCGTCGCGCTGGCCCCGCAGGTGCGCGTGTTCAACGTGCTGCGCGGCATGGCCGTGGGTGTGCCGCTGGTGAGCCTGCAGACCGCATCGGGGTCCGACGGGTTCACCCATTCGGCCGACCAGGTGGCCGGCGCGCGTTCGATCACCGAGCATCTCATCGGGCTCGGCCACTCCGACATCCTGCACTTGGCGGGGCCCCAGGACTGGATCGAGGCCGAGTCCCGTATGCGCGGCTACCTGGACGCCCTGCGCGAGGCGGACCTCCCGACCTTCCCGCCCATCCGCGGCGACTGGACGGCGGACTTCGGATACTTCGCCGGCACCGAGCTCGCCCGTCGGCGGGACTTCACCGCCGTGTTCGCGGCGAACGACCTCATGGCGATCGGACTCATGCACGGCTTCCGGGATGCCGGGCTGGACGTGCCGCGGGACGTCAGCGTCGTGGGCTTCGACGACATCCCGGTCGCCGCGCACGTGTGGCCGCCGCTGACCACGGTTCATCAGGACTTCCCCGAGCTGGGGCGCAGGGCCGTGGCCATCCTCCTCGCGGAGATCCGCGGAGAGCGGGCGCCGGAGTTCGGTCCCGCGGATCCGCTCCTGCGCGTGCGCTCGTCGAGCGCGCCGCGGTAGGCGTTCCGCCGGTCTCGCCGAAATCACCGGCCCACTTGACAGCGGGTCGACGGAAGCGCAATATTGACTCTCATGTGAACGGTCACATCGGGAGTGGCCGTCAAGTTTCGAGGAAGATCCGTGAGCAGCACAGCAACGTTGCCTGTCGTGTCGGGGCCGATCCTGGAGATGCGCGGCATCACCAAGGAGTTCCCCGGCGTCAAGGCGCTGTCCGATGTCTCGATCACCGTCCGAGCCGGCGAGATCCACGCGATCTGCGGCGAGAACGGGGCGGGCAAGTCCACCCTGATGAAGGTCCTCTCCGGCGTGTACCCCTACGGGTCGTACGACGGCGACATCCTCCTCTACGGCCAGGAGCAGCGCTTCAAGGACATCGCCGCCAGCGAGCAGGCCGGCATCGCGATCATCCATCAGGAGCTGGCTCTCATCCCGGAACTGTCGATCACTGAGAACATCTTCCTCGGCAACGAGATCGCCCGCGGCGGTCGCATCGACTGGCAGGCGGCGAAGACCCGAGCCACCGAACTGCTCGCGCGGGTGGGGCTCGAAGAGGACCCCGATCTCGCCATCAAGCACCTCGGCGTCGGCAAGCAGCAGCTCGTCGAGATCGCCAAGGCGCTCAACAAGGACGTCAAGCTCCTCATCCTGGACGAGCCCACCGCGGCCCTCAACGAGAACGACTCGCAGCACCTGCTCGGGCTCATCCTCGGCCTCAAGGCCAAGGGCATCGCGTCGATCATGATCAGCCACAAGCTCAACGAGATCGAGCAGATCGCCGACGAGATCACGATCATCCGCGACGGGCGCACCGTCGAGACGCTCGACATCACGCAGGGCGAGATCAACGAGGACCGCATCATCCGCGGCATGGTGGGCCGGTCGCTCGAGAGCCGGTACCCGGATCGCACGCCGGAGATCGGCGAGGTGATGTTCGAGGTGAAGGACTGGTGGGTCCAGCATCCGACCGTCTCCGAGCGCATGGTCGTGAAGGGCTCCAGCCTGAACGTCCGTCGCGGAGAGGTGGTCGGGATCGCCGGGCTCATGGGGGCGGGGCGCACCGAGTTCGCCATGAGCATCTTCGGGCGCTCCTACGGCACGTACCTAGGCGGCCGCCTGTTCAAGGACGGGGCGGAGATCGAACTCCCCGACGTCGCCGCGGCGATCCGCCACGGCCTGGCGTACGTCAGCGAGGACCGCAAGGTGCTCGGACTCAACCTCCTCGACACGATCAAGCGCTCGATCGTCTCGGCGAAGCTGTCGAAGATCGCCAAGCGCGGTGTCGTCGACGACCGCCAGGAGTACGCGGTCGCCGAGCAGTACCGCAAGGCGCTGCGGATCAAGACGCCGAACGTCGAAGAGGGCGTCGCGAAGCTCTCCGGCGGCAACCAGCAGAAGGTCGTCCTGGCGAAGTGGATGTTCACCGATCCCGACCTGCTCATCCTCGACGAGCCCACCCGCGGCATCGACGTCGGAGCCAAGTACGAGATCTACTCGATCATCAACGAGCTCGCGGCGGCGGGCAAGGGCGTCATCGTCATCTCCAGCGAACTGCCCGAGCTGATGGGCATCTCCGACCGCATCTACACCATCTTCGAGGGACGCGTCACGGACTGCATCCCCAGCGAACAGGCGACCCCGGAGGCGCTCATGCGCAGCATGACCTCCACGAACCAGAAGGCGAACGCATGACGACGACCACCCCGGCACCGAAGCAGGGCTTCCACTTCGGCGACATCAGGAAGATGTTCGGCGGCAACACGTCATCTCTCCGCCAGTTCGGCATCCTCGGCAGCCTGATCGTGATCGTCCTGCTCTTCGAGGTGCTGACGCTGCTGCACAACGGCCCCGGCGGGGCGACGCTGACGCCGGGCAACCTGATCAACGTCGTCAACCAGTACTCCTTCATCCTGATCCTCGCCATCGGCATGGTGATGGTGATCATCATGGGTCACATCGACCTGTCCGTCGGGTCGGTCGCGGCCTTCGTCGGCATCATCGTGGCGAAGTCGATGGCGGAGTGGAATCTGCCCTGGCCTCTGGCGATCCTCCTCGGACTGGGTGTGGGTGCGCTCGTGGGCGCGTGGCAGGGATTCTGGGTCGCATACGTCGGCGTCCCGGCGTTCATCGTGACGCTGGCCGGCATGCTGTTCTTCCGCGGCGCTCAGCAGTTCATCGGCGACGCGCAGACCATTCCCGTCCCGAAGGGATTCCAGGTCATCGGGACCGGGTATCTGCCCGAGCTCGCGATCCCGCTGAACTTCAACGTGCTCACGATGCTCCTGGCCCTCGTCGCGGTCGCCTGGCTCATCTTCTGGGAGATCCGCACCCGACGCGTCCAGCGCCGGATGGGATCGGAGATGGCGCCGGCGTGGGTGAGCGTCACCAAGGTCGTGCTGCTGTCGATCGTCGTCCTCGCTGCGGGATGGATGTTCGCCACGGGGCGTCCGGGGACCAGCTTCCCCGTCCCCGGCCTCATCCTGCTGGCGCTCGTGATCATCTACTCGTTCCTCACGCGCAACACGATCTTCGGCCGCCACATCTACGCCGTCGGCGGCAACCGGCAGGCCGCGCGCCTCTCGGGAGTGAAGGACCGCTGGGTCGACTTCTTCGTCATGATGAACATGTCGATGCTCGCGGCCCTGGCCGGCATGATCTTCGTCGCCCGCTCCCAGGCCTCGGGTCCGAACGACGGCACCGGCTGGGAGCTGGACGCGATCGCCAGCGTCTTCATCGGCGGCGCGGCCGTCGCCGGCGGCATCGGCACAGTCATCGGCTCGATCATCGGTGGCCTCGTGATGGCGTTCCTCAACAACGGCCTGGCGCTGCTCGGTCAGGGCGCCGACGTCGTGGCGATGATCAAGGGCCTCGTGCTGCTGTTCGCTGTCGGCATCGACGTGTGGAACAAGCAGCAGGGGCGGCCGTCGCTCATCGGACTGCTGACCCGCCGGCGCCACCAGAAGGACGCCCCGAACCTCACCGACTATCCGACCTCCGCCGCGGGCACCGCGAGCGGGAAGAAGGAGACTCCGTCGTCCTGACGGCAGTGTCCGCACCATCAGAGAAAGAGATCGCATGAAGAGAATGGCAGTGACGGCGACAGCGTTGGTCGCCGCAGCAGCGCTCGCCCTCACCGGCTGCTCCTCCCAGCGAGGCGGCGGGTCCGAGGAGGGCTCGGGCTCCGGCGAGAACGCCGGATTCGAGGCCGGCTCCACGATCGGCGTCGCCCTGCCGGACAAGACCAGTGAGAACTGGGTCCTGGCAGGACAGCTGTTCGAGGACGGACTCGCCGAGGCCGGCTTCAAGGCGGACGTTCAGTACGCCCCGGCCAGCAACACCGTCGCCGAGCAGCAGAACCAGATCCAGGCGATGGTGACGAACGGCGCCAAGGTCATCATCATCGGCGCCAAGGACGGCAAGCAGCTGGCCACGCAGGTGCAGGCGGCCAAGGACGCCGGCGCCTACGTGATCGCCTACGACCGTCTCATCGAGAACACCGAGGCCGTCGACTACTACGTCGCCTTCGACAACTTCAAGGTCGGAGAGCTGCAGGGCAACGCGCTGCTGCAGGGTCTCGAGGAGCGCGCCGGTCACGAGGCGCCGTACAACATCGAGCTGTTCTCCGGATCTCCGGACGACGCCAACTCGAAGGTCTTCTTCGACGGCGCGATGAGCGTGCTGCAGCCGAAGATCGACGACGGCACGCTGAACGTCGTGTCGGGTCAGACCGAGATCGCCCAGACGGCGACGGAGGGCTGGCTGGCCGAGAACGCGCAGAACCGGATGGACACGATCCTCACCGGCTCGTACAGCGGCGACACGGTGCTCGACGGCGTGCTGTCCCCGAACGACACGCTCGCGCGCGCCATCATAACCTCGGTCCAGCAGGCCGGGAAGCCCGTGCCGGTCGTGACCGGTCAGGACTCCGAGGTGGAGTCGGTGAAGTCGATCATGGAGGGCATCCAGTACTCCACGATCAACAAGGACACCACGCTGCTCGTGGAGCAGGCCATCAAGATGGTCGGCCAGCTCCAGGCGGGCGAGGAGGTCGACGTCAACGACACCGAGTCGTACGACAACGGCGTCAAGGTCGTCCCGTCCTACCTGCTGGAGCCGCTGATCGTCACGAAGGAGAACGCGGCCGAGGCGTACGCCAACGTCCCGAGCCTCCTCGAGATCGTCGAGTCCTACCAGTAAGTCACGACGTGCAGTGCAGAGCCGCCCGGGTCCCGACCCGGGCGGCTCTCGCGTTCTCCCGCGACTACCCTGGAGGGGACATGGCACATCTTCTCGGGGCCGAGGGCCTCCACCTGGAATACCCGACCAAGGTCGTCTTCGACTCCGTCACCCTCGGCATCGAGGAGGGGGATCGCATCGGCATCGTCGGCCGCAACGGCGACGGCAAGTCGTCGCTTCTGGCCATGCTCGCCGGCCGGAAGGAGCCGGATGCCGGGCGGGTCACGATGCGCGCCGGAACCCGGGTCGGAGTCCTCGATCAGGCGGACACGCTCGACGACGGTCACACGATCGGGTATGCGGTCGTCGGCGACACCCCCGAGCACGAGTGGGCGGGTGATCCGCGGGTCCGCGACGTGATCCACGGGCTGCTCAGCGACCTCGACTGGGACGCGCCCGTCGACGCCCTCAGCGGAGGCCAGCGCCGCCGCGTCGCGCTCGCCGCGCTGCTGACCCGGGACTGGGACATCATCGCCCTGGACGAGCCGACCAACCACCTCGACGTCGAGGCGATCACCTGGCTCGCCGCGCACCTGAAGAAGCGCTGGGCGGCCAACGCCGGCGCCTTTCTCGTCGTCACTCACGACCGCTGGTTCCTCGACGAGGTCTGCACCGAGACCTGGGAGGTGCACGACCGGATCGTGGAGCCGTTCGAGGGCGGCTACGCCGCCTACATCCTCCAGCGCGTCGAGCGCGACCGGATGGCGGCGGCCACCGAGGCCAAGCGTCAGAACCTGGCCCGCAAGGAGCTCGCCTGGCTGCGTCGCGGCGCACCCGCGCGTACGAGCAAGCCGAAGTTCCGCATCGACGCGGCCAACCAGCTGATCGAGGACGTCCCCGAGATCCGCGACTCCGTGTCGCTGGCGTCCCTCGCCGTCTCCCGTCTCGGCAAGGACGTCGTCGACCTCCTGGATGCCGGAGTCACCTACCCCGCGACCGACGCGTCTCCGGCGCGCGAGGTGCTGCGAGATGTCGAATGGCGCATCGCGCCGGGGGAGCGCACCGGCATCCTGGGCGTGAACGGGGCCGGCAAGTCGACGCTCCTCGGTCTCATCGCAGGCACCGTCGAGCCGACCGCCGGGCGGGTCAAGCGCGGCAAGACCGTCCAGGTCCGCACCCTCACGCAGCGCATCGACGAGCTCGCGCCGCACTGGAACGATCCGGTGCGCGTCGTGATCTCGGGACTGCGGACCTCCTACACGTTCGGCAGCGGTTCCAAGGCGACCGAGCTGACTCCCGGGCAGCTGCTGGAGCGGCTCGGATTCTCGTCCGCCCAGCTGTCGACGCCGGTGAAGGACCTGTCGGGCGGCCAGCAGCGCCGGCTCCAGCTGCTGCTGGTCCTGCTCGACCAGCCGAACGTGCTGATCCTCGACGAGCCCACGAACGACATGGACACCGACATGCTCGCCGCGATCGAGGATCTGCTGGACTCGTGGCCGGGGACGCTTCTCGTGGTGAGCCACGACCGGTACTTCCTGGAGCGGGTCACGGATCAGCAGTACGCGATCCTGGACGGGCGCCTGCGCCACCTCCCCGGCGGAGTCGACGAGTACCTTCGGCTGCGCGCGGCGCAGGAGAAGACGGATGCCGCGGCCCCGGCGACCGCGGCGCCTCACCCGGCCAGCCCGTCGCTGGACGGCGCCGCGCGCCGCGCCGCCGAGAAGGAGCTCGCGGCTCTGGAGCGCCGGATGCAGAAGCTCAACGAACAGATCGACCGCGCGAAGCATGCGCTGGTCGAGCACGATCAGTCCGACTACGCCGGGCTCGGCGAGAAGATGAAGGCGATCCAGGCGCAGCAGGACGAGGTCGAGGCGCTCGAGCTGCGCTGGTTCGAGCTGACCGAGCAGATCGGATGACGCGACGAGGGCGGCCCGGCGGGAGGAACCGGGCCGCCCTCGCACGTCGGGTTCAGGATGCGCCGGCCGTGGCGTCCTCCAGCTTCCCCATGACCTGATTGATGGTGAAGGACGCCGACTTCTGGCGCGCCGGGAACTCGGCGAGACTGCTGAGCATCTTCGCGACGTACGCCTGCGCCGGGACGAAGAGGAAGATGTGCTCGAGCACCCAGTCCCAATAGGTGTTCGACGTGATGTCGGCGCGTTCGTACGGGTCCGTGCGCAGGTTGAACAGCTTCGGAAAGCGCAGCTCCGTGTACGGCTCCTGCCACACCTGAAGCGTTCCGGTCGCGCGCTGCTCGAGGAACACGAGCTTCCAGTTCTCGAATCGCAGCGCTGTGAGATCGCCGTCGTCGGAGACGTAGAAGAAATGCCTGCGCGGGCTGTGCTCGGTCTCTCCGGTGATGTAGTCCAGCTGGTTGTGACCGTCCAGGTGGACCCGGTAGCTCGTGCCGTGCAGCTCGGTCCCGGCCTTCAGACGCTCGGCGATGTCGGCGTCGCCGACGGCGGCGAGCAGCGTCACGAACCAGTCGTTGTGGCTCACGATGCCGTTCAGGGTCGTCCCGGCCGGGATGCGTCCGGGCCAGCGGACCATCGCCGGCACCCGGTATGCGCCCTCCCAGTTGGAGTTCTTCTCGTTGCGGAACGGCGTCATCCCGGCATCCGGCCAACTGTTCATGTGCGGGCCGTTGTCGGTGGAGTACATGACGATCGTGTTCTCGGCGAGACCGAGCTCGTCCAGCAGATCCAGAAGGCTGCCGACGACGTCGTCGTGGTCGAGCATCGTGTCGTGGTAGTTCGACTGCCAGCGACCGGCGCGACCCTTGCTCTCCTCCTTCGTGTGCGTGCGGAAGTGCATGTGCGTGGAGTTGAACCACACGAAGAACGGAGTGTCGGAATCCGCCTGGGTGCGGATGAAGTCGGCGGCGGCGTCGCGGAACTCCTCGTCCACGGTCTCCATGCGCTTCTTGGTCAGCGGGCCGGTGTCCTCGATGCGCTGGGTGCCGTCCTCGTTCGCCCAGGAATGGATGACCCCGCGCGGACGGAACCTCTCGCTGAAGCCGGGGAACTCGTCATCCGTCAGGTAGTCGGGGTGCTCCGGCTCCTCTTCGGCGTTGAGGTGGTAGAGGTTCCCGAAGAACTCGTCGAAGCCGTGCGCGGTGGGCAGGTGCTCGTCGCGGTCGCCGAGATGGTTCTTCCCGAACTGGCCGGTGGCGTAGCCGTGGTGCTTGAGCGCATCGGCGATGGTGGGGTCCTCCGGCTGGAGACCGAGCTTCGCGCCGGGCATCCCGACCTTGGTCAGGCCGGTGCGATAGGGGTTCTGGCCCGTGATGAAGGCGGCGCGACCGGCCGTGCAGCTCTGCTCGCCGTAGTAGTCGGTGAACCTCACGCCCTCGTCGGCGATGCGGTCGATGTTCGGCGTGCGGTAGCCCATCAGGCCGTCCGAGTACGTGCTGAGATTCGAGATTCCGATGTCATCGCCCCAGATGATGAGGATGTTCGGCTTGTCGGCCATGAGGAGTCCCTTCCGATGCGCGCACACGGGCGCGGGGTCGCTGTTCGGCGCCAGTGCACCACGAAGCCGTCCCGGTCGTGTCGTGTCTCATCTGCGCGGGGTGAGTGCAGGCCGGAAGCGATCGTGATGCGCTCGTGACACGGTGACGTTCTGTGACACCCGATTCCGCGATCCGTTGGCCGGGTGCCTAACGTGGTCGAGTCCCACCAGGAGGAATCATGTCCCGACGCACCACGTCTGTCATCGCCGCCCTCGCGGCTGTCCCGCTCTTCGTCGCGCTCGCCGGTTGCGCCACCGCCGACACCTCGGCCGGAGACGGCGGCAGCGGCTCCGAGACCGTCCGGATCGGCGTCGTGAACGACGGCGACGCGCAGTGGGCGCCGTTCGTCGAGGCCGCCGCCGACGAGGGCATCACCGTCGAGCTGGTCAACTTCGGCTCCTACGAGCAGCCCAACCCGGCTCTGACCGAGGGGGAGCTGGATCTCAACCAGTTCCAGCACATCATCTACCTCGCCCAGTACAACGAGGCGTCCGGTGAGGACCTCACCCCGCTCGGGTCGACCGCGATCTACCCGCTGGGGCTGTACTCCACGAAGTACGACGACGTCGAGAGCATCCCCGAGGGCGAAACGGTCGCCGTCCCGGACGACGCGTCCAACCAGGCGCGCGCGCTGCTCGTGCTGCAGTCGGCCGGGCTCGTCGAGCTCAAGAGCGGCGGGACCACGCTGTCCGACCTGGCCGACGTCGACGAGGCGAAGTCCAAGGTGAAGGTCACCGCGCTCGAGGCGGCGCTCATCCCGACCTCCCTTCCCGATGTCGCGGCCGCCATCATCAACAACGACTTCGTCGAGGACGCCGGACTCAGCTTCGAGGACGCCATCGCGCAGGACGACCCGGAGGACCCGAACGCCCTGCCGTACGTGAACATCTTCGCGTCGCGCGCCGAGGACGCCGACAACGAGACCTACCTGAAGCTCGTCGAGATCTTCCAGACCGACGAGGCCGTCCAGGCCGGGCTCCAGGAGTCCTCGGGCGACACCGCCGTGCCGCTCCAGATCCCGGCGGCGGATCTGGTCGACTCGCTCACCACGGTCCAGGAGGACATCGCCGCATCCGAGTAGGCGTCTGATGCGAGAGAATCGGGCGGTGCCTTCTGCGCACCGCCCGATTCGTCGTTCCTCCCGGCCGCCGTCCCACAGAACCGGAGTTCCCATGCCGATCGTGTCCCTCACGAACGTCACCAAGGCGTACCCCTCGCCGTCCGGCGGTGACGCGCAGGTCCTCGCCGTCGACGACGTCACGCTCGAGATCGAGAAGGGCGACGTCTTCGGCATCATCGGCTACTCCGGCGCAGGCAAGTCGACGCTGGTCCGCCTGATCAACGCCCTGGAGCCCGCCACGAGCGGATCGATCGTGGTGGACGGCGAGGACATCACCGCGCTGCCGGAGCGCGAGCTGCGTCGCGTCCGCGGCGGCATCGGCATGATCTTCCAGCAGTTCAACCTGTTCGCCGCCAAGAGCGTGCGCGCGAACATCGCCTTCCCGCTCAAGCTCGCCGGCTGGTCCAAGGCCGACATCGATGCGCGGGTCGCGGAGCTGCTCAGCTTCGTCGGCCTCAGCGACAAGGCGCGGTCGTTCCCCGAACAGCTCTCCGGAGGGCAGAAGCAGCGCGTCGGCATCGCCCGCGCGCTCGCCACGCGTCCCGCGATCCTGCTCGCCGACGAGGCGACCAGTGCACTGGACCCCGAGACGACGCACGAGGTGCTGGCGCTGCTCAAGCGGGTCAACGAGGAGCAGGGCGTCACGATCGTGGTGATCACGCACGAGATGGACGTGATCCAGACGATCGCGACCAAGGTCGCCGTGATGGACTCCGGTCGGGTCATCGAGCGCGGCGACGTGTTCGACGTCTTCTCGGCACCGCAGCATCCGGCATCCCAGCGCTTCGTCGGAACCGTCATCAAGGGCGTCCCGTCGCCCAGCGAGCTGTCCGTGCTGCGCGAGCGCCACATCGGCGAGCTGGTGACGTTCTCGTTCCGCGACGGCGATTCGTCACAGGCAGGGGTCTTCGTCGACCTCGCCGAGGCGGGGCTGGAGTTCGAGCTCGTCTACGGCGGCATCAACGACATCCGCGGGCGCGCGTTCGGACATCTGACCCTGGCGATCCGGGGCGCGGACGCTGCGATCGACCAGGCGCTGTCGAAGATCGGGCAACAGGTCGAAGTGACCCGCATCGACCGGGGGGAGGTGCGCTGATGGACCGCCTCATCGAGCTGCAGGACGAGTTCTGGAAGTCCGCCGTCGAGACGCTCTACATGGTGACCTATGCGCTGGTCCTCGGCGGCGTCCTCGGACTCGTCCTCGGCGTCGCCCTGTACGCGACGCGACGGGGCGGTGTGCTGCCCAACCGGGCGGTCTACGCGGTCGTGAACCTGCTCATCAACTTCTTCCGCCCCATCCCGTTCGTCATCTTCCTCGCGGTGATGCAGCCCCTCACGAGGTTCGTCGTCGGCACGGGCATCGGGATCACCGCCGGCGCCTTCGCGATCGGCATCGCCGCCTCGTTCGCGATCGGGCGCATCGTCGAGCAGCATCTGGTGACGGTGTCTCCCGGGACCATCGAGGCCGCGCGCTCGATGGGAGCGGGCCCCTGGCGGATCCTGCTCACCGTGGCGATCCCCGAGGCGCTGGGCCCGCTGATCCTCGGCTTCACGTTCATCGTCGTCGCGCTCATCGACATGAGCGCGATGGCCGGGATGATCGGCGGAGGCGGCCTCGGCGCGTTCGCCCAGACCTATGGCTTCCGCCAGTTCGAGCCCGTGGTGATGTGGGCGGCGATCGTCCTCATCGTCGTGTTCGTGCATCTGGTGCAGGTGCTCGGCACGTGGCTCGCCCGCAAGGTGATGCGCCGGTAGGGAACCGGCCCGCCGCGTCAGGGCGCGAAGGCGAGCCGTCTCCGCGTGGTGAACTCCCGCGGCTCGCCGCTCAGCGGATCCACGAATCGCAGCCGCCTCGCGAGCAGCTGCAGCGGCCGCTCGAAATCGTCCGGTCGCTCCGGCAGGAGAACGGGGTAGAACCCGTCGTTCAGGATGCCGAGTCCGAGCGCCGCCAGGTGCACGCGCAATTGGTGCATCTTGCCGCTGTGCGGCCGCAGCAGCGTGTGCACGACGTCCTCGTCGGCGGCGATCAGCTCGATCCGCGTCTCGGAGTTGGGGATGCGCTCGGCGTCCACCCGGACGCAGACGTGCCCGCGGTCCTTGACGATGTGGTTGCGATAGACCAGCGGGAAGGCCGGCAGTACGCCGTCCCTCGGCCGCGCCGAGACCGCCTCATAGACCTTCTCGACCTCGCGGTTCTCGAACATCAGCTGGTAGGCGCCGCGGGTCTGCGCCCGCGCCGAGAACATCACGAGCCCCGCCGTGGCGCGATCGAGGCGATGGATCGGCGTGAGCTCGTCGTTGCCGAGCAGCCGCCTCAGCCGGACGAGCGCCGAGTTCTGCAGGTACTTCCCGCCCGGAGTCGTGGGCAGGAAGTGCGGCTTGTCGATCACGACGAGGTCCGGATCCTGGTGCAGCACCTCGATCTCGAACGGGATCTCCGTCTCCACGGGGGGCTCGCGGTAGTACCAGACGAACTCCTCGGCCCCCAGGGGTGTCTCCCGGGTCAGCGGGCTGCCGTCCCGCGCGACGATCTCGCCGCGGTCGAAGCGCACGAGCAGCCGCTCGGGATCGAGGTGGAAGAAGCGCTCCACCATGTACGCCGAGATCGTCGGCCAGGCGCCGCTCAGGGGCACGTGCAGGCGCGTGGCGCCGACGCCGTCGCGCACCGGCAGGGGAGAGGGCATGCCCATCGGGATGCTCCCGTCAGGACTCGAAGGTCAGGCTCAGCTTGCGCAGCAGGGCCGCCAGCCGGTCGCGGTCGCCACGGGAGAGTCCCTGCAGCAGATCGGCCTCGACGTCGACAAGGCGGGTGATCGCGGCATCCACGCGGATGCGACCGTCATCCGTCAGGGTGACGAGGATGCTGCGCCCGTCGCCTGGGTCGGCTTCGCGCCGCACGAGCCGCCGCGCGACCAGGCGATCGATGCGGTTGGTCATGGTCCCGCTGGAGACCAGGGTCTGCTGCAGCAGCTGCTTCGGGCTGAGCTGGAACGGTGCGCCTGCGCGGCGCAGCGCCGAGAGCACATCCCACTCCCACGGCTCCAGCTCGCTGCGGCGGAACACCTCGCGCCGCGCGCGGTCCAGCAGGCGCGTCAGGCGGTCCATGCGCGAGAGCACCTCGAGGGGCGCGAAGTCGAGATCGGGGCGCTGCGCGTTCCACGCCTCGACGATCCGATCGACCTCGTCCGCCTGGCTCATCCGTCCATTATCGCGCGTCGGGGCGCGCGGACCGGACGAGCGACAGCGTCATGAAGGTGCTGAGCGGGTCGGGCAGATAGCTCCCGAACGGTTCGCACTCGGTGAAGCCGAATCGGGTGTACATCATCCGAGCGGGCGCGAAGAAGTCGTCGGCTCCCGTCTCCAGCGACAGTCTGCGGATGCCGCGGCATCGGGCGTCGTCGATGAGGAACGCGAGCATGGCCCGGCCGTGGCCCTGTCCGCGCAGACGCGGGTCGGTGCGCATCGACTTGAGCTCCTCGTGTCCGTCCGCGACGACCGCGAGCGCACCGGTCGCGACCGGCCGACCGTCCTCGGACGCCGCGAACAGCCGCACGCCGGGCTTGAGCAGGCCTTCCAGCGGCAGGGCGTGCTGGCTCTCCGGGGGAGCGGTACCCGCCATCTCCGCGTGATGGGCGGCGATGAACCGGGCGAGCGCGGGGGTCGCCGCCGTGATCCGGTCGATGACGATGTCCATCGCCTCAGCATCGCAGCTCCGTGTTTCCTCCGGATGACGAGACGTCCATCCCCTGCGCACCGGCCGTGCAGGGCAGACGTGGCAGACTTGACGGGCGGCCCGACGACGGCCGCGGTCCGCCGTGGTGTAATGGCAGCACGACAGCCTTTGGAGCTGTGAGGTCCAGGTTCGAGTCCTGGCGGCGGAGCATGACGGAGAACAACCTCGCCATCGTCGTCCTCGCCGCAGGTCAGGGGACGCGGATGAAGTCCCGCCTGCCGAAGGTGCTGCACCCGGTGGCCGGACGGCCGCTCGTGGGCCATGTGCTCACGACGGCTGCACGTCTGGGCGCGGATCGCATCGAGGTCGTCGTGCGGCACGAGCGCGACCAGGTGGTCGCTGCGCTGACCGACGTGTACCCCGGCACGATCTTCGTGGACCAGGACGAGATCCCGGGCACCGGGCGCGCGGTCGAGGTCGCGCTGGACGCGATCCCGGACTTCGACGGCGACGTGCTCATCCTGTCCGGAGACTGCCCGCTCGCCGACGCCGACACGCTCTCCGCCTTCGTCTCGGAGCATCGTGCCGCGGGGGCGGCCGCCACCCTCATGACGGCGGTCGTCGAGGACCCGACGGGATACGGCCGGGTGATCCGCGACGCCGCCGGGGATGTCGACCGCATCGTGGAGCAGAAGGACGCCACCGCCGAGGAGGCGGCGGTCCACGAGATCAACGCCGGGATGTACGTGTTCCGCGCCGCGGCGCTGCGCGCGCACCTGCCGGCCATCGGCACCGACAACGCGCAGGGCGAGAAGTACCTCACCGACGTCCCTGGGCTGCTGCGCCTGGCCGGCGACCGCGTCGCGGCATCCGTCGTCTCCGACGTCACGGTGACCTACGGCGTGAACGACCGCGCGCAGCTGGCCGAGGTGGGCCGGCTGCTCAACCAGCGCATCGTGCGCCGCTGGCAGCTCGAGGGCGTCACGGTCATCGATCCGGCGACGACCTGGATCGACGACGACGCGAAGCTGTCCCCGGACGTCACCGTGCTCCCGCACACGCAGATCCTCGGCGCCACCGTCGTCGCGCCCGGTGCGACCGTCGGCCCCGACACGACACTGGTGGACTGCGAGATCGGCGAGGACGCCGTCGTCAAGCGCACCGACGCCACCCTGGCCGTCATCGGCGCCGGAGCCACGGTGGGCCCGTTCTCGTTCCTGCGACCGGGGACCGTGCTGGGGGCGAAGGGCAAGATCGGCGCGTACGTCGAGACGAAGAACGCCGAGATCGGAGAGGGCAGCAAGGTGCCCCACCTGTCGTACGTCGGAGACGCCACGATCGGCCGCGGCGTCAACCTCGGCGCCAGCACCATCACGGCCAACTACGACGACGTCAACAAGCACCGCACCGAGATCGGCGACGAGGTGCACACCGGCTCGCACACGGTGCTCGTGGCTCCCGTTAGGCTGGGTGCTGGAGCGAAGACCGGAGCCGGTGCCGTCGTCCGCAAGGACGTCCCGGCGGGTGCCCTGGCCATGAGCGTCGCCCCTCAGCGCAACATCGAGGGGTGGGTCGAGAAGAACAGGGCGGGCACGGGCGCGGCTGAGGCGGCATCCCGTGCTCACGAAGCGGCAGAGAAGGCAGGCGATGGCGCGCAAGAAGAAGACCGTTGAACTGGATCGGGACAACGGCGTAGCGCCGGGACTCGTCGCCAAGACGAAGAAGCGCCTGGTCGTCGCGGGCGGCCGGTCCCACCCCGAGCTCACGCGCGCGGTCGCCGAGGCGCTGGGCACGGAGCTCGCACCCACCGAGCACCGCACGTTCGCGTCGGGGGAGATCTACTCGCGGTTCGAGGTGTCGATCCGCGGGTGCGACCTGTTCCTCGTGCAGACCTTCGGGGAGCCGGTGAACGAGTGGCTCATGGAGACGCTCATCATGATCGACGCGGCCAAGCGCGCCTCGGCCAAGCGGATCACGGTCGTCGCGCCGTACTATCCGTATTCGCGGCAGGACAAGAAGGGCCGCGGACGCGAGCCGATCAGCGCCCGCCTCGTCGCCGATCTGCTGAAGACCGCCGGCGCGGACCGCGTCATGAGCGTCGACCTGCACGCCGCGCAGATCCAGGGCTTCTTCGACGGCCCCGTGGACCACCTGTTCGCCAAGCCTGTGCTGCTGGACCACTTCGAGCGCACGCTGAGCCCCGAGGACCGCGAGATCCTCACGGTCGTCTCTCCCGACATGGGCCGCGTCCGCGTCGCCGACACGTGGTCGGACAGCCTGGGCGCACCGCTGGCGATCATCCACAAGCGCCGCGACCCGAAGGTCGCCAATCAGGTGTCCGTCCACGAGATCGTCGGAACCGTCGAGGGCCGCACCTGCCTGCTCGTGGACGACATGATCGACACCGGCGGCACGATCGTCAAGGCCGCCCAGGCACTGAAGGCCAACGGCGCGCACCGCGTCATCGTCGCGGCGACGCACGCGATCTTCAGCGACCCGGCCTCCGAGCGCCTGCAGGACTCCTCGATCGACGAGGTCGTGGTGACCGACACGATCCCGCTGACCGAGTCCCGTCAGTGGGAGAACCTCACGATCCTGCCGATCGCCCCGCTGCTGGCGCGCGCGATCCGCGAGGTCTTCGAGGACGGATCGGTCACGAGCATGTTCGGCGGCGACGCCTGAGGCGTCTTAGCCGCTCTGCTCGACGACGGTGACGCCCGCCGGGATCGGCGACGCGAGCACGGCGGCGAGCAGCATCGCGTCGTCCCGGTCGAATCCGCCCGAGATCACGAGTTCGCTCTCCAGCGACTCGCCGCACCCCACGGCGACGCTCGGCGCCGTGAGGATCTCACCGTCGAGCACCATTGCGATGCGGTTCTCCTGCCCCTGAGCGCAGGCGGCGGCGGCGCTCAGTTCCTGCATCGTCCCGGCGCCGGACTCGGTGAAGTCCACCTCGATGACCCAGTTCGTGTCCTGCAGGTCCGCGGTCGCGTCCGCGATTCCGAGGGGTGAGGACGGGCCGAGCCCGAGCGGCGCGGAGGAACCGGGATCCGTTCCCGAGCAGGGCTCCTCGTCCGCGGCCTCCGTGCACGGCGTCGTCGCAGCGGCGTCGTCGGCGAGGACGGGACGGAGGGACGTCGCGCCGCCGGCTGTGAAGAGCTCGTCTCCGCCGGGCACGGCGCCCGCCTCGTAGTCGATGGTGATCGCCGTGCCGTCGACCTCGACCGCGTGCGCGGCATCGAGCGCTTCGAGACGCTCTTCGAGCGCGGCCGCGAGATCGCGTGCGTCCTCGGTGCCGGGCGGCGCCTCGAGGACGATCTGCGCCATCGGCACCTCTGGCGCGATCAGAGCGCATCCGCCGGTTCCGACTGTGACGGTGATCGCCATGATCGCGAGTCCGATCGTCCTGTTGGCTCGCACGCGGGAACCCTACCAGGCGCACCGCGCGCGGAAGCCACAGCCCAGCCATAGTGTGCGGCCCTAGGCTCGCAGCAACCGACCATTCCAGGAAGGACCAGCCATGAACCGCACGACCGTTCCCCTTCCCCTCCGCACCGGAGCCGCCGTCGTCGGCGTCGCCGGGATGCTGGCTCTCGCCGGCTGCTCCGGCGCGGCGGATGCCGAGGGCCAGTCCGACGCCGGCACGACGTCTGATGCCGGCACGAACGGCGGGTCCACGGGCGACTACGCCGACGGCACCTACACGGCGGAAGGGTCGTACCAGACGCCGGAGACCGTCGAGACGATCTCGGTGACGCTCACTCTCGCTGACGGCGTCGTCACGGAGGTCGAGGTGACCGGTGATCCGCGGGCGCGCGAGACCGAGCAGTACCAGGGCCAGTTCATCGACGGCATCGAGGAGGAGGTCGTGGGCGTCGCGATCGACGAGCTGGCCGTGGACCGTGTCGCCGGCTCCTCGCTCACGAGCGGCGGCTTCAACGCCGCCGTCGAGGACATCAAGGAACAGGCCGCGGCTTAGGGGACGGAGATGGCGCTCTGGCGGTTCGATGCCATCGGAACCCGGTGGGACATCGAGACCGCACGGGAACTCGGCGAGGACGAGCGGGCCGCGGTCGACGCCGTGATCGAGCGGTTCGATCGGGAATGGTCGCGTTTCCGCGAGGACTCGGTGGTGTCGTCGCTCGGGGGCGGCGGGTCGGCGGAACTGCCTGCGGACGCCGCGGACATGCTGGAGCTGTACCGCGAGCTGTCCGAGGCGACCGACGGCGCCGTGAACCCGCTGGTCGGTGCGGGCCTGAGCGCGCTGGGATACGACGCGTCGATCTCGCTGGTCGCCGGTGCCGCACGCCCGGCGCCGCAAGACTGGCAGGACATCCTCGGCTGGACGGAGCGGCTGACGCTGACCGAGCCCGCAGCTATCGACGTGGGCGCTCTCGGGAAGGGACGCCTGGTCGACCTGGTCCGCGCGGAGCTCGCCCACATCCCCGGGAACCTCGTCGTCGACGCCTCCGGTGATCTCGCCGTCCGCGGGGCCGCTGTGCGCATCGCCCTGGAGCATCCCTTCGACGCGCGCCGGGCGATCGGCGTCGCCACGATCGCCGATCAGGCGCTCTGCGCCTCGGCGATCAATCGGCGCGCGTGGGGCGACGGTCTTCATCACGTCCTGGACGCCCGGACCGGCATGCCGGTGCGCACGTGGGCCGCGACCTGGGCGATCGCAGACGACGCGATGCATGCGGATGCCGCCGCCACCGCCCTGTTCTTCGACGGCGGCGCGGAGCTGGCGGCGCGCTGGGGTGTCGAGTGGGTGAGGATGAGCACCGACGGGCGAGCGCAGCGCTCGCCGGGGTGTCCCGTCGAGCTGTTCACCGCGGCATCCTGACGGCGCGCGAGGCCGGGGATGTCGCAGAGCCGACGATGAGGAAGAGTGGAACCGTGACGACCTCTTTCACCGCCCTCCGCCAGCGGGTGCTGGCGCTGCTGGGCTCGCTGTCGATGTACCGGCTCGTGCTGTTCTCGCTCATGGCGCTGGGCCTGATCGCCCTCGTGCTGTCGGCCCTCGGTGTCATCGTGTCGCCCTCGCCGCTGGAGATCCTGGTCTCCTTCGCGGTCCTCGCCGTCGTGATCTCGGCGGTGGATGCCGCGGCGCAGCGCATCCTGCGCCTGCCCTGGCGCATCGAGTCCTCGCTCGTCACCGCGCTCATCCTGCTGTTCGTGCTGCGACCGGGCTACGAGCCCGCCGCGATCCTGGGCATCGCCATCGCCGGCGTCGTGGCCAGCCTGTCGAAGTACCTGATCGCCTGGCGGGGTCGGCACGTCCTGAACCCGGCCGCCTTCGGCGCGGCGTTCGTGTCGATCCTCGGTTCCTTCGGCGCATTCGCCTGGTTGGGGACCTCGGCGTCCTGGTGGGTCGGCACGCCGTCGCTGGCGGTCCCCGTCGCCCTGCTCGGGTTGATCGTGTTGTGGCGCACCGAGAAGGTCCGCGTGGTGCTGTTGTTCGTGCTCATCGCGATCGGCACGGCGGTGCTGCGCCAGTTCGTGCAGGGGCAGCAGGCCGGCCTGGACGTCGATCTCGCCGCGGCGCTGTCCTTCGCGGTGCTGCAGACGCCGTTCCTCTTCCTCGGCGCGTTCATGCTGTCGGAGCCCCTGACCCTGCCGCCCCGGCGCTGGCAGCAGTTCTGGGTCGCGGGCGTCGTCGGCGTGCTCGCCGGCTGGCCGATCTCGGTCGCGGGACTGTTCACCCTGGGGCAGGAGCGGGCGCTGCTGATCGGCAACCTCCTCGCCTTCGTGTTCGCGCTGCGCGGATCCGTGCGCCTCACCCTCGCGACGCGCGAATCCATCACCCCGACCGTGCAGGAGCTGACGTTCCAGACCCGGGGGAGGCTGCGTTTTCTGCCGGGGCAGTACCTCGAGCTCGACGTGCCTCACCGGCATCCCGACGCCCGAGGGACCCGGCGCGAGTTCAGCATCGTCTCCGCGCCCGCGGATCTGCCCACGCTGCGCATCGCGTACAAGAACGGCGACCAGAAGCATCCGTCCAGCTACAAGCGCGCGCTCGCCGCGGCGGAGCCAGGCGCGACGCTCGCCGTCACCGGCACGTGGGGGGACTTCCTGCTGCCGCGCGGCGAGGCACCCGTGCTCATGGTCGCGGCCGGCATCGGCGTCACGCCGTTCGTCTCGCAGCTGCGTCAGCTGCAGCTCACCGGGCAGGAGCGCGACGTCGTGCTCGTGTACGTGGCCGCCGAGGCGTCGGAGCTCGCCTTCCGCGACGAACTGGCGGCTACCGGCGTCCCGGTCGTCGTGTTCACCCGGGACGAGCCGGCCGACCTCCCGCCGCACTGGAGCTGGGCGCAGGGAGTCCGACTGGACGCGGCGGGGCTGGAACGCGTGGTCAGCGATCTGCCGCTGCGGCACGCGTACATCTCCGGGCCGCCGCGTCTGATCGCCGATCTCGCTCCCGCGCTGCACAAGGCGCGGTCGCTGACCACGGATGCCTTCGCCGGGTACTGACGCGATCAGGCGGTCGCAGCCTCGTCCGGCTGCGCGTCGACGGACGCCGGATTCGCGGGGATCCGGACCGTGAAGGTCGTCGACCCCGGCCGGCTGTCCACCGCGATGTCTCCGTGATGGCCCTCCACGATCGCCTTCACGATCGCCAGGCCGAGTCCCGTGCCTCCGGTCTGGCGGGCCCGCGAGCTGTCCCCTCGGGCGAACCGGGCGAACAACTCGTCGCGCACGCCTGGATCGATGCCCGGGCCGTCGTCGTGCACGCGGAGGATGCCGTGCTCGCCCTCGCGCGCGACCGTCAGCGTGATCTCGGTGCCGGCCGGCGTGTGGGTGCGCGCGTTCGCCAGGAGATTGGTGACCACCTGGTGCAGGCGGCCGGTGTCGCCGAGGACGACGACCGGCTCCTCGGGCACGTCGAGATTCCAGACGTGGTCCGGTGCGGTCGGCCGTGCATCGGCGACTCCCTCCACGGCCAGCTGCGTGAGATCGACCGTGCCGTAGACGAGCTCGCGTCCCTCGTCCAGACGTGCGAGCAGCAGCAGGTCCTCGACGAGCCGCGTCATCCGCAGCGATTGGGCCTGGATGCGCTCGAGCGCGGACTCCGTGCTCTGCATGGCCGCGGGAGACTGCGCGGTGCCGTCCTTCTCCGCCTTGTCGAGTGCCTTGAGCGACAGCTCGGAGTACCCGCGGATCGAGGCGAGCGGTGTGCGCAGCTCATGGCTCGCGTCGGCGACGAAGCGCCGCATGCGCTCCTCGTTCTGCTGGCGCGCGGACAGCGAGCTGTCGACGTGGTCGAGCAGCGTGTTCAGCGCGGCGCCCACGAGCCCGGTCTCGGTGCGCGGGTCCGCTTCGGCGGCGGGGACGCGTTCGGTGATCGAGACCTCGCCGCGGTCGAGCGGCTGGTTCGCGACGCGGGTCGCGGTGGCGGCGACCGCCCGGAGCGGGCGCAGGCCCACCCGGATCGTGATCGCCGTGGTGAGCGCGAGCAGGATCAGCCCGCCGAGCGTCGCCATCGCGATGACCGTGAACAGGCGCGTCAGCGTGTTCTGGATCTCATCACGGGGGAGCCCCGTGACGACGGTGATGCCGTGCTCCGTCTGGCTTGCGGCCAGGCGGTACGACCCGAGTCCGTCGATGGTGACCGTGGTCAGGTTGTGCTGGATGCCTTTGGCGACCTGGCTCAGCTGATCCGAGGTGAGTTCGTTCGTCTCGCCCTGTTCGACGATCACTCCGCTCGGCGCGATGGCGTCGGGCCCGCCGGCGATCGCGAACAGCACGCCGTCGCCGGAGGGGACGCCCTCGATCACGGTCTGGGCCGTGGGCTCGATTCCGTACAGCTCGGCCCGCTGGATCCGCGGATCCGTCAGGGAACTGAGCTGGCCGAGGTTGGAGAGCACCTTCTGGTCGAGCTGGTCCTCGAGCGTCCGCCCCAGCGTCGCGCTCGTGATCAGCGCCACGATGATGAGAATGAGGGAGACGAACCCGATGACCGCCGCCATCAGCCGGGTCTGCAGGCTCACCGGCCGGCGGGTCGGGTTCGCCGTCGTCACTGCGGTGCCTTGATCATGTACCCGACGCCGCGGACGGTGTGCAGCAGCGGCGTGCGTCCCGCGTCGATCTTCTTGCGCAGGTATGAGATGTACAGCTCGACGACGGAGGACTTGCCGCCGAAGTCGTAGCTCCAGACGCGATCGAGGATCTGGGACTTGGACAGGACCCGTCGCTCGTTGCGCATGAGGTAGCGCAGCAGCTCGAACTCGGTCGCGGTGAGCTCGATCTCGTCGCCCGCGCGCACGACCTCGTGGCTGTCCTCGTTGAGCGTCAGGTCGGCCACTCGCAGGATGGACTGGGCATCGTCGGCCGTGGCGTGACCGGTGCGGCGGATGATGGCGCGCAGCCGCGCGATGATCTCCTCCAGGCTGAAGGGCTTGGTGACGTAGTCGTCGCCCCCCGCCGTGAGCCCGGCGATGCGGTCGCTGACGGCATCCTTCGCGGTCAGGAACAGCACGGGCACGAAGTTCCCCGACTCGCGCAGCCGCTTGAGCACGGACATGCCGTCCAGGTCCGGCATCATGATGTCGAGGACGAGCGCGTCGGGCTCGAAATCCCTGGCCACCTGCAGTGCCTCGAGGCCGGACGAGGCCGTGCGCACCTCCCAGCCCTCCATGCGCAGCGCCATCGCGAGCAGGTCGGTGAGCATCTGCTCGTCGTCCACGGCGAGGATGCGCAGCGGCGAGCCGTCCGGGCGGCGGAGATCAGGCAGATCGTTGGTCATGACCCCATTCTGCGGAGTCTCCTATGTGATTTCTATGGAGTGCGTTATGTCCTGGCTGTGAATCCGTCGCCGGTGTCGCGGCCCCAGATCGAGCTCATCTCCGCGAGGGAGCGCTCGGTGATCGCGGACATCGCGGCCGCGGCCCTGTCGGCTTCACCGGCCTGGATGGCCGTCGCGATGTCGATGTGCCACTGCAGGGCCTCGGGGGCCGGATGCTGCGGCATGAGGCCGTATCGCGTGCGTCCGCGCATGACCTCCTCGACGAGCGGGTGCAGCTGGGCGAACATCTCGTTTCCGCTCATCTCGAGCACGAGGCGGTGGAACCGCGCATCCAGGTGGAGGAAGGCGTCGGCGTCGCCCTCGCGCCCCGCGGCCCACAGCCGCCCGGCGACCCCCACGAGATCTCCGGCGCCCTCCAGCGGTGCGCGCACGGCGGCGAGTCGAGCGGCGGCGGGTTCGATGGCGCCGCGCAGTTCGGTGAGCGACCGCAGCTGCGCGATCCGGCCCCGACCGGCCAGGCGCCATCGGATCACCTGGAGGTCGAAGCCGTTCCAGTGGCTCTCCGGCAGCACGCGCACGCCGACGCGGCGCTTCGCGGAGATCAGCCCCAGGGCCTCCAGAGCGTGCAGCGCCTCGCGGACGACCGAGCGCGAGACCTCGAAGCGGGTCTGGATCGACTCGGTCGTGAAGGTGGCTCCCGTCGCGATGAGGCCGTCGCAGATCTCGTGCCCGAGCGTGTCGAGCACGATGCCGCGCAGATCGCCGTTCCCGGACGGCGGGGTCTCCTCGGGCTCGGTCACAGGATAAGCATACCTTTCCCTCTCCGAGGAGTTGAGTCATCATACTTATTCTCGATAGCCTGGGGGCAGAAGTGAGGAGTGTCGACGGTGACGAAGCAGCACGCGGTCTCGATCGTGGTCATGGGAACGCAGGGAGTGGGCAAGTCGACCGTCGGGCGCAGGCTCGCCGAGGCGCTCGGCGTCGCGTTCGTCGACGGCGATGACCTGCACCCGGAGCGCAACATCGCCCTCATGGCGGCCGGGACGCCACTGACGGATGCCGATCGCGAGCCGTGGCTGCACCTGGTGGGCGGCGTGCTCGCCGAGCGCGAGTCGTGCGGGGGAGCCGTCATCGCCTGTTCCGCACTGCGCCGCCGCTACCGCGACCTCATCCGCGCGCACGTACCGCACGCCTACTTCGTCGAGCCCTGGGGGCCGATCGAACTGGTCGCCGAGCGCGTCGGCGCGCGGGATCACGAGTACATGCCCGCGACGCTCCTGCGGTCGCAGTACGACACCCTCGAGCCGCTGGCCGCGGACGAGGACGGAATCCGTGTGAGCGTCGTGTCCACGCCCGAGGAGATCGTGGACATCGTGCTGGCGGATTACTCCGGATTCCGGGCGGAGGGCGGCGCATGAGCGACGTGATCGAACGCGTCGAGACGTTCCCGGTCGCTCCGCGCTGGCTGTTCGTCCGGATCGAGACGGCGGACGGCCTCGTCGGGTGGGGCGAGGCCTCGCTCGAAGGCTATGCGGACGTGGTGCGCGCCGCCGTCGACCAGTTCGCGGTGTACCTCGTCGGCAAGGACCCCGGTCTGATCGAGGAGCACGGGCAGGTGCTCGCCAAGGGGCAGTTCTATCGGGGCGGTGCCGTGCTCGCCAGCGCCGTGGCCGGGGTCGACCAGGCGCTGTGGGACCTCAAGGGCAAGCGGCTCGGCGTTCCCGTGCACGATCTGCTCGGAGGGGCGGTGCGCGAACGCATCCGCGCCTACGGCTGGGTCGGCGGTGACGAGCCCTCCGAGGTGGCCGATCACATCGCCGCGCAGCTCGACGTGGGACTCACCGCGGTGAAGATGAACGCGTCCGGTCGCATGAGCCGCAACGGCTCGGTGGCCGAGCTCGACGGCGTCGTCTCCCGGGTCGCCGCAGCGCGCGAGGTGCTGGGTCCGGACCGCGACGTGGCCGTCGACCTGCACGGGCGCTTCACTCTCGCCACGGCACGCCGTCTGGCGCCGCTGCTCGAGCCGCTGCATCCGTTCTTCATCGAGGAGCCGGTCGTCCCGGAGAACTCGCACATGATCGGCCGCGTCGTCGACGCGACGACGATCCCGATCGCGACAGGGGAGCGGCTGTACAGCCGGCAGGAGTTCCTGCCCGTGCTGCAGGCCGGGACGGCGATCCTCCAGCCGGACGTGTCGCACGCCGGCGGCATCTCCGAGGTGCGCCGCATCGCCTCGCTCGCGGAGACCTTCGATGCCGTCATCGCCCCGCATTGCCCCCTCGGACCGCTGGCCCTGGCGTCCTGTCTCCAGGTCGGCTTCGCGTCTCCGAACCACCTCATCCAGGAGCAGTCGATCGGCATCCACTACAACGCCGGCGCCGAGGTGCTGGACTACGTCGCCGATACAGCGCCGCTGAAGTTCGTGGACGGTCATTTCGCGCGGCCCACCGGAGCGGGGCTCGGGATCGAGATCGACGAGCGAGCGGTCAGGGATGCCGCGGGGCGCTGGGAGCGCTGGCAGAACCCCGTGTGGCGGCATCCGGACGGCTCTGTGGCGGAGTGGTGAGCGGCCGGGAGCGAGGATCGGCTGTCGTGCTCTGACTGTCTCTGGTCGATGTCTGACCGGGAGGCTAGCGTGGCGGCATGACCGAACCCACTGTCGTCATCCGCCCCTCCACCACTGAAGACGTCGCCGCCGCGGTGCGGCGTGCGAAGCAGGAGTCCCTCCCCGTGACCGTCGTCTCCGGCGGGCATGGACCCTGGTCCCATGGGTCGAGCCCGGGGCTGCGTATCGAGCTCTCGGAGCTGAACAGTGTCGACGTGGACGGCACGACCGTGCGGGTCGGCGGCGGGGCGGTGTGGGGCGATGTCGCGGCGACCCTGGCCGGTCACGGACTCGCGATCAGCTCCGGTGACACCGCGACGGTGGGCGTGGGCGGGCTGACCCTCGGCGGAGGCGTCGGATGGATGGTCCGCTCCTGGGGGCTGGCGGCTGATCAGCTGATCGGCGTCGAGGTCGTGACCGCGGACGGCGACGTCATCGAGGCGTCTGCCGACGAGAACCCTGATCTGTTCTGGGCGCTGCGCGGGGGAGGCGGAAACTTCGGTGTCGTGACGCGATTCGATTTCGCCGCGCACCGCCTGGACGGCATCGCCTTCGCCGAGACCCGGTTCGCGGATCCGGCGTCCGTGCTGCGGGCGGTACGCGACCTGCTGACCGATGCACCGCGCGAGCTCACCGTGACCTATATGGACGTGCCGCCGATGGATCCGAGTGCGCCCGCGGGGGCGAGCCTCAGCGCCGTGTGGGCGGGAGCCGACGCGGAGCGTCTGCGCGCTGTTCTCGAGCCCATCACGCGGCTCGACGGCGTCGAGGCCGACATCACCACGCCGGCCTATCGCGACATCCTGATGGAGCCGCCGGTGCCGGCGGAGGGTGAGGAGCAGGTGCCGCCCGGTTTCGTCGGCGGCAACGGCCTCTACGTGCGTCTGGACGACGATCTCATCGACCGCCTGCTCGCGTTCCGCGCCGCATACCCGGCATCCGTGTTGTTCCTGCGCTCGCTCGGCGGTGCGTTCGGAGACGTCACGCAGGAGGCCACGGCCTTCCCCGCGCGGGAGGCGACCTGGTTCGTCATGGCCGGCGCCTTCGACATCCCGGGGCTCGTCGACGACGACACGAGGGCCGAGATCCTCGCGGACTGGGCGGTGATCGAGCGGAACCGGATCGCCGAGTACAGCAATTTCTCCCCCACGGAGCGCCCCGAGGCGGTGGCCGGCATGTTCGCGCCGGCTGCTCGCGAGCGCCTGAGGGAGATCAAGCGGACCTGGGATCCGGAGAACCTGTTCCGGCGCAATCACAACATCGTGCCGTGAAAGCGAAGGTCCGGGGAGCCCGCGGGCTCCCCGGACCTTCAGCGTCCGCGAGACGTCAGTGCGTGTCCTCGGCCTCGATCTCGGTGCGGTCGCCCGACCACAGAGTGTGGAACGTGCCGTCCTTGTCGATGCGCTTGTAGGTGTGCGCGCCGAAGAAGTCGCGCTGCCCCTGCACGAGTGCCGCCGGCAGGCGGTCGGCGCGGATGCCGTCGTAGTACGACAGCGACGACGAGAACGCCGGAGCCGGGATCCCCGCCTGAGCGGCGGTCACCACGACGCGGCGCCACGCGGCCTGGCCGCGGGTGAGCGCCTCGGCGAAGTACGGCGCCGTCATGAGGACGGGCAGATCCGGGGTCTCGGCGTAGGCGTCCGCGATGCGGTTGAGGAACTGCGCGCGGATGATGCAGCCGCCGCGCCAGATCTTGCTGATGGCGCCGAGGTCGATGTTCCAGCCGTACTCGGCCGCACCTGCGCGGATCTCGTCGAAGCCCTGCGAGTAGGCGACGATCTTCGAGGCGTACAGCGCCAGGCGGACGTCCTCGATGAACGCCGCCTCGTCAGAGACCGAGAACGCCTCGTCCGGGCCGGGCAGGGAGGCGGCGGCCTCGCGCTGCTCGGGGTGGCTGGACAGCGAACGGGCGAAGGTCGCCTCGGCGATGCCCGAGACCGGGACGCCGAGCGACAGCGCGGTCTGAACGGTCCAGGCCCCGGTGCCCTTGGCTCCGGCCTGGTCGAGGATGACGTCGACGAGCGGCTTGCCGGTGGCCGCGTCGATCTGACGCAGCACCTCGGCGGTGATCTCGATCAGGTAGGACTCGAGCTCGCCCTTGTTCCACTCGGCGAAGATGTCGGCGATCTCGGCGGGGGTCTTGCCCGTGCCGCGGCGGATCAGGTCGTACGCCTCGGCGATGAGCTGCATGTCGGCGTACTCGATGCCGTTGTGCACCATCTTCACGAAGTGCCCCGCGCCGTCGTGACCGACGTGCGTGACACAGGGCTCGCCCTCGGCGACCGCTGCGATGGACTTGAGGATCGGGCCGAGCGTGACCCACGACTCGTCCGAGCCGCCGGGCATGATGCTGGGGCCGGTGAGCGCGCCCTCCTCGCCGCCGGAGATCCCGGCACCGACGAAGTTCACGCCCGTCTCGCGGACCGCCTTCTCGCGGCGGATGGTGTCGGGGAAGTACGCGTTGCCGCCGTCGACGATGATGTCCCCGGGCTCGAAGACCTCGAGCAGGGAGTCGATCACGGCATCCGTCGGTCCACCGGCCTTGACCATGATGATCGCGGTGCGCGGCTTCTGCAGGGAGTCGGCGAACTCCTGATACGTGGATGCCGGGATGAAGCCGGCCTCGGGGTGCTCGTCCAGCAGCGTCTGCGTCTTCTCGAAGCTGCGGTTGAAGATCGCCACCGTGTTGCCCTCGCGGCTGGCGAGGTTGCGGGCGAGGTTCGAGCCCATGACGGCGAGTCCGACGACTCCGATGTTTGCCTGGCCGGCAGAGGACATTGATGCACCTTCCGTGAGGGGGATCGCCCGGGCGCGGAACCGCGCGGCTGCGGACCCTTCCAGATTACCCGGACGCGCCGCTCACGACGCGCGGGTTACGTTGTGCGGCTCAGTCCTTGCGGTAGCCCGAGCGGCCCATCGCGAACAGGGCTCCGGCGACGCCGACCGTGGCGCACACCGCCATGGCGCCGATGAGCCAGGCGATCGCGTGGGAGAAGAAGGCGCCGTCGAGCATTGCAGAACTCCTGGTTCGTGGGAAGGAAGTCGGGTGTCTTCAGCCTACCCGGGCATCGGGTACGATTGAGAAGTTCCTCGGCGAGGGATGCTTCGCGTGCGCGGCATCCGTGATCGACGCGGCGAAGCAGTCCTCGTGGCTGGATTCTCGCGTC
The DNA here is from genome assembly GCF_058349845.2 of Microbacterium cucumeris. Lineage (NCBI taxonomy): Bacteria > Bacillati > Actinomycetota > Actinomycetes > Micrococcales > Microbacteriaceae > Microbacterium > Microbacterium cucumeris. The sequence goes on from NZ_JBYRIZ020000002.1 coordinate 426,123, forward strand.
TGCGTTCGAGAAGCCGAACTCAAGACCACCACGCGGCCGTCCGTCGCGTGCCAGAAGGAGAACCCATGTCTGACGACACCAAGGTCATCGCCGAGCTGCGCGACAGCTTCGGCAAGGGCTTCGCCCGTCGCCTGCGCGCTGCAGGCAAGATCCCCGCCGTGCTTTACGGCCACGGCACCGACCCGGTGCACGTCGCACTCCCGGGCCACCAGGTCGCGCTGATCATCCGCCGCGCCAACGCGCTGCTCGAGCTCGACATCGAGGGCAAGAGCCAGCTCGCCCTGGTGAAGGACGTCCAGAAGGACCCCGTGCACCAGATCATCGAGCACATCGACCTGCTGGTCGTGAAGAAGGGCGAGAAGATCCAGGTCGACGTCCCTGTCGTCCTCACCGGTGAGTCGTTCTCGGGCACCATCGCGAACCTCGACGCCACGACGCTCGCCGTCGAGGTCGAGGCCACGCACATCCCGGAGCACGTCGAGGTCTCGATCGAGGGTCTCGAGGAGGGCGCGCACATCACCGCGGCCGACGTGAAGCTGCCCAAGGGTGCGACGCTGCTCGCCGACCCCGAGCTGCTGGTCGTCGCGATCTCCGTTCCCGCCGCCACCGAGGCTGCGGAGGAGCCGGAGGGCGAGGCCGAGGCCGGCGAAGAGGCTTCCGAAGAGGCAGCTGCGGAGTAATCTCCGCCGCACTTCCGGCAGAGGGGACGCGAGTGATCGTGTCCCCTCTGCCATATCCTGGCGATGTTCGAGAGGAGCGTGCCGTGGCGCACACGTGGCTGGTCGTCGGGCTCGGGAACCCGGGTCCGCGTTACGAGACGACACGGCACAACATCGGTCAGATGGTGGTCGACGAGCTCGCCGCGCGTCGGGGCGAGACCTTCCGCGTGCACAAGGCGGGGGCCAGGGTCGTGGAGACCTGGCTGCGCCCGGGAGCGGACAAGCTCGTGCTGGCCAAGCCGAACACGTTCATGAACGTCTCCGGGACCCCCGTCGCGGCGCTCGCGCGGTTCTACACCGTGCCGTCCGAGCGCGTGATCGTCGTGCACGACGAGCTGGACATCCCGTTCGACACGATCAAGCTCAAGACCGGCGGCGGTCACGGCGGGCACAACGGCGTCCGCGACGTCGCGAGCGCACTGACGACGGCGGAGTTCCCGCGCGTGCGCGTCGGGATCGGACGTCCGACGGGACGCCAGGATCCGTCGGACTGGGTGCTCGCGCCGTTCGGCGGCGAGGAGCGCAAGAACCTGCCGATCCTGGTCTCGGATGCCGCGGACGCCGTCGAGACGCTGGTCGCGGACGGGTTGCTCGCCGCGCAGCAGACGCACCACGCGCCGCGCTGAGCGGCGTCAGACCGCGCCGAGGAGCGCCGCGGAGCCGACGGCGGCGCCGATGCTGAGCGCGAAGAACGCCACGATGAAGAAGATCACCGGCCCGATCACGGCGACGATGAGCGCGGCGATGCCCATACCCCGGCCGCGGCGCTTGACGATCGCGATGACGCCGAGGATGAACGCGGCGATGCCGAGCACCGTACCCGCCCAGAACGACAGTTCGGCCCACAGGACCTGGTCGCGTGCCGGTGACAGGAACGCGAGCGACTCGAGATCGGCGGTCGTGACGTTCTCCAGGGCGCTGGGGATGCGTCGCCCGACCTCCCAGGACGCGAAGCCGCCGATGACCGGCATCAGGATCGCGGCCGCGAGGGACAGGACCAGTGCGATCACGCCGGTGGTCCGGGACGGGGTCTCCGGCGCGGGGGCGACGGTATACGCTCCGGCCGGAGCCTGATAGCCGCCCACGGGGACCTGGTAGGCGCCGCCCGGGGCCTGGTACGGGGGCGTCGGCGCCGGGAACGCGGGCGCGGAGAACGCATCGCCGCCCGGCTGCGCCCCGGGTGCGGGCGCGCCGAAGGGTGCGACGTCGCGTGCGGGACCCTCGGGTGACGGCGTGCCGCCGTCCGGCCGCCCGCTCGGGGCAGTCTGCTGTCCGGCTTCGGCACCTGCCGGCGGAACCGGAGGCGCGGGCGGGGGAGCGGGGCGGAAGCCGTCTGGCAGCTGCGGATCGGTCACGCCCCCATCCTACGGGGGAGGGGTGCTCGATCCGCGTGTCGAAACCTGCAGATCCGGATGCCGGGACCGGTGCCGGGCCGGAATCCGATGATTCTGCAGGAGTTCGGAACACGCGTGCTCAGACGCGTCGAAGCAGCCCGACCTTGTCGTACACCGAGGCGAGGGTCGCGTCGGCGACGGCATCCGCCTTCTCCGCGTTCGCGGCGAGGATTCGGTCCAGCTCGGCCGGATCGTCCAGCAGCTCCAGCGCGCGCGCACGCACCGGCTCGAACTCGTTCACGACGACGTCTGCGAGGCCCTTCTTGAAGTCGCCGTACCCGCGGCCGGCGTACTCGTCCTCGATCGCCGCGACCTGGCGCCCCGTGAGCGCCGCATAGATCGTGAGCAGGTTCGAGACGCCCGGCTTGCTCTCGCGATCGAAGCGCACGCTGCCCTCGTTGTCCGTGACCGCACGCATGATCTTCTTCGCCGTCGCCGCGGGGTCGTCGAGCAGCCACAGCACACCCGCGTCGCTCTCGGACGACTTCGACATCTTCGCCGTCGGGCTCTGCAGGTCGTAGATGCGAGCGGTGTCCTTCTGGATCACCGGCACCGGCACCACGAACGCCTCCCCGAAACGCGCGTTGAACCGCTCGGCCAGGTCGCGGGTGAGCTCGACGTGCTGCTTCTGGTCGTCGCCGACCGGCACGACATCGGTCTGGTACAGCAGGATGTCGGCGGCCATCAGCACCGGATAGGTGAACAGCCCCACAGACGTCGCCTCGGCGCCGTAGCGGGCAGACTTGTCCTTGAACTGGGTCATGCGGCCGGCCTCGCCGAACCCTGTGATCGTCGAGAGGATCCAGGCGAGTTCGGCGTGCGCCCGCACGTGCGACTGCACGTAGAGGGTCGACTGCGACGGCTCGATGCCGGCGGCGATGTACTGCGCGGCCGTGCGCCGTGTCTTCTCCCGCAGCTCCTTCGGGTCCTGCGCCACGGTCAGCGCGTGCAGGTCGACGACCGAGAAGAACGCGTCATAGGAGGTCTGCAGCTCCCGCCACTGCAGCAGCGCTCCGATGTAGTTGCCGATCTGCAGGGAATCGGCGGAGGGCTGCATTCCGGAGTACAGGCGAGGTTTCGTCACGGTATCAATCCTATGGGGAGACGGGATGCCGTCCGCCGCGGGATGCCAGACTCACGGTATGACCGCTCCGGGACCTCGCTCCACCGGCGCCGGGCTGCGCATCCTCGGCATCGTGCTGACGGCGCTGTTCGGCGTGCCGTTCCTCGTGTTCACGGTCCTGGTGCTCAGCAGCCGCTTCGGCGGTGCCTTCGACCCTCACGGCTACACGCTCATCTTCGGCACGCTGTTCGCGCTGGTGCTCGCGATCCCGACCGCGGTGTCGATCCCGCTCGTGTTCCCGGCCGGCCGCAGACTCGTCGCGGCGATCATCAGTCTCGCCGCGTTCCTCGTCGTCGGCATCGGGCTGTTCGCCGCGCTGCTGACGGCCTGACGGCCTGACGGCGTGACCGCGCGTCCGCGCGGAGCGCGAGCGCCGTCGAAACCGACATGCTCACGCGTTCGGTGCGTCTCCGCGCGGCCTCCCTGTCACGAGAGCGATTCCGGAGCCCGGCGAGAAGACGGCTCCGTCGGCGACTCAGTACCGATAGTCGACGACGACGGGCGCGTGATCGCTCCAGCGCTGATCGTAGGAGGCCGCACGCGCCACGTGGTAGGACTCCACGCGGTCGGCCAGCGCCGGGCTCGCCAGATGGTAGTCGATGCGCCATCCCGAGTCGTTGTCGAACGCCTTGCCCCGCATCGACCACCACGTGTACGGCCCGTCGATCTCGCCGTGGAAGCGGCGCCCGACGTCGACCCAGCCCAGACCGCGTCCGGTCGTGCCGTCCACGGCATCCACGTCGGCTCCGGCTGCGCCGAGGAAGCGATCGAAGTACGCGCGTTCTCGCGGGAGGAATCCGGCCTTCTTGCGATTGCCGCGCCAGTTCTTGATGTCCAGCTCGCGGTGCCCGACGTTCAGGTCGCCCGTGACGAGAGCGAGCGCACCGTCGGCGCCCAGCTCGGTGAGACGGTCGCCGAACGCATCCAGGAACTTCCACTTCTCGTCCTGTTTGGGGGTGTCCGCCTCGCCGGTGTGCACGTAGGCGCTCGCCACCGTCAGCGGCTGATCCCCGATCAGGTAGTCGCCTTCGATCCAGCGCCCCTTCGAGTCGAAATCGGCCGGTCCGAAGTCCGTCCTGACCGCGAGGGCCGGGGTGCGACTGGCGATCGCGACGCCCGCACGCCCCTTGGCCGTGGCCTCGTCGTGGATGATCGACCAGCCGGGGAGTGCGGCCTCCAGGTGCTCATCCTGTCCGCGCACCTCCTGCAGGGTGAGGATGTCGACGTCCGCAGCGTCCAGCCAGGTGCTCATGCCGTTGCGGGCGGCCGCCCGGATTCCGTTGACGTTGACCGAGGCGATACGCAGATGTGGCATGCCTCCAGCCTAGGCGGAGGGACGGACATCGCCCTCCGGAACGGCCGCCCCCAAGCCGGGACGGGGCCTGCGCCCCCGCTGCGGCGGGGGAGGGGTGGCGGCCTCGACCTGCTCCAGCTCGTCGTGCGCCTCGCGGACCGCGCGATCGGCCGCCCAGATCCGGTACCAGGGCGCCCCCGCCCTGGCCTCCTGCGCCGTGCGCAGCCGCACCTGGGCCGCCAGCAGCAGCGCCCTGTGCTCGGCGGCGAGGCGCTCGGCCTCCGACTGCGGCAGGAGAGCCACGTGATTGTCCTGTGCGGCCACGGCGATCCAGGAGGCCGCGACGAGCAGCACGATCCCGATGAGGCGGAACCAGAGGAGCATGACGATGAACACGGTGAACGTCGCCAGCAGCGGGTTGGACGGGGTGTAGCCGAGGAACAGGCCGAACCCGAGCTGGAGCACCGTGGTCGCCGCCGCGCCGAGGAACGCGCCGGGCATGATGCGCCGCCAGGTCAGCTGCGTGCCCGTGAGGAAGCGGAACAGGCCGGCCAGAAGCACGGTGTTGACGATGTAGAGGATCGCCACCGTGACCAGCCGGACGGTCAGCGAGAACACCGGCGACGCCTCGCTCAGGCCGATCAGCTCGAAGGCCAGGCCCAGGGCCCAGGTCCCGAGCGTGCCGAGCATGGTCCCGAGCACGAGCCCCGCCCCGAAGACGATCGCGGCCAGCAGGTCCAGGCCCTTCAGGTGGAAGTAGTTCCGGCGGTCGGGAGGGATGCCGAAGACGCCTCGGACGGCTCGGCGCGCGAACGAGATCGCGCCGATGGCCGTCCAGATGAGGGCTCCCAGGGCGATCGCGCCGGTGATGCTGAGGGTTCCGGTGTTCCCGCTGGCGATGTCCTGGACCTGCTCGGGCGTGATGACGCCGTCGGTGACGATGAGGCCCGGGATGAAGTTGTTGATCACGCTGATCAGGCCGTCCACGGCATCCGCGTTCCCGCCCAGCCAGAGACCGGTGATCGCGAACGCGACGTAGACGGCGGCGAAGCCGGCGAAGAGCGTCTGATAGCTCACCCCGGCCGCGAGCAGGAAGCCCTCGTGCTGCAGGAAGTTGCGCCACACCCGGACCGGGAACCAGGCGAGCGTGCGATGCGTGAGCTCGGTGGCACGCGAGAGCGGTTCCTCGAAGCGTTCGCGGAGGTTCTCCTGCGTCTGCTCCCAGCGGGCGCGCAGATGCTGCTCCTCGCGTGCCGCCACGTCCGCGGCCCCGCGCTGCTCGCGAGGGCTGCGCGGCGTCGAGGTGCTGTCAGAGCGGCTCACCCTGTCAGGGTAGCGAAGGGTCAGGGGCGGCCGCGCAGCACCGCCTGCTTGACCTCGGCGATCGCCTTGGTGACCTCGATGCCGCGCGGGCACGCCTCGGAGCAGTTGAAGGTCGTGCGGCAGCGCCACACGCCCTCCTTGTCGTTGAGGATGTCCAGGCGGACGCCGGCGTTGTCGTCGCGCGAGTCGAAGATGAAGCGGTGCGCGTTGACGATCGCGGCGGGGCCGAAGTACTGCCCGTCGGTCCAGAACACCGGGCACGAAGAGGTGCACGCGGCGCACAGGATGCACTTGGTGGTGTCGTCGAAGATGGCGCGGTCGGCGATGGACTGCGTGCGCTCCTTGCCCTTCTCGGGCGTCGTGCTCGCGACGAGGAACGGCTGCACCTCGCGGTAGGACGCGAAGAACGGCTCCATGTCGACCACGAGGTCCTTCTCCAGCGGCAGGCCCTTGATCGCCTCGACGTAGATCGGCTTGGAGATGTCCAGATCCTTGATCAGCGTCTTGCAGGCGAGGCGGTTGCGGCCGTTGATGCGCATGGCGTCGGAGCCGCAGATGCCGTGGGCGCAGGAGCGTCGGAACGTGAGAGAGCCGTCGACCTCCCACTTGATCTTGTGCAGCGCGTCGAGCACGCGGTCGGTCGAGTACAGCTCCACGTCGTAGTCGACCCAGTGCGGCTCGGCGTCGACCTCGGGGTCGAACCGGCGGATGATGAAGGTCACCAGGAAGGACTGGACGCCCGTGTCCGCGGCGGAATCAGCGGCAGGCGCTTCTGCGACAGCGGTGGACATGTCAGTACTTCCTCTCCATCGGCGGGTAGTTCAACTCGCCCTGCTCGTTCTTCGTGAAGACGACCGGCTTCCAGTCGAGCCGGATGTGGTCGCTCGGCGTCGACGAGTGCGGGTCGCCCGTCAGGTACGCCATCGTGTGCTTCATGTACTTCTCGTCGTCGCGCTGGGGGAAGTCGTCGCGCATGTGGCCGCCGCGGCTCTCCTCGCGGTTCTGGGCCGCATAGACGACGACCTCGGCGATGTCGAGCAGGAAGCCCAGCTCGACGGCCTCGAGCAGATCGGTGTTGAACCGGTGGCCCTTGTCGTCCACGTGCACGTTCTTGTAGCGCTCGCGCAGCTCCGCGATCACGCCGAGGACGTGTTCCAGGGAGTCGTGCGTGCGGAACACCTGCGCGCCCTTGTCCATCTCGTCCTGCAGCGTCTTGCGCAGCACGGCGATGCGCTCGGTGCCCTGGTTGTTGCGCAGCCCCTCGAGCATGTCCGAGACGAACGCCGCCGGGTTCTCCGGCAGCGGGACGAATTCGGCGGTCTTGACGTACTCGACCGCGTTGCGGCCCGAGCGCTTGCCGAACACGTTGATGTCCAGCAGCGAGTTGGTTCCGAGCCGGTTGGCGCCGTGCACCGAGACGCAGGCGCACTCGCCGGCGGCGTACAGACCGGGCACGACCGTGTCGTTGTCGGCCAGCACCTCTCCGTCGTTGTTCGTCGGGATGCCGCCCATCGCGTAGTGCGCGGTCGGCATGACCGGCACCGGCTCGACGACCGGGTCGACGCCCAGATACGTGCGGGCGAACTCGGTGATGTCGGGGAGCTTGGTCTCGAGGACCTCGGCGCCGAGGTGCGTGCAGTCCAGCAGCACGTAGTCCTTGTGCGGACCCGCGCCGCGTCCCTCAGCGACCTCCTGCACCATGCAGCGGGCGACGATGTCGCGCGGGGCGAGGTCCTTGATGGTCGGCGCGTAGCGCTCCATGAAGCGCTCGCCCGAGGCGTTGCGCAGGATGGCTCCCTCGCCGCGGGCTCCTTCGGTGAGCAGGATGCCGAGACCGGCGAGACCGGTCGGGTGGAACTGGAAGAACTCGAGGTCCTCGAGCGGCAGTCCCTTGCGCCACACGATGCCGACGCCGTCGCCGGTGAGGGTGTGCGCGTTGGAGGTGGTCTTGAAGATCTTGCCGAAACCGCCGGTCGCGAAGATCACGGCCTTGGAGTGGAACACGTGCAGCTCGCCCGTGGCGAGGTCGTAGGCGACGACGCCGGCGATCTGGGTCCTGCCCTCGGCATCCTTCACCGTGATCAGGTCGAGCACGTAGAACTCGTTGAAGAAGTCGATGCCGAGCTTGACGCAGTTCTGGAAGAGAGTCTGCAGGATCATGTGGCCGGTGCGGTCGGCCGCGTAGCACGCGCGGCGCACGGGGGTCTTGCCGTGCTCGGCGGTGTGCCCGCCGAAGCGGCGCTGGTCGATCTTGCCCTCGGGGGTGCGGTTGAACGGCAGGCCCATGTTCTCGAGGTCGATGACCGCGTCGATCGCCTCCTTGGCGAGGATCTCGGCGGCGTCCTGGTCGACGAGGTAGTCGCCGCCCTTGACCGTGTCGAAGGTGTGCCACTCCCAGCTGTCCTCCTCGACGTTCGCGAGGGCAGCCGCCATGCCGCCCTGTGCGGCGCCGGTGTGCGAGCGAGTGGGATACAGCTTCGAGATGACGGCGGTCTTCGCGCCGGGGCCGGCCTCGATGGCCGCCCGCATGCCGGCGCCGCCGGCGCCGACGATGACGATGTCGAACTGGTGGTAGTGCACGCCGTCGCGGACGACGGAATCGTGAGTCTGGGTGGTCACTCTCTGGCTCTCTCTCAGTTCCCGACGCTGCCGTTGGCCACGCACATGTCCCACAGGCTGCTCGACTCGGTCACGCCGAGGCACGGGTCGAACGTGAAGACGACCAGCGTGCCCAGGACGATGAGGAGTCCGGCGGCCAGGCCCAGCGCCCAGACCAGCGCCTTGCGAGCACCGGGGTGGGTGACGTAGTCGTTGACGATGGTGCGCATGCCGTTCGCGCCGTGGATCAGCGCCAGCCACAGCATGAGCACGTCCCACCACTGCCACCACGGGTCGGCGAACTTGCCGGCGATGAACGCGAAGTCGAGGGCGTGGATGCCGTCGCCGAGCATGAGGTTCACGAAAAGGTGGCCGAAGATCAGGATCACCAGGAGCACCCCGGACACCCGCATGAACATCCAACCCCACTTCTCGAGGTTGAAGCGGCGGGCGCGACGCCCGGATGCCGGCACTGCGGTCTGAGTGGTCATCAGTGTCCCCCTCCGAAGCCGGCGAACGCGAGGGCGAGATGGCGCGGGACGAATCCGGCCATCAGCACCGCCCACAGGCCGATGACGATCCAGAACATCTGGCGCTGGTACCGCGCCCCCTTCGACCACAGGTCGACGAGGATGATGCGTAGGCCGTTGAGAGCGTGGAACGCGATGCCGGCGACGAGGACGACCTCGCCGAAGGCCATGACCGGGTTCTTGTAGGTGCCGATCACCGCGTCGTACGCCTCGGGCGACACGCGGATCAGCGCCGTGTCGAGCACGTGCACCAGGAGGAAGAAGAAGATGGCGACACCGGTGATGCGGTGAAGCACCCAGGACCACATGCCTTCGCGGCCTCGGTAGAGGGTGCCGCGCGGGGTCTTGGATGTCGTCTCCGAAATCGACGGTGTCAAGCGAGTGCTTGCGGACACGGTCGTCCTCCCTGATCGATCTGTCTCGGCAGCGTGCGCAGGCACGCCCGAACGCTCACCATCCTATTCCCGTCCACGCGCCGGGATCGAGGAAGGGGACCCTAACTGTCTCGATGTCGAGATTGTTGTCCCGGGTAGGGTGGGGGCATGACGGAGCCGATCGAGGACTTCTACGCCGTGATCCCCGCCGGCGGCATCGGGAGCCGGCTGTGGCCGCTCTCGCGTGCGGACGCGCCCAAGTTCCTGCACGACCTGACCGGTTCGGGCAACTCGCTGCTGCGCGACACCTGGGACCGGCTCGAGCCGCTCGCGGGCGCCGACCGCATCGCGGTCGTCACCGGCCGCGCGCATCGCGCAGCCGTCGAGGCGGAGCTCCCCGGCATCCCCGATCCGAACGTCTTCCTCGAGTCCGAGCCGCGCGACTCGTCGGCGGCGATCGGGCTGGCTGCCGCGATCCTGCACCGCCGCGACCCGGACGTGATCATCGGCTCGTTCGCCGCGGACCACGTCATCCGCGGAACGCGCACCTTCGAGTTCGCCGTGCAGCAGGCCGTGGAGGTCGCCCGCGCCGGTTATATCTGCACGATCGGCATCCAGCCGTCCGAGCCGTCCGTGGGCTTCGGCTACATCCGCAAGGGCGACGAGCTGATCGTGGACGGCGCCCCCGAGGCGGCGACGGTCGAGAGCTTCGTGGAGAAGCCGGATCTCGAGACGGCGAAGCGCTACTACGCCGACCGCTCGTACCTGTGGAACGCCGGAATGTTCATCGCGAAGGCGAGCGTGCTGCTGGACGAGCTCGCGGAGAACGAACCCGAGCTGCATGCGGGGCTGCGGGAGCTTGCCGAGGCGTGGGACGATCGCGAGCTCCGCGGACCTGCGGTGGATCGCATATGGCCGGGACTGAAGAAGATCGCGATCGACTACGCCGTCGCGGAGCCCGCGGCCGACAAGGGGCGCCTGGCGGTGATCCCCGGCCACTTCGACTGGGACGACGTGGGGGATTTCGCCTCCCTCACCAAGCTCATCACCGGCGGACGCAAGAACGACCTCGCGGTGCTCGGGCCGAAGGCGCGGGTGCTGTCGGACGCCGCGACCGGGATCCTGGTGAGCCAGACCTCGCGCGTGATCAGCCTCGTCGGCGTGCAGGACATCGTCGTCGTGGACACTCCGGACGCGCTTCTGGTGACCACGACGGAGCACGCGCAGCGCGTGAAGGGCGTCGTCGAATCGCTCAAGGTGACCGGTCGCGGAGATGTGCTCTGACCGGGCGGATGTCGGATCTATTTCGGGTTTGTAACCATTAACCGCGGCGACGGGCGGGCGTCGCGTAACACTGGGTAACTTATGCCTGGGGCCTTGCGATCGGCGCAGGCCAGTAGTCCGTGGAGGCTTACGTGACCATTTCCACCCGGAAGCGCGCACTCGCCGCGCTCGTGGCGACCGGTGTCGCCCTCTCGCTCGCTGGCTGTGGAGCCGCCCCGGAGGAGTCCGAGGGACCGGGCGGGGAAGCGCTCGACTTCCTGCCCTGCATCGTCTCCGACTTCGGCGGGTTCCAGGACAAGTCGTTCAACCAGCTGTCCCTCGAGGGCGCCCAGAAGGCGGCCGACGAGCTGGGCGTGCAGCTGAACGACGTCGAGTCGAACACCGAGACCGACTACGGACCCAACGTCGAGAACCTCGTCGCCGAGGGCTGCAACGCGATCGTCGCGGTCGGCTTCGCCCTCTCGGCTGCCACGGTCGAGAGCGCGCAGGCGAACCCCGACGTCGACTACATCCTCGTCGACGACGCCGCCGACGCCGACTTCGACGGCCAGGCCGACGCCGAGAACGTCAAGCCGCTGCTCTACAACACGGCCGAAGCGGCGTTCCTCGCCGGCTACCTCGCCGCGGGCTACTCCGAGGCCGGCAAGGTCGGTACGTTCGGCGGCATGGAGTTCCCGACCGTCACGATCTTCATGGACGGCTTCAAGCAGGGCGTCGACTACTACAACTCCGAGAAGGGCACCTCCGTCCAGGTGGTGGGCTGGGACGGCTCGACCGGTTCGTTCACCGGTGGTTTCGAGGCCAACCAGGAGGCGAAGACCGTCGCGCAGAACATCATCGACCAGGGCGTCGACGTGCTGCTGCCCGTCGGCGGTCCGATCTACCAGTCGGCTCTCCAGGCGATCACCGAGTCCGGTCGCGACATCGCCCTGATCGGCACGGACGCCGACCTGTTCGTCACCGACCCGACGACCGAGGACTACGTGCTCACGTCGATCCTGAAGGCCATGGACCTGTCGACCTACGAGGCCGTGATGTCGAGCGCCAACGGCGAGTTCGACGCGACCCCGTACATCGGCACCCTGGAGAACGAGGGCGTCGGCATCGCCGACCTGCACAACTTCGCCGACAAGGTGGACGCCGAGCTCGTCTCCGAGGTGGAGGCGCTGCAGCAGGCGATCATCGACGGCGAGGTCACGGTCACGTCGTACCTCGACTGATCGAGGACCGAAAACGCTGAGAGGGAGGCCGGCCACCGCCGGCCTCCCTCTCCCCAGTCCACGGCGCCGACCCGCGCCATCTGCTTGAGGGCGCACCCTGCCCGCTGACTAGGATCAACACATGAAGCTCGAATTGCGCGGCATCACCAAGAGGTTCGGCGCGCTGACGGCCAACGACCACATCGATCTCACCATCGAACCGGGGCAGATCCATTGCCTCCTCGGTGAGAACGGCGCCGGCAAGTCCACGCTGATGAATGTGCTCTACGGTCTGTATCAGGCCGACGAGGGCGAGATCCTGCTGGACGACGTCGTGCAGCACTTCGCCGGCCCCGGCGACGCGATGGCGGCCGGCATCGGCATGGTGCACCAGCACTTCATGCTGATCCCCGTGTTCACGGTCGCCGAGAACGTCATGCTGGGGCACGAGCAGACCCGGTTCGGCGGGCGACTCGATCTGGCCGCGGCGCGGCGCATGGTCATCGAGATCTCCGATCGTTTCGGATTCGACGTGGATCCGGATGCCGTCGTCGAAGAGCTCCCCGTCGGCGTGCAGCAGCGCGTCGAGATCATCAAGGCGCTCTCGCGCGACGCGAAGGTGCTCGTCTTCGACGAGCCGACCGCCGTGCTGACTCCGCAGGAGACCGACGAGCTGATGGCCACCATGCGCCAGCTGCGCGACGGCGGCGCATCCATCGTCTTCATCACCCACAAGCTCCGCGAAGTGCGCGAGGTCGCCGATCGTATCACCGTGATCCGGCTCGGCAAGGTGGTCGGGGAGGCGTCGCCGACAGCGACGAACGAGGAGCTGGCCTCCCTCATGGTCGGGCGCGCCGTCGAGCTCACCGTCGCGAAGGGCGCCCCGAACCTGGGCGAGGAGGCGCTCACCGTCACCGGGCTCACCGTCACGGACGATGTCGGGACAGTGCTGGTGGACGACGTCACCTTCTCGGTTCGAGGGGGCGAGGTGCTCGCGATCGCCGGAGTGCAGGGCAACGGGCAGACCGAGCTCACCGAGGCCCTCGTCGGTCTTCAGCCCCGCGTGCAGGGAAGCATCCGCCTGAACGGCCGCGAACTCGTCGGCCGATCGGTCAAGGACATCCTCGATGACGGCGTCGGCTTCGTCCCGGAGGACCGCAGCGTCGACGGGCTGGTCAAGGAGTTCTCCATCGCCGAGAACCTGATGCTCGACCGCTCGGACGGCGCGCCCTTCGTCAAGGCGGGAACAGTGCAGCGGGGCGTTCTGCAGAGCTTCGCCTCCGACAAGATCGCGGAGTTCGACATCCGCACGCAGGGCCCCGACCAGCCGGTGGGCCGGCTCTCCGGGGGGAACCAGCAGAAGGTCGTCCTGGCCAGGGAGCTCAGCCGCGACCTGTCCCTGTTCGTCGCAGCCCAGCCCACCCGCGGTGTGGACGTCGGTTCGATCGAGTTCATCCACAAGCGCATCATCGCGACCCGCGACGCCGGCGTCCCGGTCGTCGTGATCTCGACCGAGCTCGACGAGGCCACCGCGCTCGCCGATCGCATCATGGTGATGTATCGCGGCCGGATCGTCGGCATCGTCCCCGGCGACACACCGCGAGACCGCCTCGGCCTGATGATGGCCGGCATGACCGAAGAAGGAGCCACCGCATGAGCGACTCCGAAGCAGCACCCGGTTCGGCCGGCCAGAGCGGACCGGACCGCACCGGCGGCACGGTCACCGGAGCCGCCGGATCCGCGTCCGGACTCGCCGCACCCGGCGTACCGCTGCCGGACCCCCCGAAGTCCGGGCAGCCCGTCCCCGAGGAATCGCGCTGGCACGCGGCCTGGCGCCGGGTGGTGACCGGAAACGCGATCATCTCGGTGCTCGCGGTGCTGCTCGCCGTCATCGTGGGGTCGATCATGATCGCCTTCACGAACCCCGAGGTGCAGGAGGCGTCGACCTACTTCTTCGCGCGGCCCACTGACACGCTCGTTGCGATCTGGGATGCCGTGGCCGGCGCGTACGCCGCGCTGTTCCGCGGCTCGATCTACAACTTCACGGCGGACAGCTTCATCGTCGGCATCCGTCCGCTCACCGAGACGCTCAAGTTCGCGACCCCGCTGATCGCCGCCGGACTCGGCGTCGCGCTGGCCTTCCGTGCCGGCCTGTTCAACATCGGCGGTCAGGGACAGATGCTCATGGCCGCGGCTGCTGCCGGCTGGGTGGCGACGGCGGTCGACATGCCGTGGCCGCTGCACATGCTCGCAGCCGTGCTCGCCGGCATCGTGGCGGGCGCGATCTGGGCCGGAATCGCCGGACTCCTCAAGGCACGCACCGGCGCGCACGAGGTGATCGTCACGATCATGCTCAACCACATCGCGGTCTACCTGCTCGCCTGGATGCTGGCCACGCAGGGCGTACTGCAGGCGCCGGGCTCGAGCAACCCGAAGACCGCGCCGATGGCGGAGACGGCGGTGCTCCCCGGCATCCTCGGACCGCAGTTCAAGCTCCACGCGGGCTTCATCATCGCGCTTCTCGCCGTCGCCTTCACCTGGTGGCTTCTTGAGCGGTCGAGCCTGGGCTTCCGCTTCCGCGCCGTGGGGGAGAACCCCGCAGCCGCGAAGGTCGCGGGCATCAGTGTCGGGCGGATGTACTTCCTCGTGATGGTGCTCGCCGGCGGGCTGGTCGGCATCGCCGGATCCAGCCAGGTGCTCGGCACGGTGACGAGCGGGTTCAGCGAGGGCATCGACGCCGGCATCGGCTTCGACGCGATCACCGTCGCCCTGCTCGGCCGGTCGACGCCGCTTGGCGTGCTCGGCGCGGGCATCCTGTTCGGCGCCTTCAAGGCCGGAGGCTTCACGATGCAGAGCTCTCAGGGGGTCCCGGTGGAGATCGTCCTGGTCGTGCAGTCCCTGATCGTGCTGTTCATCGCCGCACCTCCGCTGGTGCGGGCGATCTTCGGGCTTCCGCAGCCGGACGGCAGGCCACGACGCAAGCGCGCGGCGAAGACGTCGAAGGAGGTGGCGGCATGAGCGCTCTGACGACACAGGCTCCCATCGAGGAGCAGCGCCACGTCGCGGTCGTGTCGTGGAAGACGCCCATCATCTTCGCGGTGATGACCGTGCTGGTGGCGCTCCTGCCGCTGCTCGCACCGCGCGAGGGCGTCAGCACGTTCCGCCTGGTCGCCGGGCGCGAGGCGATCGCGCTGCCGGACCTCGTCCTGCCGTCGACGGCCACCGCATGGGTGTGCGTGGGGATCCTCGTGGCACTGACCGTCGTCGCGTTCGTGCTCGTGGCGGGACGGCGCTCCGTGCCGCTGTGGCTGATCTCGGTGTACGTCGTGTTCCTGCTGCTCGGCTTCCTGGTGTGGGCGTCCGCCGGCGCCACGCTGCCGCTGATCGGCCTGCTCTCGGGCGCGCTCGCTCTGGCGACGCCGCTGATCTTCGGAGCACTGGGCGGCGTGATCGGCGAGCGGGTCGGCGTCGTGAACATCGCCATCGAGGCTCAGCTGCTCGCGGGCGCCTTCTGCGCGGCGCTCGTGGGTTCGCTCACCGGCAGCCCATGGGCGGGTCTCATCGCCGCCATGGTGGCCGGCGTCCTCGTCTCGCTCGTCCTCGCCGTGTTCGCGATCACGTACTTCGTGAACCAGGTCATCGTCGGCGTCGTGCTCAACGTTCTCGTGATCGGCGTGACGACGTTCCTGTTCCGGCAGGTGCTCGACCCGAACCAGGCCACGTTGAACTCGCCGCAGCCCTTCACGGCCATCGCGATCCCGGTGCTCAGCGACATCCCGGTCATCGGACCGATCCTGTTCCGTCAGACGGTCGTCGTCTACCTGATGTACATCGTGGTGTTCCTGGTGTGGTTCGGCATGTACCGCACCCGCTGGGGTCTGCGCCTGCGCGCCGTGGGCGAGCACCCGCAGGCGGCCGACACCGTCGGCATCGACGTCGCCACCACCCGGTACCGCAACATGATGCTCGCCGGTGCCGTCGCCGGCATGGGAGGCGCGTTCTTCACGCTGGTGTCCGTCCCGCGCTTCAACTCCGAGATGACGGCGGGGGCCGGCTTCATCGCGCTCGCCGCCGTGATCTTCGGCAAGTGGGATCCGATCAAGGCGACCCTCGCCGCACTGCTGTTCGGCTTCGCGTCGAACCTGCAGGGCGTGCTGAGCGTGATCGGCTCGCCTGTGCCGAGCCAGTTCATGCTGATGCTGCCGTACATCGTCACCATCTTCGCCGTCGCCGGTCTCGTGGGGCGCTCCCGTCCTCCGGCCGCATCCGGCGTTCCCTACATCAAGAGCTGATCGGACAGAACCGAGGACATGACTGACATCGACTGGGACGAACTGCGCGCCGTCGCGACGGAGGCGATGCGGAAGGCCTACGCCCCGTACTCGCGCTACAGGGTGGGCGCTGCGGCGCTCGCCGACGACGGCCGGATCGTGGCGGGATGCAACGTCGAGAACGCGTCGTACGGCGTCGGGCTGTGCGCCGAGTGCGCGCTGGTCGGTGATCTGCACATGTCCGGAGGCGGGCGTCTCGTCGCGTTCGTGTGCGTGAACGGCGAGGGCCAGACCATCATGCCGTGCGGCCGCTGCCGTCAGCTGCTGTTCGAGCACGCCACACCGGGGATGCTGCTGGAGACCGTGTCCGGCATCCGCACGATCGACGAGGTGCTGCCCGATGCCTTCGGCCCGCGCGACCTCGAGGAGGTGCGCTGATGGTCGAGGCCTTCGACGCCGTCGACGTCATCCGTGCCAAGCGCGACGGCGGCAGCGTTCCCGAGCCGGCGCTGCGCTGGATGGTCGACGCGTACACGCGCGGCTACGTGTCCGACGCCCAGATGGCCTCGTTCGCGATGGCCGTGTTCCAGCGCGGCATGCAGCGCGACGAGATCCGGGTCCTCACCGACGCCATGATCGCCTCCGGGGAGCGGATGAGCTTCGCTTCTCTCGGCAAGCGGACCGTCGACAAGCACTCGACCGGCGGGGTGGGGGACAAGATCACTCTGCCGCTGGCACCCCTGGTCGCCTCCTTCGGGGTCGCCGTCCCGCAGCTGTCCGGCCGCGGTCTCGGGCACACCGGCGGGACGCTCGACAAGCTCGAGTCGATCCCCGGTTGGCGGGCGGCGCTGTCGAACGACGAGATGTTCGCGCAGATGCAGTCCGACGTCGGTGCCGTGATCTGCGCCGCCGGCTCCGGCCTCGCGCCGGCCGACAAGAAGCTCTACGCGCTGCGCGACGTGACGGGCACCGTCGAGGCGATCCCGCTGATCGCGTCGAGCATCATGTCCAAGAAGATCGCCGAGGGCACGGATGCGCTCGTGCTGGACGTGAAGTTCGGCTCGGGGGCGTTCATGCAGGACATCGACCGGGCTCGCGAGCTCGCGCGCACCATGGTCGAGCTCGGGACCGACTCCGGCGTGGCGACGACGGCGCTGCTCACGGACATGAACGTGCCGCTCGGCCGCGCGATCGGGAACGCGAACGAGGTGCGCGAATCCGTCGAGGTGCTCGCCGGAGGCGGACCGGCCGACGTCCGTGAGCTGACGGTGGCGCTGGCTCGGGAGATGCTCGCGCTCGCGGGCCATTCCGATGCCGATGTGGAGGCCGCTCTCGACGACGGCCGCGCGATGGACAGCTGGAAGGCGATGATCCGCGCCCAGGACGGGGATCCGGACGCAGCCCTCCCCACGGCACGGGAGACGCACGTCGTCACGGCGCCGTCGGACGGCGTCGTCACCCGGATGGAGGCTCTGCCGTTCGGCATCGCCGCCTGGCGTCTCGGGGCGGGGCGCGCGCGGGCCGAGGACGCCGTGGTCCCCGCGGCCGGCATCGATCTGCACGCCAAGCCGGGGGACCGGGTGGTCGCCGGGCAGCCGCTGTTCACGCTGTCCGCCGACGAAGAGGCCCGGTTCGCGCGAGCTCTCGAGGCTGTCGACGGCGCCTGGGCGATCGGGACGGATGCGCCGGAGTCCGGACCGCTCGTCCGCGAGCGGATCACCGCGTAGGCTGTGACCCGCCCCTCCATCCGCTCTCCTGAGAGGTCCTCCATGTCGATCGAACCGACCGGCGACGCCACCGTCCAGGGCGTCTCGCTGCGGAGCCTGCCGAAGGTCTCGCTGCACGACCACCTCGACGGCGCGGTGCGCCCGTCGACCGTGATCGAACTCGCCGACGAGGCGGGACTCGACCTCCCTGAGAAGGACGCCCGGCGGCTGGCCGCCTGGTTCGCGAAGCAGGGCGACTCCGGGTCGCTCGTGGAGTACCTGAAGACCTTCGATCTCACGACCGGCGTCATGCAGACCGCCGAGCAGCTCACGCGCGTCGCCCGCGAGTTCGTCGAGGACCTCGCCGAGGACGGGGTCATCTACGGCGAGGTGCGCTGGGCGCCGGAGCAGCATCTGGCGCGCGGACTCACGCTGGAGCAGGCCGTCGACGCCGTGCAGCAGGGCATCGAGGAGGGGGAGGACGCGGCCGATCGCGACGGGCGCAGCATCCGCGTCGGTCAGCTGATCACGGCCATGCGCCATACCGCCCGCTCCCGGGAGATCGCCGAGCTCGCGGTCGCGTACCGCACACGCGGGGTCGTCGGCTTCGACATCGCCGGTCCCGAGGAGGGCTTCCCGCCGTCCGACCACCGCGCCGCGTTCGACTACCTCGCCGAGCAGTTCTTCCCCGTGACCGTGCACGCGGGCGAGGCCGCGGGGCTGGCGTCGATCCGTTCGGCGCTGCTGGACGGACGCGCGCTGCGACTCGGCCACGGTGTGCGCATCGCCTCGGACCTGCGGGTCGTCAGCCGCGAGGACGACGAGGTCCAGGTGCAGTTCGGCGATCTCGCACGCTGGGTCCGTGATCGCGAGATCCCGCTCGAGCTGTCGCCGTCGTCGAATCTGCAGACCGGAGCGATCGCCGCGTGGGGAACCGAGCTCGGCGACCATCCCTTCGACCTGCTGTACCAGCTGGGCTTCGCGGTCACCGTGAACGTCGACAACCGCACCATGAGCGGCACGTCGCTCACCCGCGAGCTGTCGCTGCTCGTGGATGCGTTCGGGTACGACCTGGACGACCTGGAGACGTTCCAGTTCAATGCGGCCGCCGCGGCCTTCCTCCCCGTCGAGGAGCGCGAGGAGCTCGTCGAGATGATCGCCGAAGGCTTCGAGGACTGACCCGGGTGGCGGTCTTCATCGCCGGACCGGCATCCTGGAACCGCCTGGTGCTGCTCGATCGGCTGCCCGAGCCCGTGCCGCACATGCAGTTCGCCGAGGATTCCTGGGAGACGCTGGGCGGCACGAGTGCGGGGAAGGCGCTGAGCCTCACCGCTCTCGGACGCGATGTGCTCCTGTACGGCCTCAGCGCCGAGGACGAGGACGGTCTTCGGATACGGTCCGCACTGTCGGATGCCGGGGTGCCGGCGCTCTGGGATCGCAGCGCGCACACCGAACGCCACGTGAACCTCATGACGCGAGCGGGCGAGCGGGTCTCGCTGTACCTGTCGGCCCCGCAGGCCGCGTCCGGTGCGCAGGACGCCCTGCTGCGGGATGCGATGGCGGATGCCGACGCGCTGGTGCTGGACCTCGCGGCGGAGCCCGCGCGGCTGCTGCCCGTGGCGGCGCGGACCGGAGTGCCGATCTGGGTCGACGTGCACGACTATGACGGCGAGGCGGAGTTCCATCGGCCGTTCCTCGCGGTCGCGGACGCGGTCTTCTGCAACGCGGATCGGCTCGCCGACCCGGTGGGCTTCCTGCGCAGCCGGATCGACGCGGGGGCGTCGCTCGCTGTCTGCACGCTGGGAGCGGACGGGGCGGTCGCCGTGGACGCCGAGGGCGTCGAGCACCGCGTCGCCGCAGTCGCGGCCGACGTCCTCGACACCAACGGGGCGGGAGACGCCTTCCTCGCCGGTGTCCTGGATGCCCGCCTTTCGGGTCTCGACGTCCCGCGGGCGCTCGAAGCCGGCGCGCGCTCGGCATCGACGGTCCTCGGCACGCGCCATCTCCACCCGCTGCTGGATCCGATCCTGCTCTGAAGGCGTCACCGCTTCGCGTGCGGGGCCGCGTTTCCCGGTCTCACGGGGCGAGCGAGTCCGCGAAGCGGCCGAGGAGATCGGTGACCTCGGCGTGCATCTGCTCGTCCTGGATCGTCGGGTTCCCGTCCCCCGGCTGCGGTCCGTAATCGCCGAACGACGCGTGCGATGCGCCGGCGATCTCCACGAGGTCGGCGTCCGCCGGCAGCAGATGACGGGCGTCGGCGATCTTCTCCGGGGTGGACAGGCCGTCCTTGCTGCCCGCGAGGCTCAGCACCGGCACGTCCGACGCCGAGATGTCCGACGAGCAGTACGAGGCGAACAGCACCAGCGCCTCGGCATCCGGTGCCAGCTGGCAGGCACGGACGCCGCCCAGGGAGTGCCCGCCCACCGCCCAGGCGTCCACCTCCGGCGCCGCCGAGGTGAATGCGTCCAGGCCGCGCGGATCGAAGAACGCCAGGTTCAGCCACGGCCGGGTGATCACGACGGTGACGTCATCCTCGGCGACGATGCCCTGCAGGATCGCGGCATAGGCCCAGGGGTCGACCTTCGCGCCGGGGATGAACACCAGCCCGACGTCGCCTGCGCCGTCCGCGGGGGAGAGCACGATGCCCTCCGGAGCGTCCTCGACCACGATGTCCGGGTTCTCCCGCACCGCGGCGAGCGGCTCGGGCTCGGCCGCCATGACGCCGACCTGGCTCCAGACGAGGATGCCGACGACGCCGAGCACGAGGAGGGCCACCAGCCCCCACAGGATCCCGATGACGACCTTCCGGCCGCGACTTCTCCGCACCCTCCTACGCTATCGGCCCGGTCCAGTGCGGATGCCGCGCTGCCGTGCCGCGACTGCGTCGCGCACGGCCTGGAAGAGCGGATGCCCTGGCTCTAGCCCGGTGACGGACGTCGTGAAGGCCTCCGGGTCCTCTTCGGCCAGTCGCCGCTGCAGCTCGACGGACTGCTCGTCCTCGGGATCCTCGAAGGCCAGCGCCGCAGCGACGGCGGCGACGAGGGCGCCCGTGGCCAGACCACGCTCCGCCGCGGCGGCGGCCGGTCCGATGAACCGTTCGTTCCGGGACAGCTTGCGCAGCGGCTGGCGTCCCACGCGCTGCACCGTGTCGATGAGTTCGGGGTTGCGGAAGCGGTCCAGGATCGTCGCGCGGTACGCGGCGAGCTCGGTCGGATCGAGCCCGTGCACGGCGGAGAGCATGGCCGAGGTCTCCTCGAGCGCCTCGCCGACGGCCGAGGAGACCGCGGGATCCGTGAGGGCGTCCGAGATCCGCTCGTGGCCGGCCAGCGCACCGAGGTATGCCGTGGCGGCGTGCCCCGTGTTCACCGTGAACAGCTTGCGCTCGATGTAAGGAGCGAGGTCGTCGACGAAATGCGCGCCAGGGATGCTCGGCCGATCCGCGCCGAAGGGACCCGCCTCGATCGCCCACTCGAAGTACGGCTCGACCGTCACATCGATCCCGGCGCCCTCCGGCTGCGCCGGGACGATACGGTCCACGGCCGTGTTCGCGAACGCCGCGCGGGCCGTGATCGCGGCGGGGTCCTCTCCGGCCTCTTCGGCGAGGCGTTCGATCTCGCCGCGCAGCTGGTCGGTCGCCCCGATCGCGTTCTCGCAGGCCATCACGGCCAGCGGCGCGGCATCCGGCGATCGTCTTCGCAGTCCCTCGAGGATCACGGGGGCGATGAAGCGCAGCACCGTGGGACCGACGGCGCACGTGACGACGTCGGCGGTCGCCACCGCGGCGATGACGGATTCCGGGTCCGTCCGGCTGTTGACAGCTCGGAATCCGGTCACGATCCGGTTGACACCGCCGGGACCGGCCTCGCGGACGGTGTATCGGTCGGCCGCGTTCAAGGCGTCCACGAGGGCCTCGGCGACGTCCGAGAAGACGACCTCGTACCCGCCCTCGTGCAGCAGCAGCCCCACGAAGCCGCGCCCGATGTTGCCGGCGCCGAAGTGGACGGCGGTGCTCATTCCTCGTTCACCTCCGCCAGCAGCGCGTACAGATCCTCCGGCGTCTGCGCGGCCGAGAGCCGGGCGACGTCGTCCTCCTCCGAGAACAGGATCGCGATGCGGGACAGGATCTCCAGGTGCTCGTCGCCGACGCCGGCGATCCCGATCACGAACGTGACCGGGTCCCCGGCCCAGTCGACCCCGCCGTCGTAGCGCACGACCGACAGCGCCGACGCCAGGATCGCGTCCTTCGCGTCATTGGTGCCGTGCGGGATCGCCAGGCCGTTGCCCATGAACGTCGACACGGTCTGCTCGCGCTGACGCATCGCGTCGAGATAGGCGGGGGTCACGGCTCCCGCCGCCACGAGCAGGTCGGTCGCCTCATGGAGGGCCGCGTCCTGGGTAGCCGTGCCGGCGTGGATGCGGACACGCTCCGGGGTGAGAACGCCCATCATGATTCCTTTCGCTGGTCGCGGACCATCTCCACGACCTCGTCGTACTTCGGCGAGTTCATGAAGTTGTCCACGGAGATGTGGATCGACTCGGGGGACTTGGCCTGCGCGCGATCGGTCAGCTGCTGCTGGGTGATCACGACGTCGGCGGTGCCGTCGAGGTTCGCGATGGCCTGGTTGACCACGGTGATGCCGTCGATGCCGGCCTTCTTGAACTTGTTGCGCAGCACGCTCGCTCCCATGGCGGACGAGCCCATGCCGGCGTCGCACGCGAACACGATGTCGGTGATCGTGCGCGTGGTCACGGTGCCGCCGTCGGCGGCACCGCCCGTCTCAGCCTGGGTCTCCAGCTTGTCCACGACCTCCTCGGCCGCGGCGACGGACGCGGCATCGCCGCTGACCCGCAGGGCGTCCATGGCGGCGGACTTGCGGCCCTTGTTCGCCTCGGTCTGCGCGATCGCGGCTCCGAAGGTGTCCGCCTCGGCGAGCAGGTCGCGCTTGCGCGAGGCGCGCAGGATGACGGCGGTGATGAGGAACGTCACGGTCGCAGCCAGGAGGACGGACAGGTACACCACGAGGAGGTTCGCGACGCCGCCAGCAGCGGGGCTGACCGCTGCGGCGGTGACGGCGATGATGCTGCCGGGAGCCGCCGGGAAGGCGAGGCCGCCGCCGAGGATCATGTTCGTGGTGACGCCCGTGGCGCCGCCGGCGATCAGGGCGAGGATCGTCATCGGCTTGCTCAGCGCATACGGGAAGTAGATCTCGTGGATGCCGCCGAAGAACTGGATGATCGCGGCTCCGGGCGCCGAGGCCTTCGCCGCGCCGATGCCGAAGAACGTGAAGGCGAGGAGCAGTCCGATGCCCGGACCAGGGTTGGCCTCGATGAGGAACAGGATCGACTTGCCGGTCTCCTGAGCCTGCTCGATCCCGAGGGGTGTGAACACGCCGTGATTGATGGCGTTGTTCAGGAACAGCACCTTGGCCGGCTCGACGATGATCGACACGAGCGGAAGGAGGTTGTAGGCGACGAGCCATCCGACCGCCAATCCGAGGACGTCGCTGACCCACAGGATGGCCGGACCGAACACGAAGAATCCGAGGATCGCGAGGAGCATGCCCAGGATGCCGGCGGAGAAGTTGTTGATGAGCATCTCGAAGCCCGGCTTGATCTTGCCGTCCCAGATCCTGTCCATCCACTTCGTCATGAGTGCCGCGAACGGCCCCATGATCATCGCGCCCAGGAACATCGGGATGTTCGTGCCGACGATCACGCCCATCGTCGCGATCGAGGCGACGACGCCGCCGCGTTCGCCGTAGACCATACGACCGCCCGTGTTGGCGATGAGCAGCGGCAGCAGATAGGTGATCGAGGGACCGACGAGTCCGACGAACTGGTTGAAGGGATCGCCGTTGTCGTCGAGCGCCACGGCTGTCATCGCACCGGGCCAGTTGATGGCGTCAGCATCGCCGAAGCCTCCGAGCAGTGGTGCGACAGGAGTCCACCACCCCAACCAGCCCACCGCGATGAAGAGCATCGTGATGAAGCCCCAGGCGATGAAGGCGGCGATGTTCGGCATGATCATGCCGGACAGGAACGTGCCGAAGCGCTGAACGCCCACGCGGAGTCCGCTCTGCTTCGGTGTCGGTGACGTCGTCGTCATGATGTCGTCTCTTTCTGCTGTGTGTTCGGGTGGGGGGTGAGGTCTTCGGCCGCCGCGGCGACGGCGGCGCGAGCGCCGGCGGCGTCGTCGGCAGTGAGCGCCATCTCGGCGAGGCGGCGCGCGTCGTCGAGAGTGCGCTGTGCGAGCGCGAGACGGACGTCGGCCAGCGCGGCGGGAGCCATCGACAGGCTGGTCGCGCCGAGGCCGACGAGGACGACGGCGAGCAGCGGGTCGGCAGCGGCTTCGCCGCAGATGCCGACCGGCTTGCCGGCGCGCGCCCCGGCGGCTCCGACCTCGCCGACCAGCCGGAGGACGGCGGGGTGCCAGGGGTCCTGGAAATCCGCGACCGAGCCGAGCAGCCGATCCGCGGCCATCGTGTACTGGGTCAGGTCGTTGGTGCCGATCGACGCGAAGTCCGCGTGGGCGAGGACGCGATCCGCGAGCAGCGCGCTCGCCGGCACCTCGACCATGACGCCGGCCGTCCTGAGGCCGTACTCGCGGGCGAGGTCGGTGAAGTAGCGGGTCTCCTCGACGGTCGTGACCATGGGAGCCATGACCCAGAGGTCGGCGCCGGTGTCGGCATCCGCCTCGGCGAGGGCGGTCAACTGTTCGCGCAGGATGTCCTCGCTCGCGCGCAGCGCGCGCAGTCCGCGCAGACCGAGCGCCGGATTCTCCTCGTGCGCGTCGTTGAGGAAGGCGAGTGGCTTGTCCGCCCCGGCGTCCAGCAGCCGCACGACGACCTTGCGGCCGTCGAACGCCGCGAGCAGCTCGCGGTACGCCTCTCGCTGCTGAGCGACAGTGGGCGCCTGCGAGGCCGACAGGAACAGGAACTCGGTGCGGAAGAGCCCGACGCCCTCCGCGCCCCGCGCCACCGCGTCGGCCGCGTCGGCCGGCTTGCCCAGGTTCGCCAGCAGCGCGATCGGGGTGCCGTCGGCGAGGGCGCCGGGGGAGGGAGGCAGCGCCTCGGCGCTGAGCCGGGCGGACGCCCGCTCCTCGGCGCGCGTGCGTTCGTCGGCGGATGGATCCGTCGTGACCGCGCTCGCCGCGGCGTCCACGATCACCGTCTCGCCGTCTGCGAGCCGAGCGGCTTCGGCGACCCCGACAACGGCGACGATGCCCTTCTCCCTGGCGAGGATCGCCGTGTGCGAGGTGGGACCGCCGTCCGAGGTGACCAGGGCCAGCACCTGATCGAGGTTCAGCAGCGCGGTGTCGGCCGGGGCCAGGTCGCGCGCCACGAGGACGAACGGGTGACCCGGGTCCGGGATGCCGGGAGCCGGCACTCCACTCAGCCGTGCGAGCACGCGCTGCGCGATGTCGTCGAGGTCGGCGGCGCGCTCCCCGAGGTACCCGCCCACGGCCTCGAGGGTCGCGCGGAACCCGGCGAACGCGTCATGCACGGCCCACTCGGCGGTGCTGCCGGTGTCGATGCGCGCATCCACCTCGTCGAGCAGGGTCGGGTCCTCGGCGATCATCGCCTGGGCCTCGAGGACCTCCTGTGCCGAGCCGCCTGCCGCTTCGGCCCTGGCGGTCAGCTCGGCTGCGACGGCGGCGATCGCCTCGCGCACGCGGACGCGCTCGGCATCCGCACCGGCACCGCTGGGGGCGTTCTCCGGAGCGGGCAGGGGCTCCGCCATCCGGACGACCGGGCCGGTGGCGACGCCGGATCCGATCCCGACACCGCGCAGGACGCCCATCAGGCCGGGTCCTCGTCGTGATCCGTCGTGAGCAGTTCGGACAGGGTGTCCAGCACCGCGTCGGCGCCGTCGCCGTCGGCCGTGAGCGTGACGTAGTCGCCGTGCTCCACGCCGAGCGCGATGACGCCGAGGATGCTCGCGGCGTTGACGGGCTTGCCCGAATCCTTGGCGATCGTGACGGGGATGCCGGCATCCTTCGCGGCCTGTGCGAAGAGCTTGGCCGGTCGGGCGTGCAGCCCGTGCGAGGATCCGATGCGGACGGTACGGGAGACGGCGGTCATGATGTTCCTTTCTCGGCGGTGAGGGCGGACCGCGCGAGCGCGAGCGTGCGCGTCCCGTCGCGGTCGGCGAAGACGTCGTCGGGCAGATGCAGGACCGGGCACCCCGCCGCTGCGCGGACGGCATCCATCCGGTCGGCCAGGTGCGGCCCGACGAGGACGAGATCGGCGGCGTGGGCCGAGACGGACGTCTCGGTACCCGCGGATGCCTGCCAGGAGAGCCCTGCGACCGAAGCCGCGCGTTGCAGGCGCTGTGCGACGAACGTGCTCGACGCACCCGCCCCGCACACCACGAGGATCCTCTTCGATGCCATGACTCCATTCTGGGAACCGGCTGAGAACCGCACCACCAGGGTTCTTTCCGCCCCCGCGGAACCGACGGCGGGGTCCTGCCGCCCGTCGCCTGCTGACATCATGGGAGGCGACGAAGCGCACTCGGGATTCGGAGGGACCATGACGCGTCAGCGCCAGGACCAGCTCCTGTCCGTTCTGCTGCGCCAGGACGGCTGGGCCACGGCGGCGAGCCTCGCCGACCAGCTGGGGGTCACGCCGCGCAGCGTCCGTTCGTACGTCGCGGCGCTGAACGCCAGGGTCGACGAGGCGGACGCCGTGGAATCCGGGCCGGCCGGGTATCGCGCCGCGGCCGGCGCCCGCGCGGCGCTGCGCGCCCGAGCGGACGAGTCCGCGCCGCGGGATCGGCTGCACGCCGTGGTCCGGCTGCTCCTGGACGAGCCCGGCGGGGTCGACCTCTACGAGACGGCGGACCGGCTGCACGTGAGCGAGGCGACGGTCGAGTCCGACCTCGCACGCGTGCGCGCTCTTCTGGAGGGCACCGAACTCGTCCTGGAACGCGAGCGCGAGACGATCCGACTGCGGGGGACGGAGGCCGCGCAGCGACGCCTGCTGAGCCGGCTCGCGCACGACGAGATGGATGCGGGATCCTTCCACCCGGAGAGCATCCGGCACGCGCTCGCGGGTGACGTCGTGGGGCCCGAGGCGGTCGCGGCCTTCAAGATCGCGCTTGTCCGGGAGCTGGGCGCGCTCGGATACTTCGTCAACGAACTGGCGATCTCGGACGTGCTGCTGCACATCGCGATCGCAGCCGACCGCGTGGCGGCGGGCAGGGCGCTGGAGACCGAGACCGGCTCCGGACCCGCGCGGGACCCGCAGGGGGAGATCGGCCGCGTGGGCGGGCAGATCACGCGCCTCGCGCACGAGCACTTCGGCGTCCGGCTCGGCGAGGGGGATGCCGCGCATCTGGCCACGCTCGTCCTGACGCGGGTCGTCGCGCCGGGGCGGGGGAGCGGGTCGGACCTCGCGCGCAGTGGAGTGGATCCTGTCGTGGAGGAAGCCGTGCGCGCCGAGGTGGCGCGGGCGGCGGGCGACTACCAGGTCGATCTGGTCGACGACGCGTTCCTGCTGCGGCTCGCCCTGCACGTGCAGAACCTCCTGCGACGCGCGAAGGAGCAGGCCTGGACGCGCAATCCTCTGACGCGGTCGTTGAAGTCCTCGTACCCGATGATCTTCGAGGTGGCCGTGTCGATCGCAAGCGGCCTGCACGACCGGCTCGACCTTCCGGTCAACGACGACGAGATCGCGTACATCGCGATGCACATCGGGGGACGACTGGAGCGCAGTCGCAAGTCCGAGTCGATCCTGACGGCCACCATCGTCTGCCCGGGGTACTACGAGCTGCACGAGCTGCTGCGCTCCAGCGTCGATCGCTCGCTGGGTTCGGCCATCGAGGTCACGCACGTCGTCACGTCCGTCGACCCGGACTGGCGTGCCTTCGACACGGATCTCGTGCTGTCCACGATCGAACCGGGGCTGCGGGGCGACCGGTTCGTGCGGGTGCAGCCGTTCCTCGGCGAGGCGGATGTGGAGCGGGTCCAGCAGGCCGCCGCGCGCCTGCGGCGAGCCCGGCGCCTCGCGCGCCTGCGGACGGAACTTGCCCGCTATCTGGACGCCAGCGCTTTCGTACACCCGCTCGAGGACGTCGGGGACGAGGCGATCATCCGGCGGCTCGGAGGGCTCCTCGTGCAGGCGGGGCTGATCGATCAGGACTACGTCGACAAGACCGTCCAGCGCGAGCGCATGTCGTCCACGGCGTTCACCGACGCCCTGGCCGTGCCGCACTCGCTGCACATGACGGCCCGTCGGACGGCGATCGCGATCGGCGTGGCGGACGGCTCGGTGGCGTGGGGGGACGGACGCGTCCAGGTGGTCGCGCTCGCCGCCTTCAGCGAGAGCGATCGCGCCGCGTTCCAGACGGTGTTCGAGCAGCTCGTCGAGGTCTTCAGCGAGCGCGAGAGCGTGCAGCGGCTGGTGCGCCGCGGGACGACCTTCGAGTCGTTCCTCGATGAACTCGTCGCCGTGATCGACGGCTGAGGCGCGTCAGCGCGGCGCGAGGACCTCGGCCATCGCGTCCAGGACGGCGTCGGCGTCGGGCGATGCCGGCGTCTCCAGCACGACCACGTCTCCCTCGGTGAGCGCGAGGTCCATGACGGCGAGGATGCTGGCGAGCTCGACCACGGCCCCCGTGGCGGTCGCGAGCGTGACCGGAGCCGGGTGCGCCATCGCGAGGCGGGCGAGCTCGGCGACCGGCCGCGCGTGCGCACCGCCGAGCGTGCTGATCGTCACCTGGCGCAGGGGCATGCAGCGATGCTATCCGCACTCACCCGGCCAGGGCGAGGACGCCCCTGACCAGGGTGACGGCGATCCCCGCCCACGCGCAGGACAGCATCATGGCGCGTGCCACCCGCACCGGGACGACGCGGGTCAACGCGGCGCCGGCGACGATGCCCACCGCCGTGCAGGTGCTCAGGACGAGCATCTCGCCGGCCGGCTCGGCGGGGAGGCCGCGCAGGAGCACCGACACCGCGCCGTATCCGAGGAACACCACCTGGGCGCTCGCGGCGAACCGCCGCTGCTCCCATCGGTCGCCCAGCGCGTAGGCCGCCAGAGCGGGTCCGGACAGCCCGCTGGAGGCGTGCAGGAACCCCGCCGTCGCCCCGGCGTACAGCGCGCCCCTGCGACCCTTCAGCACGGCCGCGGCAGGACCGCCGAACCGCGGCGTCAGCAGGGCGATGATCCCCAGTCCCGCGATGAGGAGCAGCAGTGCCGCCTCCGGAAGAACACGCGTCACGAGCACTCCGAACGGCGCAGCCGCGATCCCGGCGCCGAGCAGCCAGAGCGTGCGCGGCCAGTCGATCAGTCGCCAGCCCGAGGGCACGGCGACGAGCGCCGCCACGACCGAGAGCAGCACGGCCACGGTGACGCCCTCGACCGCGCCGTAGATCAGGACGGCCGGACCGATGAGCACCAGGACGAAGGCGAGACCGGTGAGACGCTGGATCACGGCGGCCACGGCCGCGGCCGCGCCGGCGAACAGGAGGATCATCGGGACGTGCGGCTCAGGAACGCTCCTCCAGCAGCGCGCGCACGCCGGACTCGATCGTCGCAACGGCTGCGGTCGCGGCATCCGTAGAGTCCCCCTGCGCGTCGATGTACACCTTCAGCTTCGGCTCCGTACCGCTGGGGCGCACGATGACACGACCGCCTCCGGCGAGGCGGTAGCGCAGCACGTCCCCGGCGGGCTGCCCGGGCGCTGCGACCAGCAGATCCTCGGCGGAAGCGACCGCAGCGTCGCCGACGGCGGTCGGCGGCACCTGCCGGAGGGACGCCATCACGGCCGTGATGACGGAGAGGTCCTCGACGCGCACCGAGACCTGCCCGCTGGCGAAGTGGCCGTACGTCTCGCCCAGTTCGGCCAACAGCGTCGCGAGGCTCTCGCCGCGCTCCCGTGCCTCCGCGGCGAGGCCGAGCACCGCCACGGCGGCCGAGATGCCGTCCTTGTCGCGCACGGTCCCGGGATTCACCAGGTACCCGAGGGCCTCCTCGTATCCGAACACGATGCCGGGCGCGCGGGAGATCCACTTGAACCCAGTGAGCGTCTCGGCGAAGCCCAGACCGTGCCGTTCGGCGATCACGCCGAGACCGGGGGAGGAGACGAGGGAGCAGGCCAGTGCCGCCCCGGGCGTCCCCTCGGCGGCGCGCGCCGCGCGGGCGCCGAGCAGAAGGCCGACCTCGTTCCCGCTGAGACGCCGCCAGCCGCCGTCGGCGTCCGGGTCGGGGATCGCGACGGCGAGCCGGTCCGCATCCGGGTCGTTGGCGAGGATGAGCTCGGCACCGGTCGAACGGGCGATGTCGAACGCGAGATCCATCGCGCCCGGTTCCTCGGGGTTGGGGAACGCGACCGTGCGGAACGTCGGATCGGGATGCTGCTGCGCACGCACGACGGTCGGTCGCGGGTATCCGGCTGCCGTGACGATCTTCTCGACCGTCTCCCATCCGACCCCGTGCATGGCGGTGTACACCCACCGCAGTCCGCGCGCGCCCTCTCCGGCGGGCGCGACGGCGGCGGTGGCGGCCACGTACGCCTCGACGACCTGCTCGTCCGCGATCTCGTAGGCGTCCGAACGGGGAAGGCTCCCGACGTCCCCGGCGTCGGCCACCTGCTGGATGTGCCGTGCGATCTCGGCATCCGCGGGCGACACGATCTGCGAGCCCTGGTCCGCGCCCCCGAGATAGACCTTGTAGCCGTTGTCGTTCGGCGGGTTGTGGCTGGCGGTCACCATGACGCCCGCATCGGCGCCGAGATGACGCACGGCGAACGCGAGCACGGGCGTCGGCAGCAACCTCGGCAGCAGGATCGCCCGGAGTCCGGCGCCGGCGAACAGCTCGGCGGAGTCCTGCGCGAACCGGCGCGAGTTGCGGCGCCCGTCGTAGCCGATCACGACGGTGGGAACTGCGCCGCCGGCGCGTTCGAGCAGGTATGCCGCGAAGCCCGCAGCGGCCTGCGCCACGAGCACGCGGTTCATCCGGTTGCTCCCGGCTCCGAGAGCGCCGCGCAGACCCGCGGTGCCGAACGCCAGGCGTGCGCCGAAGCGATCGGCGAGGTCGGCCAGAGCCGCGGGGTTCCCGCCCGCGGCGAGCGTGATGATACCGGCGAGCTCGTCCCTCGTCTCGGCATCCGGATCCTGGCGCAGCCAGGCGCGCGCCGTGGTCAGCAGCGCGTCGCTCACAGCGCCTCGACCACCTTGGCCAGCAGGGCGGAGATCACCGGCTCCGCCTCGCGACCGGCCTCGATGACCTCGGCATGACTGAGCGGGGTCTTCTGGATGCCCGCGGCGAGGTTCGTGATCAGGGAGAATCCGAGGATCTCCATGCCCGCCTCGCGAGCGGCGATCGCCTCGAGCGCGGTCGACATCCCGACGATGTGGCCGCCGATGTGCTTCGCCATCTGCACTTCGGCCGGGGTCTCGTAGTGGGGTCCGCGGAACTGGGTGTACACGCCCTCGTCGAGCGTCGGGTCGACCGAGCGCGCGATGTCGCGGAGCCGCTTCGCGTACAGGTCGGTGAGATCGATGAAGGTCGCGCCCTCCAGCGGCGAGTCCGCCGTCAGGTTGATGTGGTCGCTGATGAGGACGGGCTGGCCGGGCTTCCACGTCTCGCGCACACCGCCCGCGCCGTTGGTGAGCACCATGATCGAAGCGCCCGTGGCGGCGGCGGTGCGGACGCTGTGGACGACGCGTCGCACGCCGTGCCCCTCGTAGTAGTGCGTGCGCGCGCCGATCACGAGCACGTTCTTGCCGCCGGGTGTGCGGATCGAGCGCAGCGTTCCGACGTGCCCCTCGAGAGCGGGCTTCGAGAACCCGGTGACCTCGGTGGCCGGGATCGTGGCGACGGTCTCGCCGATCAGGTCTGCGGCCTTCCCCCAGCCGCTGCCGAGGGTGAGGGCGATGTCGTGCTTCTCGACGCCGGTGATGCGCGCGATGTCTGCGGCCGCTGCGGCTGCGACCTCGAACGGGTTCGCGTTCGGGTCGTCGAGGGGGTGGTGCTGAATGTCGGTCATGGATCCACTCTAGGAAGCGGATGGCACCGGGGCCAGGATTGCGGACGAATGCTCCGGGAAGAGCGGCGGCACGGGGTGCGGAGTGAGGAGGACTGCCCAGGGAAAGGCGGACGGCGCTCGGGTGCGGAGTGAGGAAGAATAGGGTCATGTCCTCAACTCCCTTCGAGCGCACTCAGCGCGTCGCCGTCCTCGGCGGCGGCCCCGGCGGATACGAGGCGGCTCTGGCCGCCGCCCAGCTCGGAGCCGAGGTGACCCTGGTCGAGCGCGTCGGCGTCGGCGGGTCGGCGGTGCTGACGGACGTCGTGCCCTCCAAGAGCCTCATCGCGACGGCGGACGCCGCGGTCGCGATCTCGGAGGCCAGCGACCTCGGCGTGCAGTTCTTCGCGAAGGGGGAGCACGGCAAGCCGCTCAAGCCCGAGATCGCGATCAATCTCGCCGCCGTCAACAAGCGACTCCTCGCGCTCGCCGCGCAGCAGTCCGAGGACATGCGCTCGTCGCTCCTCGAGGCCGGCGTGCGCATCCTGTCCGGGCACGGACGACTCGAGGGCACGAACGCGATCATCGTCGCGACGGGTCCGGACGGCACGGACTTCGACCGCGTCGAGGCGGACACCATCGTGGTCGCCGTCGGCGCGTCGCCGCGCGAGCTGGATTCGGCCAGGCCCGACGGCAAGCGCATCCTCACGTGGACGCAGCTCTATGACATGAAGGCGCTGCCTGAGCACCTCGTCGTCGTCGGCTCCGGTGTCACCGGCGCGGAGTTCGCCTCGGCGTACATGAACCTCGGCGCGAAGGTGACGCTGGTGTCCAGCCGCGAGCAGGTGCTTCCCGGCGAGGACCAGGACGCGGCACGCGTGCTGGAGAAGGTCTTCAAGCGCGGCGGGATGCAGGTGCTTTCCAAAGCGCGCGCCGAGAAGGTGGAGAAGACGGATTCCGGCGTGCTCGTGACGCTGTCCGACGGGCGCACTGTCGAGGGAAGCCACTGCCTCATGGCGGTCGGGTCGATCCCCAACACGGCATCCATCGGTCTCGAGGAGGCCGGCGTCGAGCTCAGCGAGGGCGGCCACATCCGCGTCAACCGCGTGGCACGCACCTCGGTGCCGAACATCTACGCGGTCGGCGACTGCACGAACTTCTTCCCGCTGGCCTCCGTCGCCTCGATGCAGGGACGCACGGCGGTTTTCCACGCGCTCGGCGACATCGTGATCCCGCTCGAGCAGATCAAGATCACGTCGAACATCTTCACGGCACCGGAGATCGCGACGGTGGGCTACTCCGAGAAGGACGTCGAGGACGGCGTCGCCGACGGCATGGTCTACAAGCTCCCGCTCGCCGCGAACCCGCGCGCGAAGATGATGGGCATCAAGGACGGTTTCGTGAAACTCATCGCCCGCAAGGGATCGGGGACGGTCATCGGCGGCGTGATCGTGGGGCCGAAGGCGTCCGAGCTGATCTATCCCATCGCCGTGGCGGTGGAGCGGCGGCTCACCGTCGATCAGGTCTCGCGCGTGTTCGCGGCGTACCCGTCGCTGTCGTCGAGCATCACGGATGCCTCACGGGCGATGCACCTCGTCAACATCTCCTAGCATCTCCGGACAGACGGGAAGGGCGCCTCACCGCGGTGAGGCGCCCTTCCCGTCTACGTGCGCGTCAGCTGATGGTCAGCAGCTGGTGCCCGGCCGAGACGGTGGCTCCGGCGTCCGCGTTGATGTTGCCGATGACGCCGTCCTTGTGCGCCTGAAGGGGCTGCTCCATCTTCATCGCCTCGAGAACGACGACCAGATCGCCCTTGACGACCTGCTGACCGTCCTCGACGGCGACCTTGACGACGGTCGCCTGCATGGGCGACTTCACGGCGTCGCCGGATGCTCCGGCGGAGACGGAGGTGGCGTGGCTGCGCCGGGACGGGGGGACGGCGGCGGGGCGTCCGGCGGTCCCGGCGGCGACGGCCACGCGGTCGGGCAGGCTCACCTCGAGACGCTTGCCGGCGACCTCGACGACCACGGTGTGGCGCGCGGCTGCGGCTGCCGGAGCCTCGAGCTCTCCGTCCCAGGCGGGGATGTCGTTGACGAACTCGGTCTCGATCCACCGCGTGTACACGCCGAACCGGCCGTCCTCGGCGGTGAAGGCGGGGTCGCGGACGACCTTGCGGTGGAACGGCAGGACGGTCGGAAGGCCCGCGACCTCGAATTCATCCAGAGCGCGCCGCGCGCGCTCCAGCGCCTCGGCGCGGTCCTTGCCGGTCACGATGATCTTCGCCAGCAGCGAGTCGAACGCGCCGGAGACGGCGTCGCCGGCGGTGACGCCGGAGTCGAGGCGGATGCCGGGACCGCCGAAGGTCTTGAACACGTGGATCGGACCGGGCTGGGGGAGGAAGCCGCGTCCCGGGTCCTCGCCGTTGATGCGGAACTCGAACGAGTGCCCCTGCGGAGCCGGGTCGTCGTAGTCGATCGTGCCGCCGGCGGCGATCCGGAACTGCTCCCGGACCAGGTCGATGCCGGTGACCTCCTCGGAGACCGGGTGCTCGACCTGCAGGCGCGTGTTCACCTCGAGGAACGAGACCGTGCCGTCCGCGCCGATGAGGAACTCGCAGGTGCCGGCGCCGACATAGCCGACCTCCTTGAGGATGGCCTTGGACGCCGCGTAGAGCTGACGGTTCTGCTCCTCGGTGAGGAACGGCGCCGGGGCCTCCTCGACGAGCTTCTGGTGACGGCGCTGCAGCGAGCAGTCGCGCGTCGAGATCACGACGACGTTGCCGGCGGCGTCCGCCAGGCACTGCGTCTCGACGTGGCGGGGCTTGTCGAGGTACTTCTCCACGAAGCACTCCCCGCGGCCGAACGCCGCGACGGCCTCGCGCGTCGCGGACTCGAACAGCTCGGCGACCTCGTCCAGTTCACGGGCGACCTTCAGGCCGCGGCCGCCGCCGCCGTACG
Source organism: Microbacterium cucumeris (assembly GCF_058349845.2). Classification (NCBI taxonomy): domain Bacteria; kingdom Bacillati; phylum Actinomycetota; class Actinomycetes; order Micrococcales; family Microbacteriaceae; genus Microbacterium; species Microbacterium cucumeris. Next base: position 460,863 of record NZ_JBYRIZ020000002.1, read on the forward strand.
CCGCCTTGATGGCGATCGGAAGACCGTGCTCCTGCGCGAAGGCGACGACCTCGTCCGCTCCGCCGACCGGGCCGGGGGTGCCGGGGGCGAGCGGCGCCCCGACCTTCTCGGCGACGTGCCGGGCGGTGACCTTGTCGCCCAGCGCCTCGATCGCTTCGGGGGACGGCCCGATCCAGATCAGGCCGGCGTTGATGACGGCGCGGGCGAACTCGGCGTTCTCGGCGAGGAAGCCGTATCCGGGATGCACGGCGTCGGCGCCGGAGCGGCGGGCGATCGAGAGGATCTTCTCGATCTGCAGGTACGTCTCGGCGCTCGTCGCTCCGCCGAGGGCGTAGGCCTCGTCGGCGAGCCGGGTGTGCAGGGCCTCGCGGTCCTGATCGGCGTAGACGGCGACCGAGGAGATCCCCGAATCGCGAGCGGCGCGGATGATGCGTACGGCGATCTCTCCGCGGTTGGCGATGAGCACCTTCTCGATGGGCATGACTGCCAGCCTAGCGAGAACGAAGCCGTCGCCTTTGACGACCCTCCACAAGAAAATCCCGAGATCGTGTCGGAGAGCCTACGAGCGCTCCGTCCAGAGGTCCGTCCAGGTCACGCCGAGATCCGAGGCGAGTCGTCTCAGGGTCGACAGAGACATGCCGACCACCGTGGACGGGTCGCCGTTCACCCGCGTGATGAACGCGCCTCCCAGGCTGTCCACGGTGAACGCTCCGGCCACGTGCAGCGGCTCGCCGGAGGCGACGTAGGCCGCGATCTCCGCGTCGGAGATCTCGGCGGCGAAAGACACGGATGCCTCGGCCACCGCCGTGGCCTCCTGCGGGTCTGTGCCGGGCGACACGCGGTGCACGGAATGGCCGGAGTACAGAACGCCGGTCTCGCCGCGCATCTCGTGCCAGCGCCGAGTCGCCTCCTCCGGCGTGTAGGGCTTGCCGTACACGCGCCCGCCGAGCGCGAACATCGAGTCGCCGCCGATCACGAGCCCGTCGAAGTCCGGATGCTCGGCCGCGAGACGCCGCACCACATCGGCCGCCTTGGCCCTGGCCAGCAGCAGCACCAGCTCGCCGGGCGGAAGGTCTCCGCCGCGCGCCTGAGCCGCGGCCGCCGCCACGGCGTCCTCGTCCACCTCCGGGCCGATCGTGAGCGGCTCGATGCCGGCCTGGCGCAGCAGCATGAGACGAGCGGGAGAGGTGGAGGCGAGGCAGACGCGCATGCACTCACGCTAGCCTGCGGCGTGGGATCCTGGGGAGATGACCTCCTCCGGCGACGCTCTGCTCGACCTCGACATCACGGGAATCGCCCACGGCGGCACCTTCGTCGCCCGTCACGAGGGACGAGTCGTGTTCGTGTCGGATGCCGTGCCGGGGGAGCGCGTGCGGGCGCGGCTGAGCGACGCGCCGTCGGATGGCGCGACCGACACGCGTCGCTTCTGGCGGGCGGAGACGGTCGAGGTGCTCCAGGCGTCCCCGCATCGGCGCGCGCACGTGTGGCCGGAGGCGGACGTGTCGCGCGACCCCGCCCAGCGCCCCGGCGGTGCCGACCTCGGTCACATCGAGCCGGCCCACCAGCGGGCGCTCAAGAGACAGGTTCTGGCCGAGGCCCTTGACCGCTTCGCGGGAGCGGGCATCGAGGCGCCCGAGGTGGCTGCCCTCGCCGAAGGCGACGACACCGGCTGGCGGACGCGGGTGACGCTGCACGTGGACGACGACGGCGTCGCCGGACCCTTCGCGGCCCGCAGCCATCGGGTCGTCCCCGTCTCATCGCATCCGCTGGCGCGCCCGGCGGTCGCGGAGGCCGCCGCCCGGATCGGCGCGGCGCGCGCGGGGCGGATCGAGCTCGTCGAGCCGGCCGACGGCGACGTGCGCGTGCTGCCGCTGCCCGAGGGGACGCGGCGCGGTGAACCGGAGGTGCTCACCGAACGGGTGCGAGATCGGTCGTTCGCGGTCGATGCGACCGGCTTCTGGCAGGTGCATCACAGCGCGGCATCCGCCCTCGACGAGGTGGTCCGCGCGCTGCTGGCCGGCCGGGTCGATCCGGATGCGACGCACCTGGACCTCTACGGCGGCGTCGGGCTGTTCGCGGCGAGCCTCGCCGATTCGGGAGCGCGCGACATCGTCACGGTGGAGTCCGATCGCCGCGCGACGGAGCACGCCGCGCGGAACCTCGCACCGCTCGAGGTCACCGCGGTGACCGCGCGCGTCGACCGCTTCCTGGGCGCACCGGTGCGCGAGACACGCCGCGTGCGAGGCCGTCGTCCTTCGCGACGTGCCCCCGAGACGGCTCTGCTGGATCCGCAGACGAGGGTGGGTGCCGTCGTGCTCGACCCGCCGCGCTCCGGAGCGGGGCGGGGGGTCGTGGAGGCTGTCGCCGCGCTGGAACCGGACGCCGTCGTGTACGTCGCCTGCGATCCGGTCGCCCTGGCGCGCGATCTCGGCACCTTCCGGGAGCACGGATGGGAGCCCGCTCTGCTGCGCGCCCTCGATCTGTTCCCGAACACGCATCACTTCGAGGTCGTCGCGCTGCTGTCGCGGTGACGGAGTCGGTGCGCTGATCGATAGGCTGACGGGATGAGCACGGTCGCCCTCATCGATGATCACGAGTCCGTCCGCCTCGGGCTCGAGGCCGCGTGCGGTCGTGATCGTTCGCAGACCGTGGTGTTCTCCGGGAGCACGGTCGGGTCGTATCTGGACTGGCGCCGTACGAGCGCAGCCCCGCCCGCGGACGTCGTGGTGCTGGATCTGACCCTGGGTGATGGCACGACGGTCACCGAGAACGTGACCGCTCTCGTGGGCGACGGCGCCAGTGTCGTGATCCACAGCGTGGCCGACCGGCCTGCCGCGGTTCGGGAGGCGCTCGCGGCGGGAGCGGCCGGCGTGATCAGCAAGTCGTCCGCGCTGGACGACGTGCTGGACGCGATCCGCACGGTCGCGCGCGGCGAGGCCCTTAACAACGTCGAGTGGGCCAGCGCCGTCGACGGCGACCGCGAGTTCGCCGATGCGCAGCTGTCCTCCCGCGAGCGGGAGGTGCTCCGGCTGTATGCGACGGGTCTTCCTCTGAAGGTCGTGGCGGAGCGTCTCGGCGTCGCCTATTCGACCGCGAAGGAGAACATCACCCGCGTCCGGGTGAAGTACGTCGAGGTCGGACGTCCCGCCCCGACCAAGGTGGACCTGCTGCGTCGCGCGATAGAGGACGGCATCGTCCCGGCGGACGGAACGGCGAGTGTCGGCTGAGCCGCTGAGCATCCGCGACGCCTGGACCCAGATCCCGTCGCCGGGGTCGGCGGAGACCGAGTTCGAGCGCTTCACGGGCAAGCGCATGGAGCGCATCCTGCAGACCGTCGTCGCCATCGGTTCCCTCGTGACGGGCGCGCAGGCGCTGCTCGCGGCGCTGTCCGGGGTGGGGGTGATGGATGCTGCGCACGTGGCGATGATCCTCGTCGTGTTCGCGCCCCTGTCGGCGATGCTCGTGTGCTGCGTTCTCGGGCGCGGTGTGCGCGCGGCGTCCGCGGCCTTCGCGTTCCTCTACGTCGGTGCGCTGATCGCCTGGCCGTTCGTGGTCGACCCCGCCGACGATGCGTCGACGCAGCAGCCGTGGATCTTCTTCCTGGTGAACGTCGGCGTCGTGGCGGCGATGCTCGCGTTCTCGCTGCGGATGCAGTACGTCTGGGCGATCGGGGTTCCGCTCGGGTACGGTTTCGTGCGGCTCATGCAGGGCGGTTTCGAACGCGAGTTCTGGATCACGACCGCTTTCGACGTGTCGTTCACGATCATCCTCGGACTCGTCCTGGTCTCACTGGGGTGGATGTTCCGCGCGGTGGCCGCCGGTGTCGACGACGTGCGCGGTCGTGCGGTGGCCGCGTACGCGCACGCGGCCGCCGCGGCGGCGGCCGAGGAGGAGCGCGTGGCCGTCGCGGCTCTCATGCACGACAGCGTGCTGGCGGCGCTCATCGCTGCCGAGCGGGCCGAGAGTCCGCGCGCACGGGATCTCGCCGTCGGGATGGCGCGTGAGGCGCTCACCCGCCTGGCGAACACCGAGGCCGCCGTACTCGAGGAGGGCAGCGACGACCCGGTCGGTTCTGCGCAGATCGTGGCGGAGCTGCGACGAGCCCTGTCCGAGACCGGGGCCGATGCCGTGGTCGAGGAGCACGGCGGCGTCGGACTGATCCCCGGTCGCGCCGCGCGGGCCCTGGTGCTGGCAGCCAGGCAGGCGATCGGCAACTCGGTCGCCCACGCGCGCGGGCGCGGCCTGCACATCGTCGCGCTGGCGCACGGAGACGAAGGGATCACGGTCACCGTCAGCGACGCGGGGCCCGGGTTCGATCCGGACGCGGTCGGCGCGGATCGCCTCGGCATCCGCGCGTCGATCATGGCGCGCATGGCGGCCGTGGCCGGGACGGCGCGCATCGAGTCGGGGGAGTCCGGCACCGTGGTGGAACTGAGCTGGGAGCGCGAATGAGGCTCACCGTCCGTGCTGTGGCGACCGGTCTCGCCCTCGGTTTCGCGGTGTACTTCGCGGCCAGGGCCGTGTGGTGGGTCGAGACGCCCGCGCAGCCGCTGCTCGTGATCGCCGCCATCGTCGGGTACCTGGCGGTCGTCGTCATCGCGGTTCTCGCGGATGCCGGGCGAGAGGTCCGGATGCCCATGTGGGTGGGGGTGCTCGCGCTCGTCGCCGCCTTCGCGATCCCGGCGTCCGTCAGCATCGCGTTCGAACCCGGGATGCGCGCCGCACCGTTCGCGACCTGGTACATCGGTGCTCTGGGGCTGCTGGCCGTGGTCTGCATCGTCCGTCGTCGCTACGTGATCGGCTGGGTGGTCCTGGGAGAGCTCGCCATCGCGTCCTCGTCCTTCCTCGGGGTGTTCGTCGCGCTGGAGCTGGGCCTCGTCGGCTCGATCATGTGGGTCGTCGTCGCGCAGCTGCTCGTGCTGTTCTGGGATCGTGCCGTGGCCGACACCGAACGGCTCGCGGGCATCCAGCGGGCGGTCTCCGCCTGGCACGCCACGCAGCAGGTGCGGCAGAAGGAGCGCCGCCTGCGCACGCAGTTCGCCCTGGCGGTCGCCGGGCCTGTGCTGTCCCGGACGGTCGCCGCGCACGGAATGCTGACGGAGGAGGAGCGTCTGAGCGCCCGTCTGGCCGAGGGGCGGCTGCGCGACGAACTGCGCGGGGCGAGCCTGCTCAACGACGCGGTGCGTGCCGCGATCGAGGCGGCCCGGCGGCGCGGGGTGGCGGTGACCGTCTTCGACGAGGGCGGCCTGGACGGCGTCGCCGAGACGCGACGCGGTGAGATCCGCGACGAGCTGGCCGTCGTGCTCGCCGAGGCGACGGCGGGACGCGTGATCATCCGCGCAGCGCACGACCCCGCGATCGCGGTGACCGTCGTGGGCAGGGCGGGAGCGGGGGACTCTTCGGACGAGGACTCGGTCGCCCTCTGGCACGAGATCCCACGGGAGCGGACAACCTGAAGCCACGCTCACTTCGGAGGCGAGGTGAGGAGAAGGGCGAGGGGCGGCGAAGCCGCCCGCCCCTCGCCATGTGCGGCCCAGTTACCCGAAAACTGTCCGCTGTGGGCCGGTCGGCGTCTGCCTACCCTGGGGCAGAGAGACCGGCCGAACGCGTAGCGTCCCCTACAGTCTTGCGGGCCGCAAGAAGTCTGTCTGTAGGTATTTCGGGGGACAAGGATTTCCTCGCCTCACCTCCCGCGATCGGCGTCGGATGCGTGAAGATGGAGCGATGAGCGTGCTGCGGCGAGGGACGAACCTGCCGAGGATGGGCGACTTCAACCAGTCCGTCATCCTCGAGGCGATCCGCCGCTCCGGCGAGGGCTTCAGCCGCATCGAGCTCGTCGAGGCCACGGGGCTGTCCGCCCAGACCGTCACCAACATCACGCGCCGGCTGCTCGACGAGGGGCTGATCGAGGAGGCGGGGCGCACGATCAACGGTCCCGGCAAGCCGCGCACCACGCTGCGGCTCGTCCCGCGCAGCCGGCTGTCCCTGGGGGTGCACCTCGATCCAGCGGTGACGACGACCGTCCTGCTGGATCTCAGCGGAGCGGTGATCGCGCGCAGCATCCGTCGCACCCCGGCGAACGATCCTCTGCACGTGATCGCTGCGATGGCGGAGGCGATCGAAGGTCTCATCGTGCGCTCCGGCGTCGACCGCGACGCGATCGCCGGGGTGGGCGTCGCCGCGCCCGGTCCGTTGGATGCCGAACGGGGAACGGTGATCGACCCGCCGAAGCTGCACCAGTGGCACCGGGTGCCGTTGCGCTCGGCGCTGGCCGATGCGGTCGGGCTTCCCGTGGCGCTGGAGAAGGACACCACCGCTGCGGCGTTCGCGGAGATCTGGACCGGCGACGATCCGCCGGACGTGTCGCTGCTGTTCGTGTACCTCGGCACCGGCATCGGCACCGCGCTGGTGCTCGACGGCGACGTGGTGCGCGGACGCTCGCGCAACGTCGGGGAGGTCGGGCACATCATCGTGGACCCGGACGGTCCGCTCTGCGGGTGCGGCAAGCGCGGCTGCGTCGAGGTCGTGTGCACGCCCCAGGCGATCGTCGAGCGCGCTGAGCGCGCGGGCGTGCTCGCCGACGATCGCGTCGGCAGCGACGCCGAGTCGGTCGACGAGCGGTTCGGGCAGCTGTGCGAGCGGGCCCGGCGCGGAGACGCCGCGGCTCTGGGAGTACTGGTGCGCGCGGCCGAGCACCTGTCCGTGCTCATCTCGGCGCTGACGAACATGCTCGACGTCGACCGGGTCGTGCTGGGCGGCCCGTTCTGGGAGCGAGTCGCGTGGGTGCACCTGCGGGAGCTGCCCGTGCTGCTGGATCGGCAGAGTGCGACCAGGGCGGTGCGGGCTCTGCCGGTGGCGGGGTCCGTCGTCGGCGACGACGTGGGAGCGGTCGGCGCCGCCTGCGTGATCCTCGCGGACGTGCTGTCGCCTCGCGCCTCCACACTGCTGCTGGAGGGCGGCGCCACCGCGTGACAGCACGCGCGCCGAAACGCTTGACAGGATTATTCCAGTCGATTTAATATTTGGCGCATCCCTCGTCAGCCCTCCTCGGGAGCCCGTCGATCCATGCACGAGAACTCCGCCCTGGTCGAAGCGCGTGTCCGCCGCTTCGTCGACGAGCGACTCCGCGGCGCGGTCTACCGCCGGTTCCTTCCGCTGAGGCTCGAGAGCTGGGATGCCCCCGGAGAGCCGGTGCCGTTCTCCGAGGCCGTGGCGCAGACGTTCCGTCCCTTCGCGGTGGGCGAGGCGTGGGGACGACCGTGGGGGACGATGTGGCTGCGCGTGAGCGGCACGGCGCCCGAGACGGCGGACGGTGAGAGCGCGGAGCTCGTCTTCGACCTCGGGTTCAGTGCGGCGCAGCCCGGTTTCCAGGCCGAGGGGACCGCGTACCGGCCGGACGGGACGATCATCAAGGCCGTGGAGCCGCGCAACGCGCATGTGCCGCTCGAGGCGGCACCGGGGGAGCCGTTCGAGCTGTACCTCGAGGCGGCTGCCAATCCGGACGTCGGAGAGGGCTTCGTGCACTTCCGTCCGACGCCGCTGGGGGAGTGGGACACCGCCGGAGACGACCCCCACTACGTGTTCCGCCAGGCCGACGTCGGCGTGCGGGACGTGACCGTCTGGGAGCTGGTGCAGGACGCGGAGGTCCTGCTGGGGCTGTGGGGGCAGTTGCCGGAGCAGTCTCCGCGCCGCGCTGGTGTGCTGCGGGCGCTCGAGCGGATGGCCGACGTCATGGATCCGGACGACGTGGCGGGAACCGCCGCCGATGGGCGCGCCGCGCTCGCCGAGGCGCTGCGTCTGCCGGCATCCGCGTCCGCGCATCGCGTGCATGCCGTGGGCCACGCCCACATCGACTCGGCCTGGTTGTGGCCGGTGCGCGAGACGCAGCGCAAGGTCGCGCGGACGTTCTCGAACGTGCTGTCCTTGCAGGAGGAGGACCCGGACTTCGTGTTCGCGGCGTCCTCGGCGCAGCAATACGTCTGGATGAAGCGCTTCCAGCCCGAACTCTACGAGCGGATCCGTCGGGCCGTCGCAGCGGGGCGGTTCGTGCCGGCCGGGGGAATGTGGGTCGAGTCGGACACGAACCTTCCCGGCGGTGAGGCGCTGGCACGCCAGTTCGTGCGGGGCAAGAGGTTCTTCCTGGAGGAGTTCGGCGTCGAGCCGCAGGACGTGTGGCTTCCCGATTCGTTCGGTTATTCGGCGGCGCTGCCGCAGATCGCGAAGGCGGCGGGCTCGCCGTGGATGCTGACGCAGAAGCTGTCCTGGAACGAGACCAACACGATGCCCCACCACACGTTCTGGTGGGAGGGGCTGGACGGCACGCGGATCTTCACGCACTTCCCGCCGGTCGACACCTACAGTGCGATGCTCAGCGGTTCGGAACTGGCGCGAGCGGAGCGGCAGTTCGCCGACAAGGGATTCGCGAACACGTCGCTCGTCCCGTTCGGGTACGGCGACGGAGGCGGCGGTCCGAACCGAGAGATGCTCGCGGCCGCCGCGCGGCTGCGCTCTCTCGAGGGGTCGCCGACCGTGGAGCTGTCGTCTCCCGAGCGCTTCTTCGAGGCGGCTCAGGCCGAGTATCGGGATCCGCCGGTGTGGACGGGGGAGCTCTACCTCGAGTTCCACCGCGGCACGTACACGTCGCAGGCGCGAACGAAGCGGGGAAATCGGCGCAGCGAGCACGCGTTGCGCGAGGCGGAGCTGTGGGCGACCGCGGCTGCGCTGCGCGGTGCGGCGTACCCGTACGACGAGCTGGAGGCGGCGTGGGAGACCGTGCTGCTCCAGCAGTTCCATGACATCCTCCCCGGCAGCTCGATCGGCTGGGTGCACCGGGAGGCAGAACGTCGCTACGCCGAGGTGCTGGCCTCGACGGAGCGCATCATCGCGCAAGCTCTGGGGGTGGTCGCCGGGGAGGGGGCGACTCCGCTTGTCGCGAATGCGGGACCCTATGCGTGGGAGGGAGCGGCGGCGTCGGGGATCGCTGTCGCGGGAGAGGGTGATCCGGCACCCGCAACGGCCGTGCGGACGGCGAGCGGATTCGAGCTGTCGAACGAGCACGTGCGCGTGCTCGTGGACGGTTCGGGTCTGCTGACGTCACTCGTCGTCCGCGCGACTGGCCGTGAGGCGATCGCGCCAGGAGGCAAAGGGAACCTCCTCAGCGTGCATCGCGACACACCGACGCGGTGGGATGCGTGGGACATCGATGAGCACTATCGCCGTCACGGGGCCGACGTGACGGCGGTGGAGTCGATCGAGGTCGTTCCGCATCCCACCGCCGCTGTCGTCTGCGTGGTCCGTGGATGGGGGGCATCGCGGATCACGCAGACCCTCACGCTCGCGGCGGGGGCGCGAGCGCTGGACATCGAGACCGTGGTGGACTGGCACGAGCGGCAGAAGCTGCTCAAGCTGGCCTTCCCGCTGGACGTGCATGCGGATCGAGCCACGAGCGAGATCCAGTTCGGTCATGTGCACAGGCCGACGCATGCGAACACCTCGTGGGACGCGGCGCGCTTCGAGACGGTCGCGCATCGGTGGGTGCACGTGGGGGAGGCCGGGTTCGGGGTCGCGATCGCCAACGACGCGACCTACGGGCACGACATCACGCGGGTGCCGCGCGAGGGCGGCGGCACGGCGACCTCGGTTCGCCTGTCGCTGCTGCGTGCGCCGCTGTTCCCGGATCCGGAGGCGGATCAGGGCGAGCACACCTTCCGCGTCAGCATCCGTCCCGACTCGGGCATCGCGGATGCCGTGCGGGAGGGGTACCGACTGAATGTTCCTCCGCGTGCGGTGTCGGGCGCGGGAGCGGTCGATCCGCTCGTCATCGTCTCCTCGGACGCCGTCGTCGTCGAGGCGGTCAAGCTGGCCGAGGATCGCAGCGGGGACGTGATCGTGCGGTTGTACGAGGCGCACGGCGGGCGCGCGGTCGCGACAGTCTCACCGTCCTTCGGTTTCGCGTCGGTCGTCGAGACGGATCTGCTGGAGCGTGAGGTCGAGCCGTCGGCCGTGGCCGGTTCGAGACGGGATGCCGTCGAGCTCTCGCTGCGCCCGTTCCAGCTGGTGACGTTGCGGTTCCGTTCGCCGCATCTCGTCGGCTGAGCGCCGTGCGGTGCCCGCTGGCCCCTGCTCGTTGAGCGTGCCACAGCTCTTCGCTCGTTGAGCGTGCCACAGCTCTTCGCTCGTTGAGCGTGCCACAGCTCTTCGCTCGTTGAGCGTGCCACCGCTCCTCGCTCGTTGAGCGCGCCCCACCCCTCGCTCGTTGAGCGCGCGGAGCGAGTCGAAACGCGGTCGAGTCGAGCAGCGCTCGCCTGCGCTCCCGTCCCTGAGCGAGCTCAGCCCGCGAAACGTCCCCAGGGGATGTCGCGTCGCAAGGGCTTGCGCAGCGACCGCTGCGTCCGCTGCCACGCCGAGACGTGCGGCTCCTCAGCCACGGCGTCGGCGGCTTCCTGGGCGTACGCGTCGCCGAGGACGGCGATGAGGGCCGCGAGCTCCTCCTCGGTGGGGTGGCCGCGCACGATGTCCATCGCGGGGGCCTGCTGCTGCTCGGTCACAGCGGGATGTTCCCGTGCTTCTTGGGCGGAAGCTCCGCGCGCTTGCCGCGCAGGGCGCGCAGGGCCTTGGCGATCGACACCCGGGTGTTGGCCGGCTCGATGACGCCGTCGATCTCCCCGCGCTCGGCGGCGAGGAACGGGCTGGTCACACTGTACGTGTACTCGTTGGCGAGGCGGGTGCGGACGGCGGCGACGTCCTCGCCGTTCTCCTCGGCCTTCTTGATCTCCCCGCGATACAGGATGTTGACCGCTCCCTGGCCGCCCATGACCGCGATCTCGGCGGTCGGCCAGGCGAGGTTGACGTCGGCTCCCAGCTGCTTGGAGCCCATCACGATGTACGCGCCGCCGTACGCCTTGCGCAGGATGACGGTGACGAGCGGCACGGTCGCCTCCGCGTAGGCGTAGATGAGCTTGGCGCCGCGGCGGATCACGCCGGTCCATTCCTGGTCAGTGCCGGGGAGGTACCCGGGAACGTCGACGAGGGTGACGATCGGGATCGAGAACGCGTCGCAGAAGCGGACGAAGCGACTGGCCTTCTCGCCGGCCTCGATGTTCAGCGTGCCCGCCATCTGCGAGGGCTGGTTGGCGATGATGCCGACCGAGCGTCCTTCGACGCGTCCGAATCCGATCACGATGTTCGGCGCGAACAGCGGCTGGACCTCGATGAAGTCACCGGCATCCACCACGTGCTCGATCACGGTGTGGATGTCGTAGGGCTGGTTGGGGGAGTCCGGGATGATCGCGTTCAGGGTGCGGTCGGCATCCGTGGTCTCCCACTCGAAGTCGCTCTCGTACCCGGGGATCTCTGCCATGTTGTTGTCCGGCAGGAAGCCGAGGAGTGTGCGCGCGTAGTCGATCGCGTCGTCCTCGTCCTCGGCGAGGTAGTGCGCGACGCCGGATCGGGTGTTGTGGGTGAGGGCGCCCCCGAGCTCCTCCATGCCGACGTCTTCGCCGGTGACCGTCTTGATCACGTCGGGGCCGGTGACGAACATCTGGCTGGTCTTGTCGACCATGATGACGAAGTCGGTGAGGGCCGGGCCGTACACGGCTCCGCCGGCGGCCGGGCCCATGATGATCGAGATCTGCGGGATGACGCCGGACGAGCGGGTGTTGAGGCGGAAGATCTCGCCGTACTTGCTCAGGGCGAGCACGCCCTCCTGGATGCGCGCCCCTCCGGAGTCCAGGATGCCGATGATCGGCATGCCTCCGGCGAGGGCGAACTCCATGATCTTGATGATCTTGTCGCCCGAGACCTCGCCGAGCGAGCCGCCGAAGGTGGTGAAGTCCTGGGAGTAGACGGCCACGGTGCGACCGTGGATCGTGCCGATGCCCGTGACGACGGAGTCGCCGTAGGGACGGTTGCGGTCCATGCCGAAAGAGGTGGTGCGGTGGCGCACGTACTCGTCGAACTCGACGAAGCTGCCCGGATCGACGAGCAGTTCGATGCGCTCGCGGGCGGTCATCTTGCCCTTGGCGTGCTGCTTGTCCTTCGCCTTCGTCTCGGCGTCCACCACGGCTTCGTGATAGCGGGCTCGGAGGTCGGCGATCTTGCCGGCGGTCGTGGAGAGGTCAGGCGTGTCCGTCACGGATTCCACCCTAGCGGCGCGATGCGGGTCGACGTTGGATGCCTCGCACAACGGGTCGGCGGATCCTTTGGGGGATCCGTGTGAGCCGGTCGCGTGCTCGGATGCACGGTCGTGCTCTCGATCATTCCTCTCGATCTCATGATGCGGCCTGCACACCAGGTGGCGGGGCGAGGTCCGCCCACGTGTAGCCGAGCGCGAGGCGAGGTTTCAGGATGGCGGGCGGTTCGCCGCGCGGAGAGTGCAGCAGGAAGTCCTCGACACCGTCGCGGGTGATGCGCCATTCGCCATGGTGCAACTGCATGTGATGGAAGCGGCAGAGCAAGATGCCGCGGTCGATGTCGGTGCTTCCGCCGTCGGCCCACTCGTCGATGTGGTGCGCTTCGCAGTAGGACGGAGGTCTGTCGCAACCGCGCCAGCGGCATCCGCCGTCGCGAACCGCGAGTGCGAGCCGTTGCGCGGAGGTGAAGAGGCGTTCGATCCGACCGAGACGCAGGGGGTCTCCGCGTCGGTCGACGGTGACGGCGATCCGGCCTGCGTTACACGCCAGTTGCTCAGCGGCGGCCGCGGGAACGGCGACACCCTCGTCCTCGAGAAGCGCCTGCGGGCTGTCGACCACCGAGACGATGCGCACGCCGGCCTGTCGGGAGCCGAACACGGTCTTGGCGTCGGCGAGGGTTCCGGCGCGGATGAGGTCGAGGAACAGATCGTAGGCGAGTTGCTCGTCGGTGCGCGGATCAGCGGCGATCGCGTCGGCGCGCATCCGCTCCTCATCCTCCACGAAGCGCACCCCCGCCTCGGCGCGGACGGAACACGGACTTCGACACGGACTCCACCCAGGCGGCGCCCTCGTCGTCGAACACGATGTGGGCGTGAAGTCGGCCGTCCTGGTCGCGGTAGTCGCGCCACGAGCGGGCATTGTAGCGCGCGGCGAACCGTTCGGCGGCGCCCTCGGGGTCGAGTCTGTCGCGGATCGTGCGCGCAGCGCGGCCGAGCTCCTCGACGGTGCGGTGCGAGGCTTCGTCGACGAGTTGCGCGGCGGCGACCGACCAGGCCTGCGTGATCGACGCGGTCCTCAATGCGGTGGCGTCCCCTGCGAGATCGGCCTCGGTGCCTTCGCCCACATCGTCGCCGATCACAGCGATCCGGTCATCTCCGACCGGCGGCTCGCCGAGGCATCTTCGGATCACGTCATGCTGGGCAGAGTTGATCGCCCCGGTGACAAGCGCATCATCGATCGGGGTGTGCCAGTCAGGTGCGGTGGGGACGATCGGTGTCGGATCGGCGCTGGGATCGGTTCCCTGCCCGACGGCCGCCGCGTGCTCGAACAGCGCTTCGCCGACGCGCACCGTGCGCGCGGCCTCGCGTTGGGTGCTCCCGGTGATCTCCTGGATCAGGGTGGTCGAGGTGCGATGCCCGTGGGATTGTGCAAGCCCGTCATGTCCGTTCTCGCGACGGGAACGAGCCGCGATCGCACCCGTGAGGAGGAGGCGCAACCGCTCGGCTTCGCGGACGACGGTGTCGGCCTGCCGCAGAGCCTCGACGAGCGTGTCGCCCGGCATCCGCTCGAGAACAGCGCGGACGTCGGAGTCGCCGGCACTCGGACCGACCCTATCCCGCAGCGCGGGAATCAGAGTCGCGACCTCGTTGAAAAGTGCCATGCTTCATGGTCGCATTGGCCTCGGACATTGGGATATCCGACCGAATACGGGGAGGGGATCAACTCGACGCGCGTGTGGGTCTGCGCCGATTGTCCTGGCATCTAAGCCCAAGCATGAACACGCATGTGAGATCGCGGCATCGGCTGGATGCTGGAGGGATGAAAGCGCCCCGGTCTCGCGCATCCGAGCATGTCGGAATGCTCATCCGCGACCTGCGCGCCAAGGCCGGCATCGCCCGCGCTCGTCTTGCCGATCGTGCCGACATGGACGTCTCGCACCTCGCCCGCAACGAGGCAGGAGACGGCGATCCGACTCTCTTCGTGCTCATCCAGCTCGCCACCGCGCTTGACGTCGCACCCGAGACCTTCGTGAAGGGCCTCACATCGGCCGATCTTCCCGAGAACCTCAAGCCGTACTCCGAAGCCGACTTCCGTCGCGAGCTGCGCCGACGCGGTGGCGCCTGAGTCCTGCATCCGGACCGGCGCCGCTCACACCACGAACCGCCACACGTACTCCAGCCCGTCCTGTTGCCGAAACCAGGCCACGGTCACGACGACCTCTTCGAGATCGGCCGTGCACAGGCAGAGTTTGACGCGCTCGCCGGGGAGCACCTGCCCCCACAGCTGCGTGCGCTCCTGGCCGTCGGCGTCGGCGTGGAAGACGCGCACGAAGTCGGCGGGATCACGACCCTCGTTCGTCACGCCGGGATGGGCCGCATCTGTCCTGTCGACGGTCCAGGGCACGCGATAGGCGAGGGGAGGCGGAAGCTCGGCGGGTCCGATCGGTCGCAACATGGGACAGAAGCTAGGAACGGCGTCCGACGCTCAGAACCCGTGATCGGAGTGATGCCTCAGACCCTGTGTACAACCAACCGCCGGCCACTGCCTGTGCAGGGCAGAACCTCGTGCACGTCGCGCCCATCCGACAGACTGAGCAGGTGAGTGCGTATCGGAGACCCATCGTGGAGGAACAGTTCTTCCGCGATCCCGACGGTCGTGTCATCGACTTCGGGAACCGGTGGCCCGATTCGCCCCCGGAGGAGACGTACTCGGTCGAGACGCACCTGGAGCGCTTCGCCCCGATCCATGCCGTCGCCGATGCGCTGATCGCACATCTTCGCGACACGTATGACGTCGAGATCTCTGAAGGCGACGCGATCGCGTCGGATCTGCTCCGTCCTGCCCACTTCGGTGCGGTGCGTGCCGTCCGGGTGCGGCCGAACCATCCGTCGGGTGCCTCCCTGACCTTCATCTACACGGCGCACCCGGGCCTTGTGGTGCACGCGGGACTGCTGCACGACTTCCCGTTTCCGGTCTGCGGGTGCGACGCCTGCGACTCCACCTGGCACGCAGAGGTCGATCAGCTGGAGCGCATGGTCCTCGCGGTCGTGACCGGCCATTACCGAGAGGGAGTCGAGGGTCAGTGGGTCGCATACGCGCTCACGTTCCCCGACGGTGCGTCGTCGGGACGATCCCTCGCGCCGGACCTCCCTGAGGATTGCCTCAAGGAGGCAGGGCCCATCCTCCGTGCCCTGCCCGCCGGATGGGCTGCCTGGCCGCCGGCGACGCCCTAGCGACCCGGGTCGCCCTCGATCGCCGACTCCTTGGCGTCCGTCTTCGGATGCCTGGCCCGGCCGATCTCGGCCATCCGCCGCCCGGCCCATCCCACGCCGCGAGCGGTCGTCCCCGCCGCAGCGGCGATCGCGGATCCGGCGTACCGGGCGCCGCGTGCGACCCGGGTCTCGATCCGCTCGGCTCCGGTCACCGGCTCCAACTCCGCGGGCAACTCGAAGGGAGCCGCGCCGAACGCACGTCGCGACGTGACCAGCACGCGCCGCCCGAGGATGTTGTTGCCCGCTCCGCCGATCACCGCACCGATCCCGAACGGAAGCGCCTTGCCGAGGAACGACGCTCCGCCCGCCGCGGCGAACTGCTTCAGGAACATGCTCTTCAGCCGGTCCACGATGGGTCCGACGGCGGCGCGCGGCAGCGACTTGGTGACGAGCTCTCCCCAGTACGCCGAGCGTGAGACGCCGCGCCCCGCAGCCTGTCCGGCGAGCTGTGAGATCAGATCCACGCCCTCCTTGCCCATCATGAGCGTCATCACGAGCGCCCGCGCGCGATCGGGGTCCTGGACGGGGATTCCGTGAACCTCGGCGACGGACTGCGCGAACAGCGCCGTAGATTCCACGAAGCCGAGCGTTTCCACCCCGGACAGCGCCAACGTCACGCCGGTCCCGATGCCCGGCACGACCGCGGTCGCACCGACCGTCGCCCCTCCGGCGGTGACCGCCGCGAGATACCTCTGCTCGAGCATCCGCACGATCTGCGCCGGCGTCGCCTCCGGGTTGCGCAACCGGATGCTGCGGATGTGCGCGAGCACCAGAGGACGCTGGATCGCGAGCACCCGGTCGATGCCGCGGATCGCGAAGGGATGCTCGGACGATCCGGCCGGCGGCACGCCCTTGTCCCACGG
Source organism: Microbacterium cucumeris (assembly GCF_058349845.2). NCBI lineage: Bacteria > Bacillati > Actinomycetota > Actinomycetes > Micrococcales > Microbacteriaceae > Microbacterium > Microbacterium cucumeris. The sequence continues at coordinate 477,129 of NZ_JBYRIZ020000002.1, forward strand.
AGCGTCGTCCGGGAGGGAGTGGATCTTGTGCACCTTGTCGGCCATGACCCGATCCTAGGGACGCAGGCCGCGAGAACGCCGAAAGCCCGGCGCCGAGGCGGCCGGGCTTTCGATGAGACTTTCTCAGACGAAGAGGTTCGCGCGCTCCAGGTCCTCGGCGAAGTCCACCTCGACGGCGTACAGGTCCGAGATGTCCATCGGCTCGAGCAGCAGTCCGTCCTCGGCGATCGCGAGTTCGAGACCGCGCTCGAAGTAGTCCTGGTCCTCGACGCGCTGCAGCTGGCGCATGAACGCCTTCTTGTGCGCGGAGGAGATGTAGTTGATTCCGACGGCCTCGCCGATGCCGCCGACGACCGTCTTGGACAACTGGTCGATGTAGCCCTCGGCCGTGACCGTGTACTTCACCTCTTCGTCGCTGACCTTCGAGGTGTTCACGGTGACGAAGGACTGGTCGCGCTCGATGTACTCGACCGCGCGGCCCAGGATGCGCGGGTCGAAGACGACGTCGCCGTTCATCCAGAGCACGCCGCCCTTGCCGGTGGCGCCGAGAGCGCGCAGCAGGCTCTTGGACGTGTTCGTCTCGTCGTAGCGCTCGTTGTGCACGTAGTTCACGTTCGGGAATGCCTCGACGATCGTCTCGGCGCGGTAGCCGACGACGGCCGTGATGCGGGCATCGCTGCCGAACGCGGCACGGATGTTCTCGTGCTGCTGCTGCATGATCGTGCGGCCGTCGCTCAGCTCGGTCAACGGCTTGGGGAGTGCACGTCCGAGGCGCGAGCCCATGCCGGCTGCGAGGATAACGGTCTGAAGAGTCACGAAAGCTCCTAAAAGAATCTGTGTTCACGGCCGGTTCACCGACCAGACACCTCTTCGTGCCGACCTCATGCTAGCCATGGCACCTGGAAAGGCCCTGGTCCGTGCCGCGGCCGTTGCCATTTCGTGATCGAGTGCACACCTATTATTCAGGTAGCCGAGGGCCTGCGCTCGGATCCTGCGGAATGTTGCGCCGGAACCGGGCAAAGTCCGTCCCCGTTGATACCGTAAGACGGTGACTCCTTCCCCTGACGACCAGCTGGACGAGACGACCGCCACGGCTCAGGCCAAGAAGGCGCGTCCGGCGCGCACACCCGCAAAGGATGCTGCGGCGCGGACCGCGGCCGTGAAGGCGAGGGCGGCCGGGACGAAGTCCACCTCCGCGAAGCCGGCCGCGGCGAAGAGTTCGGCCGCGAAGGCTTCCGCGGCGAAGACGGCGGCGGCCAAGGCAGCGGCGGCGAAGACGACAGCCGCGAAGGCCGCTGCGAAGACGACGGCCGCGAAGACTTCGGCCGCGAAGACCGCGGCAGCCAAGGCAGCGGCGGCGAAAGCAGCGGCGGCGAAGACCGCGAAGGAGGCGGAGGCAGCAGCACAGCCGGATGCCGCGGCCGGCTCTGACCAGGACGCGACCGGACCGCGGACTCCTGCCCGCACGCCGAACAAGCGCCCGGCTGCCAAGCGCGCGGCTCCTCGCAAGAGCCGCTCCGGCGCATCGCGGGCCGTCGCGGCCGAGTCCGCGGCAACGGTCGTCGAGGCCGTCGCGCCTCCGGCACCCCGGGAAGACTCGCCGAGCCCCGCGGACGCGAGCGCTCCCGCGAACCCCGTGGCCGAGACGAGCCCCGCCGACGCCGCACCGCCGTCTTCCGCACCTGAAGGGAGCCCGGCGTCCACGGTGGGCGAGGAGGCTCTTGAGACCGACATCGCGCAGGCCGCGCCGTCTGTGGGGGAGTCGGAGATCTCCAGCGAGTCCGCCGCGTCCTCGGCCGAGGAGGCGTCCGGCGCCGCCGGACCCGACGATCCGGCCGATCCGCCGGTCGTCCAGGCCGCGGACGAGCCGGCCACTACTGAGGCAGCCGCGCCTGCCGCCGATCCGGTCGGCGACGTCGTCTCTGTCGATACCTCTCCGGACTCCGACTCGTCGGAGTCCGGAACCGTATCCGTCGGCGAGGAGTCCGCGACCGCGATCTCCGACGAGGAGCCTCCCACGGCGTCCTCCGACGGAACCTCCGTGTCCGGAGGCTCCGACGCGCTCGCCACCGCGGCAGCGGCTGACGAGGCGTTCGCCGACGTCGAGAGCCCGACGTCCGCGGACGCCCTCCGCGTGCGCGGCCTCATCAAGGACTTCGGCGACCAGCGCGCCGTCAACGCGATCGATCTGACGGTGCCGGCCGGTTCCTTCTACGGGATCGTCGGCCCCAACGGCGCGGGAAAGACGACGACCCTCTCCATCATCGCCGGGCTGCTGCGCGCCGACGGCGGCACCGTTCACGTCTCGGGCATCGACCAGAAGGCCGATCCGCTCGGCGCGAAGCGCGTCATGGGCGTCCTCCCGGATCGCCTGCGCACCTTCGACCGCCTCACCGGCCGTCAGCTTCTGCATTACTACGGGCTGCTGCGCGGCCTCGACTCGGATGTCATCGAGAAGCGCTCCGCGGATCTCGCGCGCGCCTTCGACCTCACCGGCGCGCTGAGCCGGGTCGTGTCGGACTACTCCGCCGGCATGACGAAGAAGATCATGCTCGCCGGGGCCATGATCCACTCGCCGCGCGTGCTCGTGCTCGACGAACCCTTCGAGGCCGTCGACCCGGTCTCGTCGGGCGTCATCCTCGACATCCTGCGCGCCTACGTGGCTCACGGCGGAACGGTCATCCTCTCGAGTCACGGCATGGACCTCGTCGAGCGGGTCTGCTCGCGTGTCGCGATCATCGTCGGCGGCGACGTGCTCGCCGAAGGCACGATCGACGACGTGCGCGCCGGCCAGACCCTCGAGTCCCGGTTCGTGGAGCTCGCGGGATCGACCAGCGAGGTGGAGGGGCTGGAGTGGTTGCACACGTTCTCCGACTGAGGGTCGCCCTGCTGTTCGGCTCCCTCCGCGGCGCTCGCGCTTCCCGGACGCTGTTCGGACTGGTCGGCCTGACCATCGCCACCGTCGTCGTCTGCATCGCCGTGCTCAGCCTCGCGGAGGCCGAGACCGCTGTGGCGCGCACGGTCATCGTGCTCGGCGCGGCAGCCGTGTTCCTCGCGTTCCTCGTCGGGCCGATGCTCACCGGAGCCGTGGACCAGCTCGATCCGCGACGGTTCGCGGTGTTCGGCGTCGACGAGCGCAGCATGCCGTGGGTGCTGGCGCTCGCTTCGCTCATCAGCGTGCCCACGTTCGCCCTCATCGCGGTCACCGCATGCGTCTCGATCGTCGGCGTCCGGCTCGGCGTCCCCTGGCCTGCGGCCGTGTTCGCCGGTGTCCTGGGCGTCCTGACGGCGGTGCTGGCCGCCCGCGTCGGCATGGCGATCAGCGCCATCTGGCTGCCGGAGCGCCGCTCGCGCGAACTGACGGCCCTGTTCACCCTGGCCGTCGTCGTGGTCGCGTTCCCGGTCGCGATCTTCCTCGCATCGCTGGAATGGGAAGGTCGCGTGCCCGCCGCGGTCGCCACGGCGACGGGCATCGTCGGCGCCACTCCGCTCGCCGCCCCGGTGGGCCTCCTGTTCGCCCTGGCCGCGGAAGACGCCGCCGCCGCGTGGATCAGCGGCGTCGTCGCTGTCCTCACCCTCGCCGGCCTCGCCGCCATCTGGGCAGGGCTCGTCCGGCACCAGCTGACCACGACCGAGCGTCCGATCGCTGCGCGGGAGCGCACCGGACTCGGCTGGTTCGGGCTGCTGCCCTCGACCCCCTTCGGCGCGATCGCCGCCCGCAGCCTCGTCTACTGGCTGCGGGACCGCCGCTACATCGTCAACATCGTCGTGGTGCCGATCGCGGGCGTCCTGACGGTGTTCCCTCTGCTGGTCGCCGGCGTGCCCTTCGCCGTCGCGGTGCTCATCCCGGTGCCGGTCATGGCGCTGTTCCTCGGCTGGCTTCCGCACAACGACATCGCCTACGACTCGACCGCCTTCTGGGTCCACGTCGCCTCGGGGGTGCGCGGGCTTCCCGACCGCCTCGGCCGGCTGGTGCCGATCTTCCTGGTGTCGCTCCCCATCCTCGCGATCGCCGTCCCGGTCACCCTCGCCCTCACCGGCCACTGGAGTCTGCTGCTGCCGTTCACCGGCCTGGCGGCCTGTCTGTTCCTCGCCGGCCTCGGCCTCTCCAGCGTGGTCTCGGTGATCGCCCCGTATGCCGTGTCGCGGCCCGGCGACAGCCCTTTCCAGCAGCCGCAGCGCTCGGTGTCGCGAGGCGCCTTCGGCCAGGCCGGAGTCTTCCTCGGAACGCTGCTCGTGTCGATTCCGACGATCTGGCTGTTCGCCCTCACGGTCGCCGGGAGCGAGGCGCACGCCCCCGCCGCGTTCTGGACCGGGATCGGGACGGGCGTCGGCATCCTGCTCCTGGGCGCCGTCATCGGCGGGCGGATCTTCGAGCGCAGCGGCGAGCGCCTGATGGAGTTCGTCGAGACCGCGTGATCGACGCCCGCGCGAGCGGGCACGCGACTAGAATCGGCGCATGAGCACTCCCCTGGACAGCCCCGATCAGGGCGGCGTGGCAACGCTTGATCGCGAACTCGAAGAACTCCTCAAGGAAGAGAACGTCGAGCCGGGCGACCACGAGCGCTTCAGCCACTACGTGAAGAAGGACAAGATCCTCGAGTCCGCGATCACCGGGAAGCCGGTGCGCGCCCTGTGCGGCAAGAAGTGGACACCGGGACGCGACCCCGAGAAGTTCCCGATCTGCCCCACCTGCAAGGAGATCTACGAGTCGATGGTCGGCTGAACGTCAGTCCGCGTCGACGAGCACGGTGGGGATCGCCGGATCCGACTTGCTGAGCGCCAGCGCACGCACGGGCAGCTCTTCGCGCACCCGGAGATGATGGGCGCGGGCGGATGCCGTGCCCTCCGGCCCCTCGTAGGAGCTGTCGATCTCGCCGTTGTCCACGAACGTCACCTGCAGGGGTCGGGCGTCCGGATGCTCGGAGGGGGTGTCCAGCTCCTCGAAACCGTCGGACACGACGATCGTCTCGGCGACCGCGACACCGTCGGACAGCGTGCGGAACGCCGCCTTCCGGCCGCCCTGGGATCCCTTGTCCGCTGAGGCCTTGGCGACCGAGACCCAGCCGCCGTCGGCATCCTGCCTGGCGACGAGCTTGTAGACCATGCTGGCGGTCGGGTATCCCGAGCCGGTCACGACCGAGGTCCCCACGCCGTACGCATCCACCGGTGACGCGGCCAGAGCCGCGATGGCGTGTTCGTCGAGATCGCTCGTGACGGTGATGCGCGTGCCCGTGGCGCCGAGCTCGTCGAGCTGAGCGCGCACGGCCGCAGCGACGATCGGCAGGTCGCCCGAATCGATCCGGACGCCGCCGAGACCCGTGCCGGCGACCCGGACAGCCGTCTCGACGCCCGTGCGGATGTCATAGGTGTCCACGAGCAGCGTCGTGTCGGTGCCGAGGCTCGCGATCTGCGCGCGGAACGCCTCCTCCTCGCTCTCGTGCAGCAGCGTCCAGGAATGCGCCGCCGTGCCCATGGTCGGGATGCCCCATCGGCGCCCGGCCTCGAGATTGCTCGTGGCGCCGAAGCCCGCGATGTACGCGGCGCGGGCGGCGGCCACGGCGGACTGCTCGGCCGCCCGGCGCGAACCCATCTCCGCCAGCGGGCGTTCGCCGGCGGCGATGCTCATCCGCGACGCGGCCGTGGCCACCGCGGAGTCGTGGTTGAGCACGCTCAGCGCGAGCGTCTCCAGCACGACGGCGTCCGCGAACGACCCCTCCACGGTCAGAAGGGGGGAGCCGGGGAAGTAGAGCTCACCCTCGCGATAGCCGCTGATGGAGCCGGTGAACCGGTAATCCTCCAGATAGGCGATCGTCGCGGCATCCACCATCTGCTCGTCGCGCAGGAAGCGCAGCTCGTCCTCGCCGAATCGGAAGTCCCGCAGCAGCGACAGCAGACGTCCGGTGCCGGCGACCACGCCGAAGCGCCTGCCGCCGGAGAGGCGGCGGGAGAACAGCTCGAAGACGCACGGCCGGGAGGCGGTGCCGTCGCGCAGCGCCGCGCTCAGCATGGTCAGTTCGTATCGGTCGGTGAGCAGCGCCGTCGACGAGGTCATGCGCTCAGCATAGTGAGCGCGGCGGCGCATCCCGCCCGACGGCGCGGGTAGGCTGGTGAGTCATGAACGACGCACCCATCGGAATCTTCGACTCGGGCGTCGGCGGGCTCACGGTGGCGAGGGCGATCCGCGCACAGCTGCCGCGGGAGTCCTTCGTCTACATCGGCGACACCGCGCACTCCCCGTACGGTCCCAAACCCATCGCGGACGTGCGCCGCTATTCGCTCGAGGTCCTCGACACGCTCGTCGACCAGGGCGTGAAGATGCTCGTGATCGCGTGCAACACGGCCTCCGCGGCGGTCCTGCGCGATGCGCGGGAACGCTACGACGTCCCGGTCGTCGAGGTCATCGGGCCGGCCGTGCGCAGGGCCGTGTCGACCACGCGCAACGGACGCGTCGGCGTGATCGGGACCGTCGGCACGATCGGATCGCGCGCCTATCAGGACATGCTCGAGGTCAACGAGCGCCTCGACGTCTTCACGGCGGCCTGCCCGCGCTTCGTCGAGTTCGTCGAGGCGGGCATCACCGGTACACCCGAAGTTCTCGCGACGGCGGAGGAGTACCTCGCCCCGTTGCGCGAGGCGGACGTCGACACCCTCGTGCTGGGCTGCACGCACTATCCGTTCCTGCGCGGTGCGATCGGCTACGTCATGGGGGAGGGGGTGTCGCTGGTCTCCAGCGACGACGAGACCGCCGCGGACGTGTACCGTCACCTCGTGCGCGACGATCTGCTGGCGCCGCCGGATGCCGTCGCCACCTCGGTCTACGAGGCCACCGGCGACTCGGCCGAGGACTTCACCGCGCTCGCGAACCGGCTGATGGGACGCGAGGTGCGCGACGTGCAGCTGGTGCAGACCGGCGTCATCACGCTCCCCGAAGCACAATCCCTGGAAACCAAGGAGACTCATGTCTGACATCGTCCGCGCCGACGGCCGTTCCGCGGATCAGCTCCGCCCGATCACGATCGAGCGCGGATGGAGCGCGCAGGCCGAAGGGTCGGCCCTCATCAGCTTCGGCGGGACGAAGGTGCTGTGCACGGCATCGTTCACCAACGGCGTCCCGCGGTGGCTCACGGGGAAGGGCAAGGGCTGGGTCACCGCCGAGTACGCCATGCTCCCGCGCGCGACGAACAGCCGCAACGACCGCGAGAGCGTCAAGGGCCGCATCGGCGGACGCACGCACGAGATCTCGCGTCTGATCGGCCGGGCGCTGCGCGCCGTGGTCGACACCAAGGCGCTCGGAGAGAACACGATCGTCATCGACTGCGACGTGCTGCAGGCCGACGGCGGCACCCGCACGGCGGCGATCACGGGCGCGTACGTCGCTCTGGCGGACGCGATCGAGTGGGGCCGCGACAAGAAGTTCATCGGCAGGAACGCCAAGCCGCTGCTCGACTCCGTCGCGGCCGTCTCGGTCGGCATCGTCGACGGCGAGCCGATGCTGGACCTCGCCTACGTCGAGGACGTGCGCGCGGAGACCGACATGAACGTCGTCGTGACCGGCCGCGGGCTGTTCGTCGAAGTGCAGGGCACCGCCGAGGGGGCGCCGTTCGACAAGCGCGAACTCGATGCCCTGCTCGACCTCGGAGTCGCCGGCTGCGCCGACCTCACGGGCCATCAGCTGACGGCTCTCGCCGGGGAGTGAGCGTGCGCGTCGTCCTGGCCACCCACAATCCCCACAAGGTCGCCGAGTTCGCCCAGATCGTCGCCCGCGCGCGCCCCGATCTCGAGGTCGTCGGCTATGACGGCCCCGAACCCGTCGAGGACGGCGTCACCTTCGCCGAGAACGCGCTCATCAAGGCCCGCGCCGCGGCCGAGCACACCGGCCTCACCGCGCTCGCCGACGACTCCGGCATCTGCGTCGATGTGCTCGGGGGATCGCCGGGCGTCTTCTCGGCGTACTGGGCCGGCCAGAAGAAGGACGCCGGAGCGAACCTCGAGCTGCTGCTCGACCAGCTCGCGGACATCGCCGATCACCATCGCGCGGCGCAGTTCGTGTCGACGATCGCGCTGGTGACGCCGGACGGCGACGAGCACGTCGTCCAGGGGGTCTGGCCGGGGCGGCTCGCCCGCGCCGCCTCCGGCGAGGGCGGCTTCGGCTACGACCCGATCTTCGTTCCGGACGGACAGGAGGGCACTCCCCGCAGCGTGGGCGAGTTCACGCCCGAGGAGAAGCAGTCGCAGTCGCATCGGGCCCGGGCCTTCGAAGCCCTCATCCCGCTGCTCGAGGCGCTCTGAGCCGCCGCAGGCGGACGCGCTGTCGCAACTGAGAATCGTCACCATTCCCGACTGGCGGAATTCGCCTCTGACGGCCGATTCCGCTCGTACGCTGGAGGCATGCACGACCACGCCCACACCCCCGGGATCCGAGGAGCGAGCAGCCGGAAGCTGCTGACGATCTCGCTGTGCCTGACGGCCACGATCATGGTCGTGCAGGTCGTCGGAGCCTGGCTCACCGGATCCCTCGCCCTGCTCGCCGACGCCGCCCACATGTTCACGGACGCCTCGGCTCTCGTCATCGCGCTCATCGCCAGCGTGGTCGCAGCGCGCCCGGCCGACGACCGGCGCACGTTCGGCTACCAGCGCGCCGAGGTGTTCGGTGCGCTGATCAACGCGATCATCCTCATCGTCCTGGCAGCGATCGTCGCCGTCGAGGGCGTGTCCCGCCTGCTGCAGCCCGCCGAGACCGAGGTCGCCGGGCCCCTCATGCTCGTCGTCGCGGTCGTCGGTCTGCTCGCCAACGGCGTCGCGATGTGGCTGCTGAGCGCCGCGCAGCGCACGAGCATCAACGTGCGCGGCGCCTACCTCGAGGTCCTGGGCGACCTCATCGGATCCGCCGCGGTCATCGTGGCCGCCGTCGTCATCATCGCGACGGGGTGGATGCCCGCCGACGCGATCGCATCGCTGTTCATCGCGGCCATGATCATCCCGCGGGCGGTGACCCTGCTGCGCGAAGTGGTGTCTGTGCTGGCGGAGTCCGCCCCGAAGGGGATGACGGTCGCCGACATCCGCACCCATCTGCTGGCCATGGACGGCGTCACCGGGGTGCACGATGTGCACGTCTGGCAGCTCACGCGCGGCGCGCCGGTGTTCACGGCGCACGTGAGCGCCGATCCGCGCGTGCTCGCGACAGGCGGGTCGGCGGCACTGCTCGCATGGCTGCAGGACTGCCTGGCCGATCACTTCGACGTCGAGCACTCCACGTTCCAGATCGAGCCGTCCGATTCTTCGCACTGCGAGCAGACCCACGCGTGAGCCCTCTTAGACGCGTCCCCTAGTCTGAGGGGATGCCCGAACGCCGCCGCCTGCTCGATTTCCGTGCCCTGCGGCGGTCGGACGGAGCGCTGCTGCTCGTCCTGTTCCTGCTCGTCGACGCAGCGATCGTGGCGCTGCACCTGTCGCTGAAGGTCTTCGGCACGCCCGCGGGGGAGGCCTTCGATCTCGGCGTCGACCGCTCCTACGGCGAGATGCTGATGTACGTCAAGCTCGGCTGGATCACGGTCCTGGGCATCCTGCTGGCTCGACGACGACGGACGGCCGTGTTCGGGGCGATCGCCGCCGGCAGCCTCCTGCTCCTGCTCGAGGACGCGCTGATCCTGCACGAGCGGATCGGGTGGCATCTCAACGAGGGCGTCCTCGACGCGCTGCCCGCGCTCGCCGGACTCGGCATCCTGTCGGTCCAGTTGGGCGAGCTGCTGTGGCTCGGCGTGGTCGGCGTGACGATCGTCGTGCTGTTCGTCGTGTCGTTCCTGCGGGCCGGCCCCGTGGATCGTCGGGACGCTCTGAGCATCGCCGTGTTCTTCGTCGCCGTGGGCTTCTTCGCGCTCGTCGTGGACACCGTGCACAGCCTGTTCGCGCTCGGTTCGCCGGGCGATCTGCTCTTCACCGTGCTCGAAGACGGCGGCGAACTCATCGCGCTCACGCCCGCCGTCGCCCTGGCCTTCGCGCTCGCCGCCGAGAGCGCGAGCACACCGGACCAGGATCAGGACTCGACGACGATCTCGTCCACGCGCTTGTCCGGTCTCAGGCCCCGCCAGCGCGCGTGACGCAGGATGCCGTCCGGCGTCCAGTTCGCGAACTCCACCTCGCCGACGAGCTCGGGACGCACCCACAGCGCATCTGAGGCGTCCGGACCCGGAACGCCCTTGACCTGTCGCTTCGCCACGCGCAGCGGATCGAGACGGGACGTGAGGTCGCGCAGGATGCGATCGGTGAACCCGCTGCCGACCCGGCCGATGTAGCGCAGCGCCCCGTTCTCCGGGATCGCGAGCAGCAGCGACCCGATCGATCCTGAACGGTTCCCCTTCCCGGGACGGATGCCGGCGATGACGACCTCCTGCGTGCGCGTGTTCTTGATCTTCAGCCAGGAGCCCGAGCGCGTCCCCGGGCGGTACGTCGAACGGGCGTCCTTGACGACGACGCCCTCGAGTCCGAGATCCTGACTCGTCTGCAGCGCGGCGTCGATGTCGTCGAAGACGGGCGGCACGACGACGGGTCCGTCGGCGCTCTCGGCCAGCGTCTCCAGGAGCCGGCGGCGATCGCGCAGCGGCGTGCGGGTGAGGTCGTGCCCCTCCAGGCGGAGCAGGTCGAACAGGTGATAGGCGATCGGGGTGCGGATGACCTCGCGTTCGATCTCGCGCGGCTTCGTCAGGTGCATCCGGTTCTGAAGGCGTGTGAAGCTCGGGCGGCCGGAGGAGTCCATCGCGACGATCTCGCCGTCGACGATCGCTTCCGAGACGGCCAGGTGCGGTGCGCCGTCGGCCGTGAGCTCCGGGTAGCGGGCAGTGATGTCCGTGCCGCTGCGCGCGTACAGGCGCATCCGTCCGTCTCGCCACACGCCGAGCGCACGGATGCCGTCCCACTTGATCTCCGCCCACGCCGAGCCGAGTCCCCGTGCGAGCCCGGCGGTGCCGCGCTCGGCGAGCATCGGCTCGGGGGCGGTCGTGCTCTCGGCGACGGTCATGGTCTCGGCGACGGGTTCGGGATCGGCGACGGGTTCGGGATCGGTGGCCGTCGCCTTCGGTTGCGACGGGGGGACGTCAGCCCCGGCATCCGGAGCGTGTGATCCCTCCGCCCCGGACGCCGGGGCAACGGGATGCCGCGGTGCGGGATGCGCCGTGGCGTCCTTCATGCGGTGCAGCAGCCAGGACGACTTCTCCCCGCTGCCCTCGGTGCGGATGAGCGCCAGACGAGCCCGCCCGAGCGGACCTCGTCCGCGGAACGTGGCGATCACCTCGTCGTCCCGCCATTTCTCGATGTCGACGGTCCCGGTGTCCCAGATGCTCATGCGCCCCGCGCCGTACTGTCCGTGCGGGATGTCGCCCTGGAACTCGAGGTACTCCAGCGGGTGGGGCTCGGTCATGACGGCGAGGTGATTGCGATCGCTGCGCTCCGGGACGCCCTTCGGAACCGCCCAGCTGACGAGGACCCCGTCGCGCTCGATGCGCAGGTCGTAGTGCAGGCGTCGTGCATGGTGCTCCTGGATGACGAAACGGGGCAGCGCACCGGGCGGAGACGGTTCGACGGCGTGCAGTTCCGGCATCGGCTCCGGAGTGCGCCCGGCTGTTCGCTTGGAGAGGTAGGGGGCGAGCTGTCCCGCCGAAGCGGCATTCGCGAAGGCGGACAGGGGATCGACGCCGTCGGCGATGCGCGCCAGCACCTCGTCCAGCTCGAGGTGACGCAGAGCGGGGTCCGCCAGCTCTTCCCACGTCCGCGGCGCGGCGACCGTCGGCCGCTCCCGACCCCGCAGCGAGTAGGGCGAGATGGTCGTCTTCGATGCGTTGTTCTGACTCCAGTCCAGGAACACCTTGCCGCCGCGCGCGGCCTTCGCCATGACGCTCGTGGCGATGTCCGGATGATCGGCCTCGATCGCGCGGGCGAGCTCCCGCGCGAGAGCGGAGACCTGATCGCTCGTCTGGGTGCCGTCCAGCCGCGAATACAGGTGGATGCCCTTGCTGCCGCTGGTGACCGGCACCGGCTCGAGACCGATGTCGGTGAGGATGTCGCGTGCGAGGCCCGCCACGTGCGCGCAGGCGGCGAGGTCCGCGCCCGGTCCCGGGTCGAGATCGATCACCAGGCGGTCGGGGAGCCCTCGTCCTCCGTCCGGGGCGAAGCGCCATTGCGGCACGTGCAGCTCGATCGCGGCGATCTGCGCGAACCACACGAGGGAAGGGAGGTCCTCGATCAGCGGATAGTCCTTCGGGCCGTCCGAGTGCTCGATGCTCCGACGTGCGACCCAGTCGGGAGTGCCCTGCTCGATCTGCTTGGTGAAGAACGCATCGGCCGGGGCTTCCGCCGTACCGACGCCCTCGACCCAGCGCTTGCGCGTCACGGGTCTGCCGGACAGCAGCGGCAGCATCCGCGGCGCGACGGCCGAGTAGTAGGCGATCATCTCGCCCTTCGTCGTGCCCGTGGCCGGGTAGAGGACCTTGTCGAGGTTCGTCAGGCGCACGCGGCGACCGTCGACCTCGACGATCTGCGCGTTGCTGGGCATGCCGAAAGCGTAGCCGCAAGCCCCTGGCACCGACGGGCCATTGCAGTGTTCACTGGTGTCATGAGGTCGATCTGGAAAGGCGCCCTGACGTTCGGGCTCGTGAACGTCCCGGTGAAGGTGTACTCCGCCACCGAGGACCACGATGTGCCGCTGCATCAGGTGCACGATGAGGACGGCGGACGCATCCGCTACAAGCGGACCTGCGAGGTGTGCGGCGAGGTGGTGCCGTACCAGAACATCGATCGCGCCTACGAGGAGGACGGCCAGCGCGTCGTGCTGACGAAGGACGATCTCGACGCGCTTCCGGCGGAGCGCAGCCGCGAGATCGACGTCGTGGAGTTCGTCCCGAGCGAGCAGGTCGACCTGCTCACCCTCGACAAGGCGTACTACCTGGAACCGGACTCGAAGTCCCCGAAGGCATACGTGCTGCTGCGCAAGACCCTGGAGCAGACCGACCGGACGGCGATCGTGCGATTCACGCTGCGTCAGAAGACCCGTCTCGCGGCGCTGCGCGTGCGAGGGGACGTGCTCGTGCTGCAGACCCTGCTGTGGGCCGACGAGGTCCGCGAGGCGTCGTTCGACTCGCTGGATGAGGACGTGAAGATCTCGAAGAAGGAGCTCGAGCTCTCGGCGAGCCTCGTCGACAGCTATTCGAGCGACTTCGACCCCGAGGCGTTCGTCGACGAGTACCAGAAGGAGCTGCGCACGCTCATCGACGCGAAGATCGAGGCCGGAGACACGTTCGACGTCGCCGAGACCTTCGGTGAGGAGGGCGAGGAGGCGGCCAAGGGAGGCGAGGTCATCGACCTCATGGAGGCGCTGCGCGCCAGCGTCGAGAAGTCCCGCGCCAAGAAGCGCGACGCGGGCTGAGCCCTGGTGCGGACGTCGGCGTCAGTGCTTGCCGTCGCCGTCCAGGTCGGGAGCGCGGTCGAACACCTCGGGGTTCAGGCTGAGCTGGGCAGCCTCCGCGGCATCCGTGTCGGGGTCGCCGCCGGCGGCCAGTTCCTTGCGGACCTTCCGACGCTCCGAGAAGTAGTGCCAGAGGGTGACCAGGGCCGTCCCACCGACCGCGACGAGCAGGATGAGGTCGATGTATTCGGTGACGAGATCACGCACCCAGGGGATGTAGGCGATCAGGTAACCCACCATGGTGAGTCCGAAACCCCAGATCATGGCACCGATGAGGTTGTACAGCGAGTACCGGCGCCAGGGCATGTGTCCGACGCCGGCGGCCACGGGTGCGAAGGTGCGCACGATCGGCACGAAGCGCGCGAGGATCACCGTCAGCCCGCCGTAGCGCTCGAAGAAGGCATTCGTGCGCTCGACGTTCTTCCTGCTGAACAGTCCCGATTCCTTGCGCTCGAAGACGGCCGGTCCGCCCTTGTGGCCGATCAGATAGCCGACTTCACCGCCGACGAACGCCGCCAACGCGATCAGGAGCGACACGAACCAGATGTTGACCCCGAACACGTTGCTGGTGTGCGTGAGCAGACCGGCGATGATCAGCAGCGTGTCGCCCGGGAGGAGGAAGCCGACGAGAAGTCCGGTCTCGGCGAAGATGATGAAGCACACCACGAGCAGGGCCCAGGGCCCTGCGGCGCCGATGATCGTGGCGGGGTCGAGCCAGGGGATGAGCGCGATGTGATGCATGGTGTCCCGTCGTGCGGATCGATCGGCGGTCGAGTGCGCGTGTGCGCACTCCGTGTGCGGAAGGTGGGACTTGAGTCCCACCGGCCCCCTCCACGCGCCTCTGCGCGGCGCGCGGAGCCTCCGGGCCGGCGGGGCCCGGCGCTGCAAGGAGCCGGTCTACTGCGTGAGCGCCGACGCCGCGGCCCTTCGGACCACGGCCTCGCCGCTCGTGCGGAAGGTGGGACTTGAACCCACACGCCCGAGGGCACAGGAACCTAAATCCTGCGTGTCTGCCAGTTTCACCACTCCCGCGCTGAGCGTTGCCAGTCTAGCCGCGGCACCGGGATCCGCGCTGGCGGGTCAGCCGCCGCGATCCGTTCGGGGTTTCCGGAATCATCCGCCCAGCAGAGCGGCGATCTCGTGGAACCCGCGGTCGCGGGCGTGATCGAGCGCCGTGCGGCCCTCCGCGTCCCGGATTCCGGGATCGGCTCCGGCCTCGAGCAGCAGGCGCACGATCTCCTGCTGGGCGGCACCGCCGTCCCCGAACACCACGGCCTCGAGCAGCGCCGTCCACCCGTTGAGGTTCACGCGGTCCAGGTCGATGTCCAGCTGCACCGCCCGGCGGACGTAGTCGACGTGACCGCGTTCGGATGCCGGATGGACGGGCGTTCCGCCGCGCCGGTTCGGGATGGTGAGATCCGGTCGGCCGGGGAGCAGCGCCTCCAGCATCGCGACGCTGCCGGTGACGCCGGTCATTACCCAGGGTGTGTCCCGCCGGGCGTCGAGGGCGTCCGGATCGGCGCCCATCGCCACGAGGAGTCGGGCGAGCGCGACGTGATCCGCGAGCACGGCCTGCATGAGCGGGGTGCGCTGGTCGGCGTCCCGGGTCTCGAGGTCGGCACCGGCACGGATCGCGAGGGCTGCGGCATCCGCGTCCCCGGCCTCGGCGGCTGCCCGCAGAGCCCCGTCCGGATCGGTCGGTTCCGGCGATGACAACGCCCGCTCGAGCGTGCGCCGGGCGGTGTCGTGTCCGCGCTGCTCGGCCATCTCCAGCGGGGTGAGACCCTCCGACTCGGACGCGCGATCGAGCTGCGCGCCGCCGGCCACCAGAGCGCGCACGGTCAGGGCGTACTCGGCGGTGTCGTCGCCGAGCCAGATCGCCTCGTGGAGGGCCTGGTACCCGATCCGGTTCACGTGGTCGCGGTCGATGCCCGCCTGCAGCAGTGCTCCGACGACATAGCCGTGCCCGCGCTCCGCGGCGCGGATCAGGCCCGTCCCGTTCCAGCTGTCGGTGGCGGTGATGTCGGCGCCTTCGGCGAGAGCCAGATGCAGCAGGTCGAGGTGACCCTCGCTGGTCGCGACGAGGAACGCGGACTGCTGCGTGTCGTCCTGCGCGTTCACGTCGGCGCCGTCGGCGATCAGCCGGGTCGCGCGTTCGACGTCGTCCGCCCACGCCGCGTCGATGAGCGCTTCGTCGATCGGACGGAGAGCTGGCGGTGGCGACATCTCGCCGACAGGGGTCGAGTCCGCCTCCGGGGCCTGCGTTGTGCACGCGACGAGTGCGACGGAAGCGGTCGCGGCGATGGCGAGCAGGAACGGGGTGCGGCGCATGAGGACCTCCGGGATCGGCGTCCATCGATCGTGGCGCTCCAGCGATCGCGGCGCATCGTCCGCTCGGCGCCGGCTCGATGGCCGATCGGATGATGCGCTGCCCGAGCCTGTGGATAACTTCCGAGGCCGCCGACGGATTCCTGACAGGATGCTCGCGTGAGCCAGCCAGCATCCGTCGTCGCCGAGCGCGTGCGGCGGCGACTGCGCGCCGAGCGCACCGATCCGTCCGTGGACCCGGTCGAGGCTCGTCGTGTCGCGCAGGCCGAGGTGCGCCGGCATAACGATCTCGCGCTGTCCCGCGGCGAGGCCATGGTGGACGACGAGAGCGCGCTGGTGCGCGAGGTGCTCGCGTCCGTGCACGGCTACGGACCGCTCCAGCCTCTTCTCGATGACGACGCGATCGAGGAGATCTGGATCAACGGTGCGGATCGGGTGCATGTCGCCCGTGGCGGCATCGCCGAGCGGGTGCCGGTGCGGCTGTCCGACGCCGAGATCCGCGACCTGGTCGAGCGGATGCTGCAGACCACCGGGCGCCGCGTCGACGTCAGTCAGCCGTTCGTGGACGCCTCGCTGCCGGACGGTTCGCGCCTGCACGTGGCGATCGCCGACGTGGTCCGAGGCGGCTGGGCGGTGAACATCAGGAAGTTCCTGCCTCGGTACCGGACGCTGGATGCGCTCGTCGCCCAGGGGATGATGCCGCCGGACGTCGCGGATCTGCTCCGTCAGACGATGCGCACCGGCCGGAGCGTCCTGGTATCCGGCGCGACGCATGCCGGCAAGACGACGCTCCTCGGCGCTCTGCTGGCGTCGTGCGCCGACGAGCAGCGCATCATCACGGCGGAGGAGACGTTCGAGCTCGCGGTGGACGGCCCCGATGTGATCGCCCTCCAGGGGCGGCAGGCCGGCCTCGAGGGCGTCGGGGAGATCACGCTGCGACGGCTCGTCAAGGAGGCACTGCGCATGCGGCCGGATCGGCTCGTGATCGGCGAGGTGCGCGATGCCGAGGCGCTCGACCTCGTGCTGGCGCTCAACACGGGTGTGCCCGGTGCAGCCACGATCCACGCCAATTCGGCGGCGGAGGCACTCGAAAAGCTCAGCATCCTGCCGCTTCTGGCCGGACGCAACATCGACCGCTCCTTCATCGCTCCCGCAATCGCGTCGTCGATCGCCTTCGTCGTGCACTGCGCGCGGGATGCCGGCGGCGAGCGGCGCGTCACCGAGGTCCTCGCACCCACCGGAGAGGTCGTCGAAGGGCGGATCCTCACCCGGGCCGTGCTGCGCGCGGAGGTGCACACATGACCCTGCTGCTCGGAGTCGCGCTCGCCGCGGGACTGCTGCTGTGCGCGTCGCCGTGGCTGTGGCCGCCGCGGGACCGCCCGGCGGAACCCGCCCCGCGCCGCGGAGCGCTGACCCGCCTGCTCGAGGAGGCCGGTCTCGGCGGTGTGCGGGCGCGGACCCTCGGGATCGTCATGCTGGCCGCCGCCGTGGTCGCGGCCAGCGCTGTGTGGTTGCTGACCGGGCTCGCCGCCCTCGCGCTCGTCGCTGCCGCGGCCGCCGCCGCGGCGCCGGTCGCCTACCTGCGGGGTAGACGTCTGCGCCTGCGCAAGGCGCGGCGGCAGCTGTGGCCTGACGTGTGCGATCTGCTCATCGCCGCGATCCGGGTGGGGCTGTCGCTCCCGGACGCCGTGGCGGGCCTCGCGGAGTCCGCGCCGGTCGCCGTGCGACCCGCCTTCGCCGTGTTCGCGCGCGACCTGCGCGCGACCGGCCGCTTCGAGACGAGCCTCGACCGACTGAAGGCCACGCTCGCCGACCCCATCGCCGATCGGATCATCGAGACGCTGCGGATGGCGCGCCAGGTGGGTGGAACCGATCTGACGGGGGTGCTGAGGGCGCTGTCGTCCTCGGTGAGGGCGGACGCGGCTCTGCGCGGAGAGGTCGAGGCGAAGCAGTCCTGGATCCACGGCGCCGCCGTCCTCGGGGCCGTGGCGCCGTGGGTGATCCTCGCCCTGCTGGCGATGCGTCCGGAGGGCGCCGAGGCGTACGGCACGCCCGAGGGCGTGCTCGTCATCGTCAGCGGGGCCGTCGTCACGGTCGTCGCGTTCCGCATCATGATCCGGATCGGACGCCTGCCCGAACCCAAGCGGTGGTTCGGATGACCGCGATCACCGACATCGCGATCGCGGTTCTGCTCGGCGGCCTGCTCGCCGCCGGCATCCTGTTCGTGCTGGCGTCCCTGCCGCGGTGGCGTGCCGCGTCGTTGAGCGTGCGGATCGCGCCCTACGTGCGCGACGTCGTGCCGGATGCGCTCCTGCCGCGCGGGATCCTGCCGAGCGCCGGTGCGCTCTCCGCCAGCGGCCGATCGGCATGGGACCGTGCGCGCGACGCGTTCGATCGCCTGCTGGGCGGGGGAGACGCCCTGCGGATGCGGCTCGCGCAGGCCGGCAGCCCTCTCGAGCCCGGCGCCTTCCGCGGTCGGCAGCTCGGCTGGGGTCTCGCGGGGGCCGCGGCGGGCGCTCTCGTCGTCATCGCGCTCGCTGTGAGCGGCCGGATGACGGCGCCGGCGGCACTCCTTCCCGTGCTGGGCGGGGCCGCCGCGGCGATCGGCTACGACATGCTGCTCACCACGCGTGCCCGGGCCCGGATGACCCGGCTCAGCGAAGAACTGCCGACCACTCTCGAGTTCCTCGCGCTGTGCCTGTCGGCGGGGGAGGGGCTTCTCGACGCGATCCGGCGCCTCGCCGGCGTCGGCTCGGGGGAGCTCACCGAGGAGCTGCGCCACGTCGTCCTCGCGGTCAACACGGGCTCGCCGCTCGCCGACGCGCTCGGCGAGATGTCCGCCCGGCTGCAGCTGCCCGGACTGTCGCGCGCGGTCGATCAGGTGATCGCTGCTCTGGAGCACGGGGCGCCGCTGGCCGCCGTCCTCCACGCGCAGGCGGCGGATGCCCGCGAGGACGCGAAGCGCGGACTGATCGAGCAGGCCGGCCGCAAGGAGATCCTCATGCTCCTGCCCCTCGTCTTCCTGATCCTTCCCCTGTCCGTCCTGTTCGCGATCTTCCCCGGCCTCTTCATCCTCCGGCTCGGCCTCGGCTGAGCCGCGACCCATCCGATACGAAAGGAACCGACATGACCCGATTGCGACAGTGGCGCGCCCGACTGGATGCACAGGCCCGCGCGCTCGTCGAGGACGAGACCGGCGACGTGCCCGGCTGGGTGCTCGTGACCTTGATGACCGCGGGCCTCGTGGTGCTCATCTGGGCGGTCGCCGGCCCGGCGCTCACCTCGCTGTTCGAACAGGCGATCGCCCGGGTCTCCGGAATCTGAGCCGTGTCCTGGCGGGTCGTGCGCGATGAGCGCGGGTCGAGTCCGGTCGAGTTCGTTCTCGTCGGCTCCCTCCTCACCGTGCTCACGCTCGCCGTGCTGCAGCTGGGCCTGGCGATGTACGTCCGGAACGTCGTGCACGACGCGGCCGCCGAGGGCGCGCACTATGCCGCGCTCGCCGACACCGGTCCGGAGGCCGGCGCCGCGCGCGCCGCCTCGGTCATCACGACCGCGGTGGGAAGCGACTACGCCGAGGACATCACCGTGTCCCGGCGCTCGGAGTCCGGACACGAGGCCGTGGTCGTGCGCGTGCGCACCACGCTGCCGGTGCTCGGGCTGATCGGAATCCCGTTCGGGCTGGAGGTGGAGGCGGATGCGCCGCTGGAATCGCTGGGCGAGGGACGATGAGGGCTCGGCCGCGCTCGAGTTCATCGTCGTCGGCGTGATCCTGCTCGTCCCGCTGGTGTACCTCGTGCTGACGCTCGGTGCCGTGCAGGAGCAGACCCTGGGCGTCGAAGCGGCGGCCCGTCACTCCGCCCGTGCGATGGGCCAGGCCCCGGATGCTGGAACGGCCGCAGCTCGCAGCGAAGCGATTCTGACGAGCGTGGTCGAGGAGTACGGCATGGATCCGGCATCCGTGCAGGTGTCGATCTCGTGCCGGCCGGCATCCGCGGAGTGCCCGGCGCCGGGCGCGACCGTGATCGTGACGGTCGCGACGCGGGTGTCCCTGCCGTTCGTCCCGCCCGTTCTCGGCCTCGACACGATCGCGTCGATCCCTGTCGAGGCGCAGGCGGCGCAGAAGATGTCGCGGTTGTGGGGCTCCGGGTGAGGCGCGTGCGTGCGATCGCGGCGGACGAGGACGGCAGCATCCTGCCGTTGATCCTGGGATACGTCGTGCTGGCGATCGCCGTGGTGTTCGCGTGCGTGTGCGCGACCGACCTGTACATCGCGCAGAAGCGCCTGGACTCGCTGGCGGATGCCGCGGCGCTCGCGGGCTCCGACGGCTTCACGCTCGTCGTCGAGGGAGAGGACGTCCGCGCCGAGCTCACCGGCGACGGGGTCCTCGAGCAGGCGGAGGCCGTCGTCGCGGCGATGCCCGGCGGGGCGAGGCTCGTCTCCGCCGATGCGCCGGACGGCGTCACGGCCAGGGTGACGGTCGCGGGCACGTGGCATCCGCCGCTGTTCTCGCCCTTCGTCCCCGACGGCGTCGAGCTGCAGGCGACCGCGACGAGCCGCACCGCCCTGCAGTAGTTTCAGTCCCGCTGCCGTGGGCTGAACCGGGGGATCCAGCGCAGGAACCCGAGGGCACCGACCAGCCCGACCACGCCCATGAGCCCGGTCGCGACCGACAGGGACGCCACGGCCGTCACGCCCGACACGATGAGCGGAGCGACGGCGCCCCCGGCATCCGTCAGCGTCCGCCAGGACCCGAGGAACGCCGCGGGCTCGGTCTTGGGGGCGACATCGGCTCCCAGGGTCAGCAGGATGCCGCTGGACAGCCCGTTGCCGACGCCCAGCACGGCCGCCAGCATCCCGAACCACAGCACAGCGGCGTCGCCGTCGTGCGTGAACGACAGCACGAGGAATCCGCTGCCCATCAGCACCATCGCGGGCATGGCCGCCCACAGCCTCCCGAACCGGTCCATGACCTGCCCGCTCGCGTAGAACAGCGCGAAGTCGATCGCCCCGGAGACGCCGACGACGAGAGCGATGGTCTGGGCATCCAGGCCGAGCGACACGCCCCACAGCGGCAGCACGACCTGCCGGGCCGAGCGGACGGCCGACAGGGATGCCGCGGCCAGCCCGAGCCGGCCGAGCACCCCGCGGTGGTGCCACATCGTGCGGAACACCCCGGCCCGCTCGATCGTCGGAATCGATCCCGAGACGGCCTCGCCGGTGTCCTCCGCGAGCGTGCCGTTCGCGACCGGCGTCGTCTTCTCCGGATCCGGCCCGAACAGCACGAGGAAGACCATCACCGCGAGGCACGCGAGGAAGAACCAGATGGCGGCGACCTCGTCCGCGAAGATCTGCAGCAGGGCCGCCGTGACGAACGGACCGATGAACACGCCCAGACGGAAGCTGCCACCCAGCAGCGACAGGGCTCGGGCCCGGAAGTTGACGGGCACACGTGTCGTCATGAAGGCGTGCCGCGCGAGCCCGAACGCGGCAGCGCAGAACCCGAGCAGGAACACGGCCGCGGCGAACACACCGAGCGAGGGCGACAGGATCATCCCGATCACCGCGACCATCGACACCAGCCCGGCGATCACCATCGTGAACCGTTCGCCGATGCGGGCCACAGCCCAGCCGGCCGGGAGGTTGCCGCACAGCTGGCCGACCACGAGGGCCGAGGCGACCAGCGCGGCCGAGGCGACGTCCGCCCCCATGTTCGCCGCGATCACCGGGATCAGCGGGATCACGGCGCCTTCGCCGAGGGAGAAGAGGATCGTCGGCAGGTACACCATCGGCCCGAACCGCCTCAGGACCGTGGACGCGCTGCTCATCGCCGCCACTCTACTCGCGCCCTGCCCGGCGGCCCTTCGCCGCGGCGCGAAGCAGGATAGGCTGAGGTGTCATGCTCGAACTCGATCTCTCCGCCGAAATCCAGGCGCTCAGGCAAACCTTCGGCGACATCAGCGAGGTCGTCGATGTCTCCCGTCTCCGCGAGGACATCGCGCGGCTCAGTGAAGAGGCGGGTGCGCCGGATCTCTGGGACGACACCGAGCGCGCTCAGAAGGTGACCAGCGCCCTCAGTCACCGCCAGTCCGAGCTCGCGCGCATCACCGGCATCGCGCAGCGCCTCGACGATCTCGAGGTCCTCGTGGATCTCGCCAACGAGATGGGCGACGAGGACTCCGCGCTCGAGGCGCGCAACGAGCTCTCCGCGCTCACCGAGATCATCAACCAGCTCGAGGTGCAGACACTGCTGGACGGCGAGTACGACGAGCGCGCGGCGATCATCACCATCCGCTCCGGTGCGGGAGGAGACGACGCCACCGACTTCGCCGAGATGCTCCTGCGCATGTACCTGCGCTGGGCCGAGCAGCACAAGTATCCGGTCAAGGTCATGGACACGTCCTACGCCGAGGGCGCCGGGATCAAGTCGGCCACCTTCGAGGTCGACGCCCCGTACGCGTTCGGCACGCTCTCGGTCGAGGCCGGCACTCACCGCCTCGCCCGCATCAGCCCGTTCGGGTCCGCCGACAAGCGCCAGACCTCCTTCGCCGCCGTCGAGGTCATCCCGCTCATGGAGGAGGCCACCGAGGTCGACATCCCCGAGGCGGACATCCGCGTCGACGTGTTCCGTTCCTCGGGCCCCGGCGGCCAGTCGGTCAACACGACCGACTCCGCCGTGCGCATCACGCACCTTCCGACGGGCATCGTCGTGTCGATGCAGAACGAGAAGTCGCAGATCCAGAACCGCGCCGCCGCCATGCGCGTGCTCCAGACCCGCCTGCTGCTGCTGCAGAAGGAGGAGGAGGCGGCCAAGAAGAAGGAGCTCGCCGGCAACATCACGGCGAGCTGGGGCGACCAGATGCGCTCGTACTTCCTCTACGGTCAGCAGCTCGTGAAGGACCTGCGCACCGGCTACGAGTCCGGAAACCCCGCCTCGGTGTTCGACGGGGACCTGGACGGCTTCATCTCGGCGGGCATCCGCTGGCGCAAGCGCAAGGATGACGACGACTGACGCGTCGCCGACGAAGCGGCCCCCGGTGATCCACCGGGGGCCGCCGTCGTCTCAGGGCGCTGCTACTGCACCGCCACGAACACCTCGTCCGCGAACATCCCCGGCGTGACGCGGAGCAGTCCGTCATCTCCCACCGGCACCTCGAGGACGATGTTCCCGGTCGCCGAGGCATCCGTGTACAGCTCCTGCAGACCGATCGCGGGCTCCGGCGGCACCGCCAGAGAGTCGGCGCTCGAGATCACCTCTCCGGTGCTCGTGACGTAGTCGATCATCGCCATGAGCGCGTAGCCGGACTCGTCTCCGGTGTAGGTCACGGTGGCGTTCACGACGGCGTAGGCGTAGCCCTCTGCAGGCTGCTCGTTGAACTGGTTGGCAGCGAGGACGTCCGCCGTCGCGTCCAGCGCGACGCTGTTGATGACCACGTCGTACTCGTCGCCCGAGATCGTGCTGCCCAGGGCGGCCGGGTTCTCACGGCTTCCGACCTCGTCGGAGTCGCCCGCGTCGGTGTCATCCGTGTCGGCGTCGTCGGCATCGTCGACGGGACCCTCCGTGACGGACGAGTCGGTGAACTCGTCGAACGCCTCCTGCGCGGTCGCGAACAGCAGGCTGAAGAACACGATCGCCCCCACGATCGCGCCGACGACGGCGAGGATCAGACCCGTGATCGCAGGCCATTTCGCGCCCTTGAGGAAGAGGGCGACGATCGACAGGATGAGCCCGATCGGCAGAAGCACCCAACCGACGACGAGTGCACCGGGGATGCACGCGAAGATGAATCCGATCACGGAGACGGCCAGCGCGATCCACGCGAGCACGTGCGGCTTCTTCTTCGGAGCGGTTTCCGCAGGCGCCGCGGCGGGGTAGGCCTGCGCGGGTGCGGCGGCCGGGGCCGCGGGCGCGGCGTACGGCGGCAGGCCGCCGTCGGGCGAAGCCGGGATCGTCGGCGGCGCGAACGCCGGCGCGTCGGCCGGCTGAGCCGGCGCCGCAGCCGCGGGCGTCAGCCCGGCATCCGTGCCCGTGGCGGTCTCGGCAGCCGGAGCGAAGTGCTCCGTCCACTGCGTGCCGTCCCACCAGCGCTGACGGCCCGAACCGTCGTCGTACCAGCCTGCAGGGGTGCTCATGTCTCCTCGAGTTCTCGCGCCGGTTGCTGTGCGCGGCACGGACGCGGGGCTCGCCCCTCCCGGGCGCCCTCCCTCATCTATACCAGTCCTATGAGACATCTGTGAGTGCGGGCGAGCGCGCCCCGGGAGGGGTGTCGCTCGCGGGGCGCGCGCTCCTCGCGCTTAGGCTCGTAGCGCCATGATTCGGTTCGAGAACGTCACCAAACGCTATCGGGGCACCAAACGCCCTGCCCTGTCGGGGGTCGACTTCGAAGTGCAGCGCGGGGAGTTCGTCTTCCTCGTCGGCGCCTCGGGCTCCGGCAAGTCGACCTGCCTGCGCCTCATCCTGCGCGAGGAGGTTCCGACCACGGGTCGCGTCGCCGTCCTCGGCCGCGACCTCCGTTCGCTCGCGAACCGCAAGGTGCCGTACTTCCGGCGCCACATCGGCTCCGTCTTCCAGGACTTCCGGCTGCTGCCGTCCAAGACCGTGTACCAGAACGTCGCGTTCACGCTCCAGGTGACCGGTTCGTCGCGCGGCTTCATCCAGCAGGCGGTGCCGGAGGCGCTGGCCCTGGTGGGTCTGGACGGCAAGCAGAAGCGGATGCCGCATGAGCTGTCGGGTGGTGAGCAGCAGCGCGTCGCGATCGCGCGCGCCATCGTGAACCGGCCGCAGGTGCTTCTCGCGGACGAGCCGACCGGAAACCTCGACCCCGCCACCTCGGTGGGCATCATGCAGCTGCTCGCCCGCATCAACGCCGGCGGGACGACCGTGCTCATGGCGACGCACGAGGCGGCGTTCGTCGACCAGATGCAGCGTCGCGTGATCGAGCTGCGCGACGGCGAGATGGTCCGCGACGAGGTGCACGGCGGATACGGCGACACCTCCGCGATCCCGCTGCTGACGCCTGAGCAGGAGCGCGGCGCGGCCGCGGCCGCGGCCCTCACCGCCGTGCAGGAGGTCCAGCGCGAGACGGCGTCGATCCCGCCGCTGGATTCGGCCACGATCGCGCGGATGCAGGAGGCCAAGGGACGCGCCGCCGCGACCCCGGCACTGACGACGCCGCCCGCTGCGGGCGCAGGGGCCGCACA
The DNA here is from genome assembly GCF_058349845.2 of Microbacterium cucumeris. Lineage (NCBI taxonomy): Bacteria > Bacillati > Actinomycetota > Actinomycetes > Micrococcales > Microbacteriaceae > Microbacterium > Microbacterium cucumeris. The sequence goes on from NZ_JBYRIZ020000002.1 coordinate 502,111, forward strand.
GGCGCCCGTCTCCGCGGCATCCGGTGACACCGGCCCGACGCCCGAGACGCCCCGCACCCACCCGATCGCCCTCCCCGAGGTCGACATCGCCGAGGTGGGGGTGGCCGATCGTCTCGGGCTCGTGGACAAGGACGACGACGAAGTGGGGCCGACATCATGAGGATCGGACTCATTCTGACCGAGGCCCTGGTGGGCCTGCGGCGCAACGCCTCCATGGTCATCTCCGTCGTGCTGGTGACCTTCGTGTCCCTCACCTTCGTCGGCGCGGCGATCCTGATGCAGGAGCAGATCTCCACCATGCGGGCCTACTGGTCCGAGCGTGCGCAGGTCGCGGTCTACATGTGCTCCCCGGTCTCCGAGACCGGCACGTGCACCGAGGGCGAGGCGACGCAGGATCAGCTGGATGCCGTGCAGGCCGAGCTGGACGGCGACGCGCTGTCGCCCCTGATCAGCAGCGTGCGCTTCGAGGACAAGGCCGAGGCCTACGCGAACCTCGTTGAGCTGCTCGGCGACGACCAGGCGAGCGTGCTCACCGAGGATCAGATGCAGCAGAGCTTCTGGGTGACCCTGAAGGATCCCGCGCAGTCGCGCGTCATCGCCGAGTCGTTCACCGGCGTGCAGGGGGTCGAGGAGGTCGTCGATCAGCTGAAGTACCTCGATCCGCTCTTCTCCGCGCTGACCGTGGCCACGTACATCGCGGTCGGCATCGCCGTGCTCATGCTCGTGGCCGCCGTGCTGCTCATCGCGACGACGATCCGACTGTCGGCGTACGCGCGGCGCAAGGAGATCGGGATCATGCGCCTGGTGGGCGCGTCGAACCGGGTGATCCAGACGCCGTTCGTGCTGGAGGGCGTCTTCGCGGCCTTCCTGGGCTCCGCGCTCGCGAGCGCAGCGGTCGTGGCCGGCGTCCACTTCGGGGTGAACGGCTATCTGCGGGGTCGCGTCCCCTCGATCACGACCTGGGTGACGATGCAGGATGCCGCCTTGGTGGTGCCGATCCTCATCGCGATCGGCGTCGTGCTGGCGGCGCTGTCCGCCGGGTTCGCGATCCGTCGCTGGCTGCGCACCTGATAGGCTGACAGGCTGCCGTGCGCCCGCACGGCGGGGAGTCAGGAGAGCACCATGCCCAGGGAACGCGGGGAGAAGGTCGTCGCGACCAATCGTCGCGCACGTCACGACTACACGATCGAGAAGTCGTACGAAGCGGGACTCGTGCTCACCGGCACCGAGGTGAAGTCGCTGCGCCAGGGGCGGGCGAACCTCACCGACGGGTACGCGTTCATCAAGGGCAACGAGGCGTTCCTCGACGCCGTGCACATCCCGGAGTACTCCCAGGGGCACTGGACCAACCACGCCGCCAAGCGCGTGCGCAAGCTGCTGCTTCACCGCGAGGAGATCCAGAAGCTGCAGCACGCGGTGTCGGCCGGCGGGTACACGCTCGTACCGCTGAAGCTGTACTTCTCGGACGGCAGGGCGAAGGTCGAGATCGCGCTGGCCAAGGGCAAGCGCGAGTACGACAAGCGTCAGGCGCTGCGCGAGCGTCAGGACAGCCGCGAGGCCGAGCGCGCCATGCGGCTGCGCAACCGGCTGGGGGAGTAGGACGGTCGCTCGCGTCAGCGAGTCGAAGTGAAGCCGAACACCCGGCCGAGGAAGCCCAGTTCTCGTTCCAGAGCGTCGACGATCGTCTCCGCACTGCGGAAACCGTGTCCTTCGCCCGGATACAGCACGTATTCGTGATCGATGCCGCGTGCCGCGAGGGCGTCGCGGACGCCCTCGGACTGCGACGGCGGCACCACGGGGTCGTCCGCGCCCTGCAGCAGCAGCACGGGGACGTCGATCCGATCCGCGTTCGTCAGCGGCGATCTCTCCACGTAGACGGCCTCGGCCTCGGGGAGGGGACCGACGAGTCCGTCGAGGTAGTTCTTCTCGAAGTCGTGAGTGTCCGCGGCGAGAGCGCGCAGGTCCGTGACGCCGTAGCGGCTGATCCCCGCGGCGAACACGCCGCCGCGCACGAGCGCGCACAGCACGGTCCAGCCTCCGGCCGAACTGCCTCGGATGGCCAGGCGGTCCGGGTCGGCGAGGCCGGCCTCCGCGAGACCGCGCGCCGCCGCCAGCACGTCGTCCACGTCCGCGATGCCCCACTTCCCGTCGAGGCGTTCGCGATAGGCGCGTCCGTATCCGGTCGATCCGCCGTAGTTCACGTCCAGGACGCCGATGCCTCGGCTCGTGTAGTAGGAGATGGCCGCCGACGCTGCTCCCGTGACGTGCGCGGTCGGTCCGCCGTGCACGAACACGATGTAGGGCGGCAGCTCGTCCGCGGGCGGGGCGATCTCCGGGTTCGCCGGCGGGTACGCGAACGCGTGCACCGGGCCCGACGCTCCGTCCACGACGATCCGCATCGCCGCCGGCATCCAGGCGGAGTCGACCGGTCCGCCTCCGACGACGGCGACCGTCTCGCCGGAATCGACCTCGACGGACCACACGCCGGGCGCGACGGTCGAGCCGTTGCCCGTGACCAGCACGCGGGTTCCGGAGACATCGTCGATGCTGACGTGTCCGTCGCAGGGCAGGCCCAGAGGGCGGATATCCCCGTCGCGATCGATCACCACGACCTCATCCCGCCCGTTCGTGCGCACCGCGACGATGCGACCGTCGGCGAGCGGCCGGTACCAGCGGTTGCCCAGCACCCACAGGCCGTACCCGGTGTCCGCGTCGCTCGGGCCGACCGGTGCAGCGGTTCCGGCGGGTGAGACGCCATCGAGCGCGATCCGATGCAGCGTCCAGCGGTCGTCCGGGATGTCCGAGTACAGCAGCGTGCGGTCGTCCGCCCATTCCGGCTGCAGGGCGGCGTGCGAAGGCAGCACGGCGTCGTCGTCCGCACCGACGGAGGCGACATGCACCTGAGCGCTCTCCCACGGCATCCGCTCTCCCGACCACTGCACCCAGGCGATCCGTGTGCCGTCCGGCGAGAGCGCGGGGTGGGCGAAGAACCCCGGCCCTTCGGCGTGGACGATCGTCGCAGCAGCGTCCCCGGCCGCCGAACCGTCGAGCGGGATCTCCACGATCGCCCGCCGGTGCGGTTCGGCCGTGAGGTCCTCCCGCACGGCGAGGAGACGTCCGTCCTGCACGCGCAGTCCACCGTGGGCGGGTCCGGCCGCCGTCAGCGGTTCCGGCTCGCCGCCGGGGACGAGCCGGTGCACACGCTGGTCCCGGGCCTCGACGAAGTAGAGGATGCCGTGCGCGTCCGCCGTCCAAGCCCCGCCGCCGTATTCGTGAACGCGGGATCGAGCGCTCCACGGTGCGGGGAGGACTTCGTGTCCTGCCGAGCTGCGCACCGTGATGCGTCCTCCTTCGGCGGGCACGGACTCGCCCCACCAGACCTCGTCGCGGACGAAGCGCGCGCCGTCGATCCTCGGTGCGGCACCCGCGATGTCGACGGCGTGGAACGGGGAAGGCCAGGTACCGAACGGCTGGGGCATTTCTCGAGCCTAGGAGATGGGCCCGGTCGATGCGGGATCTGCGCGGCCACCGGCCCCGACACATGGCGTCACACAGATGCGCCGGGAGCGCGGGGTGCCCTACCGTCATGGAAACGCCCCGTTCGCACTGGAGCGTGGAGCGACAGCCGAGCCCGGCATCCGCCCGCGAAGCGCAGCGCCTTTCGCGGCCGCCCCGTGTCCGCCCTGTCACAGGAGAGAAACATGTCCTCCGAGGACTCCACCACCGCCGGTGCCTCGCGCGTGCCGTTCTCCTTCGAGCTGTACCCGCCTCGCACCCCGTCCAGCGAGGACGCGCTGCACGAGACCGTGCGCCGCCTGGCGGCCGCGGGACCCGCGTTCCTGTCGGTCACGTACGGGGCCGGGGGATCCACGGGAGGGCGTTCGCTCGAAGTGCTCCGCTACATCCGCGAGCACACCGACGTCGAGCCGCTCGCGCACCTCACCTGCGTCGGCAACACCTATGAGGGCGCCGGCCGGCTGATCCGCGAGTTCCTGGATGCCGGAATCCGCAGCTTCCTCGCACTGCGCGGCGACCCGCCCGCCGGGCAGGAGCAGCCGTTCCTCGGGGACCTCGAGAGCGCGGCCCAGCTGGTGCAGCTGATCGACCGCGTGCAGGCGGAGCGCGCCCCTTACGAGGAGTCGCCCGTCCCCGGCATCCCGGGAGCCGCCCGCGTTGCGCCCCGGCGCAAGGTGAGCATCGCCGTCGCAGCCTTCCCGAAGGGTCACCCCCGTTCCACGCACCGCACGCAGGACGTCGAGGCCCTGCTGGCCAAGCAGGCGGCCGGCGCCACGTTCGCGATCACGCAGTTGTTCTTCCACCCGGACGACTACCTGGCGTTCGTCGAGCGCGCCCGGCGCGCCGGCGTCACGATCCCCATCCTCCCCGGCATCATGCCGATCACCTCGCCCGCCCGGCTGGCGCGTGTGCTGGAGCTGACCGGAGAGGAGATCCCGGGGGAGCTCCAGGTCGCCCTCGAAGTCGAGCCGACCGTCGAAGGACGCCGGCGGATCGGCGTCGACTGGGCGGCGGATCTGGCCCGCGAGGTCGTCGCCGGGGGAGCCCCCGGCGTGCACCTGTACGCGTTCAACCAGCACGAGACCGTGCTGGACGTCCTCGAATCCGCCGACATCCTTCCCGCGCTTCACCGCTAGCCCCCTCTGAAAGGACCCACCATGACCGCATTCCCCGAGGGCACCATCCTCGGCTACCCCCGGATCGGGCGCCGTCGCGAGCTGAAGAAGGCCGTCGAGGCGTTCTGGGCCGGCCGGATCGACGAGCAGGAGCTCGAGGCGACGAGCGCGGACCTGCGTGCCGCGACCCGTGAGCGCCTCGCGTCGCTGGGACTGGGGCGCGACGACTCCGCGATCCCGGAGTCGTTCTCGTACTACGACCAGGTCCTGGATGCCGCGATCACGGTCGGCGCGATCCCGGCGCGCTTCGAGGACCTCCGTGAGACAGACGGCACGATCGGGCTGCCCGCGTACTTCACGGTCGCCCGAGGCGAGGGAGACCGCGCCCCTCTCGAGATGACCAAGTGGTTCGACTCCAACTACCACTACCTCGTCCCCGAGATCGGACCGGAGACGTCCTTCTCCCTCTCCAGCGACCGTCTCGTCCGAGAGGTCGCCGAGGCCGCATCCACCGGGTTCGTGACCCGCCCCGTCGTTGTCGGTCCGGTCACGCTGCTCGCTCTCGCCAAGGCGTCGGACGACGCGCCGGAGGGCTTCGACCCGCTGTCGCGCCTCGAGGACGTGCTTCCCGTCTACGTCGAGCTCCTGGGCCGCCTGCGCGCAGCCGGAGCGGAGTGGGTCCAGCTCGACGAACCCGCGCTCGTCAGCGAGTCGCTGCCCGCATCCACCGACCAGCTGGCTGCCGCGGCGGAGCGCGCACTGGCGGTCCTGGGAGGGGCGGCCGACCGCCCGTCGATCCTCGTCGCGGCGCCCTACGCCGCCCTGGACGCCGTGTTCCCGGTCCTCGCCGCTGCGCCGGTCGAGGCGATCGCCGTCGACCTGGTGCGCGGTTCGGTTCCGGCCGCCGCGGCGGGGCTGGAGGACAAGATCCTCGTCGGCGGCGTGATCGACGGCCACAACATCTGGCGCGGCGACCTCGCTGCGGCGTTCAGCACGCTCGGGGAGCTGCGCGCCCTGGGTGCCGCTCGGGTCGCGGCCGCCACGTCGACCTCGCTGCTGCACGTCCCGCACGACGTCGCCGACGAGTCGAAGCTGGACGAGCGCCTGGTGTCGTGGCTCGCCTTCGCGGACCAGAAGGTCGCGCAGGTCGTGACGCTCGCACGAGGTCTCGGCGAAGGACGCGCAGCGATCCAAGCCGACCTCGACGCGGCATCCGCGGCGCTCGCCGACCGGCTGTCGGCTCCGGGCGTCCGCGACGGCGCCGTGCGCGAGCGCTCGCTCTCGGATGCCGACTTCGCGCGGGTCTCGTATCCGGAACGAGAGGCGGCTCAGGAGGCGGCGCTCGGACTGCCGGCTCTGCCGCTGACGACAATCGGGTCCTTCCCCCAGACCGGCGACATCCGCCGTGCCCGTGCCCGTTTCACCCGCGGGGAGATCACCGAGGCCGAGTACGAGGACTTCCTCCGGGCCGAGATCGACAGTGTCGTTGCGCTGCAGGAGGAGCTCGGCCTGGATGTCCTCGTCCACGGCGAGCCCGAGCGGAATGACATGGTGCAGTATTTCGCCGAGAACCTCGACGGATTCGCCGTCACGGAGAACGGCTGGGTGCAGTCCTACGGCTCGCGGGCGACGCGCCCGTCGATCCTGTGGGGAGACGTGTCCCGCCCCGCGCCCATCACGGTCGCCTGGTCGACGTACGCGCAGTCGCGCACCGAGAAGCACATGAAGGGCATGCTGACCGGACCGGTCACGATCCTCGCGTGGTCCTTCGTGCGCGACGACCAGCCCCTGGGGGAGACGGCGAATCAGGTCGCCCTGGCCCTGCGCGAGGAGATCGCGGATCTCGAGAACGCCGGCATCGCGATCATCCAGGTCGATGAGCCGGCGCTGCGCGAGCTGCTGCCCCTGAAGAAGGCCGATCAGCCTGCCTACCTGGACTGGTCGGTGAACTCGTTCCGACTCGCGACCGGCGGAGCGGCGGCCGCCACCCAGGTGCACACGCACCTGTGCTATTCCGAGTTCGGTGTCGTGATCGACGCGATCCGGGCCCTCGACGCGGACGTCACGTCGATCGAGGCGGCCCGCAGCCGCATGGACGTCGTGGACGACATTGCCGAGGTCGGGTTCGACCACGGCATCGGCCCTGGTGTCTACGACATCCATTCGCCGCGCGTCCCCGGCACGGATGAGATCGAATCGCTGCTGCGACGTGCGGCCGCCGCGATCCCGAACCGGCAGCTGTGGGTGAACCCGGACTGCGGCCTCAAGACGCGCGGGTACGACGAGACCACCGCGTCGCTGCGCAACATCGTCGAGGCGACCCGGCGCGTGCGCGAGGACGTGTCCGTCCCGGCCTGACGGCTGTTACACGACGAAAGGTCCCTCCCGCCCGGGAGGGACCTTTCGTCGTTCGCGGGAGATCAGACGGCGCGCAGCACCGCCACGACCTTGCCGAGGACCGTCGCGTCGTCACCGAGGATCGGTTCGAACGCGGAGTTGCGGGGGAGAAGCCAGGTGTGGCCGTCGCGGCGGCGGAACGTCTTGACGGTGGCCTCGCCGTCGAGCATGGCGGCCACGATCTCGCCGTTCTCGGCGGTGTTCTGGGTGCGCACTACGACCCAGTCGCCGTCGCAGATAGCGGCGTCGATCATCGACTCGCCGTTGACCTTCAGCATGAACAGATCGCCCTTGCCCACGAGTTGCCGTGGCAGCGGGAAGATCTCCTCGACCTGCTGCTCCGCCGTGATCGGCACGCCGGCGGCGATCTGTCCGACCAGGGGGACGAGCGCGGCGTCCCCGACCGGCGGGGCGGCGTCCGCGGGGTTCTCGACACCCGTGCCCGGCAGATCGATCAGCACCTCCATGGCGCGGGTCTTGCCCGGGTCGCGTCGCAGGTAGCCGCTCAGTTCCAACTGGCCGAGCTGATGGGTGACGCTGGAGAGCGACTTGAGACCCACGGCGTCGCCGATCTCGCGCATGCTGGGCGGGTAGCCGTGCCGCGCGATCGAGGTCTGGATGACCTCGAGGATCGCCATCTGCTTGGCGCTGAGGCTCTTGCGTCGACGAGTGCGCGGTGCCTCGCTGCCGGGGGCTGTTGCGTCGCTCATGGCTGCTCCTTCGTGGGCCGGTCCGGTGCTCCCGCGCCGATGTCGGAGGCCCGTGGTGTGGTGTCTACAGCGAAACCGTATCCGAGAATCCGGGCTTGTGGAAGATCTGTTCGAGCGTGTCGGAGGATCCGAGGATGCGATTTCGAAGAAGACTTGACATCGATTCGAAATCGAAGATACATTCGGTACGTAGCTTCGCATCCCCCGCTCCCGGCCGAGCGGGGAATGCGAACGCTACGCCAAAGCCCCACCGGGGAGAAGAGCACGAGGAGCAGCATCATGAGCAGCATCACCGTCACGGCACCGTCCATCCGTCGCCCCGCAGCCGCCACGCGCCTGCGTCTGACGGCGCGCGGTCGTCGCGTGCTGCTCGCCCTGGCCGCGCTTCCGCTCGCGATCGGCCTGGCCTTCGCCGCACTCAGCGGCGGATCCGCCTACGCCGGCGGCGATGAGGTGACCGCGTCGTTCGAGACGGTCACGGTCATGCCCGGTGACACGCTGTGGTCGATCGCCGAGGACGTCGCCCCGGGCGTCGATCCCCGCGAGGTCGTCGACGCACTGCGGCAGCTCAACCTGCTCGACGGCGGCGTGCTCATGGTCGGCGAGGAGCTCGCGATCCCCGCGGCCTACGCCGGCTGACCCGCGGCACTCCGCCTCGCGCGCCCTCGCTAGCATGGGGAGGGTGACTTCCCTCGAAGACCTTCCCCTCCGCGACGATCTGCGCGGTCTCACCCCGTACGGAGCCCCTCAGGCCCCGCTGCCGGTCGCGCTGAACGTCAACGAGAACACCCACCCGGTTCCGGATGCCGTGGCCAGCGACATCCTCGACGACATCGCCGTCGCACTCCGAGATGTGAACCGCTATCCGGATCGGGAGTTCACCGCTCTCAGGGAGAGTTTCGCCGAGTACCTGGGCCACGACCTCGCGGCTGACGGGATCTGGGCCGGTAACGGCTCCAACGAGGTGCTGCAGCACATCCTGCAGGCCTTCGGCGGACCGGGGCGGACGGCGTTCGGCTTCGCGCCGACGTACTCCATGTATCCGCTCATCACGCAGGGAGTCGGATCCACCTGGATCGCGGGCACCCGGCACCCGGACCACACGATCAGCCCGGAGGAGGCCGCCGAGCAGGTCCGGTCCGCGGATCCCGACATCGTCCTGCTCTGCACCCCGAACAATCCCACCGGGACCCCGCTCGGACTCGATGTCGTCGAAGCCGTCTACGACGCGGCTCGTGGGATCGTCGTCGTGGACGAGGCGTATCAGGAGTTCGCCCCCCGCGACGCGCCGTCCGCTCTGACTCTTCTCGAGGGCCGACCGCGACTGGCCGTGTCCCGGACCATGAGCAAGGCGTTCGCGTTCGCCGGCGCCCGGGTCGGGTATCTCGCGGCGGATCCGGCGTTCATCGACGCCCTGCGCCTCGTGCGCCTTCCCTACCACCTGAGCGCGCTCACTCAGGCTGCCGCGGTGGCCGCGCTGCGCAACGCGGACACGATGCTCGCGATGGTGGACGAGATCGTCGAGCAGCGCGACCGGATCACGGCGACGCTCGAAGCGCTCGGCTATCAGCCGCACGAGTCGTGGTCGAACTTCGTCCTGTTCGGAGGCGTCGCCGATCCGAAGGCGACCTGGCAGTCGCTCTACAACAAGGGGATCCTCGTGCGCGACGTGGGCATCCCCGGGCACCTGCGCGTCACGGCCGGGACCGAGGCCGAGACCACGGCGTTCCTGGACGCGCTGGCCTCGATAGAATCGGCCACATGAGTCGCACCGCCCGCCGCAGCCGCAGCACGTCCGAGTCCTCCGTCGAACTCGACCTGAACTTGGACGGCACCGGCGCGAGCCAGATCGACACCTCGGTGCCGTTCTTCGACCACCTGCTGACGGCGTTCGCGAAGCACTCGCTCACAGATCTCACGGTCCGCGCCTCGGGGGACACCGACATCGACGCCCACCACACCGTCGAGGACATCTCGATCGTGCTCGGCCAGACGATCCGGGAGGCGCTGGGGGACAAGTCGGGCATCTCCCGCTACGGCGATGCGCTCGTGCCACTGGACGAAGCGCTCGCGCAGGCGGTCGTCGACATCAGCGGCCGACCGTACCTCGTTCACTCGGGAGAGCCTGCCGGGTTCGAGCACCACCTGATCGGCGGGCACTTCACGGGCTCGCTCGTGCGCCACTGCTTCGAGGCGATCGCCTTCAACGCCGGCCTGACCGTGCATGTGCGGGTGCTCGGCGGTCGGGACCCGCACCACATCGCCGAGGCGGAGTTCAAGGCGTTCGCCCGTGCGTTCCGTCAGGCGAAGGCCCTGGATCCGCTGGTCTCGGGCATCCCGTCCACCAAGGGCGCGCTGTGACCGACCGCCCGAGCGTCGCCGTCTTCGACTACGAGTCGGGCAACGTCCACTCGGCCGTCAAGGCGCTCGTCGCCGCGGGTGCCGACGCCGTGCTCACCGGCGACCGCACGGCGGCGCTGGAGGCCGACGGGCTGGTCGTCCCCGGGGTGGGAGCGTTCGCTGCGGTTCGAGAGGCGCTCGCGGCGCACGGCGGCGATGAGATCATCGAACGCCGGCTCGCCGGCGGACGCGCGGTCCTCGGCATCTGCGTCGGCATGCAGGTGCTGTTCGAGCACGGCGTCGAGCGCGGTGTCGACACCGAAGGGCTGGGGGAGTGGCCCGGCGCGGTCACGGAGCTCGACGCCCCGGTCCTGCCCCACATGGGATGGAACACCGTGACCCCGGACGAGGGGAGCGTGCTGTTCCGCGGCATCGAGCAGGAACGGTTCTACTTCGTGCACTCCTTCGCCGCTCAGCGCTGGGAGCTCGAGGTCATGCCTCCGTTCCCTGAGCCACGGCTGACCTGGACCACCTACGGCTCGCCCTTCCTCGCCGCCGTCGAGAACGGCCCGCTGTCCGCCACGCAGTTCCACCCCGAGAAATCCGGAGAAGCGGGCATCCAGCTGCTGCGCAACTGGGTCGGCAGCCTCTGATCCACCGTCGGGCGACGTCACTCCGGCGTCATCGTTTTGAACCGTACGGCCCGGCGGACTAGTCTCGTGTCTCGTGCCCGCGAACGGAGCACCTCCATCCCACCCGAGGACGACATGAACGACTTCGCGTCAACCCCCAGTCTGACCCTTCTCCCGGCCGTCGACGTGGCGGGCGGCAAGGCGGTGCGGCTCACCCAGGGTGAGGCCGGCAGCGAGACGAGCTACGGCGACCCGCTGGACGCTGCGGGCGAGTGGGTCGATCAGGGCGCGCAGTGGATCCACCTCGTCGACCTCGACGCCGCGTTCGGCCGAGGATCGAACGCGGGCATCCTGCGCAAGGTGATCAAGCAGTTCCGCTCGGTCAACGTGGAGCTCTCCGGTGGCATCCGCGATGATGCGAGCCTGGAGGCCGCTCTCGAGACCGGTGCCGCACGCATCAACCTCGGCACCGCAGCCCTGGAGAACCCCGAGTGGGCTGCCGACGTGATCAGCCGGTACGGCGAGGCCGTCGCCGTCGGTCTGGACGTTCGCGGCACGACGCTCGCAGCGCGCGGCTGGACGAAGGAAGGCGGCGACCTCTGGGAGGTGCTGGACCGCCTCGAGGAGGCCGGCTGCAGCCGCTACGTCGTGACGGACGTCACCAAGGACGGCACTCTGCGCGGTCCGAACCTCGATCTGCTGCGCGAGGTGACCTCGCGCACCCCGAAGCCGGTCGTCGCCTCGGGCGGCATCTCTAGCCTGGACGACATCGCGGCGCTCCGCGACCTGGTGCCGCTGGGCGTCGAGGGCGCCATCGTGGGCAAGGCGCTCTACGCGGGCGCCTTCACGCTGGCCGAGGCACTGGATGTCGCAGGAGACTGACCCCTGCGATCACGGCGCTCCCGCCGGTCGACCGTCTCCGTCCGGGTCCGGCGATTCCGCCGGGGTCCCGTGGGAGGGGCGCAGCTTCGAGGCCAATCCGCACGCCGCGGATGACGGGTCCGCCGACCCCGCGCTGCTCGACGCGCTGGTGCGCTTCCGTGCCGGCGACGGCAGCCAGGCGGAGGTCGTCGACGCGTTCCGCCGGGCCCGCGTCCTGATCCCCCTCATCGCGGAGAAGGGCGAGGAGGGGACGGCACCGAGCGGGCTGACCGTCGACAAGACCCAGGAACTGTCCATCGTCACGGTCGCGGCACCGGACGGCCGCCGCGTTCAGCCGGTGTTCTCCTCGGTCGAGGCGATGCGGAACTGGGATGCCTCGGCACGGCCGATCCCGGTCGAGGCGGTCCGGGCGGCACTGGCGGCGTCGGCCGAGGACACCGACCTCATCGTGCTGGACCCGACGTCGGACACCGAGTTCGTGCTCCGGCGACCGGCGGTGTGGGCGGTGGCGCAGGGGCAGCGGTGGGAGCCGAGCTTCCTATCGCCCGAGGTGTTCGCCGCCCTTCAGGAGAGCGTCGCGCACGAGCTCGCGGTGATCGACGTCGCGGTCGACGCGGGCGACCCGGATGCGCGGCTGCGGGGTCCGGAGCTCGTCGTCATCCTCGAGCTCGTGGACGGACTGGAGCGCGAGGTCCTCGACGCTGTGCTGGCGCGGCTCGCGCAGCGATGGGCAGCCGATGACCGCATCGCCGTGCTCGCGGACTCCCTGACGGTCAAGCTCCGCCGCAGCGTCTGACGACCGCTATGGTCGACCCATGCGCAGGGCGATGGCCGTCGGGATGCTGGGGCTCGGCATGCTCGCAGCCGCGACGGGGTGCGCACCGCAGGCATGTCCGGCGATCGGCTGGATCAGCGTCGTCGAGGTGGACGCCACGGCAGTCGGGGATGCCGTGTTCGTGCAGCTCTGCGTGAATGCGACGTGCTCGCCGGCGCCTGATTCGAGTGAGGCGGATGCTCCGGCGATCACGGTCACCACGGACGAGCACACCTGGTCGTTCGGCTTCATCGACTTGAGCACGCCGGAGAACGTCACGGTGCGGGTCTATCGGGCGGGCGCGCTGACCGACGAGACCGAACACGCCGTCGACTGGACGCATTCGACCGAGGCGTGCGGTGGCCCCTCGATCGCCGATCCCATCGTTCTGGGCGGCTGAGTTCGGAGCCCGCCGGCGATCCGAGGGGGCTATTCCGCTGCGTGTCGACTCGCTTCGCTCGCTCAACGAACGGGTGGGGCTCGCTCGACGAACGGGTGGGGGCGTTTCGGCTCGCTTCGCTCGCTCACGAACGGGTGGGGCTCGCTCGACGAGCGGGTGGGGGAGGCGCGTCTCAGGTGACCGGACCGGTCCACTTCTCGCCCGGGCCCTTGCCGATCGGGTCGGGGATCGCCGAGGCCTCGCGGAATGCGAGCTGCAGGGAGCGCAGACCGTCGCGCAGCGAGCGGGCGTGCATATCGCTGATCTCGGGAGCCCCCGCGGTGATGAGTCCGGCCAGCGCGTTGATGAGCTTGCGCGCCTCGTCGAGGTCGAGCTGGGTGTCCGGGTCGTCGGCGAGGCCGAGCTTGACGGCCGCCGCGCTCATCAGGTGCACGGCGGTGGTGGTGATGACCTCGACGGCAGGGACATCGGCGATGTCCCGGGATGCGGCGGTGGCGGCGTCCTCCTGCCTCGCCCACTCCTCGTGCCGGTGGTCGTCGCCTGCTGCCTGAGTCGTCACTTCGCCTTGCCTTCTGTTAGACTGTGCCGGGCTCCGGAACGTTTTGTTCCGGTACGAAAGAGGATTCACTTCCCACCCGCGCTTGCCGTTCCAGGCTACCGGGTCTTGCACTCCGCCGGCTCCGTTCGAAAGACGAGCCGGTAGACAGGGTGCCGCCGGCTGTCTGAAATGCCGGCGGGTGGGAGACGAGTCTGATTTCGCCCAGGATGCCGACAGCATCCTGGTGGCCGAAACCATCGTCTAAGGAGTTCCGCATCAGCGATCCCCGCACCAATGAGCGCATCCGCGTCCCCGAGGTCCGCCTCGTCGGCCCCGCGGGTGAGCAGATCGGCGTCGTCCGCATCGAGGCGGCGCTGCGCCTTGCGCAGGAAGCCGACCTCGACCTCGTCGAGGTGGCACCCAACTCGAAGCCGCCCGTGGTCAAGATCATGGACTACGGCAAGTTCAAGTACGAGGCTGCCCAGAAGGCGAAGGAAGCCCGCCGCAACCAGGCGAACACGATCCTCAAGGAAGTCCGCTTCCGCCTGAAGATCGAGGCTCACGACTACACGACGAAGCTCAAGCGCGCCGAGGGCTTCCTGAAGGCGGGCGACAAGGTCAAGGCCATGATCCTGTTCCGCGGACGCGAGCAGTCGCGGCCCGAGCAGGGTGTGCGCCTGCTGCGCAAGTTCGCCGAGGACGTCGCCGAGTTCGGCACCGTCGAGTCGAATCCCACGATCGACGGGCGCAACATGGTCATGGTCGTGGCGCCGCTGAAGAACAAGTCCGAGGCGAAGGCCGAGCAGAACGCGGTCCGGGACGCCAAGAAGCAGGCCGCCCGCGACGCGAAGTCGACGGACGCGCCGTCCGAGACTCCGGCGGAGTGATCCGCCCCGCAGACTCCCGCATCGCGCGGGTGAACACCGTCGCCTGAGAAGGCGCCATACGAAGGAAGAGAAGATGCCGAAGCAGAAGACCCACTCGGGTGCTAAGAAGCGCTTCAAGATCACCGGCAGCGGAAAGCTGAAGAAGCAGCAGGCCGGCATGCGCCACAACCTCGAGCACAAGTCGAGCCGTCGCACCCGCCGCCTCAACCAGGACCAGGTGCTCTCGAAGAACGACACCAAGGTCGCGAAGAAGCTTCTCGGTCGCTGACGCGACTGATCGCACGAACAGGAACACAGGAAAATGGCAAGAGTCAAGCGGGCGGTAAACGCCCACAAGAAGCGTCGCGTCATCCTCGAGCGCGCCTCCGGTTACCGCGGCCAGCGTTCGCGCCTCTACCGCAAGGCCAAGGAGCAGGTCACCCACTCCCTCGTCTACGCGTACCGCGACCGTCGCAAGCGCAAGGGCGACTTCCGTCGCCTCTGGATCCAGCGCATCAACGCTGCGGCCCGTCAGAACGGCATCACGTACAACCGCTTCATCCAGGGCCTCGGCCTCGCGGGTGTGCAGGTCGACCGCCGCATGCTCGCCGAGCTCGCGGTGAACGAGCCTGCCACGTTCGCCTCGCTCGTCGAGACGGCCAAGAAGGCCCTGCCTTCGGACGTGAACGCGCCGAAGTCGGCTGCGTAAGCATCCTTCGCGGAAACGGGCGTCCTCCTTCGGGAGGGCGCCCGTTCCGTCGTGTCAGCGCCCGAGAGCGTGTCAGCGCTCGGGGGAGCGGCGACGTGCGGCTCGCGAGATCGCGACATCGACGAGCATCGCCGCCACAACCGCGGCCGCGTAGACCAGAAGGTCCCACTGGTCGAACCCCGCGCCGAGCACGAGGGCGGCGGGCGGGAACGCCGCCGCGACGTCACGGGGAAAGTCGGTGAGCTGGAGGAGCTCGACGGCGGCGCAGGCGATCAGCGCGAGGGCCGCGATCAGGCGTCTCGGGCTGCGCGGGGCGACGAGGGCCAGCAGCACGTAGACCAGGACGGCGTACAGAGCATCCCCGGCGACATCCCCGGGGATGCCGGAGCCGAACCGGTGCACGACCAGACCCGCTGCGATCGTCGTCGCCGCCACGCAGGCGAGGACGACGCGCCGGCGGATCGGGGAGCGCAGGTCGGCGGAAGGCACCCCGGCACACTAACCGGCGGATCTGCGTGGACGCCGAATGAACAGCTCCGCGGGTACGCGCGGGAGCGGTCCCGTGTCCCTAGACTGAGACCGTGCTGGAGAATCCCCGGTCCCCCCGTGTCCGCGCCGTCGCCAAGCTCACCAAGCGCAGCGCTCGTTCCGAGACGGGTCTGTTCCTTCTCGAGGGGCCTCAGGCTGTGCGCGAGGCGCTGTCGTATCGTCCGGAGGCGATCGTCGAGCTGTTCGCGACTCCGTCGGGCTGGGAGAAGCACCCGGACATCCGGTCCAAGGCGACCGAGCACGGCGTCGAGGTCGAGTACGTGACGGAGTACGTCCTCAATGCGATGGCGGACACCGTCACGCCGCAGGGTCTCGTCGCCGTCGTCCAGCAGACGCCCACCTCGGTGAAGGACATCTTCGCGTCTTCGCCCCGGCTCATCGCGATCTGCGAAGAGGTGCGCGACCCCGGGAACCTGGGGACCATCATCCGGGCCGCGGATGCCGCGGGGGCGGATGCCGTGGTGCTCACCGGGCGCACCGTGGATCCGTACAATCCCAAGGTCGTCCGCGCCACGACGGGATCGCTGTTCCATCTTCCCGTCTCGGTCGGCGGCGACCTCGCCGATGTCGTCGCGCGGGCCCGCGCCACCGGGATCACCGTCCTCGCCGCCGACGTGAAGGGCGACGACCTGCTCGAAGCCCGCGCCGCAGGCGTCCTGGACGGGCCGACCGCCTGGCTGTTCGGCAACGAGGCCCGCGGCCTCGAGGACACGGCGCTGGCGCTGGCAGATCGCGCCCTGAAGCTGCCGATCTTCGGCCGGGCGGAGTCTCTGAACCTCGCCACTGCGGCCAGCGTCTGCCTGTACGAGAGCGCCTTCACGCAGCGCGCCGCCGCCGCGCGCTGACGAGGCATCCCGGTTACAACTGTGTAACTCGGGCGATTCGGCTCTGGCACCGGGACCTGCCGACTTCTAGTGTGGGGACATGACCGAGACTGGTGCACCCCTTGTCGTCGTCGACAACGTCCAGAAGCACTACGGCGACTTCCAGGCGCTGACGGATATCAATCTCACCGTCGGCAAGGGCGAGGTCGTCGTCGTGATCGGCCCCTCGGGGTCCGGGAAGTCGACGCTGTGCCGCACGATCAACCGGCTCGAGACGATCACGAGCGGTTCGATCTCGATCGACGGCGAGAAGCTGCCTGCTGAGGGCAAGGCGCTCGCGCATCTGCGCGCCGACGTCGGCATGGTGTTCCAGTCGTTCAACCTCTTCGCGCATCTGACGATCCTCGAGAACGTCACCCTCGGGCCGATCAAGGTCCGGGGTCTGAAGAAGGCGGATGCCGAGAAGGAGGCGATGCTGCTGCTCGACCGCGTCGGCGTCGCCCAGCAGGCGTCCAAGCTCCCCGCGCAGCTGTCCGGCGGTCAGCAGCAGCGTGTCGCGATCGCGCGTGCGCTCGCGATGAACCCGAAGGTCATGCTGTTCGACGAGCCGACGAGCGCCCTCGATCCCGAGATGATCAATGAGGTCCTCGACGTCATGGTGGGACTCGCGCGGGACGGCATGACGATGATCGTCGTGACGCACGAGATGGGGTTCGCGCGCAAGGCGGCGAACCGCGTCGTCTTCATGGCCGACGGACGCATCGTCGAGGAGGCCAAGCCCGAGGAATTCTTCACCGCGCCCAAGAGCGACCGGGCGAAGGACTTTCTGTCCAAGCTCCTGACCCACTGATTTCCGACCATCCTGAAGACACAGCACACGAAGGAGACGCACATGCGACGCACACGGACACTGGCAGGGATCGGGATCGCGGCAGCCGCGCTGCTCGCGCTGACCGCCTGCAACAGCGGCACGCCGTCCGACCCGGGTGGGGACGCTGACGGCGGCGACGCCGGCGAGGAGACGACGTGGTTCGAGGTGGCGGAGGACGTCACCCTTGAGGGCAGCCCGACCTTCGACGAGATGACCGCTCGCGACGGCGTCGTCATCGGCGTGAAGGAGGACCAGCCCGGTCTCGGCTACCTCGACGTCACGACGGGCGAGCGCACCGGTTTCGACATCGACATCGCGCGCTGGATCGCGGCTTCTCTGGGCTTCGCGGAGGAGCAGATCGAGTTCAAGCCGATCGCTTCGGCGAACCGCGAGCAGGCGATCGTGAACGGCGACATCGACTACTACGTCGGCACGTACTCGATCACCGACAAGCGCAAGGAGCAGATCGACTTCGCGGGGCCGTACTTCATCACCGGGCAGGGCTTCCTCGTCGGCGCCGACAGCGAGATCACCGACGTCGAGGACGTGTCCGACTTCAACGGTCAGACGGTCTGCTCGGCGACGGGATCCACGCCGATCCAGAACATCAAGGACAACTTCCCCGAGATCAAGACGCAGGAGTACGACCTGTACTCGGCGTGCGTCGAGGACCTCATCTCCGGCAAGGTGGATGCCGTGACCACCGACCAGGCGATCCTGATCGGTTACGCGGCTCAGTACCCGGATGACGTCAAGGTCGTAGGCGGTCTCTTCACGGAGGAGCGCTACGGTGTCGGCTTCACCAAGGGCGACACGGCGCTACAGGAGCACATCAACACCCTCTTCACCGACGGTGGCGACATCTGGCAGGCGATCTTCGACAAGAACCTCGGTTCGAGCGGCATCGAGGTCGAGCAGCCGGCCGTCGACTGAACGCGCGGAGGGGACGGCTTCTCGGGCCGTCCCCTCCGACACCGATCAAGAAGGGGAGGGCGCGCTTGGACGCCATCTTCGGCAACCTCGACTTCTGGGCCGAGGGCCTTCTGAACACGCTGATCGTGTTCTTCGCCGGTGGAGCGATCGCTCTGGTGCTCGGCATCATCGTCGGGGCGATGCGCGTCTCGCCGGTCCCGATCGCCCGCGGGGTCGGGACGGTGTACGTGAACCTCGTCAGGAACACTCCGCTCACGCTGGTCTTCTTCTTCTTCGTGTTCGGTTACCCGCAGCTCGGACTGCCGGACCTCAGCAACCTCGCCCTCGGCATCCTCGCCATCGGCATCTATACCGCGACCTATGTCGCTGAGGTGCTGCGCGCCGGGATCAACACGGTCCCCGTCGGACAGGCCGAAGCCGCTCGCGCTATCGGTCTTCCGTTCGGGCAGGTCATGACGCTCGTCGTGCTTCCTCAGGCATTCCGATCGGTTGTGCCGCCCATGATGAGCGTGTTCATCGCCCTGCTCAAGAACACCACTGTCGCGGCCGGCTTCTCGGTCGCCGAACTGGCCTCGGTGCGTGCGGCCATCAACGACTCCCACACACGACCAGGCAACCCGATGGAAGTGCTGCTCTGGGTTGCGGTCATCTTCGTCATCCTGGTGCTCCTGCTCAGCTGGTTGCAGAACACCCTCGAGCGCCGCTGGAGGATCGCACGATGACTTCCGTTCTCTACGACGTACCCGGACCGCGCGCGATCGCCCGCAACCGGATCCTCAGCATCGTCACGGTGCTGGTCGTCGTCGCCGTCCTCGGTTTCCTCGTCTACCGGCTCTACGAATCGGGACAGTTCGAAGCCAGCAAGTGGTACGTCTTCTCCTTCACGAGGGTCTGGGAGCAGATCGGGATCCACCTGGTCAACACGCTTGCGGCCTTCGCGCTCGCGGCGATCCTCGCTCTCGCGCTCGGGTTCCTGCTCGCTATCGGCAGGCTCTCCGAACATGCCTGGGTCCGTGTACCCGTGGCCGCGATCACCGAGTTGTTCCGCGCCGTTCCGGTCCTCGTGCTGATGATGCTGCTCTACTACGGGCTGCCGTCGATCGGGATCGCGATGGCCCCGTACTGGGCGGTCGTCATCGCCCTCATGCTCTACAACGGTTCCGTGCTCGCCGAGGTGCTCCGCGCCGGAATCGAGTCGCTGCCGCGAGGGCAGAAGGAAGCCGGTTACGCGATCGGCCTGCGCAAGAGCGGCGTGATGCGACTGATCCTGCTGCCTCAGGCCATCCGAGCCATGCTGCCGGTGATCGTCGCCCAGCTGGTGGTGACGATGAAGGACACGGCGCTCGGCTTCATCATCACCTACCCGGAGCTGCTGTACTACGCGAAGCTGCTGAGCTCCCAGCAGGGCCGGCCGATCCTGCAGTCAGCCTTCGTCATCGGCGGCATCTACATCGTCATGTGTCTCATCCTCTCCGGCATCGCGAAGTATCTCGAGATCCGCACCCGTCGGTCGCCGAAGCTGCAGGCCATCGCGCACGCCAACAACCCGGCAGCCGACGACGAGGCGACGCTCACGGAGGCGATCGCCCTCCAGAAGGGCGCGGGCAAGCGGGACATGGGCGGACTGCCACCCGGCATCTGATCGACGGCACGGCGCGCCCACCGCGCGCCGGTAGACTCGTGTCTCGTGTCAGACGTTCCCGAGATCACGCCCGAGGCGGTGGAAACCGCCGTCGCCGCAGCGCTCGACGCGATCGGCGCCGCCGCCAGCACCGCAGAGCTGAAGGCGGCCCGCGCGGCCCACGTGGGGGAGGGTTCGCCGCTCGCGACCCTGAACGCCTCGATGCGCCAGGTCGCCCCTGAGCACAAGGCGACGTTCGGGAAGCTGATCGGACAGGGACGCGGCCGCGTCAACCAGGCCCTCACCGCGAAGGAGACGGAGCTGGCCGAGGCGGAGACCGCCGCTCGTCTCGAGGCCGAGCGGGTGGACATCACCGCCGTCTCCTCGCGCACGCGTATCGGCGCGCGGCATCCGCTCTCCCTGTTGCAGGACGACGTGTGCGACATCTTCGTCGGCATGGGCTGGGAGATCGCGGAGGGTCCGGAGCTCGAGCACGAGTGGTTCAACTTCGACGCACTGAACTTCGACGTCGACCACCCGGCCCGCCAGGAGCAGGACACGTTCTACGTGGACCCGACCTCCCGCCACCTCGTGATGCGCACGCACACGAGCCCCGTCCAGGTGCGCTCGATGCTCGACCGCGAGCTGCCGATCTACGTGCTGTGCCCGGGGCGCGTGTATCGCACGGACGAGTTCGACGCGACGCACCTGCCGGTGTTCACGCAGTTCGAGGGCCTCGTGATCGACAAGGGCATCACCATGGCGCACCTGAAGGGAACGCTCGACCACTTCGCGCGCCAGCTCTTCGGGCCGGAGGCGAAGATGCGCTTCCGCACCAACTACTTCCCGTTCACCGAGCCCTCGGCCGAACTCGACCTGTGGCACCCGACCTTCAAGGGCGGCGCGCGCTGGATCGAGTGGGGCGGCTGCGGCATGGTGAACCCGAACGTGCTGCGCGCCGCGGGCATCGATCCCGAGGTCTACAGCGGTTTCGCGTTCGGCATGGGGATCGAACGCGGGCTGATGTTCCGCAGTGATGTGAAGGACATGCGCGACATGGCCGAGGGCGATGTCCGCTTCAGCGAGCAGTACGGGATGGTGGTGTGATGCGCGTCCCGCTTTCGTGGCTGCGTGAGTACGTGGATGTGGCGGCGGACGTCACGCCCGAGGACGTCTTCGCGTCGCTCGTGGCCGTCGGCTTCGAAGAGGAGGAGGTCCACCGCTTCGAGATCACCGGCCCCGTCGTCGTCGGGCGGGTCCTCTCGTTCGAGGAGGAGCCCCAGTCCAACGGCAAGACGATCCGGTGGTGCCAGGTCGACGTGGGAGAAGCCAACGGCGGCGTCCGCGGGATCGTCTGCGGTGCCCGCAACTTCGCCCCGGATGACAAGGTCGTCGTCACGCTTCCCGGTGCCGTCCTTCCGGGACCGTTCCCGATCGCGGCGCGCAAGACCTACGGCCATGTCTCCGACGGCATGATCGCCTCGGCCAGGGAACTCGGTCTCGGCGACGAGCACGACGGGATCCTCGTGCTGTCGTCCCTGGGACTGGACCCCGAGGTCGGCACGGACGCCATCGCGCTGCTGGGACTGGACGACGTCGCCGTCGAGATCAACGTCACCCCTGACCGCGGGTACGCGTTCTCGATCCGCGGCGTCGCGCGCGAGTACGCGCACGCCACCGGGGCGGACTTCCGCGACCCGGCGGAGCACGAGTGGGACGAGGTCGCGCCCGGCAGCGGCTTCCCGCTCGCGGTGACGGCTGAACCGCTGCGCGAGGCGCCCGCCGTGCAGGAGTTCGTGGTGCGCGTGGTGCGCGACGTCGATCCGTCCCGGCCCACTCCGCCGTGGATGGTGTCGCGCCTCGCCCTGGCCGGCATCCGCTCGCTCGGCGTGCTCATCGACATCACCAACTACGTCATGCTCGAGCTCGGCAACCCGATCCACGGGTACGACCTCGACAAGCTCTCCGGGGGGATCACGGTGCGCCGTGCCCAGCCGGGCGAGAAGATGACGACGCTGGACGGTCAGGAGCGCGCGCTGCACGTCGAGGACCTGCTCATCACGGACGAGTCCGGTCCGATCGGGCTGGCGGGCGTCATGGGCGGCGGCACGACGGAGATGTCCGGCGAGACGCGCAACGTTCTCATCGAGGCCGCGAACTTCGACTCGGTGTCCATCGCCCGCACGGCGCGCCGCCACAAGCTGCCGAGCGAGGCGTCCAAGCGCTTCGAGCGCGGCGTGGACCCGCTGATCCCGTTCGTGGCCGCGCGCCGGGTCGCCGACCTCATGGTCGAACTGGCCGGAGGCACTCTCGACACCACGGGCGGCGCGCTGTACTCCGAGGTGGAGATCGCCGGCATCGCGCTGCCGGCCGAGTTCGTACCCGGGCTCATCGGCGTGGACTACGAGGATGCCGAGATCACCGAAGCGCTGGAGACGATCGGCGCCGAGGTCACCGAGACCGCCGACGGCTGGCAGGTGATCCCGCCGAGCTGGCGACCGGACCTCACGGACAAGTGGTCGCTCGCCGAGGAGGTCGCGCGCATCCACGGTCTGGACCGCATCCCCTCTGTGTTGCCGACGCCGCCGTCCGGAAGCGGCCTCACGGCGCTGCAGCTGGGTCGTCGCCGCGTCGCCAACGCGCTCGCCGCCGCAGGTCTGGTCGAGACGCCGGCGTTCCCGTTCACGACCGAGGCGCACAACGACCTGCACGGGTCCGCGACCGGGGAGCACGTCCCCAGCATCCGGCTCGCGAACGCTCTCGACGGACAGGCGCCGTACCTGCGCCGCTCGCTGATCCCCGGCCTGCTCCAGACCGCGCATCGCAACATCGCGCGCGGGCTGACGGACGTCGCGATCTTCGAGACCGGTGTCGTGTTCCTTCCGGAGGAGGGCGTCGCCTACGGGACGGACGAGGTGCCGCCGCTGGGCGTGCGTCCCTCGGACGAGACGCTCGCGGCGCTCAACGCCTCGATCCCGCCGCAGCGCCGCCATGTCGCAGCGCTGTTCACGGGCAACGTGACGCCGCGCCAGCCGGGCCGCGCCGCCGAGCCGTACGGTCTGAGCGAGGCGCTGGATGCCGTGAAGGTCATCGCGGCAGCCGCGGGCGTCGAGATCGATGTCGTCCAAGGGCAGCGCGCAGCGCTTCACCCGGGGCGCACCGGCGTACTGAGCGTGCGCGGAGCCGAGGTCGGCTACGTCGGCGAGCTGCACCCGGACGTGGCATCCGACGCGGACCTGCCAGGCCGCGCGGTCGTGCTCGAGCTGGATCTCGACGGCATCCTGGAGCTCGCCGGTCACCGGGTCGTCGCGGAGAGCCTGTCGACGTTCCCCGCCGCCACCCAGGACGTGTCGCTCGTCGTTCCCGAGGCGCTCGCCGCCGGGGACCTGCGCGAGACCCTCGTGGAGGGCGCCGGCGATCTGCTGGAATCCCTCCGGCTGGTGGACGACTACCGCGGTGAGGGCTTGCCGGACGGGACGAAGAGCCTCACGTTCGCGCTGCGCTTCCGTGCTCCCGACCGCACGCTCACCGCCGCCGAGGCCACGGAGGCGAAGCTCGCCGGCGTCGCGCTGGCCGGCGAACGGTTCGGCGCGACGCTGCGGGAGTGAACTCCTTGCGGTTCTGCGGACCGCGCTGCTGATTCCCGCCGACGCGGCCGATTCATCTGCCGCGGATGCTGAGAAGAGCAGCGCGGTCGCGTCGAGCTCCCGCCCATCGCTCAGCCGGAGGCGGGCAGGATGGAAGCATGACGATCTCCCGCGCGACCCGCAAGCGCCTGAGGGCGGCCGTCGTCGTCGTGGCGCTCAGCGCCGGTCTCAGCGGCTGCGCGCCGGACACGACGCCCGTCGCGGAGAGCACCACGACGCGACCGACGACGCAGCCGTCGGCCACGCCGGAACCGGCCCCGATGACCGCGCTCGAGAAGGCGGCCGAGCGGGTCGCGGACATGCCCGCGCGCGAGCAGGCGGCGCTCGTGGTCATGGGATACGCCGGGGGCACCGACCCGGCCGCCCTGTCCGCCTACGTCGCGAGCGGCCCCGACGGGCTGATCCTGATGGGCGACAACGTCCCGGGCGCACCGGAGCAGCTGCGCGCGCTCACCGACTCCGTGCATTCCGCCTCGGACGACGCGCTCATCGCGACCGATCAGGAGGGCGGTGTGGTGGCGCGGGTTCCCTGGGACGAGCTTCCGTCCGCGTCGGCCCTGAAGGATGCGCCGCCCGCGGAGGCGCGGGCGGCGTTCGCCTCCCGAGCGCGGATGCTGGCGCAGGCCGGGATCGACGTCAACTTCGGTGTCGTGGCCGATGTCCCGAGATCCGAGGGCTCGTTCATCCACGGGCGCTCGTACGGAACCGACCCACAGTCGGTCGCCGATCGGGTCGCGGCGATCGTCGCGGCCGAGCGCGGGTACGTCGCCACCACACTCAAGCACTTCCCCGGCCACGGCGCTGCCGAAGGCGACTCGCATCGCGCCATCCCCACCACGGCGATGAGCCTGGACGACTGGCGCACGCACGACGCGATCCCGTTCGCCGCCGGCATCGACGCCGGGGCGGAGCTGGTGATGACGGGCCACCTGCGCTACACGAGCGTGTCCGACCTGCCGGCATCGCTGTCGCCGGAGTGGTACGCGATTCTGCGCGACGACCTCGGTTTCGAGGGCGTCGCCGTGACGGACGATCTCGGAATGCTGCTGTCCTCCGGCGACCCGGCCTACGCCGACCCGGTCGCGAACGCGGTGGCCGCGATCGAGGCCGGCGCCGACCTGGTCCTCACGATCGCCGGCTCCACGCCCGACACGGCCACCCGCATCATCGAGGCCGTGACGGCGCGGGCGGAGTCCGACCCGGAGTTCGCGGAGCGTCTGTCGGAGGCTGCGACACGGGTGGCGGAGCTGGTCGCGGCGACGCGTCCCTGAGCCGAGCTGCGCCAGGATGGGGGGCATGACAGCCGACCTTCTCGAGCGAGAGCGCGCCCAGTGACCGGCGTCGTCCTGCGGCCCACCGCCCTGACCGCCCCCGCAGGCGCGCGGGACCTCGGCATCCCGCCCTTCCTCGCTCCCGGCGCGCAGATCGACTGGCACTACCGCAAGCCGCGCTGGCAGCACGGGGACGCGTCGAACATCGCCCCGATGCGCGTCGTGCGCGACGACGAACGAGGCCTCGTCGCGTGGCTGGCGGTGGGAACGAGGCTCGAAGGCATGGGCGCCCCGGACGGCCGTCGCATCCGCACGGTTCCGCTCGACCAGCGCTGGCGCGTGCCGCGCACCCGCATCGTCGAGGACTGGTGGGGCAACGGCATCCTGCGGATCGCACCGGCCGACCTGCCGTGGTCGGTCTGGCTCTTCTGGGAGGAGGCGGGAGGCTCCGAGTGGACCTTCGGCGGGTGGTACGTCAATCTCGAGAACGCGCACCAGCGCACGGATCGGGCGACGTACTCGTCCGATCACGTGCTGGACGTGTGGATCACGGCTGACGGCGCGATCCACATGAAGGACGAGGACGAGCTCGTCGCGGCCGTCGAGCAGGGACGCATCGCACCGGAGGAGGCCGCCCTGATCGAGGTTCACGCCGCGGCCGCCATCGCGTCCTTCCACGCGGGGCACTGGGCGTTCGCGCCGGAGTGGGTGCGCTGGCGGCCTGAGCCGTCCTGGACGGTCGCCGAACTGGCGGACCTGCCGTCCTGAACGACCGCTTCGCTAGACTGCGAGGCAGTGACACGGGGTGCCGCATCCGCGGCTGAGAACACACCCGTCGAACCTGATCTAGTTCGTACTAGCGAAGGGATGTCGCGTGAGCGATCGCCTCTGCCCACCGTCCGAAGCCGACCTCGTCACGGAGGCCGGCGCTCTCCTCGATGCGCTGCGCGCGGCGCCACCGCTCACGCACTGCATCACGAACGCAGTGGTGACGGGGTTCACCGCGAACGCGCTGCTGGCACTCGGCGCTGCGCCGGCGATGGTCGACATCGTCGGCGAGTCCAGGATGTTCGCATCCGTCGCCTCGGGAGTGCTGGTCAACCTCGGCACGCCGACGCCCGAGCAGCGCGACGCCGCGCGCGAGGCCGTCGGCGGCGCCGTGGATGCCGGCACGCCCTGGGTGCTCGACCCCGTCGCGATCGGCGTGCTGCCGGTGCGCACCGCTCTCGCCCGAGAGCTCGCCGAGCAGAATCCCACAGCGATCCGCGGCAACGCGTCGGAGATCCTGGCACTCGCGGGTCACTCCGTCGGCGGCCGCGGTGTGGATGCGATCGACAGCACGGATGCCGCGGCCGACGCCGCATTCGCGCTCGCCGAACGCCACGGCGGCGTCGTCGCGGTCTCCGGACCGGTCGACCTCATCACGGACGGCGCGCGCGTCCTGCGCATCGCGAACGGACACGAGCTGCTCACCAAGGTGACCGGCGGCGGATGCGCACTCGGCGCGGTGATGGCGGCATTCCTCGGGACGGCGCGCACCGGCGATCCGTTGGTGACGGTCGCGGCGGCGAGTCTGGTGTACACGGTCGCGGCGGAGAACGCCGCGCGTGCCTCACGGGGGCCGGGGAGCTTCGCGGTCGCACTGCTCGACGCGCTCGCGGCTGTACGGCCGGACGACGTGGCTGCTGCCGCACGTGTCGAAGGCGCCGTCCGATGACCCCGGACCTCTCGCTGTATCTCGTCACCGACACGTCGCTCTGCGGCCGTCGCGGCGTCATCGAGACCGTCCGTCAGGCCGTCGCCGGAGGCGTGCGCGTCGTGCAGCTGCGAGACAAGACGGCGACGGACGCCGAGACGACGGCGCAGCTCGTCGAGTTGTCCCGTGTCATCGACGGACGCGCCCTGCTCGTGGTGAACGACCGGGTGGAGGCCGCGCTCGCGGCGCGGGCGGCGGGAGCGCGCATCGATGGCGTGCATCTGGGGCAGGGAGACGTGTCCGTCCTCCGCGCCCGCGAGGCGCTCGGACCTGAGGCGCTGATCGGGCTCACCGCCCACAGTCCCGAGCACCTCGATGCCGTCCTGGCCCTGCCGGAGGGGACCGTGGACTACCTCGGCGTCGGTGTGATCCGCCCGACCACGACCAAACCGGATCACCCGCCGGCACTGGGCATCGAGGGGTTCCGGTCCTTCGCGCTGGCGAGCCCGCTGCCCTGCGTCGCGATCGGCGGGGTGAGCATCGAGGACACCGAGCGGCTGCGGGATGCCGGAGCAGCCGGCCTCGCAGTCGTCTCTGCGCTGTGCGCAGCCGAGGATCCGCGGACCGCGGCAGCGGAGTTCGTGCGGCGCTGGCGCGCCGCCGGTGTGCCGCGGGTCCTGAGCATCGCGGGCAGCGACCCGTCCGGCGGCGCCGGCGTCCAGGCCGATCTCAAGTCCATCGCCGCGAACGGGGGATACGGGATGGCCGTGCTCACGGCTCTCACCGCGCAGAACACCCGTGGCGTCCGCGGCGTCCACGTCCCGCCGGTCGCCTTCCTGCGCGAGCAGCTCGACGCGGTCTCCGACGACATCATGGTGGATGCCGTGAAGATCGGGATGCTCGCGAACGCCGAGGTCATCAGCGCGGTGACCGGGTGGCTCCGGGAGGTCCGTCCGCCGATCGTCGTCGTGGACCCCGTGATGGTCTCCACCAGCGGCGATCGTCTTCTCGACCGCGAGGCGGAGCAGGGACTCGAGGACCTGCTGCGGCATGCCGATGTCGTGACTCCCAATCTCGCCGAGCTCGCGGTGCTCGCGGGCCGGTCGATCGACGGCTGGGACGACGCGCTCGCCGCAGCCGATGCTGTGTCCGCGCGGATCGGGGCCGCCGTACTCGTGAAAGGCGGACACCTCGACGGCGACGACGCACCCGACGCGCTCATCGACGCGGCACGTGACGTACGGGCGGAGTTCCGTGGAACACGCATCGCCACGGTCAATACACACGGAACGGGCTGTTCGCTGTCCTCGGCGCTCGCGACGCGTCTCGCACGCGGCGAGCACCCCGTCGACGCTGTCTCCGCGTCGCGCCGCTGGCTCCGCGAATCACTCCGCGCGAGCGGCGAACTCGGCGTCGGAGGCGGCCACGGACCGCTTCATCACTTCGCCGGGTCCTGGAGCCGCGGGGGCACGGACACCGCACCGGAGGCCGCCGAGATCGAGAGCGACTGGTGGGAGAGCATTCGCGGCATCCGCCGGAGCATCGACGACGCGGCCTTCGTCCGAGGCCTCGCCGCAGGGACACTCGATCGCGGGCGGTTCCTGTCCTACCTGGCGCAGGACGCACTGTATCTCCGGGAATACGCGCGGGTCCTCGCCGAGGCGGCAAGGCTGGCCCCGACGCCCATGGAGCAGGCGTTCTGGGCGGACTCCGCGCGCGGATCGATCGTCGGCGAACTGGAACTGCACGCGTCGTGGTTGACGCCCGAGAGCGGCATCGGACGTGAGACGTTCGCGGCGGAGCCCTCCGAGGTCACGACCTCCTACCTCGATCACCTGCGTTCGACGGCGTTCGGCGGCGAGTACGGCGAGCTGATCGCCGCGATCCTGCCGTGCTTCTGGCTCTATACCGATCTGGGACGCCGCCTGCATGCGGGGGAGTTCGGTGAGCGCGCCCGTGACCCGGAGCATCCCTACGCCTCCTGGCTCGCGACCTATGCAGACCCCGCGTTCGAGGTCGCCACGACCCAGGCGATCGACTACGTGACGCGGGTCGCATCGGCCTCGGACGTCGACGGTCGCGAGAGGATGTTCCGCGCCTTCGCGCGCTCCAGTGAGCTGGAGCTCGCCTTCTTCGCGGCTCCCATGGGCGTCGATCCGCTCTGAGCGGAAGCCCTTCCTCCGACGCGGTCGACCTGGTGACATGGACGCATGACCGACGTTCTGATCCTGGGCGGGACCGGCTGGCTGTCGTCGCGGATCGCCGAGCGCTGGCGGGATGCCGGAGCCCGTGTGACCTGTCTCGCTCGCGGTGGACGTCCGGCTCCGGACGGGACGGCTCTCGTCCGCGGCGATCGCGATGACGACGGCGTCTACGACCAGCTGCAGCGGGACTGGGACGAGGTCGTCGACGTCTCATCACGGGCCGGCCACGTCGAGCGAGCCGTCGGGGCGCTCGCCGGCCGCGCTCGCCGCTGGACGTATGTGTCGTCGATGTCGGTGTACGCGGACGACAGCACACCGGATGCGGACGAGTCGTCGCCGCTGCATGCACCCGCCCGCGAGGGCGATGAGGACGATTACGCCGCCCAGAAGGTCGCCGCCGAACAGGCCGTCGGATCGCTCGGTGATCGTGCCCGCATCCTGCGTCCGGGGCTCATCGTCGGGCCCGGTGACCCGAGCGACCGGTTCGGGTACTGGGCTGCCGCCTTCGAACGCGCGGGCGCGGAAGCGGTGCTCGTGCCTCCGCTCGCGGAAGCCTGGGCCCAGGTGATCGATGTCGAGGATCTCGCCGCCTTCATCGCGACGGACCGCGGTCACGGCATCCTGAACGCGATCGGGGAGCCTCTCCCGCTCGGCGAGAT
The DNA here is from genome assembly GCF_058349845.2 of Microbacterium cucumeris. NCBI lineage: Bacteria > Bacillati > Actinomycetota > Actinomycetes > Micrococcales > Microbacteriaceae > Microbacterium > Microbacterium cucumeris. The sequence continues at coordinate 531,305 of NZ_JBYRIZ020000002.1, forward strand.
GCTTGCACTCGTCCGGGCTGCGACACGGCACTCCGGTGAGGTCGTGGAGGCCGGCGAAGCCTGGCTCGCCGATCACGAGGTCGACTACTGGATGGGGGAGAGGTCGCTGCCGCTGTGGCTGCCGGCCGAGATGAGCGGGTTCCTGCGGCGCAGCAACCGGGCGTATCTGGCCGAGGGCGCCGCACTGACCCCGCACGAGGACACGATCGCGAAGGTCGTCGCCGACGAGCGCGCCCGCGGCGTCGACCGTCCTCGACGTGCAGGACTGACCCGGGACGAGGAGGAAGCGCTGCTGCGGGAACTGCGCGGATGACGCCCCGGATTTGCACGCGCGCGGATCCGGGCGCTATGGTCGCGACATGCCTTCGGTCGCGCACCCTCACGCAACGCTCTTCGTGAGCGCTGCCCCTGTGCGCCGACGCCGTGGCGGCCGCCGACTCTAGGCGACCCCGCGCTCCCGTCGTGCTTCCGGCGGGGAGAGTGCCGGTGTCGCCGCCCCGGCCCGAACATCCCCGACCGTTAAGGTAGAACCATGACGTATTCCGTCGCCGTCTCCGGCGCATCCGGCTACGCGGGCGGCGAGATCCTGCGCCTGCTGGCCGATCATCCCGACATCGAGATCCGCACCGTCACCGCGCACTCCAACGCCGGTCAGCCGCTGATCCAGCACCAGCCGCACCTGCGCTCGCTCGCCCACCTCGAACTGCAGGACACCACGCCCGAGATCCTCGCCGGGCACGACATCGTGTTCCTCGCGCTTCCGCACGGCCAGTCCGGCCAGTACACCGACGCGCTCGGCGACGTTCCGCTCGTCATCGACGCCGGCGCCGACCATCGGCTCGTCTCGCAGGACGCCTGGGACGCGTTCTACGGCGGGACCTTCCACAAGGCCTGGACGTACGGCGTTCCCGAACTCCTCGTGGACGGGACCAAGCAGCGCGAGAAGCTTCGCGGAGCGACCCGCATCGCGGCTCCCGGGTGCAACGCCTCCACCGTGAGCCTCAGCCTGGTCCCCGGCGTCGCCGCCGGGGTCGTCGATCCGTCGGACATCGTCTCGGTGCTGGCTGTAGGCCCGTCCGGGGCGGGCAAGAGCCTGAAGACCAACCTGCTCGGCAGCGAGATCCTCGGCACCGCCAACCCGTACGCGGTCGGCGGTACGCACCGGCACATCCCCGAGATCCAGCAGGCGCTCACCGCCGCCGGAGCAACGGACCCGCGCATCTCCTTCACACCCGTGCTCGTCCCGATGTCCCGAGGCATCCTGGCGACCTCGACCGCCCCGATCGCGGACGACGTGACGGATGCGGAGATCCGGGATGCCTGGCAGAGCGCCTACGGAGACGAGACCTTCGTCCAGCTGCTGCCGGAAGCGCACTTCCCCCGCACGGCCGACGTCCTCGGCGCGAACACCGCGCTCATGGGGCTCGCCATCGACCGTGCGGCGAACCGCGTGACCGTCGTGACCGCGGTCGACAACCTCGTCAAGGGCACCGCCGGAGCTGCCGTCCAGTCCATGAACATCGCGCTGGGACTGCCTGAGGCCCGCGCCCTCACCGTGAACGGAGTCGCCCCGTGAGCGTCACCGCCCCCGCAGGATTCGACGCGGCCGGAGTGGCCGCAGGACTCAAGTCCACCGGCAAGCCGGACGTCGCCGTCGTCGTGAACCGCGGGCCCCGCAAGGTCGGCGCGGCCGTCTTCACCAGCAACCGGGCGAAGGCGAACCCGATCATCTGGTCCCAGCAGGCGATCGCGGACCGCGTCGTCGAGGCGGTCGTGCTCAACTCCGGCGGGGCGAACTGCTTCACGGGGTCGTTCGGCTTCCAGACGACCCACCAGACCGCCGAGAAGGCGGCCGAGCTGCTCGACATCAGCGCCGGCGATGTGCTGGTGTGCTCCACCGGCCTCATCGGCACGGGGGACGAGGAGTTCCGTGCCAAGGTGCTCGCGGGCACCGAACAGGCGATCGCCGACCTCTCCGCCGACGGCGGTGACGCCGCGGCGCAGGCGATCATGACCACCGACACCGTCGCGAAGACAGCCGTCGTGTCCCGCGACGGCTGGACGATCGGCGGCATGGCGAAGGGCGCGGGCATGCTCGCGCCGGGGCTTGCGACCATGCTCGTGGTCCTGACGACGGATGCCGACCTCGAGGCGCTCGAGGCCGACACGCTGCTGCGGCAGGCCACCGGGACCACGTTCGACCGGCTCGACTCGGACGGCTGCATGTCCACCAACGATCAGGTCACCCTGCTCGCCAACGGGGCCAGCGGTGTGAAGCCCGACCTCGAGGACTTCGCCAGCGCGCTGCGCGAGCTCTGTCAGGATCTCGCCGTCCAGCTCCAGGGCGATGCCGAAGGCGCGAGCCATGACATCACGATCCGGGTCACCCACGCGGCCACCGAGCAGGAGGCCGTGGAGGTCGGGCGCTCTGTGGCGCGCAACAACCTCTTCAAGGCCGCGATCTTCGGCAACGATCCCAACTGGGGCCGGGTGCTCGCCGCGATCGGCACGACGAGCGCGCAGTTCGATCCGTACGACGTCGACGTGTGGATGAACGGCGTGCGCGTGTGCACCGAAGGCGGGCCCGATCGCCCGCGCGAGGATGTGGACCTCGCGCCGCGCGCCACCGACCTGCTCATCGACCTCAAGGTCGGCGAGGCCGAGGCGACGATCCTCACGAACGACCTCACGCACGACTACGTCCACGAGAACAGCGCCTACTCCTCATGACCGACATCCAGGACACCACGCCCGACGTCGCCGCGGTGAAGGCCGCGACGCTCATCGAGTCGCTGCCGTGGCTGAAGAAGTTCCGGGACCAGATCGTCATCGTCAAGTACGGCGGCAACGCCATGGTCTCCGACGAGCTGCAGGACGCGTTCGCGCAGGACATCGCCTACCTGCGATACGTCGGCGTGCAGCCGGTGGTCGTGCACGGCGGCGGACCGCAGATCTCGAACATGCTCGACCGTCTCGAGATCCCCAGCGAGTTCAAGGGCGGATACCGCGTCACCAACACCGAGGCGATCAGCGTGGTCCGCATGGTCCTCACCGGTCAGGTCAACCCGCAGCTGGTCGCCAAGATCAACTCTCACGGCCCCATCGCGACGGGCCTCAGCGGAGAGGACGCCGGTCTGTTCGGCGGACGACGTCGCGGCGTGGTCATCGACGGGGAGGAGGTCGATCTCGGGCGCGTCGGAGACGTCGTCGAGGTCGATCCGACGCCGGTGCTCGACCACCTGGCCGCCGGCCGCGTGCCCGTCGTTTCCAGCATCGCGCCCGACCTGGACCATCCCGGCCAGTCGCTGAACGTCAACGCGGATGCCGCGGCAGCCGCCCTCGCGACGGCCCTCGGCGCGCGCAAGCTCGTGATCCTGACCGACGTGCCGGGGCTCTACGCCGACTGGCCCAACCGGGACTCGCTGGTCTCGCACATCACCTCCGGCGATCTGGAGCAGATGCTCCCGACGCTGGAATCCGGCATGATCCCGAAGATGCGGGCGTGCCTGGACGCGGTGTCCCGGGGAGTGGACGCCGCGGCCATCATCGACGGACGCGTGCCGCACTCGGTGCTCGTCGAGCTCTTCACGAGCAAGGGGATCGGAACCGAAGTGGTCGCAGGAGAGAGGACGAAGGCATGACCGTCTGGCAGGAGGACGCCGCACGCGATCTGGTGCTCAACGCGGGGGAGCGGCTCGAGCTGCTCACGCGCGGAGAGGGATCGTACCTGTACGACGGGCAGGACCGGCGCTATCTCGACTTCCTCGCCGGCATCGCCGTGACGTCGCTGGGACATGCGCATCCGGTCTTCGTCGACGCGGTGTCGCGCCAGGCCGCGACCCTCGCGCACGTGTCGAACTACTTCGCGACTCCGCCGCAGCTCGCTCTCGCCGCGCGCCTGAAGCGCCTCGCCGGCGCCGGCATCGACGGTCGTGTGTTCTTCTCGAACTCCGGCGCCGAGGCCAATGAGGCCGCGTTCAAGCTGGCGCGCCTGCACGGCGGCGCCGAACGCCCGCGCATCATCGCGCTGGAGAACGGCTTCCACGGGCGCACCATGGGCTCGCTCGCCCTCACGGCCAAGGAGGCCATGCGCGCGCCGTTCGCTCCCATGCCGGGTGGTGTGGAGCACATCCCCGCCACGATCCAGGCACTGGAGGCGGCGCTCGACGACCGCGTCGCAGCCGTATTCGTCGAGCCCATCCAGGGCGAGGCCGGGGTCGTCGAGCTGCCCGAGGGCTTCCTCGCGGCGGCGCGGTCGATGACGCTCAAGCACGGCGCACTCCTGATCGTGGACGAGATCCAGACCGGAGCCGGACGCACCGGCGCCTGGTTCGGATACAGCCACGAGGGCATCACACCGGATGCGATCACGCTCGCGAAGGGCATCGGAGGCGGATTCCCGATCGGCGCGCTCGTGACCTTCGGACACGCCAGCGCGCTGTTCACGCCCGGTTCGCACGGATCGACCTTCGGCGGCAACCCGCTGGCCACGGCGGTGGCCGATGCCGTGCTCGCCGAGATCGAGCGCGCCGGGCTGGTCGACAACGCCGCCGCGCGCGGCGAGCAGCTGCGCGCGACCATCGCGGGGATCGACTCGCCCCTCATCACCGGGGTCCGCGGCAAGGGACTCCTGATCGGCGTCGCGCTGAGCGCGCCGGTCGCCGGTGCCGTCGTCGCGGCGGCGCAGGCCCGAGGCCTGATCGTCAACGCCGCGAACCCCGAGACGGTCCGCATCGCTCCGGCTCTGACGATCGGGGATGCCGAGATCGACGAATTCCAGACGCTGTTCGCCGCTGCTCTCGCCGACGTGCAGAGCTCCCTCGCGGCATCCGAGACCGAAGGGGCCTCCCTGTGACCCGCCACCTCCTGCGCGATGACGACCTCAGCCCGGCCGAGCAGGCCGAGATCCTCGACCTCGCCGTCGAGCTCAAGAAGGACCGCTGGGCCGACAAGTCCCTGGCCGGCCCGCAGACCGTCGCCGTGATCTTCGACAAGTCGTCCACCCGCACGCGCGTCTCGTTCGCCGTCGGCATCGCCGACCTCGGAGGCTCGCCGTTGATCATCACGACCGCGAGCAGTCAGCTCGGAGGCAAGGAGACGCCCTCCGACACCGCTCGCGTCCTCGAGCGCCAGGTCGCCGCGATCGTGTGGCGCACCTACGCGCAGTCCGGACTCGAGGAGATGGCGAAGGGCACCCGGGTCCCGGTCGTCAACGCGCTCTCCGACGACTTCCACCCGTGCCAGCTGCTCGCCGACCTGCTCACGATCCGCGAGCACAAGGGGGATCTGGCGGGGCTGACGCTCGCCTTCTTCGGCGACGGGCAGAGCAACATGGCGCACTCCTACGCGCTCGCGGGCGTCACGGCGGGCATGCACGTGCGGATCGCGTCCCCGGCGGAGTACGCGCCGCGCGACGACGTGATCGAGGCCGCCGATCGTCGTGCCGCCGAGACGGGCGGATCGATCACGCTCTACACCGACCCGAACGAGGCCGCCGCCGGAGCGGACGTCGTCGTCACCGACACCTGGGTGTCGATGGGCAAGGAGGAGGAGAAGCTCGCTCGCATCCGCGATCTCGGGGGCTACAAGGTCACCTCCGAGACCATGAGCATCGCGGACCCCGAGGCGATCTTCATCCACTGCCTGCCGGCGGATCGCGGGTACGAGGTGGACTCCGAGGTCATCGACGGCCCGCAGAGCGTCGTCTGGGACGAGGCGGAGAACCGCCTGCACGCCCAGAAGGCACTGCTGGTCTGGCTGCTGCGTCAGGACTGATCCGGTGGCGCGCGGGCTGTCCGACCGGTGGGAGCGGTTGAACGGCCCGGCGCGCCTGGCCGGCGTCGATCTCGCGCGCGGGCTCGCCGTGATCGGCATGTTCGCCGCGCACCTGCTCACGACCGCGGAGAGCTGGGTCTGGGGCGACCCGTCGACCTGGCTCGCCGTGGTCGACGGGCGGTCGTCGATCCTGTTCGCGACGCTCGCCGGCGTGTCCATCGGCCTGGTGACCGGCGGACCGGTGCCGTCGGACGGAGACCGGATGCGCATCGCGCGCGGTCGCCTCGCGGTCCGCGCCGGGATGCTCTGGCTCATCGGCATCCTGCTGATCCTCACCGGGGTGCCGGTGTACGTGATCCTGCCGGCCTACGCCCTCCTTTTCGTGCTCGCCCTGCCGTTCGCCCGTCTCTCCGCCGGCGCCGTGCTGGCCGCCGCCGCGGCGATCGGCGTCGTGATGGCGTTCGTGCAGCCGCTGCTGGATGAGCTGCCTCTCTGGTACGGCCCGTTCGGCGAGGAGATCGCGGCGGCGCTGGGCTGGCACTATCCGTTCCCGGTATGGCTCGCCTTCGTGCTGACCGGGCTCGGCGTCGCCCGCGCGGATCTGCGGCGCCTGCCCACGCAGCTGTGGATGCTGGGGGCGGGCGCCGCGCTTGCCGTACTCGGGTACGCGGCGCTGCCGGCCGGCGCGACCTCCCTGTATCTGCAGGAGGTGCTGACGTCCCGACCGCACTCGTCCGGCCTGTACGAGGTCATCGGCACCGGTGGGTTCGCCGTCGCGGTGCTCGGAGGCTGCCTGCTGATCTGCCGTCTCGGCGTCGTGCGGATGCTCGTGCTCCCGCTGCGCGCGACCGGGGCCATGCCGCTGACGGCCTACACGGCGCAGCTGCTGATCTGGGCGGTCGTCGCCCTCGCCGCCGTCGGGGACACCGGGGACCTGTTCGCGTTCCGGGCGCTGGATCCGTTCTGGCCGCTCACGATCGGCGTCGTCCTCGGATGCACGGCCTGGGCGCTGCTCGTCGGGCGCGGACCGCTGGAGTGGCTCCTCGACCGCACGGCGAAGCTCGTCGTTCCGTCCCGGCCGGATCGCTAGGCTGGAGGGATGAGCGAGGCGAAGCACGACGGCACGAACGAGGGCGCGCTCTGGGGTGCGCGGTTCGCGAGCGGACCATCCCCGGAACTGGTCGAGCTGAGCCGATCGACGCACTTCGACTGGATCCTCGCTCCGTACGACATCGCCGGATCGCATGCCCACGCGACGGCGCTCGAGGCTGCGGGCTACCTGGAGCCCGACGAGGCGCTCCGCATGCACGAGGGCCTGGATGCCCTGGCCCGCAAGGTCGCCGACGGCACGATCGTCGCGCAGCCCACCGACGAGGACGTGCACGGCGCTCTCGAGCAGGCCCTGATCGCCGAACTCGGCCCCGAGCTCGGCGGGCGGCTGCGTGCCGGCCGCAGCCGCAACGACCAGATCGCCACCCTCGTGCGGATGTATCTCATCGACCATGCCAAGGTGATCGCCCGTGATCTGCTGCGTGTGATCGACGCGCTCGTCGCGCAGGCCGAGGCGCACCCCGACGCGATCCTGCCAGGCCGCACCCATCTGCAGCATGCGCAGCCGGTTCTCCTGGCCCATCATCTGCAGGCGCACGCCTGGCCGCTGGTGCGCGAGCTCGAGCGGCTGGTGGACTGGCGCGTGCGGGCCGGCGTCTCGCCCTACGGCGGAGGAGCCCTCGCCGGGTCCACGCTGGGGCTCGACCCCGCACTGGTGGCACGGGAGCTCGGTCTCGACCGCCCCGCCGAGAACTCGCTGGACGGCACGGCGGCGCGCGACGTGGTCGCGGAGTTCGCGTTCATCGCGGCGATGACCGGAGTCGACCTCTCCCGTCTGTCCGAGGAGATCATCCTGTGGAACACGCGCGAGTTCGGCTTCGTGACGCTGCACGACGGATATTCGACCGGTTCCAGCATCATGCCGCAGAAGAAGAACCCCGACATCGCCGAACTCACCCGGGGCAAGTCCGGTCGTCTGATCGGCAACCTGTCCGGACTCCTCGCCACGCTCAAGGGCCTCCCGCTCGCGTACAACCGCGACCTGCAGGAGGACAAAGAGCCGGTGTTCGACTCCGTGCAGACGCTCGAGGTGGTGCTGCCCGCGTTCGCGGGGATGATCGCGACGCTGCGGTTCGACACCGAGCGCATGGCCGAGCTCGCCCCGCAGGGCTTCTCACTCGCCACCGACGTGGCCGAATGGCTCGTGAAGCGCCGGGTGCCGTTCCGCGACGCGCACGAGATCTCCGGTGCGCTGGTCCGCGCGTGCGAGGAGCAGGGGATCGGACTGGAGGATGCCTCCGACGACCTCCTGCACTCCGTCTCCGCGCACCTCACGCCGGACGTGCGGGAAGTGCTCTCGATCGAGGGATCGGTCGCCTCGCGCACCGGCGTCGGCGGGACCGCGGGCGTGCGGGTCGCCGAACAGCGCGCTGAACTCGTCGCGCGTGCGCAGAAGGCCGCGCACGCGCTCGGACTCTGATCCGCGGCGGTCGCGCTTCGCGGATCCGGCTCCGATCAGTGCAGGGACTCGTCGGCCTCCGTGCGCGCCCAGCGGGTGAATCGGACGACGAGTCCGGAACGGGTCGGCGCCGCGAGGAACGGGCCCGCCGTCGCTGAGGCATTCGGATCGAACGGCGCCACCCGGACGAGGCGCCACGGGCCCTCGTCCGCCTTCGCACGGATGACAGCCGCATCCGGCCAACGGCTGATGCGGACGGTGATCTCGGCGTTCCGCCAGTCGTCGACGTAGCCGACCGACCAGTCCGACCGGCGATCCGTCACGACGGCGCCGAGCCCCAGATGGCCGTCGGCGAACTCCACACCCGCCTTGATCCAGCGTTCGTCGTCGATGCGCAGGAACACGCCCGCCTGGTCGAACTGCCCCTCCCATGGCGCGCGGAACGAGACCTCCATGGCCTCGCCGACGGCCAGGGGCGCGGTCAGCGCGTGCTCGGTGTCGTGGACGAAGCCGTACGCGGTGTGCCGCCACGCGTCGCTCCCCTCGACAGCGGTGACGTCGAGGTGTCCGTCGTCCACGGCCGCCGTGGGCGGGTGAGTCCAGACACCGTCCTGCCAGGGAATGCTCACTTCGGGCATAATCCGTAAATATTCCTTATCACTGCATATAACGGGAATATGCATGCTATCGTCGGGACATGGTCATCGCCGTCATCGCCGACATCGTCGGCTCGCGCAGACTGCACGACCGGGCGGCCGCGCAGAAGGTGCTCGATGAGACGATCGTGCGCGTCGAGCGCGACCTCCCCCTCGCGAGCCAGCCGCTGACGCCTACCGTAGGGGACGAGCAGCAGGGTGTCTACGCGGCGCTCGGGGATGCGCTGACCTCCCTGCTCATGCTGCAGCTCGCCCTCCCTGACGGTCTGGAACTGCGCTTCGGCATCGGTGCGGGGGAGATCCGGGCGATCGACTCGGCCCACGGCGAACTGCCCGACGGCCCGGCCTGGTGGGCCGCCCGGGAGGCGATCGAGATCGTCAAGGCGCGCGAAGGACGTGCCGTGCCGAGCGCGCGCACATGGATCGTCGGTGGTCAGGGGCAGGATGAGGTCATGCGGAGCACCATCGCGGCATCCAACGCCTATGCCCTCGTGCGCGACGAGCTCGTCGCCGCGATGAGCGGACGCGAACGCCGGCTCACCTACGGGCGGCTGGTCGGCATCTCCCAGGTCGACCTCGCCGCGCAGGAGGGCATCTCGCAGCCGAGCGTGTCGAAGTCCCTGCGCAGCGCCGGAGCCGCGGCGCTCATCGAGGGCGTCGCACAGCTGAGAGGAGCGACCTCATGATCTTCGCCGGATTCGCCCTGCTCGCCGTCGGCGCGGTCGACCTCGTCCGGCAGTTCGTGCCGCGCCGCTGGATCGGGTATCTCGTGATCCTCGTCCTGCTGATGGTCCTCGGCAGCGTGTCGGACGCCCTGCTTCCGATGCTGGGGGCCATCCTCATCGCTGCCGCCTGGGTGTGGACCATGCCCCGCGACCGCGACGCGCGGGCGGGGTTCTGGCCTGCCGTCGCGCTCGCCTTCATCGTCGCGCTCGCCGTCGTGTGGGTCGGCGGACGGGCGGATGCCGGGATGATCGGCGCGGCCTGGGATCTGTCCTCGCCCTTCGGGCCGATCCCCTTCGACCTCGCCGTGCTGGTCATCGGCGTGACGACGTTCCTGCTGGAATCCGGCAATCTCGTGGTGCGCGCTGCGCTGTCCGGGGAGCACACCTGGCGGCCGGCCGATGCCGGCATCGCCGTCGAGCGGGCGGACCTGCCGGATGCCGCATCCGTCGCGACGTCCGCGGCGACGGTCCATGAGGCGGACACCGGCGCCGACGCCGAATCCGCCGAACCGGTCGCTCCCGCACCGCCGCTGCGCGGCGGATTCAAGGGCGGCCGCCTCATCGGACCGCTGGAACGGATCATCGTCCTCCTGCTGACGCTCGCGATGGCGTATCCGATCCTCGCCGCGATGCTGGCGGCGAAGGGCATCGTGCGCTTCCCGGAGATCTCCAAGGACGGCGAGACCGGTGCGCGGGCCGAGTACTTCCTCGTCGGCAGCCTGGTGAGCTGGGTGATCGCCCTCGGCGCCGCGTTCCTGGTCTGGTGGGGCGTGCACTCCTGACGGTCCGGCGTGCTGCGCGCTGATAGCCTGGAGCGCGTGTCGAATTCCGCTCTGACGACTGCTCCGCAGGCGATCGATCCCGCGTTCGAGAACGTGTGGGATGAGATGGTCTGGCGCGGCCTCGTCCACGTGTCCACCGATCAGGAGGCGCTGCGCGCCCTTCTCGCCGGGGACCCGATCACGTATTACTGCGGCTTCGATCCGACCGCTCCCAGCCTGCACCTGGGCAACCTCGTTCAGCTGCTCACGCTGCGCCGTCTGCAGCTCGCCGGCCACCGGCCGCTGGGGCTCGTGGGCGGCTCGACCGGTCTCGTCGGAGACCCGGGCGGGCGCGACAGCGAGCGCGTGCTGAACCCGGTCGAGACCGTCGAGGAGTGGGTCGGCCGGCTGCGCGCGCAGGTGGAGCGGTTCCTGAGCTTCGAGGGCGACAACGCCGCGCTCATCGTGAACAACCTCGACTGGACGGCGCCGCTGAGCGCGATCGACTTCCTGCGCGGGATCGGCAAGCACTTCCGCGTCGGCACGATGATCAAGAAGGACGCCGTCGCCGCACGACTGAACTCCGAGGCGGGCATCAGCTACACCGAGTTCAGCTACCAGATCCTGCAGGGGCTGGACTACCTCGAGCTCTTCCGCCGCTACGGCTGCGTGCTGCAGACCGGCGGGAGCGACCAGTGGGGCAACCTCACCAGCGGCACGGATCTCATCCACCGCGTCGAGGGAGTCTCCGTGCACGCGATCGGCACGCCTCTGATCACGAACAGCGACGGCACCAAGTTCGGCAAGAGCGCCGGCAACGCGATCTGGCTCGACGCGGAGATGTGCAGCCCCTACCGGATGTACCAGTTCTGGCTGAACACCGACGATGCGGACGTCGTCGAGCGTCTCAAGGTCTTCACGTTCCTGACGAAGGCCGAGATCGAGGAGTACGCGCATCTCGTCGAGACCGAGCCCTTCCGGCGTGCGGCGCAGAAGCGTCTGGCGCTCGAGGTCGTCGCCACGGTGCACGGCATCGACGCGACCGCGGCGGTGATCGCGGCATCCGAGGCGCTGTTCGGTCAGGGCGATCTGACGGCACTGGATCCGGACACGCTGCGCTCGGCGCTGGCCGAGCTGCCGAACGCCACGCTCGCCGCCGGCACCCCGGTGGTCGAGGCTCTCGTGCAGACCGAACTGGTCTCGAGCCTGTCGGAAGCGCGACGTGCGATCGCCCAGGGCGGCGTGACGCTCGACGGCATCCGCGTCGAGGATGACACGGCGACGGTTCAGGGCGGTCTCCCCGGGGGAGTCTCCGTGCTCCGCCGCGGCAAGAAGACGCTCGCGGGCCTGTTCATCGGCTGATCGGTGCCGTTCACCCCGAGTCATGCGGTGGTGGCGCTGCCGTTCGTGCGGACGCCGCTGATCGCCTCGGCGATCGCGATCGGAGCGATGACTCCGGATCTGCCGCTGTTCGTGCGCGGGATCGGACTGAAGTACGGATTCACGCACGCGTTCGCCAACATCGTGTGGACCGGGATGATCGCGTTCGCGCTGTTCCTGGTGTGGAGGGTGCTGCTGCGTCCGTGCGTGTCGGAGCTGTCGCCCCGATGGCTCGCCCGACGCCTGCCGGTCGGGTGGGATCAGACGATGCCGGCTGCCGCGCGTGAGGCGGTCGGCGTCGGGGAGCGCCGCAGCTATCCGCTGCTGCTCGCGCTGTCGCTGCTGATCGGCGTCCTGTCGCATATCGTCTGGGACCTCTTCACGCACGAGGGCCGCTGGGGAAGCGAACTGCTCCCGGTCCTGGATGAGCCGTGGGGTCCGCTCGCCGGATTCAAGTGGCTCCAGCACGGCTCGAGCGTCATCGGCCTGCTCATCATCGGGATCTGGATGCTGGTCTGGGTGAGGCGTCGGTCTCCGCGGGATGCCGTGGACCGGATGTTCCCGAGCTGGCTGCGCTTCGCCTGGTGGCTGACGCTGCCGGTGTTCCTGATCGCGGCGTGGACGATCGGGTATGCGGTCGCCGGGCCCTTCACCGCGGAGTTCACGGTCCAGCATCTCGCGTATCGGGTGCTGCCCCCGGCGTGCGCGCTGTGGGGGCTGATCACGATCGTGCTGTGCATCGTGATCGGAACGCGGCGATCTCTGAGCGCTCGGGTGTGATCACCAGGCCGGCGTGTCGCGTCCCCACGGTCGAGGATCTGTGAACTCGAGGCCGGGGATCGCGGAGCGCACGGTGATGACCTCCCGCCCGCCGATCGTGAATCGCTGGGTGTGCTCGGCTGGATCGATGTCGACTGCGGGACCGGTCCTGGTCGTGCGCGGCATCCCGAGGAGTTCGGCGGCGACCCGACGCAACGAGGTGCGGACCAGCATCGTGCCTCCGGTGGCCCGCTGCTCCTCGAGCGCGCGGAGGACACCGGCGGCGAGCAGGTAGCCGGCGGAGTGGTCGAGCGCCTGGGCGGGGAGGGCGCCGGGATGTTCTCCGTCCGGCGACTCGACCATCGCGATGCCGGATTCGGCCTGGACGAGACTGTCGAATCCGCGTCGTCCGGGTGCAGCCTCGCCCCAGGCGCTGAGCTGTGCGATGACGAGCCCTGGATGCCGGTCGGCGAGGGCGGCGGGGGAGAGCCCGAGTCGGGCGAGCGCGGCGGGGTGGTAGCCGAGCACGACGACGTCGGCGTGCGCGAGGAGATCGGCGAATCGTGCCGAGCGCGCGTCCAGCACCGTGGTGCGCTTGCCGTGCCCGGTGTCGAGATGCTGCCATTCGAGCTCCGGGAGGTCCGGCGGGTCGACGCGCAGTACGTCGGCGCCGAGCAGGGCGAGCGTCCGCGTGCACACCGGCCCTGCGATCACCCGCGTGAGGTCGAGGACGCGGATGCCGCGTGCCCCGGTCCCCGGCGTGCGGCCTCGCCGGGGAGCATCGGCGAGTCGGATGGTCTCGACGAGTCCGGTGCGACGCAGCTCCGCGTCCGACCCGGGGTCCTCGGCGCGCACGGGGACGGCGAGCCCGCCGGCCCCCGAGACAGCGGCGACGGCGTCGGCGGTGCGGAGATCGGCGACGGCCTGCGCCAGCTCGTCCGCTCCGGCCGCGTCCGAGAGCGCGAGCCCGCGCCGAAGAGCGTGCGCATGATGCGGATAGTTGCCGTGCGTGCGGATCCATCCGTCGGTCGTGCGCCAGAATCCCGAGAGGGGCGCCCATGCATCGGGAGCCCGCCCGTCGATGCGCAGCATCCGATCGCTGCGGTAGGCCGCCGCCACTCGGACCGGATCGACGCGGCTGGGGTCGACGCGGGGATCGCGGGCGGCATCGCAGACGGCCCGAACGCTGGCGAGGGCGAGGGCGCTCACCGCGAGCCGCGAGGGGAGGGCATCAACCGTCACCATGACTCCTTCCGACCGAGCGCTCGCGCCGAGGAGAGCCGTGAACGGACAGCACTTCCATAGCGGGATGCTACGACGGTGCGCCAGGCGGATCGAGCGGTCCTCAGGCCGACACGCCCGGGATGCCACCCGGATTTGCCGGGTGGGCCCGATCCTGCGTAAGTTATTACCTGTTCGCCCCACAGGGTTGAGACAGACCAGCAGGTCAGCTCCCCTCAAGCGGCGGATCACCTCCCGAAACTCGATCGAACACTCCGGTGTGAGAGCAGTGGCGGGATGCCTTGCGGTCCTCGGATCACGACCCGGTTCGCCCGGTTCGCCGATTTGACAAACGGATCCCGCGAGGTAAGATAGAGAAGTTGCCCTTCGGGCCTGGTTGTGATGGCTGGGTCGGGGGAGCGTCTGATCCTTGAGAACTCAACA
>NZ_JBYRIZ020000003.1:0-523226 GCF_058349845.2 Microbacterium cucumeris
CCGGACGAACACCCCAGAACCCGACCACGCACCATACGAACACCCCAACAACGACACCGGCGCCGCAGGAGAACCCTCCGACCCGGCCTCGGACACGGCGATCTCGCCGCCGTCGAGGGGAACGCGCAAGAGCTGGCCGGCCGTGGCCACCGTGACGGAGTCGGCCGAGCCCGAGGCCTGCTGCAGGACGGCCGAGTCGGCTTCGGGGATCTCGGTGCGGAAGCCGCCCGGCGTCGTCACGACGCCCTGAGCAGGATCGAGCACCACCGGGACGTCCCCCACGGCGGTGATGGTCGGCTCGCTGTCCTTCTTCAGCCCGTCCACACCGCCGGAGGTCGGCTCGAGGGGATCGCCCTGCGCGTCGACCGGGATCGTGTACACCCGGGCATCCTTCGGCGACACGGCGTAGACCGTCCCGTCGGCGCCGACGGTCACGTCCGCGTTCGCCCCGAGCTCGAGCAGCGGCTTCTCTCCGGCGACTTCGAATCCGGCCAGGCCCGTCACGGGCCTGATCCAGAGACCTCCCGACTCGGTGTCGAGGATCGCGGTGGTCTTCTCGCCCAGCGCCACCTTGCTCGCACCGGGGATCGCACCGCTGTCGCCGAGCTTCACGTTCGCGGGATCGACGGTCGTCACCGTCGACTCGTCGCGGTTGACGACGACCACGGTCGCCTCGTCCTGCAGGATGTCGAAGTTCTCACCCGTCGTCCGCAGACCGCCGTCGAGCAACGTCGACTCGTTGTTGAAATGCCCCACCAGCAGACTCGACGACTTCGTGATCCACACGCCCCCGTCGTTCAGATCCACCTCGGTCGTCGGGTTGCCCTCATACGCGAAAGCCAACGTGGTGATCGTCACCGCCGCGACCGTGACGGCGGCTGCCGAGGCCAGCGTCTTCGGGCGCGCACGGACCCAGCTCAGCACCTTCATTCGGCTGGTTCCCCCCTGGGACAGTTCGGACGTCATCGAACGCGGCGCGTTCGCTCTGGGCGCGGACATGCCCCGGCCATCTTAACCAGGGCTCCTGGGAACGCGGATGGGGAGAACTGCCCACCCGATCAGGCGGCGCGCCAGCAGCCCTCGACGTGATCGTCGACCATGCCGGACGACTGCATGAGCGCGTACATCGTGGTCGCTCCGACGAAGCGGAAGCCGCGCCGACGCAGTTCCTTGCTCATGGCGGTCGATTCGGGTGTCACCGCCGGGACGTCGGCGAACTCCCGCGGGCGCGGTCTCGGCGCCGGGGCGAACGACCACATCAACGCGTCCAGTTCCCCGTCGGCCATGGAGGCGACGAGCCGGGCGTTGCCGATCGTGGCCTCGATCTTGGCGCGGTTGCGGATGATGCCGGCGTCCCCCATCAACCGTTCGACGTCCTCGTCGTCGAACAGCGCGACGCGCTCGGGCTCGAACCCGGCGAACACCTCGCGGAATCGGGGACGCTTGCGCAGGATCGTGATCCAGCTGAGTCCGGCCTGGAACCCCTCGAGCGACATCTTCTCGAAGAGCGCGCGATCGCCGTGCAGCGGCCGCCCCCACTCCTCGTCGTGATAGCGCTCGTACTCGGCATCCGATCCGACCCAGGCGCAGCGTGTCCGGCCATCGGATCCGGAGGTGAGCGAAGTCATCCGCCCACGCTATCGCGCACAGCAGGACCGGGAGTCAGCGCTTCTTCGCCTTCAGCGCCTTCTCGGAGATCGGGGCACGACCGGATGCCTCGAGCTCGGCGTAGTACGCGCGGGCCTCGTCCTGACGCTGCTGCTCCGCGCCGGACGCGATGGGCGCGCGGACGTGCTCCGCCTCGTACCCGAACGCGTCGACCAGGTCCAGCGCATGCGGACGCAGTCGCGCGCAGAGCCGGTCGATATAGCTCGACACAGCGGCGGCTCGCTGCGTCGAGAGGCGCCCGTTGATGAGGTGCCAGGACAGGTGCTTCTCGATCAGGTGCAGGCCGAACAGGTCCCGCAGCCACGTGAGCACCTGCCGGGTGCCCTGATCGGTGACGCCGTGCACGGCATCCGTGAAGGCCTCCCACTGCAGGAGCTCGCCGTGCGCGCGAGCCGCTTCGATCAGCTCCGCCTGGTTCTCGTTGAACAGCTTCTCGCCGAGCGCCTTGTCCTTGCCGGCCGGACGCAGGCGCCCGGCGATGTCGGCGACCATCTGCTGCACGCGTTCGGTCAGCAGCTGGTGCTGCTGCTCCTCCCGCAGCCCGAGCTCCACCGAGCGCGCCGTCGAACCGAGATCGGCGACGGCCTGCCCGAGCGCGCGCAGTCCCGCGCCGTGGAAGACCTTCCCCGCGGTCTGGCCGACCGCGTACTTGGCGAGCGCCGCGGCATCCTTGCCCTGGAACTGGCGCGCGTAGTCGGTGAGGAGGCGCTTGCCGACCAGTTGCAGCAGCACGTTGTTGTCGCCTTCGAAGGTGACGTAGATGTCGAGGTCAGCACGCAGTCCCACCAGACGGTTCTCGAACATGAACCCGGCTCCGCCGCACGCCTCGCGCGCCTCCTGGAGCGTGTCCAGCGCGTGCCACGTGGACAGCGGCTTGAGGGCGGCGGCGAGGGTCTCGAGGTCCTCCCGGTCGTCCGGGGTGTCGGTGCGCCCGGAGAAGACGCCGTCGAACTTCTGCAGGAACTCGTCATGCGCGAAGATCTGCGCATAGGTCGTCGCAAGACGCGGCAGCAGGCGCCGCTGGTGCTTCCCGTAGTCGAGGAGCACGACCTCCTGCCCGTCGGCGCCGTCGAACTGCCGGCGCTGGGTCGCGTAGGTGATCGCGATCTTGAGCCCCAGTGCGGATGCCCAGGACGACGCTCCGTCCAGGGAGACGCGTCCCTGAACGAGGGTCCCGAGCATCGTGAAGAAGCGGCGCCCGGGGCTGTCGATCGAGCTCGTGTAGGTGCCGTCCGCGGCGACGTCGCCGTACTTGTTCAGCAGGTTGGTGCGCGGGATGCGCACCTGGTCGAAGCTGAGGCGGCCGTTGTCGATGCCGTTGAGTCCGCCCTTGAGGCCGTCGTCCTCGCGTCCGATGCCGGGCAGGTCCTGGCCGTCCTCTCCGCGCAGCGGGACGTAGAAGCAGTGGACGCCGTGGTTGACCCCGTTCGTGATGAGCTGGGCGAACACGGTAGCGGCGATGCCGTGCAGCGCCGCGTTGCCGAGGTACTCCTTCGTCGCACCGCGGAACGGCGTGTGGATGACGAACTCCTCGGTGTCCGGGTCGTACGTCGCCGTGGTGCCGACGGCCGCGACATCCGACCCGTGCCCGATCTCGGTCATCGCGAACGCGCCGGGGATCGTCAGGTCCATGACGCCGGGCAGCCACTTCTCGTGATGCTCGGCCGTGCCCAACTGCAGGATGGCCGAACCGAAGAGCCCCCACTGCACTCCCGACTTGATCTGCAGGCTGGGATCCGCGGCGACGAGCTCCTCGAAGCCGGCGATGTTGGCGCCGTTGTCCTCCTCGCCGCCGAACCGCTTGGGGAACGCGCGGTGCACGGCGCGGTTCTCGACGAGCAGGTGCAGCTGGCTCAGCACCCGCTCGCGGTGCTCGTCCTTGCCGAGTTCGTCCTTGCGCCAGAAGGCCGAGTCCTTGATCATCTCGCGGGCATGACGACGGGTGTCGGCCCACGTTCCGAGCAGCAGCTCGTTCACACCCGGGATGTCGATGCGCGGGGCGTTCTCATCGGTGGGAGCGGTCTGGGGGCGGACGGCGGCGTCGACCATGGATCTTCCTCTCGGAGGCAATCAGGATGCTTCGATGGTAGATCTGCGACAACGACCACGGAACTCGGCTGTGGATCTGGTCCAACCGGGACGCCCCGCGAGGTCGGCAGGCGTTGTCGCGTCCCCACAGATGCCGACGGGTGCTCAGTCGAGCGCGTCCTCGGCGTCGACGTCCTTGCCAGTGGGATCCCAGGTGATGACCAGCAGGGCGATGAGACCCGCCAGCGGTGCGAGCGCGACGATCCAGAACACGCCGGTCGACAGCGCCGCAGCCAGCACGGGGAAGAACACCAGCGAGGCGATGGAGAAGACGCGCTTGACGGCCTCGTTGAAACCGACGCCGACGCCGCGCAGTCGCGTCGGGTAGGACAGCGTCGCATAGCTCATCAGGTTCGCGCCGGGTCCGCCGGCCTGGGCGAACACGAAAGCCGCGAGCATCGCGATCGAGATCATCACCAGGGCGCCGGTCGGGATGCCGACGATCGCGAGCGTGATGAGCGACGCCGCCTGGATCGCGAATCCGATGATCGTGAGCCGTCGGGCGCCGAGGCGGTTGACCAGGCCGACGCCGAGGATGCCTCCGGCCGCACCGAAGCCGAGATTGATGACGAGAGCCGAAAGGATGGTGACGAGCGGACCCTGCTGGAAGAGCATCGAGATGATCAGCGGCGTGCCGTACGCCACCGCGTTGTACCCGAAGGTCGAGAACACCGACACGCACAGGGCGGCGATCGTGCGCAGCCGGTAGCGGGCGGCGAACAGCTCGCCGTACTGCCGCCAGTGCCCGGTGCGCGCCTTCGTGGTGCGGGTGGTGTCGGCATCCTCGGCGAGTTCGACGTCGAGGCCGTGGTGCGAACGCATGACGTCCACGGCACCGCGCAGGTCTCCCTGGTCGGCCAGCCACTGCGGCGACTCGGCCATGTACTTGCGTCGCACCAGCAGCACGATGATCGCCGGCACGGCACCGAAGCCGACCACGACGCGCCACAGGATGCCGTGCTGCGCGACCGGAAGCAGCAGGAACACCGCGAGCACCAGCAGGTAGCCGAACCCGGTGGCGATGTACCAGGCCGGAGACCACGCGTTCACGCGCTGCGACCGGCTGCCGGAGCCGCGCAGCTTGGAGAACTCGGCGAGGAAGGCCATGGCGACGGGAAGGTCGAGGCCGACGCCGATGCCCATCACGAAGCGGAAGAAGATGAGCACCCATTCGTTCGGTGCGAGGGCGCAGCCGATCGCGGCGACGACGAAGAACGCCATGTCCGCCATGAACAGCTTGTAGCGGCCGAACCGGTCGACCAGCATGCCGCCGAACACGGCACCGACCACCGAGCCCACCATGATGGCGGCGTTCACGATGCCGGTCATCAGCGGGTCCAGGCCGAACTCCTCCTTGACGGCGGTGATGCCGAAGGCGAGGGAGGAGAAGTCGTAGGCGTCCATGAAGATGCCGCCCAGGGCGAGCACGATGATCGCCTTCGTCTTCGCGCCCTGGGATCCCTTCTCCGCGAGCAGCGCGTGCACGTCTCGCGCCGTGCGGATGACCGCGGGCGCGGTGGTCGTCTGGTCGAGGCTCATGATCGCCAACGCTAGGACGCCGTGCGTCGATCGACGTCATCGGGCGTCACGAATCGTCATGCCCGTTCGGCGTCGTACGGTGGGAGCATGAGCGCCGTGTACCGCACCGAGGCCGTCAACCGCACCGGAGCGGACGGGGTCAGCGCCGTCTCCGGCGGACTCGCCGTCGCGGTCTCCTCACCGTTGGGCACCAATCGGGATGCCGAAGCCACCGATCCGGAGCAGCTGCTCGCCCTGGCGTGGGCGACCTGCCTGAACGGCACGGCTCAGGTGATCGTCGCCGGGGCCCGGCGCACGGCGGTGCGCGTGGAGGTCGAACTGCACCCGGCCGTGCCGGGACCGGGCTACGAGTTCCGCGTCGACGGCTACCTGTCGATCGAGGGAGCCTCGGATGCCGAGGCGCACGAGATCCTCGCGGCGGCGCACGCGCGCTGCCCCGTCTCGAAGCTGCTGCGCGACGCCGCGACAGTGCACGTGCACACGGAGGCGTACGCGATCAGCTGAGCGATCGCTGGGGCGGAGGTGCCGCCTTGGCCTCGTTCCATCGCCGGACGACACCCGCGCTCAGACGTCCCCAGGTGCGGTCCCGGATGAAGATCGCGTCGATAGCGATCATCGTGAGCGAGA
The DNA here is from genome assembly GCF_058349845.2 of Microbacterium cucumeris. Lineage (NCBI taxonomy): Bacteria > Bacillati > Actinomycetota > Actinomycetes > Micrococcales > Microbacteriaceae > Microbacterium > Microbacterium cucumeris. Next base: position 5,923 of record NZ_JBYRIZ020000003.1, read on the forward strand.
ACCACGGGAGCCCCATGAGCACGGCGATGCCGATGTGGAACGACAGGATGCCGAGCAGACCGATCAGACGCGTGGGCCGGGTGAGGAGCATCAGGGGGAAGGCCACCTGCAGCAGGATCGACCCCCAGCTGATGGCCACGACCATGGGTCCCCACGAGGTCACGAGGTCGCTCAGCACGGGCCAGGTTCCGAAGCGCGCGGTCTGCAGCGGATCATAGACCGCCCAGCCCTGGGCCCACGGGTCGCCGCCTGCCTTGTAGAGCGCGCCTGATGCGTAGACGAAGCACACCTGGGCGGTGAGGGCGACCAGAGCGAGATTGTGCAGCATCGTGCCGATGAGGGCAGGCTGGCTTCCCTGAGCGAACCATTCCCCCTTCTTCGCCCGTCGGCGCGCGTCGATCGACCAGCGTGCGGCCGGGTCGGCGAAGAACAGCAGGATGAGGGCGATGCGGAACATGTTGTCGCCCTGGTCTCCGACCATGTCGTTCGCCTCGATGAACCCCACCCACAGGCAGAAGAAGATCGGCAGGACGATCCGGAAGCGCCAGCCGATCGTGAAGAGCACGGCCATGCCCACCAGCACCACGTACAGCAGGGTGTACAGGGCCGCGTCGCCCATGACGGCATGGAAAGCGCTGAAGATCCAGATCCGCGGGAAGTCGCTCACCGGCTGGGCGAGCTCTCCGTTCCAGGCGGACCCGGGTCCGAACGTGTACAGCCGGGTGCCGAAGTTGGAGATCAGCAGCCCCAGGGCCGTGACACCGAACAGGATCCGGGTGACGGCGAGCCCGTAGAGAGCCTTCTTGCCGTTGAACAGCCAATCGTTCAGGAAGGCGGAGATGCGGTCGATCGCGGTGAGCACCATCGCCCAGAAGCCCGAGATCATCGAGCCCGCGAAGGTCAGCAGACGAGTGGGCAGGGATGCCTGCGGCGTCGGGAGCGCGTCGGCTTCGTCCGACGCCGACACCGTGGGCGCCTCTCTCACCTGGCTCATTTCTGCGTCCTCTCGAACTGGGAGCGGAAGACGTCGGCGAAGTCGTCACGGCTCTGCCCCTCCTCCTCGACGGGGCCGCGCCAGCCCGTCGTGGAGAACGTCGGGTCGGGCCGCTGCGCCGTCGGGTCGTTCCTTTCGGCGTACGGAACGACGTTCTGACGACTGACGCGGTACTGCACACGCACCACGTCATCGCCCCAGATCGCGTAGGCGACCTGCGTCGCGTAGGCGGTGGCGAGATGCTCCTCCCGCATGTACGCCTCGGTCGACGGCCCCTCGCCCAGCTCATCGAAGGAGCGCGCCATCCACTCCTCCCAGTCCTCGGCTGCGAAGTCCAGCGCGGCCACCGCCTGCTGCTTCTCGTCGAGCTTGTTGTAGGCGTTCATCTGACCGCTCGCGACCTCGCTGGACTGGATGCCGGCCCGCGGCGGGAACAGGTTGTATCGGATCATCGACAGCTCGACGTCGGTGGCGCTGACCCAGCCCGTCTCGATCTCCTCGCCGTCCTGCTCGATCACCGCGCGCACGTTGAAGTGGTAGTCGCCGTTGATCGGCTCGGGCGCGAACACGCTCCAGGACTGACCGAAGAGCGGGAGCATGTAGCCGGACAGCACCTCCTGCGAGGGGATCTCCCGCAATGCGGAGTACGGGGCGATCCACAGGAACGACGCGAAGATGTGCCACAGCGTCAGGAGGCACGCGGCGAAGGCGATCAGCTTCACCCACCATGCCGGGCGAGGTCTGGGCACGGCCTCCGTATCACCCTGCGCGGTTTCCCGCTCGTCCAGCGCCGTTTCGGGCTCATCGATCGTCGTGCTCATGCCTCATCCGTTTCACCGCTGAAGGTCGGGGCCGTCCAGACTGGACGACCCCGACCTTACAGTGTCGTGCCCTTACTCCGCGGCAGCGACCGCGCGCCGCGACCGGGCGACCAGCGCCGTGCCGAGACCGAGCATGAGGAGCAGGACTCCCAGCGCGATCCAGCCGAGCGGCACATCCGATCCGGTGCCGGCGAGTCCGTCGGCGACCACCTCGAAGGTCCCCGCGACGCTCCCCGACTCCGCGCCCGTCAGGGTCACGGTGTGCGTGCCCAGATCCGCGTCGGCCGGAATCGTCCACGTGAAGGTCACGGTGCCCTCGCCGTCGGCGACCTGCGTGCCCAGCGCGACCGGGTCGGACGTCATCACTCCGGTGACGACCTCACCCGGCTGGAAGCCGGTGCCGATGGCGGTCTGCTGGTCTCCGCGCTCCAGCTCGGGAACCTTGACCGTGATGCCGAGCTGACCGTCCGGGTCGGCGTTCGCCGAAGCGCTCGCCGCCGGGTCGGCAGCCGCCGCAGCCGAGGCGTCCGTCGCGGCGTTGGCCGAAGCCGCTGCCGAAGACGTCGCCGTCGACGCGGCCGAAGCCGCAGCCGCAGCGTTGGCATCGGCGGCAGCCGAGGTGTCCGCGGTCGTGCTCGCCGAGTTGTCCGCCTGCGCCGACGCCTGGGCGGCGACCGCCGCTGCGGCGTTGACGTCGGTGGTCGCGTCGGCGGAGGCAGCGCTCGTCGCGGTCGCCGTAGCTGCCGAAGCCGCAGCGGCCTCCGCGTTCGGGTCTGCCGCAGCATCCGCCGCCGTCGAGGCGTCCGCCAGGGCAGCAGCCACAGCGGCCGCCTGCGCGGCAGCGTTGTTGTCGCTGTCGGCCTGGGCGGAGGCCGCCGCCGAAGCCGTGGCGTTGGTGTTGACCTCAGCCGCAGCCGCCGGGTCCGCGTCCGCGTCGGCTGCCGCTGTCGCCGATGCGTCGTTCGACGAGGTCGCCGTCGCCGCCACGGACGCTGCAGCGGCCGCATCGGCATCCGCCGCAGCCGAGGCATCGGCCGCAGTGCTCGCCGAGTTGTCCGCCTGCGCCGCAGCCTGCGCGGCCACGGCCGCCGAAGCGTTGGCATCGGTGGTCGCATCCGCCGACGCGGCGCTGGTCGCCGTGGCCGTCGCCGCCGAGGCCGCGGCGGCCTCGGCGTCCGGCGTCGCGGCTGCATCCGCGGCCGTGGAGGCGTCCGCCAGAGCTGCGGCGACTGCCGCCGCCTGCGCGGCAGCGTTGTTGTCGCTGTCCGCCTGAGCCGACGCCGCCGCCGAAGCCGTGGCGTTGGTGTTGACCTCAGCCGCAGCCGCAGGGTCGGCATCCGCGTCGGCGTCGGCCGTGGCCGCCGTCGAGGCGTCGGTGGACGAGTTGGCGATCGCCGCCGCCTCGGCCGCGGACGACGCGTTCGCGTTGGTCGCGGCCGATGCCTCCGCAGCCGTGTCGCTGGTCGCATCGGCGAGAGCAGCGGCCTGAGCGGCAACCGCGGCGTTCGCGTTCGCAGCCGACGTCGCGTCGGCCGTGGCGGTGGACGACGAGGTCGCAGTGGCTGCTGCCGATGCCGCCGCTTCGGCGGTGGAGTCCGCCGCCGCCGTCGCCTCCGACGTGGCGTCGGCATAGGCGGCCGCCTGAGCCGCGACCTCGGCCACGGCATCCGTCGTCGCGTCGGCGTTCGCCGATGCGGACGCCGACGCCGCCGCGTTCGCGTTCGTCGAGGCCTCCGAGGAGGCGTCGGTCGACGAGTCCGCCGTCGCCGCGGCCTGAGCCGCCACAGCGGAGTTCGCGGTGGCCGTGGCCGTCGCCGCCGCTGCGACATCGTCCGAGGCATCCGCCTGCGCCGCGGCCTGCGCCGCCACAGCGGCCTGAGCGTTCGCGTCCGTCGTCGAGTCGGAGGAGGCGGTCGTGGACGCGTCCGTCGTCGCTGCGGCCTGGGCCGCGATGCTCGCGTCGGCGTTCGCCGCCGCGGTCGCGGCGGACGTGGCGTCGGCCAGTGCCGCCGCCTCAGCCGCCGCCTGAGCGGACGGGTCGCCGTCGGCGGTCGCGTCTGCCGACGCGGATGCCGAAGCCGCCGCGTTGGTGTTCACGTCGCCGGGATCGGCGGCCGTGACCTCGACCGTGTCCTCCGCGGTGATGGCGCCGGCCGTACCGGTGATGGTGAAGCCCGTGCCGGGCACCGTGTCCGCCGGGACGGGGTAGGACGTCGTGAACGCGCCGCTCGCGTCGGTGTCGACCGTCACGGCCGTGCCCACGAGAGCGTCACTCGCGTCCCTCAGCTCCAGCGTGACCGTCGTGCTCGGCGGCCAGCCGGTACCGGAGACGGCGAGGCTGCTGCCCGCCGGGACCGTAGAGGCGGCGTCGATGGCTGCGACCGCAGCAGCAGCCGCGCGCACCGTCGAAGATCCGAGATCGAGGTTGAGCGCGCCGAGCCCGGGGAGCAGTTCGAGACTCAGGGCGTTCGCCGTGAACGACTCCGCCCCCAGCACTCCCGGCTCCTCCTGCTCGTTGATCGTGATCTCGACGACCTGGTTCAGGGCGCCGAGCAGCGGGTCGAGACCGGTGACGACCGGGTTCACGATGCCGTCGACCGTGCCGGCCAAGCCACCGGTGACGGTGCCGAGCAACGTGCCGATGACCGGTGCGAGGCCGTCGGTGAGCAGGTTGATGACCGGGGTCGTGATCAGTCCGAGCAGCTGTCCCACGGGAATCCCGAGGAGGTCGCCGTCCACGGACACCACCGGATCGCCGGCGACCGCACCGGTCAGCTGACCGAGCGTCGCCTCGACGATGACGTCGACATCTGCCGCACCGACCCCGAGAACCGACAACTCGGCTCCCAGCGTGATCGTGACGGCCAGATTGTTGACCAGATCGGTGACGGCGTCGACGACCTTCGTGCTCAGCGTTCCGAGTGCCGCGCTGACCGCCGAGGTGATCGCCGTGATCGCCGCGTCATCCAGCACGAGCGTGTTGGGGTCCAGACCGTTCAGATCCGTCGCGTCCGGCCCGTTGACGACCTTGGCGAGATCGATCGAGACGACCCCCGTGCCGAGGTCGATCGACGCGATGCCGTTCGGATCGGCGAGCGGTTCGATGAGGAGCGTGTCACTCGCGGCGGCGATCGCGGCATCCAGATCGTCGATGGCGATCGTGCCGCCCCCGATGGCGATGTCCAGCAGAAGCGGGATGCCCAGATCCAGGTCGACCGCGCCGACGACAGTGTCCAGGACGCCGCCGGTCCCCACCGCGGCGTTGAGCGTGTCGCCCACACCGGTGAGAACGCCGTCGAGCGACGTCGCGACCGTGCCGACGAGCGGGCTGGAGATGTCCAGCGACAGATCGGTGACGGCGTACTCCGAGGTGAATCCCACATCACCCGGCACGCCCGTGGCGGTCGCGGTCGAGGCGAGAGCGCCGACCTCGAGCCCGAGGTTGTCGACCACCTGGTCGGTGATGCCGTCGATGCCCAGCTGCGCGAGCAGATCGGTGAGGTTCACCGTCGCGTTGTCGAAGGCCGCCGGGTTCTCGGGGTCGATCGCGATCGCGCCGTCGGCACCGATGACACCCGAGCTCGCGGTCGAAGACGTCGCGGAGGGCGAAGCGGCGAACGAGCTGAGCGTGCCGAAGTCGCCGAGGTCGAGCAGACCGGGTCCGCTGGGCCCCGAGATCAGGGGCAGCTGAAGCCCGCCGCCCAGGTCGACCGTCAGGGCGCCCAGCAGGCTGACGTCGAGCGGTGTGACATCGGGTCCCACGTCGCTCGGGTTGCCGCTGATCGCCTGCGAGACATCGAGGATGTCTCCACCCAGGAGCTCCGTGCGGATCACCTGTCCCAGGGACTCGGAATCGTCTGTGGGAAGGGCATTGGCCGCCATCGGCGCCAACCCGCCTCCCAGGACGACTGCCGCGGCGGTGATGCCGGCGAGTCCTCCTACCGCTCTGCGCCTGCGCAGAGTTCTGCCCTTGCTGTCCATCCAGTGCCCTCCCGTGATGCGGATAGCTCCGCTCCACAAGACCCTCCCCAGGCGTCGGCGCTCGCCGACAAGGCTCGTGTTCACGGGTCAGTATTGCGGTATTCCGGTACGCCTGTCCAGCGAACACTCAGAAACTTCGCGCCGACGAGCAGACAGGAAGAGGGCGTATCCGCGGATTTCCGCGGACGCGCCCTCTTCCTGTGCGGCGGAGTGTTACAGCACCAGACCGTGCCCGAACCGGAACAGCGGGTCGGCGGTGTCGAACGGGACGTCGGGTCGCGACGCCTCCACGGCCGCCATGGATCGCGGAAGGTCGAACGGCAGCCGCCCCCGAGCCTCGGCTGCGCCGGTGAGCACGTCCAGCAGCGCCGCCGCGGAGGCGCCCCAGTTCACAGTCACCGCGGCGGCCGTCTCCACGATCTCGGTGAGGATCGCCGGACGGTCGACGAGCACGTCGACGACGGTCGGGACGGCCGCCGCGACTGTGCGCACGTGCGCGATGACGTCATCGCCGAAGGCGAGAGAGCCCGCGTGGAAGAAGTTCTCGAACGCCGTCTCCCGTTGCTCGTAGGGAGCCTTCAGACGCAGGATCGCGACATCCGCCTCTTCCGGGCTCGAGACGACCTCGCCGTACTCCGCGGCGGTCTCCCGCTCGATCCCCTCCACGTACACCTTCCGCCCCGAGGCGACCGGCAGCGTGCCGTCGTTCGTCAGCACGGTGACGGACGCGCGCTGCGCGGCCTCGCCGGCGGCACGGAAGTCCGACCGGCCGACGATCTCCTCTGCGGCGTCCTCGTCCACGTACGGATTCTCGAACAGTCCGAGTTCGAACTTCTCGCGCAGGATGCGCGCGGCCGACACGTCCAGGCGCTCCTCGGAGACCGCCCCGTCCGCGACGAGTTCGAGCAGCAGGTCCGGGCAGGCTTCCCCGCCGAACTGGTCGGCCCCGGCATCCAGGATCTTCCGCATCCTCTCCTTCGGAGACAGATGCTCGACACCCCAGGCGCGCGCCGGGTGGTGATCGCCGAAGATCTCGGCATCCGTGATGAGCCCCCAGTCCGTGCAGACCAGACCGTCGAAGCCGAAGTGCTCCCGCAGGAGCCCGGTGATGACCGACTTGTTGAACCCGAATCCGACCTCCTCGTACTCGGTGCCCACGGGCATCCCGTAGTACGGCATGATCTGCCGCGTGCCCGCCTCGAAGGCCGCTGCGAAGGGCTTCAGGTGCAGCTCGAACCGCCCGCCCGGATAGACCTGCTCACGACCGTAGGCGAAGTGCGGATCCTCGCCGTCCTTCTGCGGGCCGCCGCCCGGGAAGTGCTTCGTCATGGTCGAGACGGATCCCGGTCCGAACGACTGCCCCTGGAAGCCGCGGATGTACGCCGCGCCGAGGCGCCCGGCCAGCTCGGCGTCCTCGCCGAACGTCGCGGTCTGGCGCGCCCAGCGCGGTTCGGTCGCGAGATCCACCTGAGGATGCAGCGCCACGCGCAGCCCCACGGCGGTGTACTCCTGACGGGCGATGTCGCCGAAGCGCTCGACGAGCTCCTCGTCGCGGATCGCCGCGAGACCGAGCGTCTCGGGCCACTGCGAGAAGGGTCCCGCCATGATCGCCGCGCCGGGATTGTCGCTGAACGAGTGACGCGGATCAGTCGACAGCGTCACGGGGATGCCGAGCCGAGTGGACGCCGCGAGCCGCTGGATCTCGTTCTGCCAGGCAGCGATCTCACGGCCGGTCGGCGCAGCGCCCAGCAGATTGAAGTGCGTCATCTTCCGGCCTTCGACGAACTCCCGCGCCGACGGCAGACCGAAGGCGGCGTTCGCCTCGTCGACGTCCGCGATCGCGATCATGGTGTGGAAGAAGAGCCCGGCCTTCTCCTCGATCGTCATGGCGTCCAGCAGGAGACTCACGCGCTCGTCGACCGGCAGGCTCGCGTCGAGCCAGGGGCGGTCGGTCACAGCAGCCGTCTCGGCCGTCCGGTTCGCGACATCCGTCATCACTTGACTCCCTTGATCCGATAGACGAGGACGGCACCGGCCAGCGCCACTAGGGCGCCGAAGAGGTACCAGACCGTGTAGCCGCCGAGCGGCGTCGCCGCACCGATCGCGATGATCGCGGGGGCGATGGCGGGCGCGATCGACTGCGGCAGCGCGTTCGCCATGTTCAGCACGCCGAGGTCCTTCGCGGTGTCCTCCGGGTTCGGGAGCACCTGCGTCGCCAGCGCGAGATCGACCGACAGGAAGGACCCGGCGCCGAAGCCGATGATGGCCTGCGCGATGATCACGACCGCGATGCTCGGCGCGGTCGTGAGCAGCACGAGTCCGAACACCATGACCACACCCGCGACGGCGACGAACGGGCGGCGCTTTCCGAACCGGTCGGACAGGATTCCGGCGATCGGGGACGAGACGACCATGGCCAGGGTCGACGCGATGTTGGCGAAGAGGATCGTGGTGACGGCCTCCTGCTCCCCCAGCGCGAACTTCGCCTGGAGGTAGTACGGCAGGTAGGTGGCGATGCCCGCGTAGCCGAACATGACGAAGAACTTCGTCAGCCACGTCCATCCGAAGTCGGGGTTCTTGCGCGGGTTGAACACGAACGAGCTGAAGAACATGCCGATCGTGAACCGCTCGGCGGGCTTCTGCTCGAGCCGGCGATCCTTCAGCACCAGCACGAACACGATCGCGAGGATCGTGGCGATCGCACCGGGGACGACGAAGCGCTCGAAGTCGCCGGGCAGGAAGTTGACGATGAAGCTTCCCGCGAGGATACCGAGCGGGGTCGCGATGCCGACGACGCCGGACACCTTGCCTCGGCTCGCCACCGGCGACTGGTCCGGGATGGTCGCGTTCGCCGCGGCGAGCACGGCGTTCATGGCGCCCTGCACGAGGCACCAGGCCAGCAGCACGACCCAGACGGATGTCGCGGCGCCGATGATGACGAAGCCGCCGAGCCCCACCAGGGACCCGCCGAGGATCCACGGCCGGCGCATGCCCCAGCGCGACGTCGTGCGGTCGGAGAGGCGACCGACCAGGGGGTTGCAGATCAGGGCGAAGAAGGCGCCGACACCGAGGACGAGTCCGAGGTTGGCGTCCGCGTTCGCGGCATCCAGGTGCTGGATCTTGAACGCCATGGCGACCATCACCGGCGTCAGCAGCGCCAGATAGACGCCGAAGTTCACTCCGGCCAGGGCCGGCGTGTAGCCGCGCGGAGTCTTCGCCGGCGTTGTCCCCGGCGCCTTGAATCCGGTCGTTCCGACGGCCGCGGCGCTCGCGGCGGATGACATCTCTGTCATGGGAAATAGGTCCTCTCGGGTGTGCCGCTTGTCCTCTGCGACGCGGCTGCATCCATGAGAATACATTAAACCCGACCGCTTGGTAACTGAAAGCAGTCTGATTGGTAACTGCACCTCGGTAGACTGCCGGAGGAGGACCGGATGATCGTCGCTGTACCGAAGCCTCGCCAGGCGAGCACGGCGCAGACGCGCGCCCGGATCGTGCACGCCGCGCGGGAGATGTTCATCGCGTACGGCTACCGATCGACCTCGTTGCGCAGCATCGCCGTGACGGCGGGCGTGAGCCATCCGGGGCTGCTCAAGCACTTCGCGTCCAAGGACGAGCTGCTGGCCACAGTCGTGGACGGCCTCGAGGACGCCAACGTCGAGCTGTACGACGAGGTCGTCGCGGCGAGCGAGCCCGGCGCGCTGCCGTTCGTCGAGATCGCGCGGCAGAACGAACGCACCCGCGGGTACCTGGCCCTGTTCGCCGCCCTGACCGGGGAGGCGTCGACGCCGTCGCATCCCGCCCACGACTTGATGCGTGCCCGGTACGCCCGCGTCACGGCGATGTCGACGGAGGTGATGGAGGACGCCGTCCTGCACGGAACCGTCTCAGACGATCGCGATCCTCACGGCGAGGCGATCCGGACGGCCGCGGCCTGGGACGGGCTGCAGTTGATCGAGCAGTACCTCCCCGACCGTGTCGACGTCGTGGCGATGCTCGAGGAGCGCGAGGCGTCCTGGGCGCTGCCGGTGGGATGGCGCGATCCCGAGGGGGAGACCCCGGATGCCGAGGCCGGCGTCTTCCGGCCGATGGTCGACATCGTGCCCGCCGAGGACGAGATCGGCTACGCCTCGGGACGACGCAAGCGCGCGAAGATCCTCGCCGACGCGATGGCACTGTTCGCCGCCGAGGGCTACGGGGACACCAGCCTGCGGGAGATCGCCGAGAAGGTGGGCGTGTCCAAGTCGACGCTCATGCACCATTACCCGACGAAGGAGGCGCTGCTCGGCGCCGTCCTCGCCGAACGCGATCGGACCATCCAGTCGCGCGCGTCCTACGTCCCGGCGGACACGGCGACGGCGGAGCTTCTCAGCCTGCCCGCCGGCGCCGCCGACAACGCCGCCACCGCGCCGGGGCTCATCGAGGTGTACGCGGTGCTGTCGTGCGAGGCCGTGCCCGCCTCGCACCCTGCGCACGGCCACTTCCAGGCGCGCTTCACCCACGTGATCGACCGGTTCGCCGAGCTCTTCCGCGGCGCCCAGCGCGAAGGATCGATGCCGGCGCACCGGGATCCCGAGCACGAGGCGATCTGGCTCGCCGCCCTGTGGGACGGGTTGCAGTACCAGTGGCTGTACGACCGGGATGCCGTGGACGTCGCCGAGCATCTCGCCGCGCACCTGGCGGACGTATTGCCGGGGCGCCATCCCGCTCGTTGAGCGAGGACGACGCAGTCGAGACGTTGGCCCGTTTCGACTCGCTCCGCTCGCTCAACGAACGAAGGAGGCGGTGAAGGTGCCGGACGCACCACCACCCCGCTCGTTGAGCGAGGACGACGCAGTCGAGACGTTGGCCCGTTTCGACTCGCTCCGCTCGCTCAACGAACGACGGGAAAGGGAAGGCGCGCCCCCCCGCTCGTTGAGCGAGGACGACGCAGTCGACCGAGTCGAAACGGGCTCACGACTGATGCACTCCGGATGGAGCGCGTTTCGACTCGCTCCGCTCGCTCAACGAACGACGGGAAAGGGAAGGGGCGAGCCGCCACCACCCCGCTCGTTGAGCGAGGACGACGAAGTCGACCGAGTCGAAACGCACCCACGCGGCCCGGACGCGAGCCCGTTTCGACTCGCTCCGCTCGCTCGACGAACGGCGGGGGCGTCAGGCGGCGGCGATCACGGCGAGGACCGCGTCCCCGTAGGCCTCGCGCTTCTTGGCTCCGATGCCGGTGATGCCGTCGAGATCCGCGAGCGATGCCGGCCGGTGCTCGGCGAGCGCGCGCAGCGTCGCGTCGCCGAAGACGATGTACGCCGACACGCCCTGCTCGCGCGCGGTCTCGGCACGCCATGAGCGCAACGCCTCGAACAGCCCGCGGTCGCCTTCGCCGAGCGTGTCGGCCGCCGACGCCTTGCGCGCGCGACCGGCGCCGCTCACGCGCCCCATCGTGTCCTTGCGCAGCGGGACCGGGGTCTCGCCGCGGAGGACGCCGGCCGCGGCATCCCCCGGGGCGAGCGTGCCGTAGTCGCCCTGAGCCACGAGAATGCCGCGCGCGAGAAGCTGACGGACCACGCTGCGCCAGTCCTGATCGGAGAGGTCCGCCCCGATGCCGTAGGTCGCGAGCTGATCGTGACCGAACTTGCGGACCCGGTCGTTCGACGATCCCCGCAGGATGTCGATGAGGTGACCAGCTCCGAAGGCCTGATTGCGCTCGCGCTTGAGCCGTACGACCGTCGAGAGCAGCTTCTGCGCCGGGATCAGGCCGTCGAACGTCTCCGGCTGCTCGAGGCACGTGTCGCAGTTGCCGCAGGGCTGCGAATCCTGGCCGAAGTAGCCCAGGAGGTTCTGCCGGCGGCACTGGACCGTCTCGCACAGCGCGAGCATGGCGTCGAGATGCTGCCCCATCCGCATCTTGAAGGTGCGGTCACCGGGACTCTGATCGATGAGCCGGCGCTGCTGGACGACGTCGCCGAGGCCGTAGGCCATCCACGCGACGGATGCCTCTCCGTCACGGCCGGCGCGGCCGGTCTCCTGGTAGTAGCCCTCGACGGACTTGGGCAGGTCGATGTGCGCGACGAAGCGGACGTCGGGCTTGTCGATGCCCATTCCGAACGCGATGGTCGCGACCATCACGACGCCGTCCTCGCGCAGGAACCGCGCCTGATTCGCCGCACGCACCTCGGCCGGCAGACCCGCGTGGTACGGCAGCGCGTCGAATCCCTGCGCGGCCAGATAATCGGCGGTCTGCTCGACCGACTTGCGGCTGAGCGCGTACACGATGCCCGCGGCGTTCTCGGGCTGCGACCGGATGAACGCCACCAGTTGCTTGCGCGGGTCGATCTTGGGGACGATGCGGTACTGGATGTTGGGGCGGTCGAAGCTCGCTACGAAGTGCTCCGCGCCGTCGAGGTGCAGTCGCTCGGTGATCTCCTGATGCGTGGCCCGCGTCGCGGTCGCGGTGAGCGCCATCCGCGGCACACCGGGGAACCGCTCGCCCAGGTCACCGAGGGCGAGGTAGTCGGGACGGAAGTCGTGGCCCCACTGGGAGACGCAGTGCGCCTCGTCGATCGCGATGACGCTCAGCGTCCCGCGCTGCAGAAGGGCGGTCGTGGCCGGACTCGAAAGCCGTTCGGGGGCGACGTAGACGAGATCGAGCTCGCCAGCGACGTACGCCCGCTCGACCTCGCGCCGCTCGTCGATCGACTGCGTGGAGTTCAGGTAGGCGGCCCTGACACCGTTGGCCCGCAGCGCGTCGACCTGATCGTGCATCAGCGCGATGAGCGGGCTGATCACGAGCCCGGTGCCCTCGCGCACCAGCGCGGGCACCTGATACGTGATCGACTTGCCGCCGCCGGTCGGCATGAGGACGACGGCGTCTCCGCCGGAGATCACCTGATCGACGATCGCCGCCTGGTCGCCCCTGAAGGCGTCGTACCCGAAGACCGTGTGCAACGCCTCCAGCGCTGTCGGATAGCGGCTCGGAGTCGCGGCCGGAGCGGGCGCCGGTACGGCAGTCGCGGGCCCGGGCCCCCAATCGAGCGGGGGCTCCCAGCCGTCCGCGGGCGGCTCCCAGTCCATGGGCTCCGGCGGGTACGCGTTGTCCCACGGCTCGTCCGGGAAGGGCAGGTCCTCGTACGGGTCACGGGGATTCTGCGGCATCCCCCCAGCGTAACCGTCGGCGCCGACACTCGCCCGGCTCCTCCACAGGCGTCCTAGTCTGGACGCAGACGGAAAAGGAGCCGCGATGACCGACACCGCAGTCACCCGCAACGACGAGGCCTCCCGCTACGAGATCCGCCTCGGCGACACGCTCGCCGGGTTCGCCGAGTTCGAGCGCCGCCCCGGAGAAATCCGTTTCACCCACACCGAGGTCGACCCCGCCTTCCAGGGCAAGGGGCTGGCCGGCGTCCTCGCGTCCGCCGCGCTCGCGGATGCCTCGGCATCCGGCGACACCATCGTGCCGTACTGCCCCTACATCGCGAAGTACCTCGAGACGCACGAGGTCGCGGGCGCCGAGATCCGCTGGCCGCAGGTGCCGGGAGCATGATCGGACGACGCCGCATCCCGCTCGAGCCGCGCGAGGTGCCGCTCGGAGGAGTCCGTGCCATGAACGTGCTGCGGACCCTCCCTCACAAGGACCTGCCCACGGTCGGCGCATGGTGCTTCCTCGATCGCTTCGGTCCGGGGCCGGTGCGCATGCGCGTCGAGCCGCACCCGCACATCGGGCTGCAGACCGTGACCTGGCCACTCGTCGGCGACATGCGTCATCGGGACTCGGTCGACAGCGACGTGACGCTGCGCCGCGGTCAGCTCAACCTCATGACCGCTGGAGACGGCATCTCGCATTCGGAGTACTCGCTCGGCGAGGATCCGATCCCGCTCGACGCTCTGCAGTTCTGGGTCGTCCTTCCGGAGTCCGCACGGCACGGCCCCGGCGGGTTCGAGCAGCACACCGAGCTGCCGACCGCCCCTCTGGACGAGGGGGCCGTGGCGACCGTGGTCCTCGGCGAATTCGCCGGGGTACGATCCCCGGCGACCGTGCACACGCCGATCGTGGGCACCGAGATCTCGGTGCCTGCGGGAGCCCGCGCCACACTGCCGCTGAGGCCGGAATGGGAGCATGCCGTCGTGCTCGTCGAGGGCGATGCGGCGCTCGACGGCGAGACGCTCGACCACAACGGCATGCTCTATCTCGGCGACTCGCAGGAAGCCGTCCGCGTCACGAGCGAAGAGGGAGCGCTGCTCTTCCTTCTCGGCGGCGAGCCGTTCGAGGAGGATCTCGTGATGTGGTGGAACTTCGCCGCGCGCACGCATGACGAGATCGTCGAGGCCCGTGAGGACTGGGAGTCCGGCTCCGGGCGGTTCGGCCACGTCATCGCGCACGGCGACGAGCGCATCCCGGCTCCCGAACTGCCCCACGTGCGGCTGATGCCGCGGCGTCGCCGGATCTGACCGCGCGGCTTCCGCGGGAACGTCCGGATCGATGCGGCATCCCCGGAGGGACACTCGCACCGATCCGGACGTCGGATCGGATGCAGCGGCTACTGCGCGTCGACCGTCACGATCGTCCGCACCGCCGAGTCGCCGTACTGCACGACCCCGAGATACTCGGTGCCCGCCGTGAGACCCGACCACGACAGGTCGTAGCTCGTCGGCTCACCGCGCACGGCATCCAGCGGGTTCGGCGTCGCCGTGAACGCTCCCTCGCCCTCCGGCTGCACGTTGGCGTAGGTCATGTCCCACGTCATCGGGCCGGTCGTGGAGTACATGTTGGCGACGACGAGGTACGTCCCTGCCGTGGGGGCCGGGATCGTCACCCGCTCGTCCGCGGACGCCGTCGCCGACTGCCACGCCTGGTAATAGCGCAGGTCCTCGGGGCTGACGACGCGGTACACCGTCAGATCCAGGTCGCTGCCCTCGTCGTCGGAGGAGTCGAGGTCGAAGCGCGACAGGGTCGTGCCCTCCGGCACGTCGACGATCCAGGACACGTCCTTGTTCGCGTCGCCCGAGTTCTCGTCGCCCGAGTGCCCCTCGACGGGGTTGGCCTCGTCGACGAGGAGCTGGAACGGCGTGAGGCCGGCCAGCGCGAGAGGCAGCTCGCCGCTGAGGCCCGGTGTGACCTCGACGGTCGCGCTGCCCTCGACTCCGGTGCCGGAGACCTCGGCCGGAGCATCCGCCGTGACCGGGAACACCGCGATCGGCGACCGGACCTCTCGGTCCTCGCCCGTCCAGGTGAGCGAACCGGTGGCCCACTCCTCGACCGGGGCGTCGACGTTGTCGATCGTGACCGTGAAGGTCGCCGTCTCCCCCGCCGCGCCGAACGTCAGCGTCGACGGCTCGACCGTGACGTCGAGACCCGGCACCTCCGCGGACGCGGTGTACGTGCCGGGTCCGGTCGAGGTGACCGTGCGTGTCACCGTCTGCTCGCTCGTGAGCGTGCCGATCGAGATCGACGCGAGGTTCAGGTCGCTGCCGTCGATCGGGTCGATGCCGTCGAACTCCGCGAGCTGCTTGCCCTCGAGGAACGCGGCCCAGTCGGACGGCCCGTTCATGTACAGCATCCCCGGCTCGAAGAACCGGGTCGGCTCGACCTGACCGGCTCCCTGCGCGAAGGGATCGGTGATCTCGGCGCCGGATGCATCCACCGTGTTCGAGGCGGTCGTCATCATCGCCGACTTGATCTCCGCCGGGGCGGCGTCCGGCCGCTCGGACAGGTAGAGCGCACCGAGGCCTGCGATGTGCGGTGCGGCCATGGACGTGCCGGACAGGATGCCGAAGGTCGGCTCCGCCTTGCGGGCGTTGTGCGTCGCCGCGAGGATCGCGACGCCGGGGGCCGCGATGTCGGGCTTGATGACGTCCGACCCGTCGGCGTTCATGGGACCACGGCTCGAGAAGCCGGCGATCTGCGGCGTCGGCGTCACGTCGTCGGTGGTGTTCTCCCCCACGAGCGTGATGGGCCGGTCTGTGCCGCCCTGGACGTACGCCAGCACCGCCTCGCGGTGGGCGGCGGCCAGGTGGACGGTCGGCACGACGTGGAAGTCGTTGTCGAGGGAGTCCGCTCCGCCCGGCACGTTCACGAGCACCATGCCGATGCCTCCGGCATCCTTCACGACCTGCGACTTCTCGGCGCGCGCGTTCTCACCGCGGTCGCACACCACGATGCGTCCCGCGACCGCGGCAGGGTCCAGGCTGCCCGGAAGGCACAACGCGGCGCCGTCGGCCGCTGCGGCGTCGCCGGCGTAGATCGACGGCCCCGTGACGCTCTCGCCGAACGGGACGGACACGCTGGCGCCCGCTTCGGCGAAGCCCTCGAACGTGACCGTGCCCTCCCACGTGGGAATGGTCGATGCGGCCACCGTGGTGTACCAGGGCGATGCGTGGTCCGCGGTCGCGGCATCCGGGCCGTCGTTGCCGGCGCTCACCGAGACGAAGACGCCCGCCGCGGCCGCGTTGAAGAACGAGATGTCGTCCGGCGCGAGCACGGTCGTGGCGGAGCCGCCGCCGATCGAGTAGTTGATCACGTCGACACCATCGGCCACGGCCTGGTCGATGGCCGCGATCAGGTCGCTCAGGGCGCAGATGTCGTCCGTGGTCACGAGGGGATCCGGACCCACGTAGCAGGCCTTGTAGGCGGCGACCTTGGCGGCCGGCGCGACCCCGGAGATCGTCCCGAAGTCGATGCCCTCGACGGATGCCTCGACACCGAACTCGCCCGCGGCCGTACTGGCGGTGTGTGAGCCGTGTCCGTCACCGTCGCGGGGCGACAGGTAGTCGTACTGGAAGTCGAATCCGGCTGCTTCCGCACCGGCGGAGAAGTACTGTCCACCGACGAGCTTGGTGGAGTACGCGTGCTTGTTCCAGTCCTGACCCTCGACGATCGCACTGCGGAACGTCGCTCCGTCGGACTTGTCGAAGTAGACGTAGGAGCCGTCCGTGTAGGGCTGCCCCTTGCTCTTCTTGTGGTCCTTCTTCTTCAGCTTGTCGCCGTCGAAGGAGGGATGCTCCGGGGCGATGCCGGTGTCGATGACCCCGACGACGACGCCCTCGCCGGCGTGCTCCACGCCGCCGGTCTCCTCCCACACGCCGCCCTTGCCCTTGCGGTCGTCGCCGAGCCCGAGGAACTCGGTGGACGTCACGGCGTCCGGATGCCGGATCTCGTCGGGGAAGACGCCGAACACGTCCTTCGATGCGCGCAGCTTGTCGACCTGTTCACCCGTGAGGTCGGCGCTGAACCCGTTGAGCGTGACCTGATAGGTCGTGTCCGGCGTCACACCGGCGTCCTGCGCGAGCTTGCGCTGCTCGTTCTTCAGGTGCGCGATGTACTTCTGCGAGTTCGCGGAGCGCGCGTCGAGCTGCTCGCCGGTGTCGGGCTTGGTGCTGCGCAGACCCCTGACCTCACCGGTGTACGTCGCGAGGGGATCGCCCTTCATCACCACGATGTAGTGGCCCGGCGTTCCTTCGACGGGTGCGGGATGCGTCACCTCCTCCGTCGCGTGCACTGTGGTGGCTGTGGATCCGACGAACAGGACGGCCAGGGTTGCGGCCGCTGCCAGTCGGAGACGGGTTCGTCCCATGTCTCTCTCCCGACGGTCGACGGTGCGACGTCGTTGCCGCACCGTCGATCACGGTAGTGCGAACCGCAGTCCGCGCACCATGGACGAATGGCTACACTCGCTCCGGCGTGTGCAGCCGGTCCAGGTAGCGGTCGGCGCGGGGCGGAGCACCGCGCGTGTCGAGCAGCGACACGGTCACCGTGACGGCCGTGGCGAGGGGAACGGTCCACGCCGCCGGCTGTGCCAGCAGCGGCGCCGCCGCGCCCACGCCGTTCACGGCCCCGTGCACGAGGAACGCGAGGGCGCACGACACGCCGCCGGTCACCATGCCCGCGACGGCACCGCGCGCCGTCAGGCGACGCCACCACACACCGAGCAGGACCACCGGCGAGAGACAGGATGCCGCGAACACGAAGACGATCCCGACGCTCGAGCCGAGCCCCGCCGGGATCGTCAGCAGCGCGAACGCCAGCGGCACGGCGCTGCACAGGAGTGCGGAGAGCCGGAAGGAACGCACGGACCCGGAGAAGACGTCCTGGCTCACGACGCCGGCCAGCGACACCACGAGCCCGGCCGAGGTCGCTAGGAAGGCGGCGAACGCACCCGCGACGATCAGGGCGGTCAGCAGTTCGCCGACCGGCCCCGGCAGCACGCGCGACGGCAGCACGAGCGCCGCGGTGTCGGCGATGCCCGGCAGCGCGAGATCAGGAGCCGCGATGCGCGCCAGCAGCCCCATGGAGCTGGAGACGGCGTAAAACGCGCTGACCATGACGATGACGAGGACCGTCGTGTGCCGAGCCGACACGCCGGTCGGACTCGTGTAGAAGCGCACGAGCACATGCGGCAGGCCCATGGTTCCCAGAAGCAGCGCCACCATCAGGGACACGGTCTCGTACGCGTCGAAGCCCGCTGGGCCCGCCTCGGCGGGGAACACCATGGCCGGGTCGATGTCGTGCGGTCCGCCGGTGAGCGCGAACGCGATGACGAACACGGGGATGAGCAGCGCCACCAGCTTCAGCCAGTACTGGAACGCCTGGACGTAGGTGATGGCCCGCATCCCGCCGGCGGCGACGGAGACCGCGACGAGGACGGCGATCGACACCTCGCCCACCCACTGCGGCAGTCCCGCCACCACGACGAGCGTGATGCCCGCCCCGTGCAGCTGCGGCACGATGTAGAGCCATCCGATGATGAGGACGGCGAGACTCGTGACCCGCCGGGCCCTGCGGGAGTCCAGCCGGGCCTCGACGAAGTCGGGGATCGTGTAGGCACCGCTGCGACGGAGCGGCGCCGCGGCGAACACGAGCACGAGCAGGTACCCGGCCGCATAGCCGATCGGGAACCAGAAGCCGCGGGACCCGTCCAGCAGGACGAGCCCAGAGAGGCCCAGGAACGTTCCGGCCGAGAGGTACTCGCCGCTGATCGCCGATGCGTTCCAGACCGGCCGCACGGTCCGTGAGGCCACGAAGAAGTCGCTCGTCGTGCGGGACACCCGTAGCCCGTACACGCCGATCAGAAGGGTCGCGATCACGACCGCCGCGATGCCGATCACATCCAGCACGGGATTCATCCGCGCTCCCGCAGGGCGCGATACCGCCGTTCGTTGCGCGCGGCCCCGCGCGCGTACAGGATGCCGAAAGTCACGATGATCGGATAGAACGCAAATGCGTGCAGCAGCCACGACAACGGCAACCCGGCCAGGACGATGCCGTCGATCTCGGGGACGAGCGCGAGCACGAGGGTGAGCGCGGTCGCCACGACGACGAACCCCGCCACCGTTCCCAGCGCGAGCCTGAGCTGGCTGACGCGCAGCGCCCTGGCGTACACCGCGTCCGCATCGTCCGCGGCCGACCCGGGGAGCGCGATCCCGCGAGTCGCCGCCGATCGCGGCGCGCGCACGGGGGCGGACGGGGCCGTGACACGCACGCGTCGGGGTGGCTCCTGCCCGGTCATCGCGTCGTCCCCTGGCGGACGAGCGCCTCGCGGACCGCGGACAGCAGCCTCCGGCTGACCGGCAGCACGATCGCACCCACCGACACCTGCGGCTCGGGTCCGGACAGGCGTGCTTCGGTGACGGCATCCCCTGCGACGAGATACGACCGGTGCACTCGGAGGAACCCGGCATCCGCCCAGCGCTGCTCCAGTTCCGAGATCGGGATGCGGACCAGATGCCCGAACCCGTCGCCGGTGTGCAGACGGGAGTAGTCGCCCTGCGCCTGCACCCAGCGGACGTCCGATCGATGCACGAAGCGCACGGCGGCCCCGACCGTGACCGACAGGACCTCGTCGGCGGCGGGCGCCGCGGTCTCTCCGAGTTCGAGCACCCGGTCGACCGCGCGGCGGAGGCGTTCCGCCCGCAGCGGCTTGAGCAGATAGTCCGCGGCTCGCAGGTCGAAGGCGTCGACCGCTCGCGCGTCGTCCGCGGTCACGAAGACGATCGCGGGTGGTTCGGAGAGAGCCGACACGGCGCGTGCGAGCTCCATCCCGTCCAGCCCGGGCATGTGGATGTCGAGGAACGCGATGGCGACCGTCCGCTCGGACAGGAGGGCGAGCGCCTGGGCACCGGAGGCCGCCGTGAGGACCTCGCCGATGCGGGGATCCGCCCGGAGGAGATGGACGATCTCGTCCAGCGCAGGACGCTCGTCGTCGGCGACGAGGACGTCGATCATGGACTCATCCCGCTTCCGCATCGTGCAGCGGCTGAGACTTCGGGATCCGCATCCGCACCAGCGTACCCGCGCCGACGTTCGTCTCCACCACCAGGCCGCCGTCGGGACCGTACAGCTGACGCAGGCGTGTGTCGACGTTGCGCAGGCCGACGTGCGCTCCGTCATCGGCCGCGCCGAGCAGAGTCCGCAGGGCCTCCGGATCCATGCCGACGCCGTCGTCCTCGATCGTGATCTCGGTGTGGGTCATGGCGTCGTCCGCCGAGATGCGGATCGTTCCGCCGCCCTCGCCGGGTTCCAGCCCGTGGCGCACGGCGTTCTCGACGAGCGGCTGCACCGAGAGGAACGGGATCACGGTCGCGAGCGTCTCCGGGGCGATGCGCAGCGTCACCTCGAGCCGGTCGCCGAATCGGGCACGCTCGAGCGTGAGGTAATGGTGGATGCTGCCGAGCTCCTCCGCGACAGTGGTGAACTCGCCCTGACGCCGGAACGAGTAGCGGGTGAAGTCGGCGAAGTCGAGCACGAGTTCGCGGGCTCGGTCGGGATCGGCATGGATGAAGGAGGCGATCGCGGTGAGCGCGTTGTAGATGAAGTGCGGCGAGATCTGCGCCCGCAGCGATCGCAGTTCCGCCTCGGCGAGCGCGGTGCGCGAGGCATCGAGCCCGCCCAGCTCGACCTGGGCAGAGCACCACTCGGCGACCTCGGCCGCGGCCCGGACGAGAGCGGCGCGCACCGGCGCGGCGAAGGCCACCACGACGCCGATCACGCGGCCGTCCACCGTGATGGGCGCGCCGACCGCCTCGAGGTCGTCCTCGGCGTCGTCGCGCTTCGGGAACACCTGACGCCGCCCCGTGTCGCGCACTCGCTGCGCGATGCGCACGGCGGCGGACTCCAGCCCGTCCGACGGGCCGTCGACGGCGACGGCCCCGCTGTCGTCGACGAGGGCCACGGCGGGGCTGCCGAGCAGCACCCGCAGATGCCGCGCCGCCCGCGCGGCCTCCGGCGCGCCCAGCCCGCCGCGCAGATGCCGTGCGGCGAGGCTCGCCTGGTGAAGGGCCTGATACGCGGCCTGCTCCGCCTCGCTGCCGAGTTCCGCACCGCTGCGGGCGAGTCGCCGGGCCAGCAGGAGCAGCACGGTCAGGACGACGCCGCCGACCACGCCCAGCAGGGCCGCGAGGACGACGGCGTCGGTCATGGAAACAGCCTAGGCTCGGCGCCGGCGCGAGTGCGCTCAGCAGCAGCGAGCACCGGGATTGCGGTCCTGATCGTCCATCTTCTGCCGCCAGAACTGCCGCTCGGTCAACGGCTCCTCTCCCGGGTGCCGCCGACGCTGATGGGCGACGTACGTCGCGTAGGCGCTGTCGCCCATCAGGTTCGTGACGTACCAGCGGATGCCGCGGCCGACCCGCCCGATGAACGCGAGGACCGTGGTCATCGGGCGGGGTGCGGCACCCGCCGGCGTCAGGGAGTCGGCCATGTCAGTGCCGCACCGCCCTGCGCTCCTCCGCGAGGATCGGCTCCCACTGCTTCTCGAGCTCCCGTTCGGCGGCCGTGGGGAGGAAGCCGGCCGGCGCGTATCGCCGCGAGGCCACCGGTGCGTCCTCGGTGTTCTCTCCGTCGCCGTTGATGATCGCCTTGACCGCGACGGTGGTCGCCACGACCATCACGATGATCGTCAGCACCACGAAGATGATCGACAGCGTGCCCTGCACGGCCGTGTTGCGGATGACCGCGTCCACGACCTCGGGTGCTCCGAGTGAGTCGTCACCGGCATCCCGCGCCGCGACGTACTTGAAGTGGTTCGCCCAGTACCCGATCGCCGGAACGGGCGAGAAGATCTTGTACATCGAGGCCGTGATCGTGATGACCGCCGTGAAGGCGAGCGGAACCGCGATGATCCACAGCCACTTCACGTAGCTCCTGCCGCGCTTCGCGACGATCGCCAGCACCACGGCGAGCGCGATCGCCGCCAGAAGCTGGTTGGCGATGCCGAACAGCGGGAAGAAGGTGTTGATGCCGCCCAGCGGGTCGGTGACGCCGAGGATGAGGATCCAGCCCCACCCGGCGACCATGATCGCCGTGCAGATCCACACGCCGGGACGCCAGGACACGTCCCGGAACTTCGGAACCCAGGCCCCGATCGTGTCCTGCAGCATGAAGCGCGCCACACGCGTTCCCGCGTCGACGGCAGTGAGGATGAACAGCGCCTCGAACATGATCGCGAAGTGGTACCAGAACGCCATCAGCGCCTGACCCCCGAGCGCCTCCTGCATGATGGTCGCGAGACCGAGGGCGAGCGTCGGCGCACCGCCGGTGCGTGACACCACGGACTCCTCGCCGACACCGGCCGCCGTGTTCGTCAGCATTTCGGGGGTGATGTTCACTCCGGTCAGGCCGAGGGAGTTGACGAAAGCCACCGCTCCCTCCACGGTGCCGCCGGTGAGCGCGGCAGGGGCGTTCATCGCGAAGTAGATGCCCTGGTCGATCGAGATCGCCGCGACCAGCGCCATGATCGCCACGAAGGACTCCATCAGCATGCCGCCGTAGCCGATGAAGCGCGTCTGACGCTCCTTCTCGACGAGCTTGGGCGTCGTGCCGGACGAGATCAGCGCGTGGAAGCCGGAGAGGGCACCGCACGCGATCGTGACGAACAGGAACGGGAACAGCGGACCGGAGAACACCGGCCCGAGGCCGTTCTCCCCGAAGATCGTGACCGCCGGGACCGAGATCTCCGGACGCACGAGGACGATCGCGCCGGCGAGCATGACGATCACGCCGATCTTCATGAAGGTCGACAGGTAGTCGCGCGGTGCGAGCAGCAGCCACACCGGTAGGATCGCCGCGATGAAGCCGTACACGATGATGCCCCACGCGATCACCTCACGGTCGAGGTGGAACATCGCGACGCCCCAGTCGGTGCTCGCGACCCAGCCGCCGGCGATGATCGCGCCGATGAGCAGCACGAAGCCGATGATCGAGACCTCGGTGACCTTGCCGGGGCGCAGGAACCGCAGATAGACGCCCATGAACAGCGCGATCGGGATCGTCATCGCGACCGAGAACACGCCCCACGGGCTCTCTCCCAGAGCGTTCACCACGACGAGCGCGAGGATCGCCACGATGATGAGCATGATCAGCAGAGACGCGATGATCGCGGCGGATCCGCCGATCTTGCCGAGCTCCTGACGCGCCATCTGACCGATGGTCCGGCCGCCCCGGCGCATCGAGAAGAACAGCACCGTGTAGTCCTGGACCGCACCGGCGAGCACGACGCCGACGATGATCCAGATCGTCCCGGGCAGGTAGCCCATCTGCGCCGCGAGGACGGGACCGACGAGCGGACCTGCGCCGGCGATGGCGGCGAAGTGGTGACCGTAGAGCACGCGGCGGTCGGTGGGGACGTAGTCCTTGCCGTCCTGCTTGACCTCCGCGGGGGTCGCCCGCTTGTCGTTGGGGCGGGTGATGTACCGCTCGATCACCTTCGAATAGAAGCGGTAGCCGATGAAGTAGGTGCAGACCGCGGCGAACACGAACCAGATCGCGTTCACGGTCTCGCCGCG
The DNA here is from genome assembly GCF_058349845.2 of Microbacterium cucumeris. Taxonomy (NCBI): domain Bacteria; kingdom Bacillati; phylum Actinomycetota; class Actinomycetes; order Micrococcales; family Microbacteriaceae; genus Microbacterium; species Microbacterium cucumeris. The sequence goes on from NZ_JBYRIZ020000003.1 coordinate 29,488, forward strand.
GACGATGGCGAGCATCGTCCAGGCGACGGCTCCGAGCAGCGCGATGGCCACCCAGAGCACGATCTTCGGCCAGGTCCAGCGGGCCGCCTTGGCGTCCTGCTCCTCGGTGAGCGAGACCGGCGGAAGGGACGGATCGGTGATGATCTCGGGTTCGTCGTCGACGACGCCCGTGCCGCTGGATCGCGGCTGGGATGCAGACATGGTTCTCCTCGGGGTGCGCGTCTTTGCGTGACCCCACGCTAGGAGCACGGCGGATGCCGCGGCATCCGCGATCCGGTCGGCTGCGACGAGCGGTGCCGGCCGAGCGACGAGCGGCGCCGAGGAGACCTGCCGCCGATAGGCTGGATCGGTGCCGAAGAGTTCCGCCCTGCCCACGCGCGTGCTGCTGGTCTGCGCCGCGATCGGGGTCGCGACCGGCATCCTGGGCGGCATCGCCGGTCTCATCACCCCCGTGGTGCTGATCACCGCTCCGTGGGCGTACGGGCTCGTGCTCGGATCGCACGTGATGCCGGGGATCATCGCGCAGGAGGTGCTGCGCCGCCCCTTCGTCGCTCTCATCACGCATGTGTTCGCGGCGCTGATCTCGAGCGCGTTCAACCCGGCCTGGGCACTGCGCTTCCTCGGCACCGCTCTGCTGTTCGGCGCCATCCAGGAGGGAGTGGCCGCGCTCACGCGCTACCGCTCCTGGGGCCCGTGGCGGTTCTTCCTCTCGGCCATCGTGATCGGTGCCATCGTCGCGGTGGTGGTGTTCTTCGCCGTCGATCTGGGCGCGATGGCCGGATGGGCGCAGATCGCCTATCTCGTCATCAGCGTCCTGGGTCCGGTCGCCTGGACCGTCGTGGGACTGGGCATCGGCGATGCCCTGCGACGAGCCGGAGTGGCACGGGTCCACTGAGCGGATGCGACTCAGGTAAGGCTGGGCTAAGTTAGAGGGGTATCGATCACCGACCCGGGGTTCCGTCGTGCGCACACCCGCGCCCCTGCTTCGCGTGCGTGACCTCTCGCTCACCCACGCCGGAGCCGCGCACCCTTCGCCGAGCGACGTCTCCTTCGACGTCCGGCGCGGCGAGGTCGTCCTCGTCCTCGGTCCGAGCGGCTCGGGGAAGTCGACGCTCACCCTCGCGCTGAACGGGCTGATCCCGCAGTCCGTGCCGGCCGAGATCACCGGCACCGTCGAGGTCGGCGGACGCACCACGACCTCCACTCCGGTGGCCGAGCTCAGCACGGACGTCGCGATGGTGTTCCAGGACCCGGATGCCCAGCTCGTCACGGGCACGCTGCTCGACGAGGTCGCCTTCGCCCTGGAGAATCTGCTGCTGCCCGTGCCCGAGGTGCTGTCGAGGGCGGAGGACGCTCTGCGGCGCGTCGGATTGTGGGAGCGCCGGGGATGGAACCCCGACCGGCTCTCCGGCGGCGGGCGTCAACGGCTCGCGATCGCCTGCGCCCTGGCGATGGGCTCTGCGCTCATCGTCCTGGACGAGCCGACGGCGAACCTCGATCCCCAGGGCATCGACGACGTGTACGACGCCCTCGGCGACCTCGTGGCGAGCGGCGACCGTGCGGTCGTGCTCGTCGAGCACAACCTGGACGCCGCGATGCGCTTCGCGACGCGCGTGCTCGTGCTCGATCGCGCCGGCGCGCTCGTGTTCGACGGCCCGGTCGAGGACGTGCTGCGTCAGCACACCGAGGAACTGGTCGCCATGGGCGTCTGGCTTCCGGCAGCCACGCTGGCGGGCAGAATGCTGCGCGAGCGCGGCGTGCTCGACGCGGGTGCCCCGCTGCCGCTGACTCCGGAGGAGCTCGCGGCGGCGGTGCCGGCGTCCTCGGTGGGCGAGGGACGGGGCGCTGACGGAGTCGAGGGGGCGCTTGCGCTGGGACGCCGCGTTTCGACTCGCTCCGCTCGCTCAACGAACGACGGGGGCGTTTCGACTCGCTCCGCTCGCTCAACGAGCGAAGGAGGGGAGGCCCGCTCGGCGAGCGAAGGAGAGGAGGCCGGCTCAACGAACGAAGGGGGCGACGCGGACTCGATCATCCGGGCGCGGGGTCTGACCGTCCGCCGCGGGGGCGCCGAGATCCTGCATGGCGTCGATCTCGACATCCCCACCGGGTCGCTCTCAGCGATCGTCGGCGCGAACGGCGCCGGCAAGACCACCCTCATCCAGTCGCTGGCCGGCGTCGTGCCGCCGCCGAGACGGCAGGTCGACGTGGCCGGGCTGGATCCCGCGACCGCCTCTCCGCGCGACCTCGCCGCGCGCATCGGATTCGTGTTCCAGAATCCGGAGCACCAGTTCATCGCGCACACCGTCTTCGACGAGCTCGCGCACGGACTGCGGCTGCGCCGGACCCCGGACGCCGAGATCTCCGCACGCGTCGGAGCGATGCTCGAACGCTTCGGCCTCGAGCACAAGGCGGACGTGCATCCGTTCCTGCTCTCCGGCGGGGAGAAGCGACGGCTGTCCGTCGGCACGGCGCTGATCTCCCGACCGCGCGTGCTCGCTCTCGACGAGCCCACGTTCGGCCAGGACCGCGCCCGCGCCGCCGAGCTGCTGGGCCTGCTCGCCGACCTGCGCGACGCGGGGACGACGATCGTCATCGTGACGCACGACCTGCAGCTCGTCGCCGACCATGCCACGCACACCGTGATCCTCGCCGACGGGCGTGTCCATGCCGCGGGGCGGACAGCCGACCTGTTCGCCACGGACGGCCTGTTCGAGAACGCCGGCCTGCGCCTGCCGGCGTTGCAGCGCGCCCTCCCGGCCGACCTGCGGCGACTCGTCACCGAGGGGGCACGATGACCGCGACGACAGCCCCCACGCCGGCCATCGACCCGTACGCCGCGGTGGCTCCGGCATCCGCTCGGTTCTTCCTGCACCACCTCAACCCCCTCTCCAAGATCGCCGGGGTGCTGCCGGCGATGCTCCTGCTCGTCTTCGTGCGGGACCTCGCCACCCCGGCATCCTTCCTGCTGCTCGGCTACGCCCTCATCGTCTTCGGCGCACAGATCACGCGGCGCAGCGCCCTGCTGCTGTTCCTCGCCGTGCCCGCCGGCATCGTCCTGATCGGGGTCGGCTTCTCACTCTGGGTGGATGCCGCAGGCGTGGACACCACGGCCCCCGTGCTGCGGATCGGCGCCTGGACGCTGTACACCGGCGCGCTCGAGGTCGGCTTCGCGACCGCCCTCCGGCTGGGCGCGATCCTGGCCCTCGCGCTGATCGGCGGACTCACCACCACGGGACCGGACCTCGTGCGCGCAAGCGTCCAGCACCTGCACGTGCCGTACCGGATCGGCTACACCGCCCTCGCGGCCTATCGCTTCGTGCCCCGCTTCGGGCACGAGCTCGCCGTCATCCGGGCCGCGCACCGGGTGCGAGGGCACCACGGCGGCCGTGGACCGTTCGCGCGCATCGCCCGTGCATGGGGCTACGTCGTCCCCCTGCTCGCCGGCGCGATCCGGCACGCCGAGCGCGTCGCCCTCGCGATGGACTCCCGCGCCTTCGGAGCCCATCCCACCCGCACCGAGCGGCACCTCGTCCCGTTCCGCGCGCGCGACGTCGTCTTCATCGCCGCGGTCCTCGCGGCATCCGCGGTGCTCTTCATCGCGTTCTTCCCTTGGCAGCTGAACTGAGAGGAATCCATGGCCTACTCCAAGATGGTCAAGCCCGCGAGCGCGGAGCTCATCCACCTCACCGTGCTGCGCACGCAGCGCCTCGCCCCGCATTGGATCCGCGTGACCCTCGGCGGCGGCGAGATCGGCGGCTTCACGCCGATGGGCTACGACCAGTGGTTCCGGCTCTTCCTGCCGATCGGCGGCGAGGCAGGCCTCGAACGCGTGCCCGCCAAGGCCAACAAGACGCTCGGCTACCTGAAGTTCCTGCGCATCCCGGACGGCGAGCGCCCCGTCATGCGCAACTACACCGTGCGCGCCTACCGTCCGGCGACGCCGGAGACGGATGCCGAGATCGACGTGGACTTCGTCCTGCACGGTTCGGCCGCCGACGGCACGGCGGGCCCTGCATCCCGCTGGGCGGAGACCTGCCGTCCCGGCGAGAGCGTGCTGATCATCGACGAGGGGCTGACGTTCAACCCCGAGCGCGGTACCGACCGCGTCCTGCTCGTCGGCGACGAGACCGCCCTTCCGGCCATCGCCGGGATCAGCGCCTCTCTTCCCGCCTCGGCCACGGGCACGGCGATCATCGAGGTGCCGTCCGACGAGGACGCGCTCGAGTTCCCGCATCCGCCCGGGCTCGAGGTCGTCTGGATCATCCGTCCTCACGGCACCGCTCCGGGTGAGCTCGCGCTGGCGACCCTGCGCGACACCGACCTGCCGAGCGTCCCGTTCCACGCCTACGGAGCCGGCGAGCAGGCACTCGCCTCCGGCGTGCGCAAGCAGCTCGTCGGCGAACGCGACGTCGACAAGGGTCAGGTCAGCTTCTGCGGGTACTGGAAGATCGGTGCCGCATCGCCCGCCTCCAAGGCGGCGCGCGAACAGGCCGCGGAGCCGCTGGCATGACCGGCCAGGACGCCGCGTCGCCGGCGGAGCGGCGACGGTTTCCGACGGCGCTGCTGCTGACCTGCGCGGCACTCGGCGTCGCCGGCGGCCTGGTGCTCGCTCCCGCGAACTGGATCTCGACCGCGCTGAGCGGAGGGCTGCCGTTCGCGAGCATGGCGCTGGCGGGGTTCTGGCTGCTGCCGTCGGTGATCGCGCTGCGACTGCTGCGGCGCCCGCTGGTGGGGATGCTCGTCGCGCTCGTCGCCGGGCTCGTGCTCGTGCCCTTCTCCGGCTACGGGTTCTCGGCGATCCTCACCAACCTGTGGTGGGCCGCCTTCACGGAGCTGCCGTTCCTGTTCGTCGCGTGGCGCTATTGGGGCACGTGGATGCACTATCTCGGCGCCGTGGTCGCCGGCGTCGTCTATCCGATCTCAGCGTGGGCGTGGTTCGACCTCGGCGCCCTGTCGATCTGGGCCCAGGGCGGATTCTTCGCGATCACGATCGTCAGCTGCGTCGCCGCGACCGCTCTCGGGATCGTCATCGCCGATCGGCTCCGGGCCGCGGGCGTCGGCCGGCGCCGCTGAAGCGCGCAGCAGAAGTGCCGGTCCTGGGATCCCAGGACCGGCGCTTCTGCTCCCGCTGCGTGAGTGCTCAGCGCAGCTTCTTGCGGTAGACGGCCACCGCCCCGAAGTAGGCGACCACCAGGATGCCGACGAGCCATGCCAGCGCGACCCAGATGTCGGACCCGACCGGCTGCTCGGCGAACAGCGCTCGGATCGTGTTGACGATCGAGGTGACGGGCTGGTTCTCCGCGAACCAGGCGACCGGCCCCGGCATGGTGTCCGTGGGGACGAACGCCGAGCTGATGAACGGAAGGAAGATCAGCGGGTAGCTGAACGCGCTCGCACCGTCCACCGTCTTGGCCGACAGACCGGCGATCACAGCCACCCAGGTCAACGCCAGGGTGAACAGCACGAGGATTCCCGCCACGCCCAGCCACGCCGCGAAGGACGCCCCGGTGCGGAAGCCCATGAGCAGCGCCACGCCGATCACGATCGCGATCGAGACGAGGTTCGACACCAGCGACGTGAGCACGTGGGCCCACAGGACGCTGGATCGGCCGATCGGCATGGACTGGAACCGCTCGAAGATGCCGCCCTGCATGTCCAGGAACAGCCGGTACGCGGTGTAGGCGATGCCCGAGGCGACCGTGATCAGCAGGATGCCGGGGAGCATGTAGTTGATGTACGACTCATCGGAGCCGGTGTTGATGGCACCGCCGAACACGTACGTGAACAGCAGCATCAGCGCGACGGGCGTGACCGCCGTGGTGATGATGGTGTCGGGGCTGCGCAGGATGTGGCGCAGCGAGCGACCGGTCAGGACGCCGGTGTCGCTCAGGACGTGCGTGGTCATGACGCGCTCCCTTCCGTGGATGCCGCCGAGGCGGAGTCGGTCTCGCCGGTCTCTCCGACGAGGGCGAGGAAGACCTCCTCGAGGGTGGGCTGCTTCTCGACGTACTCGACGGTGGCCGCGGGAAGCAGGCGCTTGAGCTCGTCGAGCGTGCCGTTCTGGATGATCGTGCCCTTGTGCAGGATCGCGATGCGGTCGGCGAGCTGTTCGGCCTCGTCGAGATACTGGGTGGTCAGCAGCACGGTGGTGCCGCCCTTCGCGAGCTGGCGCACCGTGTCCCAGACCTCGATGCGCGACTGCGGGTCCAGGCCCGTGGTCGGCTCGTCGAGGAAGATGATCGGCGGGTTGCCGACCAGGCTCATGGCGATGTCCAGTCGCCGGCGCATCCCGCCGGAGTACTCGCCCGCCTTGCGTCCGCCGGCATCCGTGAGCGAGAACCGCGCGAGCATGTCGTCGGCGATCGCTCCGGGATTCTTGAGGTGACGGAGCTTCGCGATGAGCACGAGGTTCTCGCGTCCGGTGAGCACCTCGTCGACGGCCGCGAACTGCCCCGTGAGGCTGATCGACTCGCGGACGTCGTTCGGTGCCGACGCGACGTCGAAGCCCTGGACGGATGCGGTTCCGGCATCCGCCTTGAGCAGCGTCGAGAGGATGCGCACCAGCGTCGTCTTGCCGGCTCCGTTCGAGCCGAGCAGGGCGAAGATGCTGCCGGAGGCGACGTCGAAGTCGACGCCGCGGAGCACCTCGAGGTCCTTGAAGGACTTGCGGATGCCGCGCACCTGGATGGATGCGGTGGTCATGATCGGGTCTCCTTTCCGATGGCCTCGTCGAACGCCTTGTTCAGACGAGCGCGCTCCTTGTCGATCCATTCCTTGCCGCGGTAGGACTTGGCGAACGTCTCGGTGAAGTCCACCGGGTCGTCGCCGACGATGTCCCGGACCGGCGTGCCGTCGACGGCCGCCCGCTCCCAGAGGTCGGCGAGGTCGGTGAACATCGTCATCATCGTGTCGCCGTCGACGATGCCGCCGTAGTACAGGAAGTACCGGTGCATCGCGGTGGCCGCGGTGCGGTAGGGCTCCGGCAGAGCCTCGATCCGCGCCTTGTCCTGCCGGTACTGCTTCTTCTGCTCGAGCGATCCGGTGAGCGCTTCGATCCACTTCGCTGCCATTTCAGTTCCCTTCGGTCGTGCTGCTGTCGTTGCTGTCGATGTGGTGGAGCTGTTCGATGCGGTCTGCGAGGAAGCTCCAGGTCCTCCAGAACTCGGCGAGCTGGTCCCGCCCCTGCGCATTCAGCGAATACACCTTGCGCGGCGGGCCCTTCTCGGACGGGACCTTCTCCACGTCCACGAGGCCCTTCTGCTCGATGCGCACGAGCAGCGCGTACACGGTGCCTTCGGCGATGTCCGAGAAGCCGCGGTCCCGCAGCCACGAGGTGATCTCGTAGCCGTAGGCCGACCTCTCCGCGAGGATCGCGAGGACGATGCCCTCGAGGGTGCCCTTGAGCATCTCCGTCATCTGGCTTGCCATGCGATCACCTCCTTCTACTCAGTGATGTTGACTACCAGTAGAAAGTAACACTGAGTACCGGTACTTGGCAACACTGAATAGCAAAAGAGTTCCACCAGCGCCGTGCGGACGCGAAGAAGCCCCGGTCGGAGGACCACAGGGCTCGTGAAGGGGGCTCAGCGGGAGCGCACGCCGACTCTGCGGAGCCCTGCGCTCAGCGCGACCGCAGCGCCGGCCGCCGCGCCTTCGCCGAGGACGCGCGCGGCCAGAGTCGCGGTGAGGATGAAGGGTGTCAGATGAGCCGAGGAGAAGACGGGCAGCGAGACCACGAACAGGGCTGCGGCCGCGCACGCCGCGGCGGCTGCGAGGCGCCCCCGGCTCGGGACGCCGCGTCGTCGGAGGACGAGGTCGAACACGCTCGATCCGACGACGAGCACGATCAGCACGAGCGGGCCGACGGCACTGAACGGCCAGATGAGCACCCCGGCGACACCCGACGTGATGGTCGCCGTCCATGGCGTTCCTGTGAGCACCCGAGCCAGGAACGGCATGAGACTGTGGACGGCGGCGAGAAGCGCATACGCCGGCGGGAACACCGCGGCGGCTCCGGGCGAGAGCGCCGAGAGGGAAGCGGACAACACGGTCTGGACGGCGGCGAGCGCACCGCAGACCATAAGCGTCCGGGTCGTGAGGCCCGTGCCGCCTGATCGCGGAGCGGTACCTCCGCCCGACATCCGGTCCGTCACCGATCGACCGGCGGCGAGAGGAGGTGGTGGTGGAAGGCGGCCGCGAGCGCCTCCTCCCTGTTGCGCGCCCCGAGCTTCTTGTAGAGACGCTTCAGGTGGCTCTTGACGGTGTTGACGGAGACGAAGAGCTCCCCCGCGATCTCGCTGAGCACCCCGGATCGCGACAGGGCGTTGAGCACGGCCTGCTCACGTCCTGTGAGCTGCGGTCCGTCGGTGTGCGCCAGCAGCGGCTGAGGCGCCCACCTCCTGGTCAGGTCGTGAGCGCCTTCTGCCGTGAGGGCATCCGCGAGCACCAGGGCGTCCTGGGGCGGAACGAGCTGGATCGCGATCCGCTGGTCGGTCTGGCGCATCATCGCGATGAGCTGCTGCAGGACGGCACCGGTCCGACGATCACGACCGGTGCGAAGGCCGGCCGCCGCCTCGATCGCGAGGGCTTCGAGATGAGTGCGGGCGCTCTGCGGCGACCCGGCGATCGACCTCAGCTCCTTGAGCGCTTCTCCGGTGCGATCCGTCGCCAGGGCCAGGCGCGCCCGGTCGACGTGGTCCTGCGGCCGCTTGCCGGCATCGGTGCGCAGGATCCTCTCGGCAGCGGTGTAGTTGCCCAGCGCGACATGCAGAAGGCTTCGCGTCGAGGAGAGCCGCTGTCGCACGGCTCGCGGGTCGCCGTCCCCCTGGCGGAGCGCGGAGTACTCTTCGAGCTCCGCGAGCCCGAGCGAGGGATCACCGCCGAGCAGTCTCGCCAGCCCCTGCACGCGCACGATCGCGGTCCAATGCTCGATGCTCCGGCGGTCGTGCTCCATCGTGTCGAGGTGCGTCTGCGCTCCGGTCGTGTCGGCGTCCTCCAGGGCGAGCATCGCCTCGGCGAGTCGATAGAACGTACCCGGGTACATCCGCCGCTGCTCGTCGGTCCAGGGCTCGCCCCGCGCCAGGAGCACGAACTCGCGGGCTTCCGCGAGATTGCCGCTGAGCGCATGGATGCCGGCGGACATCGACAGGTTCCCGAAGCTCGACCGGTCGGAGGTACCGGCTTCGGCATACCCCCGCGCGAACACGCGCAACGCCTCGTCCTCCTGGTCGCCGTAGAAGAGACTGATCCCCAGTTGGGAGTAGACCCGCGGAAGGTAGCCGATGAGCGCGGCCCGCTCCTCGCGCATGCCGTCCAGGGTCTTCACTCCGGCCCTGGCCGAGCTGACCGACAGAGCATGCTTGCCGATCAGCCGCAGCGCCGAGCTCTCGCTCGCGAGGACCAGTGCCCGCTCCGCCGGTGACAGACGGGTGGGAAGCGAGCGCACGCCGGTCGCGGCGAGACCGAAGTAGTGGACGGCCTTGGATCGCCGGAAGCCGTCGCCGTTGATGGCGAGTCCGAGCGCCATCGCCAGGAGCGGGTGGGACATGAGCTGCGCGGCGCTGAGGCCTTCGAGGGCGTCGATCACGTGCGAGCGGTGGACGTCCTTGAGCAGATCGAACCAGCCGACCCGGAGCACGTCGACCGCCAGATCGAGATCGCCTCGCTCGATCGCCACGATCAGCGCTTCACCGAAGGCCCCTACCCGCATCAAAGTGAGAATGTGCTCGCCGGCGTGCTCGGGCAGGCTGTCGAGCAGTTCCCGTGAGGGTGCATAGGTCTCGTTCGACGTGTCCGAGGGTGGGTCTGCGATCGTCATGTCTCTTGGGGGGTCGGTGGTTTTCGGCCACCCCCAGGCTGACCTCTCTCTGATGCTAGTCGGCGCCGCGACCACGGCGGACCGGCTGGCGCGATCTGCGCCAGGTCTGGCACGTTCTGCCGGAGCGCGTCACCTCCGCATGCTGCGGGGGCGACGCGCTCCGGCACGGGTCAGTCGACGACCAGGGTCTCCCGCTCACGACGACGGATACCGAGCAACAGCGCTCCGCCGATCAGGAGCACGCCGGCCAGACCGGCGACGCCCCAGGCGATCGCTCCACCGGTGACCGCGAGCGGCGGTGCCGGAGGCACCTCGTGCGTGGTGGCGCAAGCACCGTCCGGATCGCAGATCGCCCGCTCGTCGGGGCTCGTGACCACGTTGCGGAGCTCGGCCGGACCGGCAGCGGTGACCGTGACGGAGTAGGTGATCGTTGCCGTCTCGCCCTGCGCGAGGTCTCCCGTCCAGGTCAGCGTGTTCCCGTCGCGGGAGACGTTTCCCGCCGACGCTTCGGCATCGTCGTTCCAGCGGGCGTCGTCGAGCACCTCGGTGAGGTCATCGGTGACGATCGCGTCCGTCACAGCACCGTCACCGCGCTGGGTCACGGCGACCGTGTACGTCACGGTCTCGCCGGCGCTCACCTCGGTTCCGGATGCCGGATCGGAGGTCTTGGAATACACGTACCCGCCGGTCTTGTGAACCGTGCGGCATCCCTCCGTGCCATCCTCCGCCGTCACGCACTCGCCCCCCGGCGACGGAGACGTCACGACGTTCGCCAGGGTCGTGTTACCCGCACCCGTCACCGTCACGGAATACGTGATCGTCACGGATTCACCGGGAGCCAGATCTCCGTTCCAGGTGAGCGTCGGCCCGTCGACTGCGGCCGTTCCGGCCGTGGCCGCCACGTCGCCGTTGTAGTCGGCGTCGTCGATCACGTCGGACAGGTCGTCGACCAGCGAACCCGCGACAGCGGCCGGGCCCTGCTGCTGGACCGTCACCGTGTAGGTCACGACATCTCCCGCCTGCACGTCGCTGTTGTGGATCGGGTCCGCCATCTTCGAGAAGGTGAACCGACCCGTCTGATGCGTGGTCGTGCAATCCGGGTTCTCATCCGCGGCCGGCACGCACTCGCCGTTCTCACCCGGCGTCACGACGTTCGTGAGCGTCATGTCGCCCTCGCCCGTCACGGTCACCGAGTAGGTGATCGTCGCCGTCGCGCCGACGGCCAGGTCGCCCGACCAGCTCAGTGCCGTGCTGTCGGCATCGAACGCCGCCTCGCCAGCGGACGCCGCGAGGTCGTCGTTCCAGGTGGCGTCGTCCAGCACCGCGGACAGGTCATCGTCGAACGAGGCATCCGCGACCGCTCCGGCACCGCGCTGGGCCACCGTGACGGTGTAGGTGATGGTGTCGCCGACGGCGACATCAGATCCCGGAGCGGCGACCGCGGTCTTCGACACGGAGTAGTCGCCGGTCCGGTGCGTGGTCGTGCACCCGTCCTCCGCACATCCGTCGCTGGTCACGACGTTGGTGAGTTCGGTGTCCCCGGCGCCGGTCACCGTCACCGAGTAGGTCACGGTGACGACGTCATCCACCCCGAGATCGCCGGACCAGGAGAGGATCGGTGCGCTGAAGTCGACATCGCCCGCGGACGCCGCGAGGTCGTCGTTCCAGGTCGCGTCGTCCAGCACCGCGGACAGGTCGTCGGTGAACGAGGCGCCCTCGACGGCCGCCTCCCCGACCTGGCTGACCGTGACCGTGTAGTCGATCGTGTCGCCGATCTGCACGTCGGAACCGGATGCGGGATCCGACGTCTTCTCGGTCTCGTACCGGCCCGTGAGGTGCTCGGTCGCGCAGTCGCCCGCGGTCTCGCAGCCCGGAGACTGCACCGTGTTGCCGATGAGCGTGTCGCCGGCCGCCGTCACCGTCACCGAGTAGGTCACCGTCGCGACGTCGCCGGGGCCGAGGTCTCCCGTCCAGGCGATGATCCCGTTCTCGTACGTGAACTCACCTGCGGATGCGGCAATGTCATTGTTGAATGTGGCGTCATCGAGCACGTTGGCCAGGTCGTCGTTGAAGAACTGACCGACCACGCGCCCCTCGCCCGACTGGGTCACGGTCACCGTGTACGTGATCACATCGCCGACCTGCACGGCCGAACCGGATGCCGGATCCGCCGTCTTCACGGTCGTGTACGTCGCGGTGTAGTGATCGGTGCTGCACGCGCCCTCCGAGGCGCAGCCTTCGCTGCTGACCACGTTGCGCAGATGCGTGTCGCCCTCACCCGTGACGGTCACCGTGTAGGTGATCGTCACGACGTCGTCTACCGCGAGGTCGCCCGACCATGTCAGCGACGCCGTGGCGGCATCGAAGTCCGCCGTGCCGGCCGAAGCACCCAGATCGCCGTTCCACGTCGCGTCGTCCAGCACTCCCGACAGATCATCGACCAGCGACGCACCGTCGAACGACGCTTCACCGATCTGCGTCACCGTCACGGTGTACTCGATCGTGTCGCCGATCTCGACGTTCGATCCGTCAGCGGGATCGGAGGACTTCTCCACGGAATAGTCCGCGATGAGGTGCTCCGTGCTGCACGCGTCCACGCAACCCGGGCTCGCGACCTGATTGCCGACGGTGTAGTCGCCGTCCGCCGCGAGGGCTGCCGAGTCCTTCACCGTCACGGAGTACGTCACCGTCGCGACCTCGCCGACCGGCACCGTGCCGGTCCACGACAGCACGCCGTCGGTGACGGATGCCGTGCCGATCGATGCCGACACGTCGCCGTTGTACACGGCGTCGTCCAGCACCGCCGACAGGTCGTCGCTGAACTGCGCGACGGCAGGAACGTCGCCCTGCTGGGTCACGGTCACGGTGTAGGTGATCGTGTCGCCGGGCTCCACCGTCTCACCAGAGGCCGGGTCGGACGACTTCTCCGTCTCGTAGTTCACGACCTGCACACCGGCCGGATCGCAGAGGATGGTCGGGGCCGCGGCGTCCGGCGGCGTGTCTGCCGTGCCGCACGCCGTGTTCACGACGGTGCCCCCGCCGGTCATCGTGACCGTGTACTCGTGCACGTCCTGCTCGCCGCGCGCCAACTCCTCGACGACGAAGGAACCCTCGGGGAAGAGGTCGTCCGTGATCTCGAGGTTGGTCAGCGTCCCCTGACCGATGTTCTCCACCACGATCCGGTACGAGACCTCGTCACCGACCCGGTAGGTCGGGAACTCCGCGGTGCTGTTGGCGTCCACCCACTCGCCGTCGACATCCTGCACGTACTTCTTCAGGTCGACGCCGTAGCAGTTGGCGATCTGCATGACCGCGGAAGACAGCATCGGCAGGGCCGTGTGCTCCGCCCACGAGCTGGCCGTGTTCACCAGGATCTGGCCCGGCTTGTTGTCGTCCTCGGCGGGAGCCTGACAGCTCGATCCCGCGGGAGTCTCGAACCCGATGCGGACGATCTGGCTCGCGCCCGGAGCGAGCTCCGGTCCGACGATGCGGATCGCCGTCGGATGATCGACGGGAGTCGTCGACCACCCGACCGTGTTGCCGCTGACCGACCCCGGCGTCCCGCCGTTCGACGCATCACGCGGGTCCGTGCTGAGATCGGCGAGCGGTGCCGTCGAGTAGTACACCGTCGCTCCCGCCGGCGCATCGACGCCCGTCACGGTGTACGTGCCGTCGATGTCCGTCCCGCGTCCGTCTCCGACAGCGGGCAGGATGTCGATCGTGTCGGTGAAGTCGCTCGCGACCGGGTCCTGGGAGTTGATCGTCAGCACCCACGCCGAGCTGTCGCCGTCGAAGGACAGCACGTTGGCTTCGGCGGACTTGCCGAACATCGTGGCGGATGCGCTCGGGACGGTGACCGTCGCCGTGGCGGTGCGACCCGGCGTGGTGGCCGGTCGATTGTCGCCGGGCACGTTGATCACCGCGGTGTTGACGAGGTTCGTGCCGGGCGCGATCACGCTGTCGGCGGGGCGCTGCGCCTGGTATCTGATGTTCTGGAACACGTTGGCCTCGACCCCGTTGAAGTTCCAGGTCAGGGTGCGACCGTCCGCGCTCACGCTCGTGGGGGCCGGCTCACCGGACCCGGCGACGTACTCCATCCCGGCGGGGAGGGTGTCCACGACCGAGAACGACACCGGAGGCGGACTCGTGACGAGGTTCTGCGCCTGTGCCCGCAACGAGTACGTCACCGGCACCCCCGGTTCGGCCGTCGTGCTCGAGACCGCCTTCTCCAGCAGCCCCATCGGACCCTGCAGCCGGAAAGCGTCTCGATACCCCTGCATATTAGGGCCGTAGGTGCTCCCCGGAAGGTTGACCCCGCCCGGCGTCGTGCTGATGTTCACCCAGTTGTTGAGGTTCGGATAGCCGGGCCAGGTGGTCGCCGGGTTGTTCGGCGAGTTGAAAGCACCGGCCGTCCACCCCTCACCGCTTGTCGGGGCGTCCTCGTCGATGGGGCCGAGTGCTCGCACGAAGGCGTAGCCCTGGGCAGTCCGCTGCCGGTCAACGGTCGGGTCCCAGGTCATCTTGACAGCAGTGACCCCTGCCGGGAGCTGCATCAGGATGCCGCTCCCGATGCGCGGGTCGGTCAACTGACCGTCCGGCGGCACGACCTCGATCCACTTCGAGCTCGGGGCGGCTTCACCGCACGTCTCCGTCTTGGTGTCGATGGGGGCGGTCGTGTAGTAGAACCGCGCCGTCGTGTAGTGGAGGTATCCCTGGCCGGCATCCCAGCCACCGCCGTCGAACCAGGTTGGCACGAACACCGGGTTCTGGCTCATCGTGCACAGACCCGCCAACTGCGCCCCTCCGGCCCCTTGATAGCCGTTCCACATCGCCGAGTTGGCCTGCATGTACAAGGGCAACCGGTCGATGGTGCCGTCCGCGATGGCTGCGTAATAATCGTCCAGGTCGTCGATGCCCGGCTGGGGCAGCTCGACGCCCGCGCCGGTACCGGGACTGACCCACAGGTTCGTGTCCCACGCCGAGCGAGAGGCGGCGACGTCTCCGGCCCAGTGGTTGGTGAAGCCGCCCGGGGGCACGAGAGTCGTGTTCGAGGAGTTGTTCGCCGCGTCCCCGTCGGAGCGCGTGGTGCCGTCGGCGAATGTGAACACACCCGGCGCGGCGGTGAACGTGACGTTGGTCACCTGCGTGACAGGGGCCGGAATGCTGAACCGCACGGTGCCCGAGGCGATGTAGGCGCCGTTGCCGGGCAGGGGCTGCCCCAGGCTGTCCTTGGTGGGCGTGTTGACCAGCGTGTAGTCCAGGTCCGACAAGGACACCGTGTAACTGGTGCCGGATCCGCTCACCGCACAGGACGGGAAATTGGTGCGGTCACTCTGCGCGGGATCGGAGTAGGGCTGCCCCGTTGCCGGGGAGCTGGTGCCGATCGGCGCACAGCCCTCCCACTGCAGCCCGTTGAGCGCGCCCGCGACGTTCGTGCCGAGCGTGACGGGGAACGAGTACGTCGCGGGTCCGGGCACGCTGCCCGCCGCGAGGATCAGCGAGTAGTTCATCGACACGAACGTGCGATCGCCACCCGTTCGACTCGGCCCGGTGCCGCCCTGGTATGCCTGCCCAGGTGCGGAGTTCAGCGAGAGGTCCATGCCGTATGTGTAGGTGATGGGAAGCGGCCCGGGATCGGCGGGACCGGCCTCATCGACGGCCGTGTCCGATGTCGCCGTGCCGACGACCGTCAGCTCCCCGCCATCCGCGGAAGAAGCTCGCAGAGGGGTCTGGATGACGGTCGAGGTGCCTTCCTCAACCGTCCCGAGGTTGCACAGCAGCGTCGTCCCGTCTTCCGAGATCTCCGAGACCGGCGTGACGTCGCGGACCAGACAGACCGACGGGATGCTGGTGAAGACGCCGTTGCCGGCGGTCAGCGTCGCACGGACGTTCTCGACCGGCTCGTTCGAGAAGGGGTCGCTCGAGTCGTTCGTGTTGACCCGCCACTCGGCCCTGACCGGCTGTCCGAACGGCGCCTCGGTCGGCGCGGGATCTCCGGCCCAGGTCGCGGTGATCTCATGCGTCGACTGCGGCGCCGCGGTCGCCGCCATCGCTGGGAACAGCGACAACGTCAGCGACGAGATCACGGCGGCGACGCCCAGTCCCATCGCCCTCCGCGAGGAGCCGAGCAGAGTGCGCTCGCTCTCATTCCTCCGGCGTCTTTCGGGCAACCACGATCGTCCCACGAATATCCCCTCCCACACTGCGGACAGAGCAGTCCAGGACCATTCCTATGCGGTTTCGATGCCCGCCGGAGCCGATTTCACCCCGACTTCACCCCGGGCGACCGCCTGTGGGCATGACGAAGGCCGCCCGCATCCGATGCGGACGGCCTTCTCGGGTCAGCGCGTCAGCGCTTCCCGGCGATCTGACGGCTCACGATGTCGCGCATGATCTCGTTCGTACCGCCGTAGATGCGGTGCACCCGGGCATCCAGGAAGGCGCGCGCGATCGGATACTCGGTGATGTAGCCGTAGCCTCCGTGCAGCTGGACGCCGATGTCGAGAACCTCCCACTCGCGCTCGGTCGCCCAGAACTTGATCTTCGCGGCCTCTTCGGCCGAGAGCTTCTTGTCCTTGTACGCCAGCAGCGCGCGGTCGATGTACGCCCAGAGCGCGTCGACCGTCGCGGACATGTCGGCGATCTTGAAGCGCGTGTTCTGGAAGTCGATGACGCGCTCCCCGAACGCCTCACGATCCTTCGTGTAGGCGACGGTCCAGTCGAAGGCGGCCTGGGCGGCCGCCGCGCCGGCGACCGCGATCGACAGGCGCTCGAGAGGGAGGTTCATCATCAGCTGGATGAACCCCTGTCCCTCCTGGCCGCTGATCAGGTTCTCGTCGGGGACGAACACGTCGCTGAACGAGAGCTCGGCGGTGTCGTGGCCGTGGAAGCCCATCTTGTTGAGCTTCTTGCCGTGGTCGAAGCCCTCCATGCCGTTCTCGATCAGCACGAGGCTGAAGGCGTCGGGGCGGTTGCCCTCGCCGGTCTTGACGAACGTGACGACGAGGTCGGCGGTCTTCCCGGAGGAGATGAACGTCTTCGCCCCGTTGACGATGTAGCCGCCGTCGACCTTCTTCGCGGTGGTCTTGATGCCCCGCAGGTCGCTTCCGGCGCCCGGCTCGGTCATGGCGAGCGCGCCGATGATCTCACCGGTCGCCATGCGCGGCAGCCACTTCTCCTTCTGCTCCTGCGTGCCCATGTGCACCAGGTACGGCACGGCCAGATCGTCCTGGATGCCGAAGGCGCCGGCGAGGGAACCGGCACCGGCCGCGATGATCTCCTCGTTCACGATGGCGCGGAACCGGTAGTCCTGCAGCATCCCCGCGCCGCCGAACTCCTCGGGAACGCTCAGCCCGATGATTCCGGCCTCTCCGGCAGCGAGCATCGTCTCGCGGTCGACCTCGCCCGCGGCATCCCACCGCTCGATGGCCTCATTCGTGACGTAGCGCTTCACGAAGTCCTTCACGAGATCCCGGAATGCCTCGTGGTCCTCTTCGTAGATGTCGCGTTCCATGCCGTCCTCCCGAACGTGTCGTGCGTCGTTGCTGCCGCGATTCTATGCCGACGCCCGATGCCGCCCCAGCCGATTGTGGAATGCGTTCCCACATTCAGTGAGACCGGGTACCGCCGTTGTGGGGTGGGACCAGATGCGCTCAGCCGGCGTAGTCGGGGGCGGCGGGGAGCCCGAAGAACTCCTCGAGCGTCGTGTATCCGCCGGCGTGATACGCGGCGGCGAGCTCCGGACCGATGTAGCGCAGGTGCCAGGGCTCCGGCGAATACCCGGTGACCGAGGTCTCGCCGTCGAGGTAGCGGACGATGTACCCGTACTCCCAGGCGTGCTCGCTCACCCAGTCGCTCTCGCGCGTTCCGCCGAAGTCGTGGATGCCGCCGCACCCGTTGCCGCAGGACACGACGTCCAGCGCGAGACCGGTCTGATGCTCGCTGTATCCGGGACGCGCGGAGACCTCGTCGGCGGCGTTCTGGCCGGTGGCTGCGACGTGCTGCCGGTAGGTGTTCTGCTGCATGCCGTACGACCGGTACCCGTTGTTCATTCCGAGGCGGCCGGCGCCGGCATCCGACAGCGCTCCGGCGAGCGCGTCGATCGCCTCCGTGGCCTCGGCGCGCATCGAACCCGCCGTCGTCGTGGTCTGCAGAGCCGTGTCTACCAGACCCGTCGGCGTGAAGTCCGCGTCGAGCGGTCGAGCCTTGTTGACCACCACCCAGATCCGATCGGGGTCGGTGAGCGAGATGCACGGCGCGTTCCCGGCGGCGACCGCCGCACGGAAAGCCTCGCCGCCGCCGAACGCCGCGATCGTCGCCGCGTCGTCGCCCGAGGCCACGGCATCCTGCACGGCCGCCTCCGCACACGGGTCGACGGCGACTGTCGCCTCGACGTCCACCGGAGGCAGGTGGAGCGCGACGGCGGGGACGGGCTGCTCGACGGGCGCGGGAGCCGGGACGTCCGCCAGCGCCCACAGCGCCCCGATCGCCGTCACCGCGACGCCGATGGGCAGCGCGATGGCCAGGGTCCGGGGTCGCGGTGCGGCGTGTCGGGGTGCCGTCGCCTCGCTCATCCGTCCATTCTCTCCTGCCCGGCTGAGCGCTGACCCGCCGGCCAGGAACCCAATTGATCATTCATCATACGTCCTAGTAATCTGGAGCTTCACGAGTGAGGAGCATTCAGTGCTGACTGCGAACTATGTGGGCGACCGCACCATCGACATCCGCGAGGCCGAGCCCGAACCGCCTGCCCGAGGCGAAGTGCAGATCGCTGTCGCCTACACCGGTTTGTGCGGCACCGATCTGCACATCCTGCATGGGCACATGGATGCCCGTGTCCGGACGCCGCTCGTCTTCGGTCACGAGATGAGCGGAATCGTCTCCGCTCTCGGCGACGGCGTCTCGGGATGGTCCGTCGGCGACAAGGTCACGGTCATGCCCCTCGCCTGGGACGGCACGTGCCCCGCCTGCGTCGCCGGCAACCAGCACATCTGCCAGAACCTGGACTTCATCGGAATCGACTCCCCCGGATCGCTCCAGGGGCGATGGAACGTCCCCGCCGCCGCCCTCGTCGCGGTCCCGAGTGCTGTGCCGCTGGATCATGCCGCCCTGGTGGAACCCGTGGCCGTCGCGGTGCACGACGTGCGACGCTCGGAGCTCACGGCGGGCCAGAAGGCCGTCGTCATCGGTGGCGGTCCGATCGGCACTCTGATCGCGACGGTCGCCCGGCACGCCGGCGCTGACGTCACTCTGATCGAGATCGACGGCGAACGCCGTGCACAGGCGGAGGGTCTCGGATTCACGACCCTCGACCCGTCGACCGTCGACCAGGTCGCGTGGGTCGACGAGTGGACGGGTGGGGCGGGAGCCGACGTCGTGTTCGAAGTGTCCGGCGCAGCGGCGGCCGTGCGCGGCATGACCGCGCTGGCCAAGGTGCGCGGGACGATCGTGGTCGTCGCGATCCATCCGACGCCGCGTGAGGTCGACCTGCAGCGCGTCTTCTGGCGCGAACTCCGCCTTCTCGGGGCGCGCGTCTACCAGCGCGACGACTTCGAGGCAGCCATCGAGCTGATCGCCGCAGGGGTGATCCCGACCGATCTCGTGATCAGCCGGGTCGTGCCGCTCACGGAGACCGCGGCCGCGTTCGCCGAGCTCGAGGCCGGACGGGCGATGAAGATCCTCGTCGACGTGCAGGCGGGCACCCGATGAGCGGGCCTTTCGACCTGACAGGTCGTCTCGCCGTCGTGACCGGCGCGAACCGCGGCATCGGCTTCGGCATCGCCACCGCTCTCGCGGACGCCGGCGCTGACATCATCGCGGTGAGCTCTCGCATCCCGGATTCCGGCAGCGAGATCGAGGCGGAGGTGAGAGCGAGGGGGCGCGAGTTCCGGGCGGTCCGGTGCGACCTCGCGGACGCCGACGCCGTCGCCGCCCTCGGCGCCGAGCTGCGCACGAGCGACGTGGACATCCTCGTGAACAACGCCGGGACCATCCTGCGCGCCCCGGCCGCCGAGCATCCGATGGAGTGGTTCGAACGCGTCCTCCGGATCAACCTCACGAGCCAGTTCGCGCTCGCGCAGGCCGTCGGAGGACGGATGCTCGAGCGCGGACGCGGGAAGATCGTGTTCACGGCGTCGCTGCTCAGCTTCCAGGGCGGGATCAACGTGCCCGGGTATGCCGCGGCCAAATCGGGGCTGACCGGGGTCGTCAAGGCGCTGTCGAACGAGTGGGCAGGGCGCGGGGTCAACGTCAACGCCATCGCCCCCGGGTACATCGCGACCGACAACACGCAGGCCCTGAGGGACGACCCTGAGCGCTCACGAGCCATCCTCGACAGGATCCCCGCGGGACGATGGGGCGAGGCGTCCGACCTCGGCGGAGCCGCGGTGTTCCTGTCGTCCCGCGCCTCCGACTACGTCGACGGCGTCGTGCTGCCGGTCGACGGCGGATGGCTGGGCCGCTGATGCAGGCCACCGCCCTCCGAACCGGCACGAGGCTCACGCGATTCGGGCTCGGCGGAGCCCAGCTCGGCAACCTCGGACGCGTCACGACGGACGCGCAGGCGCACTCGGCGGTGGAGGAGGCCTGGAACCGCGGCGTGCGCCTGTTCGACACCGCACCCCACTACGGGCTCGGATACTCCGAGCGGCGGCTCGGCGCGCTGCTGGCGGACCGGACGCGCCACGACTACGTGCTGTCGACGAAGGCCGGTCGCACTCTCGTCCCGCAGGATCACGCCACGGGGCAGCTCGATGACGGCGGATTCGCCGTGCCGGCCGCCTTCCGTCGCGCCTTCGACTTCTCGCGCGACGCGATTCTGCGCGGAATCGAGCAGAGCCTGGAGCGGCTCGGCCTCGACCGTCTCGACATCGTGTACCTGCACGATCCCGACGAGCACTGGGAGCAGGCTTCGAGTGACGGAATCGGCGCTCTCATCGAGCTGCGTGACCAGGGCGTCGTCGCCGCGATCGGCGTCGGCATGAACCAGTCCGCGATGCCGGCGCGCTTCGTGAGGGAGACGGACATCGACGTCGTGATGCTCGCGGGACGATACACCCTGCTCGAGCAGCCCGCACTGGACGACCTGCTTCCTGCGGCGCTCGAACACGGCGTCGGGATCGTGAACGTCGGCGTGTACAACTCCGGGCTGCTCTCGCGCCCCCGTGTGGCGCCCGACGCGACCTACGACTACGCGCCCGCCCCTCGGGACCTGATCGAGCGCGCCAACGCCATCGCCGTGGTCTGCGAGCAGTTCGGCAGCGACCTGCCCACCGCGGCGATGCAGTTCAGCATGCGGCATCCGGCCGTCACGTCCGTGGTTCTCGGATGCCGCGACGGCCGGCAGGTCGCGTCCAACGTCGACCGCCTCGAGGCGGACGTCCCCGACGCCCTGTGGGAGGCGCTCATCGAGCGGCGTCTGCTTCCCGAGGGCGTCTTCGGCTGACCGGCAGGTGCGGGGGTGACCCGCCGGACTCGCCCCGCTCAGCGGGAGGCGAGTTCCAGCGCCCCGTCCACGCGGCGGGGGATGTCGACCGGGCCGTCGCGCAGCTCGTCCGGGAGCACGTCGGAGGGGGCATCCTGCCACGCCAGCGGCCGCAGGAACCGGCGGATGGCTGTCACGCCGACCGAGGTGTGCTGGGTATTGGTCGCCGGCCACGGCCCGCCGTGGTTCATCGCCCACGACACTCGCACGCCGGTCGGGTAGCCGTCGTACACGATCCGTCCGACGAGCTCTCCGACGGCCTCGGTGAGCGCACGCCGGAGCTCCTCCTCCCCGGTCTCGGAGTGGATGGTCGCGGTCAGAGAACGCGGCACGGCCCCCAGCGCCTCGCGGACCTCCCCGATGCCGTCGTAGCGGATGAGCACGACGAGCGGCCCGAACGCCTCTTCGGCCACGGCCGCCGTCACGTCCGCAGCATCGATCTCGAGCACCGCGGGCGTCACCGAGAATCCCTCGGCCCCCACCCTCGGCTCGACGAGACTGCGGGCCCCGCCCTCGGCGATGAGCCGGGTGCGGATCTCGTCGAACGCGCCGTGGATGCGCGCGTTCAGCAGAGTCTGCTCCGCGGCGCTCTCCGCCCGATCGACGATGTCCGCCACGAGGGCGTCGCCGGCCGCTCCCTGCGGCACGAACGCGATCCCTGGTTTGGTGCACAGCTGACCCGCCGAGCCGGTGACCGAGCCGTACAGCCCCTCGCCGATCGCAGCGGTGCGCTGCACGGCGGCGCCGGGACTGACGATCAGCGGGTTGAGACTCGACAGCTCTCCGTAGAACGGGATCGGCGTCTCGCGCTCGTCGATGATCCCCTGCAGGACCCTGCCCGTGGACAGCGACCCGGTGAAGCCGACTGCGGCGATGCGCGGATCCGCGACGAGAGTCGCGCCCGCCTGCTGCCCGTAGACGATGCCGAGGGTTCCGGCGGGCACTCCGTACGCCGCTGCGGCGCGCTCGAGCGCGTCGAACGAACGCTGCGAGGTGACCAGGTGCGATCCGTGTGCCTTGATGACCACCGGGTTGCCCGCGGCGAGCGCGGACGCCGTGTCGCCCCCGACGACCGAGAACGCGAAGGGGAAGTTGCTCGCTCCGAACACGGCGACCGGCCCGATCGGGACGAGCATGCGCCGCACGTCGGGCGCGGGACCGAGCGGAGTGTCGCCGGCGTGATCGATGACGGCTTCGAGGTAGCCGCCGTCCTCCACGGCGTCGGCGAACAGTCGGAACTGGAACGCGCTGCGGCTCAGCTCGCCGTTCAGGCGCGCTTCGCTCAGGCCGGTCTCCGACATCGCGGCTCCGACGAGCGCCACCCGGTCCGTCTCGAGGCCGTCCGCCAGCGCACGCAGCAGCCCGGCCCGCCAGGTACGCGGTCGGGTACGCAGGTCCGCGAACGCCTCGGCCGCGGCAGCGGTGATCGCTGCGACACCGGCGTCGTCGGTCGCCGTGATGCGCGTGGGCGTGCTGGCTCCGGTGCGCGGGTCGACGGTCGACAGTGTCGTCATGCGTTCTTCCTTCCGATCAGGTCGCGCTCGGCGAGGTTGGCGATGAGCGCTCCGATGCCGAAGTCCCACGGCGCGATCTGCTCGCTGTGCCGTACGCGGTTCACGAGCGCACCGAGTCTCGGCGAGGCGATCCGCACCACGTCGCCGACGTGATGCGTGAAGCCGTGACCCGGTTCATCCCGATCGTCGGTCGGCGCGAACATCGTTCCCAAGTACAGCACGAAGCCGTCCGGATATGCATGGTGCGCACCGCTCGCCTGCCGGACGAGGTCGGCGGGGTCGCGGCTGATCTGCTCCATGTGCGAGCTCGCCTCCATGCGGAATCCGTCCAGGCCGCGCACGGACAGAGTGACGGTCTCCGTGCGCACGTCATCGAGACCGAAACCGGCGTCGAAGAGGCGGATGAACGGGCCGAGCGAAGCCGAGGCGTTGTTGTCCTTCGCCCGACCGAGCAGCAGGGCCGATCGGCCTTCGACGTCCCGGAGGTTGACGTCGTTCCCGAGAGTCGCCCCGACGATCGCTCCTGTCGACGAGACGACCAGGACCACCTCGGGCTCGGGGTTGTTCCACTGCGACTCGCTGAGGACGCCGACATCGCCGCCGGCGCCGATCGTGGCGAGCACCGGAGCCTTCGTGAAGATCTCGGCATCCGGGCCGATCCCGACCTCGAGGTACTGGCTCCACAGCCCCGCGTCGATGAGGACGTCCTTCAGGCGCAGAGCCTCGGCAGAGCCGGGAACGAGATCTCGCACGTCACCGCCGAGCGCGCCCAGGATCGTCTCGCGGATCCCCGAGGCGTCTTCGGCCTCACCGCGTGCCCGTTCCTCGATGATGCGCTCGAGCATCGAGACGGGAAACGTGACACCCGACGCCTTCACGACCTGGAGATCGATCGGAGACAGCAACCACGGCCTGCCGGTGTCGCGGTCATCGGGCGCCGTGTTCGCCCAGACATCCTCGAAAGCGCCGATCGCCCTGCCCGCGGCAGCGCGGACGGCGGTCGCCGGTTCCGCGGACTCGGTGAGCTCGCGCATCGTGGCGAACCTCGCCGACAGGTCGTACAGAACCCCGTCGCGGAGCGCGACGACGGCGGGTCCCTCCGGCAGCTGTACGCGGCCGACCAGCAGCGCGGCCGCCGCATCGATCGGCAGGATGTCCTGGAAGTCCTCGGTCATGATGCTCTCCTGTCTGTCCGTGAGCGTCCGTCAGCGTCCGCGGAAGGCGCCGGGACGCTTCTCCGCGAAGGCCGCGCGGCCTTCGACCGCGTCCTCCGTCGCGAAGGCGATGCCCTGCATCTCCCTTTCATAGGCGATCGCCTGGTCCTGCGGCAGGTTCCACGCCGCGCGCAGGTTCGCCTTCGCGGTCTCCGCCGCGATCGGGGGCCGGGCGGCGATGGTCGCGGCCAGCTCCTGCGCGCGTGCGAGCAGCGCGTCGGAGGAGACCACCTCGCTCACGAGACCCCAGGCCAGCGCGCGCTGCGCATCGATCGGATCACCGGTCATCAGCATGTACGCCGCATTGCTCGCTCCCACCGAACCTGCCAGCAGCGCGGACATCCCTCCCCCGCCGATCCAGCCGAGCTTGATCTCGGGGGCGGCGAAACTCGCGCTCTCGGCCGCGACGCGGATGTCGCAGGTCAGCGCGGCCTCCAGGCCGCCGCCGAACGCATAGCCGTTGACCGCGGCGATGACCGGCTTGCGCAACGCGCGCAGCGCATCGCAGTAGTCGCGCCGGTTGCGGAACTCCCAGGGCGTCGCGTACTGATCGAGCGTCGAGATGTCGCTGCCCGCGCTGAAGGCGCGCCCCGTACCGGTGTAGACGACGGCTCGGATGCCGGGGTCCTCGTTCAGCGCCCCGACGATGCCGACGAGCGAATCGCTCATCGCCTGTGTGACGGCGTTCAGCTTCTCGGGACGGTTCAGCCGCACCGTGGCGACCTGCCCGTCCGTCTCGACGACGATGAGGTCCGTGTCGGAGGAGATCGTCATGCGGGTTCCTTCTGTTCGAGCGGGATGGGCGTGCTCTGCAGCAGCGCGAAGCGCTCCTCGATCTCGTCGAGCGCGTCGTCCGGACGCCGCGCTCCCGCCAGGACGGCACGGACCGCCGCAGAGGCCAGGGACTGGAAGGGGATGTATCCCGGGAGCCGTGGACGGACCCAGGACGACTCGATCGTCGCGAGCGTCGCGGAGTAGAACCCGTGCGCCGCGGCATCCACCTCGGCATCGGTCCACGCCGCTCGGAGCCCTGGCTGACCGGCGTGCTGCGGGATGAAGCCTCGCTGCACCGGCTCGGAGAGCAGCCAGGCGAGGTGATCGAGCAGCCGCGCCGACGGCTCCGAGCGACGGGTGATGGCGATGCCCGTACCCCCGATCGTCGAGCCGACACGGCCGTCCGAAGCCGGCGGAGCGCCGAACGCGACGGAGTCCGAGCTGTAGTTCACGTAGCCGTAGACGAGCGGGACGAATCCGATGTCCCCGCGGTCGCGCATCCGGTCGAGCAGAGCGATCGGG
Source organism: Microbacterium cucumeris (assembly GCF_058349845.2). Lineage (NCBI taxonomy): Bacteria > Bacillati > Actinomycetota > Actinomycetes > Micrococcales > Microbacteriaceae > Microbacterium > Microbacterium cucumeris. The sequence goes on from NZ_JBYRIZ020000003.1 coordinate 54,811, forward strand.
TTGAGACCGTGCGTCCCTTCGGGGGCCCGCTGACTCAGGGACGTGAGGATGTCGAGCGCGCGAAGGGCGATCGGGCGATCGAACATCGCGCCGGCGTGACCGGGGTCGTCTCCCAGCGAGACGACGACGGAGCACAGGGAGAGGAACGCGTGCGGACCCGCCAGGCTGGTCGCCACGAGCCCGCTCTCGGCCAGGTCGACGGCCTCATCCCAGGTCTTCGGGGCGTTCGGCACCAGATCTCTCCTGCGGGCGGAGACCTGCGTCGCGGCATCCAGCGGCAGCGCCCACAATCGGCCCTGCATCCGGTACGAGGAGATGCTCGGCCCGACCGCGCCATCCGCCCATCGCGAGATCTGCGTGGAATCGAACAGCTCGTCGAGCGGGCGCAGACTGCGGGTCGACAGCGCATCGCCGAGGTGCGGATGGTCGAGGACCAGCAGGTCGTACCGCTGCGCCAGCTCATCGATCGGCGCGGACTCGAATCCTTCCAGGGACTGGACCTCCCACCGAAGCGTGTCGCCGTCTCCGAGGTCGCCGGAGGCGGCTTCGAGCGCACGACGTCCTCGTGGGTGGTCCCAGGTGAGCCCGATGTAGTCGGTCACGCGCTCACCGGGGTCCCCGCCGTCTGTGCGACGACTCCGGAGTCCAGCAGTGCACGGACCCGGTCCGCCCCGATGCCGAGCTCGGCGAGGATCTCACCGGTGTGCTCTCCGACGAGCGGCGCACCACGATCGATGCGCGCCGGAGTCTTCGTGAACCGGTACGGGAAGCCCGGCGTCTTCACCCGCCCCTCGGTGGGGTGGTCGTACTCGACGAACGTGCCGTTGTGGATGACCTGAGGATCGTTCACCAGCTCCTCGTACCCGTATACCGGCCCGACCCACATTCCCGCAGGCAGCAACGTGTCCAGCCAGTGCTGCGTCGTCCGCTCGCGCAGGTGCCCCGCGACGGCCGCGTACAGCTCGTCCCGGTGCGTCCAGCCGTGCTCCTCCGGGTCGAGTCCGGCGAACGACGGCTCTTCGAGAACCTCGCCGAGCTTCTCGAGATCCGCGAATCCGAGCGCGAGGTAGCCGTCCGAGGTCGCGAACACGCCGTACGGAGCCCGGATGTAGACGTGCGCGTTCGGCTCGGAACCGCGCTTCTGCGGCACTCCTCCCACCGTGTACACGCTGAGCTCCTGCATCTGGAGGGTCGTGAGGGCGTCGAGCATGTTGACGGTGACGAGCTGCCCTTCGCCGGTGCGCTCGCGGTGCAGCAGAGCCGCCAGCACGGCCTCGAACGCCGTGGATGCCGTCACGGCGTCCGCCAGGTACTGGCCGGCCGGGGACGGCGGCTCGCCTTCGCGCCCGGCCGAGAGCATGGCCCCGCTCATGGCCTGCAGGATGAGGTCCTGACCGGGACGGTCCTTGTAGGGTCCGTCCTCGCCGTAGCCCGACATCGAGACGTACACGAGCGACGGGTTGATCACCGACAGCGTCTCGTAGTCGAGCCCGAGCCGGGCCGCGACCCCGGGGCGGTAGTTCTGCAGGAAGACGTCGGCGCCGGCGATGAGCTCGCGCACGACCTCCTTGCCCGCCTCGGACTTGAGATCGACCGCGAGCGATCGCTTGTTGCGGTTGAGCGACAGGAAGGAGACGTTGATCTCGTTGCCCTTCGCACCTCCGGCGGCGGCGAAGCGCTGCCACTCACCGGCGGTCGGCTCGACCTTGATGACGTCGGCGCCCAGATCGCCCAGCCGCTGGGCGGCGAAGGGGCCGGCCATCGCGATCGAGCAGTCGATGACGCGATAGCCGTCGAGGATGCCGCGGGGAGTCGGGGATTCTGTCATGTCCTACCTCGGTTGTTCAGACGGGAGTGTCCACGCCGCCCGCCGCGGACGAGCGCAGCAGGGCGTCGATGAGTTCGACGGAGCGCGCGCCGACCGCGGCGTCGGAGTTGTTCTCGCTGTGCGTCCCGGTGATGAGCTCGATGAATCGCGCGGGCGGGACCAGGCACTCGTACTCGCCCTCGTCCGGAGCGATCGCGAGGTCCTCGCGATGCCCGTCGTAGCGGCTCAGCGTCACACGCTCCCTCTCCACGTCGATCATGAGAACGCCGTCGGTGCCGAACAGCCGGATGTCGACCTGATACTTGTCGCCGTCGGCGAGGGTCGCGGCGCCGGACAGGGAACCGAGAGCGCCGTTCTCGAACCGGATGACCCCCGCGTCGAACAGGTCGACCGGGGCGCCGGCGGCGATCACCCGGCCGGCGACGGATGCCGCGCGCAGGCCCGTCAGCCAGAACAGCAGCGCCGAGGAATGGGTGATCTGCCCGTGGGCATATCCGCCGCCGTGCTCCGGGCTCGACCAGGTCGTCGGATCCGGTGCGGTGTCGGAGTTCCAGCGCTCGAGCATGTGGGTCGGGTCGGAGCCGAACAGTCCGCGCGTCGGCGAGGCCATATGACACAGTGCGTACTGGATCTCGCCGATGGCGCCGGCCTCCAGCATCCGCTTGGCCGCGACGGTGAACGGCTTGTAGTTCCAGCCGTACGGGACCAGGAACACCGTGCCGGCCTGTTCCGCGCGGGCGACGAGATCCCAGGCCTCGTCCGCTCGCAGGGTCATCGGCTTCTCGCACAGCACGTGCAGCCCGCGCTCCAGCGCCCGCGCGGCGAGCGGATGGTGGAGGTCGTGCGGCGTGGAGATGACGACGGCGTCGATGTCGGCTGCCAGCAGCTCCTCGGCGTCCTCGGTGGCGAAATCGAAGCCGAACTGCGTCCGCACCCCTTCCACGCCGGGGCCACGGCCGCAGACGCCGACGAGCTCGACGTCCTCCCGAGCGGCGAAGATCGGGAAGTGGTTGCTCGTCGCCCACCAGCCGGCGCCGATCGCGCCGAGCCGCACGGGGCGCGAGGTGATCGTGGTCGTCATGCGCTGCGCCTCCAGGTCCGGATGCCGTCGCGTTCGCCCTCGAGGACGAGACCGCGCTCGACGAGTCGCTCCAGATTGCCGGTCATGGGGAAGATGAGGTACTCGGCAGCGGGCTCCGGCCACGGGCCGAGGTCCGGAGCCGCGCGATGGATGAGCTCGAGAGAGGTGAGCTCCTCCCCATCGGCGAGCACGTCGGCGATCACGCGGTCGATGCGCTCGGTGTACGCGAGCGACCGGCCGAGGAACGCCGCGACGGCGGCGCCTTCGTAGACCGGGTAGTGCGCGGTGAGCAGGAGGTCGGCGTCGAGCTCCTGGAGACGCCGGATGGTGTCGACGTAGGCGACGGTGTCCCGGTAGGTCGGAGGGAACGCCGGGTTCCCGTCGGCGGTGGGGACGGTCTCTCCGAGCACGGCGTCCGAGATGAGCAGCGTGCGGTTCGCGCCATCCCACAGGGCGAGGTGCCCCGGGGAGTGCCCCGGGACGGAGAGGACCTCGATCGTTCGGTCGCCGAGGTCGATGCGCTCACCGCCGTCGAGCGCGCGCTCCACGGCGACCAGCCCGGTGGAGCGTCGGACCTCCGCGGTCGTCTCCGGCGGGTCGTCGAACCGGTCCTTCGCGGCGAACTCGCCGTAGCGGCCCGTGATCAGGAGTTCGATGTCCTCGGTCATCGGCACATCGGCGCGCCCGGCGAGGAACTCGGCGTCGGGCGCTGCGGCCTTCAGCGCGGCGTTCCCGCCCGTGTGATCGAAGTCGCAGTGCGAACTGATCACCCAGCGCAACCGGTTCCGGTCGAATCCGATCCCGTCGAGATATGGCAGCAGAGTCCCGGTCACGGACTCCGCGACGCCGGTGTCGAACAGCAGACCGCCTTCCGGACCCGTGAGCAGGTACATGGCGATGAAACGCTCGCCCAGGGGCGCCTGGATGCGGTGGATGCCGGGACGGATCTGCATCATTCCCCCCAGGTCCCGGTGTCGACCAGGCGCAGGCCTGCGCGCGGCGAACGCACGTGCGGCCCGGCCGGCTCCTGCCAGTCCCCGGAGCGCCGGGCCGATTCGATGGCGCGCTCGTCGACCTGGATCCCGACGCCGGGGAGATCGCCGAGGACGACGCCTCCGTCGGCGAACTCCTGGTCCAGCGTGAGCCCCAGGGGGGAACCCAGGTCCTGGACCTCCGCGGAGAGGTGGTTGGGCACGGCCGCCGCGGCGGCGGTGACGGCGTGGTTGGCGGTGAGGCCGACGGGGCTGACGGGCAGATCCCTGCTGTGCGCGGCGATGGCGACGCGCAGGAAGTGCGTGATGCCCCACACGGCGCCGGCCTGGACGATGTCCGCGCCTCCGGCGTCCAGCAGCGGGCGGTACTGTTCGAGTCCCGTCAGGTTCTCCCCCGTCGCGATGGACGCCTTGACCGCACCGCTCAGTCGGGCGTGCCCCGGCGCGTCCCATCGACGCAGCGGCTCCTCGATCCACGTCAGATCGATGTGCTCCTCGAGGGCGCTGACGTACCGCACCGCCTGCTTCAGGTTCCACGACTCGTTCGCGTCGAGCATCAGAGCCGGCGACGAGCCGGGTCCCGAGAGGATCTCGGTGAGGATGCCGAAGCGCCGCAGGTCGGCTTCGAGATTGCGTCCGCCCTTGAGCTTGGCCGCGGTGAACCCTCGCTCGGCGAAGCCGCGGTACTGCGCCGCGAGCTCGTCGTCGGTGAGCGCGGCATCCAGGGCTGACGCGTACCCGGGGACGAACCGGTCGCCGGCGCCGAGGACGCGCCACAAGGGCTCGCCGATCAGCTTGGCCTTGATGTCCCACAGCGCCGTGTCGAGGGCTCCGATGCCCCCGAAGGTCGCGCCGCCATGCGAGGACTTGAAGACCCGCGCCAGCATGGCGTCGTAGAGGGTCGCGACGGCTCGCGGATCCTGCCCCTCCAGGGCAGGGAACAGGCGCTCGAGGTCGGCGTGCGATCCCATGCCGACTCCCTCGACGCCCTCATCCGTCTCCAGGATCACGATCGGGACGTCGGTGACGCCCGACGCGATGTAGCCGTTGACGTCGCCGACGGGCCGCCCCCAGTCGTGGACGGTGCGCAATGTGCGAAAGCCGGTGATCTTCATGTCGCCCTTGAGTGTGAGATCGAAGAAGTGCTAAACACCATACATCATATGTCTGCCGTTTGGCGAGTGTCTACGCGGCCGCACCCGAGGAGGTCAATAGAGTGGCACCCATGACCATGCCTGCAGAGCGCGACGCGTCAGGCCGCACGCGCACGCCGATCGATCGCATCGGCGTGACCGTCCTGAACGAACTCGTCCAGTCGATCGTCACCGGGGAGTTCGCCCCCGGCGACGCCCTGCCGCCGGAGAGCGTCATCAGCGTGCAGTTCGGAGTGAGCCGCACCGTCATCCGCGAGACGATGAAGCGCCTGCAGGAAAAGGGCATGGTCACCGTCGCCCAGGGACGAGGCACGCACGTCACGCCGTCGACGAGCTGGAACGTGCTCGATCCGCTGGTGCTGTCGACCATGATCCGCAACGACTCGACGCTCGGCGTCCTGGACGATCTCAGCGTGGTCCGCGGCGCCCTGGAGGCGGCAATGGCCGCCGCCGCCGCGAAGTCCGTCGACGACGAGGGACGCACTCGGTTGCGGGAGAGCCTGGAGGCGATGGCGGAGCGCGTGGAGGATTCGGTTGCGTTCCGCGAGGCGGATGTCCGGTTCCACCTCGCCGTCATGGAACTGTCCGAGAACGGGCTGGCCGAGAACATCTCACGGGTCCTGATCGCGCACGCCGTCGGAAGCGACCGCTTCACGGGACAGGACCCGGCGCACGCCTTCGAGCTGACCCTCGCGGAGCACGAGAAGATCGTCGAGGCGATCTCGGCCGGCGACCCCGAAGCCGCACGCGTCGCCATGAGCGAGCACATCCTCGGATCGTGGGAGCGTCGCCGCCTGCCCTCCGAACGCCACCCGGACTGAACCCGCCCACCGGCGCTCGCCGCCTTCGGACCCCCCGGTGTGCCGCCGAGGTCACGGTTGAACATCAGTCATGTGATGTTTGGTTGACGGAGTTCATAAGACGTAGTACGTTTCCTGTCAACTGACCTGCACCCTCAGGTCCCTGCAGCACCCATCAACGTTGAGAGGATCGCAATGAAGCGAAGGATCGCCATCCCCGCCATGGTCGGCGTGGCCGCACTCGCACTGACCGGATGCGGCGGCGCGTCGCCGACCGGATCGACCGGCGACGCCGGTACGGCCGACAAGCTCGTGGTCTGGAACTGGGGCGACGCCGACGAGGCGGCCGCGGCCTACACCGAAGACGTCAAGGCCGCTTTCGCGGAGGCTCACCCCGATGTCGAGGTCGAGATCGTCAATCAGCCGTTCGACCAGTACTACACGCTGCTCGGCAGCGCCGTCGAAGCGGGCACGGGCCCGGACGTGGCGCTGTTCAACGGTGGAACGCAGCTCAAGAGCCGCGCCTCGACTCTCGTCCCCGTCACCGACGAACTCGCCGATCTTGAGGACAAGCTGGCCGGCTGGCCGGCGTTCCAGGCCGACGGCGAGACCTACTCGGCCCCGATGTTCCTGCAGGGCTTCCCGATCTACTACAACAAGGCGCTCTTCACCGAGGCCGGCCTCGATGCGGACACTCCGCCCACGACGTGGGACGAGCTGACCGCGGCGTGCACGGCCATCCTCGAGAAGACCGACGCTTCGTGCTTCGCGCTCGGGAACAAGGAGGGTCTCGGCATCGAGTTCTTCCTGTCCGGGTTCGGATCCGGTGTCTTCACCCCCGAGGAGTACGACGCCTGGATCGACGGCGAGCGCGACTGGACCAGCGAGCACGCGACCCAGGTCCTGCAGATGTGGGCCGACTCCGCCGCCGACGGCTGGTACAACGACGGCGCCAACTCCACCGCGATGTTCAACGACTCCTTCGACCTGTTCTCCGGCGGCAGCGCCGGCATGGTCATCGGCCTCATGAGCGGCACCGCGCACTGGAAGCAGTTCGACGAGTTCCTCGGCGAAGACCTCGGCTTCATGATGCCGGTCACGGTCAACGACGGCACGGCACTGGCGCTGCCCGCGGAAGGCGGCATCGGCTACGGCATCCTGAACGAGGACAAGAAGGACCTCGGCGTCGACTGGATCAAGGCGACCGTCGACCACGACGCCCTGTCGAACTACTCGCTCGCGGGCGGCCAGATCACGTCCGACACGACGATCGAGCTCGACACGGACATCGCGTCGGCCAACGACATCGTCGCGGAGCTCCCGGGCAGCAAGCCGCTGCTTCACACCGCCCTCGAAGCCGAGACGCTCGACCTGCTGCACCGTCTCGGCCAGCAGCTGCTCGGCGGCGAGGTCACCGTCGAGGACGCGGCAGCCCAGCTGGCAGCGTCGGAGGGCTGATCCCTTGTCGATCGACACCACCTCGACCCGGAGCGTTGTCCTCAAGGACAAGGCTCCGGGCCGCGGGCGCGTCACCACGGACGTCCCGCTGCGCAAGAAGCCGTGGACGTCCGAGCGGATCGCGCCCTACCTCATGGTGCTGCCGGTCATCCTGATCCTCGCGATCTTCCGGGTCTATCCGCTGGTGCTGGGGATCAACTTCTCCTTCACCGGAGACAAGGAGCTCAACGGCCAGTTCATCGGCCTCGACAACTACATCGCCCTGCTCGGCGACGAGCGCTTCCAGGCCTCCGCGCGCAACGTCCTGGTCGTGCTGCTGTTCGTGCCGATCCAGGTCTTCGTCGCGGGGATCCTCGCGACCCTCGTCTTCCTGAAGGTCCCCGGCCACCGGTTCTACCGCAGCGTGTACTTCCTGCCGGTCGTGCTGTCCCCGATCATCATCGGCGCGATCTTCAACATCATCCTGGCCGCGAACGGCCCGCTCAACGCGGCTCTCGGCGTGGTGAACATCCCGGGCGTCGACTGGCTCGGCCTGCCGTCGACGGCCCTGCCGACGGTGCTCGTCGTCCACATCTGGGCCACGTTCGGCATGGCGTTCACGATCTTCCTCGCCGGCTTCGCGACCCTGGACGCCGAGCTTCTGGATGCCGCGAAGATCGACGGGGCGAGCATGTGGCAGCAGGTCGTGCACGTCATCATCCCCGGACTCAGCCAGACGATCCAGTTCGTGTTCGTCACGACGACGATCGGCATGCTGACGGGCCTGTTCGGCCTGCTGTACACGATGACCGCCGGTGGCCCCGGGACCGCGAGCTACCTGCCCGAGTTCCTCATCTGGAAGCTCAACGGCGAGGCGCGTCCCGCCCTGGCGTCCGCCGCCTCCGTCTTCCTGCTGCTGATCGTGCTCGTCATCGGCCTGATCCAGATCCGCGTGCTCCGCCGCGCCACGAAGGAGTCCTGATGCGCAGGGAACGCGCCGCCCGGTGGGCGCTCGCCGTGCCGATGATGCTGCTGGCCATCGCGACCATCTATCCGATGGTCTTCGGCCTGAACGTGTCGCTGAAGACGCGCAAGGACTATGTCCTCGACCGACTCGGCATCACGCAGACTTTCAACGTCCAGAACTACATCGACGCCTGGGTGAATGCGGACATGGGCCGCTACTTCCTGAACACGATCATCGTGACCGTGGCGTCCGTTGTCCTTCTGCTCGTGCTCGCGTCGATGTGCGGCTACGCCCTGAGCCACCTCACCTTCCGCGGCAGCAAGCTGGCCTTCCTCATCATCCTCGCGATGATGATGATCCCGTTCCAGGTCATCATGGTGCCGACGATCAAGGTGCTCAGCGACATGGGTCTGATCAACACGTTCCCGGGCCTGATCATCGCCTACGTCGCCCAGTTCCTGCCGTTCACGGTGTACTTCATGACGGCGTACTACTCCGGCATCCCGAAGGAGCTGACCGAGGCCGCCCGCGTCGACGGGAACGGCCTGTTCGGAGTCTGGTGGCGGATCATGGTCCCGGTGGGCAAGCCCGCCCTGATCTCGATGGGCATCCTCAACTCCCTGTTCGTGTGGAACGACATCCTCATCGCGCTGCTCATCATGCAGTCGCCCCAGAACCGGACGGTGATGGTCGGGGTCAGTGCTCTGCGCGGCCAGTACCCGGACAACGTGCCGACGTACATCGCCGGTGTGCTGCTCGCCGTGCTGCCGATCATCGTCGTCTACCTGATCTTCCAGCGTCAGATCACCGCCGGCGTGACCGCGGGCGCCACGAAGGGCTGAGCGATGAGCACGGACAGGATCGAGGTGCATGTCGCGCCCGACGGCTCACCGTACGCCGACGGGTCGCGCGGTTACCCCGCGAACGACCTCGAGCACGGGCTGCGCCTGGTGCGTGCGCGTCGGGAGCCGGGACAGCGCGCGGTCATCTGGATGAGCGGCGGCGAGTATCCCCACGCCGAGCCCGTCGTGTTCACGGGCGGTGACTCCTTCACGTCCGTCGTGGCGCGGGACGCCGACGACCCGCCGCTGCTGCGGGGATCGGTCCGCATCAGCGGGTGGCGGCCCGTCAGCGTGAACGGCGTGCAGGCCTGGGCCGCGCCGGCTCCTCGCACCGGGGGACGCCGCCTGTACGTCGGGGGCGTCGCCGCACCACGCCCTCGCTTTCCGCGCGATGGGTTCCTGCGCGTCGAGGAACAGGACGGACTCGATCCGGCCGGAAGCTTCGTCGGCACTCTTTTCGACGGCGCCGCGTCGTTCCGCTACGTCGACGGCGACATCCCCGAGCTGGCACAGCCCGAGGCCGTGGAGGTCGTGGTGCCCCATTACTGGGTCCAGGAGCGCATGCCGATCACCGCGATCGACCGCGAGACGCGCACCGTCACGAGTTCGCTGCGCAGCATCTTCGCGCTCCGGGACGACGCGGCGGCCCTGTTCGCCCGGTACTACCTGGACAACGTCGCGGAGAGCTTCGGCGAGGTTCCGGGCGAGTGGTACCTGGACGCCACCGGTGCACTCGCCGGGGCGAGCGGGCCGCACGTGCTCTACCTGCCGCTCGAGGGTCAGGACATGACCGACCTCGATGTGCGGATGCCGGTGACCGACGCGTTCGTCGAGCTCGCCGGGACCGCACAGGATCCCGTGCGGGAGGTGCGGTTCGAGGGCATCCGCTTCGCCGAGGCGGATTTCGCGTCCGTGCCGCCGGCCATGCCGCCGTTCGGCGTGCGAGAAGACCCGCAACTGCCGGCCGACGGTCGGTATGCGGCCGATGTTCAGGCCGCGAGCACCGTGCCGGCGGCTCTGCGGTTCACGCATGCGCGCTCCTGTGCGCTCATCGGCGGGGCAGTCGAACGCGTCGGCGGATACGCTCTCAGCCTCGGGGCGGGATCCCGCGGCACCCTCGTGAGCGGAGTCCGCTTCACCGATCTCGGCGCGGGCGCCGTGCGATCCGGCGGAGGGATCGATGCCCTCGGCCCGGACTACAACCAGGCGAACGAGGTCTCGGACTGCCTCATCGAGCGCGGCGGTCAGGTGTACCCGAACACGGTCGCCGTCCTGTTCCAGCACGGCTCCCACAACGTGATCGCGCACAACGAGATCCGCGACTTCTTCTATTCCGGCATCTCCGTCGGGTGGATGTGGGACTACCTGCACAGTCCATCCGAAGGCAACCGCATCGAGGGCAATCACATCCACGACCTCGGCAAGGGGCTGCTCAACGACATGGGCGGCGTCTACCTGCTCGGCATCGCGCCGGGAACGGTCGTTCGCGGAAACCATATCCACGATGTCGAATGCGCGAACTACGGCGGCTGGGGGATCTACCTCGATGAGGGTTCGTCGCACGTGGTGATCGAGCAGAACGTCGTCCACGACGTCTCGAGCCAGTCATACCACCAGCACTACGGCCGTGAGGTGATGATCCGCGACAACATCTGGGCGTACGGCCGGAGCGGGCAGGTGTCCATCACACGCCCCGAGGAGCACGTGTCCTTCACCTTCCACCGCAACATCGTCGTGAGCGAGGGCATGCCCGCCTTCGTCGGCTATCCGGATCATCGCGACATCAGGAACTTCGGGATCGACAGCGACCTGAACCTGTTCTGGGATGCGACGCCGATACCGGGCGCGGAGCGCGCGGCGAACGCCGCGCGCGAGACCCGGGCGGACGGCTCCGTCGGTTTCGAGATCGTCGAGCCGCTGGATGACGAGTGGGCGCGACTCGGCCACGATCGTCATTCGGTGACGGCCGATCCGCTGTTCGTGGACGCCGAGTCCCGCGACCTCCGCGTGCGACCCGGTTCCCCCGTCGACGGGCTGGGCATCCGGGTCCCCGATGTCTCGACGGCCGGGCCCCGACCGACGCGCGAGCGACGACACCCGCTGGCCGCGCCGACGCGGCCCGACCCGTTCCTCCCCACGCAGGGATAGAACTCTTCTTCGAAGACGACTTGACATCACATCGGCCTTTTGTTCGAATGAAGGCATGCGATGGCAGGGGCAGACGATCGACGAAGTGGACGACTCCGCTCTGCCGGGACTCGAGAACCGCAGCGGCATCGTCCGGTCCGTGACGACCCCCGAGTTCGCAGGCATGACCTTCCACGAGGTGCTCGCGAAGTCCGCGCTGAACAAGGTGCCGGGTCCGTCGCGCATGCCCTTCTCATGGACGATCAACCCGTACCGCGGATGCAGTCATGCGTGCGTGTACTGCCTTTCTCCGGACACCTTGATCCTGTGCGCCGACGGAAGGCAGCGTCCCCTGAGCGAACTCGAGATCGGGGACGAGATTTTCGGCACGGTCGTGCAAGGCATGTACCGCCGATATGTCCGCACGATCGTCAAGGCGAAATGGCACACACGGAAGACCGCGTATCGCGTCAACCTGGCTGACGGTACGCAGATCGTCGCGAGCGGGGATCACCGCTTCCTCACGGATCGAGGCTGGAAGCACGTGACGAGTGGTGAAACCGGACAGCGTCCTCATCTGACGACGAACAATCGACTGCTCGGATTCGGCACTGGCCCCATCTTGGCGCTCGATACAGGGACCGCGGGAGAGCTCTCGATCGAGAACACGGCGGTCAAGACGGCTTCGGACCTGCGTGTGGTGAGCATCACCCCGCTCGAAGGCGAACGCGACCTGATCGACATCACGACAGGCACGGGTGACTTCATCGCAAACGGAGTGATCAGCCACAACTGCTTCGCCCGCGGCACACACCAGTACCTCGATCTCGACGGCGGCTCGGACTTCGATACGCAGATCGTCGTCAAGACCAATGTCGTCGAGGTGCTCCGACGCGAGCTGCGCCGGGGCAGCTGGCAGCACGAGACCGTGGCCCTGGGGACCAACACCGACCCGTACCAGCGGGCTGAGGGGCGGTACCGTCTGATGCCCGGCATCATCGAGGCGCTGGCCGAGTCGGGGACTCCGATGTCTCTCCTCACGAAGGGGACGCTCGTGCGCCGCGACATCCCGCTCCTGGTCGATGCGTCCGCACGCGTGCCCGTCGACATCCAGATGTCCATCGCGATGTACGACGACGACCTGCAGAAGAGGATCGAACCCGGAACCCCTTCGACGCAGGCGCGCCTGGACACGGTCCGGGCGCTCACGGATGCCGGTTTCCGCGTGACGGTCTTCCTCATGCCGATCATGCCGCACATGACGGACTCGGTCGCCGCCATCGACGCCGCACTGGCGCGCATCAGGGAATCCGGTGCGGCGCGCGTCATCTACGGCGCCCTGCACCTGCGCCCCGGGGTGAAGCCGTGGTTCATGCAGTGGCTCGGCGAGCACCGACCCGACCTCGTCTCGTCCTACCGCGGGCTCTACCCCGGAGTCTCCGCCGAGGCGCCCAAGGCGTACCGGCAATGGCTCGCGAAGCGCATCCGGCCGCTCATCCGGATGCATCGACTCGACGGACGCGACGAGGACGATCTGTATGCCGCGAGCCCGCGCGGCACGCGCGCCCTTCCACCTCGGCCGGGAGCACCGGCGCCCCCGGCGTCCGCTCCGGCGCAGCCGATGCTCTTCTGACGTGCACATCGCACGAACCGGCGACGCGTAGGCTCGAGAGCTATGGCGATCGGCGCGATGATCCACACCTTCACCGTCCAGTTGGCGGACATGGACCGCGGGGTGTACGACGATCTGACGCTCCGGGTGGCGAAGCATCCCTCCGAGACGGACGCCTACATGCTGACGCGCGTCCTCGCCTACTGCCTGGAGTTCACCGACGGCATCGCGTTCAGCGAGGGCCTCTCCTCCACCGACGAGCCCGCGATCGTCGTGCGCGATCTCACCGGCAGCATCACGGCGTGGATCGAGATCGGCGCCCCGGACGCCGAGCGCATGCACTTCGGCAGCCGCGCGGCCTCCCGCACCGTCGTCTACACGCACCGCGATCCGGTCAAGGTCGTCGCCGCTTGGGAGGGCAAGCGCATCCACGACGCCGACGCGGTCCGCGTGTACGGCTTCGATCCCGGATTCATCGACGCCGGCACGCGCGTACTCGAACGGCGAAACGCCGCCACGCTCACCGTCACCGAGGCGCAGCTCTACCTCGACCTCAACGGCACGCCTCTGGAGTCGACGCTGCACGCGCACCGGATCGTCTGACCGCACGCGCGAGACTTGGGCTGCGGCGTGAGACTTGGCCCAATCAGCCAAGTCTCACGCCGCAAAGGACGTCTCGCGAGTGTCAGGCGGTCAGATCCGCCGCGGTCGGCACGCGACCGGCGATCTCCTCGATGACCTCGTCGCCGACGCGCGCCTGCTCGAACGGCGCGTCGATCTCGGCGCGGTCCAGGAGCTCGGACATCCGGCGCTGACGCTGGCGGGTGATGAGCGTCACGACGCGACCCGACCGGCCGGCGCGGCCGGTGCGGCCGCTGCGGTGCAGGTAGGTCTTGTACTCGTCCGGAGCATCGGCCTGGACGACCAGATCGATGTCATCGACGTGGATGCCGCGGGCCGCGACGTCCGTGGCGACGAGCACCTGCACCTTGCCCGAGGTGAGCCGAGCGAGGTTGCGCGTACGCTTCGCCTGGTTCAGGTCGCCGTGCAGCGAGACGGCCGGGATCCCGGCATCCTCGAACTGCTCGGCGAGCATCTCGGCGTACGCCCGGGTGCGCGCGAAGACGAGCGTCTGACCGTCGCGATCGACGAGCGAAGCGAGGATCTCGGCCTTGTCGCGGTGGTCGATCACGAGCACGCGGTGCTCGATCGTGCCGGTGTCCTGGTTCTCGCCGGCGACCTCGAAGACGGCAGGGTCCACGAGGAACTCGTCGACGAGCGCGGCGACCTCACGGTCGAGCGTCGCCGAGAACAGCAGCTTCTGGCTGCCGTCGGCGGTGCGGCGGAGGATCCGCTGCACCGGCTCGACGAACCCGAGCTCGCACATGTGGTCGGCCTCGTCGAGCACCGCGATGCGGCAGTCGGAGAGGTCGAGCTTGCCCTGGTTGATGAGGTCCTCGATGCGCCCGGGAGTGCCGATCACGATGTCGACGCCCTTCTTCAGCGCCCCGACCTGGCGGGCCTGCGGCACACCGCCGTAGATCTGAGTCGTGAAGAGTCCGACGCTGCGCGCGATCGGCTGGATGGTGCGGTCGATCTGCAGCGCCAGTTCGCGTGTCGGCGCGAGAATGATCGCCCGCGGGGCACGGCCGACCTCGCGCCGCTTGCCCTTCTGGGACGTGAGGATGCTCTCGACGAGCGGGGCGCCGAACGCGATCGTCTTCCCGGAGCCGGTGCGACCGCGCCCCAGGACGTCACGGCCTTCCAGCACCGCGGGGATGCTGGCCGCCTGGATCGGGAACGGCGTCTCCGCGCCCATGTTCGCCAGGGTCTCGACGATGTTCGAACCCAGCCCGAGGTCCGCGAACGTCACGTTCTCGACCTCGGTCGCCTGCACGGTCTTCGCCTCGAGCCGCTCGTGGACGACGTCCTCGGTGGGCTGGAAGGATGCCGCCGGCTTGGCGTTCCAGTCGTCGCGACCGGGACGGTGCTCACCGCGACGATCGTCGCGACGCGGGCGGTCCTCGCCGTAGCGCTTCGGGCGGTCCTCGTCGTAGCGCGAACGCTGCGGTGCGCGCTCGCGGCGCGGGCGGTCCTCGACGTCGCGACGCCGACGGGCGTCGTTCCGGTCGGACTCGTAGCGCGGGCGATCGCCGTAGCCGTCGCGGCGAGGCCGATCGCCGTCACGGCGCGAACGGTCCTGATCGCGGTCGCTGCCGTACCGCGGACGATCTCCCTCGTACCGCGGACGGTCTCCGCCGCGCGCGCCGTCGTAACGCGGGCGGTCGGGGTCGCGGCCTGCCCGCCCGGTGCCACGGTCGTCGCGGGCATCGCGCCGCGGTCGCTCGCCGTCGTAGCGCGAGCGATCCTGACCGCGATCCCCGCCGTACCGCGCACGGTCTGCGCCGCGGTCGCTGCTGTACCGCGGCCGGTCGGCGTCGAAACGACGGCCACCGCCGCCGGATCCTGCCCGCTCGCCCGTCGCCCGCTCCCCGCGGTGATGCGGAGCCTCCCGGCGTCCGCCCTCCGCGCGACCGCGGATCGAACGTGCCTCATCACGGCCGGCGCGCTCCTGCTCGGTCCAGCGACGCTTGGGAGCTCCGGACGCGGGCTCGGGCCGATAGCCGCGATGCTTCGGGCTCCGGCTCCCCGGTCCGGAGGGCCGGTAGGAGGAGCGCTCGTCCCCGGCATCCGAGCGCGAACCGCGCCCCTCGCCGTGGCGGTCGTGGAACGGGGTCTTCTTGGCGTAGCGCGGCTCGAAGTTCCGCGCGGGCCGGCCGCCCTTGGGCTTGTGGTTCTTGGGCATGGGTGTGTCCTTCAGTTCTCTGCACGAGAACAGCAGCCTGCGCGCACGCAGACGATACCCGGACATCCGTCGGCCGGGGCCATTCATGTGATGGTTCATGCGCGTCGATCGACGCTCACCATCGGCCCCTGGACTCACACTTCACACAAAAACGCCCGCGCCGCTGCGCGGCTGTCCGAAGCCGACCCCTCCAGAGTATCGCGCCCGGCTGAGAAGTCACCCGTACGATGTCGTGGTGACTTCTCTCTCCCCCACCGGCACTCAGATCCATCTGCAGCGGGGCGCGGTCACCGCGCAGATCGCGCAGGTCGGAGCATCCCTGCGATCCCTGACCGTCGGAGGCACCGGCCTCGTCCCGCCGTACCCTCTCGGGGAGCCGACGCCGGCGTGTTCGGGTGTCGTGCTCGCGCCGTGGCCGAACCGGGTCAGAGACGGCGTCTGGGACGACGACGGCACCGCCCGCCGACTCGCGATCACGGAGCCGAAGCTGGACAACGCCAGTCACGGACTGCTGCGCTTCACCGCGTACGAGGTCGTGCAGAACGGCTCGCAGGCATCGCTGCGCGCGACGATCGTGCCGCAGACCGGCTGGCCGTACGAGATCGGAACGACGGTCACGTACACGCTCACCGAGACCGGCATCGCGGTCGAGCACGTGCTGGAGAACCGTTCGGATGCCGCGGCCCCCGTCGCCCTGGGCACCCATCCGTTCGTGACGATCGACGACGTGGATCCGCGAGAGCTCGTGCTCACGGTCCCCGCACGGACGCAGTTCGAGGTGGACGACCGGATGCTCCCGACCGGGACGTCGCCGGCACCGGCGGAGCTGCGCGACGGCGTCCGCCTGGGTGACATCGTCCTCGACACCGGTTTCGCGGATCTCGCGAGGGACGCCGACGGGCGCGTGCGTCACACGCTCACTGCTCCCGACGGCCGTCGGGTCACGCTCTGGCAGGGCGACGGCTTCGACTACGTCCAGGTGTACACGACCACGTCCTACCCGGGGCAGCAGCTCGCCGTCGCGATCGAGCCGATGACGGCGCCAGCGGACGCGCTCAACAGCGGCCTCGGCATCCGCCGGCTGCTCCCCGGCGAGAGCTGGACCCTGCACTGGGGCATCGAACTGGGCTGACCGCGCCCGGCGCGGTCCCGTCGACGGCGGTCCGGGATCCGGACGATCGCGCGAGATCCGGATGCTCCGGCGCCGTTCGTCCGGATCTCGCGTTGTTCTCCGGGTCTCGGGAGCCGAGCAGGCGGTCAGCGCAGCGGGTTCGCCGGCGGGAGACCGGTGTGACGCTCCCGCAGCTCACGTCGGGTCCGCGCGTGTTCGCTCTGGTCGACGGACGCGGCCACGGCCGATGCCGCGGCGGCGGCAGCAGCGGCCGCGGCGGCAGCGGCGGAGGCGGCGGCAGCAGCGGCGACCGCGGACGTGTTCGAGGAGTGCTCCGGCTCGGCGTCATAGGCCGTCAGCCGATGCGCAGGAGAAGCCGACCGCTCCATGTCCGTCGACCGCGATGCCTCCGCCGGCTCTCCGACGCCCTGATGGCCGTCCGTCGCACGCTGTCCGGACGGCCCGGCAGGCGCCCCCTGCTCCGTAACCGGAGCTTCGGCGCCCGCGCCCACGAACGACCAGGCCCGTGCCGGGGCATCCGCCGCGGCACCGCTCTCGGGCGCGTCGGTCCGCGGACCGGATCCCGGCGCCGGGTCCGCGGGACCGCCGTCGCCGTCGCGTCCGGCGCGCTTCGCCGCCCGTCGCTCCTTCGCCCCCTCGACGAGGTTGTAGAGCGTGGGCAGCACGATGAGCGTCAGCACGGTGGACGACACCAGCCCGCCGATCACCACGATCGCGAGCGGCTGCGAGATGAACCCGCCGTGACCCGTGATGCCGAGAGCCATCGGAGTGAGGGCGAAGATCGTCGCGAGCGCCGTCATGAGGATCGGGCGCAGACGCTTCTCGCCACCCGCCATGACGGCGTCGTGCGCCGAGAGCCCCTTCTCGCGGTACTGGTTCACGAGGTCGACGAGCACGATGGCGTTCGTCACGACGATGCCGATGAGCATCAGCACGCCGATCAGCGAGGCGACGCCGAGCGGGATGCCGGTCACGATCTGCAGCAGGATCGCACCGGTCGCCGCGAACGGCACCGAGACCAGCAGCAGCAGCGGCTGGCGCAGCGACTTGAACGTCGCGACCATCACGACGTACACGATCAGGATCGCGGCCAGCATGGCCAGTCCGAGCTGCGAGAACGAGTCGGCCTGCTGCTCGGCGACGCCGCCGACCTCGGCATCCGCGCCATCGGGCAGATCGACGTCCTCGAGGGCTGCGGTCACCGACGCGGTCGCGACCGCGAGGTCGTCGGATGCCGGGGGCACCGTCACGGTGGCGGTGCGTCGCCCCTGTTCGGTCGTGATCGACGTGGGTCCCTCGCGTTCTTCCACGGTCGCGACGTCCTGCAGCTCGATCATGCCGGCGGGCGTCGGGATCGCCAGCTCGCGCAGCGCGGCCACGGTCGTGGGCGGCTCGGGGTCGGCCAGGTAGATCGTCAGCGCGGTGCCGTCCAGCTCGATGGACCCGATCTGCTGCGGTTGCATCGCACCGGACACGATGGATCCGACCGCGACCTCGCTGAGCCCGGCCTGGGCCGCGGCCTCACGGTCCACGACCACGGCGATGTACGGCAGCGAGGCGGCGAGGTTGTCCGTCACGGTTCCGATGCCGTCTCGTCCGTCGAGCTCGGAGGTGACGGCATCCGTCGCCTCCTGCAGCGCCTCGGCGCTCGGAGCCGTGATGTCCACCTCGATGTCCGTGCTGCCGAAACCGGCCGAAGCCGCCACGGTCACCTCGCCGACGTTCTCGAGATCGTCGACGGCGTCCTGCACGTCGGAGCGCAGCGCCTCCTGGTCGGCGTCGGGATCGGTCTGGATCGAATACGTGATCCCGGCGCTGCCGGAGAAGGCGTCGCGCAGCGAGGATCCGCTGGATCCGATCGAGACCTGCACCGTCTCGATGCCGTCGACATCCATCAGGGCGTCCTCGACCACGGCCGCGGCCTCGTCCTGCGCCTGCAGGCTCGCGGTCGGGCCCAGATCCTGGGTGACGGTCATCGTGTTCTGCCCCGAGTCGCTGAGGAAGTTGATCTTCATCAGCGGGGCGGCGGCGAGCGTGCCGGCCAGGACCACCACGGCGAGGAGCACCGTGATGCCGGAGTGCTTGAGCGTCCAGCTGAGGATCGGCCGGTACGCCTTCTGCAGAGGCGTCGGCGGCGCATCGGGGTGCTCGGGGTCGATCTCCTCGCCGTTCTCGTCGAGCAGCGGCTTGCCGGGACGGAGGAACCAGTACGCCAGCACGGGCACGATCGTCAGGGCGACGAGGAGGGACGCGGCCATCGCGATGGTCACCGTCATCGCGAACGGCCGGAAGAGCTCCCCGACCATGTCGCCGACGAACACGATCGGCAGGAACACGGCGACAGTGGTGATGGTGGATGCCGTGATGGCGCCGGCCACCTCGCGCACGGCGAGAACGATGGCGCTCATCTTGTCGGCGTCGCCGACGTAATGGCGTTTGATGTTCTCGATCACGACGATCGAGTCGTCGACCACGCGCCCGATCGCGATCGTCAGGGCGCCGAGGGTGAGGATGTTCAGGGTGTACCCGAACGCCTGCAGGCCGATGAAGGTGACCAGCACGCTGGTGGGGATCGAGATCGCCGTCACGAGCGTGGAGCGGACCGACAGGAGGAAGACGAGGATCACGATCACCGCGAAGGCGAGGCCGAGCAGTCCCTCGGTCGCGAGAGTCTCGATGGACTGCTGGATGAACGGCGCCTGATCGAACACGACCGTGAACTCGGCGTCCGGGAACGCGTCCGAGATCTCGTCCAGCGCGGCGATCACGCCCTGCGACACCTCGACGGTGTTGGCCGAGGGGAGCTTGGTGATCGAGATCGTGATGGCGTCCTCACCGTCGACCCGCGAGATCGAGGTCACCGGATCGGAGCCGAGGCCGACGGTCGCGACGTCGCCGATCGTGGCGTCGGATCCCACGAGCGGGAGCGCGGCGATCTCGTCGACCGTGGACAGCTTCGCGCCCGTCTGCACGGTCAGCGTCTCGTCGCCCTCGGTGATCTCGCCGCCCGGGAAGAGCACGCCGTTCTGCTCGAGGGCCGAGCTGATCGCCTGCGTGCTGAGCCCTCGCTCGGCGAGCGCGGCGTCATCCGGGGTGATCGTGACCCGCTGGCCGATGCCGCCGACGATCTCAGCGGCGTTCACGCCGTCGACGTCCTCGAGATCGGGGATCGCGACGTTCTCGAGATCGGCCTGAGCGGTCTGGGCGTCGTCGAATCCGGTGACGGCGATCTGGATCACAGGGAGGTCGTCGATCGAGACCGACAGCACCTGGGGTTCGACCTCGTCGGGCAGCTGCGAGGAGATCCGGTTGATCGCCTGCTGCATCTTCTGCTCTGCAGTCGCGAGGTTCTCGCCGTAGGCGAAGGTCGCCTGCACGATCGAGGCGTTCGTGGTGCTCGTCGCGGTCGTCGATTCGAGTCCCGGAACCCCCTGGATCGCGGTCTCGATCGGCGTGGAGACGTCGTTCTCGACGACCTCGGGCGAAGCGCCGGGGTAGCTGGTCATGACGATCAGCGCCGGCAGCTCGAGCGAGGGGATCAGCTCCTGCTTGAGGTTGTTCAGCGCGAGTCCGCCGAACACGGCTGCGACGATCGTGACGAGGGCGATGAGCGCGCGGTTGCGCAGACTGAGGACGGCGAGCTTCGACAAGGCGGCTGACTCTCGGTAGAAAAGCGCGACAGGGGTGCGGGCGTCAGTATTCCACAGCCGGCATGCAGCATCCTGTGAACCCGTTCACAGGATCAGGCCGATCCAGAGCCCGAGGATCGCGGCGAGCACGGATGCCCCGAACGTGCCGACCAGATGAAGCGCGGATGCCGCGCGGGCCCCGTCGCGCCAGAGGCCGATGCTGTCCAGCACGGCGGTGCTGAAGGTCGTGTATCCGCCGAGGAATCCGGCTCCGAAGACGAAGGCGGCGTCCGGGAGCAGTGCGGTCAGGACGCCCAGGGCGAACGACCCCGTGACGTTCACGACGAGGATCCCCCAGCCGAAGGCAGGTGCGGCGGACGGGCGGCCGCGGCGCAGCGCGGCCGTCACGCCGACGTCGACGAGGTAGCGCACGGCCGCGCCGAGTCCCCCGGCGCCCGCCGCCAGCGCGAACACGAGCGTGCTCACACCGGCCTCCGTGGCGCGCCCAGGCGGATGCCGGCGAGCGCGGCGAGGACACCGAGGACGAGCGTCAGCAGGACGTAGAGGGCTGCGAGCAGCGGTGCGGCCGTCCACAGCTGCACGGTTCCCACGGCGAAGGCGCTGTACGTGGTGAAGCCGCCGAGGACGCCGGTCCCCAGCAGGATCCGCAGATCGGCGGAGGCGGGGAGCCGCGCCGACAGGATGCCGATGAGGAACGCGCCGAGGATGTTCACCACAAGGGTGGAGATCGGGATGCCCGCGGCATCCGGGATCGCCAGGCCGATGGCGAGCCGCGCCGCCGTGCCCAGCGCACCTCCGAGCGCCACGAGCAGGGCGCGGCGCACATGGATCACGCTCGCCACTGTATCCGGCCGCTTCGGCCCGTCGGTGTCACCCTGTCCGCCGGAGATCGACGGACAGGGTGAACACGAATGAGGATCGGCCTACAGATTCGCCTCCGCGTAGATGCGGAGCGCGTCGCGGACGAACTCGGCGCCGGCGGTGCCGCCGTCGGAGGTGGCGTAGTTCGCGCCGAAGCGCGGGTCGGCCACGTACATCTCGCCGAGCCCGATCACGTAGCCCTTGACGTCGCCGTCGGGCCGTGCGGCCGGAGTCCCGGGGACGCCGGTCAGCCACTGCACGTGGCGTCTCGCGATAGCCTGCGCCTCGTCGGAGGCGGGATCGATGCCGCGCTCGGCGGCGGCGATCCAGTCGCGTCCGAGGTCGGACACGAGCTGCTGCCATTCGGCGCGCTCGGCGTCGGTCATCCCGCGCCACCAGCGGTCGCTGTCGGCGTAGGCCTTGGTTCCCCAGCGCTGCTCGACCTCTTCCTTGTACTGGGTGTGGTCGAAGCCGTCGAACATGTTCTCTGCCATGAGTTCTTCACCTCCTCTCAATGCGGCGATGGTGGATTCGACCGACGCGATCTGACGCGTCAGCCTCGTCTGCTCCTCGCGCAGGAGCGCGAGGTGGGTCTCGAGCGCGGATGCCTCGGCGCGCTCGCGGGAGAGCACCTCGGCGATCTGCGGCAGCCCGAGTCCGAGCTCGCGCAGCAGCAGGATCCGCTGCAGCCGGACGAGCGCCTGCTCGTCGTAGTGGCGGTAGCCGTTGTGCGCGATGCGGGTCGGCGGGAGCAGCCCGATGTCGTCGTAGTGACGCAGCGTCCTGCTCGTCGTGCCCGCGAGGCGGGCGATCTCCTGGATCG
The DNA here is from genome assembly GCF_058349845.2 of Microbacterium cucumeris. Lineage (NCBI taxonomy): Bacteria > Bacillati > Actinomycetota > Actinomycetes > Micrococcales > Microbacteriaceae > Microbacterium > Microbacterium cucumeris. Next base: position 76,923 of record NZ_JBYRIZ020000003.1, read on the forward strand.
ACCAGTCCCGTGTGGCCACGGCATCCTCCTTCCGTTCTCGATATCTCGACGATAGAAGTTGACGTTGCGTCAATGTCAACTCCGTTTCTGCCGGAGTTCTTGACAATCTCGAGATATATCGTGTTACCCTTCTGGCACGCGATATATCTCGATATCGCCGAACAGGAGAGACGAACATGACCGAGAAGTGGCTCATCGCCCCCGGCGACGAACGCGTCATCGACATCGCCCAGGCGTCCCGGCTCAAGGTCGGCCTCGTCGGCGGCCAGGTCGATGTCATCGCCCACGACGAACCCGGCATCCGCATCGAGGTGCACGGCGTCACGACCAAGGACCTGCGCATCGAATCCGATGGCACGCAGATCGAGATCGATCACCCCCAGCTCGGCTGGGACAACTTCCTCGAGGTCTTCCGCAACTTCGGGTCCGGCGGCCCCAAGGCCGAGGTCAGTGTCGCGGTCCCCCGCGGCATCGCCCTGACGCTCGGCGTCGTCAGCGCGGGTGCACTCGTGTCGGGCCTCGCGAACGACGCGAAGCTGAACACGGTGTCCGGCGACATCATCGTCGACACGCACACGGGCGACCTGTCGGTGAACTCGGTCTCCGGTGACGTGCAGATCCGCGAGCTGACCGGAGCCCTCAGCGCCAACAGCGTCTCGGGCGACGTCGCAGTGACCGGTTCCGTCCGCAAGGCCACCATCGACACCGTGTCCGGCGCGATGTGGGTGGATGCCGCGGGCAACGTCAACACGATCAACCTCAACACGGTGGCCGGCGACAGCACCATCCGTCTCGAGGAGACGCTGCCGGCGAACTACGTGATGCGCTCCATGAGCGGTCGCGTCCTGATCGACGGCATCGACCGCGGTTCGTCCGGCCCGACCAACTACACCGGATCGGCCGGAGAGCTGGCCGGCAGCTTCGTGGACATCCGCGCCAATTCCGTCTCCGGCGACATCACCGTGCTGCGCCAGCCCGTGCGCACCGTCGCCGACGACGCGGAGTGGGAAGCATGAGCCCCGCGGTCTTCTCCCACGGCGACCTGCGCCTGTATCTGCTGTCGCTGCTCGCGGAATCCCCGCAGCACGGGTACGGCATCATCCAGGCGTTGACCGACCGGACGGGAGGCACGTACACCCCGAGCGCCGGCACCATCTATCCCCGGCTCGCGAAGCTCGAGGAGGAGGGGCTGGTCACCAAGACCGTCGACGGCCGCACCACGATCTACGCGATCACGGACGCCGGCCGCGCCGAACTCGCCTCCCGCGAGGACGACCTGGCGGGCATCGAGAACGATCTCGCGGACTCCGTCCGCCTGATCGCCAACGAGGTGCGCCAGAGCGTCCAGGAGGCGATGAAGAGCCTGCGCGCGGATCTCGCCGCTGCGGCCAAGGACGAGCGTCAGGGCTCCAAGGACCGCTCGCGCTCCACCGGTCCCGATGACGTCCGCGTCACGAGCCGGGAACAGCTGCAGCGCGCGGATGCCGCGGTCAACGGCTTCCGCGGTCGCATCCGGGCGGACCTGCGCACGCACGTCGCCCGCGGCGGCGCGCTTCCGGCGACCGTCGTCGACGAGCTCGAGCGGGCCCTGGATGCCGCAGCCAAGGATGTGACCCGGGCCCTCGCGGAGTGAGGCGTCGCCCTCCCCGTGCGTCGCACGGGGAGGGCGCTCGTCTATTCGGTCCAGATCTCGGCCTGGTCGTCGGGAACCGGCTCCTCGAGCGGGACGACGAGGATCGAGCGGTGCTGGCGGTGCGCGAGACGCGCCGCCACGGATCCCGTGAAGAACTCCCGGATCGACTCGCCGATGCCGCGCTTGCGCGTGCCGATCACGATGAGCTGGGCGTCGAGCTTGCCGGCGAGCTGCTTGATCGCAAGAGCGGGGTCGCCGACGAGTTGGCGCGCCGTCCAGGTCAGCCCCGTCCCCTCGAGCGCCTTGGTCGCGGCCTCCTGGACGTGCTCGAACTCGGCTGCACCGGTCTCGATGTTCATGTCGATGGGAGCGGAATGCACGTAGCCGTCGGGGTCCTCGTACGTGACGAAGCGCGTGACGTCGACGTGGACGACCACCAGCGGCGCGCTCAGAAGAGTCGCGTAGCGGACGGCCTCCTGCAGCACGCGCGCGGGCTGATCCGGCTGGACGCCGACGATCACGGCCTTCTGCAACTCGCTGTTCTGGACGGCTTCCTCGGACGACGCGGAACCGGCATCTGACATGCGGATCGCCCCCTTCCCCTGGTCTCGATCGGCCAGTCGCTCTGGCCCTCGTGCTATCCTGAATGCTACTCTTACCGGCCGTCAGCCGGTGTCGTGAATGCGCGGGCCGCAGCTGCCCGCAGCTTAGATCGTGAGGGGGTCTCGCGCATGGGCCGTGGCCGTCAGAAGGCGAAGCACACAAAGATCGCCCGCGAACTCAAGGCGTACAGTCCGTCGGTGAACTACTCTGCGCTGGAGCGCGAGCTGGGTCATCCGAGCGACTCGGAGGACGACGCCTACGTCGACAAGTGGGCCGACCAGTACGCGGACGAAGACGAAGACGAGCTCGAAAGGGCTTGACGCCCGGGTTCGCTCATCGATGACCCCGTCGCACCGCGGCGGGGTCATCGTCATGCCCGGATGCCCTGGGCAGGCGTGACAGGATGACAGACATGCCTCGCGTCGTCGCCCTCTTCCGTCACCCCGTCAAGGGGTTCACCCCCGAGGCTCGCGACGAACTGGTCGTGCAGCCGGACGGACGCATCGCCGGCGATCGGGTTCTCGCCTTCCGGTTCGCGGACGCCACGACCCCCGAGGATCGCGACGGCCTGGACTCCTGGCCGAAGTCGAAGGGACTCGCGCTGGAGTCGTTCCCCACGCTCGCCGAGCTCCGACTCACGTACGACGACACGGCGCGACGGGTGCGGATCATGCGCGGGGACGCACTGCTGGCGCAGGCCGGCCTGGACGAGGACGGTCGTCGCGAGCTGTCCGAGGCCGTCACCGCCTTCGTCATGGAATCCGCCGAGGCGAAGCGCCTGCGTCGCCCGGGGCGGCTGCCCATCGTGCTGGTGGGCGACGGAGAGCGCTCGCGATTCCAGGACCGCGCTCGCGGTTACGTGTCGGTGCACAGCACCGCGAGCGTCGCGGCGCTCGGCGCCGCGCTCGAGCAGGAGATCGACGATCGCCGCTTCCGCTCCAACATCGTGATCGACGGCGTCGAGGCCTGGGACGAATTGGACTGGACGGGAGACGTGCGGATCGGAGACGTGCGATTCACGCCGGCAGGACCGATCGTGCGATGCCTCGCGACGCACGCCAACCCCGATACCGGCGTCCGCGACGCCAGAGTCCTCACCACGCTGACGTCGCGCATCGGCCAGGCGGAGCCGACGCTCGGGCGCCTCCTGCTGCTGCCGGGTGTGAGCGGGGACGTCGACGACCGCTCCGGCCGGGGCGGCGTCATCCGCGTCGGCGACGAGGTCGTGTTCGACTGATCGTCAGCGTGCAGCGCCTTCGGTCGCTGAGAACGCCCGGACACAAGCGGCTCACCAGCGTCCGTGCCGCAGCTCCCACTCGTCCTCGACGGTTCGGCGGCGGCCGGCGACGATGCCGAACGGGATCGAGAGCACGAGGACCGCGATGATCACGAGCAGCGGCGCCGTCCACGCATCCGTCGCGTCGTGCAGGATGCCGACGGCGAACGGGAACGCCGCCGCCATCACGTAGCCGGCGCTCTGCACGAAGCTCGACAGCGCCACAGCGCTCTCCGGGGTGCGCGCCCGGATGCTGATGAGCACGAGAGCCAACGGGAACATCGCCCCGACGATCCCGAACAATGTGATCCACAGCCAGACCAGGACGGGCCCCGGCCAGAGCAGGAGACCCACGATGCCGACGATCCCGCTCACCGCGGACACGAGGAACAACGGCCTCGTCGCCTGGAACCGCACGACCAGCACCGGCACAAGCAGCGAGGACGGCAGGCCCATGAACGCGAACAGCGACAGCAGCAGGCCCGCCGTGGCGGCTGAGACCCCGGTGAGATCGGTGACGATCGAGGGCAGCCAGGCGAAGGAGACGTACGCCATGGTCGAGGAGGTGCCGAACACGATCGCGAGGGCCCAGGCGAGCGGCAGCCGCGCGAGCCGTCCGAAGATGCGCGAACTGGTCGGTGCGACCGCGATCGGTCCGGTGGACAGCGTCGCGGGATCGATCTCGGGATCAGCCGGCTGACGCATCACGGGCGGGGCTGGGGCCGTCGCGGCCGCGGTCCTGTCCCTCACCAGCATGATGATCCAGGGGATGACTCCGGCGATCGCGAACACGCCCCACATGCCCAGCGAGAGCCGCCAGCTCGCGGCATCCGCCACCGGCACGGCGACGAGCGGCGGCAGGAACGTCGACAGCGACATCGACGTCGTGTACAGCGTCATCATCGTGCCGAGGCGATCAGGGAAGTGCTTCTTCACCAGCGGCGGCAGCAGGATGTTGCCCATGCCGACCCCAGCGAAGATCAGCGCCGTCGCGAGCAGCAGCGTCACGGCATCCACCGAGAAGCCGCGCAGCACGAGTCCGGCGGCGATCGCGGTGAGCGCGATGACCGTGACCCGCTCGAGGCCGAGCCGACGTTCGAGTAGGGGTGTCGCCAGCCCGAAGAGCGCGAAGCACACCGGAGGCGCCGTGCCGATCAGGCCGAGCACGGTCGACGAGAGCGTGAAGTCCGCGGCGATGTGGTCGATCAGCGGTGAGAGCGAGGCGACCGCCGAGCGCAGCGAGAACGCGCACAGCAGGATGCCGAGGACGGCGAGCGCCCGTCCCCGCCAGAGCGGACGAGCACTCACGTCCGCCGTCACGACGTCTGGGTGCTTTCCACCCAGCCGAGATACTCCTCCGACACCGTTCCGGTGACGTAGTTCCCGTCGAACGGGCTGAGGTCGAGCTCGGAGACCGCGGACCCCTCGGTGATCGCGGCCTTGAGGTCCTCCACCTCCTGGTAGACGAGATGGTCGCAGCCCAGCTCGGCCGCGATCTCCGGGATCGTCCGCCCGTACGCCACGAGCTCATGACGCGACGGCATGTTGATGCCGTACACGTGCGGATGCCGGATGGGCGGCGCGGCCGACGCGAAGGTCACCGACAGCGCCCCGGCGTCCCGGGCCATCTGGATGATCTGCTGGCTGGTGGTGCCCCGGACGATCGAGTCGTCGATGAGCAGGACGTTCTTGCCCTGGAACTCGGTCGACATCGCGTTGAGCTTCTGCCGCACGCTCTTCTTGCGCACCGCCTGCCCGGGCATGATGAAGGTCCGGCCCACATAGCGGTTCTTGTAGAAGCCCTCGCGGTACTCGATGCCGAGCTTCCGTGCGACCTCCATGGCCGCCGGACGCGAGGAGTCCGGAATCGGCATGACGACGTCGATCTCGTCGAGCGGGACGTGCTTGGCGATCGTGTCCGCGAGGCGGTCGCCCATGCGCAGTCGCGACTCGTAGACCGAGATGCCGTTCATGATCGAGTCCGGCCGTGCGAGGTAGACGTACTCGAACGCGCAAGGGGTCAGTTGCGTGGACGTCGCGCACTGGCGCGTGAACAGCTCGCCCTCGTTCGTGATGAACACGGCTTCGCCGGGCTCGACGTCGCGGACGACCTCGTAGTCGCCGTTCTCGAGCACGAGCGATTCGCTCGCGACGACCCACTCGTCGCGCCCCTCGCGTCCCTCGACGGTCGACGGTCGGCGTCCGAGGATGAGCGGTCGGATGCCGAACGGATCGCGGAACGCGAGCAGACCGTATCCGGCGATCACGGCGATCACGGCGTATGCGCCCTCGATGCGCTCATGGGTGCGAGTGACCGCCTCGAAGATCCGCTCGGGCTCGAGGTCCACGGGGGACGTGGTCTCCTGCAGCTCGCCGGCGAGGACGTTCAGCAGCAGCTCGGTGTCGCTCGAGGAGTTCAGGTGCCGGCGATAGCGGCGGGCCATGTCGGCGGTCAGCTCACGCGTGTTGGTCAGGTTGCCGTTGTGGATGAGGATGATGCCGTACGGCGCGTTCACGTAGAACGGCTGGGCCTCCTCCTCGCTGGACGCCGTGCCCTTGGTGGCGTACCGGACGTGGCCGAGGCCGACGTTGCCGAGCAGGGACCGCATGTCACGGGTGCGGAAGGCCTCGCGCACCATGCCGGAGGCCTTCGCCATGTGCATGACGCCGCTGGTCTCGGCCGTCGCGATGCCGGTGGCGTCCTGTCCGCGATGCTGCAGCAGCAGGAGCGCGTCGTAGATGTCCTGGTTGACCGGGGCGTTCCCGACCATGCCGACGATTCCGCACATGGGGTGTTACTTCGCTCCGTCCGCGTAGGCGCCGATCAGGCGCACCGCTCCGCCGTCGACGCCCTTGGCGCCCTCTTCGAACACTCCGGCGGGACGCGCGCCCGTCGAGACGGTCGCGACCTGCCAGGCGGGGATGCCTTCCGCGGCGAGCGCGCTGATCGCGGCATCCTTCTTCTCCGCCTGGACGACCGCGAGGAACCCGATGCCGAGGTTCCAGGTGCCCTCCGCCGACTCGAGCGTCGAGCCGGCGATGTCGCTGAGCACACGGAAGACCGGGCTCGGCGACCACGTCGAACGATCGACCTCGGCCCAGCTGCCCTGCGGCAGGACGCGGGCGAGGTTCGCGGCGATGCCGCCGCCCGTGACGTGGCTGAGCGCGTGCACTCCGCCGTCGAGCGTCGAGATCAGCCGCAGCAGCGGCTGCGTGTACAGGCGGGTGGGCTCCAGGAGCACCTCACCCCAGGTCGCTCCGAAGTCGGCCGCGTTGTCGCCGTAGCCGATGCCGGCTCCGGCGACGATGTGGCGGACCAGGGAATAGCCGTTGGAGTGCAGCCCGCTCGACTCGAGCGCGAGCACGACGTCGCCGTCCTGGACGCGCTCCGCGCCGAGCACGGCATCCGCCTCGACGACGCCTGTCGCGGCTCCGGCGACGTCGTAGTCGCGCGGGCCGAGCAGACCGGGGTGCTCGGCGGTCTCGCCGCCGACGAGGGCGGTGCCGGTCGCCTTGGCTCCCTCGGCGATGCCGCGCACGATGTCAGCGATGCGCTCCGGGACGACCTTGCCGCACGCGATGTAGTCGGTCATGAACAGCGGTGCGGCCCCCACCACGACGATGTCGTCGACGACCATGCCGACCAGGTCCTGCCCGATCGTGTCGTGCTTGTCGATCGCCTGCGCGATGGCGACCTTCGTCCCGACCCCGTCGGTGCTGGTCGCGAGCAGCGGCTTGCGGTAGCTCAGCAGTGCCGAGGCGTCGAACAGGCCCGCGAAACCGCCGACCCCGCCGAGGACCTCGGGGCCGTGCGTCGCGCGCACGGACGACTTCATCAGCTCGACGGCCAGATCACCGGCCGCGGTGTCGACGCCGGCTTCGGTGTAGGGGTTGGTGGGAGAGGCAGCCACCCGACAAGACTACCGCCGCCGACACGGCCCCAGATCCGCGGATGCCCCGGCCGCGGTGTCCTCCTACGATGGGGCTATGTCCGACAAGCCGCAGTGGCTGATTCGCGAGGATGCGAGCGTTCCGGTGCTCGTCGCGCTCGCCCTGCGCCAGGAGCTGGGCGTTCGGGCTCCCGAGGACCTGCCGGCCCTGCGCGACCTGGTCGTGCGGGCACCGGATGCCGCGGATGCCACGCCGGAGCTCGAAGAGCAGTGGCGGGACTACTGGGACATGACCGTCGAGCCGCGGGCGCATCCGGCATCCGTTCCGCTGGAGCTCGTCGACGGCTTCGACACGCTGGTCGCCCTTCCACAGGCGGGCGCCGACGAACTGCGCGCGGCTATCGCCCCGTACGCCGCGTCCTCGCTGCAGTACGCGCGCGCCGCGCACCGCCGGTACTCCGACACCATGCGCAACGCGGCGGGCGGGGACGCGTACCGCGCGTACGCGTCGGCGATCGCCGAGTTCGAGCGCGAGATCGGGCGGCGCGCCCACTCGTTCGAGCTGAACGTGCAGGTGCTGCCGTTCACCCAGCGCGGGATCTGGTGGATCGGCGCGCTCACCGTCGCCGTGACCGACGGCCTGCGCCGAGATGTCGTGGCCTTCGACACCGCGATCCGGCCGGTGATCGCCGAACTGGCCTGAGTTCAGGACCCGTTCGCGGCGTCCCCCGCCGGATCGCCGGTGACCGTCTCATGGTCGACGCGGACGACGCGGTCGTGCCGGCGGGCGACGCGCTCGAGGACCAGTGCGACGACGCCGCCGAGGGCGAGGCCGATCGGGACGGTCCACAGCAGCGCGAAGCCGAACACCTGGCCCGGCGGGTAGACGATGCCGAGCGCCTCGGACTCCTCGTAGCTGCCGACCATCGTGACGATGCCCGCGGCGATGACCCCCAGCACGATGCCCAGGCCCATGAACACGCCGAAGCGCGGCACGCGGCGGACGGTCGCCTCGGTCGTCTCGTGGGAATCGGAGGTGGTCATGTCTCCATTGTCCCACCGTCGGCGGAGGCTCGCGCCCGCAGCGTCACGGCCGCAACGGGAGCAGGTCGGCCAGATCGGCGCGGATGCCGGACGCGCTCACCCGCCCGGATGCCGCCGCATCCGCCCAGACTTCGGCGCCGGTCGCGACCGCGATCCAGGTCGACGCGTCCATCTCCACGACGTTGGGCGGAGTCCCCCGGGTGTGGCGGGGACCCTGCACGACCTGGACGGCACCGAACGGCGGGACGCGCACCTCGACGCTGTTGCCCGGCGCCTTCTCCTCGAGCAGCTGGAGGAGATATCGCACGGCGGTGGCGAGATCGGTGCGAGACGGCTTGGTCCCGGCATCCTGGGCGGTCCCGACCGCGGCGAGAGCCGTCCGCCCCGCCGCCATGTCGATCTTCCGCGCCATGGGCTCAGCCTAATCCGGGCTGTCACTGCGGCGTTCACCCTCAGGACGACGGGTCGATGAGCCGCACGAAGCGGACGACGAGGTCGTCGGCCGCGTCGTCCGCTTCGTCCAGCGCGATGCGCAGGCGCGTGGCCTCGGCTCCGACCGCCCCGGCAGGCAACGCGATCGTGGCCGTGCGCCACCGGCCGGAACCCGTGCGCTCCACCGCGACGGTGTCCCCGGCATCCGTTTCGACGACGAACGAGCCCGCCCCCTCGTCCAGGAAAGTGACCTTGAGCACGGCACCGCCCTGGACGGCTCCGGCGAAGCGCTCGTCGACGGAGAACACGAAACCGGTATCGCCGCCCGCGACGTCCGTGGACAGCCCCTCGTGCGCGGTGCCGTTCTCGGCCTCGACCTCGCCGGTGTGCACGTCGACGTCCGTGCGATGCGCCACGGACCCCGTCTCGTCCACCTGCACGAGCCAGCGCTCCAGGTTGCGCACCCACGGCTGCGCGTCCCACTCGCCGGGGAAGTCCTCGTCGATCCAGAAGGTGTCCTCGGCGTCGCGCAGCGCCGCCCAGGCGTCGGAGGACGTCTCGGCGGTCTGCCCGAGCGAGAGGCGCACCCAGTCCCAGTGCTCGGGGAACTCGGTCAGGTACGCATCGTCCGGCACGACGTACATCCAGTTCATCCGCAGTTGCAGCGCCTTGAGATTCGCCTGCCGCACGGCGTAGTACGGATCGGTCGTGGCGTACCCGCAGTCGTCGAAGCACTCGTGCTCGGTCGCGACGATCCGGTCCCCGGCGTGGATGGGCAGCGATTCGTCGACGACGAGATGACCGTCCGACTGGACGTGCGAGCCGTAGGACGGCGCTTCGGAGAGGTGGAAGTTCGACACCTCGGTGATGCCGTTGCGGATCCCGAGACCGGCGTCCACGGCATCCGCCGCGAGGAGGTCGTCGGCCGCGCCGAACGGCCCCCAGGGGTAGTCCTCACCGGTGAAGACGAGCTTGTTCGCGTGGTTCCCGAACAGGTCGACGAGGTCCGCCCACGCCTGCGAATACCACGCGAGATAGGCGTCGGCGTCGAAGTCGCCGGCAGCCACGGCATCCGAGACGATGTCATAGTCGAACTCGGCCCAGTCGAATGCTCCGGGGACGTAGACGAACCGCAGACGCGGGTCGGCGGCCAGCCCTTCGTCGACGAACAGCCTCTCGTAGGCGTTCAGCAGGTGCCCCCAGACGCACTCGTCCCAGATCGGCAGATGCTCCTGGCCGTCCTCGTCCGGACCGTAGGTCGTGACCCCGCAATCCTCGGCGACCCACGCGGGCGCCCAGCCCTCGGCGCTCGCGAACAGGCGCATCCAGAAGTCCCCGGGCTCCGCGAGCTGCTCGTCGAGAGGGGCGAGCTCCATGCCCTGGGCCTCTCCGGTCGCGGTGCGGTCCACGGCCCCGGGCTCCACGGGCTGCAGCTGCGCCCAGGTCACGTCGACGGAGTGCACGAGCACGAGGTCGTCCTCGCTGGTCTCCTCGGAGAAGAAGCCGGAGTTCGCCGCCGGAAGCGCCGAGGCCGGCAGGGTCCAGTCGTCGCCGTCGACGACGGTGACGCCGCGCGGCCCGGGTTCCACGAACGCCGCTCGCGGACCGACGTCGGGGGTCGTGTGCAGCGGCGCTCCGGTCGGCAGCGGTTCCGCGGCCGGTGCGCAGCCGGCGAGGACGATCGCCAGGGCCGCGGCAGCGGCCGACGGTCCTCGTCGCTTCACGTCGTCTCCTGTCCGGGGGTCGCGAGGCTTGGTCTGCGGAGTGAGACTTTGCTCGGCAACGCAAGTCTCGCTCCGTAGACCAAGTCTCACGGATCCGATCGCGCCGCCACGTCATAGGCTCGAGGAATGACCGATCCGCAGCATCCGGAGGGCGCACGCGCCGAGCTGCTGCGCGCCACCGCCGCGCATGGCTGGGGCGGCCCGTTCCCGCAGCTGGCGGATCCGGATGCCGCGCGCGAGGCGGCGGTGCTGATCCTGTTCGGCGTGCTCGACGGCATCCCGGCGCCGACGCCCGACGCGGCCGTCGCGCGCGATCTCGACGTGCTGCTGCAGCGACGGGCTCCCACGCTGTCGTCGCATCCGGGGCAGGTGTCTTTCCCGGGCGGCGGCCGGGAGCAGGGCGATGCGGATGCCGCGGCCACCGCCCTCCGGGAGGCGGAGGAGGAGACCGGTCTCGACCCCGCCGGCGTCGAGGTGCTCGCGACGCTGCCCGAGATCCCGCTCGCCGCGAGCAATCACCGCGTCACGCCGGTGCTGGGCTGGTGGCGACGGCCTTCGCGCGTGGCCGCGGTCGATCACGCCGAGACCGTCGAGGTGTTCCGGGTGCCGGTGGCGCAGCTGCTGGATCCGGCGACGCGCTTCACCTCCGTGATCGAACGACGCGGGATGCGCTTCAGCGGACCGGCGTTCGACATCGACGGGACGATCGTGTGGGGGTTCACCGCGATGGTCCTGGACGGGTTGTTCGAGGCCTGCGGATGGAACGTGCCCTGGGACCGAGCGGTCGAGCGCCCGGTCGAGGTCTGACGCGGGGAGCCCACCGTCTCCGACCGAAACCCGCCGGCTCGGCCTCGGTAGTCTGGAGGGGTGAAGATCCTCGTCCTCGGTTCCGGTGCCCGTGAGCACGCGATCATCCTCGCCCTGCGCGCGGAGGACGCGGAGCATGAGATCTTCGCCGCGCCCGGCAACGCCGGCATCGCGCAGGATGCGGCGCTCGTCGCCCTGGACCCGCTCGACGGTGCTGCCGTCACCTCCTTCGCCAACGAGAAGGCCATCGACCTCGTCGTCGTCGGCCCCGAGGCTCCGCTCGTCGCGGGTGTCGCGGATGTCCTGCGCGAACGCGGCATCCCCGTGTTCGGCCCCGGGAAGGCCGCGGCGCAGCTGGAGGGGTCCAAGGCGTTCGCCAAGCGAATCATGGATGCCGCAGGCGTCCCGACCGGACGCGCCGTGCGCGCGGCCACAGCGGCGGAGGTCGAGGAGGCGTTCGACGCGTTCGGCGCCCCGCACGTCGTCAAGGCCGACGGCCTCGCCGCGGGCAAGGGCGTCATCGTGACCAGCGACCGCGCCGAGGCTCTGGCGCACGCGGCGCACTATCTTCCCGAGGGCCCCGTGCTCGTCGAGGAGTTCCTCTCCGGACAGGAGGTGTCGCTGTTCTTCCTCAGCGACGGGGACACCGTCCGCGCGCTGAGCCCGGCGCAGGACTTCAAGCGCGCGTTCGACGGCGACGAGGGCCCGAACACGGGCGGCATGGGCGCCTACACTCCCCTGCCCTGGCTCGCCGAGCAGTTCGGCAGCGAGGAGGAGTTCGTCGCACTCGTCACCGAGCAGGTCGCCCTTCCGGTCATCCGCCGCCTGGATGCCGAGGGCACGCCGTTCATCGGCCTGCTGTACGCGGGACTCATCCTCACCGAGTCCGGTGTGCGCGTGATCGAGTTCAACGCCCGCTTCGGGGATCCGGAGACGCAGGTCGTGCTCCCGCGCCTTCGCACGCCGCTGTCCGAGCTGCTTTTCGCCGCGGCATCCGGGACCCTCGAGGACCAGCCGCAGCCCGAGTTCAGCGACGACGTCGCGATCACGGTCGTGCTCGCGAGCGAGGGCTACCCCGAGGCGCCGCAGACCGGCCGCCCGATCGAGGGGCTTGCCGAGGCCGCCGCGGTGGAAGGCGTGCGGATCGTGCACGCGGCGACGGCGGGGCCCGACGCTCCCGGCGGAGATCTGCTGGCCACGGGCGGTCGTGTGCTGAACGTCGTGGCGACGGCATCCGATTTCGCCACCGCGCGCGCGAAGGCGTACGACGCGATCGGGCGGATCACGCTCGAGGGCGCTCACTTCCGCACCGACATCGCCTCCCGCGTCGCCGAGTAGCCCGCCCGCCGCGGGCGGATTCTGCGACACTTCTCGACTTCTGCGACAGAAACTTCCTGGCGCATTCGCGGACAAGTGTCGCGGAACCGGGCGCGGGACGCGTCAGAGCTCGATCCAGTAACGGCGCAGCCGCGGGTGACCGGTATCCGACGCGTCGATGATGTCCTCCAGCTCACCGCCGGCGCCCTCGATCGTGCGGTACGACCCGGGATTGTCGTCGTCGCACGTCAGCATGACCCGCTCGTATCCGTCGGCCCGCGCGATGGCGAGCACCTGCCGCAGAGCGGCCTTGACGATCCCCTCACGACGGCGCGACGGGATCACCGAGTAGCCGATGTGCCCGCCGACCCGGCGGAGCCAGTCGTTGAGCTCACGGCGGAACGCGATGAATCCGACGACCTGATCGGCCTCGACGATCCAGAAGAAGTCGCACGGCACATGCCCGTCGGGGAGTTCGGCCGCGGGGTCGGCGTAAAGCCGCGCCTTCTCGACGAACGCCTCGCACGCGGCCCGATCGGGCACGAGGCCCTTCTCGTAGCCGCCGCCGTCGATATGCGCGCCGTCGAACTCGGCGACCGCGGCCGCCCAGCTCTCGAAGAGGTCGGTGGTGGGACGGGCGAGCTCGATCGTCATCGCCCCAGCACACCAGACGCGGCGCGCGGGAGCAAACCGATTCCCCCGGGTTCTGCCACACCTCTCGGCATCCGCGACAGGAAGTTCCTGGCGCATTCGCGGAAAGGTGTGGCAGAACCCGGTGGGAGGGCCCGGAAGGGGCGGGCCGGAAGGAGCGGGAGCGGGATGCCTCAGGTGCGCCGGCGCCGCAGGAACAGCACCGCCACGACGCCCAGCAGGATGGCGGCCGCCGGCAGCAGCATGGTCTGCGCCATCGCGTCGGCGAACGGTGCCGCGACGACATCCGGCATCGGGCCCTCGCCGAAACCGCCGGTGGCATCGGACGCACCGGGGAGATTCGCCTCGAGCCGGTTCTGCATGAAGGCGGCGATCGCGGCAGAGCCCAGCACGGAACCCACGGTACGCGTCGTGTTGTAGATGCCGGAGCCCGCGCCCGCCTGACGGGGCGGCAGGTCGCGCGTCGCCGTCGTGGCGAGCGGCCCCCACATGCCGGCGTTGCCGAAACCGAGGATGGCGGAGGGGATCAGCAACCAGCCGATCGGGATGTCGGTGTTCATCATGAAGGCGAACAGGAACAGCGAGATCGACACCAGCAGCAGGCCGGGCACGAGCATGAGGCGCGGGTCGATCCGATCCAGCAGCCGGCCCGCGAACGGAGAGACGATGCCGGCCGCGAGCGCCATCGGGATCAGCAGCAGAGCGGATTCGGTCGGAGTCAGGCCGCGGGCGAGCTGCAGGAAGAACATCAGCGGAAGCCCCTGTGCCGTCACGGTGAAGCCGACGACGGCTATCGCGACGTTCGACCAGGCGAAGTTGCGGTTGCGGAACAGCTCCAGCGGCACGAGCGGCTCGTTCTTCGTGCGCGACTGGTACCAGAGGAAGAGCACCAGCACCACGACACCGGTGATGATCAGGCTCGGCACGGAGATCGGCCCCCAGATCGTGCCCCAGTCGTACGCCTCGGCCTCCTGCAGCCCGAAGACGATGAGGAACAGCGCGATCGCACTGAGGAATACGCCGGGGATGTCGAAGCGGTGCTGATGCGTCTGCAGCTTCGGCACGAGGATCCAAGCGAGGATGAATCCGACGACGCCGACCGGCAGGTTGATGAAGAAGATCCATTCCCAGCCGAGACCGTCCACGAGGAATCCGCCGGCCAGCGGCCCGACGAGCATGGCGACGCCGGATGCCGCACCCCACAGTCCCATCGCCGCACCGCGGCGCTCGGGCGGGAAGGTCCGGGTGATGACCGCCATGGTCTGCGGCGTCAGCAGCGCCGCCCCGAGCCCCTGCACCGCGCGCGCCCAGATCAGACCGTCGAGCGTGGTCGACAGCCCGCACCACAGCGACGCGAGCGTGAACACGGCGAGCCCGATGAGGTAGATGTTCCTCGGCCCGAAGCGGTCGCCGAGCCGACCCGTGACCAGCAGCGGCACGGCGTACGCCAGCAGATAGGCGCTCGTGACCCAGACGACCCGGTCGAGGTTGTTCGACGTCGGATCCAGCGCCTCCTTGATCGCGGGGTTGGCCACCCCGACGATCGTCGTGTCGACGAGGATCATGAAGAATCCGATGACCATCGCCCAGAGGGCGGGCCACGGACTGCGGGGGCGGTGCCCGGTGGCGTAGGTCCCGGTCGAGGGCCCGGAAGCGGGAGTGTCTGTCATCGTCGTGCGGCCTTTCGCTGAGCGCGGTAGCGGTCCGAGTCCTCGAATCCGGCGGGACCCCAGGGAATCTCGTCGGCCTCGAGCCGGTCGATCAGGGAGCGCATCCACTCGAGCTCGGCGTGCAGCAGCACTTGCTGCCGCTCGATCTCGAGGAGGAACTGCAGGGGAACGCCTCTCGCGCGCGCGTCGTCGATCCCGTACGCGTGCAGGGCGTGCTCCTCTTCGAGCGCGACCTGACGGATGCGCAGCAGGTCGACGACCTCCTGACGATCGAGGTTGTGGGCCTCGGCGAGCGCGACGCGGAACGTGGTCGAGAGCTCGGCGCTCGAAAGCTCGCGCCGCACCCAGTCGCGCACGACCTCGCCGCCCCGGGGCGTGAGCGTGTAGGTGGTGCGCTCGGGGCGATTGCCCTCGCGATCCACGCCGACCTCGGCGATGAGGTCCTGCTCCAGCAATCGCGCCACCGAATGGTAGAGCGTGCCGTTCGTGATCTTGAGCAGCCGGTCGTCACGGCGCTGCCGGAGCAGCCGCACCATCTCGTACGGGTGCATGTCGTCCTCGCTGAGCAGCGCGAGGATCATCACGCCCATCGGCGTGATCTTCGTCACCGGCTCTGCCATGGATGCTCCACTTCAAATAGTCCACATGGACTATACCCCAGCGCGGCGGTCGCCTCCGCATCGTCTGCGAAGATGGGCGGGTGAGCGAAGCGATCAAGATCCCCGGCTGGCGGCACATCTACTCGGGCAAGGTCCGCGACCTGTACGCGTCGGAGGATGCCGCGGACCCGCGCATCCTCGTCGTCGCCAGCGATCGCGTGAGCGCGTTCGACTTCGTGCTCTCCCCCGGCATCCCGCAGAAGGGCGCCCTGCTCACCCGCCTCAGCCGCTGGTGGTTCGAGCAGCTCGACGATGTTCCGAACCACATCGCCGACGGCGAGATCCCCGCCGTCGTCGCCGACCGTGCCATGCTCGCCCAGTCGCTCGAGATGCTTCCGATCGAAGGCGTCGTGCGCGGGTACATCACCGGCTCCGGGTGGCTCGAGTACCAGCAGAGCGGCACGATCTGCGGCATCCCCCTGCCCGCCGGACTCGAGAACGGCGACCGCCTTCCCGAGCCGCTGTTCACCCCGGCGTACAAGGCTCCCCTGGGCGAGCACGACGAGAACATCACGTTCGACCGCGTGATCGAGCTCGTCGGCGAGGAGCGGGCGGTGCAGCTGCGCGACACGTCGCTGAGCCTGTACACCCGAGCCGCCGCGATCGCCGAGGCCAAGGGCCTGATCCTCGCGGACACGAAGTTCGAGTTCGGCACGGATGCCGACGGCACGCTGCGTCTCGCCGACGAGGTCCTCACGAGCGACTCCTCCCGCTACTGGGACGCCGAGGCCTGGGAGAACGGCACGACCCCGGCCGAGCGGATGGCCAGCTTCGACAAGCAGATCGTCCGCGACTGGCTGGCATCGAACTGGGACAGGCAGGGGGAGCCCCCGGCACTGCCCGAGGAGATCGTTCAGCGCACGGCCGATCGCTACCGCGAACTCATCGACCGCCTGACCGCCTGACCACCTGAGGGCCTGGGCGCTCAGCGAACGCCCAGGAATCGGTAATGTTGCCCCAGCATCCCTCGACATTCCCGAGCCCTGAGGAGCCCCCATGCCCGTGTGGAAGATCCACGGCGACGGCCGCACCGTCGAACCCGGTCAGGTCGTCAAGCCCGAAGAACGGCTGAGCTGGCCCGCGACCATCGCGATCGGCGCCCAGCACGTCGTCGCCATGTTCGGCGCGACGTTCCTGGTGCCGATCCTCACCGGCTTCCCGGTCACCACGACCCTGCTGTTCTCGGGCGTCGGCACGCTGCTCTTCCTCCTGCTGACCCGCAACCGCCTTCCCAGCTACCTCGGCTCCTCGTTCGCGTTCATCGCCCCGATCACGGCGCTGAACGCCGGACAGGCGCTCGAGACGCCGGAGCAGATCACCCAGGCGCTGGTGGGCGTGGCCGCAGCGGGCATCCTTCTCGCCGCGATCGGATTCCTGGTCCAGGCGGTCGGAACCGGCTGGATCGACAAGCTCATGCCACCCGTGGTGGCGGGATCCATCGTGGCGCTGATCGGCTTCAACCTGGCCCCCGCAGCATGGAACAACTTCCAGGCGCAGCCGGAGCTGGCCACCGTGACGCTGGTCGCGGTCGTGCTGTTCAGCGTCCTGTTCCGCGGGTTCCTCGGCCGCATCTCGATCTTCCTCGGCGTCATCGTCGGGTACATCGTCGCCGCGGCCACGGGGCAGCTGAAGTTCGAGGGCATCGAGGACGTCGCCTGGATCGGCCTGCCGGACTTCCACCTCGCCGCCATCACGGATCCGGCGGCGTGGGCGCTGGTGCCCATGTTCCTGCCGGTCGTCCTCGTGCTGATCGCCGAGAACGTCGGTCACGTGCGGGGCGTCGCTACCATGACCGAGGACCCGTCGATCAACCGCCACACCGGCCGGGCGCTGGTCGCGGACGGCCTCGCCACGACGATCGCCGGCGGTTTCGGCGGATCGGGCACCACCACGTACGGCGAGAACATCGGCGTCATGGCCGCCACGCGCGTCTACTCGACCGCCGCCTACTGGGTGGCGGGCATCGTCGCGATCCTGCTGGCGTTCTCCCCCAAGATCGGCTTCGTGTTCAACACGATCCCGCAGGGCGTGCTCGGCGGCGTGACCACCGCGCTGTACGGCCTCATCGGCGTCATCGGCATCAAGATCTGGGTGGACAACCGGGTGGACTTCTCCCGACCGGTGAACCAGTACACGGTGGCGGTGTCGTTCGTGATCGCGATCGCCGGTTTCGCGATGGGCTGGGGCAGCTTCCAGCTCGGCGCGATCGTGCTGGGCACGGTCGCCGCGCTGCTCATCTACCACCTCGGCAACGCGATCGCCCGCTGGCGGAAGACGGGTGCCGACGACGGCGGACCCATCCCGGCCGTGGGCCCGCTCGGCGGCGACCCGGAGTAGGCGCCGGCCACGGCGGCATCCGGCGACCGCCCGAGCGGACGATGCCTTCCGGGTCTCCGGGACGGATGCGCCGCCAGGCCGGCACGGGACGCGATCAGACCACACGGAACCGGATGCGGGCACCGGGCGGCAGCTGACCGGACGTGTCCAGCGCGGCATCCGTGAGCGCGGCGATGATCGGATACCCGCCCGTGACCGGATGATCGGGCCCGAACAGCACCGGCTGCCCATCCGGCGGCACCTGGAGAGCGCCCGCCACGGCGCCTTCGCTGGGCAGCTCGCCGGTGATCGCGCGCTCCAGCGGCCGATCCCCCTGCAGCCGGACGCCGACCCGGTCCGATCGCGGCGTCACCAGCCAATCCTGGCTCACGAGCGCGTCGAGCGCCGCCGGCGTGAACCAGTCGTCGCGCGGTCCGAGGGTGATCGGGAGCTCGACGACCTCGCCTGTCGCCGGCAGCGCGCGCGGCGAGACGCCCTCCTCCACAGACCCGGCGACGTCCCGGCCGACCCCGACGACGTCGCCGGCGACCAGCGGCGCCGGCCCCAGCCCGGCCAGTGTGTCCGTGGCCCGACTGCCCAGAACGGATGCCGCGGCCACCCCGCCCCGCACCCCGATGACGTACCGGATGCCGCGTTCCGGATGCCCGAGATGCAGCTCGTCGCCTTCGGACGTGGCGAATGGGACGCCGTGCGCGATCGGCCGCGCCCCGCCGTCGGCCGTCACGAGTTCGAGTTCGCCCTCTGCTCCCGTGATGACGGCGACGCCGGAACCGTGCAGGCGCAGCACCGCCGATCCGACGCACTCCAGAACCGCGGCGGTCGGCGCGTTTCCGACCGCGCGGTTCGCGTCATGCAGCGCGCGCCGGTCCGCTGCGCCGGACGAGGACACACCGAGCGCCGCGAAACCGGTCCGTCCGGCATCCTGAACGAGCAGCTGGAGCGCCGGACGCACGACCTCGAGGCCCGGCGTGCGGGGCCGGGGATCATCGGCCTCGACCCGTCGCGGCGCGCGCACACCGCCCCTGGATCGGACGACCTCCCGGTCCGCCCGCTCGAACCGTACCCCGGTGCCCGGTGACAGCAGCGCCGGCGGATCGCGGTCGATGTCCCACATCACGGCGTCCGTGCGGCCGATCAGCTGCCAGCCGCCCGGGGACTCCCGCGGATACACCCCGCTGAACACGCCGGCGAGCCCGACCGACCCGGCGGGCACGCGCGTGCGCGGCGTGGAACGACGAGGAACGTCGAAGAGCGGATCACCGCTGACCGCGTACCCGAACCCGGGCGCGAAGCCCGAGAACGCGACCGTCCACTCGGCTGCGAGATGCCGGCGCACGAGCTCTTCCGGTGACACCGAAAGCATCCGCGCGGTCTCCTCGAGGTCCTCGCCGTCGTAGCGCACGGGCAGGACGACTTCTCTCGTCGGCGACGGCGGCTCGGCATCCGCCGTTCCGGATGCCACGGCGGCGGCGATCGCATCCGCGGACGTGCGCAGCGGATCGAAGCGCACGAGCACGGTACGCGCGCCGGGGACGCGCTCGACGATGCCCGGCAGGTCGCCCAGCCGGACGTTCACCCGCATCGCCTCGGCCAGATCGACGGCTTCGATGAGCATCGCGCGATCGGATGCCGTGAGCACACGCATCAGCACCGGCCCTGTCCAGGTCGCGCTCTCTGCCGCTCTGACCGCCCGGGAGCAGCAGGATCCGCGACGCGAACAGCCGTCACCTCCGCGCCTCGACGAACGGGGCGATCATCACGCCGGATTCCGACAGTCGCCTCCGGATCTCGGCGGCCATCGCGACCGCACCAGGGCTGTCGCCGTGCACGCAGATCGACTGGGCGGAGACGGCGACGTCCGTGCCGTCGACCGCACGGATCAGTCCGTCGGCGGCCAGGCGCGTCATGCGCTCGGCGACGGCTGACGGATCGTGCAGCACGGCGCCCTCCTGGCTGCGAGGGACCAGCCGGCCGTCCGGAAGGTACGCGCGGTCGGCGAAGGCCTCGGTGGCGACGGTCAGCCCGGCCCGTTCGGCGACGTCGAGCACGACCCCGCCGGCGAGACCCAGCAGCACCAGTCGGGGATCGACGGCGCGGATCGCCGCGACGACATCCCGCGCCTGCCGGTCGTCGCGGGCGATCGTGTTGTACAGCGCGCCGTGCGGCTTCACATACGAGACCCGGCCGCCGACAGCGGAGGCGAGTCCGATCAGCGCGCCGAGCTGATACTCCACGTGCGCCTGCAGCGTCGCCGAATCCAGGTCGACCGGCACGCGCCCGAAGTTCTCCTCATCGCGGTATCCCGGGTGCGCTCCGATCACCACGCCGCGGCTCACGGCGGCGGCGAGCGTCTCGCGGATCCCCTCCGGGCTTCCGGCGTGGAAACCGCACGAGACGTTCGCACTCGTGACGATCTCGAGCATGCCCGCGTCGTCGCTGACGATGCGGTCGGGGACGTTCTCACCGACATCGGAGTTCAGATCGATGATCGCCATCACGCCTCCAGCCCGTATCTCTCGAGCACCCAGCCTCGCGCGGCATCGAGCGGGAAGAACTCACCGACCGCCGAGTACTTCAGGGCGACGCCCTCGAGCAGGGTGCGCAGCATGACCTCTTCGAGCGCGGGGTCGGCCGCACCGCGCTCCGCGAAGATCGCGCGGACCGCCTGTTCGGCCCCGGCCGCGCCGTCCGCATTGCGCGCGGCCGCCTCGGCGAAGAACCGCAGCTGCGCCGGATCCTGCTGCATCGTCATGACCGCGCGGTGCAGCAGGCGGTGGGCGGATGCTGCGGCGAGTGCGCCCTCGATGATGGCGCGCAGACGATCGTCCGCGCTCCCTTCCCCCATCGGGAAGCCGATCAGCAGACGGAACCAGCGATCGACCACCTCGCCGACCAGCTGGTCCTTGCCGCCGAAGTGATAGTTGACCAGCCCCTGGGCGACGCCCGCTCGCCCGGTGATCTCGGCGATCGTCGCACCGTGGACTCCGCGTTCGGCGAAGACCTCGATCGCGGCCGTCAGGATGCTCTCGCGAGCGCGCTCGCGCGCACGGCGGTTCTGCTCCTCGGAGCGCGCCATGCGGCATCCTCCCGACGCATTTCCTGAAACCTGCGGCCACCCGCTATGGTACTGACTGAATGAGCATTCAGTCATTCAACACGGAGATGGAGCTCGTCGGGGAGCTCGCGAGGCGCTCCCGCCGCTCGTGCCGGAGGGACACCGCGGGTCGCGCCCCGCACATCTTCGCCCCCACTCCTCATGGGGAGGGTGCTCGATCTCGGTCGGGGGGCCGAGATCGAGTGCACCGCGCGGGTCTGCCGGGCTCGGGTCAGCGTCGGATGATCCGCTGCTCGATCGCCGCGGCGACAGCGCCCGCCCGCGTGTCGACGCCGAGCTTGGTGTAGATGTGCGACAGATGCGACTTCACGGTCGCCTCGGACACGAACAGCGCCTTCGCCATCTCTCGGTTGCCCTGCCCGTCTGCGAGCAGCTCGAGCACCTCGACCTCGCGCTCGGTCATGCGCGGCTCAGGCGACGCCGCACGACGCATGAGCGTCGCCGCGACGGAGGGAGCGAGCGCGGGCTCGCCCTTCGCGACGGCCCGGATGCCGGCGAAAAGCTCGGCAGGGGGCGCGTCCTTGAGCAGGTAGCCGCGCGCCCCGGCATCCAGAGCCCGCAGGATGTCGGACTCGGTGTCGTAGGTCGTCAGCACGAGGACCGCGGGGGCATGCTCTCCCGCGGAGAGTCGCCGCGTCGCCTCGATGCCTCCCACGCCGTCGCCGAGGCTGAGGTCCATGAGAACGACGTCCGGGCGCTCCGCGGCGACCCGCTCGACGGCCGAGGCCGCGTCCCCCGCCTCGCCGACCACGTCGAAGTCCTCGCTGGACTCGAGGAGCGCGCGCAGGCCCGCACGCACGACCGGATGATCGTCGACCAGCACCAGGCGCAGCGTCATGGTGTCTCCTTCTCCGCGGCAACCGTCGCCGCGGACTCGCCGAACACGGATGAGTCCGAACCGGCGGACAGCGCGGACGCGGGGAACACCGCCGACACGGTCGTCCCCTCCCCCGGAGCCGATTCGATCTCGAGGCTTCCGCCCACGGCGGCGATCCGCTCCTCGATGCCCGCGAGGCCCCTTCCGCGACCGGCGGATCGGCGCTGCCGGACCCGCTCCCTCCGAGCGGCCGGCCGCGCATCGAAGCCGATGCCGTCGTCACGGATGTCGAGGCGCAGCTCGTCGGGCTGGGCGGTGAGGCTCACCACCGTCCGCGAGGCCTGCGCATGCTCGGCGACATTGGCGAGCGCACCACGGACGGTGCGGATCACGGCGGCGGCAACCGGCAGCGGCACGTCGCCGAGCGCACCGTGACTCCGGAACGAGGCGTCGACGCCGACCGCCTCGGTCACGAGCCGCTCGATCGCCGCCGGTAGTGAGCCGGCGACGCCGTCGAGCTCGGACGGAGCCAGATCACGCACGACACGGCGCACCTCGTCGAGTCCCGCGCGGGCCGTGTCGGCCGCCGTGCGCACCTGCGCGCGCGCCGCGTCGGGCCGGCGGTCCCACTGCTGCTCGGCCGCCTGCAGGAGCAGATGGATGCTGGACAGGTTCTGGCCCACGGAGTCGTGGATCTCGCGCGACAGACGCGCGCGTTCGGCGAGCGCTCCAGCGCGGTTCTCGGCGGCGGCGAGCTCGGACTGCGTCGCGGTGAGCTCGTCCACCAGCTGCTCGCGCGCCCGCGCCTCGCGATCCAGCGCGCGGTACGCGACGACCGTCGCGAAGGCGATGCCGAGCGGGCCCGCGATCAGCGTCGGATCCGCCTCCTCGGCGAGCCTCAGTTCCGCGGCGATCACCACGGCCGTCATCGCGGCCACGACGCCGGCGGCCGGCCAGAACGGCAGGATCTGCAGCACGGCGAAGGCGAGCGGGACCGCGCACCATGCGAAGGACGGCGCCGTGAGCGTGAGCAGGATCCACAGGGCTGCGACCACCAGCGTCCAGACCACCGGCCAGGCTCCCCTCCGCGGCACGACCGGGCGCAGAAGGGCGACGGCCGCGAGCAGCGCGGCACCGGCGAGGATGTACGGCATCGCCACGGCATCCTCATGGCGCAGGGCGTAACGCACCGCGCACACGACGATCATTCCGAGCAGCACGACCTGCAGCGCGCGCCCGAAGCGCACGGGCGCCAGGATGCCGCGCACACCCTGCTCCGGAGAACTCATGCGCCTCAGCCTAAGGACAGGCGCACGCCGCCCACATCATCCGTTCGGCTATCGTCGCCGTTGCGCCCGTGCCATCGCTCTAGGCCGAGCCGCGCACCACGAGCTCGGTGGGGAGCATCGTCGTCCGCTCCGGCGTGCCGCCGGAGAGACGCGCCAGCAGCACCGCGGCCATCGACTCCCCCTGCTTGTACATCGGCTGACGGATCGTCGTCAGCGGCGGATCCGTCGTCAGCGCCACCGAGGAGTCGTCGAACCCGACCACGGCGACGTCGTCCGGCACCCGCAGTCCCGCGCGGCGCAGCGCGGCCATCGCTCCTCGGGCCATCAGGTCGCTCGCCGCGAAGAGCGCATCGGGCGTCCCCGCCGCGAGGATGCGCCGCGCGGCCTCAGCCCCGCTCGATTCGCTGTAGTCGCCCTCCTCCTCGGCGAACGGCGCGAGGCCGGCATCCGCCAGCGCATCGCGGTAGCCCTGCACGCGGTCCCCCGCGGCGAGCATGGTCAGCGGGCCCGTTATCGTCGCGATCCGGCTGCGCCCGATGTCGATGAGGTGCTGCGTCGCGAGCCGAGCGCTGGCCACGTTGTCGACGTCGACGACGTAATCGGAATCGCGACGATGGATCGGACGGCCGCCGAACACGACGGGAACGGCGTCGGCGATGCGATCGATGTACGCGTCACTGGTGTGGTGCGACACGATCAGCGCCCCGTCCACGCCTCCGTTGCGCACGAAGCTGGTCATCTTGTCGCCCGGGTCGTCGCTCGCGATGAGGAGGTTGAGCAGGTAGTCGGATCCCCCGAGGGCTCCCGTGATCCCTGCCACGATCGCGGCGAAGAACGGGTCTCCGAAGAAGCGGGTGGTGTCCTCGGGCACGATGAGCGCGATGGCGTGCGTCTGCCGCGAGGCCAGCGACCTCGCGGCACGATTGGGCACGTAGTTCAGCTCGTCGATGGCGCGCCGGACGGCCTCGAGCGCCTCGGGGCTCACCGCCGTCGAGCCGTTCACGACCCGCGACACCGTCGAGCGCGACACCCCGGCCGCCGCCGCCACCTCTTCGATCGTCGCCCGTGACGCCGTCATCGCCCGCTCATTCCCATCGCCCTATTCTCACCGGTCGACGCCGTCGCGGGGCGCACGAACCTCCGGGCGGCTCAGAGCGATCGTGCGGCGATGATGCGGGCGTACTCCCGCCCCGAGTCCTTCAGGCTCCGCTCCTGCGTGTCGTAGTCGACGCGGACGATGCCGAACCGCTTGTCGTAGCCCCACGCCCACTCGTAGTTGTCGAACAGCGACCAGTAGAAGTAGCCGCGCACGTCGACGCCGGCGTCCGCGGCATCCAGCACCGCGCCCAGGTGCAGGCGCAGGAACTCCGTGCGCTCGGCATCGTGGACGCGCGTCTCGCCGCTCTCGATGACGGCGACGTCGTCGTAGGCGGCACCGTTCTCGGTCATGTACAGCACGACGCCGGCGGGCTCGGCGTACTCCGTCCACACGCGCTGCAGCAGCCGGGTCAGCCCCTCCGGCTGCACCTCCCAGTTCTGCGCCGTGCGCGGCAGCCCGCGCTCGACCGAGTGGATGCCGGCATCCGACGGATAGGGGCTGCGCCCCGGGCGCTGCGTGGCGGGTCCGCCCGAGACCGGAGGGACCTCCGGAGCGGTTCCGGACACGTAGTCGCCGTGGTAGTAGTTCACGCCCTGCGTGTCGATGCGCTCCGAGATCGTCTCGAGGTCGCCGTCCAGGATCGCCGCCTCGAAGCGCTCGATCGCCTCGGCATCCACGGCGCGGATGTCCTCGACGATGTCCGCCGGATACGACGCGCGGTAGATCGGATCGAGGAACCACCGGTTGAACTGGCCGTCGACCCGGCGGGCGGCATCGACGTCGGCCGGGTCCGCCGGATCCACCGCGTCGGCGACGGTGTGGTTGAGGGTGATCCCGAGGTTCAAGGAGGCGTCGCGCCCGCGCAGTTCGCGCACCGTCGCGCCGTGCGCGAGCAGGAGGTGATGCGAGGCGAGCAGCCCCTCGGCGATGCTGGTGTGCCCGGGGGCGTGCTCGCCGCCGGTGTACGACAGGAACGACGAGCACCACGGCTCGTTCAACGTCGTCCACACCTTCACGCGGTCGCCGAGCGCGTCATGCATCGTGCCCGCGTACTCGAGGAAGCGCTCGACCGTGTCGCGGCTCGTCCAGCCCCCGGCATCCTGCAGCGCCTGCGGCATGTCCCAGTGGTAGAGCGTGAGCCAGGGCAGGATGCCGGCGCCGAGCAGCTCGTCCACCAGGCGCTCGTAGAAGTCGACCCCCTTCGGGTTGACCGCGCCGCCGTCCGGACGCACGCGCGACCACGACGTGGAGAACCGGTACGTCTGCAGGCCGATCCGCTTCATGAGCGCGACGTCCTCGGCGTAGCGGTGGTAGTGGTCGCACGCCACGTCCCCGTCGTCTCCGCCGATCACGGCCCCGGGCACCCGGGCGAACGCGTCCCAGATCGACGCGGTGCGCCCGTCCTCGAACGCGGCGCCCTCGATCTGGTACGCGGCGGTGGCTGCGCCGAAGAGGAAGTCGTCCGGGAACGGCCGTGTCGTCATAGCGGTCATCCTTTCACCGCGCCCGCCATGATGCCACTGACCAGCTGCTTGCCCGCCACCACGAAGAGGATGAGCAGGGGCAGCGTCGCGAGCACCGCGCCGGCGAGCACGATCGAGTAGTCGATGTAGTACCCGGACTGCAGCTGGCTCAGCGCCGTCTGCAGGGTCGGATTCTGGGGCGAGAGCACGATGAGCGGCCAGAGGTAGTCGGTCCAGGCCGTCATGAAGGTGAACAGCCCGAGGATCGCCATGGCCGGCCGCGCGGCCGGCAGACCCACCGTGAGGAACGTGCGGAACTGGTTGGCGCCGTCCATGCGTGCGGCCTCGATCAGTTCGTCCGGGATTACGTCGACGAGATACTGCCGCATGAAGAACACGCCGAACGCCGTGACGAGTGTGGGCACGATGACGGCGCCGATCGACCCGGTCCAGCCGAGCTCGCGCATGAGCATGAACAACGGGATGATGCCGAGCTGCGTGGGGATCGCCATGGTCGCGATGACGAACACCATCAGCCCGTCGCGGCCCCGGAACCGCAGCTTCGCGAACGCGTAGCCGGCGAGCGTCGAGAACGTCACGACCGAGACGGTGATGATCGTCGAGATGATCACGGAGTTGCCCAGCGCCAGCCAGAACGGGATGGCGTCGAACACCTTCGCGGCGTTGGTGAAGAAGTTGCCGCCCGGGATCAGGGGCAGAGTCTCGCCGCGGGTCGAGTTGTCTCCCGAGGCGACCACGACCGACCACCACAGCGGGTAGACGCTGCCGATGATGAAGGCGGCGAGGAGGCCGTACGTGAGGAAGCCGGGCCGGCTGCCGATGCCTGCGATGCCCGAGCTCGTTCCGCGCCGGCGGCGGATGCGCTCGGGAACGCTCATGGCCTGGGTGGCGGTCATCGGGCGTCCTCCTTCGTGGGCGCCTGGGCCGCTGCGCGACGGGCGGCGCGATTGCGCTTCGGGGCGTCGCCCGAGGCGATCCCTCGGGAGATGAGGAAGTTGATCACGCCGATCCCGACGATCAGCAGGAACAGCAGGATGGCGATCGCGGACGCCTCGCCGAGGTCGCGGCGGAAGAACGCCATCTCCCACAGGAACAGCACGGTGGTCTGGAACTGCCGGTCGCTTCCGCCGATGCCGCCGGCGGTGGAGACGTCGAACAGGCGCGGCTCCGCGAAGATCTGGAGGCCGCCGATCGTCGCGGTGATGATGACGAAGATGAGGGTCGGCCGGATCGTCGGGATCGTGATCGAGAAGAACCGACGGGCGGCTCCCGCGCCGTCCAGGGCGGCGGACTCGTACAGGTCCCGCGGCACGGCCTGCATCGCGGCGAGCAGGATCAGGGCGTTGTACCCGGTCCAGCGGAAGTTGACCATGATCGCGATCGCGATGTGCGACAGGAACGTGTTGTGCTTCCACTCCTGGTCGGCGATCCCGATGAGGTTCAGCAGGTTGTTGGCGAGGCCATCGGCCTCGTTGAACACGCTGGAGAAGATGATGGCGACCGCGACGGGGGTGACGACGAACGGGATGAGCACGCTCATCCGCCAGAACGTCGGCGCGCGCAGACCGCGATCGAGGAGGTACGCGATGACGAGAGCCACGCACAGTTGCGGGATCGCCGACAGCAGGAAGATGCTCAGCGTGTTGACGATCGAGTTCCAGAACATCGGATCGCCGAGGATCTCGGCGAAGTTTCCGAACCCGACGAACGGCCCCTCGCCCTTGAGCAGGTCCCACTCGTGCACGGCGACGTACACCGTGTAGACGAGCGGGAACAGCCCGATCAGGCCGAACAGCAGGAAGAACGGCGACACGTAGAGATACGGCGACGCGTTCTGGTCGAACCGCGAGAGGCGGTGGCGCCAGGGGCGTTTCGTCCCCGAGTCCGTGCGAGCGGATGCCGGGGCGACGCGCTCCTCGGGCGGAGCGGTGAGAGTCATTTCTATCCCGTCGAAGGTGGGCGTCTCCGGTCGCAGTCCCTGCGGCTCTGGCGGCGCCGAGGCGGCAGGGACTGCGACCGGAAGGAACGACTGAGGGTCAGCCGACCAGTTCGTTCAGCAGGGACAGGGCCTGATCCCACGCGCCCTGGGTGTCGGTCTCACCGCGGTCGAGCGAGCTCAGCGCCGGGCCGAACACGTTCTCCTGGATGACCGAGTCATCCGGTCCCTTGAACTGGGCGACGACGCCCTTCGCGCGCTCGGCGAGGATCGCCCCGGTGGGGGCGTCGTTGAACAGCTCGTTCGGGGTGGCCTCGGCGGCGAGGGTCTCCTGCGCCTCGACGGTCGAGGGGAAGTTGCCCGCGGCGGCGGACTGCTTCACCTGCTGCTCGGGCTGGGTCAGCCAGTCGGCGAGGGCCGCGGCCTCCTCCTTGTGCTCCGACGTCTCCGGGATCGACAGCCAGGCGCCGCCCCAGTTGGCCGCACCGCCGGGGAAGACGTCGGCGAAGTCCCAGCCGGTGGAGGCGTCTCCGCCGCCGGCTTCGAGCTGACCGGCGATCGTGCCCAGCATCCAGCCGGGGCAGACGAACGTCGCGAAGGTGCCGTCGACGAACGACTTGCCGCCGTTCCAGTCCCAGGCCGTCTGCGCGGCGGACTGGCCGCCCTCGGTCGCCGCGCCCAGCAGCTCGAACCGCTCCTTGAGCAGGTCGTTGCCCTCGACGTTCAGCTCGCCGTCCGCGGTGTAATAGCCCTCGTCGAGCTGGTTGACCATGGAGTTCCAGACGAAACCGGAGTGGTCGTACCAGGCCTTGCCGGTCTTGTCGGTGTACTCCTGGCCGACGGCGAAGTAGTTCTCCCAGTCGCCGTTCAGCAGTTCGGCGACGGACTCGCGGTCGCTCGGGAGACCGGCGGCCTCGAACGCGGGGCCGTTGTAGCAGATGCCGGTGGGCCCGACGTCGGTGCCGTAGCCGATCACACGGCCCTCGGCATCCGTCGCCTGGGCGTACTTCCAGTCCAGCCAGTCGTCCTTGCGGTCCTCGATGCCGTGGTCGCGCAGGTCGACGAACGTGTCCGAGACCTCCATGATCGCGCCGAGCCAACCCTCCTCGATCGCGACGATGTCGCTGAGGCCGGAGCCGGCAGCGATCTTGGTGAACGCGTCCGTGCGGGCGTTGCCACCGGTGTCGATGTTGTTCGCCTCGATCGTGATGTTCGGGTGCAGGTCCTCGTACTCGTCGTACAGGTCCTCGTAGCCGAACGTCCCGAACGTGGTGATCGTCAGCGTGATCTCCTCGTCCGAGCTCCCCTCGGCGGCGTCGCCGGAGCCGGTGCAGCCGGCGAGGGCGAGAGCCGAGACGGAGGCCAGGGATGCCGTCACCAGCATCCGGCGTCGTGCGCGTGTGTTCACGGGTCACTCCTTTGTGCGGAATCTGTTGCAGTGGGTCGTGCGTGTGTGATGCGGTCGTGCTTCGGGCTGTCGTGGGAGCGCTCCCACGAACTGAGCAGTCACTCTATGGGAGCGCTCCCACGCATGTCAAGCCTGTCGTCCTTCCGGATGGCTCAGCGCAACGGAGTACCCTTGGCCGGTGCCCTCCACCCCGCTGTCGCCCGCACTCGTCCGCGCCGAATCCCTGATCCGCAGCATCCCGGACTACCCGGAACCCGGCGTCGTCTTCCGCGACATCACGCCGCTGCTGGCGGATGCCGAGGCCTTGCGCGTCACGACCGAGGCGATCCTCGAGCCCTTCGCCGGGCAGTTCGACGTCGTCGCCGGAATCGAGGCGCGCGGGTTCATCCTCGCCGGCGCCGCGGCGATCGCCGCCGGCACCGGACTGATCCCGATCCGCAAGGCGGGCAAGCTGCCCCGCCCCGCGGCATCCGTCGACTACGCCCTCGAGTACGGGACCGCGACGATCGAGATGCACGACGACCTGCCGACCGGGTCCCGCGTGCTGCTCATCGACGACGTGCTCGCCACGGGCGGCACGCTCGCCGCCGGACGCCAGCTCGTGGAGCGGCTCGGCAGCCACGTCGCCGGCATCTCGGTGCTGTTCGAGATCGACGGCCTGGGCGGCCGCGAGCTGATCGGCGACCTGCACACCGTCTTCCACTCCTGACCCTCGCGCGTCGCGGCATCGCGGGGCCAGTAGACTGGGCCTGCCCGCCTTCCCGCGACTTTTGGAGCCCGAATGCCCACCATCGTCGTCGACGTCATGCCCAAGTCCGAACTGCTCGACCCGCAGGGAAAGGCCGTCTCCGGGGCGTTCGCGCGCATCGGCGTCGAGGGCTTCAGCGACGTCCGCATCGGCAAGCGCTTCGAGCTCACGGTCGAGGGCGAGGTCACCGACGAGCTGCTCGCCGAGGCGAAGCGCGTGGCGGACGAGGTCCTCTCGAACTCCGTGATCGAGGACGTCGTCGGCATCGAGGTCGTCGAATGAGCATCCGGATCGGGGTGGTGACGTTCCCCGGTTCGCTGGATGACCGCGACGCGCAGCGCGCTGTCCGCCTCGCCGGCGCCGAGCCGGTCGCCCTATGGCACGGCTCCCACGACCTCGAAGGCGTGGACGCGCTCGTCCTTCCCGGCGGGTTCAGCTACGGCGACTACCTGCGTGCCGGCGCGATCGCCGCGCTCTCGCCGATCATGACGGAGGTCAGGGATGCCGCGGCGAAGGGGCTTCCCGTACTCGGGATCTGCAACGGATTCCAGATGCTCGTCGAGTCGCACCTGCTGCCGGGCGGGTTGATCCGCAACGACCACCAGCATTTCGTGCGCCGCGACCAGAAGTTGACGGTGGAGAACGCCGACACCGCCTGGACCAACGCGTTCCGCACCGGCCAGGAGATCGTCATCCCGCTGAAGAACGGCGACGGCGGCTACATCGCCTCGGAGGAGACGCTCGACCGTCTGGAGGGCGAAGGCCTCGTCGCGTTCCGCTATGCCGGCGTCAACCCCAACGGGTCGCTGCGCGACATCGCGGGCGTGACGAACGAGGCGGGCAACGTGGTGGGCCTCATGCCGCACCCCGAGCACGCCACCGAGCCGGGCTTCGGCCCCGACACCGTCGCCGCCATGCGCAGCGGCGTGGACGGTCTGGACTTCTTCACGAGCGCGATCGCCGCGGTCGCCCGCGTCGCCGCATAGGGAACCCCGACCGTTCGTTGAGCGAGGACGGCGGAGCCGACCGAGACGAAACGCGGTGGAAGCCGATCAGCAGTAGCCGCGTTTCGGCTCGCTTCGCTCGCTCAACGAGCGAGATGGGCGCGAGCGAAAGGAACGTCAGCCGAGCGGCGGCGGCCACACCCCGATGATGAGCGCCATGACGGCGACGGTGACGAGCTCGTGCGCGATGTTCAGCGTCGTGAGCTGAGTCGGTCTCCCCTCGAACGCATCGTGCGTGATGAATCGCGCACCCGTGAATCCGCCCCAGAGCAGGATCGCGGTGACGAAGGTGGCAGCGAAGAACGACCCCTCGTAGAAGTGCCAGGCGATCGCCGAGGCTCCGGCGAGCACCCACGCCGTGCCGAAGCTCACCAGTACGGTCGCCACCATCGGCCACAGCGGACCCCGTGAGGGATTGTCCAGATCCACGTGCGCGAGCTTCGCCCAGCGCCGGCCGAAGACGCCCGGCGCGTACCAGACGGCGCCGACGACCATGCTCGACACCGTCGCCAGCAGCACGGCCCAGTAGTTGATCTCGGGAATCATCGGACGTCCTCTCGTCGGGAGACAATCCGAACGCTACTCCGCGCCCGGCGCGCACGCGAGGATAGGCTCGAGGGGTGAGCCTCGTCGTCACCGTCCCCACCGATCGCCTCGCCGCCGACATCGCCCCCGTCCCCGACGGTGTGGAGGTGCTGATCTGGGACATGCAGTCCCCCGCGCCCCGAGAGCGTCTCGACATCGTCGTCCCGCCGTACATGAATGCCGGCGAGGCGCTCGGCGCGCTCGAGGGCGTCGAGGTCGGGCTCGTGCAGGGGCAGATGATCGGTTACGAGAGCATCATCGACATCCTGCCCGAAGGCCAGCGCTTCGCGAACGCCGCCACGGTGCACGAGACCGCGACGGGCGAGCAGGCGCTCGCACTGACCCTCGCCGCGCAGCGGCACATCCCGGAATTCGTGCGCTCGCAGGATCGCGGCGCCTGGGAGCGACTGTGGTCCCCCGGTCTCGCCGATCGCCGTGTGCTGCTGCTGGGCTTCGGCGGCGTCGGCCAGGCCATCGCCGAGCGGCTGGCCGGCTTCGAGGCCCGGCTGACCGTGGTGGCCCGGACGGCGCGCACCGTCGAGCACGATCGGCTGGGCACCGTGGAGGTGCACGCGATCGACGAGCTGCCGGCACTGCTTCCGGATGCCGAGATCGTCATCCTCGGCCTGCCGGACACCTCCGACACGCGTCACCTCATCGACGACGCGGCTCTGTCGGCCCTGCCCGACGGCGCCTTGGTCGTGAACGTCGGACGCGGCGTCCTCATCGACACGGACGCGCTCGTGGACCACGCGACCCGCGGCCGGATCCGGGCGGCGCTCGACGTCGTCGATCCGGAGCCGCTGCCCGCCGGGCATCCGCTCTGGACCGCCCCCGGCGTCCTGATCGCACCGCATGTCGGCGGGTCCTCCGACGCCATGCATCCGCGCATCGCGCGCGTCGTCCGCACGCAGATCGAGCGGCTGCTCGCCGGCGAGCCTCCGATCAACGTCGTCCTCAACGCCTGACGCACCGTCCGCGCCGGTCCGACCGCGGCGCTCGCGGAACTGTAAGCGCTTGCAGTAGGCTCATCGCATGACTCAGCTCGAACAGTCCGCCGCCCCCGGTTCCGAGTGGTGGCGCAGCGCCGTCATCTATCAGATCTACCCGCGATCCTTCGCGGACGCGTCGGGCGACGGCATCGGCGACCTCCCCGGCATCACGAGCCGCCTCGATTCCCTCCAGGAGCTCGGCATCGACGCGATCTGGCTGAGCCCCTTCATGACCAGCCCGCAGAAGGATGCCGGCTACGACGTCGCCGACTACCGCGACGTCGACCCGATCTTCGGCACGCTCGCCGACTTCGACACGATGCTCGCCGAGGCGCACGCCCGCGGCATCCGGGTCATCGTCGACCTCGTCCCGAACCACTCCTCCGATCAGCACGCCTGGTTCCAGGCCGCGCTGAAGGCCGGCCCCGGCAGCCGGGAGCGCGCACGGTACGTGTTCCGCGACGGCCGCGGCGAGAACGGCGAACTGCCCCCGAACAACTGGGAGAGCGTGTTCGGCGGCGGCATGTGGGAACGCGTCACCGAGGCCGACGGCACGCCGGGCCAGTGGTATCTGCACATCTTCGACCCCACCCAGCCCGACTTCGACTGGACCAACGAGGAGGTCAAAGAGGAGTTCCGCTCGATCCTGCGCTTCTGGCTCGACCGGGGCGTGGACGGCTTCCGCGTCGACGTCGCGCACGGCATGGCCAAGCAGGCGGGCCTGCCGGACTACGCCCCCGTCCCCGACGCCGACTCGATGGGCGGCGGCGAGGAGAACGTCCCGTACTGGGGCCAGGACGAGGTGCACGACATCTACCGCGACTGGCATCAGGTGCTCGCCGAGTACGACGGCGACCGCGCGCTGTGCGGTGAGGCGTGGCTGCCGACGCTGAAGAAGACCGCGCTCTGGGTACGTCCGGACGAGATGCACCAGACGTTCAACTTCCCGTACCTCATGACCCCGTGGGACGCGAAGGAGCTCGGCGCCGTCATCCGCGAATCGCTCGAGGAGTTCGGCAAGGTCGGCGCCCCCAGCACCTGGGTGCTCTCGAACCACGACGTCGTCCGCCACGCGACGCGTCTGGCGTTCACCGACGACAACCCGCAGGGCGAGGGCATCGGCCCGCTCACGCCGAACAAGCCGGACACGGCCGTCGGCCTCGCCCGCGGACGCGCGGCCACCACGGTCATGCTGGCGCTCCCCGGCTCGTCGTACCTGTACCAGGGCGAGGAGCTCGGCCTCCCCGAGGCGATGGAGATCCCGGACGAGTTCCGTCAGGACCCCACCTGGTTCCGCACCGAGGGCAAGCGCTACGGCCGGGACGGATGCCGCGTCCCGCTGCCCTGGGAGGTCGACGCCCCCGCGTTCGGCTTCAATGACACCGGCGCCTCGTGGCTGCCGCAGCCGGCGGAATGGGGCGCGTACGCGCGGGCCGCGGAGGAGAACGACCCGACCTCGACGCTCTCCCTGTACAAGCAGTTGCTGCGTCTGCGTCGCGAGCACGAGCTCGGCTCCGGGACGCTGGTCTGGGAGGACCTGGACCCGGATGCCGTGGCCTTCCGTCGCGGGGACCTGCATGTCGCGGTGAACCTCGGCACGGAGTCGATCGAGCTGCCGGCCGGCGCGACCTTCGTCGTGCAGAGCCGGCCGTTCGAGGGCGCGGCACTGCCCGTCGACACCGCCGTCTGGTACACCCTGTCCTGAGCTCCCTCCCCGCGAGACTTGGTTTGCGGAGTGAGACCGACCCACCCTGGCCAAGCCTCACCCCGCAAACCAAGTCTCGCGATCCCGAATGAAAGAACCACGATGACGAGCATCGACGAGGTCGCGAAGCTGGCGGGGGTCTCCACCGCCACGGTCTCGCGTGCGCTCAGCGGACGGGGGCATGTCTCGGCCGCGTCCCGGGAGCGCGTGCTGACCGCCGCGAACGCGCTGGGCTACGTCGTCTCCTCCCGTGCGTCCTCGCTCGCCTCCGGGCGCACGCGCAACGTGGGCGTGGTCGTGCCGTTCCTGGACCGGTGGTTCTTCAGCACCGTGTTGTCCGGCGTCTCCAGCGCCCTCATGCGCCAGGGCTACGACATCACGCTGTACAACATCACGGCCGACCGCGACGTGCGCCGCGAGGTGTTCACCACCGCTCTGCGACGTCAGCGCGTCGACGCCATCATCGCGGTCTCCATCGAACTCGATGAGGACGAGACCAGCCAACTGCTGAGCCTGGGCCTGCCCGTGATCGCGATCGGCGGCCCGAACCCGCGGCTGGACACCCTCACGGTCGACGATGTCGCCGTCGCCCAGCTCGCCACCGAGCATCTGCTGAGCCTCGGACACCGCGACATCGCGCACATCGGAGCGAACCCGGAGTTCGACCTCGACTTCCACATCCCGACCCAGCGCCGGCAGGGATTCGAGAAGGCGCTGGCGGATGCGGGCATCCCGCTCAACCCCGCCTTCCTGGAGCCCGCCGACTTCACGGTCGAGGGCGGCTATCGGGCGGCCAAGCAGCTGCTCGGCCGCCCGGGCCCGCGCCCGACCGCGGTGTTCGCGGCATCCGATGAGATGGCGATCGGGGCGATCCTCGCCGCGCGCGACCTCGGCTTCCGTGTCCCGGAGGACCTTTCGATCGTGGGCATCGACGGGCACGAGCTCGGCGAGTTCTTCCGCCTGACGACCGTGGACCAGTTCCCCATCGGCCAGGGCGAGCGCGCCGCCGACACGGTGCTGGCACGGCTCGAGGATGCCGAGCCCGCCGCCTCCCACGGCGCGCTGCCGTACGAGCTCATCGTCCGGGGCACGACCTCCCGGATCTGAACGCGGGCGCCGGTGCGATCTCGCGCGGCCTCTGGCCGTCGGATGCCGCGGACCGACATACTGGGCCGATGGACGCGCTCAACGACTTCGTGCTCTCCGCCGGCGACACCCTGTGGACCTGGATCGTCTTCCCCGTGCTCGCCGTGCTCGGGGTGTACTTCACGCTGCGTTCCGGCGTGGTGCAGTTCCGGCTGATCCCCGAGATGTTCCGAACGCTCACCAACCGCACCCCACGGGACGCATCCGGCGAACCCCAGTCCGTCTCGGCGTTCCAGGCGTTCACGATATCGGCGGCCTCGCGCGTCGGTGTCGGAAACATCGCCGGCGTCGGCACCGCGATCGCGATCGGCGGTCCCGGTGCGGTGTTCTGGATGTGGACGATGGCGTTCATCGGCGGTGCCTCCAGCTTCATCGAGTCGACCCTCGGACAGACCTACAAGGTCCGCGACAAGGACGGCTTCCGCGGCGGACCGGCGTATTACATGCAGCACGGTCTGAAGGCCCGCTGGATGGGGATCCTGTTCGCGGTCGTGCTGATCCTGTGCTTCCCTCTGTCGTTCAACTCGCTCCAGGCGAACACGATCAGCGCCACGCTCTCCGGCAGCTTCGGCGGCGAGGTCGGCTGGATCCCGTGGGTGGTGGGCGCGGTTCTCGCCGTCCTCACGTCCCTCGTGGTCTTCGGCGGGGTCCGCCGGATCGCCTCGGTGTCCCAGGCGGTGGTCCCCCTGATGGCTCTGCTGTACCTGATCCTGGGCCTGGTGATCGTCGGCATCCACATCGACCGGCTGCCCGAGGTGTTCGCGTCCATCTACACCCAGGCCTGGGGCACGCAGGAGGTAGCCGGCGGAACGATCGGCGCCATCATCATGGTGGGCGCGAAGCGCGGCATGTTCTCGAACGAGGCGGGACTGGGCTCCGCGCCGAACGCGGGCGCGACCGCCGCCGTCACGCACCCGGTCAAGCAGGGGCTGGTCCAGACGCTCGGGGTCTACTTCGACACGTTCCTCGTGTGCTCCATCACCGCCTTCATCGTGCTCGTCTCGACCCCGGACCTCATGAACGCCGAGCGGGGCATCGTGCTCACCCAGAACGCTCTCGTGAGCGCGCTCGGCCCCTGGGCCAACGTCCTGCTGAGCGTGATCGTGTTCCTGCTGGCGTTCAGCTCGATCCTCGGCAACTACTACTACGGCGAGGCGAACATCGAGTTCCTGAACACCAAACCGGTCGTCTTGACCACGTTCCGCGTCGTCGTCGTCGCGGTGGTCTTCCTCGGATCGATCGCCTCGGCCGACCTCATCTGGAACACGGCGGACGGGATCATGGGGATCATGGCGCTGATCAATCTCATCGCCATCGCGCTCCTGTCGGGCGTCGCGTTCAAGCTGCTGAAGGACTATTCGCAACAGCGCCGCGAAGGCCTGGATCCCGTGTTCACGAGGGCGAGGATGCCGGAGGTCACCGGCATCCAGTGCTGGGAGGACGAGCTGTCGGTGACCGGGCCGATCGATCTGCCCGCGAGATCACGCCGCAGCTGACGCGCCGCGCTTGCCTCCTGTATTGATCCCTGTCAATATAGACGCGGATCAATACAGGAGGCGCCCGTGACCGTCACCGCACCCGCCGTCAGACGACTGCCCACGCTCGACCGCTTGCTGCCGCTCTGGATCGGCCTCGCGATGGTCGCCGGCCTCCTGCTGGCGCGCTTCGTCCCAGGACTCTCCGGCCTGCTGGCGGCCTTCGAAGTCGGCGGGATCTCGATCCCGATCGCCATCGGGCTGCTCGTGATGATGTATCCGGTGCTCGCGAAGGTCCGCTACGACAGGGTCGCCGCCGTCACCGGAGACAAGAGGCTCCTCGTCTCCTCGCTGGTGCTGAACTGGCTCGTCGGGCCCGCGCTGATGTTCGCGCTCGCATGGACGTTCCTGCCCGATCTCCCGGAGTACCGCACCGGGCTCATCATCGTCGGACTCGCCCGCTGCATCGCCATGGTCGTCATCTGGAACGACCTCGCGTGCGGCGACAGGGAGGCCGCCGCGGTGCTGGTCGCGATCAACTCCGTGTTCCAGGTCGTCGCGTTCTCGCTGCTGGGCTGGTTCTACCTCACCGTCCTCCCCGGCTGGCTCGGCCTGGACGTCCAGGGACTGCAGGTCTCGGTCTGGCAGATCGCCCTCAATGTGCTGATCTTCCTCGGCATCCCTCTGGTCGCCGGTTTCGCCTCGCGCTACCTCGGCGAGCGCCTCAAGGGCCGCGAATGGTACGAGGAGGCCTTCCTCCCCCGCGTCGGACCGTGGGCGCTGTACGGCCTGCTGTTCACCATCGTGCTGCTGTTCGCGCTGCAGGGCGATCAGATCGCGCAGCACCCCTGGGACGTCGCCCGCATCGCCGCGCCGTTGCTGGCGTACTTCGCGATCATGTGGGCAGCAGGTCTCCTCACGGGCAAGGCGCTCGGGCTCGGCTACGCCCTCTCCACGACGCTGGCGTTCACGGCCGCGGGCAATAACTTCGAGCTCGCGATCGCCGTCGCGATCGGAACATTCGGCGCGACATCGGGTGAGGCGCTGGCGGGCGTCGTCGGCCCGCTCATCGAGGTACCCGTGCTCGTCGGGCTCGTCTACGTCTCGCTGTGGACGGCGAGGCGCTGGTTCCCCACCGATCCGCACACCGCAGAGAGGATGCCGTCGTGAACATCGCGCTGACCGTCCAGGACACCTGCAGTCCCGTCGCCACCCATGCCATCGGCGCGGATGCCGCGGCCTCCGTCGCATCCACGCTGAAGGCTCTGTCGGATCCGCTGCGACTGCGGATGCTGTCGGCCATCGCCTCCGACCCCCGCGGTGAGTCGTGCGTGTGCGATCTCGCCGAACTCGCCGAGGTATCGCAGCCGACCGTCTCGCATCATCTCAAGGTGCTCAAGGAGGTCGACGTCCTGACGTCGGAGCGCCGGGGCACCTGGGTCTGGTACCGGATCAACCCGGACCGCCGCGCTGCGGTCACCGCGCTTCTGGACTCGTTCGCTCCCGCGACCGTGGCACCCTGGAGCGACGTCCGCGACGATTCGGGCGGTCCCGACTTCGACGAGCGGATCACGCATCTTGCGGATGAGCTCTCCTCCGAGGTCCCCGGCCTGGACCCGGACGTCGTCCTCACCATCGTGCGCGAGTCGTACACGTCGCTCGCCCGCACCGCCCGAGTGCACTCCGCGCTCGTGCCGCTGACCGAGCGCTTCGCTCGTCAGCGTCTGGCGGATCTCACCCGCGACCGCGAAGCGTCGGTGCCGCAGGTGCTGTTCGTCTGCGTCGCCAATGCCGGACGTTCGCAGCTCGCCGCAGCACTGGTGAACCAGATGGCGGGCGGAAGAGTGGTCGCGCGTTCCGCAGGGTCCAACCCCGCGGAGGTCATCCACCCCCACGTGCGCTCGATCCTCGAGGAGATCGAGGGCGATCGCTCCGCGGAGCGCTTCCCCAAGCCGCTCACCGACGATGCCGTCCGCGCCGCGGATGTCGTCATCACGATGGGATGCGGCGACGTCTGCCCGATCATCCCCGGCGTCCGCTACGACGACTGGGCCGTCGGGGACCCCGCGCTCGCCTCCGCCGACGGCGTCGCCGCCATCCGCGATGACATCGCGAACCGGGTGCGCGCACTCGTCGACGACCTCACCCACTGACCATCCCCTCGATCAGGAGAAACGATGACCGAAGCGACCACCAAGCCGTCCGTCCTCTTCGTCTGCGTGCACAACGCCGGACGCTCCCAGATGGCCGCAGGATTCCTGCGCGACTTCGCGGGCGATCGCGTCGAGGTGCGCTCGGCCGGGTCCATCCCGGCCGAGCAGATCAACCCGGTCGCGATCGAGGCGATGGCGGAGCTCGGCATCGACATCACGGCCGAATCCCCCAAGATCCTCACGACCGAGGCCGTGCGGGACTCGGACGTCGTGATCACGATGGGATGCGGCGACGCGTGCCCGATCTTCCCCGGCAAGCGCTATGAGGACTGGGAGCTCGACGACCCGGCCGGTCAGGGCATCGAGGCCGTGCGCCCGATCAGGGACGAGATCCGCGCGCGCATCCGGGCGCTGGCGGCCGAGCTCGTGTGAGCCTCTGACGGCCGCGGGCGCGCGTATCGATGCCGTGGGGATTCCGTCAGGACCGTCCCGCATGGATTCCGTTAGGAACGCGATCTCCGCCTTCCCGCTCGCGTAGTGTGCCCTGTTGTGGCTCACACGGTCCCCCTTCCGCACACGCGTCGGACGAAGCGCCACCTGGCTCCGGCACAGGCGATCGCGACGGGTTTCGGCACGGTCATCGCGCTCGGCACCCTGCTGCTGACGCTGCCGATCTCCTCGGCGAAGGACACCTGGACCGGCATCGTCGACGCGCTGTTCACCTCGACGTCCGCCGTGTGCGTGACCGGGCTCATCGTCGTGGACACGGCCGTGCACTGGAGCGGTTTCGGCAAGGTCGTGATCCTGCTGCTCATCCAGCTCGGCGGACTCGGCATCATGCTGTTCGCTGCACTGATCGGCCTGGCGCTGGCGCGCAAGCTGTCGGTGCGCTCACGCGTCATCACGGGCACCGAGACCAAGACGAGCAGCAGCGGAGACGTGAAACGCGTCGCCACCGGCATCCTGCTCACCACGCTGACGATCGAGGCCGTCGTCGCCGTCCTGCTCTTCGTCCGATTCCTCACCGCCTATGGCTACGATCCCGGGAAGGCGGCGTGGCATGCCGTCTTCCATTCGGTGTCCTCGTTCAACAACGCCGGCTTCGCGCTGTACACCGACAGCCTGATGGGGTTCGTCTCCGACCCGTGGATCTGTCTGCCGATCTGCGCGGCGATCATCCTCGGGGGTCTCGGATTCCCGGTGCTCCGGCAGCTGCGCAAGGAGTTCCGACGCCCGCTGCACTGGACCATGAACACGCGCATCGTCCTGTCGGCGACGGCCGCGCTGCTCGTCCTCGGCACGGCATACGTCGTCGTCATCGAATGGGACAACCCCGGCACTCTCGGCGCGCTCGACCCCGCGTCCCGCATCCTGGCCGGCTTCTTCCACGCCGTGCAGGCGCGCACGGCCGGCTTCAACTCCGTCGACATCGCGCAGATGCACGACGAGACCTGGCTCGGCACCGACGTGCTCATGTTCATCGGCGGCGGCCCCGCCGGCACCGCAGGCGGGATCAAGGTCACCACGTTCGCCGTGCTGTTCTTCATCATGCTCACGGAACTGCGCGGCGGAACGGCGGTGAACGTGTTCGGCAAACGGCTCTCGCGCGCCGTCCACCGCGAGGCGATCACCGTGGTCCTCGTCGCCCTCGGTGCGGTGATGGCCGGTGTCATCGCGATCCTGGCGATGACCGACCTCGACCTGGACCGTGTGCTGTTCGAGGCCGTCTCCGCCTTCGGCACGGTCGGGATGTCAACCGGGATCACGGCCGACCTGCCCGTGGCCGCGCAGCTGATCCTCGTCGCACTGATGTTCCTCGGCCGCCTGGGCCCACTGACGCTGGGATCCGCGCTGGCCCTGCGCGAGCGGACGACCGCGTACGAACTCCCCAAGGAACGTCCCGCGATCGGCTGAGCGCGGGCTCGAAAGGAAACCATGAGCAGATTTCTCTCCTTCGGACAGCAGGATGCCCGCAGGATCGCCGAGGCCGATTCGGTCGCCGTGATCGGGCTCGGCCGGTTCGGCACGTCGCTCGCGCTCGAACTGATGGAGTCCGGCACCGACGTGCTGGGAATCGACGAGGACGAGGCGGTCGTGCAATCGCTCAACGGCGCACTCACCCAGGTCGTCCGCGCAGACGCCACGCGACTGGAGGTGCTCGAGCAGCTCGCGATCGGAGAGTTCGACCGCGTGGTGGTCTCGATCGGCAATGACATCACCGCCTCGATCCTCACGGCCTCCCTCCTGCTGCAGCTGGACGTGCCGGTGATCTGGGCCAAGGCGGTCGACGAGCGGCACGGTGCCGTTCTCGAGCAGCTCGGCGTGCACAAGGTCGTCTACCCGGAGAAGGACATGGGGCGTCGCGTCGCGCACCTCGTCCGCGGAGCCGCCGCGGACTACCTCGAGATCGACAGGGGGTACGCCGTGGTCAAGACCGTCGCACCGCACATCCTGCACGGGATCACCCTCACCGAGGGGGCCGTGCGCCACACGCACGGCGTGACGATCGCCGCGTATCGAAGCGCGGGCGGCGAATGGCGCAACGCCCAGGCCGACACCGTCCTCGGTGACGGCGACGTCGTCCTGGTCGTCGGCCCGACCCGGGAGGTCGAGCGCTTCGCGCAGCTTCGGTGAACGCGACGGGCTCCGCTAGAATGGGAAGCGGAGAGTCGGGAAGCCTGGTCGACGGCCACGTCCTCGACCCGAAAGGCGCTCATGTCGCGCACTCCCGCTCGCATCCGCACCATCTTCCCCTTCGCCTCTCGAGCGGAATCGCGCCGCATCGGCGAGATCCTGCGCACCGAGACGGTCGGTGGTCTTCTGCTGGTGGCGTTCGCCGCCGCAGCGCTCATCTGGGCGAACTCTCCGTGGGCGGAGACCTATTTCGCGATCCGCGACGTCGAGATCGGCTACGAGCCGTGGCATCTGAAGCTCTCGCTGGGCGCGTGGGCGGCCGACGGGCTGCTCGCGATCTTCTTCTTCCTCGTCGGCCTCGAGCTCAAGCGCGAGTTCGTCGCGGGCGACCTGCGTTCGCCCAGCACCGCGATCGTGCCGGTCGTGGCCGCCATCGGCGGGGTCGCGGTTCCCGCGCTGCTGTACGTGACGATCGTGGGCGCGACCTCCAGCGAGGCGCGGGGCTGGGCGATCCCCACGGCGACGGACATCGCCTTCGCCGTGGCGGTCCTCGCCCTGATCGGCTCGCATCTGCCGAGCGCGCTGCGGATCTTCCTGCTGACCCTCGCGGTGGTGGACGATCTCATCGCCATCGGGATCATCGCCCTGTTCTACACCGAGTCCATCGACCTCGTCCCGCTGCTGCTGTCGCTTCTCACGATCGCCGCGTACGGAACCGTCGCACAGCTGTCGCGCCGCATGTTCCATGCCAAGCCCGCAGCGGCCTGGCTGATCCTGCTCCCGATCGGGTTCGTCGCCTGGGCTCTCATGCACGCGTCCGGGATCCACGCGACGATCGCCGGCGTCCTGCTCGGGTTCACGATCCCCGTCCTGCACAAGAAGGCGGACCGGACGGACGATGCCGGTCCCGGTCTCGCCGAGATCTTCGAGCACCGCTTCCGCCCGCTGTCCGCCGGTTTCGCCGTGCCGGTGTTCGCGTTCTTCTCGGCCGGAGTCGCGATCGGCGGAGCGGACGGCTTCGCATCGGCGTTCACGGACCCGGTGCTGATCGCCGTCGTCGTCGGTCTCGTGGTGGGCAAGCCGCTCGGCATCACCGCAGCGACCTGGCTGATCACGCGGATCCGCCGCATCAACCTCGACCCGTCGCTGCGATGGATCGACATCGCCGGGGTCGGTGTGCTCGCCGGCATCGGATTCACGGTCTCGCTGCTCGTCGTGGAGCTCAGCTTCGGTGCGGGAAGCCCGCACTACGACCACGGCAAGGTCGCGGTGCTGACGGCGTCCGTCGTGGCCGCGCTCCTCGCCGCGGTCGTGCTCGGCCTGCGCAATCGTCGGTACCGGGCGGCCCAGGCTGCGGCCGAGGACTGAGCACCCGGCCGCCGCGTCAGTGAGCGTGCTCGCCGGGTGAGCCGGAGCCGCCCTGCGGGCCGTGCTCGTCGTGATCCCGTGCGCGCACCTGCTCCTCCTGACCGCGCTCGATCACGACGAACTGCCCCATCATGCCCTCGTCCTCGTGCAGCAGCATGTGGCAGTGGTACATGTACGGCATCTCGGGATCGGCGTAGTCGTCGAACCGCAGCAGCAGACGGTACA
The DNA here is from genome assembly GCF_058349845.2 of Microbacterium cucumeris. Taxonomy (NCBI): domain Bacteria; kingdom Bacillati; phylum Actinomycetota; class Actinomycetes; order Micrococcales; family Microbacteriaceae; genus Microbacterium; species Microbacterium cucumeris. The sequence goes on from NZ_JBYRIZ020000003.1 coordinate 120,149, forward strand.
CCGTGTTCGGCTGCAGGTAGATCGTGTCCTTGCGTCCGGCGAGCTCGTCGGGGGGTTCGCGCCCGTCGACGGACAGCACCCGGAACTGCACATCGTGGACGTGGAAGCTGTGCGGGATCGCCTGCGTGCTGCGGACCTCCCAGATCTCGGTGTCGCCCACGTAGGCCACCTCGTCGATGCGGGACATGTCCATCTCCTCGCCGTTGATGGATCGCGTGTTCAGCGTGAAGGAGCGGGTGACGGATGCCGCGGACTCGTGCAGCTCGTCCGACGCGGCGTCTCTCGCCGCCGGCCAGGACGGCTCCTCCGAGGGAGTGAGCTCATCGGCGGCACGGAACTCGAGGACGTCGAACTCGTCGTTGCCGCCCGAGGTCGCCGGCACCAGAACGCCGCCCAGATCGGTCACGACCGACCGCAGGCGCACGGTCTCTCCCGGCTCGAAGGAGACGACGACCTCGGCCCGTTCCCCGGGTGCGAGCCGCAGGGCGTCCCGCTCGATCGGGGCGTCGAGCAGCCCGCCGTCGCTCGCCACCATCGTCAGGGGCCGATCGTCGAAGGCGAACGTGTACGTGCGCGCGGTCGACCCGTTCAGCAGCCGCAGTCGGACCCGCTCGGTGGTGACATCGTGAAAGGCGCCGATCGTGCCGTTGACCATCACGGTGTCCCCGAGCATCCCGGGTTCCGCGCCGTCCTGCCGCAGCACCAGCTGACCGCGGTCGTCGAACTCCTTGTCCTGCACGATGAGCGGCAGGTCGTCGACGCCGTACTCCCGGGGCAGATCGGCGGCGAGGCTCGCGTCGTCGTCGAGGAGGAACATGCCCGCGAGGCCGAGGTAGACATGCTTCTCGGTCTCCCCATGGGGATGCGGGTGGTACCAGAGCGTCGCCGCCGGCTGATCGATCGTCCAGGTCGGGCGCCAGGCCTCGCCCTGCTCGATCATCTGGTGCGGTCCGCCGTCCATGGCGGCCGGAAGATGCATGCCGTGCCAGTGCACGCTGGTCCGCTCCGGGAGGCGATTGTCGACCTCCACGGCGACGCGCTCGCCGCGTTGCGCCCGCAGCGTCGGCCCGAGGAACGACCCGTCGAAGCCCCACGTCGTGGTCGGCTCGTCGACGCCGGCGAAGGATGTGGACGCCTCCTGCGCGGTGAGGTGGAAGGTCCGCACGCCGTCCTCGACGCTCGACGGCGCCAGCGGCGGGATCGCCAGCTCGGTCACGAACTCCTGGTCTGCGACGGTGGTCGTCGAGAACCCCGCACACCCGGCGAGCGCCGCGAGGGACGCGGCGGCCACCGCCAGCCCGGCCGTCGCACGGCGGATCCTCATGCCGCCGCCTTGCGGATCTGCTGGATTCCGAGGGCGACGAGCCCGGCGACGGTGCCCCAGAACATGTCGATGGCGAGCCCGGCGAACAGCGTCCAGATCGGACGGTCGAACCCGCCGAGGAGGACGGCGGCACCGAGGGCGATGACGCCGTGAATCAGGCCGGTGAGCGCGAGCACGAGCACGGGGCGAGGCACGCGTCCGAAGCCGACCACGCCGATCCAGGTCGCGGCGATCACCGCGATGATCGTGAGAGCGCGCGGCGCCCCCTGAGGGATGCCGACCAACTCGGCCAGCGGCCACAGCAGCGAGAGCGACGCGAGCCCGATGATGAGCAGCCAGGGCAGGCCCGGGCGGGAGGTGTCTGATGTGTTCTCTGTCATGCCTCCAGCCTCGGCGGGGACCGGGCTGGGCACATCGGCCCCGGATCGTCACCGTGCACCGCCCCGACGCGATCTCTCCGACGACCGGAGTCGCCCCGAGGCGACTCCGGCATCGCCCACAGCGGATCGCGGGATGGCGAGCGTGCTCCTACGCTGGGGTCATGCGCACGGACGTCGACCCCCGGCTGACCGACGCCGCACTCGCGCTCGCTGTCGCCCTCGTCCTCGCAGTCGTCATCGCGGCGGATCCGGCGGGCCGCGCCTCGGCCCCCGCCTACGGCTTCGCGGTGTTCTTCGGCGCTCTGCTGCTGGTGCGCCGGCGTGCGCCCCGCCTGGTGCTGGTGCTGACCCTCATCGCGGTGTTCGGCTACTACATCCTCGATCTGCCTCCGGTGGGGATGGTGCTGCCGGCGACCGGCGCTCTGTTCTCCGCCGCTGAGCAGCGCCGCACGCCCTGGGCCGTCGGCGCGGCGGCCGTGCTGCTGGCGGTCGCGACCTTCTTCCGCCTGATCGACGACGCGCCGGAGGCCGGGCTGAACGGCTACACGTTCGTCACGGAGGTCGCACTCGCGGCCGCGGCGATCGCGCTGGGCGCGGCCGTGCGGCTGACCCGCGAGGCGCGGGAGCGCACGGCGCGCATCGCGGAGCTCACGGCGGCCGAGCAGCAGCGCGCCGCCGACGCCCGGCTTCAGGAGGAGCGCCTGCGCATGGCGCGGGACCTGCACGACACGATCGGCCACACGCTGTCGGTGGCCGCGTTGCACGCCGGCGTGGCGACGGAGGCCGAGGACGCGGCGGCATCGCGTCGGGCCCTCGGGCGTGTCCGTCAGGCGACGTCGGATGCCCTGCGCGAACTGCGGCGCACCGTGAAGATCCTGCGTTCGGATCGGGTCCCGGACCCGGCCCCGGTGCTGGGCCTCGCCGCGGTGGATCCGCTCCTGACCGTGGCACGGGATTCCGGACTGCGCGTCGTCACCGAGATGGCGGTCCCCTCCGACGCGCTCGCCCCATCCGTGGATGCCGCGGCCTACCGCATCGTCCAGGAGTCCGTGACGAACATCCTCCGCCACGCCGACGCCCGCACGCTGCGGTTGCGCGCCCGGGTGGTCGGCGGCATCCTGAGCCTCGAGATCAGCGACGACGGCCCCGTCGGGCGCGAGCCGGTCGGGGAGGGATCGGGGATCCGCGGGATGCGCGAGCGCGCGGAACTGCTGGGTGGTCGTCTGACCGCACGCCCGGCGCCCGGCGGGTTCCTGGTCTCCGCACGGATCCCGGCGGACGGAGAGGAACAGCGATGACAGCGATCCGCGTGGTGATCGTCGACGACCAGGAGCTCGTGCGTGCCGGGCTCCGCCCGCTCGCGGAGCGCGACGGCGACATCCGGGTCGTGGACGAGGCCCCCGACGGCCGGTCGGGGCTCTCCCGCGTGCGCGAGCACCGCCCGGACGTGGTGCTGATGGACATCAGGATGCCGATGATGGACGGGCTCGAGGCCACCAGGGCGATCGTGTCCGATCCGGCGCTCGACGGCGTGCGCGTGCTGATCCTCACCACCTTCGACGAGGACGAGCACGTGCACGAGGCCGTTCGCGCGGGGGCCGCTGGTTACCTGCTCAAGGACGTCTCCCCCGAGGATCTCCGCTCGGCGATCCGGACGGTCGCCGCCGGAGACGCCCTGCTCTCCCCCGCGGTGACCGCGACGGTCATGCGCGCGGCGGCCGGCGCGGCCAGGACGCCGGATCGCTCGCGGCTGGACGGTCTCACCGAGCGGGAGATCGACGTCCTGACCCTCGTCGGCCGGGGACGCACCAACGACGAGATCGCGGCCGACCTGTTCCTGAGCCCCGCGACGACGCGCACGTACGTCAGCCGGCTCCTCGGCCGGCTGCACGCCCGCGACCGAGCGGCGCTGGTGATCCTGGCCTATGAGACGGGCCTGGTGCGCCCCGCCGGCTGACGTCGCGGCTGACGCCGCGCCGGCCTCGCAGATCGACGCGGATCTCGCAGGCTTCCCGTGGATTCCTGCGAGATCCGCGCGTTTCTGCGAGACGCGCGCGTGCCGGCATCCGTCCCGGTTCAGGCCGGCGTGATGAGTCCTGGCGTCGCGCTGCGGGCCTTCTCGAAGCGCTGCTGCACGTCGGCCCAGTTCACGATCTCCCAGAACGCCTTCACGTAATCGGCGCGCACGTTGCGGTAGTCGAGGTAGTACGCGTGCTCCCAGACGTCCAGCTGCAGCAGCGGGGTCACGCCGAGAGGCGCGTTGCCCTGCTGGTCGAAGAGCTGGAAGATCACGGACCGCTGTCCGACGCCGTCCCACGCGAGCACCGACCAACCCGATCCCTGCACGCCCAGCGCGGTGGCGGTGAAGTGCGCACGGAACGCGTCGATCGACCCGAATCCGTCCTCGAGCGCGGCGGCCAGCTCACCCTCCGGGGCGCCGCCGCCGTCCGGGGACATGTTCTGCCAGAACACGGAGTGGTTGATGTGGCCGCCGAGGTTGAACGCGAGGTCCTTCTCGAGCTTGTTGATGCCGGCGAGGTCACCGGACTCGCGCGCGGCGGCGAGCTGCTCGAGCGCCGTGTTCGCGCCGGTCACGTACGCCTGATGGTGCTTGGAGTGGTGCAGCTCCATGATCTTGGCGGAGATGTGCGGCTCGAGTGCCGCGTAGTCGTAGGGCAGCTCGGGGAGGGTGTAGACGGACATCTTTCTTCCTTTCGACGTTTCGGACGGGTTCAGGCGGCGGGGACGGGGTGGAAGCGGCGATCGAAGTACACGACGGGTCGTCCGAGAGGACCGGTGATGACGTCGAGCACCTCGGCGATGACGACCGTCGACGATCCCACCGGCACGGTGTGCAGAGCACGGCTGCGCAGAGCGGCGCGGGCGGTCGGCAGGTGGGGCTCGCCGGTGGCGAGAGCGCCCCAGCCCTGCTCCGGGGTGAACCGTTCGGCGCCGCTGGTCGCGAAGCTCTGCGCCAGGTCGGCGTGCTCGTCGTCGATGAGATGGACGACGAAGGTGTCCGCGGCGAGCAGGGCGCCGGCGGTTCCGGTCGCCCGCGTCACCGAGAACATGATGGCTGCGGGGTCCACGGCGACCGAGGCGACGCTCGATGCCGTGAGGCCCACCGGCCCGGTGTCGGTCATCGCGGTGATGATCGCGACGCCGGCAGGATGGGTGCGGAAAGCCGCCTTCAGTCCCTCTCCGACGGGCGTCGGGACGGGAGCGGTCGCGGGGTGCTGCAGGGTGGTCATCGGGCGTTCTCCGTGCTGTTCTCGTGCGGACCGGCGGGTGCGATGTCGCGGCCTCGGGCGTGGGCGATCATGTCGTCGCGGTCCACGAGCTTGGTGCGTTCGCGGCCGCGGGCGGCGCCCGCACGGCGCTCCGCCTCGTCGATGCGCAACCATCCCCCCCAGTCCACGATTCCCTCGAGGGGCGCGAGCGGGTCGGATGCCGCCACGGCCGGCTCCGCGGAGGCGAGGTCGTCGACGAGGTGCTGCACCGTCTGCGCGGCGTCCGATTTCGTCGAGCCGATCAGTCCGACCGGGCCGCGCTTGATCCAGCCGGTGGCGTACAGGCGCGGGATCGCGGCGCCGTCGGGGCCGACGACCCGGCCCTCCCTGTTCGGGATGATGCCGCGGTCGACGTCGAACGGCGCTCCGGGAACCGGCGACGAGCGGTAGCCGATCGCCCGGTACACCGCGCCCACCTCGTGCCGGACGAGCTCGCCGGTCGCCTGCATGCGTCCGAGCGGGTCGGACACGGTGCGCTCCATCTCGAGGCCGGTCACGTCCTGCTCTCCGAGGATGCGGACCGGCCTCTGCCGGAAGTGCAGGTGGATGCGGCGGGAGGCCCTCAGCTCAGCACGGGGCCGCTCGGCCCATTCGCGCAGGGTCCGCAGGATGATGCGGCGCTGCGAGAACTGCTCCAGCATCAGCTCGGCGTGCTCGTCGAGCTCGAGCTCGGCCGGATCGACGAGGACGTCGACGTCGCGCTGCTCACCGAGCTCGCGCAGCTCCAGGGCCGAGAAACGGACGTCGGCCGGGCCGCGGCGGGCGAACAGGTGGATGTCGCGCACCGGATTGCTCGCCAGCGCGTCGAGCACGTGATCCGGCGTGTCCGTGCGGTGGAGGTCCGCCGCGTGCTTGGCGAGGATGCGCGTGACGTCCAGGGCCACGTTGCCGGCGCCGAGCACGGCAATCGATTCGGCCGCCAGCGGCCAGGTCCGCGGGACGTCGGGATGAGCGTCGTACCAGGCGACGAGATCGGCGGCGCCGAAGGAACCGGGCAGGTCCGCCCCGGGGATGTCGAGCGACACGTCGAGGTCGGCGCCGGTGGCGAGGATCACCCCGTCGTAGGCGGCGCGCAGCTCCTCCACCGTGACGTCGGCGCCCACGTCGATGCCGCCGAGCAGCCGGATCGACGGATGCTCCAGCACCTCGTGCAGGGCGTCCGTGATCTTGCGGATGCGCGGGTGATCGGGGGCCACGCCGTAGCGCACGAGCCCGTAGGGAGCGGGGAGCTTCTCGATCAGATCGACGCGGGCGTCGGGCACGCGGCCGAGCAGGATGTCCGCGGCGTAGATCCCCGCAGGGCCGGCTCCGACGATCGCGATCCGGGGAGACGGAGTCATTCGAGTCCCTCCTGCGGCGGGAGGGCGGCGATGAGCGGGTGGTCGAAGTCATAGGCGCCCGCCTTGGCGGCGCCGCCGGGGGAGCCGATCTCGTCGAAGAACTCCACGTTGGCCTTGTAGTAGTCCGCCCATTCCTCGGGCAGGTCGTCCTCGTAGTAGATCGCCTCCACCGGGCACACCGGCTCGCAGGCCCCGCAGTCCACGCACTCGTCCGGGTGGATGTACAGGGACCGCTCGCCCTCGTAGATGCAGTCCACCGGACACTCGTCGATGCACGCCCGATCCTTCACATCCACGCACGGCAACGCGATCACATACGTCATCCGGTCCTCCCTCGATCCCTCTCACCGTAAAACCTCAAGTATGCTTGAGGTCAAATCGAGGAGGTCGCGGTGGTCGAGAAGAGCGCGGGTCACGCCCCGGACGAGCTGCTGACGGTCGGCGAGATGAGCCGACGCACAGGGGTCGCTGTGTCGGCTCTGCACTTCTACGAACAGCTCGGGCTGATCGCCTCCACCCGCACCCCGGGCAACCAGCGGCGGTACGCACGGCACATGCTACGGCGAGTCTCGCTCATCACCGTCGCCAAGCGCCTCGGCATCCCGCTGTCGGATGTCCAGGAGGCGTTCGCGGACGTGCCGATGACCGTGACGCCGAGCCATGCGGACTGGCAGCGTGCGTCGCGGCGCTGGAAGCGGGACCTCGAGCGGCGCAGGGAGGGCATCGAGCGGCTGGAGCGCGAGTTGACCGGATGCATCGGATGCGGCTGCCTGTCGATGAAGGCCTGCGGGCTGCTGAACCCCGACGACGCGCTCGGCGCCTCCGGCGCCGGTCCCCGCCGCCTCGATGACGAGGACTGACCGACCGCACCCCGTCTCCACCAGGCCCGCTCCCCCGCCCTCCCGCCCTTCCCGTCCTTCCCCCGTCCTTCCCCCGCCCCGGCCCCTCCCCGCGCTCCCCGGTACCCGCGGTGAGACCTCTCGTTAGTAACGAGACCTCTCGTCATTCACGTGAACGACGAGAGGTCTCGACAACAAGGAGAGGTCAGTGGTGGACAGGGAGAGGTCTCGCTCCAGCGGGGAACACGATCACGCGGACGAGATACACGGCCACGTCCGCGGGGAAGCCCGGTCAGGCGGGCGGGAAGCCGCCGGTCAGGCGGCCGTGGAAACGGCCGGTGGCCTCGTTCATGCCCTCGAACTCCACCGACTTGCCGTGCTGAGCGTACTTCGTCTCGATGGTGTCGAGCGCGGCGACGGTCGAGGCGTCCCACACGTGCGAGCGCGACAGATCGATCACGACCCGATCAGGGTCCTCGGCGTACTCGAACTGCGTGGTGAGGTCGTTGCTGGAGGCGAAGAACAGCTCCCCGTCCACGACGTAGTGCGCGGCATCCGGTCCCGCGGTGCGCGTGACCGTGACGACGTGCGCCACCCGACGCACGAACAGGACGGAGGCGACGAACACGCCCACGACGACGCCGATCGCCAGGTTGTGCGTGAGGACGACCACGACGACCGTGGCGAGCATGACGAACGTCTCGCTCTTCGGCATCCGCCGGAGGGTCGACGGGCGGATGCTGTGCCAGTCGAACGTGCCGACCGAGACCATCACCATGACGGCGACGAGCGCGGCCATCGGGATGATCGCCACGAAGTCGCCGAGCGCCACGACGAGGATCAGCAGGAACACCCCGGCGAGGAACGTCGAGATGCGGGTGCGCGCTCCGGACGCCTTGACGTTGATCATCGTCTGGCCGATCATGGCGCAGCCGCCCATGCCGCCGAACAGACCGGACAGGACGTTGGCGACACCCTGCCCCCACGCCTCGCGGGTCTTGCGGGAATGCGTGTCCGTGATCTCGTCGACGAGCTTCGCCGTCATGAGCGATTCCATGAGTCCGACCAGGGCCATGGCGAGCGCGAACGGCGCGATGATCGTGAACGTCTCCCAGGTCAGCGGCACGTTCGGGATGAACAGCTCGGGAAGGCTCCGAGGCAGTTCGCCCTCGTCTCCTACCGTCGGCACGTTCAGCGCGAAGACCACGACCACCGCCGTGACGAGGATGATCGAGACCAGCGGAGCCGGGACGACCTTCGTCAGGCGGGGCATGAAGACCATGATGAGGATGCCGGCGGCGACGAGCGGATACACGAGCCACGGCACGTCGACGAGGTGCGGCAGCTGAGCGCTGAAGATGAGGATGGCGAGGGCGTTGACGAATCCGACCATGACGCTGCGCGGAATGAAGCGCATCAGCTTCGCGACGCCGAGGACGGCGAGGAGGATCTGGAACACGCCCGCCAGCATGACCGTCGCGATGAAGTAGTCCATGCCGTACTCGCGGGCGACCGGGGCGATGACTAGCGCGACGGCCCCGGTGGCGGCGCTGATCATGGCGGGGCGCCCGCCGACGAAGGCGATCGTGACGGCCATGATGAACGAGGAGAACAGGCCGACCTTCGGGTCGACGCCGGCGATGATCGAGAAGGAGATCGCCTCGGGGATGAGCGCGAGCCCGACCACGAGGCCCGCCAGCGCCTCGCGAGTGAGCAGGCGCGGGCTCTTCAGCACCGACAGGACCGAGGGGTTGTCGCGATAGCGGGCGCGGTCGTCGGGCACGACGGTCGTGGACATGGGACTCCCCGGGACGGTGTGAAAGCATGGGTCCGCCGCGAACACGCGCGGCACGGCAACCCTAACGTAACGTGAGGGTTGGGAGGAAACGGATGCCGGAGACGATGCACATCGGCGAACTCGCCGAACGCACCGGAATGTCGTTGCGCACGCTCCGCCACTACGACGAGATCGGGCTGCTCACGCCGTCCGGACGCTCGGACGGCGGGTTCCGGCTCTACACGGACGACGACCTGCGACGCCTGCTCGTCATCCGGCGCATGAAGCCGCTCGGGTACTCGCTCGAGCAGATGGGCGATCTGCTCCGGGTCATCGATGCCGCCGACGGCGATGACACCGAAGCGCGCACCGTGCTGCAGGACTTCCGCGTCGACGCCGTCGAGCGCCGCGACCGGCTGGCGCGCCAGCTGGAGATGGCCGACGAGTTCCTCGCCCAGCTCGACGCGATCTGACCCGCGGGGCGCGGACCGCGCCCGCCCCGCAGCCCGCCCTCAGCCGAGTGTGAAGGGGGCTTCGAGCAGCGTCTCCTCGCGCGAGGAGGGACCGACCAGCAGGCGGAACTCTCCGGGTTCCACGATGCGGTCGCCGGCGGCGTCCACGATCGTGCACGCGGCGATGGGCACTTCCAGACGCACCCGAGCGGACTCCCCCGGCGCGAGGTCGATCTGACGGTAGGCCTTCAGCTCGCGATCCGCCCAGCTGACGCTCGTGACCTCGTCTCTCACATACGCCTGCACGGTCTCGCGCGTCGGGCGCCGGCCGGTGTTGGCGACCGTCACCTCCGCGACGACCGTGTCGCCCACCACGGACGCGGACAGATCCGCGTACGCCACCGTCGTGTAGGACAGCCCTTCGCCGAACGCCCACGCCGGCGCCTGCGTCAGGTCCGCGTAGCGGTCGCCGTGCTGTCCGCGGATCTGGTTGTAGTACGTCGGCTGCTGCCCGACATGCCGCGCGAACGAGATCGGCAGACGCCCGGAGGGCTCGATGGCCCCGGTGATCAGCTCGGCAAGCGCCCGCCCGCCCTGCATCCCCGGGTTGGCGGCCCAGATGACGGCCGCCGCGCGCGCCGCGCTCGGCGGCAGCACCAGCGGCTTCGAGGCCAGCAGCACGACGACCACGGGCTTCCCCGTCGCGATGAGCGCATCGAGCAGGGCGATCTGCCCGCCGATCAGCTCCAGCGTCGCCGTCGAGCGCGCCTCGCCGTACAGCCCACGGCAGTCGCCCACGACGGCGACGGTGAGGTCGGAGTCGGATGCCGCGGCCACAGCCTCGGCGATCATGGCGTCGTCGGCCGCGGCGGGATGCACGATCGGCGGCCGGGGCTGTCCGTCCGGGAACGTCGCTCCGCGGGAGTCCGGGCCGAGCGTCCCGATGTCCGCACCGCGGGCGAAGGTCACGGTCCAGGGCGCGATCTCGCGCATCCCGTCGAGCACGGTCGTGATCATCTCGCGCGGCTGTCCGTCCAGCCACCCGGCCTGCCCGGAGCCGCCCGCCCAGTCGCCGAGCTGCTCCTGGGCCTCGTCCGCGAGCGGACCCACGACCGCGACGCGCGTCATCCTGCTCGGCGCCACGGGCAGCGTGCCGTCGTTCTCGAGCAGCACGAGCGAGCGTCGCGCGACCTCGAGGTTCAGCTCGGCATGCGCGGTGCCGCCCACCACCGCCTCGAGCCCCTCTCGCGGCATCCGAGCGTCCTCGAAGAGCCCGAGCTCGAACTTCAGGGTCAGGATGCGGGCGACGGCGGTGTCGAAGTCGCCGGGATCCAGGAGCCCGCGGTCCACGGCATCCAGCGCGCCCTCGAAGAAGCCGGGCGTCGTCATGATCATGTCGTTGCCCGCCTTCACCGCGGCGGCCGCCGCGTGGGTGTGGTCGGGCTGGATCCGCTGCTCCCAGATCATGCGGCCGACGTTGTCCCAGTCGGTGATGAGGGTTCCGGTGTACCCCCACTCCCCCCTCAGCACGTCGCTGAGCAGCCAGTCGTTCACGGTGATCGGCACGCCGTCCGTGGTCTGGTACCCCAGCATGAAGGTGCGGCAGCCCTCCTTGGCGACCCGCTCGAACGGCGGCAGGAACCAGCTGCGCAGCTTCCGGCGGGAGATGTCGGCCTCGGACGCGTCCCGTCCGCCCTGGGTCTCGGAATAGCCGGCGAAGTGCTTGGCCGTCGCGAGGATGGCCGTCGGATCGGCCAGGCCCTCGCCCTGGTAGCCGCGCACCATGGCGCTGGCGAGTTCGCCGATGAGGAACGGGTCCTCGCCGAAGGTCTCGTTCACCCGTCCCCAGCGCAGGTCCCTGGCGATGCAGAGCACCGGCGAGAAGGTCCAGTGGACACCGGTGGCCGCGACCTCGACGGCCGTGGCCCTGGCCACCCGCTCCACGAGCTCCGCGTCCCAGGACGCCGCCATGCCGAGCTGCGTCGGATAGATCGTGGCACCGGGCCAGAACGAGTGCCCGTGGATGCAGTCCTCGCCGACGAGCAGCGGGATGCCCAGCCGGGTCTGCAGCGTCAGCTCGCGCGCGCGGAGGATGCGCTCCGGGGAGGTGTGCAGGATCGAGCCGACGTGGCGCCGCAGGATGTGGTCGTCCAGGTCGTCGCGGGCGTCGAGCTGCAGCATCTGGCCGACCTTCTCCTCCAACGTCATCCGGCCGAGGAGGTCGGCGACGCGCTCGGGGACCGACAGCGACGGGTTCTGGTAAGGCAGGGAATCGATGAGCGTCTGCGATGTCATTTCTCGGTGTTCTTCGGTCTCTTCGTGGTCGTGGTGCTGCTCGTGTCCGCCGCGGCGGGAGCGCTGGGGCGGACGGCCGTGACGGCGTCGTTGACGTTCAGCCCCTTCTTCTTCATCGCGCGGGCGCGTTCGCCGGCGGAGCGCAGCCGCGGGTTGACGTACTCGTCGATCCCGAAGTTGATCAGGGCCAGGGCTACGCCGATCAGCGCGATGCACAGGCCCGGGGGCAGATACCACCACCACTGGTTCTGCCGGAACGCGCCCTGCGCCGACGCCCAGTTCAGGATCGTGCCCCAGTTGTAGGTGGTGACCGGGATGACGCCGATGTACGACAGCGTCGTGAGCGCGAGGATGGCGGCGGTGACGGTGCCGACGAAGCTCGCGGCGATCAGCGCCATGAGGTTCGGCAGCATCTCGATCGTGATGATGCGGCGCAGCGGCTCCCCGTTGGCCCTGGCGGCCTGGATGAAGTCGCGGTTGCGCAGCGACATCGTCTGCGCGCGCAGCACGCGCGCTCCCCACGCCCATCCGGTGAGACCGAGCACGGCGGCGATCACCCACAGCGGGGGCTCCTCGAACATGGACGCCACGATGATGATGAGCGGGAGCCCGGGGATGACGAGGAACACGTTGGTCAGCGCTGACAGCGACTCGCTCTTCCATCCGCGGATGTAGCCTGCGATCACGCCGACCGTGATCGCGATGACGGTCGCGATCGCCGCGGCGAGGAAGCCGACGACGATCACGCCGCGCGTGCCGTGGATGACCTGGCTCAGGACGTCCTCGCCGATGTGGGTCGTGCCGAGCCAGTGATCCGCGGAGGGCGGCTCGAACCGGCGGGTGTTGTCGACCTGCGTGGGCGAATAGGGCGCCAGCACGTCGGCGAAGACCGCGATCAGGACGAAGAACGCGATGATCGCGAGTCCCGTGAGCGACTTGCCGTTGCGGAACATCGCGAAGGCGTCGCCGAGCTTCGCCCAGAACGACTCGGGTCGATCCTGCGCGGGCGCGGCCGTGCGCAGCGCCAGCGTGTCCGGCGCCGCCGGAGCGGACTGGGGGTCTGTGGTGCGAGCGGGAGCGTTCATTCTCAGGCCTCCGTCTGGCGCGTGCGCGGGTCGAGGAATGCGTAGGCGACGTCGGCGAGGATGTTCGCCACGAGGACCGACAGCGTGATCACGAGGAAGACGCCCTGCATGAGCGCGTAGTCCTTGGCGTTGGTGGCGTCCAGCAGGAGCTTGCCGACGCCGGGGTAGCTGAACACCATCTCCATCACGATCGTGCCGCCGACGATGAAGCCGATCGACAGCGCGAAGCTCTGGATCTGCGGGAGCACGGCGTTGCGGGCCGCATAGCTCCAGAGCACGCGCTGGTTCGTCATGCCCTTGGCCTGCGCGACGGTGATGTAGTCCTCGTCGAGCACGGTGAGCATCATGTTGCGCATCCCGAGCATCCAGCCGCCGAGCGAGGCGATGATGATCGTCACCGCCGGCAGGGTCCCGTGGTGGATCACCTCCCCGATGAACTCGAACGACCACTCCGGCGTCGTTCCCACCCCGTACGCCTTGCCGATCGGGAACCACTCCAGGTTCACCGAGAACACGGCGATCGCGAGCAGGCCGAGCCAGAAGTACGGGATCGTCCCGAGGAACGTGGTGATCGGGATGAGCACGTCCGCGCGGCTGCCGCGTCGCCACCCGACGACGGCACCGCCGATCGTGCCGATGGCGAACGAGATGATGGTCGCGAAGCCGACCAGGCCGATCGTCCAGGGCAGCGCCTGGGAGATCACCTCCGTCACGGGACGCAGGCCGTGCAGCAGCGAGACGCCGAGATCGCCGCGCAGCAGCAGACCCCAGTAGTCCAGGTACTGCTGGAACAGCGTCTTGTCGGTGTCCAGACCGAGCAGGGAGCGCAGCGCGTCCGCGGCCTCCGGGGACACGTTGCGGTTGCGCGCGAGGTACTGGTCGACCGCGTCGCCCTTCATCATGCGCGGCAGGAAGAAGTTGATCGTGAGCGCCGCCCACAGCGTGAACAGATAGAACGCGGCACGGCTGCCGATGAAACGCCAGGGGACGCGGGCGTATCCCGAGACGACCCGGGTGGCGGTGGTGCCGGTGGCGACGGCATCCGTCTCCGGCTGGTCCAGACGGGGTGCGGTGACGGTCACGGGGTGCCTCCCAGGATGCCGGATGCCGAGGCGAAGTGCTTCTCGGGGTCGGGTGAGGCCGCGCGCAGCTCCTGCGTGTAGGGATCCTGCGGGCGGAGAATGACGTCGTCGGCGGGGCCGTGCTCGACGACCCGCCCCTGATTGAGGACGATGATCTCGTCGCTGAAGTGCCGCGCGGTCGCGAGGTCGTGCGTGATGTAGAGCACCCCGAGCCCCTCCTCGCGCTGCAGGTCGGCGAGCAGGTTCAGGACGCCGAGGCGGATCGACACGTCCAGCATCGACACCGGCTCGTCCGCGACGAGCAGCGACGGCCGGGAGGCGAGGGCCCGCGCGATCGCCACGCGCTGACGCTGCCCGCCGGACAGCTCGTGCGGGCGCCGGTCGATGACGGCATCCGGGATCAGGCGCACGCGTTCGAGCAGCCGGCGCACCTCGGCATCCTGCTGCGCCTTCGGGACCACGCCGTCCAGGCGCAGCGGACGCTCGATGTGGTAGCCGATCGAGTGGTACGGGTTCAGCGAGGCGAACGGGTCCTGGAAGACCATGCGCAGCCGCTGGCGGTACGCGCGCAGCCCCTTGCCGCGGCGCGGGATGGGCGCCCCGTCGAGCAGGACCTCCCCGTGCGTCGGGGTCTCGAGCTGGGTGAGGATCTTCGCGATCGTGGACTTGCCGCTGCCGGACTGGCCCACGAGGCCGATCGTCTGCCCGGAGCGGAGGGTGAAGCTGACGTCGTCGAGGGCCTTGATCTGCCCGGCGCCGCGGACGTTGTAGATCTTCGTGACGTGCGAGAAGTCGAGCACAGTCATCGCGCCACCATCCCCTTCTCTCCGGTGAGCCGAGGGAAGGACGCCAGCAGCGTCCGCGTGTAGTCGTCCTGCGGGTCGGTCCAGATCCGCTCGGCCGTGCCGAGCTCGACGATCTCGCCGTCGCGCATGATCGCGATGCGATCGCTGATCTCCAGCAGCAGGGGCAGGTCGTGGGTGATGAAGATCACCGAGAAGCCGAACTCGTGCCGCAGCTGCGAGATCTGCCGCAGGATCTCCCGCTGCACCAGCACGTCCAGCGCGGTGGTCGGCTCGTCCATGACCATGAGCTGCGGACGCAGGGCGAGCGCCATCGCGATCATCACGCGCTGACGCATCCCGCCGGACAGCTCGTGCGGGAACGACCGGCTGCGCTGTGCGCCGACCTTGACGATCTCGAGCAGCTCGGCCGCGGCGGCCCGGCGCTGACGGGCGCCGAGGTCGGGGCGATGGATCTCGAAGACGTCCTCGAGCTGCGAGCCGATCGTCGCGACGGGGTTCAGCGCGTTCATCGCGCCCTGGAACACCATCGACACCTTGTCCCAGCGGAAGCGGCGCATCTGCTCGGCGTCCAGGGCGTTGATGTCGATGTCGCCCTCGGCGGCGTCGTGGAAGACCACGGAGCCGCCGGTGATCACGGCGGGGGCGCGCAGCAGCCGCTGCACGCCGTAGGCGAGCGTCGTCTTGCCGCATCCGGATTCCCCGGCGAGACCGAGGATCTCGCCGCGCTGCAGCTCCAGGGTCACGTTCTTGACCGCGGCGACGGGGGGTTCGACGTCGTACACGACGGAGAAGTCGCGCACGGTGAGGAGGGGGTCTGGCATGGTTTCCTTTCCGCCGTCGGCCCGTCGAGCGAGGGCGCGGGCGCCGCTCGCTCGACGGGCCGGAGGGGTCACTTGGCGGTGAGGTTGGTCAGCACCTGGACGATGCCCGGCTGCGTGGGGTCAGCCGACGCGTACTGGTCCTCCTCGGTCGGGAAGCCCTCGTAGTTGCGGGTGTTGTACTGACCCAGCAGCGGGTGCGCACCGAGCGGGATGGCGGGGACGTTCTCGACGAACGCCTTCTGCAGCACCGCGCTCGCGGCGTCGCGCTCCTCCTGCGTGGCGGCGTTGGCGTAGGTGTTCAGCGCTTCGGTGACGGCGGGGTCCTCGAAGCGGCCGAAGTTGAACTGCGCCTTGCCGTCGACGATCCACTTCGGGTCCATCGTGGAGGTGTACAGGCCGTACGCGTTGCCGGTGTCCTCGAGCCAGTGGATGATCGCCTGGAACGTGCCCTCCTGACGCGCGGCGTCCCAGCCGCCCCAGTCGGGCTGATCGACCTTGACCTCGATGCCCAGGCCGGCGTCGAGCTCCTCGGCGATCAGCGCCTGCTCGGTGTTCCAGTCGCTCCAGCCCGCCGGGACCGAGATCGAGAAGGTGACGGGTGCGCCGTCGGGGTCGACGAGCTTCTCGTCCTCCCAGGTGTAGCCGGCGTCGGTGAGGATCTGGCGCGCCTTGTCGATGTCGACGGAGTACTCGACGTCCTGGTACTCGTCGATGATCTCGTCGGAGAGCAGCTCGCCGAGGCCCGTGACGTTCCAGACCGCCTCACTGGCGCCCTCGCGAGAGACGTCGACGTACGCCTGACGGTCGATCGTCCACGCCAGCGCCTGGCGCAGCGCCGGGTCGTCGAACGGCTCGGTCTGCAGGTTGAGGAACACGGTGGCCGCGCCGGCGGTCGGAGACACCAGGAAGTGGTTCTCCTCGTCCGCCGCGAGATAGCTGTCCTCGATCTGCGGGATGAACGCCTGCGCCCAGTCGGCCTCGCCGGACACGAGCGCCGTCGTCAGCGCGGCGTTGTCGCCGTACGAGACGTAGTGCAGTTCGGGGACGGCGAGCTCGCCGCCCCAGTAGTCCTCGTTCGCGGTCAGGGTGACGGACTCGGTGGTCCAGCTGTCGAGCACGTAGGGTCCCGTGCCGACCGCGAGCCCCTCGCCGGTGAGCGGGTCGGTGTTCGGGTCCTCGATGTTCTCCCAGATGTGCTTCGGCACGATCGGCGTGTGCAGCACCCGGGCCTGGGAGGTGTACTTGGAGTTGCCGAAGGTCAGCGTGATCGTGTCGCCGTCGACCGTGGCGCCCTGGTAGTTCAGTCCCGAGGAGTCGGTGAGCTTGCCGTTGAGGAACTGATCGAACGTGAACACGATGTCCTCACCCGTGAACGGCTCGCCGTCGCTCCACGTCACGTCCGCACGCGGGACGACGGTGAGCTCGGTGTAGTCCTCGTTCCACTCGACGGACTCCGCGAGCCACGGGGTGGTCCCCAGGTCGCCGGTCGGGTTGACGAGGGCGAGCGGCTCGAAGATGACCTTGGCGTAGCCGTACTTCGAGGCCGAGGAGTCTCCGAGGTAGGGATTGTGCGACTCCGTCGTGATCGCCCCGTCGGGCTTGGCGATCGTGAGGGCGACGCTGCCGGCGCCGGCGTCACCGCCGTCGTCGCCACCGCCCGACGAGCATCCGGCGAGCACCGTGGTGCCGAGGGCGGCGACCGCGGCGGCCGCGATCAGGGACTTTCTGAGCTTCATTGCTTCTCCTAGGGCACGGTCTTTGTGCGGAACCACCGGTCGTCTGCACGCGGTGGCGGGGGTACCGAAACTTACTGGCGAGAAAGTAAGTTGATGCGAGGTTACTCATCAGTAAGTAACATGGCAAGTCACAGAACAGCAACGGAGGCACCGTGGCCAGCAGCAGTGAGGATGCCGTGCGCACCCGCCCCGCCACGCGCGCGAAGCGCGAGCAGATCCTCAAGGCGGCCGTCGAGATCTTCGGCAACAAGGGATCGACCAACGGCACGCTCGCCGACGTCGCCGAGCAGGTGGGCATCACGCACGCCGGCGTCCTGCATCACTTCGGCTCCAAGCAGAAGCTGCTGCTCGAAGTGCTCGCCTACCGCGATCAGGCGGACGTCGAGGACCTCGAGGAGAAGCACATCCCCGGAGGCCCCGAGCTGTTCCTGCACCTCGTGCGCACGGCGTTCGCGAACGAGAAGCGACCGGGCATCGTCCAGGCGTACACCGTGCTCTCCTCCGAGAGCGTGACCGACGAGCATCCCGGCCGGGAGTACTTCGAGGAGCGGTATACGACGCTGCGGCGCGAGATCTCCGAGGCGTTCGCCGAGCTGTGCGCGCAGCAGGGGGTCAGGGAGCCCGAGACCGTGGCCGCGGCGTCCGCGGCGATCCTGGCGGTCATGGACGGTCTGCAGCTGCAGTGGCTGCTGCACCCCGACGTGGTCGAGCTGGGCGGCGCGAGCGAGTTCGCGATCCGCTCGATCGTGAACGCCGTGCTCGAACCAGGACCGGAGCTGGCCTCCTACCGGCAGGCGTGAGCGACAGGCCCGGCTAGGGTGAGGGCATGACGATCGACCTCGAGGCCCTCTACACGGACCTGCACCGGCACCCCGAGCTGTCCTTCCAGGAGACCCGCACCGCCGGCATCGCGGCCCAGCACCTCCGCGACCTCGGACTCGAGGTCGAGGAGAACCTAGGCGTGACCGGCGTCGTCGGTCTGCTGTCGAACGGAGAGGGACCCACCGTCTGGTTGCGCGCCGACATGGACGCGCTGCCCGTCGAGGAGCAGACCGGCCTCGCCTACGCCAGCACCGCGACCGGCGTGGACCCCGAGGGCGCGACCGTGCCCGTCATGCACGCCTGCGGGCACGACATGCACGTCACCGCGATGATCGGCGCCGTCGAGCAGCTCGTCGCGAGCCGTGCGGACTGGTCGGGCACGGTCGTCGTGCTGATCCAGCCCGCCGAGGAGTACGGCGCGGGTGCCAGGGCGATGCTCGACGCCGGCGTCCTCGACCGCTATCCCCGGCCGGACGTCGTGCTGGGACAGCACGTCACGCCGCTCCCGGCCGGCGTCGTCGGCGTGCGCAGCGGCACCCAGATGGCGGCGTCCGACGGGCTGAGCGTGACGCTGCACGGCCGCGGCGGTCACGGCTCGCGCCCGCACGCCACGATCGACCCCGTGGTGATGGCGGCGGCGACCGTCATGCGTCTGCAGACCATCGCCTCGCGCGAGATCGACCCGCAGGGGGTCGGCGTCGTCACCGTCGGCGCGATCCACGCGGGCCTGAAGAACAACATCATCCCGGCGGAGGCGAAGCTCGAGCTCAGCCTCCGCTACCCCGACGACGCGTCGCGCGAGAAGGTGCTCGCCAGCGTCGAACGCATCGTGCGGGCCGAGTCGCTGGCGTCGGGCGCCGAACGCGAGCCGGACATCCGCACCCTGCACACGCTGCCGGCCACGATCAACGACGCCGAGGCCACGGAGCGCGTGACGAACGCGTTGCGCCGGGTGCTCGGCGAGGCGAGCGTGATCGACCCCGGCATGTTCACCGGAAGCGAGGACGTCTCGTGGTTCGCGCGCGACGCCGGAGCACCGCTGGTGTTCTGGTTCTGGGGCGGAGCCGACCCTGCAGCGTTCGCCGAGGCCGCGGCTGCGGGACGCCTGGCCGAGGACATCCCCACCAACCACTCCCCGTTCTACGCCCCGGAGATCCACCCCACGCTCGAGGTCGGCGTGACGGCGATGACGACGGCCGCACGCGAGTTCCTGGACTGAGCAGGGACTGCCGCGCCCCTCAGACCTCGACGACGCGCGGCGGGGGCGGCGGGGCGAGCTGACGGCTGGTCGATCCGTGCGCCTCGCGGTGCAGCCGCTCCATGCGAAGATCCAGTTCGGCGGCGGCCTCGGCCGCGTCGGTCAGGCTGTCGACGAGGTGCGAGGGAACCTGGCTGGAGAACTTGTAATAGATCTTGTGCTCCAGGCTCGCCCAGAAGTCCATGGCGATGGTGCGGAACTGCACCTCGACGGGGACCGACAGTGCGCCGGTGGACAGGAACACCGGCACCTCGAGGATGACGTGCAGGCTCTTGTAGCCGTTCGGCTTCGGGTTGGCGATGTAGTCCTTCACGACGCGCACGGTGATGTCGTCCTGAGCGGTCAGCAGGTCGAACAGCCGGTAGACGTCCGCGACGAAGCTGCAGGTGACGCGGACGCCGGCGATGTCGGTGATCTCCTGACGGATCCTCGCGAAGTCGGGTTCGTCGATGCCCTTGCGGGCGATCTTCTCGACGATGCTGTCGGGTGACTTCAGTCGGCTCGTGACGTGCTCGATCGGGTTGTACGAGTGATCGTGAGTGAACTCGTCCCGCAGGATCGAGATCTTGGTCTCGACCTCGCGCATCCCGAACTCGTACTCCCGGAGGAACCGCTGGAACTCATCGCGGAGCTCCTTGGTCTGGCGGATGGTGTCCTCGGTGACGTCAACGGTCGTCATGCCCTCGACGTTACAAGTCCGTGATCGGAAAGGGCTGTGCGTTCGCGATGAGCCGACGACGGGAGCGCCCCCGCGCTGCGACGATGTCGCAGCGCGGGGGCGCCTCATCTCAGGTCAGCGCCGTTCAGTCGCTGAACATCGCGCGGCGTCGCCGCACGACCAGGAGCGCGCCGCCGCCGACGAGCAGCAGCATGCCGGTCGCCGCGATGCCCCACGCGAGGTCACCACCGGTGGTCGCCAGCGGAGTCCCCGGCGTGTCCACCGTGACCGTCGACGGGTCCGACGCGAACGGCTCGCCGCCGGGAGTCAGGCCACCCGCCGTCGCCGTGTTACTGATCGATCCCGCGTCCAGATCGGCCTGAGTCACGGTGTAGGTGGCCGTGCAGGTCACCTGTGCACCGGGCGCGAGCGATTCCGCTCCTGCCGGGCACGCGATCGCGGACAGTGCACCCGTTCCCGTGAACTCCCCCTCGTCGACAGTGATGTCGCTGAGGGTGAGGTTGCCTGTGTTCGTCACGAGGAACGAGTACGTGATCGACTGCCCGACGGTGTTCGCGCGCTCGACGCTCGCCGTCTTCACGACGTCCAGGCCGGGGGCGGGAACGCTCGGAACCGTGACCTCGGACTCCGGCGAGACCGGCGCTTCGCCGGTCGGCGGAGTTCCGGTCGCGGTGGCCGTGTTCGTCACCGTCCCGGCGTCGACGTCAGCCTGGACGACGGTGTACGTGGCCGTGCAGGTGATCTGGCCTGCGGGAGCGAGGCGCGACGCGTCGTCCGGGCAGACGATCTCGGACAGGTCGCCGGCGCCGGAGAACTCGCCCTCCGTCACCACGACATCCGCCAGGGTCACGTTGCCGGTGTTCGTGACCAGGAAGGAGTACGTGATCTCCTGCCCGACCGCGATGTCCGCGTGCGCGGCCTCGTCGGCCGACTTGACGACCGTGATCGCCGGGTTCGCCGGAATGTCCACGGTCACGTCGTCCGACGGGGAGACCGGAGGCGGCGTCACCGGGTTCGGCGGGGTGCCCGTCGCGGTCGCCGCGTTCGTGATCGAACCGGCATCCACATCCTCCTGCGTCACGTCATACGTCGCCGTGCACGTCACCGACGCACCCGGAGCCAGAGAAGACGCACCCGCCGGACACACGACATCCGACAGCTCGCCCGTACCGGAGAACTCACCCTCCGACACCACGACATCCGTCAGCGTCACGTTCCCCGTGTTCGTCACCAGGAACGAATACTCGATCGTCTCGCCCGCAGCCGTGATCGTCTCGACATCCGCTTCCTTGTCGATCGTCAGCGCCGGCGCAGCCGGGACATCCACGGTGACCTCGTCCGACGGGGAGACCGGAGGCGGCGTCAGCGGGTTCGGCGGGGTGCCCGTCGCGGTCGCCGCGTTCGTGATCGAACCGGCATCCACATCCTCCTGCGTCACGTCATACGTCGCCGTGCACGTCACCGACGCACCCGGAGCCAGAGAAGACGCACCCGCCGGACACACGACATCCGACAGCTCGCCCGTACCGGAGAACTCACCCTCCGACACCACGACATCCGTCAGCGTCACGTTCCCCGTGTTCGTCACCAGGAACGAATACTCGATCGTCTCGCCCGCAGCCGTGATCGTCTCGACATCCGCTTCCTTGTCGATCGTCAGCGCCGGAGCGGGCTCCTCGGAGGGAATCGTCACTTCGGACTCGGGAGAGACCGGTGGTTCGCCGTTCGGCGGCGTGCCCGTGGCGGTCGCCGCGTTCGTGATCGACCCCGCGTCGACATCCTCCTGCGTCACCTCATACGTCGCCGTGCACGTAACCGACGCACCCGGAGCCAGGGAAGACGCACCCACCGGACACACGACATCCGACAGTTCGCCCGTACCGGAGAACTCACCCTCCGACACCACGACATCCGTCAGCGTCACATTTCCCGTGTTCGTCACGACGAACGAATATGTGACGTTCTGCCCGAGGACGAACTCCTCCTCGGACGTCGGCGTCGCCGACTTGACGACGCGGATCGCCGGCTCCTGCTCGACGAACTCGACGGTGGTGTCCGCCGGGTCGTTCAGGCCCGTGCTCGTGATGTTGTCCGGGCCGTTCGTGAACGTGCCGGCGACGGGCGACGTGACGTTCACGGTGACGGTGCAGGATTCCATGCCTGCCGTCAGGTCGCCGGAGGCCGTGATCGTCGTGCCGCCGACAGGGGCATCCACGACGCCGGCAGGGCACGTGGTGGCGGCTGAGCCGTCAGCGATGGTCAGGCCGGTCGGGAGCTCATCCACGAAGGACCACCCGTTCTTCGCGGCCAGATCATCGGTGTTCGTGACGGTCAGGGTGAGAGTGGAGACCTCCTCCGCGACGAGGGAGGCCGGGCTGAAGGACTTGTCCAGTTGCGGCGTGACGTCGAGGATGCGGATGTTGTCGAAGGCCGCGTCGTTACCGGTGCCCGAGCCGTTCGCGTTCGTCATGCGGATTCCGAGGCTGGAGCCGTCGAACAGCACCGAACCGTTCGACGTATAGGTCCCGACGCTCACAGCACGCGTCGGGAGCGCCCCGACCGCCGGCGCGGTGACGGTGGTGCCCGACGAGCAGGCGTTCAGCACGCCTCCCACGTTCGTCGCCGCCCCCTCGTCGTCCAGGAAGGAGAACTGGTACTGCGGCGCGGACACCTGGCAGTTCACCGCAGCGGTGTCGACGCTGAAGGTCAGGAACCGGCCGGAGGCCGACGCGAGCGCGATGTTGTCGACCGTCTGGAACTCGATCGCGCCGGCGCCGGGGTTGCCTTCGGTGTACGCCGCGACGACGTCGTTGGTGTTGGGATCGCCGGCGCCGCCGTGCACGCCCAGGGCGTAGGCCAGCTGCCGCAGGTTCGAGGAGTTACCTGCAGAAGCGCAGTTCCCCAGGTCGGTGAAGGGGATGGCGAAGTTGACGATGGTGCCGTTGCAGGCTGTCAGCCACACCGCATCAGCGGTGTAGGTCTGCCCGTTCGCCCCGGTGTAGGCGCTCAGAAGCTGCGGGGTCGTGCCGGGGCCGTTCTCGAAGTCCTCCTCGAAGACCACAGTGTTCGCCTGAGGAACCCCCGGAGTCCCCGGTTCTGCCCGGGCGGCGGTCGTAACGCTCAACAGCGAAGCGCCTGCCAGGGCGGCGACGCCGAGAGCGGCGATGATGGAGCGGCCTGGCGATCGTCGCCGGGACCACGAGCGCAGGCGCGCTCGACGATTACTGGACATGGTTCCCCCTCCGGAACACGTGACAGTGGAATGATGCGCGTCCAGGGTTCGCATGGGGCACACCCGAGGCAACGCTCAGCCAGTTAACAGGAAAACCGACATATTGGCGACACCCACATGCGCACTCTTCCGACGGATCGTGGATATAACCTCGCCCCGCCAGCGGGTCACGATCGTGGGACGGATGCCCCGGCATCCGCCCTCGCATCGGTGAGCTCCTGAGCCGACACCAGCCCGGGCAGGCCGCGCCCGGACCGGGTGATGAGGACCATGAACACGCTGACGAACGCGAGGATCGGGGTGAGCAGACCCCAGACCAGTCCCAGCACGGCGATCCCCGCGATGCCGGCCAGCCAGCGCAGCAGCCGCGCCAACGGATGCGGAACGGGCCCGCCTCGGTACTGCAGCTGCACGGCCGAGTCGCCCGGTGAGCGCCCCGTGGCGAGGATCACGACGAGCCAGATCGCCGCGGCGACGAGCGTGCCCGCCCCCGAGGCCCCGGCGCCCTCGACGACGGGGACCGCGACCCGGCGCATCGCCGACAGCTCCCATCCGCCGGCGAGGATCACGCGCGCCGCCGTCACCATGACGTCCACGCTCGCCGAGACCAGGAGAAACGCGATGCCGTCGCACGCCATCGCCAGCAGCCGGCGCGCCCGGGTGACGGGGCGGGGCCGTCCGGCATCCGGAGCGACCGCGAGGCCGCGCAGGCGGCGCGGGACCATGAGCGCCAGGACCGACCCGATCGCAGCGCCGGCGGTGTTCGTCATCAGGTCCCCGACGTCGAACACCCGGTACGCGCACGAGTAGATGCCCCACACGCCGGTGAGCTGGGTGGTCTCGATCACGAGCGAGACGCCGAAGCCGGCCAGCAGCGCCACGACGATCCCGCGGCCGCCGAGCACGCGGAGGAAGAAGCCGAGCGGGATGAACAGGACGACGTTGAGCGCGATCTGCAGGAAGGTCGGGTCGGCGAGCAGGGCCGTGCCCTGACCGAGCAGCGGCCGGAGGTCGCGGACCTCGCGCAGAAGCGCGAGCGGGTCCAGCTCGCGCCCCGCGCACACCTCGATCCGGCGCCCGGAGGGCAGCGGCAGGAGCGTGTACGTCCAGATCGCCCAGAAGTACACCAGCGCGGAGGCCCACACGAGCAGTCGCCCGGGGCTGAGATGACCCCGACGGCGGTAACTGAGGGAGACGAACGGCACGAACAGCACGAAGCCGACGACGACGCCGAGGAGGATCGCGACGATCGCGGAGGCGGTGGTCCCTGGCACCTCGCGATCCTATCCAGACGCCTCGGACGCGCGCTGACCGTCAGCATCGCGCATGGGTCCGGCGCCCCGGCGTAGGGAAAGCGTGAGGATCGACGTGCGGCGCAGTGGGAGCGGGTTGCATCGAGACGTGCTCGACATCATCCACATCGCGCTGACTCTCGCGCTCTTCGCCCTCGTCGCCCTCATCGCGAAGGGGGTGGAGCGCGCATGATCGTCTTCGAGATCGCCGCTCTCGCCCTCGCGGTCGCGGCCGTCGTCTACCTGGTCGTCGCCCTCGTCGCACCGGAGCGGTTCTGATGACCGCGACGATCTGGTTCGGCGTGCTCCAGGCCGCCACGCTCATCGCGGTCCTCGTGCTGCTGTACCGCCCGCTCGGCGACTACATCGCGCGGGTGTACTCGTCGCCGCGGGACCTGCGCGTCGAACGCGGGGCGTATCGGCTCATCGGCGTCGACCCCGGGTCGGAGCAGACCTCGCGCGCCTACGGCCGCAGCGTGCTGATCTTCTCGGCCGCGGGCCTGCTCCTCGTCTACGCCCTGCAGCGGTTCCAGGCCCTCCTCCCGCAGTCGCTCGGTCTCCCGGCCGTCCCGGAGGGGCTGGCGTTCAACACCGCGGCGTCGTTCGTCGCCAACACCAACTGGCAGTCGTACTCCCCGGAGCAGACCATGGGCTACACGGTGCAGCTCGCCGGCCTCACCGTGCAGAACTTCGTTTCCGCGGCCGTCGGGCTCGCCGTCGCGGTCGCGCTGATCCGCGGTTTCGCCCGCCGAGGCTCGGCCACGATCGGCAACTTCTGGGTCGACCTGATCCGCGGGCTCGGACGCATCCTGCTGCCGATGGCCGCGCTCAGCGCGCTCGCCCTCATCGCCGGCGGCGTCGTGCAGAACTTCGCCGGCCTCACCGAGATCACGACGGTCACCGGCTCCGGGCAGGTCCTCCCGGGCGGTCCGGTGGCCTCGCAGGAGGCGATCAAGCTCCTCGGCACCAACGGCGGCGGCTTCTTCAACGCCAATTCCGCGCATCCCTTCGAGAATCCCGCAGGCTGGACGAACCTCCTCGAGATCGTCCTCATCCTGTGCATCCCGTTCTCCCTGCCACGGGCGTTCGGGCGCATGGTGGGCGATCACCGGCAGGGCTACGCGATCGCCGCCGTCATGGGCGCCATCTTCCTCGTGTCGACGTTCACGCTCTCCGCCCTCGAACTCGCCGGACGGGGCAGCGCTCCCGAGCTCGCCGGAGCCGCCATGGAGGGCAAGGAGCAGCGTTTCGGAATCCTCGGCTCGACGCTGTTCGGCAGCGCCTCGACGCTGACCTCCACGGGCGCCGTGAACTCGATGCACGACTCCTACACGGCGCTGGGCGGCATGATGCCGATGCTGAACATGATGCTCGGCGAGGTCGCCCCCGGCGGCGTCGGGTCGGGGCTCTACGGGATGCTCGTGCTCGCGATCATCGCCGTCTTCATCGGTGGCCTGCTCGTGGGACGCACGCCCGAGTACCTCGGCAAGCGCATCGGCCCGCGCGAGATCACGCTCGCCAGCCTGTACATCCTCGTCACCCCCGCCCTCGTGCTGCTCGGCACCGCGGCGAGCTTCGCCATCCCCGGCATCCGCGACGACGTCACCGGCACCAGCATCCTGAATCCCGGCGTGCACGGCATGAGCGAGGTGCTCTACGCCTTCACCTCGGCGGCGAACAACAACGGATCGGCGTTCGCCGGGCTGACGGCGAACACCCCGTGGTTCAACACGGCGCTCGGCATCGCGATGCTGCTCGGGCGCTTCATCCCGATCGTCCTGGTGCTGGCGCTGGCGGGATCCCTCGCCGCCCAGGAGCGCGTCCCGGCGACCACGGGGACGCTGCCCACGCATCGCCCGCAGTTCGTCGGCCTCCTGTCGATCGTCGCCGTCGTCATCACCGCACTGACCTATTTCCCGGTCCTCACCCTGGGACCCCTCGCCGAAGGACTCGTCTGACATGGCACTCATGACCGAAGAACCCGAGATGCAGGATGCCGCGGCATCCGTCCCCTCCTCCCCTCGTCGCTCGTTCGGCTGGGGCCCGCTCGTCCACGCCCTCCCCGGTGCGCTGCGCAGGCTCAACCCGGCCGCGCTGGTCCGCAACCCCGTCATGCTGCTCGTGTGGGTCGGGGCCGCGTTCACGACGGTGCTCGCGATCGCCGAGCCGTTCCTCGGCGGACCGGGCGAGTCCGGAGGCACGCCGGTACCCGCCGGCTTCACGTGGGGCATCGCCGCATGGCTGTGGCTGACGGTGGTGTTCGCGAACCTGGCCGAGTCGGTCGCCGAGGGGCGGGGCAAGGCCCAGGCGGCCACCCTGCGCCGGACCCGCACGTCGACGCTCGCCCGGCGCGTCACCGCGTACGATCCGCAGACGGATGCCGCGGCGGAACGCGTCACGACCGTCGAGGTCTCCTCCGCCGACCTGCTCCGCGACGACGTCGTCATCGTCGAGGCCGGGGAGCTGATCCCCGGGGACGGCGACATCCTGGCAGGGATCGCGACGGTCGACGAGTCGGCGATCACGGGCGAGAGCGCTCCGGTGATCCGCGAGTCCGGCGGCGACCGCAGCGCGGTCACCGGCGGCACGCGCGTGCTGTCCGACCGGATCGTCGTGCGCATCACCTCGAAGCCGGGCGAGACGTTCGTCGATCGGATGATCGCGCTCGTCGAGGGCGCGAACCGTCAGCGCACCCCCAACGAGATCGCCCTGAACATCCTGCTCGCGAGCCTGTCGATCGTGTTCGTGCTCGTGGTGATGACGCTGAATCCGATCGCGTCCTACGCGGCCTCGCCCGTCAGCATCCCGGTGCTCATCGCGCTGCTCGTCTGCCTCATCCCCACCACGATCGGCGCCCTGCTCTCCGCCATCGGGATCGCGGGAATGGACCGGCTGGTGCAGCGCAACGTGCTCGCCATGTCCGGTCGCGCGGTCGAGGCGGCCGGCGACGTCACGACCCTGCTGCTCGACAAGACCGGGACCATCACCTACGGCAACCGTCGTGCCGACGACGTCCTGCCCATCGCCGGAGTCGAGCCGGAAGAACTGCTGCGCACGGCCGCACTGTCCTCGCTCGCCGACCCGACCCCGGAGGGAGCGTCGATCGTCGAGCTGGCCGGCGCGCGCGGCATCCGTGTCGCCACCCCAGACGGAGCCGTCGTCGTCCCGTTCACGGCGCAGACCAGGATGAGCGGGCTGGATCTCGCCGACGGCACCGAGATCCGCAAGGGCGCCGGCTCCGCCGTGACGGCGTGGCTGGGACGCGAAGCGCCGGATGCCGAGCTCACGGGCCTCGTCGACGGCGTCGCGCAGAGCGGCGGAACCCCGCTGGTGGTCGCCGTCCGCACCGCCACGGGGGACGGACGGATCCTGGGCGTCGTGCACCTGAAGGACATCGTCAAGGACGGTCTGCGCGAACGCTTCGACGAGCTGCGCTCGATGGGCATCCGCACGGTGATGATCACGGGGGACAACCCGCTGACCGCCGCCGCGATCGCGAAGGAGGCCGGCGTCGACGACTATCTCGCCGAGGCGACCCCGGAGGACAAGCTCGCACTCATCCGCAAGGAGCAGTCGGGCGGCCGTCTCGTCGCCATGACCGGCGACGGCACGAACGACGCTCCCGCGCTCGCTCAGGCCGACGTCGGCGTCGCGATGAACACCGGGACCTCGGCCGCCAAGGAGGCCGGCAACATGGTCGACCTCGACTCGGACCCGACCAAGCTCATCGACATCGTCCGCATCGGCAAGCAGCTGCTGATCACGCGCGGGGCCCTGACGACCTTCTCGCTCGCGAACGACATCGCGAAGTACTTCGCGATCATCCCTGCGATGTTCATGGGCGTGTTCCCTGGGCTCGCGGCGCTGAACATCATGCAGCTGCACTCCCCGGCGTCCGCCGTCACCAGCGCCATCGTGTTCAACGCGGTCGTGATCGTCTTCCTCATCCCGCTCGCCCTGCGCGGTGTGCGGTACCGGCCGGCGAGCGCGGCGCGGATCCTGCAGCGCAACCTGCTCGTCTACGGCGTCGGCGGAGCGATCGCCCCGTTCCTCGGCATCAAGCTCATCGACCTCGTCGTCAGCCTCATCCCCGGCTTCTGAACCTCCCCGAAAGGCATCCCATGTCGCAGTTCCGCACCACCGCCCGCACGGCCGGCGTCGCCGTCCGCGCGATGCTCGTGCTCACCCTCGTGCTCGGCGTCGGCTACACGCTCGTCATCACCGGCCTCGGGCAGGTGCTGATGCCGTGGCAGGCGAACGGGTCTCCCGTCGCGGACGATCAGGGCACCGTCGTCGGCAGCGCCCTGATCGGCCAGGCGTACACGGACGCGGACGGCGAGGCGCTGCCGGAGTACTTCCAGCCCCGCCCCTCCGCCGCCGGCGACGGGTACGACGCCCGCGCGTCGAGCGGCAGCAACCTGGGACCCGAGAACCCGGACCTCGTCGCCGCGATCGACGAGCGCCGCAACGAGATCGCGGCGCGCGAGGGCGTGGATCCGGATGCCGTGCCCGCCGACGCCGTCACGGCCTCGGGGTCCGGTCTCGACCCGCACATCAGCGTCGCGTACGCGCTGCTGCAGGTGCCGCGGATCGCCGAGGAGCGCGATGCGTCCGAGGAGGAGATCCGCGCCCTCGTGGAGTCTAGGATTCAAGGGCGGGACCTGGGGTTCCTCGGCGAGGAGCGCATCAACGTCGTGGAACTGAATCTCGCACTCGACCAGCGGGAGGGCTGATGACGCCAGAGCGCGCGGTGCGTCGCGGCCGCCTCAGAGTCCTGCTCGGGGCAGCCCCCGGCGTCGGCAAGACGTACGAGATGCTCGCCGAGGGGAATCGTCTGCACCAGGACGGCGCGGACGTGGTCGTCGCCGTCGTCAAGACGCACGGGCGCGCTGCCACCGAGGCGCAGGTCGCGGATCTCGAGTGCGTGCCGCGCCGCGTCGAGCGGCACCGCGGCGTCGAGCTCGCCGAGATGGACGTCGACGCCGTACTCGCCCGCGCGCCCGAGCTCGCCCTCGTCGACGAGCTCGCCCACACCAACGCGCCGGGTTCGCGCAACGCCAAGCGCTGGCAGGACGTCCACGAGCTGCTGGATGCCGGGATCGATGTCATCACGACCGTGAACGTCCAGCACATCGAGTCGCTGAACGCCGTCGTCGAGAAGATCACCGGCATCGCCCAGCAGGAGACGATCCCGGATGCCGTGGTGCGCGGCGCCGACGAGATCGAGGTGGTGGACCTCGCCCCGCAGACGCTGCGCGATCGCCTGTCGGCCGGACTCGTCTACCCCGCCGAGCGCATCGACGCGGCGCTGTCCAACTACTTCCAGCTCGGCAACCTGACGGCGCTGCGCGAGCTCGCCCTGCTGTGGCTGGCGGACGAGGTCGACAGCGCTCTGCGCAGCTACCGCGCCGAGAAGGGCATCCAGGGCAGCTGGCAGGCGCGCGAGCGCGTGGTCGTCGCCCTCACCGGCGGGCCGGAGGGCGAGACGCTGCTGCGCCGCGGAGCGCGGATCGCGGCACGATCGGCCGGCGGCGAGCTGCTCGCGGCGCACGTCTCGGCGCAGGACGGACTGCGCCGAGAGGCGCCGGGAGCTCTGGCGACGCAGCGGTCGCTCGTGGAGTCGCTCGGCGGCAGTTACCACCAGATCGTGTCCGACGACATCCCCGAAGCCCTCGTCGACTTCGCGCACAGCGTCGACGCCACCCAGCTCGTCATCGGCGTGAGCCGGCGCGGACGCCTGCTCACCGCCCTGACCGGCCCCGGCGTAGGCACCGAGGTGATCCGCCGCTCCGGCGACATCGACGTGCACATCGTCACGCACGCGGCCGCAGGAAGGCGTCCTGCGCTCCCGCGCATCACCGGCGGAGCGCTGGGGTGGCGGCGCCAGGTGCTGGGATTCGCGGTCGCGCTCATCGCGGGGCCGCTGCTGTCGTGGCTGCTGTTCTCGCTGCGCAGTCCCGAGTCGATCACGTCCGAGGTGCTGTCGTACCAATTGCTGGTCGTCGTGGTCGCCCTGATCGGCGGACTGCGCCCCGCCGTCTTCTCGGCGGTGCTGTCCGGCGTCACGCTGGACTTCCTCTTCGTCGCCCCGTTGTACACCGTGACCGTGGCGCACCCACTGCACGCGATCGCCCTGGGACTGTACGTGATCATCGCGGTGCTCGTGAGCCTCATCGTCGACCGGGCGGCCCGCGAGGCGCGCACCGCGCGTCGCGCGACCGCCGAGGCCGAACTGCTGGCCACGGTGGCCGGCAACGTGCTGCGCGGCGACAGCGCGGCCCTCGCCCTGGTCAGCCGTGCGCGCGAGGCGTTCGGCCTCAGCGGAGTGCGCCTGCTCGCCCCGGACGGAACCGTCATCGCGCGGGACGGCGAGCCACTGCGCGACGGCCGCTCCACGACGATCCCGGTGGGATCCGCGGCGGACGGCGGCCCGCGCGCCGTCCTGGAGCTGCACGGGGACCCGCTCGACGGCGCCGCGCGCCGGCTGCTCGACGTCATCGTCGCGCAGCTGTCGGCCGCGATCGAGCACACCGACCTCAGCGCGACAGCGCGCGAGGCCGAGGCGCTGGCCGAGACCGATCAGGTGCGCAGCGCCCTGCTCTCGGCGCTCAGTCACGATCTGAGGCGCCCTCTCGCGGCCGCCGTCGCCGCGGTCGGAGGGTTGCGTGCCGCCGGATCCCTGTCGGCGGACGATCGGGCCGAGCTCCTCGCGACGGCCGATGAGAGCCTGACCACGCTGTCGACGCTGGTCACGGATCTGCTCGACGTCACCCGCGTCCAGGCCGGGGTGCTGGCCGTCTCCGCGACGCAGGTGGATGCGGCCGGCGGCGTCCTGGCCGCGCTCGACGAGCTCTCCCTCGGTCCCGAGGACGTCGAGCTCGCCCTGGACGCGGAGCTGCCGCCGTTGCGGGCCGATCCGGTGCTGCTGCAGCGCGTGCTCGTGAACCTGCTGGCCAACGCGCTGCGTCACTCTCCGCCGGGCTCCCGGGTCCTCGTCTCGACGAGCAGGCTCGGCGATCGCGCGGAGATCCGGATCGTCGACCGCGGCCCTGGAGTGCCCGCCGACCGTCAGGACGGCATGTTCCAGCCGTTCCAGCGCCTCGGCGACGTCGACAACACCACCGGACTCGGGCTCGGACTCGCCCTGTCGCGCGGCTTCACCGAGGGGATGGCGGGTACGCTCACGCCGGAGGACACCCCCGGCGGCGGCCTGACGATGGTTGTGTCCCTGCCCCTGGCCGTCCCGGCCGACGCGGAGGAGGACGCGGAGTGAAGCTGCTCATCGCCGACGACGATCCGCAGCTCGTGCGCGCGCTGCGGATCACCCTGGCCGCGCACGGGTACGACGTCGTCGCCGCTCCCGACGGTGCGGCCGCGATCACCGCCGCGGCGCAGACGCATCCGGACATCATCCTGCTGGACCTCGGGATGCCACGGCTGGACGGCATCGAGGTGATCCACGCGCTGCGCGGTTGGACGAACGCGCCGATCATCGTGGTGTCCGGGCGGACCGGATCGGCGGACAAGGTCGAGGCGCTGGATGCCGGGGCCGACGACTACGTCACCAAGCCGTTCCAGATCGATGAGCTGCTCGCGCGGCTGCGCGCGCTGTCGCGTCGATCGGTCCCGACGGGCGGAGAGGCCACGGTCTCGTTCGGCGACGTCGTGGTGGACCTTTCGGCCAAGGCGGTGACCCGCGACGGCGAGCGCGTGCACCTCACCCCGACCGAGTGGCGGATGCTGGAGCATCTGTCCCGGCATCCGGGAGTGCTCGTGACCCGGCAGGAGCTGCTCAAGGAGATCTGGGGCAGCGAGCAGGTCTCGGACTCGGGATACCTGCGGCTGTACATGTCGCAGCTGCGCCGGAAGCTCGAGCGGGAGCCCGGTTCCCCCGCGCACCTGCTCACCGAGTCCGGCATGGGCTATCGCCTCGTGCTGTAACCCCGCCCGCCCGCCGAGCGAGCCCCTCCCTCCCTCGTTGAGCGAGCCCCACCCTCGCTCGTTGGGCCCCCGCCCTCGTTCGTTGAGCGCACCCCTCCCCCGCTCGTTGAGCGAGCGAAGCGAGTCGAAACGCGGTCCCACCGAAGAACCTCAGCCCCTCACCCGTTTCGACTCGGGCGGCTCCGCCGTCCTCGCTCAACGAACGAAAGGGGTCGTCCCGCCCGTCGTCGAGCAACCAGCGTCAGGCGTCGCGCGAGCGCCAGAGCAGCCAGACGAAGTAGGGCGCCCCCAGCAGCGCGACCACGAGACCCGCCGGCAGCTGCTCCGGGGCGATAACCGTGCGACCGATCGTGTCCGCCGCCCCCACGAGCAGCGCGCCCAGCAGCACGGAGACCGGGATGATCCGCGCGTGCCTAGCGCCCACCAGGGCTCGAGCGGCGTGCGGAGCGACGAGACCGACGAACCCGATCACGCCGACCGCCGTCACGCTGAGCGCGGCGAGCACCGCGGCCGTCACGAGAAGCACGAGCCGCGTGCGCTCGAGTCCGATCCCGACCAGTCGCGGCGTGTCCTCGTCGAGGGCCAGAACGTCCTCCTCCCGCCGCAGCGCGAACGCCAGCGGGATCGCGATCAGCAGGACGACGGCGATCGGGATGATCTGCTCCCAGACGCGTCCGTACGTCGTGCCCGACAGCCACGTGTAGATCTTCGGCGTGTCCCACGGGTTGGCGCGCAGCAGCACGAACGTCGTGAGCGCGACCGTTCCGTACGAGACGCCGATGCCGATGAGAATGAAGCGGTCGGCGTTGAGCCCGCGACGCCACGCGAGCAGGTACACGAGAGCGAACGCCAGCAGCGCCCCCACGACCGCGGCGACGATCATCCCGGCCGTCGACGCGACAGCGCTGGTCACGACGATCACGGCTCCGAGGCCAGCGCCTCCCGTGACGCCGAGGATGCCGGGGTCGGCGAGCAGGTTCCGGCTGACGGCCTGGATGAGCGCGCCCGACAGCGCCAGCGCCGCCCCCGCGCACACCGCCGCCGCGATGCGCGGAGCACGCTCGGACAGCGCGAACGCGATCTGCGGCGGGGCCTCGCCCTGCAGCCAGAGCGCGACGTCCCCCGTCCGCAGCAGGCTGGTGCCGAGCAGGAGCCCGGCGACGACGGTCCCCGCCACCCCCACGGACGACAGCACGAGGACGATCCAGTAGCGCCTGCTGCTGCGCACCCCGAAGCGCACCTTCGGGGGCTCCCGGGTGGGACCGGCATCCCGCAGTCGGCGAGCCATGAGGACGAGGATGACCGCCCCGAGAAGCGTCGTCGCGACGCCGGTCGGGATGCTGATCGCCGCTTCCGCACCGAGGATCGCGCGCAGGACGGCATCCGCGAGGATCACGACCAGCGCGCCGATCAGCCCGGAGGCGGGGAGGAGGAAGACGTGGCGGGTGAGCCCCGGGATCACGCGCGTGAGCAGGCGCGCGAGCACCGGCGCGCACAATCCGACGAATCCGAGGGGCCCGGCAAGGGTCACCGAGACCGCGGTGAGCGCCACCGCGAAGAGGATGCCGACCGCGCGGGTCGACCGGATCGGCACGCCCAGCGACGAGGCGGTGTCATCGCCCAGGGCGAGCACGTCGAACCGCCGCCCCATGAGGATGGCGATCGCCAGCACGAGCGCCACGACCGGTGCCGCCTGCAGGAAGGCATCCAGGTTGAGCTGTGTGAGCGATCCGCTCCCCCAGGCCAGCAGGCCGTCGGTCTCCTCGGAGAACAGGATGAGAAGCGTCGAGGTCCCCGCCTGGAAGGCCATCGCGAGGGCCGAGCCGGCGAGGACGAGCCGGGTGGTCGAGGATGCCGCACCGCCGGCGAGTCCGAGGACGATCACGGCGCCGACGAGCCCGCCGGCGAACGCCACAGTCCCGGACGCCCACGTCGGCACCGCGATGCCGAACGCCGCGACGACGGTCACGGCGAGGTAGGAGCCGGCCGTGACGCCGAGCGTATCCGGCGAGGCGAGCGAGTTGCGCGAGAGGGACTGCAGCAGGGTCCCGGCGACGCCGAGCGCGATGCCCACGGTGACGCCCGCCGCGAGCCGCGGGATGCGCGAGCCCCACAGGACGGTCTCATCGGCGAAGACAGTGCCGCTGGTCCCCTGGGTCAGGTGCCACAGCGACACGAGGACGAGCAGGACGGCGAGCGCGATCAGCGCCGCGACGGGCCCGAGACGCGCGGCGCGCCGACCAGGGGCGGCGACCGCCTCCATCGGGGTGCCGCGCGTCTCGGCGAGGGTCACTGGCTCAGAGCCGCGACGTACGCGTCGATGATCTGCTGGGCCGAGCGCGGGCCGCCGAAGGTCCAGATGCCGGTCGGGAAGCTGTAGACGCGGTCCTCGGCGACGGCCGGGATCGACTCCCAGACGGGGTTGCTCTCCAGCGCGGCCATGAAGCCGTCTTCGGCCTCCTCCTCCGTGCCGGTGTGCAGGAGGTTCGCCTCTCCGACCGCGAGCATGCCCTCGATGTCGGTCTGGCCGAGGCCGTAGGCCGCGTCGACCTCGCCGGTCCACGCATTGGTGAGGCCCAGCTCCTCGCCGAGCTCGCCGATGAGCGAGCCCTGGCCGAACGGACGGATGGCCACGTTGCCGCCGTCGACCCATCCGTCGAAGAACACGAAGTCGGTCGTCGGGAGGTCGGCGTCGGCCAGCGCGCCCTTGGCGTCGGCGAGGTAGGCGTCGAATTCGTCCTTGACGACCTCCGCGCGCTCCTCGCGCCCGGTGGCCTGGGCGATGAGGTCGAACGTGGCGAGCATCTTCGCGATCGGGTCGGCGGCGTCGGCGCCGATGGTCGCGAGCACGGGAACGCCGTACGCCTCGAGCTGGCCGATGACCTCGTCATCAGCGCTGGACGCCTCGACGATCACCAAGTCGGGGTCGGTGGCGAACAGCGCCTCGAGGTTCGGCTCCTGGCGCGTGCCCACGTCGACGACGCCCTCGGGAAGCACCTCGGCGGTGTCCCACGTCGAGTAGCCCTCGGCGTCCGCGACGGCGACGGGGGTGACGCAGAGCGTGAGGGTGTCCTCGATCTGCTGCCATTCGAGCACGGCGACGCGCTCGGCCGGCTTGTCGAGCTCGACGGTGCGGCCGTAGTCGTCGGTCAGGGTGACCGGGTCGGTCGAGGTCGTCGTCTCGTCGGTCGAGCAGTCGGCGCTGGCGACGGTCTCGGGAGCCGCGGAGTCCTGGGGTGCGACCTCTGTGGTGCCGCAGCCGGACAGCGCGATCGCGAGGACGCCGAGCGCCGCGAGGGACGCGAGGGGAGCCTTCTTCATCATTCCTCTGTTCACATCGTCGGGGCGGCGACGACGACGGCATCGGATGCCCGGCGACGCCGCTCTTGGTGACGCCCGCGCGGGTACACGCGGACGTGGCCTGTCTCGGCGTCGACGACGGTGTCGATGCGCAGTCCGTAGACCTCGGAGAGGTTCTCGGAGGTGAGCACGTCTTCCGGGGAACCCGCGGCGCGCACGCGGCCGCGGTGGATGAGCACGACCTCGTCGGCCACGGCGGCGGCGTGGTCGAGGTCGTGCAGCACGACACCGAGCGCAGTGCCGCGATCGGCGAGGTCGCGCACGAGCTCGAGCGTCTCGATCTGGTAGCGCAGATCCAGGTGGTTGGTCGGCTCGTCGAGGAGCAGGATGCCGGTGTCCTGAGCGAGGCAAGTCGCCAGCCAGACGCGCTGCAGTTCGCCGCCCGACAGCTCGTCGACCGCGCGATGCGCCATGTCGGACAGTCCGGTCAGTGCCAGAGCGGCGTCGATGGCGGCGCGATCCGCATCGGACACCCCGGAGAAGCGGCCGCGGTGCGGGTGGCGTCCGAACGCGACGACATCGCGGATCTCGAGACCGGACGGGTGCGGCCGGGACTGCGACAGCATGGCGACCGTGCGGGCGAACTCGCGGGCGTGGAGAGTGCGCGACTCGGCGTCGCCGACGTGGACGGTGCCGGCATCGACCGGGTGGAGCCGGGCGAGCGAGCGGAGCACCGTGGACTTGCCGCTGCCGTTGGGACCGATGAGCGCCGTGACCGCACCGGGTCGCAGCTGCAGGGAAACGTCGTGGACGACGCGGTCCTTGCGATACCCGAGGGCCAGGTTCTCGCCGCGCAGTGCGGTGGCGGGGCTGCGGGTTTCGGGTGACGTCACGTTAGGAGAGCCTAACCTATTGACGCTGGGCACGCCAAGCCCGCTGTCCGCGCTCACTCAGCGCGAGAGCGCGGAACGTCGGGGCAGGACGACGCGTCAGCGGCGCGCGAGGACCAGGGCGGCTTCGGTGCGGGTGGCGACGCCGAGTTTGCGCAGAATCGCCGAGACGTGCACGCTCGCGGTCTTCGTGCTGATGAACAGCCGCTCGCCGATCTGCCGATTGCTCATCCCTTCCGCGACGAGCTCCAGCACCTGGCGCTCGCGCGCGGTCAGCTCGGAGTCCTCCCCCGCGGCGCCGTGAGCACTCACGCGACCGGCGAGCTCGGTCGCGGAGCGCTGGAGCCGGTCGTGTCCGATCTCGGCCGCGATGGCCTCAGCATCCGACAGCCGACGGGAGGCCGTGGCGCGGTCGCCTTGCGCCAGCAGCGCCCTCGCGGACTCCAGGAGGACCGCGACGCGCAGGATCGCGGGCATGTCGGCGGCGTCCGTGGCGATCCGCGCCTGTTCCAGGGCGTCCGCCCGACCGTCGAGGAGCGCGCCGATCACGACCGTCCAGTCGGGATCGCGCAGCGCGTCCGGCTGCGCATCCCACGCGCGGCGGATGGCGGCGGCTGCGGCGTCCGCCGGCGCACCCGCGGCCCGCGCCTCGGCGACCGCCCACGCCCCCTCGAGCAGAAGCCGACGTCCGTTCGCCAGGGCGACGCCGTCATCGTCGACCATCGCGCGGATGACCTCGGCCGCTCCTGTCCAGTCGCCCGTGGCGACGGCGAGAGCGAAGTCGGCCTCGACGGCGTAGTACCAGACCTGTCGCTCGAGCGGCGCGGCCCGCAGGAGCGCCGGCATCCACTCGGCACGGATCAGCTCGGCCTCCTCGACGCGCCCCCGCCACGCCAGGGCACGGATGCGGGAGGTCGACAGGTACAGCCCGGAACGTTGCACGATGTGCCGGTCGGGGACGGTCGCGAGCATGCGCTCTGCCCGGCCGATGTCGCCGAGCGCGAGCAGCGGCTCGACCATGTTCTGCGTGAGCACGCCGCCCGAGCTGCGCAGCACCCCCAGTTCTCTCACGCGCTGCAGGCCGTCCTCAGCGACGCGCAGCGCCTCGGTGTAGTGACCGCGCAGCGTCAGCGAGTCCGAGTAGTTCACTCGGAACTGCACTCCGGCACGTCCGTCGCGACCGAGGCCCTGGGCGGCGTCGAACGCCTGCTGCCCGAAACCCACCTCGCCCAGCAGCATGAGCGAGCAGGCCCGGAGATTCAGCGCGATCGAACGCTCGCTCTCATCGCCTGCGGACGCCGCAGCCCGTTCGGCCGCCGTGGCCGCGATGACCGACGCGGTCGAGCGGCCCGCCAGCATGTGACGGCTCGCGATGCCGTTGAGGACCGTCGCCCGCAGGTGGCCGTCCTCGATGCCGTGCGCGTCGAGCAGGGCGAGCGCGCGTTCGTAGTCCTCGAGCGGCCCCGGGCGGCCGAGGTTCGCGAGGAACTGCGCATGGTCGCGCACCAGCCGGACGTGCTGCACGGGGTCGACGGTCGACTCGTCGAGCTCGTCGAGCCCGAGCCGCGCGACCGCCAGCGCGCGTTCGTCGTCGCCCGCGTTGCGCAGGATCGATCCCAGCATCACGAGCAGCGGGACCCGGCCGATGCCTGCGGCCTCCGCGGCGTCGGGCACCTGCTCCCACAACTCGAGCACCAGTTCACCGAACCGGGCGGCGCTCGCGAACGCGTAGCCCGCCTTGGCCTGCCGCATGGCGGCGACGGCGGCGGCCAGGGCGCGCCGCGGATCCTGAGCCAGACGCCAGTGATAGGCGAGAGCGGCGTGGTTGCGGCTGCCGTGCTCTTCGAGCGCCTCAGCGAACGAGCGGTGCAGCCGGGCCCGTTCACCGGGCAGCAGGTCATCGTGCACGGCCTCGCGCAGCAGCGCGTGACGGAAGCGATAGTGTTCATCGTCCACGACGAGGATGCCGCCCACCGTCGCCTCGCGGATGGCGGCGTCGAGACGGACGTCGTCGAGACCGCTCAGTCGCGCGAGCAGCGGGTGGGACAGCGCGCGCTCGGCTCCGGAGGCGAGCCTCACGACCGCGCGGGCGTCATCGCCGAGTCGGTCGAAGCGGGTGAGCAGCAGGCCGGTCAGCCCCTCGGGCAGCGGCGCCTCCGAGCAGCAGGCCAGCTCCTCGATGAAGAACGGCACGCCCTCGGCGCGCTCGTGCATGCGCTCGAGCGCGGCGTCGCTCAGCGGGCGGCCGGACAGCTGCTCGGCGAGAAGTCGTGAGGTCTCGGCATCCAGCCGCCGCAGCGGCAGGCGCTCGACCAGCCGCGCGCGCGTGACCTCGGCGATGAACCGGCTCGTCGCGTCGCCGCGGCGGACGTCCTCGCTGCGACACGTGAGCACGAAGAGGATGCGCCCGTGATCGATCATGCGCAGCAGGAAGTTCAGCAGCGCGAGCGTCGAGTCGTCGGCCCAGTGCAGATCCTCGACCACGATGATCTGCGGCCGGCGCACCGCCGCGGCCTCGATGAGTGTCGCGATCGCGTCGCGCAGCGCCTCGGGGCTCGTCCGCTCGCGGCGGATCTCCTCGGTGGCGAGTTCGGGCAGGAGCATCCGCAGCGCTTCGCGTCCTGCGCCGACCGCCGCGAGTGCCTCATCAGGTCCCAGCACCGAGACGAGCGAGCGCAGGATGCCGATCAGCGGCCCGAACGGCGTGCGCACGGATCCGAGGTCGAGGAACCACCCGACATGCACGTCGGCCCGCGATCCGGCCGACGCCTCGAACTCCCGCAGCAGCCGCGACTTGCCGATGCCGGCTTCGCCCTCGACGAGCACCGCCGCCGGTTCGCCGCCGACGGCGCGATCGAACGCGCGCGCCAGGTCGGCGAGATCCGCGTCGCGGCCGACCATCGCCGATGCGGGCGTGGCGAGTGGCATGTCCTCATCGTGCCACTCGCCACGGACATCGGGGGCCCGATCCCTCAGACCGGCCTCCGGCGTCACCGGACGGGCGCCGCGAGCAGGCCGGCGTCGACGGGGCTGTCGCCTGCGGCGGTGGCCGGCGCGACCGGCATCGGTGCCGCGGAGACGTGACCGCTGACCCGCTCCGGCTCCGACGTGCTCCGGTCGGGACCGTGGACTCCGGGCGAGGCCGGCGCGACCGCGGCGCCGTCCGCCGTGCGGGCGCGTGGTGCGGATGCGGGGTCGCCACCCGCGGCCGCGACGCCTGCGGGCACCGAGCGCGTCCTCCGCAGACGGGCGAACCAGCCGCGACGCGGCGCCGACTGCGCGTCCAGGCGCTCGAGGACGGCCCGGCGGCGCTCGATCTCGCGGTCGAGGCGGGCGCGGTCGTCGACCAGAGTGGTGATCATGAGGAAGGGCTCGTACATGGTGACTCCTCGGTTGGGATGTCTCCACACTCCGCTCTAAGGCCCCCGCCCGGCATCAGGCGAATGCCCTATTTCCGGCGTCCGTTCCGGCGAGGACCTCAGCTCCCCTAGCGGGAAAGCGTTGTCCATGCCAGACTCTCCCCGTGACCTACCACCTCGCCGGCGACTCGACCGTCGCGCCCATGAAGCCGCACGAGACCCCGCTCACCGGCTGGGGCGAGTTCCTCGAAGAGCTCTCGGGCCGCCCCACCCGCAACCACGCCTTCGGGGGCGCGACGACCGAGTCGTTCATCGCCACGGGCTCGTGGGATCGCCTCCTCGCCGACGTGCGTCCCAGCGACACGGTCGTCATCCAGTTCGGGCACAACGACCAGAAGCACCCCGACCTGCTCGCCTCCCGCGGCGGCTACCAGGAGCGGCTGCGCCGCTTCGTGTCCGACGTCCGCGAGCGGGGCGCCTCGGCCGTGCTCTGCACCTCCTGCGCGCGGCGGTGGTTCGACGACGGTCGGGTCGTGCCCACCCACGGCGACTACCCGAACGCGGTGCGCGACCTCGCCCACGAGCTCGACGTCCCGCTGATCGACCTGAGCGTCTTCACCACTTGGCTCTACGAGGACCTCGGTGAGGAGGGATCCACGCGTCTGCTGTCGCACTACGCCCCCGGCGAGACGACGGCTTGGCCGGACGGACTCGTCGACGACACCCATTTCCGCGTCGAGGGAGCGCGGAAGATCGCGGCGTTCGTCGCGGCATCCCTGCGCGCGATCGAGCGCCTCGACGGCGACCTGCCCGCCCGCGGCGGCGCTCTCGTGCACTGAACCGGCGCGGTCAGGGAGTCTGCCGGTCGCCCCTCGCCCCGCGGCCGATCCCGTTCACGATCAGCAGGGCGCCGGTGTCGCTGAACTCCTGAAGGATCTCCTGTTGGCGCTCCGAATCGGCGCGATGCGTGAACAGGCTCACCACCACGGCCGCGACGGTCGCGCACACGAAGGCCGGAAGTAGCTCGTACATCTCCGGCCAGACCGCGTCCCACACGAACACCCCGGCGGCACCGACGAACATGCCCGCCAGCGCGCCCCAGTTCGTCAGGCGCCGCCAGAACAGGCTCAGCAGGATCAGCGGCCCGAAGGCCGCGCCGAATCCCGCCCATGCGAACGAGACGAGCCCGAGGATCGTGTCATCCGGGATGATCGCCAGGATCGCTGCCACGATCGCCACGACGAGGACGGCCGCGCGGCCCAGCAGCACCATGCGCTTGCCGTCCGGCGGCGTCCTGCGCATGACCTTGTAGAGGTCCTCGACGAGCGCCGAGGAGCACACGATCAGCTGGCTCGAGATCGTCGACATGATCGCGGCGAGCACGGCCGCGAGCACCAGTCCGGCGACGAACGGATGCAGCAGCGTCTGCGACATCACGAGCACGACCGTCTCGGGGTTGGCCAGGTCGATGCCCTGGTGCGCCATGTACGCGATGCCGACGAAACCGGAGAACACGGCGCCGACGAGCGAGACGATCATCCACGACATCCCGATCCGGCGGGCGCTCTTCGCCTCGCGCGGGCTGCGCAGCGCCATGAACCGGACGATGATGTGCGGCTGACCGAAGTAGCCCAGTCCCCAGGCGAGCGACGAGATGATCGCGAGGACGGTGCCTCCGGTCAGGGCCGTGCCGCCGATGAGGGACACGTGGTCGGGGGCGAGCTCCTCCACGTAGGCACCCACCTCGCCGAAGCCGCCGACGGCGATCACCGCGGCGATCGGCACGACGATGAGGGCGACGACCATCATGAGTCCCTGCACGACGTCCGTGAAGGAGGCGCCCAGGAACCCGCCGAACAGCGTGTACAGCAGCGTGACCCCGGCGACGAGCGCCATGCCGAGCAGATAGTCGGAGTTGAACGAGCTCTCGAAGAACACTCCCCCGGCGACCATGCCCGAGGAGATGTAGAGGGTGAAGAACACCAGGATGACGAGGCCCGCGAGGATGCGCAGCAGGCGCGAGCCGTCACGGAGCCGGTTCTCGAAGAAACTCGGCACGGTGATCGAGTTGCGCGAGACCTGGGTGTAGGCGCGCAGCCGCGGCGCGACGAGCAGCCAGTTCAGGTACGCCCCGATGGTCAGGCCGATCGCGATCCACGCC
This sequence comes from Microbacterium cucumeris, assembly GCF_058349845.2. NCBI lineage: Bacteria > Bacillati > Actinomycetota > Actinomycetes > Micrococcales > Microbacteriaceae > Microbacterium > Microbacterium cucumeris. The sequence goes on from NZ_JBYRIZ020000003.1 coordinate 162,310, forward strand.
TCGATGAGCCCGGACAGGTAGATCGCGCCCGGTAGACCCATGACCAGCCAGCCCGACATGTCGGACGCTCCCGCGCTCAGGGCCGCCACCCACGGCGGCAGATTGCGGCCGCCGAGCATGTAGTCCTCGTGGTCGGCGGTGCGCCGGAAGGCCACCCACCCGATGAGCAGCATCGCTGCGAAGTACAGGCCCAATGCGATGAAGATGAACACCTGGTCGGACATCGTCGTCCCTTCCGTCGTGCGGTTGGTCCGATCCTGTCATCCGCGGATGCCGAGGACCACCCCCTCGCCGGCGGATCGCGCTCCGCGTCTCCGCCGAGATCCGGAGAATCGCGCGAGATCCGGACGTTTTACCGCCGGATGTCCGGATCTCGCGGGATCCTCCGGATCCAGCCGTGCGGATGCCGCAGCGCCCGCCGCTCAGCCCCGGACGCGCACCGTGAGCGGCTTGCCCTCCGTGACCCCGGCCGCGTTCACGAACTCGACCGTGTAGGTGTGCGTCCCGACGGCGCGACCGATGAGCGGCACCGATACGCGCTGCGCCGCCGGCGTGTCCGCCACCAGCTCCCCCGCCGTCAGCAGCTCGCCGTCCTCGTACAGGCGGTATGCGGTCGCATTCGTCCCCCACCACAGGTTCGCGGTGACCGTGTAGTCGCCGTCGCCGTCGCCGTTGTCCGCGGAGAGCACCGGCGCTCCCGGCGCGGCATCCGTCACCTCGACCCTCACCGGCCTCACCGCCGTGGCGCCCCGGGAGTTGACGAGCTCCCCGGTGTACTCGTAGACGCCGTTCGACCTGCCGCGCACGTCGATGCGCGCCGTCTGCGCCGCCCGCCCGTCGTACGTCAGAGGCACGGTGGCGATCAGGGCGCCGTTCTCGAACAGTCGCAGTTTCGTGGCGTTCTCGCCCCACCACAGGTTCATCGTGACGGTGTAGTCGCCGTCGCGCAGACCGGTGTCGTGGCCGTTGTCGTGCGAGAGGACCGCGCTCGCCGGCGCTGCGGTCGCGTCGTCGCGCAGCACCAGTTCGTCGAGCGCGCGGTTGAGCGCCTCGAGAGCACCGGCGACCGCGTCCGCGCTCGGCGATGAGGCGCTCAGCACGATGTCCGCGCGCGCGATCGATGCGGCGAGACCCGCCGTGGACGACTCGACGTAGTCATCCGGATCGACGGATGCCGCGGCATCCCGCTGCGTCTTCAGCTGCGTGGTGTCGGCACCGGGCTCCGGCATCCGCACCAGTTCGACGTCGTCCAGGGTGCCCCAGGCGCCGGCCGGAAGGTCCGCCGCGATCCGCACGGTCGCCGTGCCGTCCTCGCCCACCTGCACCGCCGGGGTGGTCGGCGTGGACCACACCCTCCAGCCGTCGAGGCCGAACGCGACGGGCTCGGCGGCCAGCTCGGACGTCGACAGCGCGAGCGTCACGCGCCCGTCCTCGCCTTCGCCGTCGCCCTGCAGCGCGGCCCTGGCGACGTAGGCTCCCTCCGCGAGTCCCGTCACGGTCTGGGTCAGCTCGAACGAGTAGGCGGCATCCGCGAAGAAGTGGGCCGAGCGGGTTCCGGAGTGCGGGTCGTCCCCCGAATGCAGCGTCAGTCCGGTGCCCGAGGTCGACCACGCGGTCGCGTCGGCGTCTTCGAAGCCGGGATCGGCCAGGAGGTTCCGCGCGACGATCGTGACGGTCGCGGAGGCGTCGAGACCGCCGCTCGTCGTCCCCGCGATCGCGTACTCTCCGACGCCCTCGATGTACTGCACCGCGTCGGACCACGTCACCGTCTGCCACTCCGAGGTGCCGTCGGTGTAGCGGACCTCGACCTCCTCGGGCAGCACGACGTCCGCTCCCTCGGTGAGCCGCAGGGCGACCGGAGCCACGGACTCGACCTCGCGCGGCGAGACGGCTCCGGTGCGGACGTACGTGAAGATGTTCAGCGCATCCGATGCCGTGCCGTCGAACGCGAACAGCGCCTGGTTGTCCCACGCCGAGCCGCCGAACCACTGTCCGGCATCGTGCGGATCGTATTCGCCGGCGTGGCTCGACGCCCAGCCGGAGCCGTCGCGCTCCCACAGCACGCGGTTCGCCTCCAGCTCGGACGGCGGGCCGACGGGGAGCCAGGCCGGTTCCCAGTAGAAGACGCCGAGCGCGGCGTCTCCGACGTCCGCGACCGCCTGCACGACATCGCGCATCGCGGTGGCCTGGCCCTGGACGCTGAGTGCGTACTGCGTCGCCTCCGCGGGAAGATCGATCACGTTGCCGTGTCCGTCGCCGTCCTCGAGCGTGTAGGCCCACGACGTCTCGGCCACCATGACCTGCTTGCCGTAGGTGTCGGCGACGTGCGCGAGCACGGCCGTGAGGTTCTCGGGCGTACCGTGCCAGAACGGGTAGTAGGACGAGGCGAAGACGTCGTAGTCCACGTCCCGACTGTCCAGCTGCGCCGCCACGTTCGCATAGAAGCCGGCCCGCTCGGGGTTCGTGAAGTGCAGCGCGACCAGAGCATCCGGAGCCTCCGCCCGGACGGCGGCCGATCCGGCGGCGAAGACCGCCGCCATGTCGTCCCATCCGGTCACGCCCGCCACGCCGTTGTTCGTCTCGTTGCCGATCTGCACCATCCGCAGGTCGACGCCCGCCTCGATCATGCGCTTCACTGCGTCGCGCGTGAACGCTCCGACCTCGACGGCGGTCGCCTCGGCATCCAGCCCGGCCCAGGCCTTCGGGGCCTGCTGCTTGGCGGGGTCGGCCCAGAAGTCCGAGTAGTGGAAGTCGACGAGCACGCCGAGCCCGGCATCCGTCGCCCTCGTCGCGATCTCGACGGCACGGTCCACGTCCACGTTCCCGCCGCCGTAGCCGTTGCCCGCGGCGTCGAACGGGTCGTTCCACACCCGCACGCGCACATCGGTGACACCGGCGTCCGCGAGGATGCCGAACAGGTCACCGGCCGTACCCTGGGCGTCGCGAAAGACCACGCCGGACTCCTCGAGAGAGAGCACGGAGGAGACGTCGACGCCGCCGATGAACTCCGCGGGGAGGTTCTCGACGCGCGGCACGGTGATCGAGGCCGCGACCGGTCCGCTGGCGGCCGCTGACGAAGCAGCGGAGGCCGCTGACGGGGCGAGGCCGATCAGGCCGAGAGCGGTGGCGACGACGAGCGACGCCGAGAGCAGGGAACGTGTGCGACGGTGCATGACGGCCTTTCGACGGGAGAGGAAACGGGATCAGCCCTTGACGGACCCCTGGGTGAGTCCGCCGACGATGTACTTCTGCAGGGAGAAGAACAGGGCGAGCACGGGGAGCGCGGCGACCACAACGCCGGCCGCGAACAGACCCCAGCGGGAGGTCAGCTGGTTGGACACCCACTGGTACATGCCGACCGCCAGGGTCCAGTTGTCCTCGCTGGTGAGGATGATCTTCGACAGGATGAAGTCGCCGAACGCCGCGAGGAACGCGAGCAGCGCCACCACGGCGAGGATCGGCACGACCAGCGGCATGATGAGCTTCCAGAAGATCTGCGCGTGCGTGGCGCCGTCGATCTTCGCGGACTCGTCGATCTCCACCGGGATCGTATTGAAGAACCCGTACATGAGGAACGTGTTCGCCCCGAGCGCGCCGCCCAGGTACACGCAGATCAGGGCGATCTTCGAGTTGATGCCGAGTGCGGGGACGACCTCGCCGATCGTCAGCAGCATGAGGAAGATCGCGATGAAGGCGAGCGCCTGCGGGAACATCTGCAGCACGAGCAGCGTCGTGAGGCTCGCGCGCCGGCCGGAGAAGCGGAATCGCGAGAACGCGTAGGCCGCGGCCGCACCCATCAGCACCGATCCGATCGCCGTCACACCGCCGATGAGCAGCGTGTTGCCGAACCACATCCAGTACTGCGACTGGCCCAGGGCGATGTAGTTGGCGGGGTCCACCGCCGAGAACAGCGCGCTCGACGCCGCGAGGCTGCCGTTCGGGTTCAGCGAGGAGGACAGCACGTACACGAGCGGGAACGCCGCGAAGAAGAGCACGACGACGGCGAGGAGGTACTTCCAGCCGACCTCGCCCCACCACCGGCGCCGTCGGGCGCCTGCCCGGGATGCCGCCGCGTCCCCACGTGAACCCGTCACGACTGCTCTGGTCTGCATGGACATCACTGGTACTCCTCGAGCTTGCGGGTCTGGCGGAAACTCAGCGCCGAGATCACACCGACCACGATGAAGGCGATGATGGAGAGCGCGCTGGCGAGGCCGTAGTCGCTGGCGCCGCCCGAGACGCCGGACACGTCGTAGATGGCGGAGACCAGGATGTCGGTGGACCCGAGCGCGTAGGGGGCGCCCGCGATCGCCGGGCCGCCGTTGTTGAACGTGTAGATGACCGTGAAGTTGTTGAACGCGACCGCGAACGAGGCGATCAGCAGCGGCGCGGTCGACACCAGCAGCAGCGGCAGGACGATCGCGCGGAAGCGCTGCCACTTGCTCGCGCCGTCGATCTCGGCGGCCTCGAGCGTGTCCGACGGCAGCGACTGCAGCGCGCCGGTGCACACCAGGAACCAGTAGGGATAGCTCAGCCACACGTTGACGAAGATCACGGCGGCCCGCGTGAGCCACGGGTCGCCCAGCCAGTTGATCTGCTGGCCGAAGAAGAACAGGTCGTTGATGACGCCGAACTCGGCGTTGAACATGCCGCGGAACAGCAGCGCGGCCATGAACGCGGGGAACGCGTAGGGCAGGATGAACAACGCCCGCAGCACCCGACGGCCCTTCACCCGCGGGTCGTTGTAGACGATCGCGAGGCCCAGGCCCACCGCGAAGCTCAGCACGACGGACAGGATCGCGAACGCGAACGTCCACACCGTCACGCTGCCGAGCGTGGAGGCCAGGGCCGGGTCGGTGAACAGGCGGAGGAAGTTCTCGAAACCGACGTTCACGTACCAGCCCGCGGGGAGTGCTGTGCCGTCCTCGGCGACGAAGCTGCCGCGGTCGGTCGCGGTGTACACCGTGCCGGTCGTCGTGTCGGTGATCGTCTGCGCCTCGGCATCCCACACCAGGGTGGACTCGTAGACCGCGCCGGACGAGCCGTCGCGGGTGCGCACCGAGCCGTCGTTGGGGTCGTCCGAGACGAGCACGCGCAGCTCGGCGATCTCGGCCTGCAGGGCCGTGTCGCTGAGCACCGTGGCACGGGGGACGACGGTCCAGCCCGGCACCTCCTCGGGGGCACCGCCGCTTCCGAGCGACGCTCCGGATGCCTCCGACAGCGGCTCGAGGGCGGAGCCGACCTGCACGTCGCCGTCCTCGTCGACGATCGCGAAGCCGAGCTCGCCGCCCCGCTCGACGACGGACAGCGGGTAGGTGGGCGAGCCCTCGACGCGGCGCTCCCCCTGGATGAGGGCGGCCTCGACGGCCTGCTCCTGCGTGCCGATGTGTCCGGTGCCGTAGTTCGTGAAGGCGATGTAGGCGGTGTACCCGAAGATGAACACCTGGAAGACGAGGAGGAACACGAGCCCCGGGAGCAGATACTTCAGCGGCAGAGCCTTCTTGGTGAAGTACACCCAGTCCGCGATGACCACGAGCACGACGATCGCGCCCAGCACGATCCAGGACTCCACGCGCCACGCGGCGATGGCCGTCATGATGCCGAACGCGTTGATCAGCGCCATCAGGAGGAGCTTCACGAGGAAGCCCCATCCGAGTCCGCGGAAGCTGCGGGCGTGGGATTCGCGCGGGGACGGCGCAGGCTTCTCCTGCACGGGCGCTGCCGGTGTCGACATCAGTTCTCCTGTCTGCGGTTCCGGGCCGGGAGGCGGGACGCGCCTCCCGGCCCGGAGGGATCAACCCGCGATCGCGGCCTCGACGTCGGCGACCATGGTGTTCCAGGTGGACACCGGGTCGGCGCCGTTGATGATCTGCACCTGAGCGGCGTTCCAGAGGTCCCAGACCGAGCCCATCTCGGGGATCGACGGCATCGGCACGCCGTTCTGCGACGAGGCGACGAAGCCCGCGATGATCGGATCGGACGAGACCTCCTCGGCGAGAGCCGTCCACGCCGGGATGCGCGGATCGGCGTCGTACAGGGCGCGCTGCGCGTCCTCCGTGCCGAGGTAGTTCACCAGGAACTCCTGCGCGAGCAGGGCGTTCTCGCTCTGGCTGGACAGGTAGAAGCCCTGAACGCCGACGAACGGGGCCGCGGTCTCGCCGCCGGCCGACGGGATCGGGTTGACGACGACGTTCACGTCCGGGTAGGTGCTGATCGCCCACGGACCCTGGATCGTGTACGCGGCCTTGCCCGAGTTGAACAGCTCGTTGTTGATGTCGTAGTCGACCGTGGTGGAGATGTAGCCGGTGCCGTTCGCGCCGTTCGCCCCCAGCCACGTCGCGAAGGCCTCGCCGTTCGCTCCGCCCATGCCGACCTCGCTGGTGTACGAGCCTGACTCGTCCTGCACGAAGACGGGAGCGCCGAAGGAGGTCTGGAACGGGTACATCGTGTAGCCGTCGCCGGTCTCGCCCTCGGTGTTGATGACGAACGGGCGCTCCGCGCCGGAGTCGATGCCCTTCTGGATCATCTCGTCCCAGGTGGCCGGTGCCTCTTCGCCCACGAGATCGGCGTTCTGCACGAGCGCGATCGATTCCAGCGAGTACGGCAGCGCGTAGAGCTGGCCCTCGTAGGTCATGGCCTCGACGGCCACCGGCTCGAAGCTCTCGACCTTGTCGCCGAGGTCGATCGTGTCCACGACGCCGGCGGCGACGAGCGCACCCAGCCAGTCGTGCGCTCCGACGGTGATGTCGGGCCCCTCGCCGGTGGGGACCTGGGCGATGAAGTCGTCGCGCAGGTCCTCGAAGTTCTTCTGCACGAGCTTGACGGTCGCTCCGGTCTCCTCCTCGAACGCCTCGGCGGCGGCGCTGATCGCCTCCTCGCGTTCGGCGTCGGTCCAGATGACCAGTTCGGCGCCCTCGCCGGACGGCTCTTCGGCCTCGGGAGTGCTCGAGCTGCATCCGGCCAGGATGACGGCGGCGGTCAGCGCGAATGCGCCGACTGCGATGTGCTTGCGCATGCGGTGTTCCTCTCTGTTGTGGCCGCCGACGCGCTTCGCTGAGCGAGCCGCCTCGTCACGACCGGTTGTGGACGACGGGCCACGGGACCCGTCGGTGTGGAGTTGTCAGGATGCTGCGGTGGTGCGGACCACGGCGACGCCGCCGGCGGGCACCGTGAGCGTGCCGTCGACGTCGGTCGCGGTGATGAGCTCGACGCCGGTGGCGGCGAGCTCGACGTCGTCGTCGCGATGGTTCACGGCGATGACGTAGTCGGTACCGCCCCGGCGGCGCGTGACGACTTCGAGTCCCTCGGGGCGGGATGCCGGGACCACCCCGGCGTCCGCGTACACGGCGCCCATCAGCACGCCCATGCCCACGGCGTCCAGCCGCGTGCTGACGTACCAGCCGGCGCCCGCGCCGTGCGCGTTGCGGGTGATCGCCGGCCCGTTCTCGCCCGGCCCCCCGGTGAAGCGCGCGATGACCTCGGCACCGTCGAGGGCGATGTCCTCCTGCCACACGTCGGCGCGGAACGCACCGCGTCCGGGCCATTCGACGTCGTGGCTGGCGCTCTCGCGCAGCGGCAGGAACTCCTCGACCGTGAGCCCGAGCGCGTCACGCAGCGGTGCGCCGAACCCGCCGATATGGACGGCGTCGTTCTCGTCCACGATGCCCGAGAAGAACGACACCAGCAGCGTGCCGCCGGATTCGACGTAGCGCGTGAGGTTCTCGGCATCCGCGGTGCTCAGCAGGTACTGGGCGGGGACGACGACGAGCCTGTAGCCCGAGAGGTCGTGCCCGGGGAGCGCGAAGTCGACCGTGATGCCGTCCCGCCAGAGCTGCTCGTAGAAGTGGCGCACCTGGGCGGCGTGGGCGACGTCCTCCGAGGGGCGCCATTCCAGGTCCTGCGCCCAGAAGGATTCGAAGTCCCAGAGCACGGCGACCTCGGCCTGGACCATCGAGCCCTGCACCTCGCCGAGCCGGTCGAGGGTCGCGCCGAGATCCACGACCTCGCGGAACACGCGCGACGCCGTGCCTGCATGCGGGAGCATCGCGGAGTGGAACTTCTCGGCTCCCGATCGCCCGGCGCGCCACTGGAAGAACAGGATGCCGTCGGCGCCGCGGCCGAGATGCGTGAGCGAGTTGCGCTTCATCTCGCCCGGACGCTTCGCGATGTTGCGGGGCTGCCAGTTCACGGCCGAGGTGGAGTGCTCCATGAGGATCCAGGGCTTGCCGCCTCCGACCGAGCGGGTGAGATCCGCGGCGATGGCGAGCCCGATGTGGGCGTCCTCGTCGGCGGCCCACAGGTAGTGGTCGTCCGAGACGATGTCGACCTCGCGACCCCAGGCCCACAGGTCCGTGGTCCAGCTCTGGTTCGCCATGAAGTTCGTGGTGATGGGCTGGTCGGCGTGCGCGCGGATGGCGTCGCGCTCGAGGATGAAGCAGGCCCGCAGCTGGTGGTCGGTGAAGCGCGCGAAGTCCAGGCGCTGGGCCGGGTTCACGACGCTCGGCGCGATGGCCGGGGCATCGATATGCTCCCAGGCGGCGTAGTGCTGGCTCCAGAAGGCGGTGCCCCACGCCGCGTTGAGGGCGTCCAGGGTCCCGTACTTCTCCTGGAGCCAGATCCGGAACGCGGCGACGGATGCCGGGGAGTAGTCCTCTCCGACCGGGACGCCGTACTCGTTGTGGACGTGCCAGAGCACGACGGCCGGATGCTTCGCATAGCGCGCCGCGATGGTGTCGGCGTACCGGACGATGGCCTCGCGGTAGGCCGGCGAGGAGTGCGAGGCCATGCCCCGCGAGCCGAAGCCCATCACCCGGCCCTCGCGGTCGATGACGCGCGCCTCGGGGTGGTTCGCGAAGAACCAGGCGGGCGGGGAGGCCGTCGGGGTGCCGAGGTCGACCGCGATGCCGTTCTCGTGGAGCAGGTCGAGCAGCTCGTCGAGCCATTCGAAGTCGAAGACGCCCTCGGCGACCTCGATGAGCGCCCACGAGAAGATCCCGACGCTGACGAGATTCACCCCGGCCTCCCGCATGAGCGCGACATCCTCGCGCCAGGTCTCGCGGGACCACTGCTCGGGGTTGTAGTCGCCTCCGTAGGCGATTCCCCGGAGCTCGGGCCAGGCGTGAGGGGAGGTCATCGGCACTCCATCGGGTCGGTGCAGGTGGTGCAGGTGAAACTGGGACCGGTCTCAGTCGGCGATCGGATGCCGCGGCTGGGACCGGTCTCAGTTCTACCTCATCGACGATGCCGGTGTCCGCCCTGATGCTCGAAGCGTTACCGAACTGAGACCGGTCCCAGCATGGGCTTCGCGGTTGCGCCGGAAGTGAGTAGAGTCACTCCGGTGAGCGATCTGACGGCGAAGCGGAAGCCGACGATCCGCGACGTGGCGGTGCAGGCCGGGGTTTCCCGCAGCACGGTCTCGCGCGTGATCAACGGCGGGCACTGGGTGTCCCCGGACGCGCGAGTCGCCGTCGAGGAGGCGATCATCGCCACCGGATACACGGCCAACCACCATGCGCGCAGCCTCGCCACCGGCCGGGCGGGATCCATGGCGTTCCTGCTGACCGAGCCGCAGCAGCTGCTGTTCGATGACCCCACGTTCGCGCTGCTGCTGCGCGGAGCCGCCGAGGCGCTGGCCCAGCGCTCGATGACGCTCGTGCTGCTCGTCGCCGGGACCGCGGCGGAGCGAGAGAGCGTGGCGCACTTCATCAGCGCGGGCCACGTCGACGGGGTCATGCTCATCTCCTCGCACGAGTCCGAGCCTCTGCTGGAGGAGCTCATCGACACCGGCATCCCGACCGTGTGCTGCGGCATCCCGCTCGGGCACGAGGGCGAGCTGTCGACCGTCTCGGTCGACGAGGTCGCGTCGGCGCGGGCGATGGCGGCGCACCTGCGGACGCAGGGCCACCAGCGGATCGGCATGATCACCGGTCCCGACGACACCCCGGGCGGGCGGTACCGTCTCGTCGGGTTCCGCGAGGAGCTCGGCGAGGCGTTCGACGAGTCGCTCGTGGAGGTCGGCGACTACTCGTTCGAGTCGGGGCAGGCCGCCATGGCCCGACTCATGGAGCGCGGCGTGGACGCCGTGTTCGCGGCGAGCGACCGGATGGCGGCCGGAGCCGTCGCGGCGGCACGCAAGGCCGGGCTGCGCGTGCCGGACGATGTCGCGGTCGCCGGTTTCGACGACTCGGGGCTGGCCGCGACGCACCAGCCTCCGCTGACCACGATGCGCCAGCCGTGGGACCAGATCAGCGCGCAGATGGTGACTGTGCTGCTGGACGTGATCGCGGGAGCCGAGCCCCGATCGGTCATCCTCGACACCGAGCTCGTGGTGCGCGCGAGCGCCTGAGGCGCGGGGCCGGATCAGCACGCGAGATCCGGAGAGTAGCGCGAGATCCGGATGATCCCGGCAGATCCGTCCGGATCTCGGTCTCGTCTCCGGATCTCGGCGCGCGGCGGATGCGACGAGCGGCACGGTGCCGGATGCCAGTGGCCGACGCGGGATGCTCAGCGGCGCAGCGTCGCGCGCGTCGACGGGCGCGACTGCTCGGGCGTGAGCACCGCGAGCACTCGCACCAGCGTCGTCATCCAGAGCAGGCCGAGGCCGACGACGATGGCCTCGAGCACCGTGACCGAGTAAAGCCCGAACGGTTCGGCGAGGATCACCGCGACGGCGATCAGTACGCCCACGACGGCCGTCGTCAGCAGCAGGGGTGCCGGGCGGCCGGGAACGACGATCGTCGTCACGGCCGCGGCGGCGACGAAGAGCACGAGGGTCGCGAGGGCCGCGATGTTGTGCGCCACCAGGATGCGGTGGATCGGGAACAGTCCGACGCAGGCGAGGGCGATCCCGGTGGCGGCCCACAGTGCGACCACCCAGCCGACCCGGCCCAGCGCCTCGTCCCCGAGGATGCGGTGCAGGTCCCGACCGATGTACGACCCGACCGTGGCGACCAGGAGTCCCGCGACGACGAGCGTGCCATTGAACGCCCAGGAGCCGGCGCCGATGCCCAACTGGGAGAAGTTCAGCTCCCACCACCGCGGATCGGCGGCCGTGAGCATCGCGAAGAGCGTGCCGATCACGAGGTAGCTGAACAGCAGGCCGGCGAGGTCGCCGGTGTCGAGGCCGATGCCGGCGGTGAAGGTGAGGCGCCCGGCGACGGCCGCCGCCACGCCCGTGACGATCCCGCCGCCGATCGCGGGCAGCTCGAGCCCCTGCAGGCCGACGCCGAGGATCTCTCCGGCGAGCAGCACGCCCATCGCGGTGACGCAGGCGAAGGCGATGGTCAGGGCGATGGCGGACAGGTCCGAGACGGCCGCCTGCCAGCGGGGCATGGGCTTGGTCTCGCCGCGCCGGTGCAGGAAGGTGCTGACCACGAAGGATGCCGCGGCGATGGCCCCCGCGATCAGAGCGGCCGGGATGCCGACGGACCCGTCCCCCGCGATCGGCCGGGGGTTCCCCCACAGCGCGACGGTGCCGATGACCGCTCCGGCCAGGAAGCAGATCGCCGTGGCCCAGATCGCGCGGGTCTCGGCCAGCATCCGCTTCCCCTCATCCATGCCTCCATCGAACCATGCCCCGCCGACGCGCTTTGCCCCGTTCGGACTGACGCCCCCGGCTCGTCGGGCCCCTCCGTTCGTTGAGCGAGGACGGCGCAGCCGACCGAGTCGAACGCGTTCGCGACGGAAACCCCGTTTCGACTCGCTCCGCTCGCTCAACGACCGAGAGGGGTCGCGGGCGAGCGAAGCGATGCCCGCCCCGGCGCAGTCGTCGGCGCAGCCGACGCTGCCACTCCCCTCCCCTCACAAGAAGGGGTGGTGCGTCGCTCCGCAGCGAAGGGCGGAGGGGTGCTGACTTCGCGAGCATCGGGAGGGCCCCGGCGCAGCCGGGAGGGACCCTCCGCGAGCGAAGGCAGCACCCCGCAGCCCGGAGCGGTCGCCCCGGACCGATGTGCGGCGCTGGACACCGCGTTTCGACTCGCTCCGCTCGCTCAACGAACGAAGGGAATGCTCCCCGCCGGAAACCCCGTTTCGACTCGCTTCGCTCGCTCAACGAACGGAAGTCACGAAGCGCGATCAGCCGCGCATCGCGACGCCCCGGCGCCAGTAGCCCATGAACGCCACCCGTCCCCGGTCCACCCCGAGGTCCTTCACGAGGTGCCGCCGCAGCGTCGTCACGACACCGCTCTCCCCGGCGATCCAGAAGTAGCGTTCGGTGGAGACGCCGGTGTCCTCGAGCTCCTCCCCGAGCCCGGAGTACACCGGCGTCTCCCACACCAGGTCCTCGCCGTCGATGTCGGTGACGGTGATCTCCGTGGTGTCGTCATCCCCCAGATAGTCGAGCACGGTCGGGATGAGGCGCAGCCCGTGGGCGGCCGTCCCCCGCGGCAGCCAGTGCACCTCGACCCCTTCCGGCGCGTCGATCGGGAGGATGTCTTCGGCGACCGGCACCTCGATGAAGGCGTGGCCGCGGAGGTCGCGCGGGGCGTCCTCGAGGATGCGGGCGATCGCGGGTGCCGCGGTCTCGTCGCCCGCGAGCAGCACGCTCGACGCGTTTCCGGGCGCGTACTCGATGCCACCGCGTTCCTCGCGGCCGCGCCGCGGACCGATGAGGAAGAGCTCCTTGCCGACCGAGGCGGAGCTCGCCCACAGCGAGGCAGGACCCGTGAGGCCCGGCGCCAGGTGCAGCACGAAGTCGATCACGACCTCAGTGCCGGCATCCGAGACCCGCAGTTCCCGGATCGAGTAGGTGCGCATCGCGCCGCGCTCCTCTTCGGGCACGGCCAGGAACGATCCCCACCAGTCGTCGCTGTCGCGGTCGAGCGGGGGCAGGATGCCGGACGCCGGCGGGAAGATGAGCTTGATGCGGGCGTCGAAGACATCACCAGGGGTGCCGAACTCGGCGATCTCGTCTCCGCCGAACGTGATGCGCACGAAGTTCGGCGAGACCCGTTCGACAGCGCGCACCTCGGCGCGCCCGAGCACGTACGACGACTTCTGCTTGGTGGTGGTCTCAGCGGACATGATGCCTCCCGATTGGTGTGACCATCGGCTTGCCGGAAACCGGGTCTGTGGTGATCTGATTGGCCATGCCGAACACGGCCTCGACGAGGTCGCTGGTGACGACCGCGTCGGGGGTGCCGGTGGCGTGCACGCGCCCGCTCTTCATCGCGACGAGCTCGTCGGAGTAGCGGGCGGCGAGGTTGAGGTCGTGCAGCACCATGACGATGGTGGTGCCGCGCGAGACGCTCAGGTCGGTGAGCAGGTCGAGCACCTCGACCTGGTGCGCGACGTCGAGGAAGGTCGTCGGCTCGTCCAGCAGCAGGATGTCGGTCTCCTGCGCGAGCGCCATGGCGATCCACACCCGCTGCCGCTGGCCGCCGGAGAGCTCGTCGACACTGCGATCCGCGAGGTCGGCCGTCCCGGTCGCGGCGAGCGCGTCGGCGACGGCCTCGTAGTCGTGGGCGCTCCAGCGCGAGAGCACCTTCTGGTGGGGATGCCGCCCGCGACCGACGAGGTCGGCGACCGCGATCCCCTCGGGAGCGACCGGCGACTGCGGCAGCAGTCCGAGGATGCGGGCGACCTCCTTGGTGGGGCGCGAGTGCACGGACTTGCCGTCGAGCACGATCTGTCCGGCGCTCGGCGACAGCAGGCGCGCCAGCGAGCGCAGCAGCGTGGACTTCCCGCAGCCGTTCGCTCCGACGATCGTGGTGATCTTGCCCGGGGCGAGGGTGAGGTCGAGCTCGTCGATGATCGTCCGGTCGCCGTAGGCGAGACGGACGCCCTCGGCGCTCAACTGGTGGGACGCGGTCACAGCGATGCCCCCTGTCTGTTGGTGCGGATGAGCAGGTAGATGAGGTACGGCGCCCCGAGGATGCCGGTGATCACGCCGACCGGAAGTCGGCCGGGGAGCGCGAACTGTCCGATGAGGTCTCCGCCGAGCACGAGCAGCGCCCCGATCATCGCCGAGGGGAGCAGGAGGTTCGCTCCGGGACCCGTGATGCGGGCGGCGATGGGGCCGGCCATGAACGCGACGAACGCGATCGGGCCGGTGGCGGCCGTGGCGAAAGCGAGCAGCGCGACGGCGCCGAGGATGAACAGCAGTCGCGTGCTGTTCACGCGCACGCCGAGACCGGCGGCCGAGTCGTCGCCCAGTCTCAGCATCCCGAGCGACCTCGACTGCGAGAACAGGAGCGGCAGGATCACGAGGGAGGCCAGCGCGAGCGGCGCGACCCGCTCCCAGGACGCGTTGTTGAGGCTGCCGGTGAGCCACTGCATGGCAGTCTGGATGTCCCATTGCGCGGCACGGGACAGCAGATACGAGATCACGCTCTGCAGCATCGCCGCGATGCCGATGCCGATCAGGATCAGTCGTGTGCCGGCGAAGCCGCCCTTGTTCGACAGCAGATAGATCGCGATCGCCGTGATCAGGGCGCCGCCGAGGGCGAGCGCGGAGACGACCGGCCCGTCCAGGGAGAGCACGATGATGCCGATCACGGCGGCGACGCTCGCCCCCTCGGTGATCCCGATGATGTCCGGCGAGGCGAGCGGGTTGCGCAGCAGCGTCTGGAACGAGACGCCGGCGATGCCGAACGCGATGCCGGCAAGGATCGCCACCGCCGTGCGGGGCAGCCGCAGTTCGCCGACGGTGAAGGAGGCTCCCGGGACTGTCTCGCCGAGCATGACGCGAATGACCTCACCCGGCGTGTAGAAGGTGTCGCCGACCATGAGGGCGGTGGCGGCGAGGGCGACGAGCAGAATCGCGAGCACGATCGTAGCGGTCGCGTGGCGGCGGTGGCGGGCGCGGCGACCGGCGATGATCGCCCGGACGTCCGGTCGCACCCCGGCCGAATCGGGGGCGGGGCGCAGGGGGGCGGTCTTCATGACGGTCACAGTTCGCGCACCTTCTGGCGGCGGACGATCCAGATGAAGAACGGGGCGCCGACGAGGGCGGTGATGATGCCCACCTGGATCTCCTCGGAGGAGGGCGCGATGACGCGCCCGATGATGTCGCTGCCGAGCAGCAGCACGGATCCCGCCAGGGCCGAGAACGGCAGCAGCCAGCGGTGATCCGTGCCGATGAGCATCCGGCACATGTGCGGGACGACGAGTCCGACGAAGCCGATGGGGCCGGCGATGGCGGTCGCGGCTCCGGCGAGGATGACGGCGCCGATCGCCGAGACGAGACGCGTGCGGAACACGTGCTCGCCGAGGCCGGCGGCCATGTCGTCGCCGAGCGCGAGCGAGTTCATGCCACGTGCGCAGGCGAAGCAGATCAGGGCGCCGACGGCGAGGACGGGCGCGGTCATCGCGATGCGCGGCCATTCGGCTCCGCCGACGCCGCCCACCTGCCAGGACTGGAACGACTGCAGGAGGTCCACACGCGGCAGCATGATCGCGCTGATGAGCGAGGCGAAGGCGGCGGAAGTCGCCGCCCCTGCCAGGGCGAGCTTGAGCGGCGTCGCCCCTCCGCGTCCGAGCGAGCCGACCGTGTAGACGAAGGCGGCGGCGAGCGCGGCGCCGACGATCGCGACCAACAGATAGCCGTTCGCGTCGGAGAGTCCGAGGAACGCGATTCCGATGACGACCGCGAGAGAGGCGCCGGTGGTGACGCCGAGGATGCCGGGGTCGGCGATCGGGTTGCGCGTGACAGCCTGCATGGTGGCGCCGGACAGCGCCAGGCCCGCTCCGATGAGGATCGCCAGGACGGTGCGCGGGATCCGTTTGATGATCGCGGCCTGGGCGATCGTGTCGTCGTGTCCGGCCAGCGCGCCGACGACGTCGTCGACGGTCACGGCGCGCACGCCGAAGGACAGGGACAGGATGCTGAGCACGACGACGACGCCGAGCCCGGCCAGCAGCCAGAGCACGCGCACCAGCACCGGGCGCCGAAGGTCGACGGTGCCCGGTGCTGCGGTGACGGATGCTGAGGTCACTCGGAGACGAGCGGGGCCTCGAGCAGGGCGAAGTACTCCTCGATGCCCCACGGGATCGACAGCGGCGAGGGGTTCGCGGACGCCGCGAGGGGCGTCGCGTCGCCCAGGATGGCGATGCGCCCCTCGGCGATAGCGGGAATCTTCGACAGCAGCGGGTCCGCCTGAAGCACCGGGATGATCGACTCGTCGCCGTAGGTGACGAACAGGTCGACGTCAACGAACGCGTCCGCCTCCTCGGAGCTGGTGGTCAGGTAGAACTCGGTGCTGTCGGCGTTCTCCTCCACGATGGCCGGCATCGGGACGCCGATCGAGTGCAGGAACCCTGGACGCGTGTCGGCGGCCGTGTAATAGCCGATCTGGCTGAGGTCGTTGGGGTCGATGTAGCTGAAGAGGACGCTCGCGTCCTTCAGCGCGGGGTGCGCTTCGAGAGCGGCATCCGTCTGCGCGTGCAGGTCCTCGATGAGCGCGTCGCCCTCGTCGGCGAGCCCGAGCGCCTCGGAGTTCATGGTGATCATGTCCTCGACCGACGTCCCCCACGCGACGCCGGGGTACGCGACGACTGGTGCGATCTTGGAGAGCGTGTCGTACTCCTCCTGCGTGAGACCGGAGTAGGAGGCCAGGATGACGTCAGGCTTCGTGTCCGCGACGGCCTCGTAGTCGATGCCGTCGGTCTCGTCGAAGAGCACCGGCGCCTCGGCATCCAGTTCCTCGAGTGCATCCTCGACCCAGGGCAGGATGCCGTCGCCGTCGTCGTCTCCCCAGGTGGCCTTGCTCATGCCGACGGGCACGATGCCGAGCGCCAGCGGCACCTCGTGGTTGGCCCAGGCCACCGTGGCGACGCGCTCGGGCTTGGCCTCGATGGTGGTCTCGCCGTAGACGTGCTCGATCGTCACGGGGAACGCGCCGTCGGATGCGGGGTTGCCGCCCGCGACGTCGGTGCTGGTAGGTGCGGAGGACGCGCAGGCGGAAAGGCCGGCGGCCAGCACGACGGCGGCGGCGAGGCCGAGGAGACGAGAGGTGCGCACGGGCATCCCTTTCGGAATCGGGGTCTGGGTGCGGCGCGAAGCGCCTGAAGCTTTGGTAAGCCTGCCCTAATCTAACAGAAGGTTAGGGTCGCCTCAGTTCCCGATGCCCGATTGTGACACGGGGCTAACGTGGACGCATGCGGATGACGGCGGCGGTGCGCAGTGCGAGACGGGCTCCTCTGCTGCAGGTGGTCAAGTCCGCGGTCGCCACGATCGCGGCCTGGCTCATCGCGGGCTGGCTCGTGCCGGGGCCACTGCCCGTCTTCGCAGCCATCGCGGCCCTCCTCGTCGTGCAGCCCAGCGTGAACCAGTCACTGACCAAGGCGCTCGAGCGCAGCGTCGGAGTGATCGCCGGCGTGCTGATCGCGGTCGGCCTGAGCCTGTTGCTGGGACCGCAGAGCTGGGTGGTGCTGCTCGCCATCGTCGTGGCGATGCTCGTGGCCTGGGCGCTGCGCGCGACTCCAGGTACCGGGAACCAGGTCGCGATCTCGGCGATGCTCGTGCTCGCGCTGGGGTCGTCGAGTCCGCAGTACGCCGTCGACCGCATCGTCGAGACGCTCATCGGGGTCGTGATCGGCATCATCGTGAACGCCCTGATCGTGCCGCCCGTGCTGGTCGCGCCCGCCCGGCGCGACCTCGGACTGCTCGGCGCCGAACTGGCCGCGAGCCTCGACCGCCTGGCGGAAGCCCTCCCCTCGGTACGAACTCCCGCGCAGCTGCAGGAGCTGATGCTGCAGGCGCGGCTGCTGAGGCCGATGCAGGCGGCGGCCGAGGCGTCCATCGCCGCGGGCGAGGAGTCGCTCACGCTCAACCCGCGACGCTCGTCGCACCGCGACGACCTGCGGGAGATGCGCGCGCTGCTGACCACGCTGTCGCCGATCGTCACCCAGGTGATCGGCATGACGCGAGCGTACTTCGACCACTACGACGATGCGCTCGGGGACGAGCCCACCGTGCACGCCATCGCGGAGCAGCTGCGCCGCGCGGGTCACGACGTGCGCCTGAAGGTGCAGATCGCGGACGTCGCCCCCGAACCCGAGACTCTGACCTCGGCCGTCCCGGCTCTGACAGCGCCGCTGCAGGTGAAGCCACCCGCCTCCGCGCACTGGATCCTGATCGGCTCACTGCTGGAGGACCTGCGCCGCATCCGCGGCGAGCTCGTCGGGGATGATCAGGACGCCTCCTGACGCGACCGAGATCCGGAGCCGATTGCTGAACGCGATCCCAGCGCGGCAGGTATCAGCGCGAGGGCGACAACAGCAGGAACCAGCAGTGCGATCGCGAGGCCGAGCCCAGCACCCAGCGCCAGCCCCGCGCCGGCGAGGACGGCGCCGACGAAGACCCCGAGACTCATTCCTGCACCGTTGATGCTGTAGGCGGCGGTCGTGACTTCTCCTCCGCGTTCTGCGATCAGAGTGGTGATGAGGGCGGCGACGATCGCATGACTGAAGCCCATGAGAGCGGTGGCGGCGAGTGCGACAGGCAGCGCATCGGCGGTGAAGACGACCACGAGCGCGACGGCTCCGCCGCCGAGGCCCCCATAGAGGAGGTGCCGCCGTGTGCCGGCTCTTCTCGCCCAGCGACCGGCGAGGTAGTTGCCCGTGAAGAACGACGCTCCGCTGAGCGTCCACACCAGAGTGAACGCGACCGGGTCGAGCTCGAATCGGTCGTGGTAGTGCTGGGCGAGGAACGCCAGGTACCCCATGAACGCGGTGGTACGCAGGAACGCGATGCCGATGAGCGCCAGAAGATCGCCGCGGCGGCGAAGCAGCCCGAACGCATCCTTGTACCCCAGGCGTGCCGTGTCCCGCACCTCCTCGTTCCGGTCCGCACGGAGGAAGAGCGTCGCCGTGACCCCCGCCAGGCCTGCAGTGACCCACAGCGTACCGCGCCATCCGCCACAGGAACCGATCGCACCGATGACGGGGGCTGCGAGAACTGCGGCGAGGGACTGCGTCGCGGTCACCATCGTCGCCGCCCGTCCGGAGTCGCCGCGACGCGAGAACATCGTGGTCGCCATCGTGAGCAGGGTGGGCGTGAGGATCGCGGTCGCGGCACCGATCCCGATGCAGAAGATCACGAAGGCGGGGAGCGATCCGAGCGTGGCTACCAGGCTGGTGATCGCCAGGAACGCCAGACTCGTCGCCGCGGCGTACGGGGCGGACCAGCGTGCGATGAGCGGAGCGAGAGCGACGCCGACGACGAGTGCGGCGACCCCGCCGAGTCCGCGCAGCATTCCGACGATCGAAGCATCCTGGTCGGCGCTCCCAGCGATCGGGACGAGGAATGTGGAGTAGACGGTGAAGGGGAACAGACCGATGACGGCGGCGAGGAGCACCGGCCACAGGGCTCGGATGATCCGCGCGTCCGCAACGGGCGAATCGTGCTGAGCGTCAGGGAAGGACATGGTGGTTCGCCGGGCCGGCGACGGCGGCAGTGCGCCGGCCGCCGGCCCGGCTTCGTTCAGCGTGCCTCGGCATACTCACGGAGATATTCGGCGAACCCTTCGAGCCCGTCGATGTTGCGGGGACTGGAGATGGCCTCGTTGTAGTCGAGGATGTAGAACTCGTCGTTCACCACCGCGGGGAGCGAGGCCGTCGTGGGATTGGACTTCAGGAAGTCGATCTTCTCCTGGGCGGGCTGGTCCTTGTATTCGAGGATGATGATGACCTCTGGCTCGGCCTCGACCACGGCCTCCCAGGTGGCCTCTGTCCAGCGCGCTTCGACATCGCCGAAGATGTTCTCTCCGCCGGCATAGCGGATGATGTCGTTCGGCGGCACCTGGCTCGCAGCGGTGAACGGCTTGTCGGTGCCGAAATCGTAGAGGAAGACTTTGATCGGGTCGCCGTCCGGCGCCTGCTCCTGGACCGCGGCGACCCGCTCCTTGTACTCGGAGATGATCTGCTCCGCGCGCTCTTCGACGCCGAAGATCTCGCCGAGCCGCTCCAGGTCCGTGTAGAGCCCTTCGAACGGCGTGTGCTGCTCGGGGAATCCCGGGTAGTTGAAGCACGTCTCCGAGTGCATGAAGCTCTGGATGCCCAGGGTGTCGAGGATCTCGGGGGTGATGCCGCGCGAGTCGGAGAAGCCCGAGTTCCAGCCGGCGACGACGAAGTCGGCGTCCGCATCGACCACGAGTTCACGATTGAGCAAGTCATCGGAGAGGAACTCGACCTTCTCGTACTCCTCCGCCCAGGGCGACTCGCTCACCGGCGGATTGGCCGGAGGCATGACGTACCCGAGGACGTGATCCGTCAGACCGAGCGCGAACATCTTGTCGGCGCTTCCTCCCTCGTAGACGACGGCTCGCTGCGGGGTCGTGTATTCGACGGGCTCGCCGCAACGGTTCACCGTCGCCGACGCCTCCACGCCGGGTGCATCCTCGATCTGGGCGCCGCACGCAGTGGTGATCAGCGCGATCGCCGTCGCGGGGATGAGCGCGGCGACGCGCCGGCGGGATCGAATGCGGTCAGTCATAGGGAGAGGCCTTTCGTGTTGTGCGCAGCATGCACGCCGGATGAGAATGCGCCCTGATCGAGCGCGAAGAGGATCTGAGGGTCACCCGTGAGCGGGTGCGCGATCACGGTCGCCGCCACGCCGAACACCTCGGCGAGCAGCGACGGCGTGAGCACATCATGCGGTGTCCCCACGGCGGCCAGCCGGCCTTCGGCGATGACCGCGATCCGATCGCAGGCGGCTGCCGCGAGGTTCAGATCGTGCAGCACGACCACGGTGGTGAGCGAGTCCGCGCGAATGCGGCCGAGCAGGTCGACCTGATGGCGGATGTCGAGGTGATTCGTGGGTTCGTCGAGCACGAGTACCCGCGGCTGCTGCACGAGAGCACGAGCGATGAGCACCCGCTGCCGCTCTCCACCGGAGAGACCGAGGACGCCGCGCGCCGCCAGGTGCCCGACATCCATCCGCTGCATGGCCGCGCGCACGAGGTCGCGTTCCTCAGCGGTGAGCGGTTCGTTGCCGCGCTTGTGCGGAGTGCGGCCGAGCGCAACGGTCTCCTCGACGGTGAAGTCGAAGTCCGATCCGCCCTCCTGCGTCAGTGCGGCCACGCGTCGGGCGTTCTCGCGCAGGGACAGCTCGCGGACGTCGTCGCCACCGATGCGGACGACCCCGCCGGCGGGCACGAGAGCGCGGTACACCGCACGCAGCGCCGTGGACTTCCCGGAACCGTTCGGACCGACCAGGCCGACGACCTCGCCCTCCGCGACGCGGAGGTCGAGGTCGTGCACGAGCGCACGACCTGCGATCTCGATGTCCAGATTCTCGATGCGCAGGTCCATCAACGTCCCCCGAAGGCGTAGCTGCGGCGGCGCATGAGCACGATGAAGATGGGCACACCTATCAGCGCCGTCAGCACACCGAGCGGCAGCTCGCGGGGAGCGACCAGAGTGCGCGCGAGCAGGTCCACCCAGACCATGAGGATCGCACCGACGAAGGGCGCGACCAGCAGCAGGCGGGCGTGCGTGGCGCCCACGATCATGCGGGTGATGTGAGGGATCACCAGACCCACGAAGCCGATCGTGCCGCTGACCGCAACCATCGCGCCGGTCATGACAGCCGTCACCGCGAAAAGGAGCTTTCGCGACCGCGACGCGTCCACGCCCAGGCTCGCGGCCGCTTCGTCACCCAGCGACATCACGTCGAGTGCACGGCTTCCGCGGTGCAGCACGATGATGCCCGCGACGACCATGACAGCCACCACCGGCAACGACCCCCACTGCGCGGCGCCGAACGAGCCCATCGTCCAGAACAGCACTGTCGAGGTCGCCTCACTGGTGGGGGCGAAGTAGATCATGACGCTCATCACCGCCTGGAATCCGAAGGACAGCGCGACTCCCGTCAGCACGAGCCGCAGGGGCGTCAAGCCGAGGCGGCCGGAAGCGATCGTGTAGACGAGCACGGTCGCGAGCAGCGCTCCGATGAACGCCCCGACGGAGACCGCGTAGATGCCGAGTCCTGCCAGGGCCCCGAGCAGCGACACGGTGACCGCTCCTACTGCCGCGCCCGAGGAGACACCGAGGATGTAGGGGTCGGCGAGCGAGTTTCGCACGAGCGCCTGTATCGCGACACCAACCGCGCTCAACCCGGCGCCGACGACGGCAGCCAGAAGGACGCGCGGAGCGCGGATCTGCCAGATGATCTGGTAGCGCGTCGCCTCGTCCGCGGGGATCGCACCGCCGGTGACCGAGGCCCACAGGTAGCGCGCCGTGTCCTCCGGGGGGATGACAGCCGAGCCGAGTCCGATCGCCACGAACATCGACACGACGAGGACGACAGCGAGACCGATCAGCACGAGGGCCGCGCCGGTCGAGGATCTTCCGGCGTATTCACCGCGCCATGGAACGCGGCTGGCCGTCTCGGCGGTGCGGCTGGTGAAAGAGGTCATCGGGCTCGTGGATCCGTTCGCCGGGCATGGTGCCGACATTGTCGGGATGGCGGGACTCCGGCAGAACGCGATCAGCGCGTGACGCGAGGACCGCGCGATCGATCAGCCGGAATGATAATCATTCTCATCTACGCGTCGAGCCCTCGTCAACTCGGACGGGCAGGGCTCGACCGGCGGGCGCGACCGGCCATGTCCGTTCGGCCCGCGACGTACGCTGGGAAGATGACCGGACTGGACCAGGCGCTGGCGGACCTCGCCGCCCTCGAGGACCCGAAGATGCGCGCCGCCAACGAGAAGCGCGGCGACGACCACGGCATCAACCTGTCGCGACTGCGCGCCCTCGCGAAGACGATCAAGACCGACCACCCGCTCGCGGTCCAGCTGTGGGCGACGGGCGAGACCGCTCCCCGGCTGCTGTCGATGCTCATCTGCCGCGTGAAGGACTTCAGCGCGGACGAACTCGATGCGATGGTGCGCGAGACCGAGGTGCCGAAGGTCAACGACTGGTTCGTGAACTACCTCGCCAAGAAGTCGCCCCACGCCGAGGAGCTGCGGCTGCGCTGGTTCGAGGATGGCGATCCCACCGTCGCCGCCGCGGCGTGGTCGCTCACGAGCGTGCGCGTCGCGAAGGATGCCGACGGCCTCGACCTGGAGTACCTGCTCGACATCATCGAGCGCGACATGAGGGACGCACCCGCCCGCCTGCAGTGGGCGATGAACGAGACGCTGGCCCAGATCGGGATCTTCCACCCCGCACTGCGCGAGCGCGCGCTGGCGATCGGCGAGAAGCTTCAGGTTCTCGCCGACTATCCGACCGCGCCGGGGTGCACGTCGCCGTTCGCGCCGATCTGGATCAGCGAGATCGTCCGCCGTCGCGAGGGCTGAACCCGCTCAGACGGGAGTTCCGCCGGTGCCGTCCGGCGCGACGGTCGTCTGTCCCCCGTCCCATCCGAGCCCCTGAGTGCCCTGCTGGGCGATGAGCTCTCGCAGGTCGGCATGGATGGCGTCCAGGCGATCGCAGATCGCCTGTCCGTCGGTCGTCGTGGGCGGAGTGAAGGTGTCGTTGATGCTCATGCCTCGACTCTCGACCGCTGCGCCACCGCGTGCACAGACCGTTGAAACGCGGGCGGCGCCGTGGTACCGGGCGTGGATCGGCCCGCCGCTCAGGCGGATGGACGCTCGGTCCCCGGGACGGACAGCACAGCCAGGAGATCGACATGGATGAGAGCCCCGCCGTCGAGCTCGCTTCTGAGCACCTGCCGAGCCGGACGCGACGCGGCGTCGGGGAACATCGCCAGCCATTCGCGGTTCAGCGCCGTGCGCTCCCGGTAGTCGACGAGGTGCACCGTGAGCTTGAGGATGTCGTCCGTCGAACCGCCCGCGGCATTCATCAGCGCGTCGACGTATCTGAAGACGTTCCGGCACTGCTCGTCCAGGGATACAGGCATTCGCCGCGTCTCGGCATCCCGTCCGGTCAGTGCGCCGGAGGCCAAGAACGGACCGATCCGGCTCGCGACCGGGATCGGGTTCTCGTGCCCGAACGCGGCGATCTCGATGGAGTGGCGGCTCATGCCACCACGGTGTTCTCGATCGCACCCAACCCCTCGATCTCGGCACGCACGACGTCGCCGGGCCTGAGCCAGTTCCGCGTCGGTGCACCGATGCCCGAGGGCGTGCCGGTCGCGAGGACGTCTCCCGGCATCAGGGTCATGACCTGGCTGAGATAGGCGATCTGCTCGTAGATGTCGTAGATCATGTCACCGGTGTCGGAGTCCTGTCGGACCTCGCCATTGACGCTGAGCGTCATCCGCAGTGCCAGCGGGTCGTCGATCTCGTCATCGGTCGTCAGCCAGGGGCCGATCGGTCCGTGCGTGTCGAACGACTTGCCGAGCGTGAACGTCGGTGACAGCTTCTGCAACCAGTCCCGCACCGAGACATCGTTGGCGACGACATATCCCGCGATCACCGAGCGCGCTTCCGCGGCGCTCACGTTCTTGCAGCGGACGCCGATCACGACACCCAACTCGATCTCGTAGTCGAGTTCGTCCGAAACGGCGGGCTTGACGATGACGCCGAACGGGTCGTTCAGGCACGAGACCTGCTTGTTGAACCACAGCTGGCTCGTCGGGATCGGGATGCCGGCCGCCCGCGCCTCCTCGGCATGCGCGGCATAGTTCATCCCGATGCCCAGATACTTCTGCGGGTCGTCGATCGGCGCGAGCAGGGTGACCTCCGACAGCGGATGACGGGGGCCGTGCACCGCCCTGATCTCGTCTCCGCGTTCTGAGAGCGACGGCAGCAACGCGCGCAGGGAGCCACCGAACTGCTCGGTCAGGTCGATGATGCCATCGCCGTCGACCCGGCCGAGACGGACCTCGCCATCGGCGATGCGGAAGCGGGCGAGCTTCATTCCGCCCCCTCCTCACTGGGCAGCGCTCCCCAGACCTGTTCGCCCATCGGCGTCATCTGGAAGCTCACGAAGCGCCACGCCCCGTCGGCTCCGCGCTTGAGCACCTGGGTCGCCACGCCGCTCAGGGTCCGCTCGGAACCGTCGGGGTTGCGCAGTCGATTGGTGATGGGACCCGTCATGATGGCGACGTCTCCGACCAGGCGGATCGACAGCTCGCCGCGGGTCATGTCCAGGTAGGCCCGGCGGGTGCCGACGTGCTCGAGCAGCTGAGCCTTGGTGTGCGTGAGTCCGGGAGCGTGGATATGCACGAGCTCCTCGTCGAACAGGGCGTCCAGCGTCTCGAGATCCCCGTCGATGAGCGCCTGTTGCCTCCGGCGCTCGACCTCCAGGATCTCCAGGCGGATCGCGAGCTCGATGTCCTCCGTCGTGGTCATGGCGCGACCTCCTGGGCATCGAGCCAGGTGCGGAATCCGGTCGCCTCGCCGGCTTCGTGCCCCGGCCGCGGTGAACCCACGAGCGCGTGGTAGCGGCTGAAGATCGCGTCCGCCTCGGCCAGGGGCAGGACCTCTTCGATGTCGTCGAACGGCTTGCCGTCGGTGCGCTCGGCGACCATGCGCCGAATGACCTCGTACCCCTCTCCGCGCATGTTGTCGGCGATGCGGTTGGCGACCTCGCGCCGCTCGGCGTCGTAAGCCGAGAACGCGGTCGCGGGATCGCCGGACGCGACGAGCTTCTCGGTGAGCACCCGGGCATCGAGCATCGCCTGGGTGATGCCGTTCCCGCCGCGCGGGTACATCGCGTGGGCCGCATCGCCCAACAGGACGACGCGGCCGTCGACCCAGGTGTCCAGCGGGAAGTGCCGGATCAGCGGGAACAGGTAGACCTCGCGGGCGTCGCGGATGAGCTGCTGGACGTCCAGGAACGGCAGCTTCAGCGTGTCGAAGGCGCCGATGATCTGCTCCGGGTCGGCCACCTGGTTCCAGTCCTCGATCGTCTCCTCGCCGTTGGTCTCGACGACCCAGTTGATCAGGTCGAGCCCGGAGCCCTCGAAATCCTCGGCGATCGGGTAGACGACCATGGTGGAGATCCGAGGGTCGCCGAGGTGCAGGATCGTGTGACCGTTGCGGAACGGCTCTCGCAGCGTCGTGCCACGCCACATCGTGATCCCGGAGAACTCCGGCTCGGCGAGTTCCGGGTGCATCTGCCGTCGCACAGCCGACTTGATGCCGTCGGCTGCGATGACCGCGTCGTGTCGCACCTGCTCGCGGCGGTCGTCACGGTGCTCGAGGTCGAGAGTCACCGCCTCGGCGTCCTGCCCGTAGCGCACCGCCCGGGCGCCGAGGACGACGGCGTCCTCGCCGAGCCGTTCGAGCACGGTCCGGTAGAGCAACATCTGCAGGATTCCCCGATGCACGAACCTCTGTTCGTGCAGGTAACCCATGTGGACACCGCACTTCTCGGCATAGATCTCCTGGCCGAAGTGGTTGTAGAAGATCGAGTCCTTCGCGTCGACCGAGATGGCGCGGAACTCATCGAGAAGCCCCAGCTCGTCGAGCTCCTTGGTCCCGACAGTCTTGATGTCGACGCCCACGCCGAGCGGCTTGAGCTCGGGAACCGTCTCGTAGATGGTGGGACGGATGCCGTGCTGGTGCAGCCGCAGCGCCGTCACGAGCCCTCCGGGCCCGGCGCCGATGATCGCGATGTCCTGCATGTTCCTCTTCTATCTCTCGGATTCTCCCTCGCCGAACTCATCGGCGAGGGAGCACGGGGTCGCCGCATAGGCGCGCGCAGGGCAGCGCACGCCGTGAACGCACGACGGTCGATTCGGTGTTTCGGCCGAGCTCAGTCCACGCGGGTGCTGCGGAACCAGTCGCTCATGAAGTCCAGGAAGACCTTGACGCGCTCGGGAGTCTGCCCGCCGGGGCCGTGCACGGCGTAGAGCGACCGCGACTGCACCGGGAACTCCGGCAGCACTTCGACGACGGTTCCGGATTCCAGCGCGCGCCGTGCCGATCGCCGAGGAATGATGCCGATTCCGCGACCGGACTCGATGAGCTGCTCGAGCGTGAGATACGCGTTCGTCGTGACGATCGGATCCGTGACCTTGAAGTGCACGAGGTCCGGACCCTCGCCGAGCCGCCAGGCCTGATCGCTCGTGTGGCTGAGCAGGTCGTGGTCGTTCAGCTCTGAAATCGTCCTTGGGGTGCCGCGGCGCTGGAGATAGTCCGCCGAGGCCGCGAGGACGAAGGGCAGTTCCGAGATCCTCCGTACGCGCACCCGCGAGTCCCGCGGATCCCGCGCGTGGAATGCCACGTCGAACCCGCGGTCCAGGAAGTCGTACAGCCGGTCCGAGATGCCGCCCAGTTCCAGCCGCACCCGCATGGCCGGATGCGCCTCGACGAACGCCCCCACGGCGGTGCCGAGGTCCATCAGCCCGATCCACTTCGGACTGATCACCGACAGATGACCCTCGGCCGAACCCTGCGTGTTCGACATCTGTGCGTCGGTCTCGTCGATCTCCTGCAGGATCCGCTCGCAGAACTCCGCATACGTCACGCCGGCTGCGGTCAGCGAGACCGAGCGCGGGGTACGGTTCACCAGACGCACGCCGACCTGCTCCTCGAGGTCGGCGACGTGCCGGGAGACCATCGACGGCGAGATGCCCAGATCCGCTGCGGCACCGCTGAACGTGGCGGCGCGCGCGACAGCCGCGAACGTCCTCATCACGACCAGTCGGTCCACGTCGGTCCTCTCGCGCCGCGGTGGCCGGCGCGGGCGTCGCCGACGATGACACGAGTGTATCGAGCGCGCTCACGATCGCGCTCCCACGGTCAGGGCACGTTCGGCCGCTCGCTGCGCCCGGCGTTCCTCGCGGCCGGCCGGGTGGGAGGAGGGCGTGGCGTCCAGCAGGCGTCGGCTGTACGGGTCCTGCGGCGCCTCGAACAACCGCTTCGTGTCGGCGAGCTCGACGAGCCGACCGCGTTCCATCACGCCCACCCGGTGTGCGATGTGGCGGACGAGCGCGAGGTCGTGCGCGATGAAGAGATAGCTCACTCCGGTCTGCGCCTGCAGGTCGGCCAGCAGATTGATGATCTGCCCCTGGGTGGAGAGGTCGAGAGCGCTCACCGCCTCGTCGCACACCACGAGTCGTGGTTCGAGCACGAGGGCCCTGGCGATCGCCGCCCGCTGCTGCTGCCCACCCGAGAGCTCGCTGGGGAAGCGTTCGAGGTGCGCAGGCGTGAGGCCGACCATGTCGATCGCCTCGGTCATCCGCCGACGGCGCTCGCGCCGATCACCCAGGCCGTGGCGGGCGAGCGCGATGTCGAGGGCGTGCGACACGAGCTGGCGCGGGTTGAGCGAGGCACTCGGGTCCTGGAAGACCGCCTGGACCTGTCGTCGGTAGGACAGCGGCGTGCGCTCGCCCCAGTCAGCCAGGTCCTGTCCGTCGAAGCGGATGCTCCCGGCCATTGTCGGGACCAGACGCAGGATCGCACGTCCGGTCGTGCTCTTTCCCGACCCTGACTCGCCCACGAAGGCGAGCGTCTCCCCCGGCCGGATGCCGAAGCTCACGCCTTCGATCGCGGGGACGACCCGCGGACGCCGGAGAATCCCGGCACGGGTCTCGTATCCGACAGAGAGATCCTCGACCTCCAGCAGCGCGGTCATCGCGCACCTCCCGGCGCAGCGGTGTCGAGCCGGTCCAGGGCGTCGATGTCGGCGTCGATCTCGGCGCGCAACGCCCCATCGATCACGTTCAGCCGCTCCTGTGTGGCCTTCATCGGGTTCGCGTCCAGCAGCGCTCGGGTGTACCGATGCGACGGCGCATCGAACAACTGCGCGACAGGAGCGTCCTCGACGACGCGACCGCGGTACATCACCGCGGCGCGGTCGCAGGTCTCAGCCACGACGCCGAGGCTGTGGGTGATCATGAGCACGCCCATTCCGTATTCCGCCCGCAGATCGAGGATCAGGTCGAGCACCTGACTCTGCGTCGTCACGTCCAACGCGCTGGTCGCCTCGTCCGCGATGAGCAGTTGCGGATCCGCGGCGAGCGCTATGGCGATCGACACCCGCTGGGCCATACCGCCGGAGAACTGGTGGGGGTAGTCGTCGAGGCGCTTCTCAGCACTCCTCACCCCGACGCGCTCGAGCAGGTCGATCGCTCGAGCTCTGGCCTGCGCCTTCGTCATGCCCTTGTGGATCCGCAGGGGCTCGATCAGCTGAGTGCCGACGGTGTGCACGGAAGAGAGAGCGGCCGCGGGGTCCTGGAAGACGGAGCCGACCACCGAACCGCGGATCCCGCGCAGTTCGCGCTCCGATCGACCGGCGGTCTCGGCGCCCGCGATGCGGATCGACCCGGTGGACAGCCAGGTTCCTGCGGGCAGCATGCCGAGCACGGCACGCGCGAAGGTCGACTTCCCGGATCCGGATTCGCCGAGCAGGCCCACGATCTCGCCCCTGGCGACGTCCAGCGACACGCTCTTGACGATGTCGACCTGCTCCCCGTCGGGACGGGCGAGAGCGACGGTGACGTCTCGAGCGGAAAGGATCGCCCCGTTCAGCGAGGGCTCCCCCGGCCCACGGCTGGGGTGCGCGTCCGGACTCGCGGGAGACGTGGCGCTCCCGGGCTCCCTCTTCGCGGGGATGGCGGGAACCGCGGCATCCGTCATCGCGACCGCCTGGCGCCGCGAGTGCAGACCGAGTCTCGGTATGCGGCGGCGTTCGCCGACGAGGGCATCGTTCAGTCCGTCACCGAACACGCTGAAGGCGAGCACCGTGAGCACGATCGCAATTCCGGGGGGCCACGTGAGGTAGGGGGCGACGTTCTGCTTCTCGACAGCGAGGCTCAGCATCGACCCCCAGGTCGGCGTGTCTCGGTCCAGGCCGACGCCGAGGAAGCTCATCGCGGATTCGATCATGATCGCCGACCCGAGAAAGACGGCCGCCTGAGTGATGATGCCGCCCGTGAGGTTCGGCAGGACTTGGCCGAAGATGATCTGGCTGCGACGCAGCCCGACGACCTCGGCCGCCTCCACGTACGCCTTCTTGCGCTCGGCGAGCACCATCGCGCGGGTCATCCGGGCGAACGCCATCGAGAAGATCAACCCGATCGCGAGCATCAGGACGAACATGTTCCGGCCCAAGATCGTGATCACCGTGATCCCGATGAGCATGCCGGGCAACGACTGCGCCATATCGACGAAGCGCATGCCGATGCGATCCCACCACCCGCCGTTGAAGCCGAAGACCAGGCCCAGCGGCACACCGACGGCGATCGCGACGAGCACGGCCCCGAGCGCCACGAGCAGCACGATGCGCGCACCGTAGATGAGGCGACTGAGCTGGTCCTGGCCGAGGTCATCGGTGCCGAGCAGGAATTGCGCGTCCGGTGCCTGGAGCACGTGGTCGAAATGCGCCTCATTGGGGTCGTACGGCGCGATCCATGCAGCGGTGAGCGCGACCACGATCAGCAGCGTGATGAACGCCGCGGCGACGAGCGTGCCGGGCTGTCGCCGCAGGCGCGAGATGATGCGCCCCAGGTTCGTGGCGTGTCTGCGCGGCCGTGCGGCCGCTTGGACGGTGGAGGTGTATGTGTCACTCATTGCGGTCGCGATTTCGGATCGATCAGGCCGTAGCTGATGTCGAGGATGAGGTTGACGAGGATGATCATCGTCGCCACGATGAGCACGCCTCCTTGGATGACGGCGAAGTCCTTGGCCGTCACACTGCGGATGATGAGCGAGCCGATGCCGGGGAACGCGAAGACCTTCTCGATGGCGAAACTCGCTCCGAGCATGATGCTCACGGTGATGCCGGTCGACGCGAGGATCGGCACCAGCGCGTTCTTGAAGCCGTAATGGAAGACCAGCCGTGGTCGCGAGACGCCGGCAGCCGTCAGGGTGTTGACGTAACGCGCTGAGAGCGTCTCGGCCATGGCTGTCCGGGTCTGGCGCGCGATGAGCGCTGCTCCCGCGATCCCCAGGGCGATCGACGGAAGGATGAGGCCGCGAGCCCACGCGAGCGGGTCGGCTCCGAACGGGACGTAGGCGATCACCGGGACCAGTCCGAGGTTCATCGCGAACACCAGCAGCAGCACGATGCCGATCCAGAACTCCGGGATGGACATGGTCAGCGACGTCACCGCGGTGGCGACGCGATCGCGGATCGAACCCGGCTTGGTGCCCCCGATGAATCCGAGTGCGAGCCCGAGCAGGACCGCGACGATCAGACCGCCGAACATGAGCGACATCGTCGCCGGCATTCTCTCGGCAAACAGTTCCGTGACCGGACGGCCCGAACTGAACGACGAACCGAAGTCCCCGTGCAGGATGCCCGCGTAGTACTCTCCGAGCCGCTCGAAGAAGGGTCGGTCCAGCCCCAGCTGCTGCTCGAGTTGGGCGATGCTCTCCGGCGTCGCCGACGGTCCGAGGATCGCGGCGGCCGGGCTCCCGGGGACCAGGTAGGTCAACAGGAACACGAACAGGGAGAGCAGCAGCAGCTGGGGCACCGCCAGAGCGAGGCGGGAGAGGACGAGCTTGAGCATCAGGATGCGGGGGTCAGATCCCGGTAGTTGACGGACTTCGGCTCCCACTTCTCTGTCGGCGCATCGACGCCGGCGACGGTGGCGCTGTTCCACGCGAGGGTCTCGACACCACGGGCATGGGCGCAGGTGAGCGCCTCGTCCGCGATGATCTTGGTGACCTCCGCCCACAGGTCGGCGGCTTCCTCGCTGTCGCCCGCGGCGATCGCGGCGTCGGCGGCCGATTTGAGCTGATCGCTCTCCAGCCCGGACGGATTGCCGGGAGCGTCGGCTGCGAACCACGCGCTGTACCACTCGAACGGGGTCAACTCGTCATTGCTGGACAGCCCGAGCGGGTACTTGCCGCTGTTCCATTCACCGTTGTACTGCGGCGGGGGCAGCGTCGTGACCGTGACGTGGAAATCGCCGATCTCGGCTGCCTGCTTCATGAAGATCTCGATCTGGGTGGCGTTGTACGGTGCCGCGACCATTTCGACGTCCACCGCAGGGCTTCCGGCCTCGGCATACAACTCCTGCGCGGTGTCGAGATCAGTCGGATACCCGGCGATGTCCGGGTTGTATCCGATCTCACCCTCGGCGAAATGCTGCGTGGCGGCTTCACCCTCACCCTCGACGTCGACCATCTGCTGAACGTCGATCGCGTAGCAGACGGCCTGCCGCAGGGCGACGTCCTCGAAGACGCCGCCGGCACCGCGATCGAAGAAGAACAGGTTGTTGCGGATCGCCGGGTACTGCAGCGAGTCGATGTCCGTCCCCTCGAAGGTCGGCAGTGATGCGATCTCCGTGTCGGTGATGTCCAGATCACCGGCGACGAGCGCGGCCGCAGACGATTCGGGCTCCTCGATCGCGTAAAGCTCGACGTTCGCGAACCCGGGCGCATCGCCCCAGTAGTCTTCGAACGCCAGGAACGACATCTTCGTGCCGACGATGGACGAGGACTCGTCGTACGCCCAGGGCGAGGTGCCGACGGGTGCGGTCGTGATCGATCCGTCCGCGATGGCTGCAGGACTAGCGATCGGCAGCGCTCGCGTGGTGAGGGTGGTCGGCAGCGACGGGTTGGGGCTGGACAGGTTCAGTCGCACCGTGCGCTCATCGACCACATCGACCGAGCTGACCGTCTGGAACGACCCGGCGTACGCGGTCGCACCCGCCTTGACGTACTCGACGTTCGCCTTGACCGCCGCGGCGTCGAGGGGTGTCCCGTCATGGAACGTCACGCCCTCGCGCAGCGTGAGAGTCAAGGCGTCCTCGGTCAGCTCGTACTCGGTGGCCAAGTATGGAGCAGGCTGCCCGTCCTCTCCCGGTGTGAGCAGCGTCTCATACGGGATGCGCAGAACGCCGCCTTCGAGCTCCTGACCGGGCGCCCAGTTCTCGGGGAACTGCCCCCAGTTCACACGGAGCGTGGCGTCCGTCGCCGGGGCGGCCGAGCTGTCGCTGTCGTGGGGATTCTCGGCCGAGCATCCGGACAGCAGCAGACCTGCGACCGCGAGCGCCGCGGCCGACTTCAGTACTGCGCGCTTGTGTGGCACCTTTGCCTCCTTGGATGATTGCGGGCCGGCCGATCGGGCGTCGGCGGGCCGGAACTCGTTCACCATAACCACGGGAGCATTCATCGGCATATGCCAGCACGTGCAACATAACTGTGCACGATCGGAGGGATCGGATGCCGTGGACGACGACCTAGGGTGAGGGGAGCATCAGAGAGCAGGAGCGACAATGACCGTCGTCGACATCAACATCCACCATCTCCCCGAGGATCTCTTCACGAACGAGAAGATCCTGAACGGATTCCTCGACTCCGCGCCGCGCGGATTCGGTGAGATCGCCCGGGTGATCGAGATGGACAGCGGACGGAAGCAGCTGATCCTCGAGAAGCCGGCCGGCTATCAGAACCTCAACTACGTCGAGGGCGACTACTCCGCGGAGGCGAAGCTCGCCGCGATGGACGAGGCCGGCGTCGACTACGGGATCATGCGCGTGCCGGTCTGGCAGGAATGGCTCGGGCTGGAGACCTGTAAGGCTGTCAACGACAACGCCGCCGACATCGTCTCGCGCTCGGGAGGGCGACTGTTCGCCACGGCATGCGTCCCGCCCTGGGGCGGCAAGGAGAACATCTACGAACTCGAACGCAGCGTCAAGGAACTCGGGGCCGTGGGCGTGCAGCTCGCGTGTCACTACGGTCAGCTCTATCTGGACGACGAGGTGTTCGAACCCTATCTGCGGGTCATCGAGAAGCTCGACATCCCCGTCATCGTGCACCACACGCCACTGCCGGTCGAGTACCGCTCGGTGATCGACTACACGAATCTGCGACGCGAGTACGGCCGCATCATCGATCAGGGCGTCGCCGTGGGCCGCGAACTGTTCAGCGGGATGTTCGACCGGATGCCGGGGCTGCGCTTCATCCACACGATGTTCGGCGGGAACTGGTTCGCGAACACCGCGTTGCTGACTCCGCACGCATCGAACAAGCCGGAAGCGATGCAGCGGCTCGACCCGACCGGAGGCGAGAAGATCAAGCAGTACCTCGACGAGAACATCTTCTTCGACATGACCCACCCGCATTCCTGGGGCAAGGATCAGGTCGAGGCGGCACTGAAGATCAACGGAGCCGATCACTACCTGTTCGGTTCGTCTTTCCCGGTGTTCTACAGCTGGATGGGCCAGGGAGTCGAGTTCGTGAAGAACGAGCTGGAGATCAGCGATCAGGACCGTGAGCTCGTGCTCTCTGGCAACGCGAAGCGTCTGTTCAACCTGCCGATCTGACATGTCCGCACCTTCGGGCGCACAGCGCAACGACATCGACGGGTTCTTCTCGAGCGACCGGGTCGCGGGGCGCGACGAGGCCGTCACCATCAGTGCGTCGTCCTTTCAGGAGTACCTGATCCCTCTGGATGACCCGATGCTCGCCGACGTGCGCGGGATGGACTATGAGGCCTTCACCGCCGATCGCCACAAGGCTCCGTTCCTGCGCGACCTGCTCGCGTTCTGGAAGGGTCTGTACGACGAGCCGTTCACCGGTGTGACCTCGGACGGCACGGTCCAGCACGTCTGGTCGGCCGATGCCGGAGCGCCTGCCGGCACGGCCGCGGCGAGCGCGGCGTCCGCCCTTCTCGATGAGCTGTCCCCCGCGCAACGCGCCGCCGTGTCGTATCCGATCGACGCGCCCGAATGGCGCAGTTGGAGCAATCCGGAGTTCGTCTTCTTCCGCACCGGGTTGCGCCTGGAGGATCAGACGGATGCCGAGGTGCGCGCCGTGCTCCGGGTGATCGAGGCCTCGCTGAGCCCGTCGGGTTATCAGCGAGTCCGTGAGGCGATGGGGTTGAACGCGTACCTCGGGGAGCTCGTCGACCTGCCGCTGATCATGAACGAACGCAGTTACTGGTTCGCTCTCTACGGCTCGCCGGCATCGGGACCCTGGGGGTGGCAGTTGTTCGGTCATCACGTCGCCGTGCACTCCGTCTTCGCCGGATCCCGCCAGGTGATCGCCCCGGTGTTCCTGGGCGCGGAACCGGCACTCAGCGATGATCGTCCGCCGCTGTTCGCCGCACGCGAGGCACTCGCGTTGCAGCTGGCGTCGTCGCTGGATCCGATGCAGCGCGGTTCGGCAGTCGTGTACTCCTCCGTTCTCGACCCAGCGATGCCGGACGGTCGGCTGCATCCAGCCGATGAGCGCCACGTCGCGGGTGCGTTCCAGGACAACCGCGTCGTCCCCTACGAAGGGCTCGCCGCTTCCTCGCTCACGGATGAACAGTGGGCGATACTGCGCTCGATCATCGCCGACTTCCACGCGCTTCTGCCGGCGGATCAGCTATCCGCCACAATGGCCGGCGTCGACGCGCATCGCTCCGAGACCTGGTTCAGCTGGTACGGCGCGACCGACGGCACGCAGCCGTTCTACTTCCGTGTCCAGAGCCCGGTGATCCTGGCCGAGCTCGACCACCACGCCGGGGTCTGGCTGAACAACCGTCTGCCGGCGCGGTTCCATGTCCACACGACCCTGCGCCTGCCCAACGGCAACGACTACGGCAAGGCCTTGATCGCGGAGCTCTAGGAGGACTTCATGCTCCCCACAACGAATGACACGCCACCGTTCATCCTGACCCGCGCCAGCCATGTTCGGCTCGGCGTCACCGATCTCGCTCGCAGCCGCGACTTCTATCGCGATGTGATCGGCCTCGTCGTGACCGAGGAGACCGACGACGCCGTCTCGCTTCGAGGGCTGGAGGAGGCGGCTCATCACAGTCTCGTACTCGAGCGGTCAGATACGGTCCGAGCGCTTCAGGTCGGTCTTCGCGTCCGTTCGGACCACGACGTTCTCGCCGCCGAGCGTCACTTCGCTGCGAACGGAGTCGAACACGAGCGCGTCGAGGTTCCGCACCAGGGCCCGACCCTCCGCTTCCGCGACGCGGTCGGCACGCACATCGAGCTGACGAGTTCCATGGATGTCGTCGAGCGGAAGATGCAGCGTTTCGACGAATTCCGCGCCGGCGCCCCCCAGCGCCTGGATCATTTCCAGGTGGTCACTTACGACGTCCAGACCGCCACCGATTTCTGGGCCGGACTGGGCATGCGCATGGCGGAGTACACCGCCGCGGACGGCACCGACGAACTGTGGGGCACCTGGCTCGAGGTGAAGGGGAACACCCACGATCTCGTGTTCACGAACGGCCGCGGGCCGCGACTGCACCACTTCGCGTACACCGTTCCCGACGCGACCGCGCTCCTCCATGCCGCCGATGTGTGCGGCGCAACCGGGTTCGGCCGGGAGATCGACCGGGGTCCTGGACGGCACGGCTTGAGCAACGCTCTCTTCCTGTATGTGCGCGACCCCGATCAGCACCGCATCGAGCTGTTCACGACGCACTACCAGTACATCGATCTGGAGACTCCGCCGATCCGCTGGGACGTGAGCGATCCGCAACGCGCGCAACTGTGGGGCATGCCCGCGTCAAGGCGCTGGTTCTTCGAAGCGAGCGAGTTCCCCGGTGAGAGTGTCCGCGAACCGCTGCTCCAGGCCAATCCCGAGACACTCGAGGAGTACCTCGCCCTGCACTGACATCGTCCACCGCAGGGCGATCCGTCGGAGCCCTCGGGATGAAAGGATCGAGGGATGAGCGCCCTCGATCCCGCCACCGTCACCGGCGTCGACCCGGACGCCGTCTACGCGGCGTTCGTCGAATGGGCGGAGTCCACCGGCATCCGCCTGTACCCGACCCAGGACGAGGCCCTCATCGAGATCGTGTCGGGGAACAACCTGATCCTGTCGACGCCGACGGGAACCGGGAAGTCGCTCGTCGCGATCGGCGCGCATTTCGCGGCTCTCGTCGCCGGCCGCCGCTCGTACTACACGGCCCCGATCAAGGCGCTCGTCAGCGAGAAGTTCTTCTCACTCGTCGACGTCTTCGGGCCCGACAACGTCGGCATGGTGACGGGAGACTCGGCCGTCAACTCCGACGCCCCGATCATCTGCTGCACGGCCGAGATCCTCGCGAACCTCGCACTCCGGCAGGGCCCGGATGCCGAGGTCGGCCAGGTCGTCATGGACGAGTTCCACTTCTACGGCGATCCGGACCGCGGCTGGGCATGGCAGGTGCCGCTTCTCGAACTGCCGCAGGCGCAGTTCGTCCTGATGTCGGCGACGCTCGGCGACGTGACCGAGCTCGCCCAGGATCTCACCCGCCGCACATCCCGCGAGACGGCGACGGTCACGGGCGTCGAGCGCCCCGTGCCGCTGCACCACTACTACGAGACGACGCCGATCCACGAGACGATCGAGGAGCTGCTGTCCACCGGCCAGGCGCCGATCTACATCGTGCACTTCTCCCAGGCCGCCGCCATGGAGCGGGCGCAGGCGTTGTCGAGCACCAGGATCGCCACCCGTGAGCAGCGCGACGAGATCGCCGAGCTGATCAAGGACTTCCGCTTCACCACCTCGTTCGGCAAGACGCTCTCGCGATTCCTGCGGGCGGGCATCGGCGTGCACCACGCCGGCATGCTGCCGAAGTACCGACGCCTGGTCGAGCAGCTCGCGCAGCGCGGGCTGCTGCGGGTCATCTGCGGCACCGACACGCTCGGCGTCGGAATCAACGTCCCGATCCGCACCGTGCTGCTCACGGCGCTGACGAAGTTCGACGGCACCCGGATGCGGCAGTTGAACGCCCGCGAGTTCCACCAGATCGCCGGTCGCGCGGGCCGCGCCGGGTTCGACACCGCCGGAACGGTCGTCGCGCAGGCGCCGGATCACGAGTCCGAGAACCTCGCCGCCATCCGCAAGGCGGGCGACGACCCGAAGAAGAAGCGCAAGATCATCCGCAAGAAGGCGCCGGACGGCTTCGTGTCCTGGGGCGAGCCGTCGTTCCAGAAGCTGGTGGCCGCCGAGCCCGAGACGCTCACCTCGCACATGCAGATCACGAGCGCCATGATGCTCAACGTGATCGGCCGCGGCGGCGACGTGTTCGCGAACATCCGCTCGCTGATCTTCGACAACCACGAGCCGCGCACCCGGCAACGGGTGCTGGCCGTCCGCGCACTCGGGATCTACCGCACCCTGCGCGAGTCCGGCGTCGTCGAGGACGGACCCGACGGCATCCGTCTCACGGTCGACCTGCAGCCGAACTTCGCGCTCAACCAGCCTCTCTCCCCGTTCGCCCTCGCCGCATTCGAACTGCTGGATCCCGATTCCGCGACCTTCGCGCTCGACATGATCTCGATCGTCGAGGCGACGCTGGACGACCCTCGTGCGATCCTCGGCCAGCAGGAGTTCCTGGCCCGCGGTGAGGCCGTCGCCGCCATGAAGGCCGAGGGGATCGATTACGACGAGCGCATGGAGCTGCTCGAGCAGATCACCTACCCGAAGCCTCTCGAGGAGCTTCTGGATGCCGCGTTCGAGACGTTCAGCGCGGCGCAGCCCTGGATCCGCGACTTCGAGCTGCGGCCGAAATCGGTCGTCCGCGACATGTACGAACGCGCCATGTCGTTCGGGGAATATGTCGCGCAGTACAAGATCGCCCGCTCCGAGGGCGTCGTGCTGCGCTATCTCTCGGATGCGTATCGCGCCGCCTCCCAGACGATCCCCGAGGAACTGAAGAACGAGGACCTGCGTGATCTCATCGAATGGCTCGGCGAGCTCGTGCGCCAGGTCGACTCCAGCCTGCTGGACGAATGGGAGGAGCTGCGCGCCGGCACCGACAACGGCATCGTCGACCCCCATCGCCCGGATGAGGAGCCGATCGTGCCGCCGGCGCCCAAGCGGCTCACGTCGAACGTGCGCGCGTTCCGCATCCTCGTGCGCAACGAGCTGTTCCGCCGCGTGCAGCTCGCCGCCCGCGAGGACGTCGACGCGCTGGCGGAGCTCGATCCCGACTTCGGGGCGGATGCCTGGGATGCCGCCCTGGACGGCTACTTCGCCGACCACGACGAGATCCTCACCGGCGCGGACGCCCGCAGCTCAAAACTGCTGCTCATCACGGAGGGCCGGGATGCCTGGACCGTCCGTCAGATCCTCGACGACCCGGCCGGCGATCACGACTGGGGCATCTCGGCGACCATCGACCTCGCGGCGTCGGACGAGGCCGGCGAGGCCGTGGTCCGGGTGACGGCCGTCGATCGGCTGTAGGGCGGGCGTTCCGCCGCCGGGTGCACCCGTCAGCCCGCGACGCCCGCCGAACTCCGCGGACTCGCAACCGGAACCCGTGCGCCCGCCACCAACCGAGCAACCAGCTCCTCGTAGTCGACCCCGGCCGCGGCGAACATCCGCGGCACCTGCGAGGCGGCCGTCATCCCCGGCATCGTGTTCACCTCGTTCAGCACCGGGCCCTCAGGTGTGAGGAAGAAGTCGATCCGCGCGACCCCCGAGCACCCCAGCGCGTCGAACATCGTCAGTGCCGCCCGTCTCAGAGCGGCATGCTCCGCGGCATCCAGAACCGCCGGGACCGTGAACCGCGCGGACCCGTCGTACTTGGTCTCGGTGTCGAACAGCCCGTCGGTGCTGATCTCCAGCGGCGGAGCCGCCCACCTCGTGCCGTCGGCCTCGCGCAGCACGGCCACGTCGATCTCGCGCCCCCGCACGACCTCCTCGACGAGGATGCGCCCGTCGTGCTGCGCCGCGGCGTCCAGCGCTCGGCGCAGCTGCCCGGCCTCTTCCACGAGCGAGACCCCGAAGCTCGACCCCGCCGTTACCGGCTTCACGACGACCGGCTCCTCGAACTCGACGTCGCCGATGTCGGATGCCGCGACCAGCCGCCCCCGCGCGGTGCGGATCCCCACCGCCTCGGCGACGAGCTTGGTCGCCCACTTGTCCATGCCGATCGCCCCGGCCCCCAGCCCGGATCCGGCCACGCGCGCCCCCGCCAGCGCGCAGAGCGCGGCGAGCGCCCCGTCCTCGCCCAGGACGCCGTGCACGACGGGGAGAACCACGTCCGCCCGGCCGAGCAGGACGACGGCTGCGGCCAGCGAGTCCGCCAGCCCGAGCCCCAGCGGACCCGACTCCGAGGACCACACTCCGTCCCGGCCGATCGTGAGCGCGTCCACGAGGGCCCCCCGGCCCCGCAGCGCGTTCACGACCGCGGCGGCCGACGCGAGGGACACGTCGTGCTCCGCGTTCTGTCCTCCGCCGATGACGACGACGTGGTTCATTCGATGCTCCTTCCGATACGCGCCCCGATGCCGGTGACGATGGTGTGCGGAATGGTCGCGGCCCAGCGCGCCCAGTCCTGGATGGTCGGCGCCGCTCCGCCGGCGGGTGCGAAGACGGTCGCGATCGCTCCACGTTCGACGAGGACGTCGCCGGTGTCGACGACGATCTGATCCATGGACACCCGCCCGACGATGGGATGCCGCGCACCCGCGATCTCGACGCCGCCGCCGACCTGCTCGCGCGGTATGCCGTCGGCGTAGCCGACCCCCACGACGCACAGGTGGGTGTCGGATGCCGTGACATGATCGGCGCCGTACCCGACGGCGGTACCCGCCGCCACGCGCGCGGCGTGCACGACCGGGGCCGTGAGCCGCCCCGCGCCGACGAGAGGCACCGTGTCCGAGGGATCGATGCCGACCAGTCCCGCCCCGACGCGCACGAGGTCGAAGTGCGTCGCGGGGTCGGTCAGGGCGCCGGCGGTCGCCGCGAGGTGCACGCGGACGGGACCGAGCCCGGCGCGCAGGACCGCGTCCCGAGCCTGGCGCATCCGCAGCACCGCCGGAGTGTTGGCAGCCGGATCCGCACGGTCGGCCAGAGGCAGGTGCCCCATCACGCCGACGACGTCTATGAGGCCGCGGTCGCGTCCGTCGCGGGCGACGCGCAGCAGCTCGTGCCACTCGCCGATCGGCGTGCCACCGCGGGCCATCCCGGTGTCGAACTGCAGGTGGACGCGCAGCGGGGCCACGGCATCATCGAGCAGATCGCGCAGCTCGTCGACCGAGCCCACCGCGACGTCCACGCTGCGCGCGGCGACCAGCGCGGCATCCACGCCTGCGGGGTTCAGCCAGGACAGGATCGGCTGCTCGAGGCCCGCCTCCCGCAGCGCGACCGCCTCTGTGACGTCGGTGACTCCGAGCCACGTGGCCCCCGCCGCGACGGCGGCCCGCGCGACCGTGACGGCGCCGTGCCCGTATCCGTCCGCCTTGACGACCGCCATGATCTCGCTCGACGTCGCGGCGCGCACACGCGCGACGTTCGCCGCGATCGCCGACCGGTCGGTGCGCAGCGTCGGTCGGGGCATCCGGCCGAGGCCCGAACCTGCCGGCGCTGGCGGCTCGGCGGAGTTCGCGTGCGCCGGAGCATCTGCATGGCTCGGGGACGGATGCATGATCGCATCCCGTCGTCCCGTCGTGCATCCGTCCCCTGACCGTTCATCTGTCCCGGGCGCGATGAGGCTCACGACTGCATCCGCGGGTCGTCGGTGGGGTCCGCGTACATCTGCGGACAGCCGTGGGCTTCGGCATCCGGCCGCAGTTCGTAGTGCCAGCGCTCGTTGGCGTAGATCTGACACAGGCCGTAGTCGTCACCGTGCTGGACGAGCCAGTCCAGGGCGTCGTCCCCGCCGAGGTCGACGGCGTCTCCCGTGACGTGAGCGGAGGTCTGCGGCGTCGCCACCCAGCGGGCCGCCTCCTCGGACGAGCCGTACTCGGCGACCGCGTTGTCGAGGAGCCACTGCTGGTATTCCGGAGTCCGCCAGCCGCTGTTTACCCGCAGCTCGATGCCCTCGTCCGCAGCATCCGACGCCGCCGACCGCAGCGCCTCGAGGAGCGCGGGATCGAGGTTCGCAACGGCCGGGCTCTCGTCGTCGAAAACGCTGGGATGCGCGTCGCCCAGACGGCCGTCCGCGGCCGTCGGCTCACCGGTCGAACCGGGCTGCGACGCGGTGTCCGTCTCGGCCCCGGCGAGAGGCGGAAGGGTCGTGGTTCCGTTCGCGGCCGACAGCGCCTGGAAGACGAACACGAGGGCCGCCGCGGCGATCACCACCGTGAGGGCGAGCAGTGCACGACCGCGCCGGGCGGCGCGTGAAAGGGCAGGACGAGCATTCATGGGAACCAGTCCACGCGGTGCCCTGTTGCGAGAGCGTATGCGATTTCTCATATGCTCCCGATATGCGCGCCTGCGTAGGATGCCTGACATGCGCGTGCTGATCGTCGAGGACGAGCCCTATCTCGCGGAGGCTGTCCGTGACGGCCTCCGGCTCGAGGCGATCGCCGCCGACATCGCGGGCGACGGCGACACCGCCCTCGAGCTCCTCACGGTGAACTCCTACGACATCGCGGTGCTCGACCGGGACATCCCCGGGCCCTCCGGAGACGACATCGCCCGTTGGATCGTCGCCTCCGGCAGCGGCATCCCGATCCTCATGCTCACCGCGGCCGACCGACTCGACGACAAGGAGACCGGGTTCGAGCTCGGCGCCGACGACTACCTGACGAAGCCGTTCGAGCTGCGCGAACTGATCCTGCGCCTGCGCGCGCTCGACCGGCGCCGCGCACATGTCCGCCCTCCCGTGCTCGAGATCGCGGGACTGCGGCTGGACCCGTTCCGCCGCGAGGTGTTCCGAGACGGACGCTATGTGTCCCTGACCCGCAAGCAGTTCGCCGTGCTGGAGGTGCTCGTCGGTGCCGCGGGCGGCGTCGTCAGCGCCGAAGAGCTGCTCGAGCGCGCGTGGGACGAGAACGCCGATCCCTTCACGAACGCGGTGCGCATCACGGTCTCCTCGTTGCGCAAGCGCCTCGGCGAGCCGCAGCTGATCCTCACGGTTCCGGGGGTCGGCTACCGGGTCGGAACGGATGCCGATGCCTAGGCGCCGCGGCATGAGCGCGCGCCTCAAGCTCACCCTGAGCTATGCCGCGCTCGTGGTGGCATCCGGGGTCCTCCTGCTCGCGGCGGTCGCTGTATTCCTTCTGCGGTATGTTCCCGACGGCGGGATCATCGCGGACCGCTTCGTGCCGAACCAGAGCGACCTGATCCGTGCCTTCGTCCCGGCTGCGGTGCTCGTCATGATCGTGCTGCTGGCCATCGGGATCGGCGGCGGATGGTGGCTCGCCGGGCGCATGCTCGCCCCGCTCGACCGCATCGGACGCGTCGCGCAGGATGTCGCGCACGGTTCGCTGTCCCAGCGCGTCGCGATGGAGGGTCGAGGGGACGAATTCCGCGACCTCGCCGACGTGTTCGACTCCATGCTCGACCGTCTCGAAGCGCATGTGGCCGAACAGCAGCGCTTCGCCGCCAACGCGTCGCACGAGCTGCGCACGCCGCTGGCGATCTCGCGCACGATGCTCGAGGTGGCGCGCACGGATCCCGATCGGGACGTTGATGCGCTGATCGACCGGCTGCAGGACGTCAACACGCGCGCGATCGAACTCACCGAGGCTCTGCTGCTGCTCAGCAGAGCGGAGCGGCGCGCCTTCACGCGCGAGCGGGTGGACATGTCACTGCTCGCCGAGGAGGCCGTCGAGACCCTCGCCCCGCTGGCGGATCGGCGAAGCATCGCGGTCGACGTCGGCGGGGATGCCGGGATCGTGTCCGGATCGGGGCCGCTGCTGCAGCAGCTCGTGACGAACCTCGTGCACAACGCGATTGTGCACAATCTCCAGGCGGGGCTCGTGTTCGTGCGGACCCACGTGTACCCGGGCTCGGT
Source organism: Microbacterium cucumeris (assembly GCF_058349845.2). Lineage (NCBI taxonomy): Bacteria > Bacillati > Actinomycetota > Actinomycetes > Micrococcales > Microbacteriaceae > Microbacterium > Microbacterium cucumeris. Next base: position 205,738 of record NZ_JBYRIZ020000003.1, read on the forward strand.
GGCACTGGTGGTCGAGAACAGCGGGCCGGAGCTGCCCGAGCCGCTGATCGCGACGCTCGCCGAGCCGTTCCAGCGGGGTGCGGAGCGCACGCGCAGTGAGGATCACGTCGGCGTCGGACTCGGTCTCGCCATCGCCCGGCGGATCGTCGAGGCGCATGACGGCTCGCTCGTCCTGTCGCCGCGCCACGGCGGAGGGCTCGTCGTCACGGTGTGGATGCCGCGCATCGCAGGCTGACGTCGCCACGAGCATCCGCCGAGGGTGGTGCGGATGTCGGGAGATCCCCCGGACGTCGGGCGACGCGCGGGCGAGTCACCGGGCACCCGGGAAACCTCCCGACATCCGCACCCGGCGGATCAGGCCGCGGTGCCGCGCTTCGCCGCGATCTCCCGGCCGTAGGTGCGAGCGGTCTGCTCCGCAGCATCCTTCAGCTCCTGAGCCGCATCCGCGAACGCGTCCATGGCGGGGTTCACGCCGACGAGGGTGAACGGCCGCTGCACGACGCGCAGGTCCAGGCCCCAGACGTCCTCGAGCACGCGGCGCAACCAGCCGGTGGAGTGGTCCCAGCCCTCCTTGGGCGTGCCGGGGCCGTAGTTCCCGCCGAGCACCGTGACGAGCGTCGCGGGCTTGCCGTTCAGAGCCGTGCCCGTCGGGTCGATGCGCGGGTCGGTGTAGGCGAGGTCGAACCAAGTCTTGAAGTGCTGCGAGACGCCGTAGTTGTAGAGCGGAACGGCGAACAGGAGCGCGTCCGCTCCGATGAGCTCGTCGGCGAAGGTCGTCGCCAGCTCCCGGGCCGCGGTCTGGGCCGAAGTGCGCTGCGCCTCGTCGACGAAACCACCGGTCACGGCGTCGGCCCAGGCGGTCGCCGGCACCGGGTCGAGGGCGAGGTCACGGCGCGTGACCGTCGAATCCGGATGCGCGGACGTCCACTCCGCCTCGACGAGGTCGGCGAGCGAGCGGCTGGCGGAGGTCGCGGGCAGGATGCTGGCGTCCAGGCGGAACAGGGACATGAATGACCTTTCTCTTTTCGTAGTCGCTCTGTTTTTCTTAGCGACTCCGGTCAGCGTAGCACGCTAGACTGAGGGCATGGCCGAGACCGACGAGGGCGTTCAGATCTGCGACGCCGCGGTGACACTGGCCTTCAGCGTGCTCGGGAAGCGCTGGAACGGCATGATCGTCGCGACCCTGGGCACCGAGGCCGCCTCGTTCGCGGCGCTGCGGCGTTCGGTGTCCGGCATCAGCGACACGGTCCTGTCGGACCGTCTGACCGAGCTCGCCCAGGCCGGGCTCGTGGCGCGCACCGTCGAGACGGGTCCTCCGGTGTCGGTCTCCTACGAGCTCACCGAGAGCGGACGCGGGCTGCTTCCCATCCTCGACCAGCTCGGCCGGTGGGCATCCGCGAACCTCGGCGCCGCCGCGCACTGACGACGATCCGGCCGTCTGGCGCCGCTCGACGACTCCGCATCGGGGGCCGGCACGCCACCCGTCGGACCGTTCGTGCGAAAGCGTCCGACGTCTGGCGTGTCGGCCCCCGGAGTGATCCGCTCCGCCTCTGACACGAACGCTCGCCGCGCACTCACCAGGGGTTGGGCTTGTAGTCCTTGAGGAACACGCCGTACAGGTCGGTACCGGCCTCACCCTGCACGATGGGGTCGTACACGCGCGCGGCTCCGTCGACGAGGTCGAGCGGCGCGTGGAATCCCTCCTCGGCGAGCCGGACCTTCGTGTAGTGCGGCCGCTCGTCCGTGATCCAGCCGGTGTCGACGGCGGTCATCAGGATGCGGTCGGTCTCGAACATCTCCCCCGCGCTCGTGCGCGTGAGCATGTTCAGCGCCGCCTTCGCCATGTTCGTGTGAGGATGCCCCGGCCCCTTGTACCGGCGGGAGAACTGACCCTCCATGGCCGACACGTTCACGACGTACTTCCTGTCGAAGGAGGATGCCGCCATCGAGGCGCGCAGCCGCGAGATGAGCAGGAACGGAGCCGTCGTGTTGGCGAGTTGCACCTCGAGCATCTCGAGCGGATCCACCTGCTCGACCGACTGCACCCAGCTGTTGACACGATTGACATCGGGGACGAGCCCGCCGGCGTCGATCGCCGTGCCGTCCGCGTGCTTCTCGAGCGACGACGAACCCGGCGCCATCGCGAGCTTCGCGAGCTCCTCGGCGGTCAGCGCCTGGCCACCCTGCTCGGCGACCGTGCCGGCAAGCGCCGCCACCGACAGCAGCGGGTGCGAGTCCACCGAGGCCTGCAGCGCCTGCGGGTGCGGATCGGCCGTGTGCCCGAAGGTCTCCATCTCGGGCAGAGGTCCGTCCGGCAGCGGCTGCAGCTCGGCATCCGCCAGCAGGGAGTACGCGCCGGGAGAGCGCCGCACCGTCTGCGCGGCGTTGTTGATGAGGATGTCGAGCGGACCCTGAGCCGCGACCGAGTCGGCGAGGCCGATCACCTGGGCCGGGTCCCGCAGATCGATCCCGACGATGCGGAGGCGGTGCAGCCAGTCCGCGGAATCGGGGAGCGACGTGAACCGGCGCACCGCGTCGCGCGGGAAGCGCGTCGTGATCGTCAGGTGCGCTCCGTCGCGCAGCAGGCGCAGTGCGATGTACATGCCGATCTTGGCGCGTCCGCCGGTGAGCAGCGCCCGACGGCCGGTGAGGTCTGTCCGCGCGTCCCGCTTGGCGTGGCTGAAGCGCGCGCACTCGGGGCACAGCTGGTGGTAGAAGGCGTCGACGACGGTGTACGGCTGCTTGCAGATGTAGCAGTTGCGGGGCTTGAGCAGCGTCCCGGCCGACGGAGCGTCGGTCGATGCCGCGAGGGGAATGCCTCGCGTCTCGTCGTCGATGCGGTCGGGCGCTCCGGTCGCGGTGTTCGCGACGACGGCCTTGTCCGCCTCGGCGATCGCGTCGCGGATCTCCTTGCGGCGCACGCGCTTGGCGGCCTTGAACATGGCTGCCGTGGCCCGCCGCACGGCGATGAAGTCGGGATGATCCTGATCGATCTCGTGCAGCGTGGCCAGCACGCGCAGCGTCGTCTCCAGATCCGCGGGGTCGATGCCGGAGTCCAGCAGGGGATCGGGAGCATCGGTCATTGCGCCGATTCTACGCGAGCGACCTGTGCATCCCAGCCGTGCCGGCCCCGGGCGCCCCGCCTCCGCGCCCTCCCGATCGGGAACCGGGAACCCCGGGGAGAGCGGCACGGACACGAGCGGATGTCCCCGGTGCGGCGTACCGTCGTGCTCATGAGCACCGGATCGCACGGCATCGTCCCCGCCTACCTGCTGGCCCGCCTCGCCGAGTCCGGCCGGTTCCCCCGCGCCGCCGACGCCGCGCGCCAGACCCTGCTCGCCGGGCGGCCGCCGTTCCGCGGCCGCATCACGCTGTCGATAGACGCCGACGGCTCCCTGGTGGCCGAGCTCACGGATGCTCCGAACCGCACGATCAGTGACGCCCAGAACACCGAGACCCTCCCCGGCGTCGTCGTCCGCGCCGAGGACGACGGCCCGGTCGACGATGCCGCGGTCAACGAGGCCTTCGACGGGCTCGGCGCCACTTTCGAGCTCCTGCTGGCGGCGTTCGCCCGCAACTCCCTGGACGACGCGGGCGCTCCGCTCGACGCCACCGTGCACTACGGCGTCGACTACGACAACGCCTTCTGGGACGGAGAGCGCATGGTGTTCGGCGACGGCGACGGCGAGGTGTTCCGGGGGTTCACCGGCGCGCTCTCCGTGATCGGCCACGAGCTCGCGCACGGCGTGATCCAGCACACCGCGGGGCTCGTCTACCAGGGGCAGTCCGGCGCCCTGAACGAATCGATCGCGGACGTCTTCGGCGCCCTGACCGAACAGCACGCCGCCGGGCAGACCGCGGAGGCCGCCAGCTGGTTGATCGGCGAGGGCATCTTCACCGATGAGGTGCAGGGCAGGGCGCTGAGGTCGATGATCGAGCCCGGAACCGCCTATGACGACGATGAACTCGGCAAGGACCCGCAGCCCGCGCACATGCGCGACTTCGTCACCACGACCGAGGACAACGGCGGGGTCCACGTCAACTCCGGCATCCCGAACCGCGCATTCGCCCTCGCCGCGCAGAGACTGGGCGGCCACGCATGGGAGCGGGCGGGGCAGGTCTGGTACCGCGCGCTGACCGGCGACCTGTCCTCGACGGCGGACTTCCGCATGTTCGCAGATGCCACTGCGGATGCCGCAGCCCACCTGTACGGTGAGGAATCGGAGGTGGCCTCGGCCGTCCGCACCGCGTGGACGACCGTCGGCGTCTATGCAGATGAGCGATCCGCACCCCGATGAGGTCGTGACGATCGTCGTCGTGCGCACCGGCGGTCTCGCAGGGCTGCGGCGACGATGGCATGTCGAGGCCGGCGCGGACGACGCCGACCGCTGGATCCTGCTCGTCCGGCAGTGCCCGTGGGATGCTCCGGAGCAGCTCGACCCCGGTCCCGAGCGGCCCGGCGACGGCGCTCCGCCCGAGGCGGATCCGCACCGCACGCCGGACGAGGAGGATGCCGATCGCTCCCGCCCGGCATCCGAGAGGGCGGCCGGCACGCGAGCGGCGGTTCCCGCAGATGGTGAGTCCGCGACCGCCGGCGCCGCGGATCGGTTCGTCTGGAGCATCCGCGCCCGCACGCCCGAGTTGCGCGTCGAGCAGGAGGTGCCGGAGCAGGCGCTGGTCGGTCCATGGCGAGAGCTCGTGGAAGCCGTCCGCTCCGCCGCCTGACGGCCCGCCGCGTCGGACCCCGAACCCCCCCTTGCGACGGATGCGCCGTCGGCGCAGGGTGGAACCAGAGTCCGACGAGGGAGTGGGAGCACCGACATGCCGCAGAAGATCGTCCCCAACATCTGGTTCGACCGCAACGCCGATGAGGCCGGCGGCTTCTACAGCGAGGTCTTCCGAAACGCCAGCGCGTCGGTGGGCGCGCGCTATCCCGACGACGTCCCGGACTGGCAGTCGTCCTTCGCGGGTCAGACGCTGACCGTCGACCTGCACATCGACGGCTACCGGCTGGTCCTGATCAACGCGGGCGACGAGTTCCGACCGAACCCCTCGATCTCGTTCATGCTGAACTTCGATCCGCTCGCCTTCGGCGGAGACGCTGAAGCCGCGCGACAGGCGCTCGATGAGACCTGGGCGGGCCTGTCCAGCGGCGGTCGCGTCCTGATGGAGCTGGGCGAGTATCCGTTCAGCCGCCGCTATGGCTGGGTCGAGGATCGCTTCGGCGTCAGCTGGCAACTGCTGCTCACCGATCCGGAAGGGGACCCGCGCCCCTTCATCATCCCGCAGCTGATGTTCTCCGGCCCGGTCCAGGGCAAAGCGCAGGAGGCGGCGGAGTTCTACACGTCGCTGCTCGAGGACTCCCGCGTCGGGTTCATCGCCGAATATCCCGAGCAGACTGGTCCGGCCGCGGCCGGAGACGTCATGTTCGGCGAGTTCCGCCTGGCCGGACAGTGGTTCTCGATGATGGATTCCGCCGTCGAGCAGGACTTCACCTTCACATGCGGCGTGTCCCTCGAGGTGCGCTGCCGCGATCAGGAGGAGATCGATCGGCTATGGGAGCGGCTCAGCGCCGTCCCGGAGGCCGAGCAGTGCGGCTGGCTCGCCGACCGGTACGGCGTGAGCTGGCAGATCGTCCCCGAGAAGATGGGCGAGCTCATGTCGCGCCCCGGAGCGTACGAGACGATGATGGGACAGAAGAAGATCGTCATCGCCGACTACTGAACGGACGACGGATGGGAATGTTCACGCAGCGCCCCGAGGAGAAGAGCGCCTGGGCGGCGCTGCCCGGGGAACCGCTTGAGACGGATGCCGCGGACTCGCTGCCCGCACCCGTCGTCGACCCCTCGACCCTCGGACTCGGCGGGACCGTCGAGTCGATCGTGTTCCCCGTTCCGCCACCCGCGCCCACGGCGGCCGAGCACGGCGACGCCGCTCCGCCGGAACCGTGAGCATCCGCATGTGTACAATCGTACGCATGCCCACGAACCCGCGCTACGACCCCGAGCGCCGCGACCGCATCATCGACGCCTGCCTCGACGTGATCGCCGAACGCGGCGTCGCCGGGACGACGCACCGGCGCGTCGCCGAGGCCGCGGGCGTCCCTCTGGGGTCGATGACCTACCACTTCGCCGGGATGGATGAGCTGCTGCGCGAGGCGTTCACGCGCTTCTCGCACTCCATCGCCGACGGCTTCGAGGCCCGGCTCGGGCACGAGATGACGCGGGAGCAGGCCGAGGACGCCGTGGTCGATCTCATTCAGCAGGACGTCTTCGCCGGACACCGCGAACTCGTCCTCTCCCACGAGCTGTACACCCTGGCCGCACGGGATGAGCGTTATCGCGAGCTCACCAGCGCGTGGATGGCGCGCAGCCGCGTCGCATTGGAACGCCATTTCGATCCGGTCACCGCGCAGCTGCTCGACGCGATGATCGAAGGGGTCAGCATCCACAGCGCGCTGGATGTGACGCCGACGGACCGCGCCCTCATCCGCGAGGCCGTCCGGCGTATTGCGCGCTGAGCGCCGCGCGCAGCGGGCTGTGGTCAGGCGAGGTGCTCCGGCCGCGCCCCGAGTCCGATGAACCGGCCCGTGATCCGGGTGAGCCTCGGGTGATCGCGCACCACTCGCAGCGGAAGCGGCAGTCCGGTGGCGGCATCCGTCGTGGCCAGCAGAGGACGCTGCAGTGCGCGCTGCACGGCCTGCGTCACCCGCATCGGCCATTCCCTGCGGCGCTGCACGCGGCGCAGGTCGCGGGTCGTCGGCATCCGGTCGCGGAGGATCGGCCCCAGGATGCGGGCGGTGGCCACGGCATCCTGGATCGCGAGGTTGATGCCCACTCCCCCGGCCGGCGACATGGCGTGCGCCGCGTCCCCGATGCAGAGCATGCCGTCGACGTGCCACCGGCGCAGGCGCTCGAGCCGCACGCGGAGCAGGTGCACCGCGTCCGGGCCGACGTCCGCGACCGGTCCGGCCATGCGCGGCGAGATCGCGGCGACGCGCCGCCTCATCCGCGCCACGTCGTCTTCGGAGCCGGTCCAGGATCCCGCAGGGATGACATGCGCGATCTGGAAGAAGTCGCCGCGATCGATCGTGATGATCATGCCCGCGCCGGCCTGGATGAACGGATACGACTCTCCGGGAGCCTTGGACAGCCGGAACCAGAGGACGTCCATCGCCGCGGCGACGCCGACCGGCGTCAGCCCGGCGGCCGCTCTGAGCTCCGAGTCGCGACCGGAGGCGTCCACGACCAGACGCGTCCGGATCTCGACATCGCCTTCGGGGCCCGTGGCACGGACTCCGACGATCCGTCCGCCGTCACGGATGAGGGTGTCGGCGCGCGTCGACCGGAGCAGACGGAACGAAGGGAGCGCGGACGCCGCGTCGGCCAGCAGATCCAGGAAGTCCCACTGCGGCATGAACGACATCACCCTGCGACGCGTGGGTAGATGCGTGAAATCGGCGAGCGTCAGCTCGGTCCCGTGCCAGCTGATTCCGATCCGCGGCATGTCGGCGTGCGGTCGAGCGAGGAAGGCGTCGAGCAGCCCGAGCTCACCGAGCAGCTCCTGCGTGGACGGATGGATCGTGTCACCGCGGAAGTCCCTCAGGAAGTCGGCGTGCTTCTCGAGCACGGTCACGTTCACCCCCGCACGCGCGAGCAGCAGTCCGAGCATGAGGCCGGCCGGCCCGCCGCCGGCGATCACGCAGTCCGTGTCGAAACGGGCATCCATGCGTACAGCATGGCGTGCGCCGGAGTCAGAATGGAAGCATGATCGACGCCGATCCCGACGCGCACCTCCTCGGCCCCGGCCTGCTGCCGACACCGTTCACAGCCGATGAGATACGCGAGGCGGCAGGCTCCGGCAAGACCATCCGGATCCTCGTCGAGCACCCCGACGGCACGCGCACGCTGCGCGTCAACCGGTTCCGCGACACCGATGCGGACGGGGCGACGCTCGAGCGCTGGACGTCGGGTGAGACGGGAATCGTCGAGGGCGCGATCTCGAGCGGTCGGGTCACCTGGAGCGAGCTCCAGGGTCACGCGGCCTTCCCCTCGGATCGCACGACGCTCTCGACCGAGACGCTCGGTCTGCCGATCGGACGCGTGGACTGCCTGCGCTATGAGGTGCGCGAGAACCCGGACGCCGCGCCGGACACGTTCTGGTTCTCCGTCGCGCATCCGGGCATGCCGGTGCGGTTCGAGACCACCGTGGACGGCGGCGTCCAGCGCACGACCGTCGTCGCGATCGAGCGGAGCTGAGCCGGATACGCTGGTGCCGACACCGAGGGGGATCCCATGCCGACAGCCGACATCGCCGCCCGCCACCTGCAGCACGCGCGGGATGCGCTCGCCCGCGGAGACGTGCTCCTGCACCTGCAACTGGACGTGAGCCTGCTGACGGGAGAATCCTCGTCGTGGGGCTCGGCCGGGAACGTGATGTCGACGGATGAGACGGTCGGATACTTCCTCGGCGAGGTCGAGCGGATCGGATGGCGCCTCGAGCACACCGGGTACACGTTCGTGGAGAGCGGTGCGACGACCTCGCAGCGCATCTTCGGCACCGGGGAGGGCGTCGTGAACCACGGTGCCGTCGCCGGTTACTTCACCTTCCGCCGCGCCTGAGCACCCTGCCGCACTGACCGCCCCTCAAGGCGGGACGCGCCCGGGACGCGAGCATGGCGCGGCTACGCTCGAAGGATGACGATCACCGCCGCCGCAGACGGCTCCGCCCTCGGGAACCCCGGCCCGAACGGCTGGGCCTGGTACATCGACGACGCGAACTGGGCCGCCGGCGGGTCGCCGCACGGCACGAACAACCAGGGCGAGCTGCAGGCGGTGCTGGAACTGCTCCGCGCGACCGCCGGCACCGACGAGAAGCTGCTCATCGAGTGCGACAGCAAGTACGTCATCGACTCCATCACCAAGTGGATGCCGGGGTGGAAGCGCCGGGGGTGGCGGAAGTCCGACGGCGGCCCGGTGCTCAATCGCGACCTCATGGAGGCGCTCGACGAGGCGATGCGCGGTCGCGACGTGTCCTTCTCCTGGGTGAAGGGCCACGCCGGGCACCCGCTGAACGAGGCGGCGGACGAGCGCGCGAACGCGGCCGCGAAGGCGTACCAGCAGAAGCAGGAGCCGCGCCGGGGCCCCGGCTTCACCCGGGCGTCGGATGCCGGAGCCGCGGTCGCCGGAGCGGCGGCCGTCGCCGCAGCTGCCGGCAGCACCCCGCCGGCGCGCGAATCCGCACGCCCCCCGGCATCCGACACCGCGGCCGTCGCCGCGGCATCCGCGCCGTCGCCAGCGGCAGCGGCATCTCTCGCCGCACCGCTGTGGGCTGAGACGTCCGACCTGCTGGCAGGACTGGACTCCCCCGCCGTCGACGCGATCGACCTCCGCGTCTCGCTGACGCCGGACGAGCACGCGCGGCTGCGCGACCGGGCGGACGCCCAGGGCGTGTCGCTCGAAGAGGCTTTGCGCCGGCTGATCTGACGGCTTCAGTCGGCTCGCGCGGCCCCCTCGTCGACGAGCACCCGGGTCCGCGGGAGCGCCTCCGGGTGCTCCTGCTGCAACCAGGTCATGAGCTTCTCGCGCACCTCGCAGCGCAGATCCCACTGATCGGCGGAGTCCTTGGACGACATCACGAAGCGCACCGTCACGTGGCCGCCGACGGAATCGGTCACCACGGCCCCGGCCGAACGCCGGTCCCAAGCGGGCGATGCCTCGACGATCTCGAGGAACTTCTCGCGGACGGCATCCATCGGCACCCGCCAGTCCAGGTCCATGTAGACGGTCCCGAGGATCTTGTCGGAGTGGCGCGTCCAGGTCTCGATCGGCGTGGTCGTGAAGTAGCTGCACGGTACGACGAGGCGGCGTTCGTCCCAGATGTACACGACGACGTAGGAGAGGTTGATCTCGCCGATCCTCCCCCACTCCCCTTCCACGACCACCACGTCGCCGACGCGGATCGCGTCCGTGAAGGCGATCTGGATGCCGGCGATGAGGTTGCCGAAGATGGACTGCGCCGCGAGCCCGGCGATGATGCTGACGATGCCCGCGGAGGCGAGCAGGCTCGTGCCGACGACGCGCAGCTCGGGGAAGGTGAACAGCGCTGTGCCGACGGCCGCCACGCCGATGAGCACGAGGACGAGCCGGTGGATCACGATGATCTGGGTCCGCCGGCGGCGCATGTCCGCGCCGGCGAGAGTGACGTCGTTGCGCAGCAGGAGCCGTTCGAAGCCGAAGGACACCAGGGCCGCGATGAGCCAGGCTCCGAACAGGATCGTGAGGATGAGGAACAGCCGCGCGGTGGCCGGCCACCACTGCTGGTCCGCCGGCTCCGTGATCGCGCACGCGATCCACAGCCCCACGACGAGGCACACCGACACCCATGCGCGACGCACCCGACGCTCCAGGTCCTTGACCCAGGGCACCTTCCGGCTCACGATCGCCGAGATCAGCCTCATCAGGACGGCGGCGGCGAACGCTGCCACCAGGGCGATGACGATCGCGACGGCGGTTCCGGGCCAGGATGTCCAATCCATCATCACCCCACCGTACGTCGGGGCCGCGCCTGCCTGCGAGCCCGGACGGCGCCGTCCGGGCGTACACTCGCACCATGTCGACGCCCGCGCGGAGAATCGGCCGCATCCTTCTGGGATCCGGACTGGTGTTCGCCGGCGCCGCCCACCTGACCCTCGCCCGCCGCGAGTTCCGTGCGCAGGTGCCCGAGTCGCTGCCACTCGATCCGGACACCACGGTCGTCGCGTCGGGAGTCGTCGAGATCGGGCTGGGCACCGCGCTGCTCGCCGCCCGGAGACGCCGCGGCCTCGTCGGCGTGATCGCCGCGCTGTTCTTCGTCGCCGTCTTCCCCGGGAACGTCTCCCAGTGGATGCACCACCGCGACGGCTTCGGGCTCGACACGGACATGAAGCGGTTCGTGCGACTCTTCTTCCAACCGGTGCTCGTCGCGCTGGCACTCTGGTCGACGCGCTCACCGCGCTGATCTCACAGCCGCCGGTCGCTGTCAACCGGCATCGCACCCGTGCGCGAGAAGCCTACGGTGGGTCACCACCGGAGGAGATGATCGTGGACAGCATCCTGTACCTGTGCTTCGCCGGCGCCTACGCGGCGCTGCTCGCGTGGTGCCTGATCCTGCTCGCCCGTCGCGGACGTCCGAGTGCGTCGGACTTCGTCCTGCTCGTCGTCCTGGGACTCGTCTACGACAACGCGATCCTCGGCTTCGGGGCGATGATCGGCGAAGGCCCGGCCCTCGAGGCGGCCAACGCTGCGCGCTTCTGGCTCCACGCTCTCCTGACGCCGCTGCTGGTCGTCGTGGCCTGGAGCATCCTCGCGCGTTCCGGCATCCGATGGGCGATGCGGCCGGCCGCGGTCGTCGTCGCGGTGCTGGTGACGCTCGCGCTCATGGCGTACGAGATCGTCGTCGGCGCGGCGGGGCTCGTCCTGGAGCCGGTGCGCGAGTACGGGTCGCTGAGCTACGACGATGCGAGCGCGGCATCCGGTCCGCCGCTCATGGTCCTCGCCGTCGCCGCGGCACTGCTGGTGGCGGGAATCGGCGTGTGGGTGCGGCGGCGCTGGCCCTGGCTCACGATCGTGACGGTGATCATGGTGGCGGGCAGCGCCGTGCCGATCCCGGTCGACAGCGGCGCCGCCACGAACGCATTCGAACTCATCCTACTGATCGGCATCGTCGCGACGATCGCCTTCCAGGACTCGGCGGAACGCCGAGACCGGCCGACCCGCGTGGGGTCGGCCGGTCTCGGGGCGGATTCGGTTCGGCTATGAGCGCGTGCCGGCGAGCACCGTCTCCTCGAGTCGCGCGTAGGAGGACTCCATGCCGTCCGCCATCCCGGTGGCGAGGATCATGTCGCGGGTGTCCTTGTCGGGATACTCGATGAGCAGCGTGATCAGCGTCGCGCCGTCCTCCTCATAGAGGTTGAGATCGTTGAGCGTCTCGGTGGGCATGCCCTGCATGCGCTCGGTGGTGACCGCGCGGCGCGGCGGGTCGAACTGCAGCACTTCGCCCTCGAAGCCGAACGGCTCGCCCTCGGTGTCGCCGACCGGAGCCCACGAGGTCCGGTGCGATGCGCCGACCTCGGTACCCGGAACGCATTCGGTCATCTCCCAGCCGTCCGGTCCCAGCATCCACTTCGCGAGCAGCTCCGGGTCGTGGTGGGCTCGCCACACGAGATCGCGCGGCCCGTTCACGAGTCGGGTGATGCGCACGTGCGTGTCGTCCAGGAGCTCGACCTGGACGCCTTTGCCTTCCGCGTAGTCGCGCAGATCCTGCAGGACCGCGTCGATCTGCGCCATCGCCATCCGGGTGCCCTCCACGGCGCCCATCTCGACGACCTGCTCCAGCGCCTCGGCGGACTCGAAGTAGCTCGTGTTCATCATGCGGCTTCCGCCCTCGGTCTCCGAGAACGTGAACACCATGCGCATGGCGGGGAAGTCCTTCAGCGGCTCGCCGTTCTCGTCGGCGAAGGTGTCGATCACCTCGAAGCCCGAAGGCCCGTCGATCGACAGGAACTCCCACGACCCGGTCGAGCTCTCCCCGCGGGGGCCGCGCATCGTGTAGATCGCGCGTCCACCGACCGTGTGGTCCCACGCGGTGAAGGTGGCCGGCCACCCGGGAGGGCCCCAGAAGCGCTCGAGCTGACGCGGATCGCTGTAGGCGGCCCAGAGGCGTTCGACCGGCGCCGCGAAGTCCGCGATCACGGTCATGGTGAGGTTCTCGGCGTCGGTGATGACATCGGTGACAGGCATTTCATTCTCCTTCGGTTTCGGACGCCGGCTGGGCCAGCAGGTCGTCGAGGCGGGCGATGCGCGCCCGCCAGAGGTCTTCGTATCGGGCGAGGAGCGCCCTGGCGCGGGCGATCATCTCGGGATTCGCGCGGACGAGCCGCTCGCGTCCTTCGGCGCGCTTGACGATGAGGTGGGCGGCCTCGAGCACGGCGACGTGCTTCTGGACGGCCGCGAAGGACATGTCATAGTCGGCGGCGAGCTCCGAGACGGACTGCTCCTGCTCGATCGTCCTGCGCAGGATGTCACGCCGCGTCGACGTCGCCAGTGCGTGGAACACACGGTCGATCTCCGCTTCGCTCAGTTCTGTTTGTGCAACCATTTGGTTGTACGTTAGGGCAGCTCGGATGACGTGTCAAGAGGTTTTTCGGCGCTCAGTCCGTTCGCGCGTTCGCGCGACGGGTGGCCTCGGCCGCATGATCGAGGAAGTCGGCGATGACGCGGAGCGCATCGTCATCGAGTCCAGTGAATGCGGCGCTCAGATCCTCTCCAAGCGGAGCAAGCAGGCCGAACAGCTCGGGAAGGCGGTCGGGAAGGGCGCGCACATGCACGGTGCGGCGATCGGTCTCCGAACGATCGCGCGCCGCCCAGCGCTGCTCCGCGAGGCGATCGACGATGCCGGTCGTGGTCGCGGCCGGGAGAGCGAGCATCCGCGCCAGATCGCCGATCGTCACCGGACCGTGACGGTGCACCAGGTTGAAACACTGCAGATCGACCGGTCGCAGTCCGACGCGTGCACTGAGGTGATGCCCGAGGATCGCCAGTTGCAGTTCCAGCTCACGGTAACGATCGAGCACACGCCAGGCCTCGGAATCACCGCTGTTGATGTCGGGAACGGAATCGGGCACGGTCTCATCTTCCCAGGCGTCGCTTGGAGATCACCCGAAGATCTTTCGGATTTCGGATTATTCGGTTATCGTTCCATCATGACGGATGGATTCGATTCACGCGCGGCGGTCACCCGCTCGATGCTCGGCTGGGGAGTCGTGGCCGGGCCGTTCTACCTCGCGTTCGCCCTGATCCTCGCCTTCACCCGCGAAGGCTTCGACCTCTCCCGGCACGCGCTGAGCCTGCTCACGCTCGGCGACGCCGGCTGGCTGCAGACACTGAACTTCGCCCTCACCGGCATCATGGTGATCGTCGCCGGATGGGGACTACTGCGCACCGTCGAGGGTCGCGGGCGCGGTGCGGGCATCGCGGTGATCGTCGCCGGTGCTGCGATCGCCCTGGCGGGAGTCTTCCGCCCCGACCCCGCCCTCGGCTTCCCGGTCGGCGCAGAGGCGAGCATGAGCGTCAGCGGCATGCTGCATCTCGCCCTCGGCGCCGTCGAGTTCGTCGCGTTCGCCGTGGCGGCCCTGCTCCTCGCCCGCTTCTTCAGCGCCCGCGGGGAGAAGAGCCGAGCACTGCTCTCCCGCGTGGCCGGCGTCGTCATCGTCGTGGCGTTCGCGGCCGGAGCGGCCCTCGCGTCGGGGCCTGCGGGCGTCGCGCTCCTGTGGCTCGCGGTTCTGGCCGGCTTCGCCTGGCTGCTGCTCGCCTCGATCGGTGTCTACCGGATCGTGCCGCATCCGGATGCCGACAAGCGGACGCCGGCGTAGAGCCGCATCCGGCCCGGAACGCGGGCAGACTGGGGTGGTGAACCCACCGATTCCCGACTTCGCCACCGACGCCGATCACCGCGACGTCGAACGCGCCTTCACGGCCGTCGGATGGTCGCGGATCGGCGCCGGCGATTGGGCGATCGCGCTCGTGTCGCCGGACGGCGCGACGGTCGCCCGCATCAGCCCGTTCGACCCGACCGGGCCGTACACCGCGGAGCTGTACCGCCGCGCCGAGCACACCCTTCTCGTGCCGCGCCTGTTCGCGCACCGGCGCCTCGTGGGCGGAGGTGACGTCCTGATCATGGAGCGCCTGCACCCGGTCGACCCGGCGGATGCCGCCGGGCTACACCGCCTCATCGCGGACGAGGACGACAGCGTCGCGGAGCTGACCGGCATTCTGCGCGACCTCCACGAGCGCGCCCTGACCGAGCTGCCCTGGTGCGGACCGATCGACGAGAATCCGTCGAACGTCATGCGCGGATCCGACGGACGCCTCGTCCTGACGGATCCCTTCTACGCCGACGGCCCGGCGCTGTACGCCACGGCCGGATCGGATCCGGATGCCGTGGTCGCCCGCATCCCCGAGGAGCAGCGCCGCTTCATGACCGAGATCCCGCTGGCCGCCTCCGGACCATGGTCCGACGAAGACCGGGAAGCGATGCGCGCCGGGCTCGCCGCGGCGGACGCGCGGCGCTGATCCTCTGGTTCCGCGCCCGGTCTCAGCCGCGCGCCGGCTTCTTCTCCAGCACTCCGGCGAGCGCGAAGGCGACGAGCCCGGCGACGGGCGCCACGAGCAGTCCCGCCTGGAGGCTCACCGTGTCGGCGATGAAGCCGACGAACGGCGGCGACAGCAGGAAGCCGAGCCGCAGCAGCCAGGACACCACCGTGAGACCGGCCCCGTGGCGGAGCCCCGGCAGTTCGTCGGCGGCGTGCATCGCCGCGGGGATGAGGGTGGCGATGCCGAATCCGACCGCAGCGAAACCGGCGATCGTCCCCGGAACGCTCGGGAACGCGAGAGCGAGCCCCATGCCGATCGCGGCGATCAGCCCGCCGGCCCGGGCGACAGCGCGCTGACCGAAGCGGTCGGTCATGCCGTCGCCCAGCATCCGGCCGACGAACTGGGCGCCGACGAGCGCGATGAATCCGAGGGACGCGATGGCGGCTGGCGCTCCGAGCGACTCCGACAGGTAGAGGGTCGCCCAGGTGTTCCCGGCGTCCTCGGCGACGGCACCGGCCATCGCGATGAGGGTGAGCGCGACCAGCGCCCACACGATGCGTGGACTGAGACCGCGGCGCACCGCACCCTGGATCTCGGGCATGTCTGCCACGGCATCCTCGTCCGTCTGCTCGTCTCGACCCGGCAGGCAGAACCTCAGCGCCACGAGTGCCACGACGGCGAACACCGCCGTCGAGACCGACAGATGGACGCCGACTGGAATCTGCAGGGCGATCGCGGCGGCCGCCATGCCGCCTCCGAGCACGGCGCCGATCGACCAGATCGCATGGAACGAGTTGATGATCGAGCGACCGTACTGCTTCTGCACGCGCAGACCGTGGGCGTTCTGCGCGACATCGGTGATGGCATCCGATGCTCCCCCGACGAACAGAGCCAGGGCGAACAGCAGCGCTGACGGCGAGAGCGCGGCGGCGAGCAGTCCGAGGCCGGTGAGCACGGTGCCGACGGCAGCGACGCGCGCCGACCCGAGGCTGCGGATGAGCACGGCCGCGGCGAGGCCCGCGACGATCGCTCCGGCGGGGAACGCCGCGACCGAGACCCCATAGGCGACGTTATCGAGTCCGAGCGCGCTCTTGATCTCGGGGTAGCGCGGCAGGATGTTCGCGAACAGCGCGCCGTTGGTCAGGAACAGGGCCGACACGGCGACGCGAGCACGGCGCACGGCGTCGTCCGGACGGGGAGGGGAAGTCACGCGTACAAGTGTACATCTGGCGTCGGGCGCCTGGATCGCAGGAGACCCGCCGTTCGCCACCGGATGTTCATCTGCCGTTGACGCCGCGGACGGCTGGCATCCCTAGCGTCCCGTGAGGCGGCACCCGACGCCACTCCCCCTCGCCCTCACACCCGTACGGAGGTAGCGCATGTCCTCCCATGCGTCCGATCACCCCACTCCACCGCGGCGCCGACACCGCGCCGTCGTCGCGGCCGGCGTCGTCACGGTCCTCGCGGCCTCGGCCGCGCTCACGGCCCCGGCCGCGCAGGCGGCCGAGGAGTCCGCGCTGTCCGCGTTCGACGCCGTGGACCCGCTCATCGGCACCGAGATGAACGACGCCAACAACGGTCGCGGCAACGACCACTACGGCAACACCTTCCCGGGCGCGACCGTGCCGTTCGGGATGGTGCAGTCGAGTCCGACGACCTACCAGACGTCCACCGGAGAGCAGTACGGCGGCTACGAGTACCAGTCCGACCAGCTCCGCGGCTTTGGGATGACCCGCCTGTCGGGCACCGGATGCCGCTCGAACTACGGCGGCTTCGACTTCCCCGTGCTCCCGTTCGCGGGCGAGCTGACCGACGGCGCACTGCCGTCGAATCCGGCATCCGCCATCGGCGACTACTTCCTGGACTACTCGCACGACGGCGAAGTCGCCGATCCCGGGTACTACTCGGTCGACCTGGCGGGAGTCCAGGCCGAGCTGACGAGCACCACTCGCACGGCGGTGAGCCGGTACTCGTTCGACGACAACGCCACGCTCCTGTTCGAGGCGGGCGGATCGAACAACCAGGTGCACGCATCGGACATCGCCTTCGACCCGGCCACCGGTGAGCTCAGCGGCTCCGTAACCGCCAACATCGTCTGCAACGGCGGAGGCCAGTACACCGCGCACTTCTCTGCGACCTTCGATCAGCCCGTGGAGTCGTACGGCGTGTGGACCCCCGACGGCGTGCAGGCGCAGGGCACGCAGGCGCAGGCCGCCGCGAAGCACGGCGCCGGCGCCTGGCTGACCTTCGCCGACGGAGCCGACGTCACCGCGAAGATCGGCCTGAGCTACGTGTCGGTCGACGGGGCGCGCGCGAACGCGACGGCCGAGGCCGCGGACCTCGACTTCGACACGGCTCGCGCCCAGGCGCGCGCGGTCTGGGAGCAGGCGCTCGGCACGATCGACGCCACCGGGGGCAGCGACCGCGACCGGATCACCTTCTACACCTCGCTCTATCACGCGCTGCTGCATCCGAACACGTTCCAGGACGTCGACGGCACCTACATCGGCTACGACGGCGAGGCGCACACCGTCGAGGACGGCCGCGACTTCTACGTGAACTTCTCCGGGTGGGACACCTACCGGGGTCAGTCCCAGCTGGTCGCCCTGCTGTACCCGGAGCGCGCCAGCGACATCAACCAGTCCATCGTCGACATGGTGACCCAGTCCGGAAAGTGGACGAGCTGGCCGTCGTACAACCGGATCCAGACCAAGATGAGCGGCGACTCGCTGCAGAACATCGTCGCCGCGACAGACGACTTCGGGTCGACCGACTACGACCGCGCGACAGCGCTGGCGACGATGATCGCGACCCAGACGCTGCCGATGACCGACACCGGACGATCGGATGCCGTGCAGTACGGCAGTCTCGGCTGGATCGACGGCGACAAGCAGGGTGCCGCCACCTCGCGCACGCTCGAGTACGCCACGAACGACTTCGCCATCGCGCAGCTCGCGCAGCGCCTGGGCGATCAGGACGCGTATGAGCTCTTCTCCACGCGCTCGCAGAACTGGAAGAACGTCTTCAACTACGCCCGCGAACACGTCGACGCCCGCAACCGCAACGGGTTCATGAACACGTCGCTCACCACGCAGGGCGCGCAGTTCGAACAGTCCACCGGCCTGCAGTACGGCTTCAACGTCTCGCACAACATGGCGGACCTCATCGAGGCCCGAGGCGGCATCGATCAGGCCACGACCGACCTCGACAGCGTCCTGCGCGACCTCGACGGCGGCGCCTTCAGCGACACCGCGTACATCGCCAACCAGCCCAGCTTCGGGCTGCCGTGGGTCTACAACTGGCTGCAGGCTCCGCACAAGACGACCGAGACGCTCTACCGCGCCGCGGACGAGCTGTTCACGACCGCCCCGGACGGCCTGGCCGGCAACGACGATCTCGGCTCGTTCAGCGCCTGGTACGTCTGGGCGAACCTCGGTCTCATGCCCGCGATCTGGGGCACCGCGGATCTGCTCGTCTCGGCTCCGATGTTCGAGCACATCGAGATCACCTCGATCGGATCGGACCGCGTCATCACGATCGATGCGCCGGGCGCCGGCGACGACCGCCGCTACACGACCGGCCTCGCCGTCGACGGGACGGCCCAGACCGCGTCCTGGCTGCCGGCCGACTTCGCGCGCGAGGGCGGAACGCTCGCATTCACCATGGCGGAGAGCCCGGGCAGCTGGGGCACCGGCGCGGACGATGTGCCTCCGTCGTACGACGCAGGCGTGAACGCCCGGGGCGCGGTCGGCATCACGGACGACGGCGCAGTCAACATGGGCGGGCTGGATGCCGGAGGCGTCACGCTCTCCCGTCAGGATCTGGAGAAGGCCGGCATCACCGGCGGATCGCAGGTCCCGCTGGGCGAGACCGGCGTGGTCTTCACCTGGCCCGACACGCAGGCCGGAGAGGCCGACCACTGGATCCCGAGCGGGCAGGTGCTGGAGTTCGGCGATGTCGCGGCATCCGGAATCTCGTTCCTGGGCACCGCGACCAACGGGCCTTCTCGCGGCACCGCCGTCGTCACCTATTCGGACGGCACCACGCAGGACGTGGACGTGCGGCTCAGCGACTGGGTGCCGGGCAGCGTGGAGCCGGGCAACGTCCGCGTGATCGAGCTCACCAAGCGGAACACGCTGAACGGCGGATCCGACTCGGCGCGACCCGTCGTGTTCGGCACCTCCGTCGTGCCTCTCGACCCGGAGAAGTCCGTGCGCAGCGTCACCCTGCCGACCGCGGTGAGCAAGGGCATCATGCACATCTTCGACGTCGCCCTGCGGCCCGTGGAGGCGGTCGATCCGGGGGAGCCGGAGCTTCCGACGCGCCCCGAGCCGCAGCAGCCGACGGAGCCGACGACCCCGGAACCGACCGAGCTCGACGGCACTGCGGTCGTGGACGCCGGCACCGAGTGGCGCTTCCACGACACGGAGGACGATCCGGCGGACGGCCTCGACGCGAAGACGGGCTGGACGGCGGCGGACTACGACGACAGCTCCTGGAAGACGGGCGTCGCGAGCTTCGGGGCGAAGAACGGCGCGATCGCCGATCTCGGCGGTGGCTTCACACCGACGACGCTGGTGGCGCAGCACAAGTCGAGCGGCGAGAACATCGAGGCGTTCTTCTTCCGCACTTCGTTCGATCTGACCGCGGACGAGCTCGCGCAGATCACCCAGTTGAACGGTGAGCTCGCCTACGACGACGCCGCGCGCGTGTACGTCAACGGCGAGCTGGTCGGAGGCTTCGCCGACGCCCGCATCGACGAAGACGCCACGAGCAACATGGTGTACGCCGGCGGCAACGGGACGGCGCCGCTGACCGGGTCCTTCACGGTTCCGGCATCCGTCCTGCAGGAGGGCGAGAACACGATCGCGATCCAGGTGCACAACACCAATGCCACGAGCTCGGACGTGTTCCTGCAGCTTCGGTCGCTGACCATCGCCGCGAAGGATGCTCCGGCCGCGATCTCCGATGTGCTGCTGCACGTCGGATCCGATGAGACCCGGCGCAACCTGACCTTCTACACCGACCGCGAGATCGCGGCGCAGGTGCAGATCGCCCCGGCATCCGCGCGGGACGGTGCCGGCTTCCCTGTCGCGGATGCGCGCGTGATCGACGCCGCGACCGCCCAGGCCCGGGACGGCCGGTTCTCGAACCAGGTCGTGATCGACGACCTGGCCGAGGAGACGGCGTACCTGTATCGGGTCGGCAACGACGAGACGGGCTGGTCGCGGTCGTACGAGCTGTGGACCGGCACGTTCGACGAGACGTACAGCTTCGTCTACCTCACCGACGCCCAGATCGGCGCCTCCGGCAGCTGGCAGAACGACCGCGACCGCTGGGCTGCGGCGGTCGACCAGATCGACCAGTTCGAGAAGGACGCGTCGATGATCGTCAGCGGTGGAGACCAGGTCGAGACGCACCGCTCGGAGGACGAGTACGCATCGCTCATCGCCCCGGAACTGCTCAAGCAGCTGCCGTTCCAGGCGACGATCGGCAACCACGACAATCAGTCCGACCAGTTCAACTCGCACTTCTTCACCCCGAACCGTTCGGAGACCCACGGGTACGAGAGCACGGAGGGACGAGCCGGAGGCGACTACTGGTACACCTACAACGACGTGCTCTATCTGAACATCAACACCAACGCACGCAGCACGGACGAGGAGGACCACGCGGCCTTCCTGCGTGAGGTGGTCGAGGAGCACGGCGCCGACGCGAACTGGATCGTCGCGGTCATGCACCACTCGCTGTACTCGGCGGCGTTCCACTCGGTGGAGCAGGACGTGATCGAGCGCCGCGCGGCGCTGGCACCCGTGTTCAGCGAGCTGGGCGTCGATCTGGTGCTCGCCGGGCACGATCACATCTACACCCGCAGTTACCTCATGGACGGCACGACCGCGGTCGGCGATCTGGATGCCCAGGAGCAGTCCGGCGTCACGCTCGCCGCCGAGGAGGGACAGGTGCTGTACGTGACCGGCAACTCGGCCAGCGGCAGCAAGTTCTACGGTCTGGACGCCTCCTCTCCGGAGGCCGCGATCAAGGACCAGTCGAACCAGCCGCAGTACACGGATGTGGACGTGTCGCCTTCTGCGATCACCCTCACCACCTACCAGACGATGGACCGCACGGTGATCGATCAGGTGACGCTGACCCGCACCGTGGACGACGCGAAGGGCCCGGAGTTCTCCGGGCTGGATGCAGAGGCCGAGGTCGCACAGGGCCAGCCGTTCGATCCGCTCGCCGGCGTCACGGCGGTCGACGAGATCGACAGCGACGTGTCCGCGGCGATCCAGGTCGAGGGCACGGTCGACGTCCGGACTCCCGGTTCTTATCCGCTGGTCTACCGGGTGGCGGACAAGGCGGGCAACGAGACGGTGTTCGAGCGCGTCGTGACCGTGACAGCGGTGGAGCCGACGTTCGGAGGCGTGCCGCCGACCCGCGAGGTCGTCGCCGGCACGGAGTTCGATGAGCTCGAGGGCGTCACGGCGGTGGACGCGAACGGCGTGGACATCACCGACCGCATTCAGGTCGAGCGCATCACGCCCGACGTGTTCGCGCGCATGTTCGTTCCGGAGGACTCCGAGGGCTTCACACTGCGCTACACCGTGACCGATGACTACGGCACGACTGCGACGGCCGAGACCGTCGTCACCGTGGTGCCGACCGCCGAGCCGACGGATCCCGGGCAGGGCGGCGGTTCCGGCGGCGTCGGCGGTCCTGGGTCCGGCGGTGAAGCGGGAGACGGCACGCTGCCGGCGACCGGCGGCCAGGTGCCCGCGTTCCTGTGGGCACTGGGCGTGCTGGCGCTGTTCGCCGGCGCCGCACTGGTGGCGCGACGCCGCATGACGCGGGTCTGATCCGGCGGCGACTCCCGGGGGCCCGCAGGTTCGCCTGCGGGCCCCCGTTCTTCGCGTCTACGTCAGCACCTCTCGTCGCGACCTGGTCGCGGATCACATCTCTCGCCTCTACGCTCGGGGCATGACGGAGCTGACCCAGCCCACCGGCCGCGAGCACTCGGTGCAGGCCGTGGCGCGCCCGGACGGGAGCGCGCCGCGGGCGCTCGTGCTCGGTGCGACCGGCTACATCGGCGGGCGGCTCACGCCTCGATTGCTGAACGCCGGATACCGCGTGCGCGTGCTCGCACGGGACGCGGCACGCGCAGCATCCTTCCCGTGGGGTTCCGACTGCGACGTGGTCGAGGGATCGGCGGACGACGCGGATGCCGTGCGAACCGCAGTGGCGGGCGTCGACATCATCTACTACCTGATCCATTCCATGACGGCCGGCAAGGGTTTCGAAGACGCCGATCAGCGCGCAGCCGCAACGGTCGCGCAGGCGGCGAGAGCGGCCGGCGTCCGGCGCATCGTCTACCTCGGCGGGCTGCATCCGGAGCACGCGCGACTGTCCGCGCATCTGCGATCGCGTGTCGAGGTCGGGGAGATCCTGCTCGCCTCCGGAGTCCCGACGCTCGTCCTGCAGGCGGGGGTCGTGATCGGTTCGGGCTCGGCATCGTTCGAGATGATCCGGCACCTCACCGAAGTGCTGCCGTACATGCCGGCGCCGAAGTGGGTGCGCAACAGGATCCAGCCCATCGCGATCCGCGACGTGCTGCACTACCTGCTGGGAGCCGCGCGCGTCGGGCCGGACGTGAACCGCGCCGTCGACATCGGCGGACCGGACGTGCTGCGGTACGGGCAGATGATGAACGGCTACGCCGTCGAGGCCGGGCTCCCGCAGCGCGCGATCGCCGCACTGCCGGTGCTGACTCCGGAACTCGCCTCGCACTGGGTGAACCTCGTCACCCCCGTGCCGCGCGCGATCGCCCGACCGCTGGTGGCCTCCCTGCAGAACGAGTGCGTCGTCAAAGACGACGTCGACGCGCTCATCCCGCCACCGGAGGGAGGGCTGACCCCGTACCGCACGGCGGTGCGCCTCGCGCTCGGACGCGTCGACGCCGACAGCGTCGAGACGAGCTGGCAGGATGCGGAGGTCTCCGGCGCCCCCAGCGATCCGCTGCCCAGCGACCCTGAGTGGGCGGGGCGCACGGTGTTCACGGATGTCCGGAGCGTGCACACGATCGCGTCGGCCGAAGAGCTCTGGCGCGTCATTCTGGGCATCGGTGGGGAGAACGGGTGGTACTCGTCACCGTTCCTGTGGGCCGTGCGCGGATGGATGGACCGCCTCCTCGGCGGGGTCGGGCTGCGCCGTGGCCGCCGCAGCCGATCGCGAGTGCGGGTGGGCGACGCCGTCGACTTCTGGCGGGTCGAAGAGGTCGCCGAACCGGACGAATCCCGTACAGGGCTGCTGCGTCTCCGAGCCGAGATGAAGGTTCCGGGTTCCGCCTGGCTGGAGCTGCGCGCTGTTCCCGACGGCGGAGAGGCTCTTTACGAGCAGCGGGCGATCTTCTTCCCCCGGGGGCTGACCGGCCGGTTGTACTGGTTCGCCGTTCTGCCGTTCCACGGATCGATCTTCGCCGGCATGGCAGCCCGGATCACGGGAGCGGCCGAGGGCGCGAAGGCGGCGCCCACGGTCGATCCGGACCCGGAGGCCGACTCTCCCTAGGTGCGTCGCCGCCCGCCGAACAGGGCGTGCAGCAGCGGGAGCACCGACACCCCGATCAGGATCCAGCCGAGCACCGGTGCCGCCGCGAGCAGCAGGGCACCGCCGATCACGAGTGCCATGAACAGCACCGCGGAGACGACGCGCCGGCCGATGCCGACGAGGATGTCGAGGCGCCGCTCGAGGCGCGACGTGTCGAACGACAGCGTGCCGTTGTCGGCACGGGAGATGACGTCGTCGACGCGTTTCGGCAGGCTCCACAGGATGCCGGCGTTGGTGGCCGCCTGCTTGCCGAAGTCCTGGATGAGGTTGCCGCTCTCATCCCTGAGCAGGCGGGCCGCGTACGGCTCCACCGGGTCCCAGATGTTGAAGGCGGGATCCAGCGCGCTGCACAGGCCGGATGTGAGCGACACCGCCCGGATCAGCAGCAGCAGGTTCTCGGGCAGCTGCACCGGCAGCTCTCGCACCGTGTCGGTGAATTCGGTGGCGAAGCCGGTGAACTCGCGGGGATCGACCTCGCGCAGTTCGGCGAAACCCATGCCTCCGAAACGCGCGAACAGCGTCGTCAGGGCGCGTTCCAGCTCGCGGGTGTCGGCGGACGGCAGGAGGACGCCGATCTGCTGCGCGGCGCTCACCAGGCCCTTGCTGTCGCGCCCGGCGACCGCGATGACGAACGTGCGCAATCCCGCACGGAGCGAATCCGGGACCTCGGTCATCATGCCGAAGTCCACGAAGGTCAGATGCCAGGACGGCCCTTCCGCGTGCGGGGCGCGCGGCGTCACGAAGATGTTCCCGGGATGCGGGTCGGCGTGCACGAAACCGTGCGTGAAGACCTGGTCGAGCATGACGTCGGCGAAGACGTTCGCCACCTCGGTCGGGTCGATGCCCGCGGCGCGCAGAGCGACGGTGTCGTTGATCTTGATCGCGGTGACGTCCTCGAGGGTGAGCACGCGCCGCGTGGTGCGCTCCCACACGACGGCCGGAGCGGACACGCGCGGATCGTCGAGGAAGTCCGCCGCGAACCGCTCGGCTCCGGCCGCCTCGTGGAGGTAGTCGATCTCCTCACGACACGTGCCGGCGAACTCCTCGACGAGCGCGGGTGCGTCGACGCGGTCGCGCACGATCCGCACTCGGCTCGCCCATCGGGCCACACGGCGGAGGGCGGCGAGGTCGGTCGCGACGATCTCGTCGATTCCGGGGCGTTGCACCTTGACGACGACCTCGCGCAGGCCGGTCTCCTCGGCATCCTGAGCCGACAGGCGGGCGCGATGCGCCTGGCCGAGGGATGCCGCAGCCAGCGGAGTCTCATCGAACCAGGCGTAGGCGCGGGCCAGCGGAACGCCGAGCTCGGCCTCGGCGAGCGCACGGATGTCGGGGAACGGGACCGCCGGGACGTCGTCCTGCAGCCCTTCGAGCTCGGAGGTGATCTCGGGCGGGAGGACGTCCAGGCGCGAGGACATGAACTGCCCGACCTTGATCATGAGTCCACCGAGCCCCACGGCGAGGTCGTGGAACCGCCGGGCGAAACGCTGCATCCGGGCGGCGCGCGTGCGGTCGGCGAGCGCCGTCATGCCGAATCGAGGCAGGACGAGCTCGTACCACCAGATCTTCAAGAACTCACGGGCCGCGAACGACACGATGCGCCGATAGCGTGCCCGGTGCCGTGCGGCCGGTGGCGCAGGCTCCGCCGCGCCCGGGACCCCGCCCTCACCCGCTCGTTGAGCGCGCTCTTCCCCGTCCGCCCGGTCAGCGGATGCGTCGCCACCCGTCGGGTCAGCGAATCCATCGCCGCCCGGTCGCTGAGGGCGCTCCTCCCCACCCGCTCGCTGAGGGCGCTCCTCCCCACCCGCTCGTTGAGCGAGCGAAGCGAGTCGAAACGCGTCCGTTCCCGGGCCCCGCTCTCCCTCGGCATCCGCCGTGTCCATGCGCGCTCCGATCAGTCGCCGGCGAGGATCGCGTACAGCTTACGTCGCGCCTCGTCCAGGACGTCGACGGCCTTCTGGACCTGCTCGGGCGTGCCGGTGCGGGCGACCTGGGCGGCGACGCCGGCGAGCTCCATGCCCGCTTTCGGCAGCGCGGTGAGGTTCGCGGCGGAGCGCCCGCCGAAGGCCTCCCACGGTGCCGGCTTGTCCGCGGCGGCCTCCGCCTCGGCGACGCCGCTCTCGGTGAGCGAGTAGGTCTTGCGTCCGTTCTGCTCCTCGGCGGTGATGAGTCCCTCGTCGGCGAGCAGCTGCAGCGTCGGATACACCGACCCGGCGCTCGGCTTCCAAGCCCCGTGGGACCGATCCGAGATCTCGCTGATGATCTGGTAGCCGTGCATGGGCTGTTCCGCGAGCAGGGCGATGACGGCCGCGCGGACGTCGCCGCGCGCCATGCGGGACGGCCCGCCGGTGCGCTGCTCGAAGTTCTGCCGGAACTGCTCGAACGCGTCGAAGATCGATGCGCCGGGGCCGTTCGGCCCGAAGCCGGAGCCGAATCCGGGAGTGGGGAATGGACCGTTCATGATGACCTCCTCGAAGTGAGCGATAGTCAACGATATATCGTTAAGATGCGAAGCGGAAGGCCTCGGTGGGCACGCGGGCTTCCCAGATCGAACGATTAACGATAGATTCCTACTGTTCTTCGATGAGAGGCTGGACATGGGAAACGTGACGATCGTGGTGCTCAAGGTCGTGATCGCCGTGGCACTGCTGGGGTCGCTGGCGGTGCAGGCGCTGATCGTCCCGGCGCTGTGGCTGGATCTCGCCGGCGAAGAGCTCTGGGGGCGCATCGCGTTCGTGGGCATCGCCGTGCTCGGCATCGTGTCGATGCAGGTGTTCGCGGTGTGCGTGTGGATGCTCCTGACGAAGGTCCGGCGCGGGTCCATCTTCTCGGCATCCTCGTTCGGCTGGGTGAATGCGATCGTCGGATGCTTCGCGGCTGCCGCCGTGCTCGCCCTCGTACTCGCGGTCCTGCTGGCGCCGGGGTCCGTTGCGCCGGGCCTGGTCGGACTGATCTGCGGGGCATCACTCGTGCTGGGAGGGATCGCGCTGCTCGTCGTGGTGATGAAGGCACTGCTGCGCCAGGCGATCGCCCGCGAGGACGAGGCGCAAGCGTTGCGCAACGAACTGGGCGAGGTGATCTGATGCCCGTGATCGTCGACATCGACGTCATGCTCGCGCGCCGCAAGATGGCCGTCGGCGAACTTGCCGAGCGCATCGGCATCACGCCCACGAACCTCGCGGTGCTGAAGAACGGCCGCGCGAAGGCCGTGCGCTTCACCACGCTGGATGCTCTGTGCGAGGTGCTCGACTGCCAGCCCGGCGATCTGCTGCGATGGGTACCCGAGGGCGGCGCCGGCTGACGCCTGCGGGCTTCCGAGATCCGGAGAATGCCGCGAGATCCGGATCGTTGCGGCGCTTTCGTCCGGATCTCGCGCGAGCATCCGGATCTCGCGCCGCGGGCGGCGGACGTTCGTCCGGATCTCGAGCAAGCATCCGGATCTCGCGCAGCCGGCCGCCGGCCTCGCCGAGGGTCAGTCGAGTTCGCGCAGCTCCGACGTCCGCTCGCCGCCGGCATCCCCGGTGTTGACCGTGCCCTGCGGCTCGAACAGGAGCGCCTGCACCTCGCCCTCCGCCTTCGGGCAATGCTCGACGCCCTTCGGCACCACGAACACGTCGTTCGGGCCGAGGACGACGTCGCGATCGCGGAGCTGGATGGTCAGCTCGCCGCTGATCACCAGGAACAGCTCGTCCGTGTCGGGATGCGTGTGCCAGACGAACTCGCCCTGCAACTTGACGACCTTGACGTCGTAGTCGTTGACGCTCGTCAGACGGTGAGGCTGCCAGTGCTCGGCGATCGAGGCGAGGGCGGTGTCGATGTTGCGGACGTCGGTGGTCATGAGATGAGCGTACGGCGCGCCCGTCCGCAGGCGGCGCGGAACCGTGTCAGGCCGTGCTCTCCCGGACGACCAGCGTGTGAGGCGCGACGATCTCCCGCGCGGGCAGCTCCGGATCCTCGATGCGCTCGATGATGCGGCGCACCGATTCCCTGGCGATGAAAGGCGTGTCCAACGAGATCGTGCTGAGAGATGGACGCGCGAATCGCCCCTCCTCCACGTCGTCGATGCCGATCACCGCGACATCCTCGGGCACACGCAGGCCAGAGTCGAAGACGGCGCGCATGGCTCCGATCGCGAGGAGATCCGAGAAACAGAAGATCGCATCCGGCGGGTCCTCGAGTGCGAGAAGCGCCTGCGCCGCACGGTAGCCGTCGATGCGGCTGTAGTGCTCGGCGGCGACGACGTAGTCCGCGCGCCCCTCCAGCCCGGCATCCGCCAGTGCCGCCTCGTAGCCCGCCGAGCGCTGCAGCGGCGTCGCGTACTCCTCCAGCGGCTGCGACCCGATCGCGGCGATCCGCGTGCGGCCGGTCTCGATCAGATGGCTGACGGCATCCCTCGCCGCTGCCACGTTGTCGATGGCGACGTGGTCGTAGCGGCCGTCGAAATCGTGCTCGCCGAGGAGGATCAACGGCATCCGCGTGGTGCTGGACATGTCCAGCAGCTCGGACTTCGTGACCAGCGGGCTGAAGAGCAGCCCGTCGAACAACATGGTGCGGTCCTCGCCGGTGAGCAGCTGACGCTCGCGCTCGTGGTCATGCCCGGTCTGATCGATCATGACGCGGTAGCCGACCTCGGCGGCCGCCTCGATCACGTCGCGGGCGAGTTCGCTGAAGTAGGGCACGTCGATCTCGGGCACCACGAGCGCCAGCATGCCGGTGCGTCCGGTGCGCAGCGTTCGCGCCACCGGGTTCGGCCGGTAGTCGAGCTCCTCGATGGCGGCGAGCACCTTCGCGCGCATCTTCTCGCTGACATGCGTGTACCCGCTCACCACGTTGGAGACGGTGCGCATCGACACCTGTGCGCGTTCTGCGACATCGCGGAGTGTGGCCGGCATCCCGCCATCCTATCGTTTGCAACGTGTGCAAATCTCCGGTACTGTTTGCATACGTTGGCAAACGCGTCGACGGCACCACACACCGCACCGTCCTCATCCACACAAGGGAGTGTCATGAACCGCAATCCGAACCGGCCGGCTTCGCGCCTCGCCGCGATCGGCGGAGTCGCCATCGCTGCGCTGGCACTGACGGCGTGCGGACCCGACATCACATCGGGCTCCGACGACACTGCAGCATCCGATCGTCTGCAGGCACCGACCGCCGAACAGCCCGAGGGTGAGATCACCATCTGGGACCGTTCCGGCGACCTGTACGAGGTCTTCGACGCCGTCATCGACGAGTTCAACGAGAAGTATCCCGGCATCACCGTGCACCACGAAGCCGTCGACATCAACGCGAAGCTGCAGAACACGTTGATCACGGGGACCGACGTCCCCGACGGCGTCTTCCTCGATGACGCGCTCGTCAGCAGTTATGCCGATCATCTGTGGGACGTCAGCGACGTGCTCGCACCCTATGTCGACGACATCGCGCCGCAGAAGATCGACGCGACGACGGTCGATGGGGGTATCTACGGCATTCCCTACGATCTGAATCCCGGTCTGCTGTACTACAACGCGGCGGCGCTCGAGGCCGCGGGCATCGATGCGACGACGATCGAGACCTACGACGACCTGCTCGACGCGGCTCGTGCGTATCAGGATGCCAAGCCGGGCTCGAAGCCGATCCATCTGGAGCAGAGCGCATTCCTCGGACAGCTCCAGCTGGAGATGTACGCGAGTCAGCTGGGCACGTCGATCGCAGATGCCGACGGCGAGCTCCGGCTGGACAGCCCGGAGTACGAGCAGATCCTGACGTTCCTGGACACGGTGCAGACCGAGGGCCTGGGCACGCGGGCCGAGTACCTGAGCCCGACCGACATCGCCGAGCTCGAGAACGGTAACCAGGTCTTCTACCCATGGGCCATCTGGTTCGACTTCGCGCCGCAGCAGCTGCTGCCGGAGACGAGCGGCGACTGGCGGGCGATGGAGCTGCCCGCATGGGAGGACGGCGGCGCGCGCAGCGGCGCGATGGGCGGATCCTCGTTCGTGCTCCCGAAGGACGGCGAGAACGCGGACCTGGCGTGGCTCTTCTACGAGTTCCTCATGTACGACGAGGCCGGGTACAGCGCGGTCTGGGGAGTCAACGACATCTATCCGACCGGGCTCAACACGTCGATCCCCGCGTACCTCCCGGCCGCGGATCCGACCGAGCCGCTCTTCCAACCGCTCGAAGCGCTGGGCGGTCAGGATCTCTGGGAGGTCGCGACCACCGCCGGGGCGCAGATCCCGAGCGGAACTGCCATCCCGTCCTGGTGGAACGGCGCCGTGGACTACCTCGGCAACGACATCCAGAAGATGCTGGACGGCGACCTCACGCCCGCCGAGGTCATCAGCAGTTCGACCGAGGGCATCCAGTCCAACCTCATCGACAGGCAGTGACGGACCGATCCGGATGACGACCTCCACCCTCCCCTCCGCGGTGCCGCAGCGCACCCGCCGCCGCCCGAGCGGAGCGACGCTGAAACGGCGCTCCGCGCCCTACCTCTTCGTCCTCCCCTTCGTCGTGATCTTCCTCGCGTTCAGCGTGTACCCGCTGATCTTCACCGCGCGGCTCAGCTTCACGAACTGGCGCGGCTCCGGCGCCGCGGAGTGGGTGGGCTGGGGCAACTACGCCTACCTGCTCACGAGCGAGGCGTTCTGGAGCTCGCTCGGCAATTCGGCCGTGCTCTGGCTGCTGATCGTCCCGGTCCAGATGGTGCTCTCGGTGATCGTGGCCGTCCTGCTGAACTCGGCGAAACTCCGGATGCGCGGCCTCTACCGGGTGGCGTTCATCGTTCCGTTCGTCACTCCTCTCGTCGCCGTTGCGCAGATCTGGGTGGTGCTCTTCGACCAGCAGTACGGAGCGATCAACGCTTTCCTCAGCCTGTTCGGCCTCCCCGATATCGGCTGGCTCACGACGAGCGCCTGGGCGAAGCCGACGCTGGCTCTGCTGTTCCTGTGGAAGACGACGGGCTTCATCGTCATCATCCTGCTCTCGGGGCTGCAGTCCATCGATCAGTCGATGTACGAGGCCGCCGAGCTGGACGGAGCATCCAAGCTCCGTCAGCTGTGGAGCATCACGGTGCCTCTGCTGCGCCGCACGATCATGTTCGCGGTCGTCCTGCAGACGCTCGCCGTCTTCCAGATGTTCGCGGAGCCGTTCGTCGTGACGCAGGGCGGGCCCTACAACTCCACGACCACGGCCGGCTATTACCTCTACAACCACATCACGCGGGGCGACCTGGGCACGGGAGCAGCGAACTCGTTCCTGCTCGTCCTTCTCGTGATGGTGCTCTCGCTGTTCTTCGTCCGGATGCTGCGAGCGAAGGATTGACATGACCGATACGCTGACCCGTCCCGCCACGGATGCTGCAGCATCCGTCTCCCGGCAGCGAGCCGTGCGCCGCCCGCGTCCCCGCATCGGTTCGCACGCGTTCCTCCTGCTGCTGATGATCGGCTTCCTGGCGCC
Source organism: Microbacterium cucumeris (assembly GCF_058349845.2). Lineage (NCBI taxonomy): Bacteria > Bacillati > Actinomycetota > Actinomycetes > Micrococcales > Microbacteriaceae > Microbacterium > Microbacterium cucumeris. Next base: position 236,913 of record NZ_JBYRIZ020000003.1, read on the forward strand.
GGTCGCCTGGGCGATCGTCTCGTCGTTCAAGCAGCCGAATGACATCATCCGCGATCCGCTCGGATTCGATCCCTCGACGTTCACGCTCGACAACTTCACCGCGATGTTCCAGGACGTGCCGATCGCGCACGGCTTCCTCAACACGGGGATCGTGCTGGTCGTGAAGGGCGGCATCACGCTGTTCTTCGCGCCCCTGGCGGCGTACGCTTTCGCGAAGTACGACTTCGCCGGGAAGAACCTCATCTTCGGCGCGGTGCTCATCACCCTGATGCTGCCGACGATCGTGCTCATCATCCCGTTGCTGCTGGAGATGAAGGCGCTCGGATGGGTCAACACCTACCAGGCGCTCATCCTGCCCGGGGCGATCGACGCCTTCGCGATCTTCTGGATGCGACAGGTGATCAGCGCCGTGCCCGACGAGCTGCTGGACGCGGCGCGGGTGGACGGCTGCAGCGAGTTCGGCATCTTCTGGCGCGTGATCGTGCCCGTCATCCGCCCCGGCCTCGCCGGACTCGCCGTGCTCACGATCATGAACATCTACAACGACTTCGTGTGGCCCGTGATCGTCGCCAGCTCCGAGCAGATGGCGACCCTGCAGGTCGTCCTGTCGACGCTCGCGCAGAACATCACGGGCAATCGGATCGGCGCCGACTACGCGACAGTCACCGGCGAGCTCCTCGCGGCGAGCTCGATCGCCCTCATCCCCCTGCTGGTGCTCTTCATCGTGCTCCAGCGTCACTTCATCAACGGCATCCTCGCCGGCAGCGTGAAAGGCTGAACGTGTCCCTCTCCACTACCGACTCCTCCCCTGTCACCATCGCCGATGCGGCGGTGCCACGCCCCGAGTATCCGCGTCCGGATCGCGACCGGTCGGAGCGATGGCTGACGCTCAACGGGCAGTGGGGGTTCGAGGCCGACGGCGTCTGTGCCGACATCACGGTCCCCTTCGCCTGGGAGAGCGCTGCCTCCGGCATCCGGCAGACCTGGCTGGAGCGGGGAATCTACCGTCGGGAGGTGACCGTGCCCGCCGAATGGTCGGGGCGGCGAGTCGTCCTGAGCTTCGGCGCGGTGCATCATCGTGCGATCGTCCGAATCGACGGCGCGCTCGTCGGCGAGCATGTCGGCGGATACGAGTCGTTCGAGTTCGATGCGACCGCGTTCCTCGTGCCGGGGGTGGCGTCAGAACTGACCGTGGAGGTCGACGCACCGGCCGACAAGCGTGAGATCGCGCACGGCAAGCAGCGCTCCATTCCGCGCGACGACTACGACGGGGTCTCGTTCACGCCGACGTCCGGCATCTGGCAATCGGTCTGGCTGGAGGCGCGAGGGCGCACGTACGCCCGCTCGATCGCGCTGCGTGGCGACAGCCTGACCGGCATCGACGTCACGGTCGGGTTGTCCGGCGATGCCGTGGTCGGCTCGATCGTCCGGGTTCGGACGGCGGATGCCGAGGTGGAGCTGGTCTCGGATGCCGCGGGTCTGGCCGCCGGGCGTCTCGAGCTGTCCGAGCCGCGGCTGTGGCAGCCGGAGGACCCGCATCTGTACCGAGTCGAGGTCATCGTCGGGGAAGGCGAGGCGGCGGATCGCGTCGTCGCAACGACGGGGCTGCGCCGGATCGAGACCCGCGGCGAAGAACTCGTGCTGAACGGATCACGGCTGTACGTGCGCGGCGTCCTCGACCAGGGGTACTGGCCGGACTCGGGCCTCACGGCGCCGGACGCCGAAGCGCTGCGGAAGGACATCGCGCTCGCCCGCGAGCTCGGCTACAACCTCGTGCGCAAGCACCTGAAGTTCGAGGACCCGATCTGGCTGCACGAGGCCGACCTCACCGGGATGCTCGTGTGGGCGGAGCCGGCGTGCCCGAGTCGGTTCTCGGCGGCGGCGGCCGAGGCGTTCGAGGCGCAGTTGCCCGCGATGGTCGAGCGTGACGGAAACCATCCGAGCATCGTCATCTGGGGGTTGTACAACGAGGAGTGGGGCCTGGACTGGGACATCCCGGGCAGCGCCGCGCGGGCTGAGGCGGCCGTGCGCGCCTACGACCTGCTGCGCGCGCTCGACGACACGCGCCCGATCGTGGAGAACTCCGGCTGGGCGCACGTGAAGAGCGATCTGGTCGACTGGCACTACTACGAACCCGAGATCGCGACGTGGGCACGGGCCGTGGCGGATCTGGCATCCGGCGAGCGCGAGGCGTTCCCGGTCCGGCTCGGGCCGGACTTCATCGTGGACAAGTCGTTCTACGGGTCGCCGGCCTTCCCGCGCCACGGCGTACCGATCCTCAACAGCGAGTACGGCGAAGGCTTCACGAGTCTCGAGCGAGCATGGCACCTGCGGTGGGAGACGCAGGAACTGCGCCGGCACGACCGCTACTCCGGCTACGTCTACACGGAGTTCTCGGATGTCGAGCACGAGTGCGCCGGGCTGCTCACCGAGGACCGTCGCACGAAGGATTGGGGCGGACTCGTTCCGGCCGATGTGAACGCCGAGACGGTGCTCGTGCTGGACCTCGTGCCCGCTCGTGCTGGGGCTGACCTCGCGACGCCCGTGAAGGCGTTCGAATTGGATGTGCATGTGTCGCACCACGGCCGCTCTGCGCTGGGCGTGCAGGTGCACGGCGCGTGGGTCCGGGCAGGAGCGTCGATGGATGCTCTGCCCGGGGACGACATCGTGACGACTCAGCCCTTCGTCGTCGAGCCCTTCGTACTCTCGGATGCCGTGACGCTGGCCGTGCACGCTCGCGACACGGCAGGGCGCTTCCTGATCTGGGCGACGGATGCCGCGGGCGCCGTCGTGGCACGAGCGTTCCTTGATGCGGCCGAGGTCGAAGCCCCGAACCGGCGCGGGGCGCGCGACGGCGAGTTCGTCGGAGTGGAGGTTCCGGGGGAGGCGTGAGAGCACGGTCTGCCGACCAGGGGATTCACGGCGCATCTGTGTGCGTGCCGTGAATCCCCCAGCTACGCGAGCGGCTGAGACCGCTCCTGACCTGACCGCTGAATGGCATCTCTCCGGGCCCACCGGGCCCGGAGAGACAGCCCCGCCTACTCCGCCGCGCGCCGTTTCCGCTGCAGCACCGCACCGCCGGCGACCGCTGCACCGGCCAGAACGAGCCACAGCAGCACCCAGCCCACGGTACCCCCGGTGATCGCCAGACCGCCTTCGTCGGCGGAGCTGTCCGATCCGCTCTCACCCGGCACGATCGTCGGGTCGATGACCTCGACGACATCCCAGCCGATGAGCGTCCCGTCCGAGGTGTACAGCGCCATCCGGTGTTCACCGAACGCCAGGCTCGTCGGCGTCGTGATCGTGGTGGTCCTGCCCGTGACCGTCGCAGCACCCAGTGCGGTCGGCTCGGAGAACAGGAAGCCGTAGACGGTGCTGCCGTCATGTCCCTCGGGCAGTGCCACGGTGAGCGTCGCTCCCGGGGCGAAACGGTCCGGATTCACGGAGATCTCACCCGCGAGCGCTTCGGTCAGGTCTCCCTCGCCCGGCACCCATTGCTCGGGTGCGTCGCCGATGACGAGCGAGGCCTCGAACGGGGCTCCGTCACGAGTCCCGATCGACTGGATGAAGGACAGATCGTACGATCCGGTTCCGGCGATCGCCTCGGTGAGCGCGATCGTCCACGTTCCGTCGGTCGCCACCACGGCCGAGCCGATGGCGACATCATCGAGTTCCACGCGCACTCGGGCCCCCGGGTGGCCCGTGCCGGAGAACGAGCCGACGACCGCGTCATGCGCGTGCACCGTCGTCAGGTCGGTCGCGACGGCGAACGACGATCCGGTCCCGTCGATGTCGATCCGCTCGTACAAGAACTCCGACGGCGACAGCGCGTGGTCCACGACGCGCGTCTCGCCGACGCACCCGTGCCACCCGTGATCCGGCTCGGTGTTCCAGGTCGACGCACCGATGATCCACGGCATGAAGTCGGCGGCCATCATCCCCCCTACGCTCGCCGCGTTGCGCAGCACCGGCACGCCGTCGACGTACATGATCGCGGTGTCGGCCACCGGGTCGTTCACGACCGCGACATGATGCCAAGCACCCTGCATGATCTCGCCCGACCACAGCGTGTACGAGTTGCCCGTGTCACTGTCGCCCGCCGTGAACTGATACTCGCGCAGGCTCGAGATGCCGAGCCACGAGGCGCCCGCTCCGGCATCCGCGGAGTCGTTGATGCCGATCCATTCCCGAGTGCCTCCCCGAGTGATCGCCGCGCCCCATCGGTTGGCGGTCTCGGTCCACCCCTCGTCCAGCTGCAGGAACGTCTCCAGCGTGTACCCGGTCGAGCTGTTCAGATCCGCGAACGTGGCCGGGGCGCCGTACTCGGTCGAGATGTACGACAGATTGTCGAGACCGGAGTCGTTGCGGTGCACGTCTGCGAAGCAGATCGCTCCCGCATCCGCCGAGTAGAACGGCATGTTCGTGTGCGAGACCTGCACGTCCTCGAGCTTCTCCGGAGCATCCGTGTTCTCGATCGCGCTCCGATACATGGGACTCCGACCGGCGACGTCAGGGATCACCGAGTTCTCGTCCACGACGCCTTCTTCCACGGAGCCGAAGCGCCAGTGCGCCACCGTGCCGTCGACGGCGATGTAGTCGTCCGCGTTGCCGGCCGGGACCATCTGGCCGGCGCCGGCTTCGCCGTCCCACCCTTCGGACACGATCGCCTTGGCGCGCTCCGAGAGGTCGCCGCGTGTTTCTCGCTCCGGGTCGGCGGCGTAGCCGAATCGTTCCTCGAAGTCGAGATCGAGACGGAACGACTGCCACGGTCCGCTCAGGAATGGAGTGTCGTTGGCGGTCAGAGACGCTTCGTCCTTCACCGTCACCCACGGAGAAACGGATTCCACGTCGATCGCGTCGTTCGACAGATCGAACTCGAAGAGCGTCAGGTACCCGTTGCCGCCGTCGGCCGCCATCTGATAATCGGTCAGCACCTGATACACCGGGTTGCCGAAGTCGTTCGTGCGCTCCCGCATGGTCGTGCCGTGGAAGTGCCCGTTTACCGTGAGGACGATCTCGTCGTTCGAGCGGATCAGGCTGTTCCACAGCTCTTCGCCCCATGCCCAGTCCGCCGGCGAGGTCTGGTCCTCGGCGATGTTGATGATCGCGTGCGACGACAGGATGACCGGGATTCCCGGGTGAGCGTCCAGCACGCTCTGCGCCCATCCGAACGTGTCCGCCGAAGCGTTCCAGGCCAGGGCGAGTGACATCCACTCGTGACCCTCCGCTTCGAAGATGTACGCGGTGGACAGCCCGTTCTGGAAGCTGTCGACGAACGCCGGTCCTCCCTGCGCAGCCATCCGGCCCGCGTCGAAGCGCTGCAGATACTGCCAGGAGTTCGCCTCCGACGAGCGCGCCCCCATGTTCTCCACGTCGTGGTTGCCGGGCACGACGGAATACGGGAGCCCGCCGTCGGTGAGGATCTGCATGGCCTTCGCCGCGGCATCCCACTCGCCGGTCACCCACTGCTGGTCGACGACGTCGCCGACGTGCGCGACGAACGGGATGTTCAGCTCGTCCTGATGCTCGACCAGCCAGTCGGTCTGCACCTCGAAGGGGTTCGTGTCGTACTTCGGGTAGAACTGCGAGGCGCTGTAGCGCGAGTAGAACTGCGTGTCAGGCAGCACGGGGAGCACGAAGCTGGAGCGGTTCTCGCTTGCGGCGCCCGCAGCCACGGCCCCGGATGCCGCGGGTGCTACGGCGGTCTCCGGCGATGGACTGGCGACCGCCGAGCTCGCGGTGGCAGCCACCATTCCGCTGGCAAGCGCCACGGCCGTGAGAACTCGCCACGAACGGCGACGGATAAGGGTGTTCATCGATCTTCCTCGGATCTCGGGTGCGGAAGCGGGCGGTCAGCGAGCGAGCTCGGGCCCGAAGGCCTCGATCTCGGACAGACTCATCCAGGTCTCGCTGGTCTTGTTCGTGATCACGACGCGAATGCCGGTGGCCAACGTCGGGTCGCTGTCCACGACGAGCTCCAGATCCGGAGTCGGGTTGAGATAGGGCCAAGCCTCGTCCGCGGAAGGCAAGTCGATCCAACCGCCGATGAGGTCGCGGTACTGCACGGTCACACCGCCGATGTTCTGCGTGCCGGCGACGTCGTAGACGGCCGCACCGGTGATCTGACGCGGTTGATCGAAATAGAACGACACCGTGTTCGGGTTCACACGATTCGCCGCGCCCCCGCTGCGCCAGTCGTCGAAGCCGGCGGTGCCGCGGTCCCCGTCGGTCAGGCGGAAGGTCCCCCCGTTCATGTGCGTGTAGGCGTAGTTCACACCCGTACCGCGCAGGATGTTCACCTGCTCCGCGGGGACGATCGTGATCAGCAGTCGGGCGTCGAAGCCGGTGGACGCGGTCGCGGGCACCTCGATCACACCTTCGGATGCCGTGGCATCCGCACCCAGAACGGACCAGTCCCACGTGACCGGCGATGTCACGGTCGCCTCGGAGCCTGAGATCGCGCGCTCGACCGTCGTGGGCGCCAGCATCCGCAGCTGTGCAACGGGCATTCCGACGTAGCCGGTCATCTCGACGTCGGCCGCGCCCCCGAGAGAGCCGACCAGGTATTCGGCCATGACCGGAACCGTCTCGCCGAACACGCCCGTCGCCGTGCCCTCGACCGTCACCGTGCCCTCGACCTCCCACGCCGAGGGGTCGGGAGCTTCCCACGTCGTCGCGAGGGACGCCGTGAGGCCCCAGCTGTAACGACCGGCCAGCGAGCCGGGAAGCTCCGGAGCCGTGCCCGTGTCGACACGACCCTCGACCGGGTCGACGTCAGCGATGAGTCGGTGAGTACGCCATTTCTGGACGGCGGCGGTGCCGGCGTCGTACGTCTGCACCTCCGATCCGGCATCCGTCTTCCAGTTGTACATGTCGAGTCCGGCGCTCGTCCCGTTCGCATAAGGCTCGACACCGCGAAGGTACGTCGTACCGTCGCCGGCATCGGTCATCGTCCATTGCGCGAACGGGTCCACCGCCGCCTCGTCCAGGCTCATGCCCGGGATCTCGAGGTACCGGTAGTGCTCGTCGTCATTGGCGCGGCGCGCAAGCACCCCGCCCTCCGTGTTGGCGAGCACGAACGCACCATCGACTCCGATCACCGGATAGGCCAGCACGGTCTGTGCCGTGAGTCCTTCCGGCGTCTTCGCGAAGGGGAAGACCGCGGCCGCCGCGGGCGAATCTCCGGGAACAGTGCTCTGCGCGTTCTGGTTGCCGATCTCGAGTACCTTGCCGGCGGCGTGCGCACTCTCGATCAGGTAAGGAACGGGCGCGCCCACGAGCTCCGGTTCTGAGGATGCGGTCGCGATCGAGGGAACGAGCGTCGCGGTCACGAGCGCGGCGCCGCCGAGCACGGCGAGGGCATGCCGGCGCGCACGACGAGAGAGGGTTCTCATGCGTGGGGGTCCTTTCGAGGCGCCCACGACCGGGTCATCGAGGCGCCGATGACGACGGTATTGAGGGCAGGTGCCGCCAAGCGGACAGTCGCTGAATGGAACGTGAACACCGGAGATCATTCACGTGAATCAGTCGGCGTCAGTCTGCCCCGATCCCCCGCATCAGCACCCCCACCACGGCATCCACCTGCTCCGCCCCCAGCACCTTCCCCTGCAACGCGGCATAGCTCGCCAACGCGACGAACTGATCCGCGATCACCGCGGCGTCCGCGTCCGGCCGCACGTCCCCGGCCTCCGCGGCCCGCTCGAGACGCGACGAGACCCACGCGCGAATCGGCGCCGCAAGCCTCTCGTTCAGCGCGGCTCCCAGCTCGGCATCCGTCGCAGTCACCGCGATCAGCGCCCTCGCAAGCGCGACCCCCTCGACGTCCCCGAGAGAGGCGGACATCGCGGAGAACCAGGCCCGGAGGTCGCTCTCAAGATCCGACGTCATCGGCAGGGCGACATCCGCTCCCGGAACCTCCCCTTCCAGCAGCGCCTCACCGAGGATCGCGGCCTTCGACGGCCACCAGCGGTAGATCGTCTGCTTCGACACCCCCGCCGTCGCAGCCAGGCCCTCGATCGACACGGACGAATAGCCCTCGTCGACGAGGGCGGCGCGCATCGCCGCCAGGACCGACTGGCGGGCCTTCTCACTACGGGGACGAGCCACCCCACGAGCGTACCGAAGGCGTACAATAAATGGACGCACCGTTGCGAAATAGAGAAGGAGCACGACATGGCCCTGACCGCACACTCCACCATCGGCGAATGGCTGAACGACGAGGTCGGCGGACCTCTGGTCCGCGGACTGTTCGAGAAGACCGGCGCCGATCCCGAACTCCTCACCCCGGTGCTCGGCCTGCCGCTGCAGCAGCTCGTCGCGATGAGCCAGGGCGCCCTGCCCCAGTCCGTCGTGGATGACCTGGTGCGCGCCGCCAACGGCGGCGAGATCCCCGCCGACGACGAGAACGCCAGCTGGACCGAGCAGCCCACCGCCGGACGCTTCTCCGGCAAGACGGTGATCGTCACGGGAGCGGCGTCCGGGATCGGCCGGGCCACGGCATCCCGCATCGCCCGCGAGGGCGGCCGCGTCATCGCCGCCGACATCTCCGCCGAGAAGCTCGACGCCCTCAAGGCCGAACTCCCCGACGTCGTCACCGTCGCGGGCGATCTCACGCAGCAGGACGCCATCGACGCCGTCATCGCCGCTGCGGGCGAGCGCATCGACGGCCTCGCCAACATCGCCGGCATCAACGACGACTTCTCCCCCGCCGGCGAGACCACGGATGCCGTGTGGGACCGCGTGATCGCCATCAACCTCACCGCACCGTTCAAGCTCATGCGCGCGGTGCTTCCGATCATGGAGAAGAGCGGGCGCGGCGCGATCCTCAACGTGTCGAGCGAGGCCGGCCTGCGCGGCAACGCCTCGGGCAACGCCTACACGGCCAGCAAGCACGGCATCATCGGCGTCACGAAGTCCGCGGCCTTCATGTACGGGCCCAAGGGCATCCGCGTGAACTCGGTCGCTCCCGGGGGCGTCGCCACCGGCATCCCGATGCCGCCGAACATGTCGGAGTACGGCTCCGGACGCCTCGCCCCGTTCCAGCAGGCGATCCCGACCGTCGCGACGGCCGAGCACCTCGCCGCGTCGATCACGTTCCTCCTGTCGGACGACGCCGTCAACATCAACGGCGCCGTCCTGGCCTCCGACGGCGGCTGGTCGGTCCAGTAGCCCTCCTGACGGATGCCGGCCCGGATGACTCGGAGCCGGCATCCGTCATCGAGCGCCCGTCACAGCGCGGTCATCGTCTCCCGCGGGTGCTGCCCGAACAGCTCCTTGTCGTCGCTCGGTCCGGCGTCCTCCTTGACGGCATGTCCGACCTGCCGAGCCGCGGCGGCGCTGCGCCCCACCCGCACGGCGTCCTCGCGGTTCTCGAATCCGGTTCCGAGTGTGCGCGACTCTCCTTCGATCCGGTTGAACCAGATCCCGCTCTGCTGGAACGTCTCGATATCGCCTGAAGCCACGACAGCCCTCCTGTCTTTCGGTTCTCCCTTCCTAGAACGTCCCCGCCACGCGCACGAGCCCCTTGCCTTCGGGCTCGTGCCCCGTTAACGCGCACGCGCGGCATCGTCGGGAGCCCGCCGAATCGCGGCGCACCTCCACCGCACGCCAGAGCCGGCGCCTACACTCGCACCCATGGATTCCGCCGACGTCACCACCCCGTCCCAGGCGGAAGAACTCGCGTCCCGCATCCTCGGCCGCCGAGACCGTCCCCTCGTGCTCGTCTCCGCCGATGCCGACGGGCTGTTCTCCTTCGACGTCGCACGTCTGCGCACCGAGCTGGACGGTCTCGCCGACGTCGTCACCATCGCGACGGGCGCCGTGACCCGCCATCTCGAGCAGCTCCTGCCTCCGAAGACGCACGCGTTCGGAGGGGCGGCGCGGTCCTACCCGATCGGCTTCGGCACCGACCCGGCCTGGACGCGCTCGCACCTGCGCTTCCCCGGCCACGCCACCACCGAGGACCTCATCGACGACGCCCTGCATCAGACCGTGCAGCGCACCGTGGAATCGACGCCGACCCCGAGCATCCGTCGCGCCTCCGGCATCGTGCAGGGCTTCGTGGCGGGCGGCGACCGCGCCATCGTGCGCCTGGACGACGGATCCACCGTCACCGCGACGGCGGCCCTGCTCCCACCCGACATCCCGCTTCTCGCCGCGCTCATCGAGAACGAGCCTGTCGCCGGCATCCTCGAAGGAACGGAACTGCACCCCGAGCCGCTCGCACCGGACCTCGATGCCTTCCCCGACGGCTCGCACACGCTGGCGCTCGTCGTGAAGGTGACCGATCTGCGGGCGACCGTCCAGCTGCATCCGCAGATCTCCGTGGTGCTGCGCCGTCGCGACGTCGACACCGGCGACGGTCCGGTCGGCGACGTGCTCACGGTCGGGGACGTCGTCCGCGTGCGAGTCCATCGGATGCCGGGAAAGCCACCCGCCCTCAGCCGCGCCGAAGCCGACCCGGACGCTCCCCTGCTCCCGTCCCTGCCTCTGGTCATCGGCGGCGCGCCCTGGCTCGGCGAAGGCCGCCCCTCGCGACGGCAACCGGATGCCGCGGCTCCCGCATCGTCCGAGAGCGCGGTGCCCGCGGCATCCGGAATGATCCCGACCACCGCGTCCGTCGACTACGCGACCCGCGGCGACATCGCGGCGCTGTCCCATGAGCTCACGCAGCTGCACGCGGACATGCTCGCGCTGACCAACCTCGTCGCCCGGTCGAGCGGAGGGAGCGGCACGGACGACCATGAGCTCACCCGGCTGCGGCGCGAGAACGAGCAGCTGCGCGCGAAGCTCGCCGACGAACGCGCCGAACGCGCGAGCACAGAGGCGAAGCTCACCGCAGCCGAACAGGACCGTCGCGAGACCGGCCGCGCCCTGCGCGATGCTCGCCGCGCCGCGGAACGCTCGCACGTGGACGCCACCGCCGACGGCATCCGCTTCGAGATCGAGCGCACCTGGGGAAACCGCACCTCACCCGGCGAGCGCGAACGTTGGCCGCTGCGCGAATACACGCTCGGCTCCGACTTCATCGCGTCGCTCGAAGCGCTGGACGAGGGGCAGCTGAGCAAGGCGATCCGCACCTGCGTCGACGCGATCACCGGACGCGACCGGGAGATCCCGGCGCGCGACCTGCATCGCCTACGCACCGGTGAGGGTGGTGGCGACCCCTACGTCGTGCGCGAGGACGGCGCCCGCTGCATGCGCTCGAGCGTGGAGCAGAACGTCGCCGGCGCGCGACGACTGCACTACTGGGAGCTTGCGGGCGGCGCCGTCGAGCTCGGGCGGATCGTGCACCACGACGACACGAAGCCCTAGGACCCGGCCGGCGACGAAAGGAAGGGCGTTCCGGATGTCGGACGCCGGTGCGAGAATGCCCGCATGCTGCTCGCGGAGCTCGTCGACACGACCGAGGACGTCGCCGCGACCTCGTCGCGCCTCGCGAAGATCGATGCTCTCGCACGGCTGCTCGAGCGTGCGGACCCGAGCGAGCTCCCCGCCCTCATCGGCCTGCTGCTCGCCAGTCCCCGACAGGGCCGGCTGGGCGTCGGATGGCGCGGACTCTCCGCCGTCGACGTCGCGCACGCCGAGGAGGCAGCGCTCACGGTCGCCGAGGTCGATCTGGCGCTCGACGCGATCGCCGCAGCGGCCGGCGCCGGGTCGACCGCGCTCCGCGCGAGCCTGCTCGCCGATCTCGCCGCACGGTCGACCGCCCGCGAGTGGGATCTCCTCATGCGCGCGCTGCTGGGCGAACTGCGCACCGGCGCACTCGGCGGCGTCCTGCTCGACGCGATCGCCCGCGCCTCCGATCGCCCCGTGGCGACCGTGCGCCGGGCCGCGATGCTCTCGGGCGACCTCGGTGAGACCGCCCTGCTCGCTCTGACCGGGACGGCCGAGCAGCTCGAGTCCGTCGGCCTTCGCGTCGGACGACCGGTGCTGCCCATGCTCGCCGCCACCGCGGCGACGCCCACGGCGGCGCTCGAGATCACCGGCGAGGCCTCGGTCGAGTACAAGCTCGACGGCGCCCGCATCCAGGTGCACCGCCACGGCGATCAGGTCGGGGTCTACACCCGCAGTCTCGCCGACATCACCCATCGCGTCCCGGAGATCGTCGAGTTCGTCCGGGCGCTGCCCGCCCGCGACCTCATCCTGGACGGCGAGACGCTGGCGCTCGACGAGGACGGCGGACCGCGGCCGTTCCAGCAGACCATGTCGCGGTTCGGCGCCGAAGTCTCGCGCGACCTCGCCCTGCGCCCCTGGTTCTTCGACCTGCTCCACATCGACGGGCGAGACCTCATCGACGAACCGCTCGCGACCAGACTCGCCGAACTCGACCGCATCGCCGGGGAATGGCGGATGCCGGGGGTGGTCACCTCCGACCCCGGCGCCGCCGAGCAGCTCTCCCGCGACGCGCTCGCCGCAGGGCACGAGGGCGTCCTCGTCAAGGCGATCGACTCGACCTACACCGCGGGGCGCCGCGGGAAGTCCTGGGTGAAGGTCAAGCCCGTCCTGACCTACGACCTCGTCGTCCTCGCGGCGGAATGGGGATCGGGGCGTCGTCGCGGAATGCTGTCGAACCTGCATCTCGGCGCCCGCGACCCCGACGGCGAGTTCGGAGACGCCGGCGGCTTCGTCATGGTCGGCAAGACCTTCAAGGGACTCACGGACGACCTGCTGCGCTGGCAGACCGAGACGTTCCCCTCGTACGAGACCGGGCGGTCACCGCACGCGGTGCTCCTCCGGCCCGAACTCGTCGTCGAGATCGCGATCGACGGAGTGCAGCGCTCGCCGCGCTACCCGGGCGGCATCGCGCTGCGGTTCGCGCGGGTCAAGACGTACCGCCCCGACAAGACGGCCGCCGAGGCCGACACGATCCAGAGCCTGCGCGCGCTGCTGCGCGGCTGAATCCCCACCCCAGATGCCGCGTCCGCACACGGCGCGACGGAATCCGCGCGATTGTAGGGGCCGCGAATCACCCTTTCCGCGTGACGTCAACCCCGCTGAGATTCATGCACTCGACGATTAGCGTCGGACTCCCGACAGGAGGAGTTCGCGATGACGCTGGAAGTGGTGTCACCGACCGCCGCACTGCTGGACGGCCGGTACCTGCTGCAGGATCGTGTGGGGCGCGGCGGAATGGCGACCGTGTACCGCGCGGAGGACACGCACCTCGGCCGCACGGTGGCGATCAAGATGATCCACGAATCGGACGACGGGCCGATCTCGGCCGATCGTGCGCACACCGAGAAGGCGTTGCTCGCCGCTCTCAACCACCCCTCGCTCGTCGCCCTCTATGACGCTCAACTCGAGCCGCATCGTCCGCGTTATCTCGTCATGGAGTTCATCGACGGGCCGACGCTGGCCGCGCTGATGGCCGAGGGCACGCTCGCGCCGCGAGCGCTCGCGCACATCCTGCAGGATCTTGCCGACGGACTCGCCGCCGTGCATGCGGCAGGCGTCGTCCATCGCGACGTGAAGCCGTCCAACGTCCTCCTCGCCTCCACGGGAGATCCGGATCGCCCGTGGTCCGCCAAGCTCGCCGACTTCGGTATCGCGTGCGCTCTGGACCGCTCGCGAATGACGGGACGCGGCGTCGTACTCGGAACGCTGGCCTACATGGCGCCCGAGCAGCTCCGGGACACCGATCCGGGCACTCCCGTCGACATCTTCGCCCTCGGCATCGTCATGCTCGAGGCGCTGACCGGCGAATCCGGATATCCGTCGCTCGGCTCCGACCGCGCGTCCGCTGTCACGCGCGCGACCCGCCCGCCGTCCCTCCCCGACGACATCGACGAGCACTGGCGAGCGCTGCTCGACCAGATGACGCGACTCGACGCGGCCGAGCGTCCCGACGCGGCTGCGGTCGCACGCACGGCCCGGAGCATCGCGGCCACCAGCGCCGCGACGCCGCTCGTCGCTCCGCCTGCGCCGAGCGCGGCTCATCGTTCCGACGCCGACGCCGGCACGACGGCGCCGGCCGCGGTGCTGCCCACCGCGGCCGGACGTGGTGCGCGACGACGGATCGGAGTCGCATCCGCCCTCACGCTCACCGTCGCGGCGGCCGTCGCCGTCGGTGCCGCGATCATCACTCAACCGGCCGGTGTCGTGCAGGGCGGCCTGATGACATCCGTGACGTCGCTCGACGCGGGCGATGTCACGGATCCGGTCGACCCCGCGCCGGATGCAGTCGACCCCGAACCGGCGCTCCAGGACCAGCAGGACCTGGGCACGGCCGACGACGACCGCGGCAACCGAGGGAAGGGCAGCGGCGAGGATCGCGGCGACGGCTCTTCGCAGGGCAACAGCGGCAAGGGCAACAACGGCAACGGCAACGGCAACGAGGGAAACGGCGGGACGAAAGACGACAAGGGCAAGGGCGGATGATGCGGGTCAGCCGCGCACGTCGAGCACCCAGGTCACGCCGAACCGGTCGGTGAGCATCCCGAAACCGGGCGACCAGGCCGACGCGGCGAGGGGCTCGATGACTGATCCGCCCGCCACCAGTGCCGTCCAGCGCTCCTGCAGCTCACCGAGGGTGTCGGCCTGGAGGGACTGGAAGAAGGTGCGGTCCGTGATCGTCGTCCCGTTCTCGCGCCGCGTCGTTCCGGCCGTCTCGGCGGGGTCGCTGTCGTCGCGGCCGGGAATGTCGTAGGCGAGCAGCCGGAAGCCGTCCGCGGCGTCGAGCAGCCCGAAGACGACCTTGTCCGCGCCGGGCAGCTCGGCCGGCATCCCGACGTCCCGATACCGCGTGATCGAGACCTCGCCACCGAAGACCGAGCGATAGAACTCGAGAGCCTGGTGGGCGGTGCCGCCGAAGTTGAGATGGGTGGTGGTCGTGAGGGTCATGAGACTTCCTGTCCTGAGAGAGAACGACGGTCGGTGCGCCGTCGGATTCCACGATCACAGGCATAGCGGTCAGTTTCGGTCCGCTTCTCGAGGCAGGATGGACGCATGACCCACAGCCCCTCGCGCATGCTCGAGCTGCTCTCGCTGCTGCAGGTGCGCCGGGACTGGCCGGGACACGTCCTCGCCGAGCGCCTCTCCGTGACCCCGCGCACGGTGCGCCGCGACGTCGATCGGCTGCGCGAGCTCGGCTACCGGATCGACGCGCTCAAGGGACCGCACGGCGGGTATCGTCTCGCACCGGGTTCCGAACTGCCCCCTCTCCTCTTCGACGACGATCAGGCGGTCGCGATCGCCGTCGCCCTGCAGACGGCATCCGCCACCGGCGTCGACATCGATGAAGCGGCCGCGCGCGCCCTGGCGACCGTACGGCAGGTGATGCCCTCCCGACTGCGGCACAGGATCGACGGCATCCGCTTCGCCGGCCCTCGGACGAGCGGGGTCGGCGTCGACCCCGCCGTTCTCGAGGCCGTGACCGTGGCCGCGCGCGATCGTCACGTCCTGCGCTTCGACTACGGCACAGACCGCGACCGGCGTCCGCGGCGCACCGAGCCGCACGCCGTCGTCGCCCGCGAGGGACGCTGGTACCTGCTCGCCTGGGATCTCGACTCCGCCGACTGGCGCACATTCCGCCTCGATCGCATGAGCCCGCGCATCCCGACCGGCCCGTCGTTCGTACCGCGACCGCTGCCGGCGGCGGATGCCGAGACCTACCTCGCCGCGCGCGCGAAGGGCTCGGACGCCGAAGACCGCTGGCCCTGCGTCGGCGAGTTCGTGATCGCGCTGCCAGCCCGCGAGGTCGCGCCGTGGATCGGCGACGGCACGCTGCAGGAGATCGACGCGAACTCCTGCAGGATCACCGTCGGGTCCTGGTCATGGACGGGGGTACTGGCCGCGACCGCACGGTTCGACGCGCCTTTCACGATCGTCGGCCCCGAAGCCCTGTGCGAGGCCGCAGAGACGCTGGCCCAGCGGTTCACCGCCGCCGCGCGTCCGCTCTCCTGACACCCACCGCTCGCGCCGGTGGGCGGAGGTCGCCGCACGGGCTCCGCTGCTGCCCGCGATCAGTCGAAAAGCCTACGCACCTGCTCGACGCCGGGGAAGGGAGCAGAGTCCCGGCGCTCGGGTGCGGGCTCACGTGCGGCGGCGTCCGGGTCCATCAGACGGCGCATCCCGGCGCGCACGATCCCGGGATCCAGGGATGTGATGCCGCTCAGGGCAAGGATGGTCACGCCCTGATCGAGTGCCGTCATGAGGCGCGCGATGTCATCGGCCGGAAGACTCTCGTCCTCAGATCGCGCTTCGGTCACGACACGCGCGTACGCGTCGATCATCATCTGCACGCGTTCGCGCAGCGCAGGCACGAGCTTCTCGTCTCGTGCCGCCGTCGCGATGAACTCGAGCGTGGCGAGCCCGAACCCTCGCACCATGTCGGCGATCTCGACGCCGCTCTCCGTCCTCGTGCCGGAGGCGGAGGTGGACACCTGTTCATCGGACGAGAGCGGATCCCAGTCCGAGTCGCGAAGCATCGTCAGGTTGAACTCCATCAGCGCGAGAAACAGGTCCGGCTTGCCGCTGAAGTTCGAATAGACAGCACCTTTCGAGAATCCGGCTTCGTTGGCGATGCCCTCCAGGCTCGTCGCGTGATAGCCGTCGCGAGAAAACGCGTCGAGCGCCGCGAGTATGAGCGCCTGGCGGGTTTCCTGCTGCCGTTCGGCTCTGGACCGCCGGGAACGGGAAGCGGGACGATCGGCCATCCGCCCACTGTACTGGTTGACCTACTGACCGAATCCAGATACCGTCAGTATTCGAGATACCGACGGTATCCGAAGGGGGGACGGGCATGACTGCAACGGTTCTGGAGCTGAAGGACGTCACTCGACGGTTCGGCGATGTCGTCGCGAACGATGCGATCAGCCTGCAGGTACGGGCGGGAGAGGTCGTCGGGCTGCTCGGCCACAACGGGGCAGGCAAGACGACGTTGGTCTCGCAGATCGTAGGCCTGCTGAAGCCGGATGCCGGCACCATCCGTGTCGCCGGCATCGACGCCGTCGCCACCCCCGCCCGTGCGCGTCAGCGTGCGGCACTGCAACCCCAAGCGCAGGCCCCGCTCGACGGCATGACGCCCCGGGCCGCGATCGAGATCGCCGGGCGACTGCGCGGGCTCTCCCGCCGGGACGCCGACCAGAGCACGCGCGCGATCGCCGATGAACTCGACATCAAGGAGTGGCTCGATTGCCGAGCGACCCCGGACGGCGGCGGAATATCCGGCGGGGTGCGCCGCCTCACCGCGTTCGCGATGGCCGCCGTCGCCCCGGTGCCGCTCGTCGTTCTCGATGAGCCGACCAACGATGTGGATGCCGCACGACGGCGGCGGCTGTGGAAGACCGTTCGACGACTCGGCGATGAGGGTGCCGGCGTGCTCCTCGTCACACACAACGTGGTGGAGGCGGAGCGCGTCGTCGACTCGCTCGTCGTGCTCGATCGCGGCAGGGTCGTCGCGGCGGGGTCGCCCGGTCAGCTGCGGGGTTCCGGCGACGGCGATCTGCAGCTCGATCTCTCGCTGCATCCGGACGGCGCCGATCCATCCGAATCCGTCTCCGGCATTCCCATTCCGATCACGCGACGCGTCCGATCCGGACGCCGAGTGCTGCTGACGCTCGCGGCTGCCGATGCCGCCGATGCGGTCACGTGGGCGACGGCGCTGCGGGCCTCCGGCCGCATCGAGGGATACGCGCTGACCCCCGCCACACTGGAGGACGCCTATCTCGCCGCGACCTCGAGCGTTGCCACGGAAACGACGGATGCTGCTGATGTATGAACCGCAGATCGTCTCCGCTCCGACGACCACGCCGGCGCCACGGCGCGCCGGCGTCTGGCTCGGCTACACCACCCTGTTGCGCTGGACTCTCGCGCAGACCGGCACCATGCTCCCGTTCGTCATCGTCGTGCAGGCCGTGCTGGCCGCCGGGATCATCATCGGCTTCGGCCTGCTCATCCCCGACATCGACACCGCGTCGGCGCAGTTCCTCTCCACCGGTGCCCCGACCGTGCTGCTGATGATCGTCGGGCTGGTCATGGTCGCCTCGGGCGTCGCCCAGGCGCGCACGAACGGCACGTTCACCTATCTGCGCGCGCTGCCCGTACCGCGGGCCCTCGTGCTGCTGGCCGACCTCACCGTGTGGCTCGGCATCATGCTCCCGAGCGTGGCGGTCGCCGTCATCGTGGCGCATTGGCGCTACGGATTCAGTTACTCCTTCGACTGGCCGCTGCTTCTGACGGCATCCGTCCTGACCGCCCTCACCGCCAGCTCCATCGGGTACGCGATCGCCGTTGCCGTGCCGCCGTTGATCACCCAGCTCGTCACCCAGGTGCTCGTGTTCTTCGTGATGCTCTTCTCACCGATCACCTTCCCGGCCGACCGGCTTCCCGAGTGGTTCCAAGCCGTGCATGACCTGCTTCCCTTCCAGCCCGCGGCGGATCTCATTCGCGCAGGGCTGGTCTCCGATGCCTATCCCGCGAGCGGACGGGACCTGATCGTGCTGCTGATCTGGTGCGCTCTCGCACTGGCGATCAGCATCCGAGCGATGGTACGGCGAGCCTGAGGCATCGACGGATCGCGAGCCTGCCGCGCCGGTAGACTGAGACCGCCCCGCCATACCTTCTGCCACTTGGAGCGCGCGTGACCACCGCCCCCGAAGCATCCGCCCGTCAGCACGTCCCCGACTCCGTCGAGAACGCGATCGCGACCCCCGAGAAGGAGCAGCCGTACGGCGCTCTCGGCCTCAAGGACGACGAGTACGCGCGCATCCGCGAGATCCTGGGCCGCCGACCCACGAGCGGTGAGCTGGCCATGTACTCGGTGATGTGGTCCGAGCACTGCTCCTACAAGTCGTCGAAGAACTACCTGCGCCGTTTCGGCCAGAAGGTGTCCGACGAGATGAAGGAGCGCCTGATGGTCGGCATGGGCCAGAACGCGGGCGTCGTCGACGTCGGCGAGGGCTGGGCCGTCACCTTCAAGGCCGAGTCGCACAACCACCCCAGCTTCATCGAGCCGTTCCAGGGCGCGGCCACGGGCGTCGGCGGCATCGTCCGCGACATCATCTCGATGGGCGCGCGCCCCGTCGCCGTCATGGACGCCCTCCGCTTCGGCGCCATCGACCACCCCGACACGGCCCGCGTCGTGCACGGCGTGACAGCCGGCATCAGCTTCTACGGCAACTGCCTCGGCCTGCCCAACATCGGCGGCGAGACCGTCTTCGACGCGGTCTACCAGGCCAACCCGCTCGTCAACGCCCTCGCCGTCGGCGTCCTGCGCCACGAGGATCTCAAGCTCGCCAACGCCACCGGCGTCGGCAACAAGGTCGTCCTGTTCGGGGCACGCACCGGCGGAGACGGCATCGGCGGTGCCAGCATCCTGGCCTCCGACTCCTTCGACGACGGCGGGCCCACCAAGCGCCCCGCCGTCCAGGTCGGAGACCCGTTCGCCGAGAAGGTGCTCATCGAGTGCTGCCTGGAGCTGTACCGCGGCGAGCTCGTCGAAGCCATCCAGGACCTCGGGGCCGCCGGCATCTCGTGCGCCACGAGCGAGCTGGCCGCGAACGGCAACAGCGGCATGCACGTGTCGCTCGACAACGTGCTGCTGCGCGACCCCACCCTGACCGCTGAGGAGATCCTCATGTCGGAGTCTCAGGAGCGCATGATGGCGATCGTCGCCCCCGAGAAGCTCGACGCCTTCATGGCCGTCGTCGACAAGTGGGAGGTCGAGACCAGCGTCCTCGGCGAGGTCACCGGTGACGGCCGCCTCATCATCGACTGGCAGGGCGAGCGCATCGTCGACGTCGACCCGTCCACCGTCGCGGTCGACGGCCCGGTGTACGACCGCCCGGTCGCCTATCCGACGTGGATCGACGCCCTGCAGGCGGACGCCGCGGAGAACCTTCCCCGCTCGAACGACCCCGAGCAGCTGAAGAAGCAGTTCCTCGATCTCGTCGCGTCGCCGAACCTCGCCGACACCCGCTGGATCACGAACCAGTACGACTACTACGTGCTCGGCAACACCGCTCTCGCCTTCCCCGACGACGCGGGCATGATCCGCGTCGACGAGGAGTCCGGCCTGGGCTTCGCCATCGCGACGGACGCGAACGGCCGCTACTGTCAGCTCGACCCGTATGCCGGAGCCCAGCTCGCGCTGGCCGAGGCGTACCGCAACGTCGCCGTCACGGGGGCCACCCCGACCGCGATCACGGACTGCCTGAACTTCGGCTCCCCCGAGAACCCTGAGGTCATGTGGCAGTTCGGACAGACGGTCGACGGCCTCGCGGACGGCTGCTACGCGCTGGGCACCCCGGTGACCGGCGGGAACGTCTCGTTCTACAACCAGACCGGCGACGTGCCGATCCACCCGACCCCGCTCGTCGGCGTCCTCGGCCTCATCGAGGACGTCTCGCGCCGCATCCCGTCGGGCTGGCAGGACGAGGGCCAGAACATCTACCTGCTCGGCACCACGGCGACCGAGCTCAGCGGATCGGCGTGGGCCGACGTCGTGCACTCGCACCTGGGCGGGCTGCCGCCGAAGGTGGATCTGGATGCCGAGAAGCGCCTCGCCGGTCTCATCGGCGCCGCTCGCGACGAGTGGCTGATCTCGTCGGCTCATGACCTGTCGACCGGTGGCCTCGCGCAGGCCCTCGCCGAGGGGGTCATGCGTTTCGGCGTCGGCGCCCGTGTCTGGCTGAACGAGCTCATCGAGCGCGACGGGGTGGATGCCGCGACCGCGCTGTTCTCCGAGTCGACGGGGCGCGTGATCGTCACCGTGCCGCGTGAGGACGACGTGAAGTTCCGCGGGCTGTGCGAGGGACGCGGGTACCCGGTTCTGCGCATCGGCGTGACGGACACCGAGCCGCAGCTCGAGGTGCAGGACGTCTTCACGGTCTCGGCCGCCGAACTGCGCGAGCGGTCCCAGGCCACCCTGCCGAGCCACTTCGGCCCCACCGTCACCGAGCCGGTCTCGGCCTGACGACGAGTCGGACAGAGGAGTCCCGATGACCGAGAAGCACGAAGAAGCCGAGGACATGTCGCTCTACTCCGAGCGGCGGCAGAAGCGGATCCGCATCACGGCGTGGGTCACGATCGCGGCGCTGATCCTCGTCGGCGGCGGCGCGACCGTGCTCTCCCTCCTGTTCGGCTGAGCCGGTCGGGCGTACCCTCGGGCAGGAAGGGAGGCGCCATGACCATCCGACCTCTGGACGTCGCGCGGGACGAGGACATCGAGGGATACCTCATGGGCTCGCCGGTGAGCATCATGCGCGAGTACATCACCACCCCGGGACGAGGACCCCGCCTGCACCGGCATCCGTATGCGGAGACGTTCGTGATCCACCGCGGCCGAGCCCTCTTCACCGTCGGGGAGGAGCAGGTCGTGGGCGCGGGCGGGCAGATCCTCGTCGTGCCCGCGCTCGTCGTCCACCGCTTCGAAGTGCTCGACGGCGGGACCTACGAGGCCACGCACGTGCACGCGAATGATCGCTTCGTCACGGAGTGGCTCGAGTAGGGGCGTCGCGATCGTGACCGATGCCGAACTGCGCGCCCTGCTGGAGGGGCTGCATCACGAAGCGGTGGACCGTGTCGCGGCGCTCGACACGGCGCTCGCCGAGCTGGCACGCGACCGCACCGGTCAGAGCGACGACGACGAGCACGATCCGGAGGGCGTCCCGCTGTCGGCCGAGTGGTCGAGATTGAGCGGATTGCGCGACGACGCGAGGCATGAGCTGCAGCAGGTGGCCGACGCGCTGGCGCGGATGGATGCCGGGTCCTACGGCGTCTGCGCGGCATGCGGCCGCCGCATCCCTCCCGCCCGCCTCGAAGCCCGGCCGTTCGCCGAACTCTGCGTGCCGTGCGCCGAGAAGTCCGGGCGCTGACGGCGACTCCCGCACGGCTAGGCTGAAGCCATCATGGACGAGTTTCTCCAGGGCTTCTGGACCTTCGCCGGGAACTACTGGTGGCTGATATTCCCGATCATGGGGATGGCCGGCGGTGTCGCGAAGGCCTGGGAGCGCGCCTCGAAGCGCCGGCACGAGCGGCGGCTGGAGACCATCAGGGTCAAGGGCGAGATCAAGGCCGCGCAGCTCGCCGCCCGCGGGCAGACCGGGGCGATCAGGACGCCGCGGCGGGAGATCCCGGCAGAGCCTCAGGTGTCGTCGAATCAGCTCCTCGAGCGCCTGTTCGCGGAGCACGACGAGATCACGGCGCGCTGGCTCGACTACGAGCTCGATGTCGCCAAGCTCATCGCCTTCCCCGCCATGAGCGACGGGCGCCAGCCGCTGACGGCGGCGTTCCTGCGTGCCAAGAAGACCGCGGACGCCCTGCGACCGGAGTCCGCCGACGCGAAGGTCACCGAGCAGCAGGTCGCCGAGTACCTCGACGCGGTGGGCAACTACGCCGTCGCGTTCGAGATCGCCGAGAAGGATGCCCGTCGCCTGCGGGATTCGACCTTCACCGAGGCCGAACGCAAGAAGCTCGACAGAGCGCAGCAACTGCTGAAGGTCGCCGTCGACGAGACCGCCACCCAGGCCGAACGCAACATCGCCTACAAACGCGTGCGCGAGGAGCTCGACGGCCTCATCCTTCTCTCCGACGCAGCCGTCGAGGTGCTCGAGAAGAAGGTCGCGAGAGAGATCACCGCGAAGCCGGCGGCAGATCCGTCGCCCACGGCTCCCGCGCAAGCCGCCGCCGCGCCGACCGTCCCCGAGCCGGAGCGGATGCCCCTGCGCCGCGAGGACGATCGCGCGTGAAGCCCGAGAACGTCACCGGGCCGATCAGTGAGCACGCCGAAGGTCCGATCTGGTGGGCGGGGTGGGGCGGCCTGCGGTGGGTGGACGGCCACCGGGGCGATCTGCTGACGCTGAGAGACGACGGCATCGATCGCCGGCACCTGGACGACGAGTACGCTGCCTTCGTCCGTCCTCGCGCGAACGGCGGCTTCGCCGCGTTCGGCGCGCGGACGCTCTACCTCTCGGACACTCAGGACGGACCGGCCCGCGCCGTGCGCGAGTTCGCGCTGGGAGACGCCCGTTTCAACGACGGCTGCACGACGCCGGACCGACGGATGCTGGCCGGGTCCATGGCCGGACCTGCCGCCGGGGCCGCCGGTCGCCTCCTGCGGATCGACGCCGCTCTGTCGGACAGCACCGTCCTGTCCGATGTCACCGTCTCCAACGGCGTCGCGTTCTCACCGGACGGCAGGACGGCCTACTACGTGGACAGCGCGACAGGTCGCATCGACCGGTTCGACGTCGCGGACGGGGAACTGGTCGGCCGACGGCCGTTCGCCGCGATCCCGGACGGCGGCGGAGCTCCCGACGGTCTCACGGTCGCCTCAGACGGGAGCGTCTGGGTCGCCCTCTGGGGCGGCTCCGCCGTGCACGGATACGACACGGAAGGACGGCTGCGCGAACGCGTCCCTCTCCCCGTCGAGCAGGTGAGCGCCTGCACCTTCGGCTCCGACGATCTCGGCACGCTGTTCATCACCACGTCCGCGCAGGACATGGGCGCCGACCACGGCACGGATGCCGGTTCGGTATATGCGATCCGGCTCGGGGTCACGGGCATGCCGGTGACCCCGTTCGCCGGATAGCCGCGCGTCAGATCCGGGCGCGGCGCACGCGCTGCCGCTGCTTCCCGAGACGGTCGATCTCGAGTGTCATCTCGTCGCCTTCCGCGAGGTACGGGAACCGGCCGGACAGGGCGACGCCCTCCGGTGTGCCGGTGTTCACGACGTCTCCCGGCTCGAGCACCATGAACCGGCTGAGATGGTGGATGAGGTCGAGCACGGGGAACACCATGTCCGCCGTCGACGAGTCCTGACGGACCTCTCCGTTCACCCAGGACCGCAGCCGCAGTGCCTGCGGATCGACCTCGTCGGCCGGCACGAGCACCGGACCGAGCGGGTTGAACGTCTCGGCGCACTTGCCCTTCGACCACTGTCCGCCGGACGCCTCGATCTGGTACTCGCGCTCCGACACGTCGTTGGAGACGGCGAACCCCGCGATGACCTCCCGAGCATCCTCCGGGGACGACAGGTAGCGCGCCCGCCTGCCGACCACGACGGCGAGTTCCACCTCCCAGTCCGCCTTCTGAGCCCCGGGCGGCAGCAGCACGTCGTCCACGGGACCGACGATCGTGTTCGGATGCTTGAAGAAGATCACCGGCTCGGCGGGCGGTGCCGACCCGGATTCCGCGGCATGAGCGGCATAGTTCATCCCGATGCAGACCACGGCCTGAGGGCGCGCGATCGGTGCGCCGACGCGCAGGCCCGCGGCATCCGCCTCCGGCAGAGTTCCCGCCGCCAGAGCTCGTCGCACCCGTCCGATGCCGTCGGCCGCGAGGAATGCCCCGTCGATGTCGTCGGTGAGGGACGCGAGATCTCGCAGGGCGCCGTCGTCGTCCCGCACGAACGGGCGCTCGCGTCCCACCGGTCCGAGTCGCATGAGGTCCATGGCTTCTGCTCCTCCGGTCAGCGGGCGTCGCGGTACGCGGGGTTGACGACGGGGACGCTCTCTCCGGAGAGGTGGCGGATGATGTTGTCCGCGGCATGCACGGGGAGATCCTCCAGCGCCTCCGGAGAGAACCAGGCGGCGTGCGGAGAGAGCAGCACCTCCTCCATGTCGCGCAGGGGCGAGGACGCCGCCAGCGGTTCGCCCGCGAACACGTCCAGTGCTGCCGCGCCGAGATGTCCCGAGCGCAGGGCGTCCGCGAGCGCCTCCTCATCGACGAGCGGGCCCCGGCAGGTGTTCACGACGACGGCACCGCGCTTCATGGTCGCGAGCGCCGCGGCGTCGATGAGGTGACGCGTCGCATCGGTGAGCGGGACGTGCAGCGTCAGGATGTCGGCCGCGCCGATGGCCTCCGGGATCCCGACCGGTTCGCAGCCTGCCTCCCGCACGGACTCCGCGGACGCGAAGGGGTCCGCCACCATCACGCGGAACCCGAGACCGCGCAGCCCTCTGGCCACGAGCGAGCCGATGCGGCCGAACCCGAGAACGGAGACCGTGGTGCGCGACGGACGCACAGCCATCGGGCGCGCATCCACCGCCTTCCATGCACCTGCGCGAACGGCTCTGTCGTATGCCGGCAGGCCGCGCCCCTGCGCCATGATCATGGCGATCGTGTGCGCCGCGACCTCTTCGATGCAATAACTCGGAGTGTTCGCGACCGCGATGCCGCGCGCTGTCGCCGCGTCGACATCGATCATGTCGTAGCCGATCCCGACCCGGCTGATGATCTTGAGCTCCGGCATCCGGTCCATCACGTCGGCCGTGATCGGAGCCCACTGCACCACGAGCCCTTCGGGACTCCCCTGCGTCGCGATGTCCGCCGGACTCGCCGACGGGGCGCGCTCGGCCCGCAGGCCGGCCGCCCGGAGCGTGTCCTCGATGACGGTTCCGGGGAGATCGCAGTCGCTGATCACGATGAGAGGCGAGGTCATGCACAGATGCTATAGCAAATAGCACTGCATGAGACAGCCGCCTCGCGGGCGCCTCGATTTTGCTATAGCGTTTCTGCATGAGCATTCGCCGCGCCCTCATCACCGGAGCCAGCTCCGGAATCGGAACCGCCGCCGCCCTCGAACTCGCCGGTGAGGGCCACGCGCTCTGGATCACCTATGCGGGGCGCCAGGCCGAGGCGGAGTCGGTCGCCGCGCAGTGCCGTGCCGCCGGAGCCCCCGAGGTGCACGTCACCCGACTCGACCTGCGGGACGCCGCATCGGTGGAGGCGCTCGTCGCCGAGGTGTCGGCGCAGTGGGGGTCGCTTCACGTGCTCGTCAACAATGGCGGGGTCTGCCCGTACACCGCGTACGAGGACATCGACATCGACGAGTGGGATCTCGTGATGGAGACGAACGCTCGCGGAACTTTCCTCCTCACACGCGCGGCACTGCCCCTGCTCCGTCAGGCCGACGGCGATCGATCGGTCGTCAACATCTCCTCCATCGCCGGCCAGGTCGGCGCGCTCCAGACCGGCCTCCACTACGCCGCCAGCAAGGGCGCCATCCTCGCGCTCACCCGCAGCTTCGCTCGCCATCTGGCCCCGGAGGGCATCCGCGTCAACGCCGTCACCCCGGGCCCAGTCGCCAGCGCGATCACCGATCAGCTGCAGGGCGAGGGACGCGCGAGACTCGCGTCGTCCATCCCCCTCGGCGACTTCGGCCAGCCGGCGGACGTCGCCTGGATCATCTCGGCACTGGCATCGGAGCGGTCGCGCTTCATCACCGGCGCCACCTACGACGTCAACGGAGGAGTTCGCATTGACTGATCACCGCAGCGCCCTGGACACGGTGCAGGCCCAGCTCGACGCCTTCAACGCGCACGACCTCGACGCCTTCGTCGCGACCTACGCCGAGGATGCCGTCATCACCGGCGTCGCGCCGGAGCCGATCGTCGGGCGCGACGCGATCCGGGCCTTCTACCGGCCGCGACTGGCGAACCCGGAGCTGTCCTGCGTCATCGACACGCACGTGCTGTTCGGAGCCCGCTGGGTGGTGGCGCAGGAGCAGGTCGTCAACGCCGGCGTCGCGACCGAGACGATCGCCACCTTCGACGTCCAGGACGGCGTCATCGCCCGCGCCTCGATGCTCAAGGCCTGAACTCGCGACGCCGGCGGCGCTGTCGCCCCGCGCCGCCTCAGTCCCGGAAACGCGCGCGCAGCACGGGGTCGACGGAGATGTCCCCGAACGACGCCGTCCAGGCCCCGTCGACCGCGATCGACTGCCCCGACAGGTACGGGGCCTCGTCGGACAGCAGGAACGCCACCACGGCCGCGACCTCGTCCGCCCGGGCGATCCGACCCATGGGCGGCCCCTCGGCGAGCGCCCGCTCGGCGGCTCCCGGGTCGGGAGAGCCTGCGATCTGCGCCTCCAGGTGCGGCGTGCGCACTCCGCCCGGCGCGACCGCGTTGGCGCGGATGCCGAGCCCGCCGTACGTCGTCGCGAGGCTCCGCGTCAGCGCGTCGATGCCGCCCTTGGTGAACTCGTAGGCGGCGTGGTCGATGAAGCTCGCTCGCCCGTGGATGGACCCGACGTTCACGATCGCCCCGGCCACGCCCTGGTCCAGGAAGGCGGAGACCGCCGCGGAACTGCCCCACAGGTAGCCGAAGCCGTTGATGCCGACGATCTCGCGCACGAGGTCCTCGTCGAGGTCGTGCAGCGGCGTGCGCCTGGTGATCCCGGCGTTGTTGACCCAGCCGCTCAGCGGTGCCCGCGCCGTCGCCGCTGCAGCCGCGCGCTCGTGCGTCGATCGGTCGGCCGCGTCGCCGAGCACGACCTCGGCGCACAGCCCCTTCTCCACCGTTCCCGATCCCGGCGAGCGCTCCACTCCGACGACGATCCAGCCGTCCGCGGTCAGACGCTCCGCGATCGCGCGACCGATCCCCTTCCCGCTCCCGGTGACGACGACGCTCTTCATCCCATGCCCCTCTCGAATTCGAAGACCGACTCGACGAAACCGAACCCCAGTCCCGGTGCCGCAGTCGGCCGGACCGTTCCCGTGAACAGCGGACCTCCGCGGATGAGAGACGGGGACGGATCGTATGGATTGCCCTCACGTGCGAACGTCTCGACGCCGATCCCGAGGTGCGCGGTGACCTCGGGATACACGTGCCCCGACACGGGCACGCCGCGCTCCCTCGCCCAGGAGATCAGGTCGAGCGCCGGGGTGACCCCGCCGATCGCCACGACGTCGAGACGGAGCACGTCCACCGCATCCTGCTCGACGAGCGCGCGCAGCACGGCCGGATCCGTGACCTCGTCACCGACCGAGAGCCGCATCCCGGTCTCGCGCCGGATGCGGGCGCATCCCGCCACGTCCTCGGGCAGCAGCGGGTCCTCGAGCCACGCGAGTTCGGGGTCGCCCCACTGCGCGATCTCCGCGAGCGCCTCGTCGGCGTCGCGCCACCCGAACCCGACGTCCACGACGAGTCCGGTCCCGGTCGGGAGGTCCCGGGTGATGCGGGCGATGAGTTCGCGCATGTAGGCCGGATCGGGTGAGCGGGAGATCTTCACGGTGGTCCATCCCGCAGCCTGCTCCAGCACCCCGTCGGCCACCTCCCCGGGGGTGCGATCGGGTGTCGGATAGGCGGCGACGAGCATCGACGGCCGCGGATCGTCGCCGACGCCGAGCAGGTGCCACAGCGGTTGTCCGGCGCGGCGCGCGGCGATGTCCCACAGGGCGATGTCGACGAGGCCGATCGCGCGCCGCACGAGGCCGACCCGCCCCACGATCGCACTGCCCCGAAGCATCCACTCCCAGGCCGCCGCCGGATCGTCCGCGTCGGCGCCGAGGGCGTGCGGAGCGATGAGCCGGTCGACGATCTCGGCCATCGGCGCTTCGCGGGAGAGGCAGTACGCGTGCCCGGTGTTACCGTGCGCGTCGGTCGCACGCACGGCGCTGTACTCCCGCCGCGTCACGGTCATGGCACCGAGCCGCAGGGGTGCGGGCAGCGGCAGCGCGGTGGTCGCGGTGGCGACGGAGACGATCGAGGTCACTGCGGCCTCTTCGCGAGCGGGATGCCGTAGTCCACCATGAACCCGCCGTCGACATACAGGGTCTGACCGTTCATGTACCGGGAGTCGGGACCGACGAGGAAGCTCACGGCTGCGGCGATCTCGCTCGCATCGGCGAGGCGCCGGGCCGGGATGCGGTTCAGGATCGTGTCGAGGTCGAGCGTGCCCTGGTCGATGCCCTGTCGGAATACGCCCGTGTCGACGTAGCCCGGAGCCACGGCGTTCACGCGCACCCCGCGCCCGGCCCACTCCGCGCCCGCGGTCGCGGTCAGGCCGATCACGGCGGCCTTCGTCGTCGCGTAGGGCGCCCGGCCCGCCGAACCGCGCGACGAGATGGAGGAGATGTTGACGATCCGGCCGGCGCCGCGCGCCACCATCCGGCGCCCGGCGGCCTGCAGGCACAGGAACACGCCGTGCAGGTTCACGTCGACGACAGCCGACCACTCCTCCCAGGTCAGGTCCTCGATGGCGCGATGGCGCTGGATCCCCGCATTGTTGACGAGGACGTCGATCGGGCCGAGCTCGGCTTCGATCTCGCGGAAGACCCGCTCGACCGCAGCCGGGTCGGTGACGTCGAGTTCGCGCCACAGGATGCCGGCTTCCTCGCCCGCCGCGGTCAGGCCGGGAACGCGGTCCGCCGCGACGACACTGTAGCCGTCGCCGACGAGGCGGCGCCCGATGTCCCAGCCGATTCCTGCGGCACCGCCTGTGACGACGGCGATGGGGGCGGTGGGGGTCATGTCTCTCCTCGGCTCGGGTGCGGTGGTGGTTCGTGGTGCATCAGGTCAGAAGACCTCGGATGAGCTCCGCGGCGTGCTCGATCAGCTCTTCCAGCGCGCCGGGCGCGAGCGGGGTCTGCCAGGCCTGGTAGCCGCCGCGCTCGTAGGCGTCCGTCGTGGGCAGGTAGACGAACCCCGGCCCGTTCGTGAGGTTCATCACGATGAGGGCGACGTCGGGGAACCTCGCGCGCAGCGCGCGCTGCAGGAGGGAGTACGCCTCGCCGGGATGCCCCACGATGATCGCGTCGCCGAGCCGCCAGGCCCAGACGGGATGCCTCACGGTCGGTCTCTCGTCGATGTAGCCCTCGCGCAGATTCCGCGCCCGACCCAGGCGCTCCTCGCGGGATCGGGGGTCGATGTCCTTCCACTCCTCGGCGAGTTCGTCCAGGGTCGGGAGGTCCCGCCGCCGCAGCTCGACGCTGCGCGACGCGCCCGCGACCTGTCGGCTGCCGCCGACGGGGCGCGCTTCCCACATCGCCAGCGGCGCCCCGGATTCGACGATCCCGGTGAGCGTGACCTCGTTCCCCGGATCCGGCAGCGCGTCCAGCGCTGCAAGGACGGCGTGACCGAGAGAACGCCCGTGCCGATCCGCGACGGCGACGTCACCGGTGTACTGCTCCCGCGGGGCGAGCTCTCCCGAGGCGCCCTGAACGAACAGGCACGGCGCTCCGGTGGCGGTCTCCACGATCTCGCGCATGCCGCCCACGTAGTCCGGCGAGACGGTGCGGTTCTGCCAGGCGAGGGTCGTCGGGTGGCACGCGTAGTTCACGAGCGTCGCCCGCACCGCTCCCGCGGCATCGGTCACACGACCGATCACGACCGTGTCGTCGGCTTCCTCCCGCGGATTGAAGCCGACGAGCGCCCGCCCGTCGAGGTCGAGTTCGCGGTCGGCGGCGAGCGCGCAGCGTCCGCTGGTCCACTCGATGAGGGCGGGAGAGGCGTTTTCGAGCGCTTCGCGCCCGGCGGCGATCCCGGCTTCGGCCAGTGCCTCCAGGTATCCGGGGATGAGGTCTCCGCCGGGAAGGTGGGCATCGGCCGCGCACAGCACGGCTCCCGCATGCGTGTGCGAGAGCGACAGCATGACCTGGTCGTCGACGAGGCCCAGGCCCGCGAGGATCGCGCCGCGCACCGCCCGCTCGTCGGCGACGCGACGCCACCAGGTGCCGTCCACGGCCAGCAGGACGCGCGGGCGGGCGTCGTCGCCGATCAGCGCGAGGGCGCTGAGGGTGAACGGGCGGTGAGCGCCCTCCGACCGCTCCCAGTCAGCCGGCCCCCAGTTCTTGGCGCGGATGCCCGTCGGCGGGGTGATGTCGCGCCGCGCGACCCCCACGTTCAGCGAACTGCGCGGAACGCGGATGCGAGCGCCGACGGCGATCGACCGCGCGGTCGAGCCCGTCCCGATCTCGTGTCTCACTCCTTCGTCCCTTCGACCGCGACGGCCGATGTCGCATCGACCGGCGCGGTGAACTCCGATCGGCGGCTGAGGACGAACCCGATGCACGCACCGAGCAGCGTCAGCGCGGCGATGAGCAGCAGTCCCCAGATCGCCGACCCTGTGGTCTCGCTGATCCAGCCGATCGCATACGGACCCGCGAATCCCGCGAGGTTGCCCACCGAGTTGATGAAGGCCAATCCGGCCGCCGCAGCCGTGCCGGTCAGGACCATAGGCGGCAGGCTCCAGAACAGCGGCGTCGTCGAGAACAGTGCGCTCATGCCGATGCACAGGGCGACGAGCGACACGGCGGGCGTGGACTGCGCCACGACCGCTGCGATCAGCGACAGCGCGGTGATCGACAGGGTGATCCCGATCTGCAGCGGGATGTTGCCCTGCCGCCGCGCCGCCCTCTCCCACGGGATCATCGCGACGGCGGCGCAGAGGTTGGGCAGCGCGACGAGCCATCCGGTCGTCGAGTTCGAGAAGTCACCCATCGCCTGGACGATCGTCGGCAGCCACAGACCCAGCCCGTACGCTCCGAAGACGACACCGAAGAAGAGCAGGATCAGTGTCCACAGCCGCCCGTTGCTGAACACCTCGGCCAGCCGGAGCCTGCCGTGGCGCTGCTCGGTCGCGGCCGTCTCACGCGCGACCGTGTCGGCGATCCATCGCTGCTCCACCGGAGTGAGCCAGCGGGCGTCCTGGGGCCGGTCCGGCAGCCAGAAGAACACGACGAACGCCAGCAGGACGGCCGGAATGCCCTCCAGGACGAACACCAGCTGCCAGCCGTCCAGGCCCCACATCCCGTGCAGCTCCATGATCCAGCCGGAGAGGGGCGCGGCGACCGCATTGGCGATGGGGTTGGAGAGCGCGAAGACGACCAGCACCTGAGTGCGGTACTGGCGGGGGAACCACAGCGTGAGATACAGCAGCACGCCGGGGAAGAACCCCGCCTCCGCGATGCCGAGGATGAATCGGGCGATCGCGAACTGCGTGCCGTCCTGCACGAACGCGGTCAGCACGGCGACGATGCCCCAGGACACCATGATCCTCGCGATCCACTTGCGGGCTCCGAACTTCTCCAGCAGCAGATTGCTCGGCACTTCGAACAGCAGGTATCCGATGAAGAAGATCCCGGCGGCGAAGCCGAACGCCGCCTCGGTCATCTGCAGGGCCTCGGTCATCTCCAGCTTGGCGAAACCGGCGTTGTTCCGGTCGATGTACGCCACGAGATAGAGGAGTCCCAGGAACGGACCGAGCCTCCAGATGGCCTTCTTCATCGCGCCGGCGCCGACTGCGGCGTCGGCGTCGAGTGCACGCGGCTGGGACATGACAACTCCTTCGTCATCGATTCGGGGCTTTGCTATAGCATCTAGCAAAGTCCCGAGGTTGTCCAGCGGCCGACCGGATGCCATAGCATCGGACACGTGCGCAGCGTCTCGGACCAGAACATCGCCGAACAGGTCACGGACGAGCTTCGCGCGGCCATCCACTCGGGCGAGCTCGCACCGGGCGAGCGCCTGGTCGAACGCCGGCTCGCCGCGCAGCTGGGTGTCAGCCACATCCCGGTTCGCGAGGCGCTCACGCGGCTGAGCGAAGAGCGTCTCGTGGTCCGAGAACCGCGCCGCGGTGCACGTGTCGCAGAACTCACCGCGCGCGATCTGGAGGAGATCTCCAGCCTGCGGATCGTGCTCGAGCAGTTCATGGCGACGCGCGTTCAGGAGCGCTGGAACGCGGAGTCCGCCGCCAGGCTGGGTGCCGTCGTCGACGCGATGTCCCGCGCCGAGCCGGGCGACATCACGGAGGTGCTCCGCCAGGATCAGCTGTTCCATGCCACCCTCGCCGAGTTGGCCGAGCACCGCTTCCTCGATGAGGTGAGCGCGCAGCTCCGCGGTCGGATCGCCGGATTCCTGCACGCTGCGAACGCCGCGCTGGACCCGGCAGAGCAGCAGGAGCACGTGCAGAGTCATCAGCAGATCCTCGATGCGATCGCCAGCGGAGACCCGGACCGCGCCCGTGACGTCATCGCGGCGCATGTCACGGCGGCCTTCGCGCGCATCCGCCTGGCCGAGACCGCGGACGCCGAAGGCTGAGCCCCCGGGAACGCCACCGCGGGGACCGACCGATCCGGCCGATCCCCCGCGGCGTTCCCGATCAGACCGCAAGGTTGCCGGCGAGCACGACGTGCTCGGCCTCCTCGGGGACGGTGCGCTTCACGCCGGTCTCGACGTTGGCGGTGTGCAGGAGCGTGGAGCCGGAGCCGAACGCCGCGGCGGCGAGCTCGATCTCCCCGCCGTCGAAGCGGCAGCCGCTGGCACGATAGTGGTTCTGCCCGCCGGTCAGCGAGATGTGCTTCGCGTCGCCGGTGAACGTGCTGTCCGCGAGCAGGACGCTCAGCACGCCGTCGCCGCCGCGCGACAGCGCCGTCCCCTTCGTGCCGGTCACGCTCGTGCCGCCGATGATCTCGACGGACCGATCGCCCGCGGCGGCGACGACGCGCACGCCGTCGAGGTCGACGCCGTCGAAGCGAAGCCGTGTCGACGACGAGGTGAGCCCGCCGTCCCGATCGCCGCCGGTCAGGCGGCCGCCGCGGAACGTCACGGGGGCGCTGCCTCCGAGCGCGATCCCGTTCACCCCGGCCAGCGTCGTGTCCACGAAGACGACCGGCTTCTTCACCGTCGCGTTCGTCAACTCGCCCCCGGCCGCGAACGTGAACTCGGATGCTTCGATGACGGTGGGCCTCCGGGAGGCATCCGATGCCTGAGTGATGATCAGGGTGTCCGTGGCCGAGCATCCGCGCAGCTGCGCGCCGTCCGCGTTGATCCACAGCATCCCGGATCCCTCCAGGGACGGCTTGCCGATGACCTTCACGTCCTCGAGGGTGAGGTCGGTCACCTTCACGCGTGCGACGAACCACGAGCAGACGTGCTGACGGACCGTGATCCGCTTCGCCGCCGACCCCCACGCCGCACCCGAGTTCGCGAACGTCATCAGCCCCGAGTTGCCGACGTAGGTGAGGTCGTGCTCGAACTGGCCGTGCGTCACGAACGGTCCCTGATCGTCGCCGTCGCCGTGGCAGTTCTCGACCAGCCCGTACGCGCTCGCGGTCCAGTCGTTCAGGTGCCGGGCATTCGACGTGTGGCAGTTCGCGACGTAGCCGTACAGACAGTAGATCTGCTGAGTGAGGTAGCCGGCGCCGCCCCAGGTGACGGATGTCGGGTTGGTCAGGTTGCAGCTGTCGGTGGTGAAGTACGTGTTCCAGCGCCGCATCACCAGCGGCCAGAACGTCGCCGTGCCGTCGATGTGGTCGACGTCGCAGCGCACCGCGTACTCGAATGCGATCGGATGCGAACCCGTGAACTGGTCCGTGCCCTTCCCCCGGAACCGCAGGTTCGAGATGCGCACGTCCTGCACCGGCTCGACCCGCCTCCAGGTCATCGAACGATCCTTGCCGAGCGGCCAGCCGTTCTGGTAGTTCACCCGGATGTGACGTCCGTCGACGATCTGGGTCACCTGCACCAACCGCTGCAGCTCCCGCTCCCAGCGGCCGGAGAGCGCGTTGACCTCGGCCGCGTACCAGGCGCCGACCTCGAAGAACGAGGAGTCGCCGACCGGGAACACATCGGCCAGATCGGGGACCGCTTCGCCGAGCTTCGCCTCGTGCACGGCATCCGTGACGGTGCCCCGGAAGAAGAGGACGGCGGCGAAGGGGTCGTCCGCGGCGGCGTTCTCGATGCCTTCGGTCGTCATCAGGTGATTGCCGAAGTCCAGGACGATGTTCGATCGGGTCAGGCGGTGCCGACGGACGAAGTTCAGGTCCGAGTGCGCCTCGATCCGGTAGATCGCCGCGTCGTCCACCATGACGTCCAGGGCGTCGTCCGCAGGCGTCTCCGGACCGAAGATCCCGAAGGCGCGGAAGTCCAGAGTCCCGGTGTGCACGCGCACCCAGACGCCCTTCTTGCCCGCCACGACCGTTCCGCCGTTCGGCTTCGGAGCATCCTTCGACACGAAGCGGAAGAGGCCCCCGCCGCCGTCCCCCGGTGTCGCGTAGCCCGCGACGGCGACGATGTCATCGGCCTTCGCGCTGAGCTTCGCCAGGGCGGCGACGTCGGAGGCCGAGGCGGCCTCCCTGGACATCCGCACGATCGCGGGCTGCGCCGCACTCGCCGGCTTCGCGCTGCCGACGGCCGCGATGCCGCCCAGAGCCGCCGCTCCGAAGCCCGCCAGCACCATACGACGAGTGCGCCCGGTGGCGGTCAGCGCCGTGTCGTTCTCGACGATCTCGGTCATGGATCCTCTCTCTCCGCGGCACCGCCGCGATCAGGGGCGGGCGTGCGCCCGCCGGGTCTCCTCCCCAGAGGTCTGCGGCCTCGCGCTGCGGCGGCCGAGGCGATCGTGTTGCGGTACACCGCGAGCGTGCGCTCCGGCGCGACCGGGACGACGGCGTGCTCGCCGAGCCGGAGGATCGCGTCGGCCGCTCCGCCGTATCCCAGGCCGTCGGGGTCGTCCGGCAGCACGAGGTCCCGGATCCCGTCGTCCGTCCACACCCGGAGCGCGTACCGGTCCGGGCCGCTGACGCCCGAGACGGTCACCGTCACACCGGTCTCGCCGACGCGGGCGTGCACGGATCCGAGCACTTCGGATGCCGTCCTGATCGCTCCGTGCGTGCGGACGGCCGAGAGGATCTCCGCGTCGGCCCCGGGCATCAGGACGTCGAGCATCTCCCACGCATGGACCCCGATGTTGATCATCGTGCCGCCCGCCCCGGCGGGATCGTCCTGCCATGTCCGGTCGCCGGAGAGGAAGCCGGCGATGTCGTGCTGCGCGTGCACCTCGGCGGCGTGCAGTGACGCCCCTCTCATGCCGGCGGCGAACTCCTCGAGCGCCGGAGCGAAGCGCAGCACGGAGGACGTGAAGCGCGCAGCAGGCGACACGCTCGCCCACCGCTCGAGACCGGCCTGGTCCGCGGCGATCGTCTTGTTGAAGAAGGCGGGAACGCCCGCATCCGCGCAGGCCTGGGCGACGGCCGCAGCGCGAGGAGTGCGCACCGTGACGACGACGACGTCCGGCTCGATGGCGAGCAGGCCGTCGAGACCCTCGTGCACATCGGCGGCGAATCGCATCGAGAAGTCGTTCAGCCTCGCCGGATCGTCCGCATCCCAGACCCCCGCGATCTCCGCACCGTGCACCACGAGATTCGCGGCGTCCGCGAACGGATGCGAATGGGCGACACCGGCGAACGCGATCCGCATGCTCAGCCCATGATCGCGAGCTGCTCGCGGCTGATCGCGTGCTCCAGCGGGCGACCCGCTGCGAAGGCTGCGATCTCGGCCGTCACGATCCTCCCCTGGCGCAACCGCCCCTCGTGCGTCCCCGCGGCACGATGCGGCGTGAGCAGCACGCCGGGCGCGGTGCGGAACGCGCTGTCCACCGGCAGCGGCTCCTCGTCGAAGACGTCGATCGCGGCCGACAGTCGTCCGGTCGCGAGCTCGGCGAGCAGAGCCCTCTCGTCCACGAGCCAGGAGCGCGCGGTGTTCACCAGCGCTGCCCCGTCCGGCAGCAGGGCGAGCTCCGATGCGCCGATCAGGTGGTGCGTCTCGGGGAGGGTCGGAGCATGCAGGGCGACGACGGATGCCGTGCGCAGCGCCTCGTCCAGGCTGCGCAGCGGTGCGCCGAGCTGCGCAGCTGCCTCCGGATCCAGAGTGGGATCAACGAGCACGGGGTCCGCACCGAGTGCGCGGACGAGCTCGAGATACGCCCGTCCGGTGCGGGATGCGCCGACGATGACGATGCGGGCGCCCAGGATCTCGTGCTGGACGAGGGACGGATCCCACCACTCGGTGCCGCGGCGCAGCGCGTCGTGCATCTGCGGCACGCGGTGCAGCAGCGCCAGGGTGAACGTCAGCGAGACCTCCGCGACGGAGCGCGCCATGCCCGCACCGGCCTGGGTGACGACGATGCCGCGGTCGTACAGCTCGTCCGTGACGAAGGGGCGGATGCTGGCGCCGGTGTGCGCGACCAGCTCCAGCGCCGGGAGGCCGTCGAGGACGGACGCGTCGAACGGACGCGCTCCCCAGCTGGTGACCACCGCGCGCACCGCGGTCGCATCCGGCACCTCGGCGAGGTCGTCGACGCGCAGGAACGCACCGCCGAGAGAACGAGCGGCCTCCGTGAGCGCATCGAGGTCCTCGGGCGCGAAGAACTCCCGCGCGAGCCCCTCCGGCACGACGGCGACGATGGTCGGCGCGCTCACGAGAGCCACGCGTCCCGGTGCTCGGCGATGAAGGCGTCGTCGTGCAGCTGCGGATAGGCCCGTCGCACGCGGGAGATCTCCTCCGCCTGCCCGGGCGACAGCCCTTCCGAGGGGTCCAGGCACCACACACCGTCGAGCAGACCCTGCTGACGCAGCACCTCGTGGACGCCTGCGATGACGCCGTGGAAGTCATTGCCCGGGTCGAACACGGCCTGATTCACGTCGACCATGTCCGCGGACGCCGATCCCAGGTCGCGATACGCCTGCACGTCGCCCGCGGCCGCGCGATGCGCGGTGTCCAGCATCCGGACCGCCGCCTGCGTGCCCACGGCCCACTGACCGAGCAGGCCGCCGACGAAGCGCATGGTCCGAGGCCCCTCAGGGGAGTCGACGTGGAACTCGGCGAGCAGATCGGACACGATCGCGTCGTCGTTGCCGGTGTAGAGCGCGATGTCGTCCGCCCTGCCAGACTCGGCGACACCCCGCACGAGCTCGAGCGTGCGATAGCGGTCGAACGGCGCGGACTTGACCGCGACGACCGAAGGGATCTGCGCGAACTCCCGCCAGAACGCCCGGTCGAGCACCGGCCCGCCGATCGCCTCCTGGAGGTAGAAGCCGATGATCGGCAGCACCTCGCCGACCGCACGGGCGCGATCGAGCAGTTGCGCGTCGTCCGCTCCCGGCACACGCGGGCTCACGAGCACGGCGTCGTAGCCGAGCGAGCGGGCCAGTTCCGCCTCCGCGACGGCCTGCGCCGTGCCGCCGGACACCCCGGCCACCCGGACGACGTGCTCCTGTGCGGCGTCGAGCTCCTCCGCGGCGAGCGCCAGCACGGGTTCGAACAGCGCGTGCTCGGGATCGCGGATCTCGAACTGCGTGGTGTGGACGCCCACGGCGACACCGCCGGCGCCCGCCGCGATGTAGTAGCGGGTCAGCGCGCGCTGGCGCCGCTCGTCGAGGGCGCGCTGGGCGGTGAGCGCGAGCGGATGCGCCGGGATGACGGCACCGGTGGACAGTGTCTCCGCTGCGGCGGCGCGCATCGCGGGAACCACGAGCATCAGAACTTCCCGTCCCGCACGGCCCACTTCGTCGGCTTGGCGATGAGCGGGAGTCCGTCGCGCAGCCACTGCGCCTGCCACTCGATGAGCGTCTCCGCCGATGCGCTCGGGTAGCCGAACAGCGCCATGCACCGCCGCGCGTCGCTGAGCAGCGCCGTGGGCTGGGGATCGTCGACGAAGGCGACCTCGGTGCCGAGCAGATCGGCGAAGCGACGGGCGATCGATTCGACGCTGAGCAGTTCCGGGCCGGTCAGGTTGATCGTGAAGACGTCGGATGAGGCGTGGGCGAGGCTGCGCAGCACGACCTCGTTCGCGTACCCCTGCCAGATGACGTTGACGTTGGACGTCGCGAGCGAGACGGGCTCGCCCGCGTGCACGGAGCGCCCGATGTCCGCGAGCACGCCGTAACGGAGGTCGATGGCGTAGTTCAGGCGGATGATCGCCACCTTCGTCCCGCGCTCCTGCGCGCCGAACTCGAACACCCGCTCGCGGCCGAGGCAGGACTGGGCGTACTCGCCGATCGGCGCCGGCGGCACCTGCTCGTCCGCACCGCCGGATGCCGCGGGGACGAAGGGATACACGTTGCCGGTCGACAGCACGGCGATCGCACTGTCCCGGTAGCGGCGCGCGATGCGATCCGGCAGCGCCGCGTTGACCTCCCACGCCCAGGACGCGTTCGTCGCGGCGCCGAACTTCGCACCGACCATGAACACGACGTTCTCGGCGTCCGGCAGAGCGGAGAGGTCGTCGTTCTCGATGAGATCGAAGGGCACGACCTGCACGCGGGCCGCCTCGAGCCGAGCGCGCACGTCGGCGTCGCCGAAGCGGGAGACCGCGTACACGGTGTCCTGGGTCCGCCCGGCCGCGTCGAGCCCTCGCCGCGCGAGCATCGCGAGCGTGGGCCCCATCTTCCCTCCGGCGCCCAGGATGACCAGATCGCCGCTGCCCTTCGCCAGGTCCTCGACGAGTCCGTCGCTCGGCGTGCCGAGAGCCTGCTCCAGCTCCGCCTCGGAGGCGAATCCCTGCTGTGTCACGTGTCCTCTTCCTTCCATCAGCCCTTGATCCCCGTACCGGTGACGCCCTCTTGCACATACCGCTGGGCGACGAGGTACGCCATGAAGATCGGGATGAGCGCCACGACCGAACCGGCCAGCATCACGCTGAGCGGCACGTTCTGCTGCTGCAGCGACGAGATGCCGACGGTCAGTGTGAACATGTCGTTCGACTTCGCGATGATCAACGGCCAGAGGAAGTCGTTCCAGTGCCACAGGAACACGAAGATGCCGAGAGTCGCCAGCACGGGCTTGCACAGCGGCAGAACGATCTGCAGGAAGATCCGGAACTCCCCGGCGCCGTCGATGCGCGCCGCTTCGAACAGCTCGTCCGGCAGTCCCTCGATGAACTGCCTCATGAGGAAGACCGCTTGCGCGTTCGCGAGGGTCGGCAGGATCAGACCCCAGTACTCGTCAACGCCGCCGAGGTTCGCGATGAGGATGAAGGTCGGGATGAGGGTGACGTGGAACGGCACCATGACCATCGACAGGAACGACCAGAAGATGACCTCTTTGCCCGCGAAGCGCTTCTTGGCGAACGCGTACCCGGCCATCGCCGAGAGGAACAGCACGGCCACGACCGAGACGAGCGAGTACACGAGCGTGTTGAACAGCCAGACGAGCAGGTTCTGCCCGCCGAGCACCTGCTCGTAGGAGGCGAGGGACAGGTCTCCCCAGGGAAGCAGGGATGCCGGGAAGTCGACGACCTTGTCGGGCTTGAGGCTGAGCACGACCATCGCGTAGAAGGGGAAGAAGCTGAAGATCGCAGCGAGGCCGAGCCAGAGCCAGCGCAGCACGATGCCCTTCCCGGAGGGCTCCAGCGCGCGGTAGGAGCGCTGCTTGCCCCGCGGGTTCACAGTGGACAGAGCGGTGGTCATTTCTGCTTTCCGATCACGAGGCGCTGGATCAGCGCGACGATGAGGGTCATCACGAACAGGGCGACGCCGGCTGCGGCGGCATAGCCGTACTCGAAGTACTTGAAGCCCTGGTCGTAGATGAGATAGACGAGGGAGTAGCTGGCGTTGGCCGGGCCGCCCTGGGTCATGACGTAGATCACGTCGAACACCTGGAAGGCGGCGGTCGTCTCGATGACGGCGAGGAAGAAGATCGTGGGCCGCAGGTGCGGCAGGATGATGAACCGGAAGCGCTGCCAGCCGCTCGCGCCGTCGACCAGCGCGGCCTCCTCGAGCTCGCGCGGGATGTCCTGCATGGCCGCGATCATGATCATCATCCCGTATCCAAAGCGCGACCAGACCCCGACGACGACGATCGCCGGGATCACGAGCACCGTGCTGGCCAGCCACGATCCGCCGAGCCCGAGGGGCGTCATCAGCGCCGACCACGGGCCGTCGCTGGAGAAGATCCAGACGAAGATCGATCCGGCCAGCACCAGCGAGGTGATGACGGGCAGGAAGAAGATCGAGCGGAAGAAGCGCGATCCGCGGAACGCCCGGCGCACTCCGAGGGCCATGACGGTCGAGAGCACGAGCGAGATGGGCACCGCGAAGACGGTGTACAGCACGGTCGTCGACAGCGCGCGCCAGAACAGCGGATCGGCGATGAGGCGCTGGAAGTGGTCGAGACCGCGCCACGCGATCTCTCCGGAGATGTCGTAGTCGAAGAAGCTCAGGGCGACGCCGGCGATCGCCGGGCCGAAGCGGAAGGCGAGGAACAGGAGGAACGCGGGCAGGACGAACAGGAGCGCCACCCGCGCTTCCCGCCGCGCCAGGACGCGGGTCGTCAGGCCCGGCCGCTTCCTCGTGGGACTGGTCGTGGTCATGTGCTCAACACCTCATTCGGCTCGATGCCGGGACGCGCCCGCGCGGGCGCGTCCCGGCATCAGCGGGTCACTTCAGCAGCGGCTCTGCGGCGGTCGCGGCATCGTTCAGCGCGTCCTCGGGGGACTTCTGCCCGAGCAGCGACGCCTGGACCTCCGGCGACAGCACGCCCATCAGGGCGCGGGAGCTCTCCGCGAGCTCGCCGACGGTCGTCAGCGGGACGTACTGCTCCACCTGGCCGAGCAGCGAGTCCGCCGCGTAGATCGGGTCGGTGTCGAGCGCGGAGAAGAAGCCGGACGCCTCGAGGTACGGCTTGATCACGTCAGCGCTCGTGGCGAACTCGGCGAAGGCACCGGCCGCTTCCTTGTCCCCCGCGCTCTTGAGCATCGACAGCGAGCCGACCGTGCCGTAGGCCACGGACTCCTCGTCCGTGAGCGGCGGGAGGACGCGGATGTTCTCCTCACCCCAGAACGGCTCGAGCTCCGGGACCGAGTTGTTCCAGGTGCAGCCGACCGTGCCCTGGGCGATGGCCGTCTGCTCCAGCGGCACGGACGTGGTGAGCGCGTCGGGGTCCAGAGCGCCCATGTCCGCGAGCTCGGTGATGAACTCGAGCGCGCTGACGCCCTCCGGGCTGTCGAACCCGACCTCGCCCTCGTCCGTGTACACCTCGCCCCCGGCCTGCCAGAGAAGGGGGTAGTAGGTCATGTTGAGGGTGTTCTCTGCGGATGCGGGGTAGTTCAGCACGTACATGCCGGCATCGACGAAGGCGGGCGCGATCTCGCGGATGTCATCCCAGGTCTCCGGGAACTCGGTGACGCCGGCCTTGTCGAACGCTGCCTGGTTGCAGATCAGCGTCATGGCGCTGGTGAGCATCGGAGCGCCCATCATGCCCTCGTCGAGAGTGACGGATTCGGTGACGTTCTCGAGGATCTGGTCCTTGTGGCCGTCGCTCAGGTAGTCGTCCATCGGCTCGATCGACGACTCGTAGGCGGTGAGCTGGTCCGGGATGAGGTAGACGAGGTCGGGACCCTTGTTGGCGGCGATCGCGGTCTGCAGGCTCTCGTCGCGGTTCGCCCAGGGGAAGATCTCGTAGTCGACGGTGATCCCCTCGTTCTCCGCCTCGAAGTCTGCGATCGTCTGATCCCAGAACTCCTTGTGGGCGGCCTCGTCGGCGATCACGGGGTACAGCCACACGGTGACGTGCTGGTCGCCGGAGGCCGCGTCCCCGCCTCCAGCCGAACATCCGGCCACAAGGCCGACGGCGGCAAGTCCTGCGACTGCGCCGATGAACTTCTTGACTCGCATGGTGCT
Source organism: Microbacterium cucumeris (assembly GCF_058349845.2). NCBI lineage: Bacteria > Bacillati > Actinomycetota > Actinomycetes > Micrococcales > Microbacteriaceae > Microbacterium > Microbacterium cucumeris. Next base: position 279,032 of record NZ_JBYRIZ020000003.1, read on the forward strand.
CCTTTGCTGAACCGTCCAGGGTGGTGCCATTATGACAGCACGCTGTGATAATTGGTCAAGAGCTCGTATGTAACGAGTTCGTTAACCGCAGAATCACGACCATTACGCGAGCCGACCGCAATGCTCGATTTTCGCGAGAACGGTGTGCTAATTTGTTTCGCACGTTCCCGCCGCCATGAAAGGGAGGAAGGTCGAATGAGCCAGCAGCAGGCGCCGACGCCGCTCCCGGTCCGACTCGCCCTTCATCTGCGCGAGCATGGCGCAGCGACGGTCACCGAACTCGCGCACGCGCTGCTCGTGTCCCGCACCTCCGTCGAGACCGCCCTGGGCGCTCTCCTCGACAGCGGTCTGGTGTCCGACGCACCCGCGGCCGAGGCGAAGGGGGCGGGCCGTCCGGCGCGCCGGTTCGCCTTCCAGGCGGACGGCGGCGTCGTCGTGGGCGTCGATGTCGGCGCCCACAGCATCCGGGTCGTCCTCGCCGATCTCGCCGGAACCGTGATCGCGCAGACCACCGCCGCCGGCCTGGCGGCCGACGCCGACGGCGCCGCCCAGGTCGTCCAGGTCGTCCAGGTCATCACGGATGCCGCACAGGACGCCGGGATCCCGCTCGGGCGCTTCCGCGCCGTCGGCGTCTCCCTCCCCGGGATCGTCGACGACAGCGGGCGGGTGATCGCCTCGGTCGTGATCCCCACCTGGGCGGGAATCGACATCGTCGCTCATCTGCGCTCGGCCTTCGGATGCCCGATCGTCATCGACAACGGCGTGCGCCTGGCGGCGGTCGCCGAGCACCACCTCGGCGCGGCCCGGCTCGTGAACGAGGTCCTCTACCTGTCGGTCGGAAACCGCGTCGCGGCCGGACTCATCTTCGACGGCCGAGCCCGCCGCGGCGTGCACAACGTGGCCGGGGACATCGGCCGCCTCGCATTCCGGGGATTGAACGCGCGAACCGGTCAGATCGACTGGCGCAGCGCAGAGTCCGCCGAGGCCGTGTTCCGACGTGCCGAGGAGGGCGATGGGGAGGCACAGGGAGAGCTGAGCTCTTTCGTCGACGAGCTGGCGCACGGCATCGCCACGCTCGTGATGACGGTCGACCCCGCCATCGTCGTCATCGGCGGCGGCCTGTCCCTCGCGCGAGAGCGGCTTCTCGTGCCTCTCCGCGAAGCCGTCCGCCGGCACATCGGGCTACCGATCGACGTCCCCATCGTCGGCGCGCGCCTCGGTGCGGACGCCGCCGCCCATGGCGCCCTCATCTTCGCCTTCCACCGCTGCATCGCGGATGTCTACGGCATCCCGCAGATGTCCCCTCCCCCGCTGACACCGCTCGCACCGTCCGAGACGGTCGGCGCCTGATCCTGCAAAGGAGCCCCATGTCCGAGCTCAGAGTCGGCCTCATCGGAGCCGGCGGCATCTCGCGCGTGCATGCCGACGCGTGGCGCGCCCTCGGTGCCCGCGGGACCGTGACGTCCCTGGCCGGCGCGGAGGCGATCGCCGCAGAGTACGGCATGAGTGTCGCCCCCGACGTTCCGACGCTGCTCGCCGAGGTCGACGTCGTGGATATCGTCACCCCGAGCAGCACGCACGCCGCCTTCGCCCTGGCCGCGATCGAAGCCGGCGTCCACGTGGTGTGCGAGAAGCCGCTGGCGGCGACCGCGGCCGAAGCGCAGCGCATCGTCGAGGCCGCCGACGACGCCGGTGTGCGCCTGTTCCCCGCCCACGTGGTCCGATACTTCCCCGAGTACGCGCACATCAAGGCGCGGATCGACGCCGGCGAGATCGGCGAGGTGGCGACCCAGCGCTTCTTCCGAATGGGTTCGGCGCCCGCCGCACCCTGGTTCTTCCAGGAGAGCAGCGGGGGCGGCGTGATCCGCGATCTGATGATCCACGACATCGATCAGGCGCTGTGGTTCGCGGGCCCGGCCGTGAGCGTGTACGCGGTGCAGAACCCCCCGACGGTCGATGACGTCGTGCCGAGCCCCGTCACCGCCCAGGTCGTGCTGACCCACGCCGGTGGCGCGATCTCCCACCTGCAGGCGACCTGGGTCTCACCCGGGCTGCCGTTCCGGACCAGCGTCGAGGTCTCCGGCGATCTCGGACGGCTCGCCTACAGCAGCGCGGACGACTCCTCGCTGCGATTGGACGCCCTGCCGTCCGCCGCGACGGACTACATGCCGCCGATGTCGCCCGCGGACAGCCCCTATTTCCGTGAGATCGCCGACTTCATGACCGCCCTGGGCCAGGGGATCGACGCCCGCGTCACCGGAGCGGACGGCGTCGCGGCCGTGGCCATCGCCGAGGCCGCGTACGCGTCGATCGCGTCCGGTCATCCCATCGCTCTCCCGGAGGTCTCCCGATGACGCTCAAGATCGCGATCCTCTCCTTCGCGCACGGCCACGCCCTCAGCTACGTCGCCGCTCTGCAGCAGATGCCCGGCATCGACCTGCTCGCGGCCGATCCCGACGGCGCGTCGGCCCCGGATGCCGCACCGCGCGGCGCCGCGCTGGCGGATGAACTCGGAATCGCGTACGTCGACAGTTACGACGAGGTGTTCGCCTGGGGTCCGGATGCCGTGATCGTGACGGCCGAGAACTCCCGCCATCGGGACCTCGTGATCCGCGCCGCCGAGGCCGGTGCGCACGTGCTGTGCGAGAAGCCGCTCGCCACGACCGTCGAGGACGCGATGGCGATGCGCGCCGCGTGCGACGCGGCCGGCGTGATCCTCATGGTCGCGTACCCCGTGCGCTTCGCCCCCGAGTTCCGCGATGCGCTCGCCCAGGTGCGCAGCGGAGCGCTCGGGCGGGTCATCGGCGTCACCGGCATCAACAACGGCAAGCTCCCGGCGGATCGCGCCTGGTTCACCGACCCGGCGCTCGCCGGCGGCGGCGCACTGGTGGACCACGTTGTGCACTGCGCGGATCTGCTCGATGAGCTGCTCGGAGAGCGCGCCTCCTCGGTCAGGGCGGTCTCGAACGGCATCCTGTACGCCGACCGCGGCCTGCCGGTCGAGACCGGCGGGATGGTGACCGTACGGTATCCGAGCGGCGTCATCGCCACCATCGACAGCTCCTGGAGCTGGCCCGTCTCCTCCCCCACGTGGGGCGGACTGACCCTCCAGATCGTCGCCGAGCGCGCCACGCTCACGGTCAGCCCGTTCGCCAAGGGCATCGCCGGTCATGACGCGGCGGGCGAGACGTGGGCGCCGACGGGTCCGGATCTCGACGGTCTGCTGCTCGCGGAGTTCGTCTCCGCACTGCGCGAGGGCCGCAGTCCCCAGCCGGACGCGGGCGTCGGCGTTCGGACGGTCGAGATCGTCAGGGCGGCGCAGGCGTCGGCCGCCGACGGCGGTTCCGTGGTGACCATCGGCTGACGGCCGCGCGAGAGCAGACGGACGATGACGACCAGGAACCCTGCGGAGAGCTGGCGGGAGCGGGCTCTCGCCGTCATGCCCGTCGGCTCGAGCACGAACTCGAAGGCTCCGACGCTGCTGCCGGAGGAGCCGGAGGTCATCGTCCGCGGGCTCGGGTGCCGGGTCTGGGACGACCGCGGCCGGGAGTTCATCGACTTCCGCAACGCGCTCGGACCGGTCACTCTCGGCTACGCGGATGCCGCGGTGAACGCCGCGATCACGGAGCAGCTGGCCGACGGCGTGCTCTTCGGGCATCCGCATCCGCTGGAGACGATCGCCGCCGAGCTCTTCTGCGATCTCGTCCCCGGGGCGGAAGCCGCGCGCTTCCTGAAGACAGGCGGCGAGGCGCTGGCCGCCGTCATCCGGATCGCCCGTGCCCGCACGGGCCGTGACCGCGTCGTGCAGATCGGCTACAACGGATGGCTGAACAGCGTGGCCGCGGGCGCCCGCGTGCTGCCCGGAGCGCACGCCGACGCGGTCCCTGGCGTCCCGACGGCGGTCGCGGCGCTGCACCACCAGGTGGCGTGGGACGATCGGAACACCCTGTCGGCGCTGTTCCGGGAGCACGGATCCGACGTCGCCGTCGTCCTCGTGGCGGCCGACTATCCCTCGCTCCCCGACGCGGCGGGTTTCTACGCGTACCTGCGCGAGATCACGACGCAGCACGGGGCGCTGCTGGCCTTCGACGAGATGGTGACCGGATTCCGCATCGCGATCGGCGGCGTCACCGAGCGCTTCGGCATCGCTCCGGATCTCGCCGTGTTCGGCAAGGGGATCGCCAACGGCATGCCCCTCGCCGTCTACTGCGGCCGCCGCGAGATGTTCGCGTCGCTCGACTGCGGCGAGGTCGTGATCAGCTCCACATACGCCGGCGAGACGCTCTCGCTCGCCGCCGCGATCGCCGTGATGACGGCGTACCGGGACCAGGACGTCGTCGGGAGGCTGCATCGCACGGGACGTCGCCTGCAGGCCGGCGTCAACGAGATCCTGTCGCGTCGCAGCATTCCCGCGCGCCTGACCGGACTCGAGGTGTGCCCGCAGTTCGTGGCGGAGGATGCGAGTGTCCTGCCGCGTCTGTTCCGCGCCGCGTTCGCCGCCGGGGTCTCGCTGTACTCGGTCGTCTACGTGAACCGCGCCCACACGGATGCGGACATCGACGAAGCGCTGCGGAGACTGGACCACGCATGGGGAGCGCTCCCGTGAGCGGGATCGACCTTCACACGCATCTCAGCGACGGGCGCTTCGATCCGGCCGTCTTCGCGCAGGGCGAGCGTCTCGGCGTGACGAGATTCGTGTGCAGCAACATCGGCGCCTACGTCCATCACCCGAGTCCCGACGACGTGCGCGAGATGAACGCGATCATGATCGCGGAGATGGCTCGGCACCCCGGCCGCCTTCTCGGCTACTGCTACGTCAACCCTCGGGGAGGCACCCGCACCCTGAGCGATCTGCGCCACTGCGTCGAGGACGCCGGGATGGTGGGGGTCAAGCTCTGGGTGTCGGCCTTCGCGGATGACCCGCTCGTCGACCCGTTCCTGGAGTATGCGGCAGAGCACCGGCTCATCGTGCTCACGCACGCGTGGCGGAAGACCACCGGTCAGCTGCCGTTCGAGAGCACCGCGGACCATGTCGCTCGCGTGGCCGCGCGGCATCCGGACGTCCGCTTCCTCATGGCGCATCTGGGCGGCCAGGTCGAGTCGGCGATCGATGCCGTCCAGCCGTTTCCGAACGTCGCCGTGGACACGTCCGGCACCATCATCGGGGCGGGCGACGTCGCCATCGCGGTCGAGCGTCTCGGCGCCGATCGTGTGGCCTTCGGATCCGACCTGCACCACTCCGGTCTCGCGGAGAACGTCGGCAAGGTGCTGGGCGCCGGTCTGGACGCGGCAGCCCTCGACCGCGTGCTCGGCGGCAACGCGCGACGGTGGCTGAGCGAGGTGACGGGATGATCGGCTCCGAAGCACTCAGGCTCCTCGACGGGTTCCGCGCCGAGCGCGCGATCGACACCACCTGCCACCTGGGCCAGTGGCCCTTCCGTCTGGAGGCATCCGCATCGGTCGGGGACCTGCGTGCGTACGCCGTCCGGCACGGACTGTCGGAGGTCTGGGTGTCGCATCTCGCGTCGCTGTTCGGCTTCGGCACCCGCGCCGGAAACGAGCAGGCCCTGAGGTCGTGCGCGGACGATCCCTTCCGCGTCTTCGTCGTCCTCGACCCCACCGCGACCACGTGGGAGCGGGAGCTCCGGTGGGCCGTCGCCTCCGGTGCCGCAGGCGTCCGGATCGCGCCCGGGTTCCACCGGTACCGCTCGCCGGCGGCGACGGAGGTCGCGATCGCGTGCGCCGAGCTGGATCTGCCGCTGCAGGTGCTGGTGCGGCTCGACGACGGCAGGGTTCGGCATCCGCTTCTCGCCGTCGAGGATCCGCGCCCCGAGGAGCTCGCCGAACTGCTCCGCGCGGCGCCGGACACCCGCATGCTGGTCAGCGGGCTGCGCATCGAGGAGTGGGAGCAGACGCGTCGCCATCTCGACGACATCGAGCTCCCGCGCGTGCACCTCGACCTGTGGCACGTCAACGGACCGCTGAACATCGTCGACGTGCTGGGGAAGGAGGAGGATCGCTGGGTGTTCGGCAGCGGCTATCCGGTGCAGACCCCGGAGGCGACGATGCTCCAACTCGCCGCCTCCGCGCTGGAGACATCGGAGCTCGCCGCCCTCACGAGCGGCAACGCCCGGCGCCTGATCTCCCGCTGAGATCGCCGCTCACCGCTGCGGATGGATGATCGCCTTCATCGACTTCGGTTCCGTCTTCGCCAGCATCAGGGCGTCGGCGGTCGCGGCCAGCGGGAAGTGATGCGTCACGATGGCCGCAGCATCCACCCGTCCGTCGGCGACGAGCGCCATCGCGGTCGGCCACGTGTGCGCGTAGCGGTTCACGAGGCTGATCGACAGTTCCCGCACGTTGAGCTTGGACAGCGGCAGCTCGACCGACTGCTTGGGCATCCCGACCATGGCCGCGCGCCCGCCGTTCATCAGGCGCCACAGCCCGTCCGCGAGCGCGTCGGGTGCTCCCGAGCATTCCAGCAGCACGTCGAACTCCGCCTCGTGCGACGTCTCGCCGCTCACCTTCTCGACCTCGAACCCCAGGGATGCCGCGAGATCCAGGCGGTAGTCGGACACATCGGCCACGACGACGCGCGAGGCGCCGAAGGCGCGGGCGACCTGCGCGGCGAGCACGCCGACCGGCCCCGCTCCGGTGACGAGGACGCTGTCCCCTGCTTGGAATCCCGCACGCCGGCACGCCCAGATCCCGACCGACAGCGGCTCGAGCATCGCCCCCTCGTCGAAGGACATGGTGTCCGGCATCCGGAAAAGGTTCCGCTCGTCCATCGCCAGCCGCTGCGTGAGCGCGCCGTCGTGGGGCGGGGTCGCGAGGAAGACGAGGTCGGGACACAGGTGATACCGGCCGGCGAGACAGTCGGCGCAGTCGCGGCAGGGCGTTCCGGGCTCGATCGCCACCCGGTCGCCGACGGCCACCCGCGTCACCTCGGCTCCGACGGCGACGACCTGGCCGGATGCCTCGTGCCCCAGAACGATCGGTCCGTCCACGACCCAGTCGCCGATGTAGCCGACCGTGTAGTACGCGGCATCGGATCCGCAGACGCCGACCGACTCGATCTGCACGAGCGCCTCCCGAGGCGCGAGCGTCGGCTCCGGGCGGTCCACGAGCTCGATGCGTCCGAGTTCGGGCATCACGGCGGTGTGATTCGTCATGCGATCAGCTTAGGTGCGGGCATGCCGGCGGGCTGTGACGCGTTGCACCTGTTCAGCGAAGAAAGGACTCCCCCATGCGCATCGACCTCTCAGGCAGGACCGCCCTCGTCACAGGCTCGACCCAGGGAATCGGTCGGGCGATCGCGGCGACTCTCGCGGATGCCGGCGCACGCGTCGCCGTCAACGGCCGCAGCGCGGCGACGGTGGCATCCGTGATCGCCGAACTCCAGGCCGAGAACCCGGACCGCTCGCTGGTCGCCGCGCCCGGTGATGTGACCACGACGGAGGGCGCGGATGCCGTGCTCGCCGCGACCGGCCCCGTCGACGTGCTCGTCAACAACCTCGGCATCTTCGGCTCGGAGAACGCGCTCGAGATCCCGGACGACGAGTGGCGACGGTACTTCGAGGTGAACGTCCTCGCCGCCGTGCGCCTGATCCGCGCGACCCTCCCGGGTATGAAGGAGAGGGGCTGGGGCCGCGTCCTCAACATCGCCAGTGACTCGGCCGTCGTGATCCCGGCCGAGATGATCCACTACGGCATGTCGAAGACCGCGCTCCTCGCCGTCTCGCGCGGGTTCGCGAAGGATGCCGCCGGCACCGGCGTCACGGTCAACTCCGTGCTGGCCGGGCCCACGCACACCGGTGGTGTCGAGGCCTTCGTCTACGAGCTCGTGGATCCGGCGCTGCCGTGGGACGAGGCTCAGCGCGAGTTCATGCGGGTTCACCGCCCGCAGTCTCTGCTGCAGCGGCTGATCGAACCCGAGGAGATCGCGAACATGGTCGCCTACCTCTCCTCGCCGCTCGCCTCCGCCACGACAGGAGCCGCCGTGCGGGTCGACGGCGGCTATGTGGATTCGATCGTCCCGTAGCGGAGCGGCCGCCAAGACGCTTCGCGCACCGGCCTGCCCTGAGCGGCCGACGCGGGCAGATGTGCGCGGTAGGGTGGCGACATGCACGTCGAGCGCCACGGAGACCCGTCGCGCCCGCGCATTCTGCTGCTGCACGGCGGGGGCGTCGCCGGCTGGATGTGGACGCCCGTGCGAGAGCACCTCGATCCTCGAACGCGGCTGCTGATCCCCGACCTCCCGGGCCACGATCGGAGCGCACACGAGCCATACACCTCGCACGAGCGCACCGTGGGCGACCTCATCTCGATCCTCGAGACCGAGAAGGCCGGCCCGACCACGGTCGCCGGGTTCTCCCTCGGCGCACAGCTGGCGGTGCTCCTCGCGGCGGAACGCCCCGACCTGGTCGACCGCGTGGTCGTGATCAGCGCCCAAGCGGAACCCACCCCCGCACCCCGTCTCGTGCTCGCCCTGCTACGGTCTGCATCGGGGCTGGCGCGCTTCCGATGGTTCGCACGCCTGCAGGCGAAGGAGTTGTTCGTCCCTCCCGCGTTGCTCGACGACTATCAGCGGACCTCGTCGGCGATGACGACGCCGAACCTGGTCGCCGCAGTGGGCGAGAACATCCGCTTCACCATCCCCGACGGCTGGAGGGCCTTCCCCGGGCAGGCGCTGATCCTCGCCGGATCTCGCGAGAAGGCTCTCATGAGGAGGTCTGCAGAGGCGCTTCACCGCTCGTCGCCCGGGAGCACGCTGGAGTTCGTCCGGGATGCCGGACACGGCATCCCGCTGCAGCAGCCGGAGCTGCTGGCACGATGGCTCGAGCACTGAGGATCACCGCAGCGACACCGGCCCCATGACCTCTCGTCGCCGGTCGCGCACCCACACGACCCCCTCCTCCCGCCGCTGGGCGCGAGAGGCGAACCGGTAGCGATACGACACCGCGCGCACCCACCGCGGGCGCTCCCCGTCGAACGGGTCGTCGGCGAGCAGGCGCAGCGTCGGGGCATCCGCCTCCAGCAGCCGCACGAGGAAGGCGGTGAACCAGTCGTCCAGCGAGCGCCCGAGCGGCAGGAACCACATCAGCCAGTCCAGCCGCAGGTGATACGGGGCGAACTGCCGCGGTACGCGACGCACCGCTCCCGGCTTGCCCTTGAACGCGTACTCCGCCCACTCCGCAGCATCCGGATCCGCGTCGCGCGTCCCCTCGACCACGATCTCGATGCGCTCCTTCGTGACTGTCCCGAACGCCCCGTACGCGTTCGCCAGCTGCCATCGGTTGAAGCTCGCGTTCATCAGCTGCCGGCGGGCGAACAGGTTGCGCAGCGCGGGCCAGCTCGGCACGAGGTACAGCACCCCGACAGCCGAGGTGATCACGACCCAGTACGGCGGGATCTGCTCGACGGGGCCGGAACCCGGAATCCCGATCGCCGAGAAGGCGAGCACGATCGTCGCCCAGTTCAGCCACGCGAAGTTGCCGGTCAGGACCAGCCACAGCTGGGTCGCGATCACGATGACGGCCGCCACCGCGCCGACGAGGATCGGCACCGGTCCCGGGACGAACAACGACAGGATCGGGGCGAACAGGAAGAACGGCACGACGAGCTGCGCGAAGTGATTGCCGAGCACCTCGGCCTGGTGGAACCACCGGGGCAGCAGGTGAGCCTGGCGGCTGAGCGGGCCCGGCATGGGCTGGGTCTCGTGATGGAACGTCAGGGCGGTCAGGTCCCGCCACTCGCGGCCGCCACGGATCTTGATCATGCCCGCGCCGAACTCGAGCCGGAACACCAGCCACCAGAACAGCACGATGACCACGGTCGGCACGGGCTCGTGCACAGATCCGAGGAACGCCGCGAGGAACCCCGCCTCGAGCAGGAGCATCTCCCATCCGAATGAGTAGAACGTCTGGCCGATGCTCGTGATCGACATGTACCCCAGCCACAGGGCGAGGAACAGGATCATCGGCACCCAGCTCGGGCCCTGCTGCGGGATGCCGAGGACGAGGGATGCCGAGACGACGATGCCCGCCCAGCACAGCGCCGCGAGGCGCCGATCCGTGTAGCGGAGGCGGAGGAAGAGCGTGGGGTGCAGCATCCGGCGCCGGCTCTTCGACGCCGCCACCCACTCCAGCAACTGTGGAGCGGGGAGCAGGCCGTTCTCTCCCAGCAGCGGACGGAACTGGTTCAGCGTGGAGACGAAGGCGACGAGATACAACGCCGCGATGCCCCGTTGCAGGACCTCGCGCGCGAAGAGGAAGTCGACAGCCGCGAAACCGTCCATGCCGCCAGGCTACGCCTCTCGCACCCGCCGGGTCGGGCGATAGGCTTCCCCGGGACGCCTGCGGACGGCTCCGGTCGTCGGGACATCGAAGGGATGCTCATGGACAACACCGGGTTCGACGAGCTGTTCGGCGGCGCGCCGCTGATGGCGATCCTCCGCGGCATGGGCCCGGAGAGAAGCCTCGCGGTGTCGACGACGGCGTGGGACCTCGGCATCGACGTGGTCGAGCTGCCGATTCAGACCGACGAAGACATCGAGGCGCTGCGCGTGGTCGCCGCCGCGGCGAAGGAACGCGGCAAGCTCGTCGGCGCCGGCACGGTCGTGTCCGCCGAGCATGTCGCCCAGGCGGCGTCCGCGGGCGCTTCGTTCACCGTCAGCCCTGGCTTCGATCTCGAGGTCGTCCGCGCATCGCATGACGCCGGGCTGCTCAGCATGCCCGGCGTCGCAACGGCCAGCGAGGTGCAGCTCGCCATGAAGGCGGGGCTCACCTGGCTGAAGGCCTTCCCTGCCTCGGTGCTCGGGGCATCCTGGCTGAGCGCCATGCGCGGCCCCTTTCCCCAGGCGCGTTTCGTCGCCACCGGCGGCATGAGCGCTGCCAACGCCGGCGAGTATCTGCACTCGGGCGCTCGAGTCGTGGCCGTCGGTTCCGCGCTGGAGGATCCTGCTCAGCTGCCGATGCTGGCTGAACTCCTCGGCCGATGAGAATGGGGCGCCGCCGCGGGCGCTGCGACGCCCCAGACCCTTCAGATGTGGATCACTCAGTCACGACCCAGTCGAGCTGGTCGCCGTTCTCCTCGAGCCATGCGTCGACCGCCTCGGGCTCCTGACCCGAACCGAACTCGTTCACGACCAGGTTCTCGAGCGAGCCGTACTGCGCGTCGTCGAGGGTGATCCGCCCGATCAGCTCCGCGGCCTCCGGGAACTCCTCGGAGAATCCCTTGTGGCCGACGAAATGCAGCCCCTCGGGATCGCCGTACCCGTCCTCGGTGTCCTCCAACTCCTTGATGTCGAAGACGTCGTTCACCCAGTAGGGCTTCCACAGCGTGACGACGATGTCCTCCTGGTTCCGGATCGCGTCCTCCAGCACCGTCAGCATGGCCGGCGTGGACGACGTGACCAGTTCGTACTCGTCGTCGAGGCCGTAGGAGGGCAGCAGGGACTCCTGGGCGTACGTCGCCGCCCCCGAACCCGGCTCGATCGTGTAGATCTTGCCATCGAAGCGATCTGCCTGTCCGCGCAGATCGGCGATCGAATCCAGTTCGACGTAGGAGGGGACCGCGAGCATGCCACTCGCCTGGTCGTAGTACGTGCCGAGATCCTCGAGATCGGACTCGTATCTCTCCCAGTACCCGGCCTGTGCGACGTCGATCCACGCCGACGGATAGATGTCGATGTCCCCTTCGGACAGCCCCGTGTACAGAGGCCCGGCCTCGGTGAGCGTGGTGAGCTCCACGGTGTAGCCCTGCTTCTCCAGCTGGTCCTTCAGCAGGAAGCTCATACTGAGCGAATCCGTCCAGGCCGGCAGGTAGCCGACGGTGATCGTGCCCTTCTCGTCGGTCTGCGGTGCTGTCCCGGGGTCACCTCCGGATGAGCACGCGGTCAGCGCCAGGGCGCCCCCCGCGCCCAGGGCCAGGATGCCGAGGATGGGACGTGTGCGTCCGGTCATTTTCGTTTCCTTGTCCATGAGATCGGGATGCTGCGGGGAAGTCACTCGGTCACGGCCCAGTCGAGCTGGTCGCCGTTCTCCTCGAGCCATGCGTCGACCGCCTCGGGCTCCTGACCGGAACCGAACTCGTTCACGACCAGGTTCTCGAGCGAGCCGTACTGCGCGTCGTCGAGGGTGATTTGCCCGATCAGCTCCGCGGCCTCCGGGAACTCCTCGGAGAAGCCCTTGTGGCCGAGGAAATGCAGACCCTCCGGGTCGCCCATCCCGTTCAGCGGGTCATCGAGTTCCTTCAGGCCATAGGCGTCGATCGCCCAGAACGGCTTCCAGAGCGTGACGACGACATCCTCCTGCGACTGGACGGCATCGTCCACCACCGTCAGCATGGCCGCGAGCGACGAGGAGGTCAGGCTGTACTCGTCGCCGAGCCGGTGCGCGGGGAAGAGCTTCTCCGCCGCCATCGTCGCCGTTCCCGACCCGGGTTCGATCGTATAGATCCTGCCGTCGAATCGGTCCGCCTGCCCTTTGAGGTCCTCGACCGAGTCGATGTCGTCCACGTAGTCGGGAACCGCGAGGAACCCCTGTGCACCCTCGTAGTAAGTGCCGAGATCTTCCAGATCGTCGCCGTACTTCTCCATGAACGCCTTCTGCGAGATCTCCGGCCAGGCCGACGGATAGATGTCGACGTCCCCCTGGGCGAGCGCGGTGTAGAGCATGCCGGGCTCCGTGAGCGTCTCCAGCTCCACGTCGTAGCCGAGCTTGGTGAGCTGGTCCTCCAGCAGGTACGCGTTGTTGACGGCATCCGTCCACGACGGCAGGAAGCCGATCGTGATGGTGCCCTTGTCCGAATCTCCCGATGCCCCGGCCGAGTCGTTCGTGCAACCGGTCAGCGCCAGAGTGGCGCCCATCCCGAGAACGAGGATGCCGGCGGTGATGTGCGTGCGCTTCGTCATGTTCCGTATGTGTCTTCCGTGTCGTATGTCGTTCCTGCGGGCGCGATGAGAAAAGGGGCGCCGCAGCAGACGCTGCGACGCCCCCTTTCCTCAGGCGTGGATCACTCGGTGACGACCCAGTCGAACTGGTCGCCGTTCTCCTCGAGCCAGGCGTCGACCGCCTCGGCTTCCTCGCCCTCGCCGTACTCGTTCACGACGAGGTTCTCGAGCGCACCGTACTGCGCGTCGTCGAGCTTGATCTGCTCGACGAGCTCCGCGGCCTCCGGGAACTCCTCGGCGAAGCCCTTGTGACCGATGAAGTTCAGGGTCTCGGGGGTGCCCATGGCGCCTTCCGGATCCTCGAGCGTCTTGACGTCGTAAGAGCTGTTCGCCCAGAACGGCTTCCACAGCGTGACGACGACGTCCTCCTTGTTGTCGATCGCCTCGCCCAGCACCGTCAGCATGGCGGCCGTCGACGACGTCTGAAGGGTGTACTCCCCCTCGAGGCCGTAGGTCGGGATCATGGACTCCTGCGTCTGCTTGGTCAGCCCCGCACCCGGCTCGATGCCGATGATCTTGCCGTCGAACATGTCGGCGTTGCCCTTGAGCTCCGCGATCGAGTCGATCTCGGTGTAGCTCGGGACCGCGATCGTCAGGACGGCGTTGTCGTAGTAGGCGCCCAGGTCCTCGAGATCGTCGCCGTACTGCTCCATGTAGGAGGCATGCGTGACCTCGGGCCAGGCCGACGGGTACATGTCGACGTCGCCCTGGGCGAGGCCGGTGTACAGCGGGCCCGCCTCGGTGAGCTCTTCGAGCTCGACCGTGTAACCGAGCTTCTCGAACTGGTCCTGGAGCAGGTACGCCATGCTCAGACCGTCGGTCCACGCGGGCAGGAACCCGAGAGTGATGGTGCCCTTGTCTCCGTCGGCGGAGCCTTCGCCGCCGTCTCCGCCGGCCCCCGTCGCGCAGCCCGCGAGGGCGAGGGATGCGGTGACTCCAAGTGCTGTGATGGCTGTGATGTGCCGGGTGTTCTTCATGGTGCTTCCTTTCGTATGCTGTGATGCGTTCCGTATGGGTTCAGGTGAGTAGTGCGTCAGGCCAGGGCGGACGCCGCGGCAGACGATGCCTGGTTGCGCTGCGCCCTGCTGCGGGCGAGCACGCTCAGCAACGACGAGCCGTACTCGTTCGGCGTGCCGAGCGCGGCCGTGACCCGGTCGAGGTAGACGGCCACCAGCACGACGCCGAGTCCGGCCTCCACGCCCTTGGCCGTGTCGACGGTCGAGATCGCCAGGACGACCTCCTTGCCGAGTCCGTCGGCGCCTGCCATGCCGGCGATGACGACCATCGACAGCGAGAGCATGATGATCTGGTTGACGCCGGCCATGATCGACGGCATCGCGAGCGGCAGCTGGATGCCCCGCAGGATCTGTCCCGGCTTCGCGCCGAACGCCTGACCGGCCTCCACGGTCTCGGAGTCGACCCCGCGGATGCCGAGCTCGGTGAGCCGGACGCCAGGGGGCAGCGCGAAGATGACGGTCGCGACCAGGCCCGGAACGACGCCGATGCTGAAGAACACGATCGCCGGGATCAGGTAGACCATCGCCGGCATCGTCTGCATGAAGTCCAGGACGGGCTTGAGGATGAGACGGACGGTGTCGTTGCGCGCCGACCAGATGCCCAGCGGGACGGCGATGGCGATCGCCACGAGCGCCGAGACGAGGACCAGCGCGAGCGTCTGCATGGCCAGCTCCCACAGCCCCATCGAGACGATCAGCAGGAACGAGATGACCGTTCCGACCGCCATCTGCCAGGACCGCACGAGCCACGCGATGAGCGCGAAGATCGCGATCATGATCGGGAACGGCGTGCCGACCAGGATGTCCGTGAGGCCGTCCACGAGGAAGCGGACGACGAACGAGATGACGTCGAGCAGACCCGCGAGGTTGTCCTTGATCCAGTCGACGACGGCCGAGACCCACTCGCCGAGCGGGATGCGGAAGCTCTCCATCACAGCACCTCCTTCTCGGTCGCGGATGCCACCGGCGCGGCGGCATCCGCGGCGAAGCCCTCCTGGAGCACCGCGTCGATCTCGGCCTGCGGAACCGGCAGGTGCGGCAGGGTGATCTCCTCGGTCGCACCGGGGCCGGGGCCGAGGGCGGCGAGCAGCGTGACGCGCGGGATGACGCCGACGAGGCGCCCTGCGGCGTCCGTCACTGCCAGCGGCAGCGGAGACTCCACAGCGGGGACGAACAGGTTCATGAGGATCTCGTCCTCGGACACGCTCTGCGGGACCGGCTTCACGATGGAGGCCAGCTGCGAGTCCCCCTTGCGGATCATCTTGACCGCGTCGCGGTCGGTGACGATGCCGATGAGCTTGCGATCGCGACCCGTGACGTATGCGGCCGACATGTAGGCGTCGCGCATCTGGCGCAGTGCGGTGCGCGGGCCGGCGGACTCGGCGACGACGGGACGCGGCCGCTCCATGACGTTCGCCGCGGTCAGCACGCGAGCGCGGTCGACGTCCTGCACGAACTGCTCGACGTAGTCGTTCGCAGGATCGGTGAGGATGTCTTCCGGCGTGCCGATCTGGACGATGCGGCCGTCGCGCATGACCGCGATCCGGTCGCCCAGGAACATGGCCTCGTTGAGATCGTGCGTGATGAAGACGATGGTCTTCTGCAGCTTCTGCTGGAGCTCGAGCAGCTGCTCCTGCATCTCGCGGCGGATCAGCGGGTCGAGCGCGCTGAACGCCTCGTCCATGAGCAGGATGTCGGTGTCCGCGGCGAGCGCTCGGGCGATGCCGACGCGCTGCTGCATCCCGCCGGACAGCTCGGAGGGCAGCTTGTCGCCCCAGCCGGCCAGCCCGACCATGGCCAGCACCTCTTCGGCCTTGGCCAGGCGCTCGGCCTTGGGAACGCCCTTCAGCTCGAGCGGATAGGCGACGTTCGCGGCGACGGTGCGATGCGGCAGCAGCGCGAAATGCTGGAACACCATCGAGACGTTGTCGCGACGGATCTCGCGCAGGCGGGCAGCAGGCACATCGGTGATCTGGTCGCCGCCCACGATGACGGTGCCGTCGGTCGCGTCATGCAGACCGTTCAGCATGCGGATGATGGTGGACTTGCCGGAACCCGACAGTCCCATGATGACGAAGATCTCGCCTCGGTTGACGGTGAAGCTCGCGTCGATGACGGCGGCCGTCCCGGCGTCGAGGACGTCGGTGCGGGATTCGCCGGCCTTCAGGCGGCGGACGGCTTGGTTCGGGTTCCGTCCGAACACCTTGAAGAGATGGCGCGCAACAAGTGCGGTTTCGGTCACGTTTCCCCCGCGGCTCACCGTTCCAGGGTCGCGGTGAGGCCGCTTCGGTTACGCCCGGGTGATGTTCACAAGGCCGTTTCGACGACGCTGCACTGGCGGCACGGACGGCGGATTTCGGATCCCCCGCAAAAGAACATCGACCGTACGCCCACGCCTCTTCGGTAGCACAGCGATTCGAAAGAAGGACGCGGCCGCGGACTGGTCTTCGGGCCACAAGGCCCGCATTCCACCGTAACGAAATGGCCGGTCAGGGCCAAATCCCGGCGTGTCGGACCCCGTGGAATCGGCGTCTGAACGGGGGATTAGACGATACATCCGCGTATCGGGAATCAGCGTCGGATGCTGCGGGCCACCGTGAACTTCGGGGTGCGGCGGACCTGCTGGGACGGCCCGATCAGGCGGGTCAGTTCCCCCTTGTACCCCAGGCTCGAGTTGTACACGGTCCACAGCTCGCCGCCGGGGCGGAGGATGCGCGCCGCGGCTTCGAACAGGCGCGACGCGGCTGCGGTGTGGACGCTCGTCCCGAGGTGGAACGGCGGGTTCAGCAGGACGACATCCGCAGTGGCATCCGGGATCTCCGACGCGGCGTCGTCGTGCACCACAGCGACTCGGTCGCCGAGTCCGTTCGCGGTCAACGTCTTCCGGGCGGATGCCGCGGCCGCCGCCGAGCGATCGGTCGCGATGACGCGGTCGTCGGGATGGGCGAGGGCCCAGGCCGCTGCGAGGGCGCCGGTTCCGCACCCCAGATCGACGACGGTCCGGTTCCTGGTCCCGTTCGTCTCTTGCGGACTGCGCTCGGCCAGGACGTCGAGCAGCACTCGGGTTCCGATGTCGATGCGCGCCCCGGCGAAGGCCCCTCCGTGCGCGACGAGGGTCAGCCCGAAGTCGGGATGCTCGTGGCGGACCGGGTACGGCGGACGTTCCGGCACGGGACGCGGATGCGCGGCGACGATGAGCCGCGACTTCCGCTGGGCCCGTTGCGGCTGCACCTGCGCGAAGGAGCCTGCGAGCACCTCGTTCTGGGCGAGAGTCATGTGCTTGACCCGGCCGCCGGCGACGAGCACGACATCGTCCGCTGCCCACCTCGCCACGGCATCCGCGATCTCCTCGAGCTCGGCCAGCGCTTTGGGCAGCTGCAGCAGAACGAGCCGCGCTCCCGTCAGCAGCGCGTCGTCCAGTTCGTGCGGCACGCAGCCCGCGAGCCCGAGGGCGAGGGCGTTGCGCGCGAGTGCGCGCCGTCCGGTCGCCAGGTCCTGATGGACGCGGACACCGTCGAAGCCGGCATCCAGCAGAGCCAGCGTGATCGCCCCGTAGCCGTCGCCGATCACGGCGAGCTGAGAACCGGTCAGTCCGCGCTCCGTGGCGAGCTCGATCCCGCGCTCGACGAGCAGCGGATCGGTGGCGTCGTGCGCCTGCAGGTTCGGCGCCTCCACGTCGGGAGACCGGCTCAGCCGGTCGTACGGGAACTCGGGCACGAACCCACCCTAGGCGTCCAGGTCGTCGAGCAGTTCGACGGCGGCCCGCGCGTAGTCCCCGATCCAGCGATCGAAGATGCGCTTGATCGGCAACGGGGCGAGCGTCAAGTGACGCTCGCGCCCGACCTTCCGACCGATCACGAGTTCGGCCCGCTCGAGCACCCGCAGATGCTGCAGCACCGTGGTGCGGTCGAGCTCGGGGAACTGCGCGCACAACTGACCGGTCGTGCGCGGGGAGAGCCGCAGTGCATCGAGCATTCGACGCCGGATCGGCGCGGCCAGAGCCTTGAAGACAAGATCGTCGTCGCCTCTGGCCTCATCCGAATTCATGTTGTAATCTTACAACATGTCAGACACCGAAGACCTCACTGAACTGTCCTTCACGGTATCGGGGCGCATCTCCAAGCCGATCGCCGAGACCTATGAGGCGGTCGTCGATCCGGCGCAACTGTCGCGCTACTTCACGACCGGAGGCGCTCGCGGGCGCCTGGAGGCTGGAGCCGAGGTCTCGTGGGACTTCGCCGACTTCCCCGGACGCTTCCCCGTCACGGTGGTCGAAGCCGTGGCGCCGGAGCGCATCGTCATCGAATGGGAGGGCGAGAACACCACCGCCGAGTCCGGCACGACGACGACCACCTTCGAGTTCGCATCGATCGACGACGGCACCCGGACGCTCGTGACGATCACGGAACGCTCCTGGCGCCCGACCGAGGACGGCGCGAAGGCGGCGTTCGGCAACTGCGAGGGCTGGACGGGCATGCTCGCGGCACTCAAGGCCTGGGTGGAGTACGGCATCGATCTGCGCGAGGGCTTCTACCGCTGAGCCTTGACGGCGACTGAACAACTGTTTAGTCTGCTGTACATGCGTTCAGCATCCGAGGATCTCACCGCCCGAGCGCGCATCCGCGACACCGCGATCGCTGCCTTCGCCCGCGACGGGTTCGACGCAACGAGCCTGCGCGCCATCGCGCGCGAAGCCGGGGTCAGTCCCGCCCTGATCGTGCACCACTTCGGCGATCGCACGGCTCTGCGCGAAGCGTGCGACGACTACGTGGTCGCAGCGTTCATGGACGAGAAGCACGACCTCATCTCGGCCCCCATGCAGGATCGCATCCGCGCCGCACTGAACGATCTCGAGCAGTACGGCGCCTACATCGACTACCTCGGGCACATGCTCCGCGACGGCTCGGCCGCGTCGGACAGACTGTTCGACAGCATCCTCGCCGCCACCCGGTCCGTGCTGGACGAGCAGCGTGCGGCAGGCCTGCTCGAACCCACCAGCGACCCCGAGATGACCACGCTCCTGCTGACCCTCATCGGCCTGGGCCCCGTCATCATGCGCGGCCAGATCGCGCGCGTCCTCGGTGAGGACCAGCTGAGCGCCGAAGGACTCCGGCGCACCACGGTCCCGACGCTCGAGCTGCTGACGCACGGCATCTACGCCACGGACGCCTTCCTCGAGGGCGCGCGCAGCGCGCTCGAGGCGGAGAAGGCGGATGCCGAGGCATCCGAGAACGCGGAGGAGCGGCCATGACCGACATCATCGAGACCCGCGGGCTGCACAAGCGCTACGGCCACCGCATCGCACTGCACTCGCTCGATCTGCGTGTGCGCCCCGGCACCGTGTTCGGGCTGATCGGGCCGAACGGTGCCGGTAAGACGACGACCCTGCGCACGCTCGTCGACATCATCCGCCCCTCGTCGGGCTCCGTGCGGGTGCTCGGCGAGGACCCTCGTCATGCGGGAACCGCGCTGCGCCGGCGGATCGGCTACGTACCCGGCGAGCTGCGCCTGGACGGGCGTGTGACGGGGCGCCGTCTCCTCGGGTTCTACGGAGAGGTGTCCGGGTCGCGCGCGGACAACGCGGCTACCAGGCAGCGCGGACACGAGATCGCGGAGCGGCTCGGTGTCGATCTCGACCGGCCGGTGCGATCGCTGTCCAAGGGGAACAAGCAGAAGCTCGGGCTCATCCAGGCCTTCATGCACGAGCCCGAGCTCCTGATCCTCGACGAGCCGACGAGCGGACTCGACCCGCTCGTGCAGCGCGAGTTCCTGCAGATGGTCCGCGAGGCGAGGGATGCCGGCCAGACCGTGCTGCTCAGCTCGCACGTCCTGAGCGAGATCCAGCAGACGGCCGACGAGGTCGCCGTCCTCGCGAACGGACGGGTGGTGGCGGACGGGGACGTCGCGTCGCTGCGACTCGGCTCGATCCGCCGCGTCCGCGCCGGACTCGGCGGGGTGGATGCCGCGGCCATCCGTGCCGTCTTCGAGCGGATCCCCGGGATCGAAGCGCTCGAGGTCTCCCCCGACGACGGCGGCGTGCGGCTGTCCGCCACGATCGAGGGAGCGATCGATCCGTTCGTGAAGGAGCTCGCGCGCCATCCGGTGCACGGCCTCACCGTGGAGGAACCCGACCTCGAGGAGTCGGTGCTGCGACTGTACGGTTCGGATGCGGTCGCCATCGATCCCGCCGCGGCGACGGCATCGATGGAGCGCCCGCCGGCCGAGCCGGCGACGCGACGAGCGCGGCGCGCCATGAGGGGAGGACGCGATGCGTGACAGCTTCCTTCCGGTCTTCCGGCGCAGCGTCCGGGAGTCGTGGCGCGGCGTCCTCGGCTGGACGATCGGCCTGGCCGCCGTCCTGTTCCTCTACCTGCCGCTGTACCCGAGCCTGGGCGGCGACGGGCAGCTGGAGGAGATCATCTCGGCCCTTCCGAAGGAGCTCGTCGAGACGCTGGGGTACGACCAGATCTCCAGCGGAGCGGGGTATGCCCAGAGCACGTTCTTCGGACTCATGGGGTTCCTGCTGCTGACGATCGCCGCCGTCATCTGGGGCTCCGCCGCGATCGCCGGGTCCGAGGAGAACGGCCGTCTCGAACTGGATCTCGCGCACGGCATCGGACGTGGGCAGTACGCCCTGGAGTCGGCCCTCTCGGTGCTGGTGCGGCTCGCCTGGCTCGGCGGTTTCTCAGGCCTCGTCATCTGGGGGCTCAACAGCACGGCCGAACTGGAGCTCGAAGCACCGCACCTCGTGGGCGCCGTCGCCGCGCTGACCGGGCTCGCGTTCCTCACCGGATCCGCCGCCCTGTTCGCCGGCGCCGCCGCCGGCCGGCGCGCGTGGGCGACCGGGGCGGGAGCAGGCATCGCCGTCCTGGGGTACATCCTGCAGGCCCTCGCCAAGCAGTCGGATGATCTGGAGTGGCTGAACGCGCTGTCCCCCTACGCCTGGGTCTACCACCAGCCGCCCCTCGCCGACGGCGTGCACGCGGGCGGCCTGGCGCTGACGTGGGGCCTCGCTCTCGCGCTGTGCGCGGCATCCGCGGTGGCGCTGCGCCTCCGCGACCTCCGGGGCTGACGGCCGACGAAGCGGGTCCGGCGCCATGAGGCGCTGGACCCGCTTCCTCGATGCCGGGGTTGACACGCCTTGGGTTGTATGGTTACTTAGTCGAGTAACTAACCGACCAACCGCGGAGGCATCGTGATCGAAGAAGGCAAAGCGCTCTTCCTCCAGATCGCCGAGCAGATCGAGGACTCGATCGTCGACGGATCGCTGGAGGAGGAGACCAAGGCGCCCTCCACCAACGAGCTCGCCGCCTTCTTCCGGATCAATCCCGCCACCGCAGCCAAGGGAGTCGCCATGCTCACCGACAAGGGCGTGCTGTACAAGCGGCGCGGCATCGGCATGTTCGTCACCGCCGGCGCCCGCGACCACCTCCTCGGCGAGCGCCGCGCCGCCTTCGCCGACCGCTACATCGACCCGCTCCTCGCCGAGGCCCGCACGCTCGGGCTCGGCGCGGAGGACCTCACCGCCCTGCTGCGCGAACGCGCGGCAGCATCCGCCACCGCAGAAGGGAACACCCGCGCATGACCGCCGTCATCGAGGTGCAGAACCTCACCAAGCGCTACAAGGACAAGCGCGCGCTCGACAACGTGTCGCTCGCGATCGAAGGCGGCGCCATCTACGGCCTCCTCGGCCGCAACGGCGCCGGCAAGACCACGCTGATGTCCATCCTCACCGCGCAGAACTTCGAGTCCTCCGGGACCGTACGCGTGTTCGGCGAACACCCGTACGAGAACGCGCACGTGCTCAGCCGGATCTGCTTCGTCCGGGAGAGCCAGAAGTACCCCGACGACGCGTATCCCAAGCACGCCTTCACGGCGGCGAGCCTGTTCTTCCCGAACTGGGACCAGGAGTTCGCCGACGCGCTCATCGCGGAGTTCCAGCTGCCGATGAAGCAGACCATCAAGAAGCTCTCCCGCGGCCAGCTCTCCGCGGTCGGCGTCATCATCGGACTCGCCTCGCGCGCCGAGATCACGTTCTTCGACGAGCCGTATCTCGGGCTCGACGCGGTGGCCCGGCAGATCTTCTACGACCGCCTCGTCGAGGACTACTCCGCACATCCGCGGACGATCATCCTGTCCTCGCACCTCATCGACGAGGTCTCCAACCTCATCGAGAAGGTGATCGTCATCGACAACGGGCAGATCCTGCTGAACGAGGATACGGACGCCGTACGCGACCGCGCGGTCACCGTGATCGGCAACGCCGCCGAGGTGGACGCCTGGGCCGCCGGGCGCGACATCCTGCACCGCGAGGCGCTGGGACGCGTCGCGTCGGTCACGGCGCTCGGGGCACTGTCCGACGACGAGCGCGCCGAGCTCACGGCATCCGGACTCGATCTCGCACCGGTCTCCCTGCAGCAGCTCGTCGTCCGACTCACCCAGAAAGCCGCCGCGGCGGAGGAGGTCCACTGATGCGACGCACACTCAACGTCATCCGGCTCCAGCTGATCAACAAGGGCACCTTCATCTGGTACCCCCTGATGATCCTGGGCGCCGCGGTGCTCATCTCGGTGCTCATCTACGCGATGATCCCCGTCGACGAGCCCAAGTACGGCGGGGGCGGGCAGGCCCCGCTGTGGTACTTCTTCGCGATCGGGATGTCGGCGATGACCCTCACCTTCCCGTTCTCGCAGGCGATGAGCATCACGCGCCGGGAGTTCTTCCTCGGGACGCTGCTCACCGCGATCCTCGGCAGCGCCCTGATGGGCATCCTGTTCCTGATCGGCGGCGGCATCGAGATGCTGACGAACGGGTACGGCGTCAACGGCTATGTCTTCTACCTGCCCTGGCTGTGGGAGGCGGGCCCGCTCGGAGCGTTCGTCGTCTACTTCACGCTCGCGCTGTTCTTCTTCGTGATCGGTTTCACCGGGGCGACGATCTACAAGAGCTGGGGTCAGATGGTGCTGCTCATCGCCAGCTTCGCGATCGCGCTCGTGCTGGTGGGGCTGGTCTTCCTCGTCACCCGTCTCGAGCTGTGGGGGCAGGTCTGGGAGGGCATCCTGACCCTCGGCGCCGTGGGCCTGGCCCTCTGGGGTCTGGTCGCCGTCGCGGTGCTCTCGGTGGTGTCGTTCTTCGCGTTCCGCCGGACGATCCCGTAGGTCGTCACGATCCGCAAGTCGTCGAGACCCCGTCCTGTTTACGAGACCTCTCGTTGTTCACGCGAACAGCGAGAGGTCTCGTCGGCAAGACGGGGTCAGTTGCGATTCCGGTAGAGGCAGGGATGCCGCGGCATCCGTCCGTCAGATCGCGTCGTCCGCGGCGACGATGTCGATCTGCCACATCCGCGAGTCCGGATCGGAGCGATCGTGCGATCGCTCCGCCTCGTGGATGAGGCGCGAGAGCGCATCGCGGAGGACCCCGAACTCGGCCTCGGTCAGGTGCAGATTGCTGACCATGAGCGTTGCGTGCGTTCCAGGATCGGGATCACCTGCGGTCGCGACGGAGTGAGCGACGACGCGCCGCACGAGCTCGGTGTGATCCTCGGCGATCGCCGCGATCACGGTGTTTCCGAGTTCGATCTCCTCGGCGTCGGCGCCCACTCCGATGCTCAGCGAGTCCCGGATGGGGGTCCAGACGCGGTCCCGGCCGTCGCGCGCCTGCTCGGGCGCCTCGACGATGATGCCGGCATCCGCGAGCACCCGCAGGTGGAAGCTGATCTTGTTGGCGGGCTCGCCGAGGTCCTCGGCGATGTCGGCGGCGCGGACGAACTCGCGCCGCGCGAGCACCCTCATGATCCGGCGGCGCAGCGGATTGGCGAACGCCTTGAGCATCGCCGTGGTCATCGTCCGGTCCGGACGCACCTCCGGATCCTCCGCCTTCTGCGCCATGCACCGATCATACTCACACCAAAACTTGCGCAATAGTACTTGCGCAACTCTTCTTGCGGATCTACTCTGAACGCATGACCACCACGACGACGCCCGCGAGCCTCTGGAGCAACACCCGCTATGTGCTGTGGCTCGTGAGCGACACGAGCAAGGGTCTCGCGACTGCGCTCGTCGGCTTCGCGATCCCCCTCATCACGCTGGCCGTGACGAACGACCCTGCGCAGGCAGGGATCGTGGGCGGTGTCGGCATGGTCGTCCGCCTGATCACCACGCTCTACGGCGGAGTGCTCGCCGACCGCCACGGTCGGATCGCGCTCATGCTCGTCGGCGCCGGAGTCGCGACGATCCTCGCGGCAGGCTTCACCCTGCTTTCCGTCGGCGACGCGCTCACGTTCGGGACGATCCTCGTCATCGAGGTGCTGCTCATGATCCGCGCGGGGCTGTTCGAACCGGCGAGCGAGAGCGCACTGAAGGAGATCGTCCCGGACGAGACGATGGGCCGCGCCCAGGCCGCCAACCAGGGCAGGGACGCCGCGCTTCAGCTGGCCAGCGGACCGCTCGGCGGCCTTCTGCTCGGCGTCGGCGCCTGGCTCGTCGGCGTCGTCATGACTCTCGGCTATGTCCTCGCCGGCGCCACGGCCTGGATGCTGCGGCGTTCGGCCCGGCGTGCCGGCATCCGGGATCGTCCGTCGGATGCCGCGGCGGACCGCGACGCGCTGCTCGAGGGCGCCGCCGTGCCAGGCGCGACGCTCCCCCACGGCGGAGTGGACGCCGTGGAGGCCGCCGCCGTGCTCGAGGGGTCGGTCCCGGATGGCGTGTCCGCGGCCGGGCGCGTCGTCTCGGAACAGGCAGAACCGGCGACGGCCGTACCCGGTACTGCCGCGGCGAGCGCGTCCACCGCTCCCCCGAAGGCGAACGCCTGGAACGAGATCCGCACGGGATTCGCCTGGCTGTTCTCCCGCCCTGATCTCAGCGGCGTGCTGCTGATCATCACGATCGTGAACCTCGGCTTCAACGCCGCGATCACGACGGTGATCTACGGACTGCAGCAGGCCGGGTACTCCGAGCTCACGATCGGCACGCTGTCGGCGATCCTGGGCGCGGTCATGCTCGCGGGCGCGCTCGTGGCCCCGATGCTCGTGCCCCGCGTCAAGGCGGGCACGCTGACGATCGTCGGACTCGCCGCCGTCACGATCGGCGCCGCCGTGGTCTCGATCGTGGAGAACCCGTGGTGGATGGCAGCGGTGCTGGGGGCGTCGGTGTTCCTGCTCCCGGCGCTGAACGCGTCGATGATGGGCTACTTCATGGTCGCGACTCCCACCGAGCTGCTGGGCAGGGCGAACAGCGCCGCGGGGGTCCTGGGCATGGGAGCGATGCCCCTCGCCCCGCTCATCGCCGGTTTCGGGCTCACCCTCGTGGGCCGGACGAACACGATCCTGTTCGCGGCGGCGCTGTGCGCGGTCTCGGTCGTGCTGGCCGTCACCAACAGGTGGCTGCGCGCCCTCCCTGCCGAGTCCGGCTGGGCGGCGCACGCCAAGCAGTTCGAGATCCGCTGAGCTCGGCATCCGGCGCAGCCCGGTCGGCTCAGGGCTGTCGCCGCATCCCGATCGCAGCGATGACCGCCCCGAGGAGCAGGACGACGGCCACCCCTGCCACGGTGCGGAACTGCGCCGCACCGGCCGCGTGCACGACGTCCAGCAGCGAGACGGATGCCGCGGCCGCATCGACACCGGCGGCGAGTCCTTCCCCTGCCCGCTCGGCGACGACCGAATCCACATCGCCGGGAAGTGTCGCAACCAGCGATGCGCGGTACGCGAGCGTGCCGATCGCACCGGCCGCCGCGATCCCGAAGGCCGATCCGAGTTCGCCGGCGACCTCCTGCACGGATGCGGACGATCCGGTCTTCGCGATCGGCGCGCTGGAGATGATCAGATCGCTGACCAGAGGGTTGACCACGCCCTGTCCGAGCCCGGTGACCGCCATGGCCGCGACGATCCAGACGGCGGGCGCCTCGGGCCCGAGAATCGCGAACAGCACCGACATGCCCGCGACCGCTGTCACGAGTCCCGCGACGACGGCGGTGCGAGCACTCCAGATCCGCGCGAGCGTCGGAGCCAGAAGCGCACCCGCGATGTTGACCGCGACATAGGGCAGGGTCCATATCCCGGCTTCCAGAGCACTGAGGCCGATGACCCACTGCAGATGCTGCGCGAACAGGAAGAAGGTCCCGACGACGGCCAGCAGCGTCAGGACCAGCGTGATGAGCGCCGAGGCGACGCGCCGCTCGGTCACGATACTGATGTCCAGCAGCGGATCGCTCAGCCTCCGCTGCCGGCGGACGAACAGCGCGATCAGCACGACCCCCGCCGCCGCGATCGCGGCGTTGACGGCGACGGATCCCGGCGAGTGCGACGCGGCGGTCGCGAGCTCCTGCAGCCCGGAGACGACCGCGAGGATGCCGGCGGACGACAGCAGGATGCTGAGCAGGTCGATCGATCCGCGGTTGCGCTCCTCGCGTTCGGGCAGGACGGCGCGCCCCAGGACGACCAGGACCAGCACCGCCGGCACGTTGACGAGGAAGACCGCGCCCCATTCGAACCACTCCAGCAGCACGCCGCCGACGAGCGGTCCGATCAGCCCGCCGACGCTGAAGGCGCTCATCATCACGGCGATCGCGGTGCGCCGCTGGCCGTCATCGGCGAACATCACCCTCAGCAGGGAGAACAGCGACGGCATGAGGGTCGCGCCGGCGACGCCCATCAGCGCGCGAGCGCCGATGAGGAACTCGGCGCTGGGTGCGAAGGCGGCCGCGGCGGACAGCGCGCCGAACGCCGTCGCACCGATGAGCAGCAGACGCCGGGGCCCGAATCGGTCGCCGAGTCTTCCCATCGTCACGAGGAAGCCCGCGACGAGGAACCCGTACGCGTGCACGATCCACAGCGACTGCGAGGCAGTCGGGTTCAGGTCGCTGCTGATCGCGGGCAGCGCGAAGAACAGCACGGTCAGATCGATGGACAGCAGCAGCATCGGAACGACCAGCAGCGCGAGCCCGAACCACTCGCGGCGGGTCGCCCGGGTGACGGCGGGCACGGTGGTGTTCATAGGGCTTCTCCTGTCAGCATCCGTTTGATTACGTACTGTAACGTAACGCTTCGTTCGGCGGTAGAGTGACTCCGTGTCCCAGGCAGAGGAAAGCCCATCGCGGGCGACGGCCGGCCGGCCCCGCGACCGCCAGATCGACGACGCGCTGCTGGATGCCGCGTTCGCCCTCCTGAACGAGCACGGGTACGCCGCCCTGTCGCTCGACGCCGTCGCGCGCCGCGCCGCCACCTCTCGGCCGGCGCTCTACCGGCGCTGGCCGAATCGGGCCGCGCTCGCGCTGGACGCGATCGCGCGAAGACTGGAGACGCCCGCCGTGCCGGACACGGGTTGCACCCTGTGCGACATCGCCGAGGGGTTCGGCGTCTTCCTGTCCGCGCTGCGCAGCATCCGACCCGATGCCCTCGGCGGGCTGTACGGAGAGTGCTACCCGGATGCCGAGCTGAAGGAGCGGTACGCCGCCACCATCGTGCAGCCCGCGCGCCGCGCGGTCGCCCTCATGCTCGATCGGGCCGTCGATCGCGGCGATCTGCGAGCGGACGTCGACCGGGAACTGCTGCTCGACATCCTCGGCTCGCTCGTCCAGTACCGGGCGATGTTCGGTCGCGCCCATCTCACCGACGCCGAAGCGGAGTCGGCGATCGAGATGCTGCTGCGCGGCGCCGCGGTGGACTACGACGCGCTCCTCGCGCACAGCCTCGCGGAGCCGCGGCCGCATGTCGACGATTCCGGAGCCCACGTCGTGCACCTGCACGAAGGATGACCCCGCCTGCCACAACCCCTGGTCACCGCTGAGTGCACGGGATGCCGTCGAGTGCACGGCCTGGCGAGGTCTACGGGCCGTACTTTCGACGCGACGTCGTGCTGTCGGCGGAGACGCGAACGGCGATGCGCGCAGAAGCCAAGCTCCGGATGCCGGGGCTACAGTGCCCCGACGAGAGCCGCTATGCCCGCGACTGCCGAGACCGCGGCCAGCACGAGGGCGATCGCGATGAGCACCACGTGCACCTTCAGGAAGGCCGTGGCCCTGCCCTCGGCATCCCTCGCGCGCGGGTCCTGAGCAACTCGGACGTAGAACCGCGGCCACACGATGACGTTGAACGCGGCATTGAGGAAGAGGAGGATCGCGAGCGGAATCACCCCTCCACGGTATCCCGCCCCAGAAGAAGCCCCGTTTGCACGGAGTCCATGTATCAGATGGCTCTTGCCCTGCTCCTGGTAGTTGTGAGCACAATGAGCACCATGACCGACGCCTCCCCCGAAGGCGCCGTCAGCGACGGGACCGCGCGGTGGGAACGCGCGGCCGCGCTCTTCGCTGACTGGCGTGCCGGCGATGCACGCGCCATGGACGACCTGGTGCGCCTCATGACCCCCGTACTCTGGCACGTCGTGCGCGCCTACGGCCTCGAGCGCACCCTCTCCGAGGATGTCGTGCAGTCCACCTGGCTCGCGCTCGTGCGCAGTCAGGAGTCGGTCGCCGATCCGAAGGCGATCTCCGGCTGGTTGACGGTCACCGCCCGCCGCGAGGCGTGGCGGGTCGCCAAGCAGCATCGCGCCGCGACCGCGACCTCGGACGAGGTGCTCGAACCGCTGCTCCCGCACCAGGCCTCCACGGAATCCCAGGTGGCGGATGCCGATGAGGCCGCGCGGCTCTGGGCGGCGCTCGAGACGCTCACCGAACGATGTCAGCGCCTGCTGCGCGTCGTCGCGTTCGACGACCGGCCCGACTACGCTTCGATCGCCGCAGATCTGGAGATGCCGATCGGGAGCATCGGCCCGACCCGTCAGCGGTGCCTCGCGAAGCTGCGCACCGCGCTGGTGGACGCCGGAGGTGCACGATGAGCGATGACGAGCTGTTCGCCCGCCTGCGCGCGGCTGCCGAAGCGCTCGATCCGGTCCCCGAGGACCTCGCGGACCGGATGGTCGCCGTCGTCGCGGTGGCGGACCTGTCCCGCGAGTACGCGCTGCTCACGCTCATGGAGGGCATCGAGTCGCCGGTGCGAGGAGACGCCGAGACCACCACCCTGCAGTTCAGCGACGGCTCGGCCACGGTGCTGCTGCACATCAGCGGGGCCGAGGGCGGCGCCCGCCGCGTGGACGGATGGATAGACGCCGAGGCGTCCGAGGTGCGCCTCACGCAGGGTGAGCGCACCTGGACGACCGAACCGGCCGAGCATGGCCGATTCGCCTTCGAGGACGTGCCCGCGGGGCTGTGCCGCGTGCAGGTCGTCACCCAGGGCGACGTCAAGGATCTGCTCACGCCTCAGTTCGAGGTGTGAGCGTCACGGGGGAATGAGCGCGGCGGCCCGCCCGCCGGGAGGGGACATCAATGGAGCAGCCGAGGAACTGGAACTGGCAGGACAGAGCCGAGGGATCGATCCCCCGCGGCAGAGCGCTGGATCCGAGCGTCGACCCCGTCGACGGCATCCGGGCGTTCCCGACGGCCTATCTGCCGACGCGGATGCTGATCGCGGAGAAGCCCGATGAGGACAACGGCGCCTACGATCGCGACCTGAAGATCCTGACGGATGCCGCCCGGTCCTTCGGCTGGCGCCTCACCCTCGAGCCGACGGATCTCGTGCGCTCTGGCCTGCGCTCCGACAGCCTTCCGGGCATCGCCGGGCTGCGCCGCGCCCACCTCACGACACCCGACGAGCCGGGCGAGGGCGAATCGCCGGTCGCTCCGGATGCGTGGCGCGTGCTGCAGCGGGCCCGCAAGGTCTCCCGCGGACCGCTGCCGCGCGCGAGTCTCGAGCATGTCCTGTCGATCGACCCGGTGGGCCTGAACCCCTTCACTCGGACGAACCCGTTCACCCGCACCAATCCGTTCACCCGGACGAACCCGATTCGGGGCGCGGGGGGCGTGGGCAGCGACGACTACCTGGAGCCGGGACGTGGCGGACGCCAGCCGATCGCGTGGATCGGTCCCGAGCCGGTCCGCGGACCCGACCCGAAGAAGGGGCGCCGCGCGGTCATCGCGGTCCTCGACACCGGCTGCGGAATCCACGACTGGCTCCCCGATTCGATCGTCACGCGTGGTCTGACGCTCGACGGCGTGCCGATCGGGCTGACCGGAGACGACGACCCGGAGCGCTTCCCGGATCTGTACGGGCAGCTCGACGGGGACATCGACGCCGTCGCCGGGCACGGGACGTTCATCGCCGGCATCCTCCGTCAGACGGCGCCGGACGCCGACATCGTCTCGATCCGCGTGGCGGGTTCCCTCGGCGTGGTCGACGAGAGCACGTTCCTGGAATCCCTCGCCGCCGTGGTCGAACTGCATCGCCGGTGGGTCGCTGGCGAGCCGGACGGCCACCCGATCGACGTCCTCAACCTCTCGCTCGGCTACTACCACGAGACGCCGACCGACGGCCTGTTCTCCCTGACGCTGTACGACCTGCTGCGAGCGGCCCGCGAAGCGGGGATGGTCGTCGTCTGCTCCGCAGGCAACGATGCGGTCGATCGCCCCTCGTTCCCGGCGTCGCTGTGGGCATGGCCCGGTTCCGACAACGGTCTGCCCAAGCCCGACAAGGGCGTGCCCCAGGTGTCGGTCGGAGCGCTGAACCCCTCGCTGCGCTCGCTCGCGCTGTTCTCGAACGTCGGCCCCTGGGTGCGCGCGTACGCCCCCGGCGCCGCGGTCGTGTCCACGACACCGGCGTTCACCGGCGGCGCTCAGGCGATGACCCGTTCCGACTTCGACGGCTTCGACCGCCAGACGGTCGACCCCGACGACTACCGGGGCGGCTTCGCGGCCTGGAGCGGCACGTCGTTCGCCGCCCCGTACGTCGCGGGGCGCATCGCCGCGGCCCTCGCGCCCGCCCTGGCACGCTCCACGTCGGTGCCGGCGGCGGGTGTCACGGCGGCGGTGGATGCCGTGCTCGCCACGCTCCCGCCGGACACCCCGTTGCACTGACGGATCTACGCCTGCATGCCGCGCCAGACGACGTCGAACGCGGCGTGCAGGCGCGCCCGGGCCTCCGGGGAGTCCATGCCGTCGCCGCGCACCACGATCTGGTAGTACGCGGCACCCGCGATGGCGTCGAAGCACGCCTCGACGTCCAGATCCGGTCGCAGGATGCCGCGTTCGATGCCGGCGCGGAACGCGTTCTCCATCGGCACGCGCCGCCGCGCGACGTGGGAGTGCCAGTAGGCCTTCTGCAGCGCCCGATCGGCCATGACGAGCCGGATGCGCTGCCGGAAGCGAATCTCGGAGTACCCGGCCGCCGTCACGGACGCCGGCTCCCCGAGCATCGCCGCGAACACCGCCTCCCGCAGATCTCCGTCCGTGCGCACCGGCGGCGGGACCGTGCGCCCCACGTCCAGAGCGGCCGCGATGAGCGCGGTCAGCGACGGCCACCGGCGGTACAGCGCGGCGCGGCTCACCCCGCTGCGCTGCACCACCCGCGAGACGGTGACGTCCTCCTCGGCGTCGATCAGCGCGAGCGTGGCCTCGATGATCTGGCCGTCGATGTCCTCGTCGCGCGGGCGCCCGGGACCGCGGCGCACCGCGGTCCCGGTCTGCGTCGCCGTGGCGTCCTGTACGAGCGGACTCGTCATGCGGCCAGGGCCTTCTCGCGCAGTCGCGCGATCGTGTCCTCGCTGAGCCCGGCGGCCCGCAGCGAGGCGAGCGGGTCGCCGTGTTCGGACCGCAGCGTCTCCAGGACGATCCGCATCGAGACCTCCATCGAGCCCTCGAGCAGGCCGGAGGTGTCCGGCTGGTCGAAGTCGAACCCGAGCGCCTTCCACATCGCCCCCATGACGGGGCGGTTGCGCTCCATGATCGCCGCCATGTTCTCGCCGGTGCGAGCGTAGTCGGCGATGATGTCCTCGTCCGAGGCCCCGAGCGTCAGCAGCAGCAGCGCTGCGAGGACGCCCGTGCGGTCCCGACCGGCCGCGCAGTGGAACGCCGTCGCGCCGGGCGTGTGGGCGATGACGTTCAGCGCGGTGACGAGTTGTGGCGCCGCGCCCTCGATCATGCCGAGATACATGCGTCCCATGCCCTCATGGCTGAAGTCCGCGGCCGACCTCGGGGTGGCGCCGCCGATGTCCGCGATCAGCGGCAGGTGATGGTACGAGACGGGGTAGCCGGCCAGCGGCCCGCGGCCGGTCGTCGCGACCTCGAGCGGCGAGCGCAGGTCGATGATCGCGGTCAGCCCTCCTGCCACGAGGCCTTCGGCGACCTCCGCAGTGACGTAGGCGAGATCGTCCGTGCGGATCGCCATGCCCTCGCGCAGCACTCCCCCCTCGATGGGGATCCCGCCCAGATCGCGCAGGTTCACCGGGGCGCTGAGAGTGAGCTCGATCGTGGTCATGTGATTCTCCTTCGGATGAGGGCGCTGCCCTGGTCGATCAGCGTGACGAGCACGATGATGCAGATGATGATGGCGCTGAGGTGTCCGTAGTCGTACATCCGCATCGCCGTGGTGAGCTCGAGACCGATCCCCCCGGCGCCCACGAGGCCGAGGATCGTCGCGCCGCGCACGTTGCCCTCGAACAGCAGCAGCGTGTACGACACGAGCAGGGGCGCCGCCTGCGGCATGACGCCGTACTGGATGACCTGGCGTTTGGAGGCGCCGACCGCCTGCATGGCGACGATGGGGCCGTTGTCGACGGACTCCATCGCCTCGGCGAAGATCTTCCCGATCGATCCCAGCGAACCGAGCGTCATGGCGAGGATGCCGGCGAACGGCCCGAGCCCGACGGCCGAGACGAACATCAGCGCGAACACGAGATCGGGAACGGAGCGGATGATGTTCATCACCCACCGGGAGGGGTAGTACAGCCATTTCGGGGCGAGGTTGGATGCCGCACCGAACGCGACGATCAGCGACAGAACCGCGCCGAGCACGGTGGCGATGATCGCCATCTGCAGCGTCTCGAGCAGCAGCGCGAGGATGACCCCGATCTTCGAGAAGTCGGGCGGGAACAGCCGGGAGAGGAACTCCCCCATGTTCACCGCGCCCTCGCCGAGCTTCACGAAGTCGAAGCCGACGCCTCCCGCCGACCACAGCAGGACGATGATCGCCACCGGGATGCCGATGAGAAAGCGGGTCCGGGGGATCGAGAAGGCCCGTTCGAGACGCGAGCGCTCGGCGGCGGACAGTTCGGGCGCCTCGCGCCGGGTGCGCGGTTCAGGCGTCGTCGTCGTCATCGTCGTCCTCCTCGTCGTAGAGCACGGCCAGCTTCTCGGCATCCAGGTCCGCCGTGCGGGCGGAGACGAGCATCTCGCCGTGACGGAGTCCGACGATGCGGTCGCTGTGAGCGAGGGCGAGCGGCAGCACGTGCAGGCTCACGAGCACCGGGATGCCGTCCTCGGCGGCGATGCCCCGCAGGAGCGCCAGAACCGAATCCGACAGCTTCGGGTCAAGTGAGGCGACCGGCTCGTCGGCGAGGATCACACGCGGCTGCTGCATGAGCGCCCTGGCGATCGCGACGCGCTGCTGTTGTCCGCCGGACAGCGAACGCGCCGGTTCCTTCGCCTTGTGCGCGATGCCGACACGGTCGAGGAGCTCCATGGCGCGGCGGCGGTGCGCGGTGGAGAAGCCGCCGATCAGGTTCAGCGGGCCGGCCTCGTGCAGCGCCCCGGTGAGCACGTTGGTGAGCACGCTGAGCCGCGGGATCAGGTTGAACTGCTGGAACACCTGCCCGACCTCGCTGCGCACCGTACGCAGCTCGCCGCGGCCGAGGTTGGTGATGTCGTGTCCCGCGACCCGGACCGAGCCCGCCGAGACCGGAGCGAAGCCGGTGAGACTCTTCATGAGCGTCGACTTGCCGGACCCGGAGGCGCCGAGCAGGGCGACCGTCTCGCCGGGGAACAGATCGAGGTCCACCCCGTCGAGCACGGGCTTCGCGCCCTGCTCGTAAGAGACGCGCAGTCCGCGCACGGTCACGAGGGGAAGCGCCTGGCGCAGCTCGGCGGTCGTCACCGGGACGGTCCCGGTCTGGGGGACGGATGCCGCGGCATCCGTCCCCGCCTTCGTCACGGTGCTCATTCCTTGAGGTCCTCGAGCTCGACCCCGGCCACCGAGGCGATCTCGGCGAAGGAGGCGAAGACCTCGGGCTCGGGAGCGATCTCCACCTCGAGGCCGATGAAGGAGCTGTAGGCCGACAGCGCCTCGGTGTTCTCCTCGGAGAACACGGCCGGGATCGCCTCCTCCAGGAGCGTGCGCGTCTCGTCGTCCAGCGACTGGCGGGCCAGCACCGTGCCCATGACGTCCATGGAGGGGCTCTCGCCGATGCCGCGCCACTCGCCCTCGGCGAAGGGGAACATCGGCGCGCCCAGCTCGGTGAGCATGATGGCGGTGCACGCGGCATCCACCTGCCCCTGCTCGAGAGCGGCGAAGCTGCCCTCGTGACCTCCGGCGAAGATCGCCTCGTAGTCCTCGCCCTGCTCCAGGCCCGCCTCGTGCAGCATGTAGACCGGCATGAAGTATCCCGAACTGGACGCCTGGTCGGCGAACGCGACGGTCTTGCCCTCGAGGTCCTCGAGGGTCTGGACGGGCGAGTCCTCGAGCACGACGCAGGTCGACACCGGGTCGTCCGAGCCCTTCCATGCGAGGAGGGCGTCCACCTCGCCGGTGTTGACGGCGAGCGCCGAGGGGAAGCCGCTCATGATGCCGATGTCGACGTGGTCGCTGCGGATGGCCTCGACGACGCTCAGGTAGTCGGGGACGTCGGTGACCTCGACCTCGCGGCCGGTCTCCGCCTCGAGCAGCTCGACGAGGGCCTCGATGGGGTTGACGGCGGTCGGATCGTCCGACACCGGCAGAGTCGCGATCGTGATCGGAGCGTCGGCGGACGAGGCGGCGTCCGCTTCCGGGGACTGGCAGCCGGTGAGGGCGAGAGCAGCGATGCCGAGCATGCCCACCGCGGGGAGGGTGTAGCGGCGCATGGGTGACCTTTCGGTTCGGAGAGGAATTGCGAGAACACCTGTATTCGAACTCGCCCGGGTGTCCGGCAATTACGAGACCGGCGTACTTGGAACGGAACGTCGGGTGAACGATCGGTGACGCCGCTCCCGGCGTCATCTGCTCGCGGGCGGGGAGGGAACACGGCATCCTGGTCGGATGGGGATGACGGCACGGGAACTGTGGGAGCGCGGACGCGCCGCCGCCGACTCCCAGCGGTTCGCGCAGGCCCGCCGTCTGCTCGAACGGGCCGCGGCTCATCCCGAGACGGATGCGGACCTGCGAGCGCGCATCGCCGGAAGCCTGTCCTACGTGCTCGCCCAGACCGGTGATCCTGCCGCGGGCGAGGCGATGGTCCGCGAGGCGCTGGCGGGCGAGGGCCTCAGCACCGAGACCGCGGCCGTGCTCGCCGGCCAGCTCGGGGTGATCTGCACCAGGGCGGGACGACTGGACGAGGCCGAGGAGCTGCTGACTCGGGCGGTGGACGGACTGGACGGGATCGCCCTCGCGAACTGCCTCATGAACCGGTCGGTGGTCCACATGCAGCGGCGTGCACTCGCGGCGTGCCGGGCGGATCTGGAGCGCGCCACCGGGATCTACGAATCCGCCGGAGAGAGCGCGGCCGCCGCCGAGTCGCGCCACAACCTCGGCTACGCGGCGCTGCTCGCTGGCGATCTGCTGACGGCACTCGAGCTGATGGCGCGCTCTCGCCCCGTGATCGCGGCCGAGTCCGACGTCAGCGCGGCGATGAGCGATCTGGACCGTGCCGAGGTGCTGCGGGATGCCGGCCTCGTGGACGAGGCGGAGCATCTGCTCGAATCCGTCGCCGAGGTCTTCGGCGCCGCGGGGATGCGTCAGGCGCGCGCCGAGGCCGAGTTCCACCTGGCGCGCTCGCTGCTGCAGCACGATCCGGTCCGAGCCGCCGACGTCGCCCGGGTCGCCGAGCGCCGGTTCCGGGCGCTGGGCAGCGACAGCTGGGCAGCCCGCAGCGCCGCCGTCCGCCTGGACGCGCTGGTCGCGGCCGGATCGCCGCCGCCGGCCGTGCAGTTCACCGACGTCGCCGCCGCGCTGGACGCGGGCGGGTTTCCCACCGAGGCCATCGCCACGCGTCTGACCGCGGCGATCGCGGACGGAAAGCGCGGCGCGAGCTCCGGCCCGCTTCCGCGGGTGCCCCGGAACGCGCCGACGCCGCTGAAGCTGCGTGCCGCCGAGGCCCGCGCCGCCCGGGCCACCGGAGCCCGGTCGCGGCGCATCGTCGCCGACGGGCTGGACCTGCTGTCCGACTGGCAGCGCTCCTTCGGCGCCCTCGATCTGCAGGCGTCCGTCGCCATGCACGGCACTCGGCTCATCTTCCAGGGGCTGCAGTCCGCGGCGCGGAGCGGGGATCCCGGCATCCTGTTCGACTGGTCCGAACGCGCCAGGCACCTCAGCCAGCAGGTCGTCCCGGTCCGGCCGCCGCGCGATCCCGCACTCGCCGACGACCTCGCCGAGCTGCGGATGCTGCGCGCCGAGCTGAGCGGAAGCGAATGGACCACGCATCCGCAGGTCCGCGTGCTCCGCGACCGCGTGCGCGATCGGCAGTGGACGGCCACCGGAGCCGGAGACACCCGGCGCCGGGTGTCCATCCAGGAGGTGCGCACCGCGCTCGATCCGGGCACGGCCGTGCTGTCGTACGTCTTCACCGGCACGGAGCTGCTGTGCGTCGTGGTGACGGCGGAGGACGCGCGGCTGGTCCGGCTGCGATGGGCCGACGTGGAGGCTGCGGTCCGCGGCCTGCGCGCCGATCTCGACGTCGCGGCCGCTGTGCGCTCGGGCCCGATGGCCGGGGTGGTCGGCGCGGCACTGGAGGAGCGGATGCGGGTGCTGGGCGACGCGCTGCTCGCTCCGGTGCTCGCGGCGGCGGGCGACGCCGCGCGTCTCGTCCTCACCGTTCCGGGCGCCCTCGGCGGGATCCCGTGGGGGATGCTGCCCGTGATGGCGGGGAGGCCGTTCGTCCTCGCGAGCTCGGTGTCCCGGTGGCTCGACGAGCGCACCGGAGGCCGGATCGTGACCGCAGCGACACGGACCGCCGGGTTCGCCGCCGGCCCGCGCGTTCCGCGTGCGATCGAGGAGACGCGCACGGCGGCATCCGCCTGGCCGGAGGCCGTCGTGCTCAGCGGAGAGGACGCCCGCGTGGACGCGGTGACGGCTCTCGCCGACCGGGTCGATGTGCTGCACATCGCCGCGCACGGTCGGCACACGGTCGACAATCCGCTGTTCGCCGGTTTCGAGCTGCACGACGGGACGCTGTTCGGCTACGACGTGGATCTCATCCCGCAGGTCCCGACCACGGTGGTGCTCTCGGCGTGCGAGCTCGGCCGGTCCTCTGTCCGGTGGGGCGAGGAGGCGCTCGGGATGACGCGGGTCTGGTTGCACGCCGGCACCCGAACGGTGATCGCCGCGCCGACCGTGGTCGCCGACGACGTTGCGGGAGAGCTGCTGGCTGCCGTGCATGCCGGGCTCAGCGCCGGGGAGGATCCCGCCGTGGCGCTGGCCGAAGCGTCCGCGGCGACCGGACTGCGCACGCCTTTCCAGGTGCACGGCTCGGCCCTCTGATCTGCGCGACGGACTGGTCGCGAAGAATTTCTCGATTCGATGTATCAGATCGTGGGGACCGCGCTCCTGATGTTCAGACGATGTCACGCGAAGCGTCGGAAGGGCAGACGCGAGGGAGGCGCGAGAGATCTTCGATTCTGGGGAGGCGCATGGGGAGCGCCGGAGATCGACATCGGCTGCTCACGGGGGTGTCGCGGTATGCAGCCGCGGCACCCTCACTGGGTTCAGGGCGCTTGTCCGACTCGCCGCGCACCGAGCGCAGCGGTGGCACGGACGCCGAGGTGGAGTACGAGGGTGGCCAGGAGCACGGCGCCCGCCACGAGCAGCAGCTCATCGACGCCGAGTCCCGCAGTCAAGGATGCTCCTCCGAGGCCGGCCCCGAGCGCGGAGCCCAGCGAGATGGCGCTGCCGTTGAGGGCCATGACGACGGCGACGGACTCGGGCGCGAGCGCGCCGAGACGCGCCTGCTGAGGCACGGCGAATCCGCCGTTGCCCACGGCGCACACGAAGAACCACGCGATCGCGGCGACGGCGCCCATCAGACCAGGAAGCAGCAGCCCCGCCCATCCGAGGACCGAGGCGGCGAGCAGTGCGAGGATGACGACGCTCAGCACGTTCTCCGGACGGAAGCGGTCCGAGAGCCGGCCTGTGAGCACGTTCCCCATCAGGCTGGCCAGTCCGTATCCGAACATGACCGCCACGAGCGCGAGGCCTCCGCCGACTCGTGGCCCGACGATGAGCGCCGC
Organism: Microbacterium cucumeris; assembly: GCF_058349845.2. Lineage (NCBI taxonomy): Bacteria > Bacillati > Actinomycetota > Actinomycetes > Micrococcales > Microbacteriaceae > Microbacterium > Microbacterium cucumeris. Next base: position 317,234 of record NZ_JBYRIZ020000003.1, read on the forward strand.
GTAGGTGAAGCACGCGTAACTGGCGCACATGACGCCCGTGCTGACGAGGAGGCCCCCGAGCAGCCGGGGCCTGCCGAGTGGACGAAGGGCGTCGCGCAGGCCGCTGCCGGTCCCTCTCAGCAGGGGCAGCTTGATCCGTATGCCGACGAGCGCGACGAGGCCGACGGCGGCGATCAGGAACAGGGGAGCACGCCAGTCCGTCTGGCCGATGACCAGCCCGACGGGCACTCCCAGCGCGGTCGCTGTGAGCCAGCCGCCCAGCACGAACGAGAGAGCGCGGCCTCGCCGGTGCACCGGCGTGCGGGCGATGACGTAGGCGCTGACCGCGGCGTTGAGCAGGCTCGCGCCCAGCGCGGAGATGACACGACCGGCCATGGCCCAGCCATAGGCAGGAGCCACGGCGACCAGGAGGTTCCCGGCGATGAACACGGCGAGCGAGAGGACGATGACGCGGCGCCGCTCCCAGCCGCCGGTGAGCGCGCCGAGCACGGGACCGGCGACGGCCGTGGTCAGCGCGAACACCGCCATCAGCTGGCCCGCCGCAGCGACGTCGACGCTCAGATCCGCCGCGATCGCCGGCAGCAGCCCCGCGAGCACATAACCGTCGATGCCCATGGAGAACGTGGCGACCGCCAGCCAGAGCAGGACGGGGACGCCGATCCCCTGGTCGTTCTCCTTCGCGTCGTCAGCCACGGCTTTAGGCACGTGCGGTCGCGTCCGCCGGAGCGGCCGCATCGATCAGCTCCGCCGCCCTTGCGAGCATCCGCCGGTAGTGGTCGGCGTCGTAGCTGTACGCGGTCAGGGTGAGCGTGCCGTCCTGATCGGCGAGCTCCTTCGCCGCGGCAGGCCCGTGCAGGTCGCGGACGGCCTGCAGCGCCCGATGATCGAGAAAGGCCTCGGCGACGACACGGTGCCGGATCGACTCCCACGGCACTCCCTCCGGTCCGGGGTAGACGAGGAACGCATCTCCGCCGGGGAAGCTCGCGTCCGCGCACGTGTCCCGGAAGGGGTCGATGCGCCGTCTCGAGAGACTGCTGTTGTAGAAGTTGAAACCCCAGTGCAGGAACCCGGCAGCTCCCGAGCAGAACAGCTGCGCGCCGAGCACGCGGCTGCGTGACGACGGCAACGAGATGAACCGGTTGGCGACCAGACGGTTCTGGGCGACGCAGTAATACAGCCACATCGGCGCGGCGCCCGCGGCGAGGAAGGGGCCCGCGTGGTCGTTGGCGACCACGGGAATCGGGATGAGACCGGATGCGTACAGCGAATAGTCGCTGATCGCATCGATCACCTGCCGGCCGGCGAGGAGGTCGGCGACGACGGCACGCGCCGCCGAGTAGGTCTCGACCTGCTGTTCCGTCGGCTCGTCGGAGATGTGGAAGAACACGCGATCCGCATCCCACTCCGCGTCGAGGACCTCGAGCAGCGCCGGCAGCAACTGCTCGAGCAGGGCGCGGTAACGGGGGTCGTCGGCCGCGATGTGCCACCCGAACCGGTGCTCCAGCCGGTCGCCCGTCTTCACGTAGATCGCTGGCGTCGCCTTCGCCCCCCACTGTGAGAAGAGGTGGGCGATCTCGAGGTAGCGGATGCCATGGCTGCGGCAGAGTGCGATCCACCGGCGCAGCAGACGGAAGTCGAACGCGTACCGCCCGTCGCCGGCATCGCTGATCCCCACGAGCTGCGTCGGTGTGCGCACGCCACCGACCTCGGTGTCCAGGGGTGGAGTCCATACCGGCGTCAGAACGGCGTTGATGCCGGCCCGGGCCGCGGAGCCCAGGAACCGATCGATGGCGGCCCAGTGCTGCTCGTCGAACACCTCGTATCCGTAGTGGTCGGCCAGGCCGTCGCAGTGGAACCACTCGGCATGCGGGATGTCCAGGTCCGGGAGGCCTGCCTCCGGAACGTGCAGGGCGAGGCTCGACGGGTCCGCGACAGCCTCCCCCGTGACCTCGGACAGCACCCGGACACCGATCTCGTGCCGGCCGCTCTCAGCCCCGGCCTCGATGCGCAGGTCGATCCAGGCGGCCCGCCACTGACCGGGGACCGGGGCGATCGTCGCTTCCGCGATGGGACGAAGGAGGTCGGGATAGAGGCCGGGGGCGGTGCGCAGGTAGTGGTCGTCCGCGTCCTCGAACGCCGGCAGCTCGACCGGGACGAGCTCCACGCTGCTGACGGCTGCGCGCACACCCTCGGGCAGCTGCAGCTCCAGCCGCACGCCTCCCAGTCGCACGGCATCCGCGAGGTACGGCGGAAGCACGGCGACCTGGAACGACGCGACCTCGCCGCGGAAGCCCACGAGCGGTATCGAGCGATCCAGCTCGCGCGGACGCGCGTCGGGGAACACCTTCTCGAGGGAGTCGCACAGGACGACGGACCATGCGGGGCGTTCGGATGTCATCGGCTCTCCTGGAGTCTTGTCGATCGGTCGCAGGCGTTCAGCCCTTGACGCTGCTGGATGTGACGCCCTCGACGAACTGGCGTTGAAGGATGAGGAAGAGGACGAGCGGGACGATGAACGACAGGGTCGCGCCCGCCATGACGAGCCCGTAGTCGGTCGCGAACCGGCCCTGCAGCTTCGCGACCGCGAGCGTCACCGTCTGCAGCTGGTCGTTGGTGATCGAGACGAGCGGCCAGAGGAAGTCGTTCCAGGTCGTGAGGAACGTGAAGACCGTGAGGGCGACGATGACCGGCCGCACGACCGGCAGGACGACCTCGAGGAAGATCCGGAACTCGCTCGCGCCGTCGATGCGCGCCGCCTCGATCATCTCGTCCGGGATCGACGTCATGAACTGGCGGATGAGGAACACGCCGAAGGCGTTGATCACCGGGAGGAAGAGCGACACCCAGGTATTCAGGAGGCCGATCTCGCGCATCATCGTGAAAAGCGGGATCAGGGTGACCTGGGCGGGGACCATCATGGTGGCCACATACAGCCAGAACAGTGCTTCCGACCCCGGGAACGGCTTCTTGGCGAACGCATAGGCCGCGAGCGAGCACACGATCGCGTTCACCACGCAGGCGAGGATCACGACGCCCAGACTCGTCAGCAGGGCGGCACCGAAACCGTTCTCGGTGAACAGGCGCACGTAGCTGGTGAGGTCGATCCTGTCGGGATCGATCGCGATCGTGATCGTGGTCGTGCGCTGGATCGACGTCACGGCCATGAACAGGAACGGGACGATGGCCAGCAGTGCGAAGGCCGAAAGGACGATCGCAGCGCCCGCATCGCCGAGGCGCTCCCAGGGGCCCTTCCGCGCGGTTCGGCGCGGTCCGGACGGTCGAGGGCGGGATGTCGTGACCGTGTAGGTGTCAGCGACCATTGCTCTTCACCACCTTGCGCTGGATGATGGCGATCGCGAGGATCAGCACGAACAGGATGATCGCCATGGCGCTGGCGTACCCCATCTGGAAGTTCTTGAACCCCGCTTGGAAGATCATCATGACGATCGTCGTCGTGGCGCCTCCCGGCCCGCCGCCCGTCATGACGTAGACGAGATCGAACACCTGGAACGACCAGATCGTTCCCAGGATGATCACGAGCAGCGTGACAGGACGCAGAGCGGGAATCGTGACGTGCCAGAGCTGCTGTCGACGAGAGGCGCCGTCCAGCGCGGAGGCCTCATACAGATCGGTCGGGACCTCCATGATTCCCGCGTAGTAGATCACCAGGAAGTAGCCGATGTTCTTCCACACGGTGACCAGCGCGACCACGAGCATCGCCAGGGTCGGGTCTCCGAGGAAGTTCGCCCGGTCGAAGCCGAGGACGTCGATCACGTTGTTGACGACGCCGTCGTTCGTGCCGAGGATGGTCCGCCAGACGACGGCGACGACGACCATCGACGACATCACGGGGATGAACAGGGCCGAGCGGACCACGGATCCGAACCTGTTGCGGAACCGCTTCGCGATCAGATCGGCCAGGACGAGCGCGATGATCGTCTGCAGCGGCACGGCGATGACCGTGTAGACCAGGGTGTTGACCAGCGAACGCAGGAACGCGTCATCGTCCAACAGCTTGAGGTAGTTGTCTGCGCCGATCCAGCTGGGGCTGCCGAGCACGGAGTACTTGGTGAAGCTGAAGTACAGCGACATCACGATCGGGATGATCACCACGAGCAGCAGGATCGCGAAGCTCGGGATGATGAAGGGGACTCCGCCGAAGGACTTCAGCGGAGATCGGCGCTTCGGGCGCACGTCTGTCATCGGTCTTCTCTCGTCTGTGGTGCGGGTCCGCCGCCGCGCGACGGACCCGCGTCCCGGATCACTGAGCTCCGGCCAGGGCCGCGTCTCCGGCGTCCGCAGCATCCTGCAGAGCCTGCTCAGGGGTCTTCTGCCCGAGCAGCATCTGCTGGAGGTTCTGGTACAGGGAGTTGTAGACCGCGGCCCCGCCGGCAGCGATCGGCAGCGAGTGAAGGACGTCGGCCTTGTCCTGGTACGCCTGGGCGAACGCCGAGCTCTCATCGGGTTCCTCATCCGTGGCGATCGGCGGATAGGCGACGATCTCGTCGTGGAAGACCGCCATCTGGTCGCCGTCGAGGATGTACTCCACGAGATCCGTGCACAACTGCTTGTCGGGGCACGCCTCGAGCATCACGAGAGCGTCGCTCGCGACGAACGTGCCCTCCTGCTCACCCTTCAGCGACGGGACGAACTCGGCGTTGATGTCGGTGCCCTCGAGTTCGGGGAGCGTTCCGTCGCTGCCGTACATGAACGCGGTCTCACCGCCGAGGAACGCGGCCTTGACCTCGTCGGTGCTGAGCCCCAACACCGTGTCCGGCATGTAGCCCTCGTCGAGCAGGGTCATGAGGTACTCGGCCGCCTCGAGCCCTTCGGGACTGTTGAACGCCGTCTTCGAGCCGTCCTCCGTGAGGATGTCGCCGCCTGCCTGCCACAGCAGCGGGAAGAAGGTGGAGTTCATCATGCCGCGGTCCGGCGCGCCCCACTCCTGGAGCAGCGGCGTGATCCCGGCGTCCACGAGCTTCTGGGAGTCTGCGAGGAAGTCGTCCCAGGTCTCCGGGAGCTCGGTGATCCCCGCCTGCGCCAGGAGGTCCATGTTCGCCCACAGGACGCGCATGCCGCCGACGACGAAGGGCATCGCGTACTGCTGCCCGTCGACCTGCCCCTGCGGCAGGTACAGCATCCGGTCCTGGACGTCGTCGGAGAGGTAGTCGTCGAAGGGCACCAGCGCACCGTTGGTGACGTAATCACCCATCATCTCGGTGTACATGTAGCCGACCGCAGGTCCCTCGCCGCTGGAGACCCCGGTGAGGTACTTCTCCTCGTAGCTCGCCCAGGGGATCAGCGTGACGTTGAGCTCCACGCCGTGCTCCTCCTCGAACGGCGCGAGGATCTTCTCCCACGTGGCCTTCTCATCATTGCTGCTGGCCGAGGCGAACGCGGTCGGAAGCCAGACCTCGAGCGAGTCGGCGTCCCCTCCCGCTCCGCTGCCGCATCCGGTCAGAGACAGGATCAATCCCGCCGTGACTGCGGCTGCACCGAGGGCAGTGTGCTGTGACTTCATCGTTTTCGCGCCAATCTCTCCGTCGAGTCGTCCTGGGGAATCTCTTGCACGGCCGGCGTCAGCGTCGGCGTGTTCTGACTATATACGAGTTTCTTGCATCATTTCGAGCAATATCAATCATTTTTTGCGGGCACACGTCGTCGTGCCCGAGGAGCGCTCCTCAGCGGGCGATCAGCACCTCGTAGCCGGCGGTCTCGAGGGCCGCACGGGTGTCGTCATCCAGTCCGGAATCCGTGATGACGGTCCGGAAGAGCTCGGCATCCCCGATGGCGGCGAAGGCCGAGTGACCGATCTTGCTCGAATCGGCGACGATGACCGCTCGGCGCGACCGCAGCGCCATGAGGCGGTTCACGGCGGCCTCGCGTTCGTCGTGGGTGCTGGCGCCGACCTCGGCATCCAATCCGTTGATCCCGATGAACGCGATGTCGAGTTGGATGCCGCTCAGCAGCTGCTCCACGAAGGGTCCGACGAGCTCGTAGCTGCGCGAGTGGATGACACCGCCGGTCACGACCACCTTGATGTCCGGACGCGTCGCCAGCTGTGCCGCGATGTTCACGGCGTTGGTCACGATCGTGAGCCCGTGCAGCGCGACGTCCTCGCTCGCCGCCAGGGCAGCGGCGATCGCCGTCGTGGTCGTTCCTCCGGACAGCCCGACGACGGAACCCGGTGCCACCAGCTCTCGGGCCGCCTGGGCGATCATCGCCTTCTCGTGGGTGCGCTGGTGGCTCTTGTATCGGATCGGGAGCTCGTACGCCACCGACTGCGCCACCGCACCCCCGTGAGTGCGGATGAGCAGACGCTGCTCCGCCAGGCTGTCGAGATCCCGCCGAGTGGTCGCCGGCGATGCGTCCAGCTGTTCGACGAGCTGGTCGACAGACACCTCCCCCTCCGCCGCCAGCAGATCGAGGATGGCGCTCAGCCGCGCCGCGCGCTTCATCTCGCGTCCTCGAGGGCGAACAGACGCAGCATCCTGGCAGCCTCGGCCGCGACGGCGTCGCGTCCCGGTGCGATGTATCTGCGGGAATCGACGAGATGCTCGTCCGCGGCGAGACGCTCGCGGACCGCGCGGGTGAAGAAGCCGTTCAGGTGAGTCGAGACGTTGATCTTCGTCATTCCGGCGCGCACGGCATCCACGATAACGGCATCGGGAACGCCGGACGATCCGTGCAGCACCAGGGGGACATCGAGGGCGCCGTGCAGCCGGCGGATGAGGTCGAGGTCCAGCACGGCGCGGCGATCGGTCATCGCGTGGGAGCTCCCCACCGCGACAGCCAGGGCGTCGACTCCGGTGGCCGCGACGAACGCCCGCGCCTGCGCCGGGTCCGTGCGGACTCCGGGCGCGTGCGCCCCGTCCTTTCCGCCGACCTCGCCCAGTTCTCCCTCGACGTGCACCCCGGCGGAGCGGGCGCGGGCGGCGACCTGAGCGGTGAGCGCCACGTTCTCGTCATAGGGCAGCGCTCCCCCGTCGAACATGACCGAGCCGAAGCCGAGGTCGATCGCCTCGTCGACCAGTTCCGGCCTCTCGGCGTGGTCGAGGTGGACCGCGACCGGCGTCTCCGCACGCCGCGCGATCGCGAGCGTCGCCAGACCGATCGGTTCCAGCCCTCCGTGATAAGCCGCGCAGTTCTGCGAGATCTGCAGGATGACGCCTATTCCCGCGCGGGCAGATGCCGCGACCAGCGCCTCGGCGGTCTCGAGGTGGATCACGTTGAACGCGCCGACCCCGCGACGGGCTGCGGCGGCGTCGGAGACGAGTTCACGGGCGGGGACGAGGGGCATGCGGAGTCCTTTGTACGGATCGGATGCCGGGAAACCGCTCCGCGCGCGAGAAACCGTCGCTGGGGCGGTTTCTCATACGGCCGGTGGTTTCTCGACGATGAAGGAGCGCTCGAGGTCCCGCCACCGCGGGGAGATCTCCCCGGCGAGCGGCATGAGCACGGCGGCGGCCGACCAGGCGGCGGCTCGGCGCAGGATGACCTCGGTGTCCCGGATACCGGCGTCCAGCAGACATGCTGCCGCGGCGACCGCCGCATCCCCGGCACCGGTGGGATTGCCGGCGAGCGGCGCGGGCAGCCGCGCGCGCCACTCCTCCGTCGAGGTGACGGCGCAGAGCCCCTGGGGACCGAGCGAGAGGAGCACCAGGCCGGCGCCGCGGCGCACGAGCTCGCGAGCCCCTTCGACCGGATCGACGATGCCGGTCGCCTCGACCACTTCGACGCGATTGGGCTTGAGGACGGCGGCTCCGGCATCCGCGGCCGCCAAGAGTCCGGGGCCGGAGGTGTCGACGATCACGTCGATGCCGTCCGCCGCGGCGATCAGAGCGGGCAGCAGATCCGTGGGAGCACCGGGCGGAAGACTCCCCGCGATGATGAGCGCGGAAGCCGCGGCCGCCTCCTCCCGCACGGCGGCGATCACCGCCGCCCATTCCGCGGGTGACGGGTTCACGCCCCGCTCGTTGACGATCGTGCTGTCGCCGAGTGTCCGGTCCACCCAGGCCGCGCTGCGGCGCGTCGGAGCGTCCACCGGGATCAGCCGATGCGGCACTCCGCTCGCCTCGAGATCCGTGCGCAGCTCATCTCCGGTCCGTCCGCCGGCCGTGGTGAGGGCGAGCACCGGTGCCCCCTGCGCGTGGGCGACGCGGGCGACGTTCAAACCCTTTCCCCCGGCGCGGGCGGCGCCGGTGTCCGCGCGGTGCGAACCGCCGATCTCCAGACGATCGACGACCCAGGTGAGATCCAGCGCCGGGTTCGGCGTGACGGTCAGGATCATGTCAGCTCCCTGGCACGCAGCGCCGCGCCGATCAGGCCCGCGTCGCCCTGCAGCTGCGCCGGGATCACCTCCGGCATGCGGTGGAAGCTCAGCCGTGCGGCGAGGCGCGTGCGCAGCTCGCCGAACAGCGCGTCGCCCGCGCGCGAGAGTCCGCCCCCGATGACGATCGCTCCGGGAGCGACGACCGCGGTGAGCTGGGCGAGCGAGAGCGTCAGGGCGTCCAGCGCCTCCTCCCACACACGTGCGGCAATGCGGTCTCCCGCCGCCGCACGCGCGATGACGGCCCGCGCGCCGTCGAGCGGCGTTCCGGACTCCGCGGCGTAGCGGCGGGCGATCGCTCCGGCCGAGGCCACGGCCTCCAGGCATCCCCGCGCCCCGCAGGCGCACTCCGGACCGTCGGCGATCGGCGCGTGACCGATCTCGCCCGCGTAGCCGCCCGCCGTGTAGGGCCGGCCGTCGATGAGGATCGCTCCCGCGATGCCGGTGCCGATGATGAGGAAGACGACGTTCGCGTGGCCGCGCGCGCCGCCGAGGCGGTGCTCGGCCCAGCCCGCCGTGCGCACGTCGTGGTCGAACGCGACCGGCAGACCGAACGACTCCTGCGCCAGGGATCGCAGCGGCGCGTCGCGCCAGCCGAGGTTGCTCGAGAACACGCCGGTCCCGGCATCCGCGTCGACGATGCCGGGCACCACGAACCCGAGCGCCTGCGGCACGACATGGGGATGCCGCGAGCGCAGGTCCTCGGCGAGGACGCCGAGCTCCCGGATCAGTCGCCGGGCTGGGTCCTGGCCGGAATGCGGGGTCGGCGTGCGGCGCAGCTCGAGCGCCGCCCCGTGCTCGTCGAACAGCGCCGATTTGATGTCCGTCCCTCCCACGTCGAACGCGAGCACGGGTGCGCCGGCCCCGATCGCGACGGAGGCCTCGGCGGACGACGCGGAGGTGCTCACGCGTCCAGGATGACCGAACGGGTGAGGTTGCGGGGCTGATCCGGATCGAGGCCCCGGGCGAGGGCGCGCTCCAGGGCGACGCGATGCAGCCGGGCGAGGTCCGCCATCGGATCGATGTCCTGCTGCACGAACCGCCCGCCGGTCGCCCGCACCTGTTCCGCGAGACCGTCGGGGGCGCTGCCGAACTGCCACGTGATGCGACCGGGGGCCGCGATCGCGATCGGGCCATGACGGTAGTCCATCGACGGGTAGGACTCGGTCCAGCTCTGCGAGGACTCGCGCAGCTTCAGTGCGGCCTCGTGCGCCAGGCCGATGGTCCACCCGCGCCCGAGGAACGTGTACTGCTCGGCATCGGTGAGTGAGAGGTCGGGCTCCGCGGCCAGCACGGTCGCCGCATCGGCGATCGCGGCGCCGAGGTCTTCTCCGAGCGACGCGCGGAACAGGGCGAGCGCCGTCGTCGCGAAACGGGTCTGCACGACGGATTCCTCGTCCGCGAAGGGCAGCAGCACCGCATCGTCCGCGAGGTCGACCAGCGGCGAGGCCGGGTCGCCGATCACCCCGATCACGGGGATGCGGCCCCTCACGCGTTCGGTGAGCTCGAGCACCTCCGTCGTCGTGCCCGAGCGGGTCAGGGCGACGATCGCGTCGTAACCGCGGTCCACGAAGGCCTCGGATGCCGCGAAGGCATCGGTCTCGCCGGCACCCGCGGTCTCCCGCAGCGCCGCGTAGGACTGGGCGATGAACCAGCTCGTGCCGCATCCGACAACCGCGACCCGAGCACCGGAGCCCGGCAGCCGCTTCTGCTCGTCGCGCAGGTCAGCCGCGCGTGCCCAGGTCTCGGGCTGCGAGAGGAGTTCGGCGCGCATGTGCGCGCCGGCCGGCGTTTCGGTCATCGAGGAGCTCCTTCGAAAGAATGCGCAGTTGTGATTGTTTCTGCTGAATTAGATCATAGAGTAGCGGGAGGAGCTCAGAGAGGAGCACCATGCACGGAGGATCGACGCACCAGCGCCAGGGTCTCAGTGAGCCGGGCGAGTGCTTCTCGGGTCGGAGGCAGGCCACCGGCGCGCAGGGCGAGCAGCCCCGCCCCCACGACGCCGTCCTCCACGGGGATCACATCGAGACGGTCCGCCGAACCGCCCAGCCGACCGGTGAAGGCGTCGCGCACCGGACCGGAGCGGAACAGCACGCCACCGCCGACGACCAGCGGTCCCGGCTCGGTCAGCACTGCCAGCAGCGACTCGGCGAGACGCTCGCCCGCGCGGCGCAGGATGCCCGCGGCCACCGGGTCCTCGACGCAGCGGAACGCCAGCGGCGCGAGCGATGCCAATTCGATCGGCGGCAGGGCATACAGGGCGGAGACGAGTTCTTCGAGCTCCGGCGGCCTCGCCGCTCCGGGTCGGGGCTGCGGATCGATGCCGAGATGATCCAGAACCGCGCGCGTCAGGGCGGTCATGCGGCCGACGCCGTCCAGGTCCCGGATCGCCGCCTCGGCGACGCGCTGCCCGATCCAGAATCCGCTGCCCCGATCGCCCAGCAGCCAGCCGAGGCCGTCGGCCGTCGCCTCGATGCGCCCCTCGGCGACCCGGATCGCGCACGCGCCCGTCCCCGACACCACCGCGTAGCCGTTTCCGGACGCCGTGGCGCTGAAGTACGTCGCGAGCAGGTCGGACTCGAACACCACCCGCCCGGTGAACCCGGCGGCGCTCAGCTCCGCCTGGAGCGACTCGGCTCCCGCGCCGGATGCCGGTTGCCCCGCCACGGCGGCGGCGATCACGGACACCTCGCTCAGCGCACGGCCCGCGGATACCGTCGCCGCGCCGACCGCCTCGAGCACCGCGCCGACGGCGCTCGGGCGCCCCGCAGAGACCGGATTCCCGCGTCCCGCGACGCCGTATCCGACGCATCGTCCGTCCAGCGTCGTGACCACGGCCCTGGTCGCCGTCCCACCGGCGTCCACTCCGATCGCCAGCATGTCGTGACCCATATGTTATGCGTCCTAACTTGACCTTGGTCGGCGGTGAGAATAGTTTTCACCCCAGCAGGAACTTTCAACGGCGAGTTCTGGAGGCAATGGTGCCACGCAGCCTGAGCGCCGACAACGGCGCGATCATCGGCCGCATCGCCGCGCGCCGGCGCGGCATGCCCGTGGCGCTGTCGAGGATCGCGGATCTGGTCAGCGCAGAGCCGACCGCCGCCGTGGAACTGAGCATCACCGAGCTCGCCGAACGGGCCGGCAGCTCGCCCGCGAGCGTCACGCGTTTCTGCCGCTCACTCGGCTTCGACGGGTACACGCAGTTCCGCGTCGCGATCGCGACCGAGCTGGGGCGCGGCAGTGCCGAGCAGACCTGGCGCACCGACATCGGCGCGGAGTTCGCGCCCGACGATTCGCCCGAGAAGATCCTGCGCACCCTCCTGAGCGCGCACGTGCGCGGGCTGGAGACGACCGCGGAGGGCATCGACCTGGAGGCCGTCCGCCGGGCCGCGCACGCGGTCACGGCCAGCCGGCACGTCGACATCTACGGGCTCGGCGGCAGCGCCGGCATCGCCGAGGAGTTCCAGCGCCGTCTGCACCGGATCGGGATCAGTTCGCACGCCTGGTCGGACGTCCACGACGGGCTGGCCAGTGCGGTGCTCCAGGACGAGAGCTCGGTCGCGATCGGGGTGTCCAGCACCGGCCAGACCACCGAGACGGTCCAGATGCTCGACCAGGCCGGTGCCGTCGGCGCGTTCACCGTCGCCATCACGCACGACGATGAGAGCTGGATCGCGGACGTCGCCGAGGTGTCGATCACGACGGCCGCACCGGTGGGCTATCTGCGCCCGGACGACATGTCGGTCAAGCACGCGCAGCTGTTCGTGATCGACCTGCTCTACCTCTTCATCGCGCAGCGGATGTTCGATCCGGCCGCCAAGCGGCTCGCCGCGACGGCCATGGCGGTGTCGGGTCATCGACGCCCTCGCACAGCGCCTCGGCCGGATGAGACCCGGGAGGCCGTCGGATGACCGCGACGCCGTCCGACCTGTTCCGCGAGGCGCACGAGCGCCTGGCCCGCCTCACCGCGGATGCCGAGGCCGGCGCCCACGACGCCGCGATCGACCTGCTGGTCGCCTGCGTCGACGCCGGCGGCGTGATCCACGCTTTCGGGACCGGGCATTCCGAGGCGTTCGCCATGGAGATCTCCGGCCGCGCCGGCGGGCTGATCCCGACCAACCGCTTCGCACTCCGCGACCTCGTGATGCACGGCGATCGCGAGGCGGAGGTGCTCACCGGCGCCCTGGAACGAGAACCGTGGGTGGTGGACGAGCTCATGGCGACGGTCCCGGTCGGCGAGGACGACGTGTTCCTGATCGCCTCGAACTCCGGCGTGAACGGGTCGATCGTCGGGACGGCCCTGTGGGCGAAGGAACGCGGGCACGACGTCATCGCGGTGACCAGCCTGGAGCACACCAGGCGCGTGCAGCCGAAGCATCCGTCCGGCAAGCGGCTCAGCGAGATCGCGGACGTCGTGATCGACAACCTCGCCCCTTACGGCGACACGACGCTCGAACTAGCCGACGGCATCGGCGCCGGAGCGATCTCGTCGATCACCGCCGCGTACATCGCGCAGCTGCTCACGCTCGGCGTGGCGGGCCGGATCGTCGCCCGCGGGGACACCCCGCCGATGTACATCTCCGCGAACATCCCGGGCGGGGACGAGCACAACTCCGCCCTCGAGGACCGCTATCTCGGACGCATCCGGCGCGGAGCCTGACCGCTGAGAACCCGAAAGAACCCCCTACGAAAGGTACGAAGATGGAACTCACCGAATCCTCCATCAGCCGCCGCACCCTGTTGCGCGGCGCGGCAGCGACGGCGCTGCTGCTGCCCTTTGGGCTGTCCCTCGCATCCTGCGCCGCACCGGGCGGCGGAGGGGGAGGCGGCGGTCCCGCCGGCGAGGTGACGTCTGACAACCCGTTCGGCGTCGCGGCCAACACGACCGTCGACGCGGTCATCTTCGACGGCGGGTACGGCGTCGACTACGTCGAGAACGCGGCCGAGATCATGTCGGGGAACAAGGGTCTCGACGGCGTCACCGTCAAGGTCTCCGCCTCCACCAAGATCGCTCAGGAGCTGCAGCCGCGCTTCGTCGGCGGCAACCCGCCCGACCTGGTCGACAACTCCGGCGCCAACTCGATCGGCTGGAACACGATCCTCGACCAGCTCGAGGACCTCAGCGACGTGCTCGAGGCCGACAACCTGGAAGGGCAGAAGATCGCCGACACGCTGTTCGACGGCGTCAAGGCCCCGGGTACCTTCGGGGACAAGTTCGCCGCCCTCAACTACGTGTTCACCACGTACGGCGTCTGGTACTCCGGCAGCCTGTTCGAGGAGAACGGCTGGGAGCCGCCGCAGACCTGGCAGGACCTGAAGCCCCTCGGCGAGGCCGCCAAGGCGAAGGGCAAGTACCTGTTCCTGTGGGGCAAGGAGGCGGCGACGTACTACCAGACGTTCGTCGTCGACTCCGCAGTCATCCAGTCCGGTGACGACGTGCGCCTTCCGCTGGAGAACCTGGAGGAGGGCTGCTGGTCGCACCCGACACTGCAGTCGATCCTGACGATCCTGCACGAGCTGATCCAGTCCGGCTACGTCAAGCCCGGCGGCGGCGGCACGCAGTTCACGCAGGCACAGGCCCAGTGGAGCCTCGACCAGGAGGCGCTGCTGTACCCGTCCGGGTCGTGGATCGAGAACGAGATGAAGAAGACCACGGCCGAGAACTTCCAGATGAAGGGCGTCCGCGAGATGCCGCTCGACGGCAACGCCACGACGCCTGCCGGATTCATGCGGGCCGAGGCCGGCGAGCCGTTCATCGTCCCCTCCAAGGCGAAGAACGTCGCGGGCGGCAAGGAGCTGCTGCGCACGATGCTCTCGAAGGAAGCGGCGTCGGCCTTCTCGAAGTCGAAGCTCGCCCCGACCGTCGTCAAGGACATCGTCCCCGAGGACGGCTTCGGCTCCACGGCGCTGGTGTCGCAGGTGGAGATGATCGCGGCCGCCGGAACCGGCATGTTCACGATCAAGTCCTTCAACCTCTACGGCATGAACTCCGACCAGCTGCCGATCTGGAACTCGTTCCTCGACGGCAAGATGACGGTCGCCGAGATCACGTCGCAGCTGCAGGCGCTGACCGACAAGATCCGCGAGGACGACTCCATCGAGAAGATCGAGATCAAATGAGCCTCAGCGCTCCTCCTCTCGACACGGCTCCTGACACCAGGGCCGTCGTCACCACCCGCACGGGGCGCCGCAAGGCGCCCCGTGCGGGCCTGCGCAGGAGGATGACCTTCGACTACGTCTCGTTCCTGCTGGTCTTCCTCGGGCTGCCGGTGGCGATCTTCCTGGTCTTCGTCATCTCGCCGTTCGTCCAGGCCGTGTACTACGCCATGACGAACTGGACGGGCTTCTCGCCGACCATGGACTTCATCGGCGTCGACAACTTCGTGAAGCTGTTCCAGGACCCGACATTCCTGCAGGCCATGGGCAACAACATGCTGCTGGCGATCGTCGTGCCGCTGATCACCATCGTGATCGCCCTGATCTTCGCGAGCATGATCACCGTCGGCGGGCCGAGCCACGGCCAGGTGCGGGGGCTGCGGGGGTCGAGCTTCTACCGGGTCGTCTCGTTCTTCCCGTACGTCATCCCCGCGATCGTGATCGCGATCCTCTGGAACATGATCTACACGCCCAGCGGTCTGCTGAACGGCCTGCTCGGCGCGGTCGGGGTCGACACGAACGGCTTCGCCTGGCTCGGCGACGAGCGCACCGCGATGGGCGCGACCATCTTCGTCATCGTCTGGAGCATGGTCGGCTTCTACATGGTGCTCTTCATCGCCGCGATCAAGGGCATCCCCGCCGAGACCCTCGAGGCCGCGCGGATCGACGGAGCCGGACGCTTCCGGACGGTGACCTCGATCGTCCTCCCGCAGATCCGGGACAACGTGCAGACGGCGTACATCTACCTCGGCATCCTCGCCCTGGACGCCTTCGTGTACATGGCCGGCCTCAACTCCACCGGCGGCCCGGGCAACAGCACTCTGGTGATGAGCCAGTACCTGTTCCGCACCGCCTTCGAGAAGGGCCAGTTCGGCCTGGCCAGCGCCATGGGCGTGGTCTTGGCCGTCATCACCCTGCTGTTCGCCGCGATCGTGATCGGCGTGTTCCGCCTCATCGGCGGCAAGGACGAAGGAGGTCGCTCATGACGCTCGACACACGTGCGGCGGTCACGATCGACCCCGCGGCGAAGAGCCGGCCGACGACACCGAAGTCCACGACCGGCGACAAGGCCGTGGGCGGTGCGTCCCACGTCGTCCTGGCCGTCTGGTCTCTCGCCGTGATCCTGCCGATGCTGTGGACGTTCATCGGCTCCTTCAAGACCACGACGGAGATCTTCGCCTCCCCGTTCGGCCTGCCGGCGAACTGGAACTTCGACAACTACATCAACGCCTGGGTGGGCAACAACTTCGGCGGGATGTTCCTCAACACCGTCATCGTCGTCGGCGTCTCGCTCGTGCTCGTGATGGTGCTCGGGGCGATGTGCGCTTACGTGCTCGCCCGGTTCTCGGTGCCCGGCAGCCGGGTCATCTACTACCTGATGCTCGCCGGACTCACCTTCCCGGTGTTCCTGGCGATCGTGCCGTTGTTCTTCATCCTGCAGAACATGGGGCTGCTCAACACCCTTCCCGGCCTGATCGTCACCTATGTGGCGTTCGCGCTGCCGTTCACCGTGTTCTTCCTGTTCTCGTTCTTCAAGTCCCTGCCCTACGAGATCCAGGAGGCCGCATACGTGGACGGGGCCAGCGAATGGCGCACGTTCTTCCAGGTGATGCTGCCGATGGCGAAGCCGGGGATGGCGGCCGTGGCGATCATGAACTTCCTGGGACTGTGGAATCAGTTCCTGCTGCCGATCTCGCTGAACACGGACCAGAGCAAGTACGTCCTCTCCCAGGGCATGGCGTCCTACGCCTCGTCGGCGGGCTACGCGCTCGACTTCGGCGAGATGTTCGCGGCCGTGATCATCACGATCGTCCCGGTCCTGATCGTGTACATCCTGTTCCAGCGCCAGCTGCAGGGCTCGGTGTCGCAGGGCACATCGAAGTGACCGGCGATGCGGGTCCCGGAACGCGCTCGGCGATCCGGGACCCGCATCACGCCGGGGCCGTCACCCGATAGGTGATCCCGATGTGGCCGCTCGGGTGCGATATCGCCCTGGCGAGCTCGAGCCGCCGCCGTCCCAGTGCGGCCGGGGTGAACGAGCGCCCTTCGCCGATGAGCACAGGCACGACGCGAAGGCGCAGCTCGTCGACCAGGTCGAGCTCGAACAGCGCGTCGGTCAGAGCGAGGCTGCCCCAGACGACGATCCGGTCGCAGCGCTTCTTGAGGTCGGTGACCGCGTCCCCCGCGTCGCCCGCGCCATCAACCCCTCCCGCGGAGCCCGGGTCGACAGGCGCTCCTCAGCGCCCTTCGGCCGCCTCGGTGTGGTGGCGGATGACCTCGGCGACGACGAAGTTGAACCACTTCTCCGCGAACTCGGGATCGAGGTGCGCCTCCTCGGCGAGGGCGCGCAGCCGGGCGACCTGCTGCTCCTCACGCGACGGGTCCGAGGGCGGCATGGCGTGCTGCGCCTTGAGCAGCCCGACCTGCTGTGTGGCACGGAAGCGCTCGGCGAGCATGAAGATGAGGGCGGCGTCGATGTTGTCGATGCTGGCGCGCAGGCGCAGCAGTTCGCTCCGGGCGGCGTCGTCGTTCATGCCCCCACGATAGCGTTCCGCTCCGTGCCGGCCGGCGGGCGCCCTCTAGAGTGAACGCATGAGCACCGACGACACCGCGTCCGCGGCATCCGATCCCGTCGACGCGCCCGAGCCCGTCGTGACCGGCGAACGTCCCCGCAAGCGCCGCCGTCGGGCCGAGCGGCCGGAACCGGAGCCCGAGCCGGAGCTGACCGCCCGGCCCGTCGTCGAGCCGGCGCCCTCGACGCGCTCGTTCTGGACCCGCATCGACAGGCCCTTCGTGTTCGGCTTCCTCGTGACGCTCGGCGGCCTCGCCGCGATCGCCCTGGGACTGGCGATCTCGAACCTCTCGACGGTCCTCATCTACATCGCCCTCGCGCTGTTCGCCGCTCTCGGTCTCGATCCGGCGGTGCGGTTCCTCGAGCGGCACCGGATGCCGCGGCCGTGGGCCCTCGTCACGGTGCTCGTGTCGCTGCTCGTGCTGCTGGGCCTGGTCATCTGGGCGGTCGTGCCGGTCGTCGTCGAACAGATCGCGAGCTTCATCCGCGACGTCCCGGCCATGATCGCGGACTTCCAGAAGAGCGACGTGTACGCGACCCTCGAGGCGCAGTTCGGTGACAACTTCGAGGACCTCGTCGCGGACGTCCAGGCGTTCCTCACGAACCCGAGCAACATCGCCGCCATCGGCGGCGGCGCCCTGCAGGTGGGCGCATCCATCGCGAACGGCATCTCCGGCGCGATCATCGTGCTCGTGCTGATCATCTACTTCGTCGCGACGCTGCCGAGCATCAAGCAGGCGATGCTGCGCCTCATCCCGGCACGGGACCGCACCAACACCGAGATCATCACCGATCAGATCACGGACTCGGTCGGCGGCTACGTCATGGGCATGGTCACGCTGGCGTTCATCAACTCGCTCGTGGTGCTGCTGCTGTACTCCGTGCTCGGACTGCCGTTCCCGCTGCTGCTGGCCGTCACCGCGTTCCTGATCACCCTGATCCCGCTGGTCGGATCGGTGCTGTTCTGGATGATCGGATCGGTCATCGCGCTGTTCACGGACCCGATCCTGGCGCTCGTGTTCGCCGCGATCTACCTCGTCTACATGCAGTTCGAGGCGTACTTCCTCACTCCGCGCGTGATGAGCAGGGCCGTGTCGGTCCCTGGTTCCCTCGTCGTGATCGGCGCGATGGTCGGGGGGACGCTGCTGGGACTGCTCGGCGCCCTGGTCGCCGTTCCCGTCACGGCATCCATCCTCATCATCATCAAGAAGGTGTGGGTGCCGCGTCAGGACGCGCGCGTCTGACGCGAGCCTCGCACAGATACGAGGCCCCGGGAGTCCGTCGACTCCCGGGGCCTCGTCGGTTCACGCTGCTTCAGTCGAGCCCGGCCTCCTCGAGCCACTGCGACGCGATGTCGTCGGGCGACATCTGCTCCTCGGTGCTCTGCACGCCGAGCGCGACCAGATCCTCGGCGCTCAGCTCGGCGCTGACCGCGTTGATGACATCGGCGATCTCCTCCGCGACGTCCGCCGACGCGATCGGCACGACGTTCGAGGCGAGGATCAGGTTCTCCGGGTCCTCGAGCGCGACGATGTCCTCGGTCTGGAACGCGGGCGCCGCCGTGTAGATGTCCGCGACCTGGATCTCACCGGCCAGCAGGGACTCCAGCGTCGTCTCGCCCGTGGCCGAGAACTGCAGGTCCACGCCGTAGACCTCCTTGGCGCCTGCCGGTCCGTACGGCCGCTGCTCCAGCTCGGGAGCCCCGCCGAGCGTCACCGGTGCGGTGACCTTTGCGAGGTCGCCGATCGTGGTGAGGCCGTTCGCCTCGGCGAACTCCTTCGTGACGGTGTAGGTGTCCTGGTCGCTGGCCTCGGCGTAGTCCAGCGCGGTGAGTCCCTCGGGGAGCGCCTCCGTCAGGGCGGCGTAGACGTCTTCAGGACTCGTCGCGGTCGCCTCCGGGTCGTAGAACTCGAGCAGGTTCCCGGTGTACTCCGGGAACAGGTCGACGGCACCGGACTCGAGCTCGGGGATGTAGGCGTCGCGCTGCCCGATGTTGAACTTGCGGTCGACGGTGAAGCCCTCGGCCTCCAGCGCCTGGGCGTAGATCTCGGCGACGATCTCGTTCGAGTAGTAGGCCTGCGAGCCGACGACGATCGTGTCGCCGCCTGCTCCCCCGCCCTCGTCGGTCGGTTCTTCGAGCGGGTTGGAGTTCGAGCATCCGGCCAGGACGAGCGACGCGGCGAGCGCCGCGACGCCGCCGAGCGCGATGCGAGACTTTCGTGCGGTGAACATGGTGTTCCTCTCTGGGTTTCTGGCTTCAGGCGGTGGCGGATGCCGCGGCGCGAGCCCGGCGTCCGGTTCGGGCGGTCTGCTGGACGCGGATGCCGGCCGGCACCGCCGCGTGCTGCGCGAGGGCCATCAGCAGGTCGGCGATGAGGGCGAGGAGCGCGACGAGGATCGCGCCTCCGAGCACCTGGTCGAATCGCTGCAGCGGGATGCCCTGGATGATCGGCCAGCCGAGTCCGCCGAGGTTGACGTACGCGGCGATGGTGACCGTGGCGATGACCTGGAGCAGCGCGGCACGGATGCCGCCGACAAGAAGAGGCATGCCGAGCGGCACCTCGACCTTCCAGAACACCTGCCAGGCGGTCATGCCCATCGCCCGCGCCGCGTCGACGGTGCGCCGATCGATCGCCTCGAGGCCGGTGTACGCGCCGGCCAGCAGCGACGGGATGGCGAGCACTACGAAGGTGATGACCGCCGCCTCCGGGACGCGCAGGACGCCGAGCAGCAGGACGAGCAGGATCATCAACCCGAAGGACGGGATCGCACGCGCGGCGCCGGAGATCGCGACCGCGATCTCGCGCCCCCGGCCGGTGTGCCCGATGATCCAGCCGGCCGGGACCGCGATCGCCGCCGCGATGAGCAGCGAGACGATCGTGTAGTACAGGTGCTGCCCGAGCAGGATCGGCAGGGAGTACGGCCCCTCCAGCCGCTCGGGGGAGAACAGCCAGGCCAGCGCGTCCGCGAACAGGTTCATGCGGCCGACCTCATCGGCATCGTGACGCGGCGCGTCGAGGCGACGGCGCGCGTCCACGGCATCAGCATGCGTCCTGCGAGTACGAGGAGCAGGTCGATGATGAGGGCGATCAGCACGACGGCGAGGATCCCGGCGAACACCTCGGCGATGATGCGCCGCTGCAGGCCGTTGGTGAACAGGTAGCCGAGGTTCTCGACGCCGATCAGGATCCCGACCGTGGCCAGCGATATGGTGCTGACGGCCGTCACCCGCAACCCGGCCAGGATGACGGGGCCCGCGAGCGGGACGTCGACCGTCCAGAATCGACGGGCGCCGCCGAAGCCCATCGCCGTGGCCGCCTGCCGCACGGCGGCGTCCACCGAGTCCAGGCCGTCGGCGACCGACCGGACGAGGATCGCGACGGCGTAGATCGTCAGCGCGACGATGAGGTTGGGCGGGCTGGTCGCCGAGTATCCGAGCGACGCGGGCAGCAGGATCAGGAGCGCCAGGGACGGGATCGTGTAGAGCAGCCCGGTGAGCACGATGACCGGGCCGCGCACGAGGCGGTACCGCCACGCCACCCACCCCAGCGGCAACGACAGCACCAGCCCGAGCACGATCGGGATGATGCTCTGCCGCAGGTGTTCGACGCTCAGCGCGAGGATGAGGTCGAGGTTGTCGAGGACCCAGGTCATATGCCGTCCTCGATCAGCGCGCCCTGAGTCCGCCCCTCCGAATCGACGACGACGGTGCCGCGGCTCGTCTTCTTGAGATGCAGTGCGCGCCTGCCCCGCTCAGCGCCGATGAAGGCCGAGACGAAGTCGTCCGCAGGGTTCTCGATGATCTCGCTCGGGGTGCCCACCTGGACGATCCGCGCGCCCTTGTCGAGGATGACCACCTGATCGCCGAGCAGGAACGCCTCGTCGATGTCGTGCGTCACGAACACGACGGTCTTGTCGAGCTCCTGCTGCAGCCGGATGAGCTCCTGCTGCAGGTCGGCGCGCACGATGGGGTCGACGGCGCCGAACGGCTCGTCCATGAGCAGGATGTTCGGGTCGGCCGCGAGCCCGCGGGCGACACCGACGCGCTGCTGCTGACCGCCGGAGAGCTGACTCGGGTAGCGGTCGGCCAGCGCACGGTCGAGGCCGACGGTGTCGAGCAGCTCGAGCGCGCGCTCGCGCGCCGGCTTCCTGGCGACGCCCGTGAGCCGCAGCACGGTGGCGACGTTGTCGATCACGGTGAAGTGCGGCATCAGGCCGGAGTTCTGCATGACGTACCCGATGCGGCGGCGCAGGGCCACCGGGTCGCCGTCCAGCACGCTGTCGCCATCGATCTCGACGTCGCCGGAGGTCGGCTCGACCATCCGGTTGATCATGCGCAGCAGCGTCGTCTTGCCGCATCCTGAGGAGCCGACGAAGACCGTCGTCCTGCGGGAGGGCAGCACGAGGCTGAAGTCCTCGACGGCGAGGGTGCCGTCGGGGAAGCGCTTGGACACGGAACGGAACTCGATCATGCGGTGATGTCTCCGGTCGTTCGGATCAGGTTCTGAGCGTAGGGGACGCCGCCGACACCCGGAAGGCGGGTTCGTCGGCGCGTCATGATGTGGTCCATCCGTGCGTGAATCCCCTCACCTGTCACTTCACCTTCGGAGCCGGCGCACGATCGGATGGATCCCGCGCAGCTTCTCAGGCCGCCTGGCGTCCGTATCCTTCGAGCAGACGGAGCCAGATCTCGCTGACCGTCGGGTAGGCCGGAACCGCGTGCCACAGCCGCGAGATCGGGATCTCCCCGGCCACCGCGATCGTCGCGGCATGCAGCAGCTCGGCGACGTCGGGGCCGGTGAACGTGACGCCGAGGATCACGTCCCGCTCGGCATCCACCACCATCCGGGCCTGCCCGCGGTAGCCGTCCTCATGAAGGCTCGCACCGGCGACGCGACCCAGGTCGTGGTCGACGACGTCGATCTCGAACCCGGCGTCGCGGGCGGCCTGGGCTGTCAGGCCCACGGCGGCGACCTCGGGTGCGGAGAAGACGACCTGCGGGACGGTCCGGTGATCGGCGGTTGCGACGTGACGACCCCAGGCGTCGTCGCGGACGTCCTCGCCGCGTGCTCGGGCGGCGATGACATCGCCCGCCGCGCGAGCCTGGTACTTCCCTTGGTGGGTGAGCAGCACCCGCCCGTTGACGTCTCCGACGGCGTAGAGCCAGTCGTTGCCGGGAACCCGAAGGGTGTCGTCCACGTCGATGTACCGTCCCGGTTCGAGCCCGACGTTCTCCAGCCCGATGTCCCCGCTGCGGGGGCGCCGGCCGGTGGCGGCGAGGACCTCGGCCGCCGCGATCTGCTCTCCATCGTCGAGGGTGATCGTGACCCCGTGGTCGTCGCGGTCGACGCGCTTCGTCCCGGTCCTCGTGCGCACGTCGACCCCCAGTTCACGCAGGCCGACCGTCACCTGCTCGCCGGCGAACGGTTCGAGCGCGCCGAGGATCTCGCCGCGCGCGATCACGGTCACGCGCGATCCGAGCGATGCGTAGGCGGTCGCCATCTCGACCGCGACCACTCCGCCGCCGATGATCGCGAGGGACTCCGGCACCTCCTGCGCACTTGTCGCCTCCCGGCTCGTCCACGGCTTCGACTCCGCGAGACCGGGGATGCCGGGGATCACGGCGTCGGTGCCGGTGCTTATGGCGACGGCGTGCCTGGCCCGAAGCACGCGGGTGCCGCCGTCCGCATCGGTGACCGTGACCTCGCGTTCGCCCGTGATACGTCCGTGCCCGCGGGCCAGGTCGATCCCGGCCGACTCGAGCCAGTCGACCTGCCCGGCATCCGACCAGTCGCTCGTGAACGCGTTGCGCCGCGCGAGGACGGCCGCGGCATCCAGTGTTCCCGTCACCGCCTCGGCCGCGCCCGCGACGTGCTGCGCCGCGCGCAGCGCCTGCCCGGAGCGCAGCAGGGCCTTCGACGGCATGCAGGCCCAGTACGAGCATTCACCGCCGACGAGCTCGCTCTCCACGATGATCGCGGTCAGTCCGCCCTGCACCGCCCTGTCCGCCACGTTCTCGCCCACGGGGCCCGCGCCCACGACGATGAGGTCGTACTCGTCTGTCATCCGCTGCACCTTCCTCAGTCTTGCCGATGTGCAACGCCGAGTCACGGGAATTGTTCCTGGCGGCGCGTTCGCGATTCCTCATGGCGGGTCCGCGATCGACGCGGGCCCCGCATGATCACGCGGGTCGATGCGCCTCCGCGCTCAATCCGCGACCTCCTCGGATGTCGGGACCTCGCCTGCCGGGGGCCTCACCCGAGGCGCGAGCAGAGCGGCCGCGGCCGCGAGTCCTCCGGCCAGCGCGAACACCGCCGTGAACGGATCGAGCAGCGCCGCCGCGGATGTGAACACGGTGCCGGTGATCGCGAGGGCCAGGGCGCTTCCGAACGAGTCGGCGACCGTCATGGCCGAACTGTTGAAGCCCTGCGTCTTCGGTGTCGACATCGCCAGTGTCAGCGCGCTGGTCCTCGGGCTCATCAGGCCCATGCCGAGCCCTGCCACGACCCACGCGACCGCGATCACGGCGGCATGAAGCGCCAGTGCTGCGGTCAGGAGCACGAGGGCGACGCCGATGAGCACGAAGATCGTCCCGGCGCGGACCGCCGCCACGCTCGACAGGCGCGCCCCCCAGCGCCCCTGCACCGTCGCGGCGGCGGACCAGGCCAGAGCGCCGCCGGTGAGCGCGAGCCCGGCGAGGGTGGGCGTCAGCGCGTACCGATCCGTCAGAAGGTAGGGCAGGTACACCTGCGCGCCGAAGAAGGCCGCCGCCGCGATTCCCCGGACCAGGATGACGGACGGCAGACCGCGCCTGGCCCTCAGGGTGCCGCGCGGGACCAGCGGGCGGACGGCGATCAGAGCGATCGCCGCGGCGAGGAACGCCAGCGCGGGTCCGGCGCCGGGGATGTCGCCGAGCAGGTTCAGTCCGAGCACGGCGATCGCGGCGAGCACCGACCAGCCCAGGCGTCCGATGGCCCACGGCGTCGCCGGGTCTCCCCCGCCGGACAGGCCGCGCAGGGCCGGAATGACCATCAGCAGCGCTGCGAGGACCAGGACCACCACGCCGAGGAAGACCCACGGCCAGCCCCAGAGCTCCGCCACCAGACCCGCGATGGTCGGGCCGACGAGCGAGGGGATCACCCAGGCCGCGGCGAACCCGGCGAAGATCGCGGGGTGGAGCTCCTGCGGGTACACACGGGCGACGACGACGTAGAGCGCGACCATCAGGCCTCCGCTGCCGAGTCCCTGGGCGAACCGCCCGGCGACGAGAACTTCCATGCTCGGCGCGAGCCCCGCGACGAGCAGGCCGAGGACGAAGACGGTCACGGCGGTGTAGAGCGGCGCCACGGGGCCGCGGCGATCCGACCAGTTGCCGACCACGACCATGCCGATCACACCCGTCGCGAGCGGTCCGGCGAAGGCGAGCGCGTACAGCCGCTCCCCGTCGAGATCCGCGCTGACGGCCGGCATGACGGTCGTGACCGCCAGCGACTCGAAGGCCCCGAGGAACACCAGGGCGCACGCGCCGATCGTGATCCACAGATGGGTGCCGCTGAGGATGCCCGGCGAAGAGGCCGCGTTCGTCGGCGTCGTGTCTGTTCTCGATGTCATGATGAGGACGCTAGGACCTCAAGGTGACTTGAGGTCAAGCGACGGGACATCCGCAGGGAGATGTCGCGGATATCGGAGCATCCGCCCACGCCTCGCCGGACATCCGGGCGATCGCCCGACATCTGTCCCGCGCGAGCGGCGCCCGCCGTCAGCGCACCGGCAGGAAGCAGGTGGGCGTCGGAGCCGGCGTCGTGCGGCGGACGCCGACGGGAGCGCCAGTGCGCTCATCGAGGTCGAGAAGCGTCACCGAGTCGGAGCGCTGCCCCGCGACGAGCAGTTTGCCCTCGAACACGAGGTGATGCCGCGGCCAGTCGACGCCGGAGTCGGCGAGGGCGAAGGGGGCGAGGCGCTCCCCGGAACCCTCGACGTGCAGCGCGGCGACCGTGTTGCTGCCGCGCAGCGCCGTGTAGAGGGTGCGGCCGTCGCGGCTGCGTGCGAGCTCGGCCGGGAAGTCCGTGCCGACCGAGGCGGCGGGACTGGCGAGCGTGGCCGACACGATCGACCATCTGCCGTCCGCAGCGGATGCCAGCGTGAACACCTCGCAGGAGTACTCCGTGACGACGTGCAGGTGCCCGCTCGGATGCATGACCATGTGCCGCGGTCCGGTTCCCCGGGGCAGCGCGACCTCCTGATCGAGCTCGAGCCCGGACGCGCTCTGCCGCCAGATGCGCACGAGGTCGAATCCCAAGTCGGTGGTCGCGACGCGGCCGTCGGGCAGGAAGGCCGCCGCATGCGCGTGCGGGACGCGCGGCTCGGCGCCGGCAGGGGTCGGGTACGGATCGGACGCCGCAACGCCCCGTCCCGGACGGTCGGAACGCCGACCGGCCCCGGAGTCGCCTCCGCCCTCACCGAACAGCGCCTCCCGAAGTGCGGCGGCCTTGTCGGCGGCGGGCTCGACGAGCCGCCCGTCGGCGGCGATGCCGTAGCGGATCACCTGCCCATCGCCGTAGCAGGACGCGATCAGCGCCGACCCGTCAGCGGAGACGGCGAGATGGCAGACGGCTTCCCCGGCGGCGACCGGGTCTCCCAGCGGCGCGAGGCTCGCCTCGCCCGTCCGGGAGAACGCCTGCACCGCGGCATCCCCCTCCAGCGCTGCGTACACCACGTCCAGCCGCGGATGCCGAGCCAGCCAGGACGGCGACGGCGCGGCCGCCGCGGTCCCCCGGAACGCGAGCGCCGTCGCCGCCTCCTCGTCGCCGGCGAGCAGGCCGATGCCCTCGGCCGAGCCCTCCATGCCGGCGCCGTAACCGCCGAGCCAGAACCGCGTCATCAGTCCAGCAGGTCGTGGCGCACGATGACCTCATCGCGGGCCGGGCCTGTTCCGATCACCGAGATGCGCGTGCCGCTCATCTTCTCCAGCGCCAGCACGTAGTCCTGCGCGTTCTGCGGCAGATCCTCGAACGTGCGCGCGGTCGAGATGTCCTCGGTCCAGCCCGGGAAGTACTCCAGGATGGGCTTGGCGTGGTGGAAGTCGGTCTGGTTCACCGGGACGTCGTCGAAGCGCGTGCCCTCGACGTCGTACGCCACGCACACCGGGATCCGCTCGAGTCCGGTGAGGATGTCGAGCTTCGTGAGCACGAGGTCGGTGATGCCGTTGATGCGCGTGGCATAGCGCGTGATCGGCGCGTCGTACCAGCCGACTCGGCGCGGGCGTCCCGTGGTGGTGCCGAACTCGAAGCCCTGCTTGCGCAGCCACTCGCCCTGTTCGTCGAACAGCTCGGTCGGGAACGGACCCGAGCCGACGCGCGTCGTGTACGCCTTCACGATTCCGACGATGCGGTCGAGCGCGCCGGGTCCGACGCCGGAGCCGGTGGAGGCACCGCCCGCCGTCGCCGAGGAGGAGGTCACGAAGGGATAGGTGCCGTGGTCCACGTCGAGCATCGTCGCCTGGCCGCCCTCGAAGACGACGACCTCGCCGCGGCCGAGCGCCTGATCGATGAGGTGCCCGGTGTCGGCGACCATGGGACGCAGCCGCTCGGCATAGGACAGCAGGTCCTCGACGATCTCGTCGGCGGTGATCGCACGGCGGTTGAAGATCTTCACGAGAAGGTGGTTCTTCTGATCGAGCGCTCCCTCGACCTTCTGACGCAGGATGTTCTCGTCGAACAGGTCCTGCACGCGGATGCCCACGCGGTTGATCTTGTCCGCGTAGGCGGGACCGATGCCGCGTCCCGTGGTGCCGATCTGACGCTTGCCGAGGAAGCGCTCGGTGACCTTGTCGAGCGTGCGGTGGTACTGGGTGATGATGTGCGCGTTCGCGCTGACGCGCAGCCGCGAGACGTCGATGCCCCGGGCGGACAGCGCCTCGAGCTCGCTGAAGAGCACTTCGAGATCGATGACGACGCCGTTGCCGATGACCGGGGTGACACCGGGAGACAGGATGCCGGAGGGCAGCAGGTGCAGCGCGTACTTCTCATCGCCGACGACCACGGTGTGACCGGCGTTGTTGCCGCCGTTGAACTTCACCACCCAGTCGGTGCGCTCACCGAGCAGATCGGTGGCCTTCCCCTTGCCCTCATCGCCCCACTGGACGCCGACGATAACGATTCCTGGCATGGGTGTACCCCCTTGCTTTCGCCGGGTTTGCACCGGCCGATGAGCTGGCCCGCTTCGGGCGGCTCCATCCTATCGAAGGCGCCCGACGCGCCTTCCGGCGCTCCTACCTCTCCGAGATCACACGCGCGGAGAGGTTGAGCTCGGCGAGGCGCTCGGCCGCCATGCGCCGCTTCAACTCGAGCGACTCGCCGATCTCGGCGGCCAGCCGCGGCCGCGTGCGGATGAGTTCGTCGACGGTCTCGAGCGGAACGATGACGACGGTGAGGATCTCGGCCGCGACCGTGACGGCCTGCGACCGCTCCCGCGTGAGCGCGGTGTGGCCGATGATGTCGCCGGCCTCCGCGCGCGCGAACTCGACGCGCCCGCCGTCGACGTCGAGGGCGAGGACCGCCTGACCTGTCAGGATGACGGACACCTCCTCGGGGATGACTCCCGCCGGAAGCACCACCTCGCCGACGCCGTACCGCGCCAGGCGTGCCGTCGCCGCAAGCTGCTCGACGTCGTCGTCGCG
This sequence comes from Microbacterium cucumeris, assembly GCF_058349845.2. Classification (NCBI taxonomy): domain Bacteria; kingdom Bacillati; phylum Actinomycetota; class Actinomycetes; order Micrococcales; family Microbacteriaceae; genus Microbacterium; species Microbacterium cucumeris. Next base: position 344,969 of record NZ_JBYRIZ020000003.1, read on the forward strand.
CAGGTGCAGCGCAGGGGCGATCTGCGTGATCGCGGCGGCGAGACGACCCGGTTCGGTCAGCGGATCGGTCGCGTCGCCGTCCAGCGCGAAACCCTGACGGCGCGCGGCGTACCAGAGCCACGAGAGGTACATCGACAGCGCCGTCGAGGCGTCCGCCGGACCGGGGACCAGGATCGAGACGGTGTACGAGCCACCGCCGCCGTACGAGACGGTCGCGCGCTCGCCCGGGATGCGCATCGGCAGGGCATCCGCCACGTCGATGAGCAGCGCCATCACCTCGTGAGGCGGATCGTCGGTCGAGAAGGTCACCGACGTCGACGCCGTGTACGGCCCCGCCGGCTCGGTCAGGTTCGTGAAGGATGCCCCCGACAGGCTGGAGTTCGGGACGATCTGGATGCCGGAACCGGTGTCGATGTGCACGGCGCGCCAGTTCACCTCGACGACCCGCCCGCGCACACCGGCGGCGTCCAGCCAGTCGCCGATCTTGAAGGGCTGCTCGAACAGGAGGAGCAGTCCCGAGATGACGCCTCCGACCGCATTCTGCAGGGCGAGACCGATCACGATGGACGTCACGCCGAGGGCCGTGATCAGGCCGCCCACATCCGCATCCCACACCCAGGAGAACAGCAGAGCCAGGCCGACGACGACCAGGGCGAGCCGGGCGATCTCGACGAAGATCGTCGGGATCCGGTCCCGCCACGATCCGGGGGCCGCATTGGCGAACAGGGCGACGTTGAACGAGGACAGCACCAGCAGGATCACGAGGAACCCGAAGACCGTCGCCACCACGCGCACCCACACCTGGTCGGCCGGGGACTGGATCGCGAAGGCCAGCAGAGCGAACAGCGCCCCGGCGGGCACCACCCAGTTGCGCAGCAGCTTGAGGGGCCCTGCCACGGGATTGCCCCGACGGCTGAGCGCACCGATGAGCTCGGTGAGCACGACCAGCAGAACAGGAACGCCGATCGCGAGCCCGATCACCCACCAGGCCCAGCCGTCCTGGAACGCCTCGGCCATGTCAGGCCACCTTCCACACGGTCTCGGTGCGTCCCTGCGCGTCCACGGTGCCGGCTTCGACGTAGGTGAACAGCTCCTGCGTGCGATCGCGGACGGTCTGGCTGACGTAGATGCCCGGCTCGCCCGTCACCGAACGCACCCGGTAGGCGAGGTTCACGGCGTCGCCCCACAGGTCGTAGGCGAGGTTGGTCCGTGCGACCAGGCCGCTCGTCACCGTGCCGGAGTCGACTCCGGCGCGGATCGCGATCGAGCTGCCGTTCTGGGCGTTGAACCGCTCGACGGCGTCGCGCAGCCCGCGTGCGAACTCGACGCTGCGGCGGACGTTGTCGACGCGCGGCACCGCCAGCCCCGAAGAGGCGAGGTACCCGCCGCGCAGCGTACGGACCTTCTCGACCCCGGCCTTCTCCGCCGCTTCATCGAAGCCCCGCATCAGGGTGTTCAGCAGCGCGATCTCCTGCTCGGCCGTCAGGTCGCGGGCGAAGTCGTCGAAGCCGACGAGCTCGGCGAACACGACCGACACGTTCTCGTGCGCCTCGGTGATCGTCTCGTCGCCCTGGCGATACTTGGCCGCCACGCTCTCCGGCATGAGCGTGTGCAGCAGCTTCTCATTCTCCTTCTGCTGCTCCTCGATGAGATCCTGCTTGATGCGCAGGCTCGAGGCCATGTCGTTGAAGGCGTCGCCGAGGTCTCCGAACTCGTCCCGCGACCCCTGGGGCACCTGCACGTCCAGATCCCCTTCCGCCACGCGGTGCACCGCGCCGACCAGCCGGTGAATGGGCCGTGTGAACACCTGCGCCAGCGCGAGCGACAGCAACGAGACGGCGAGGATGATGCCGAGCAGTGTCAGCAGCACGTTGCGGGTGAAGTCCGCGACCGGGGCGAACGCCTCGGCCGAGTCGATGCGGGCGATGATCACCCAGTCCAATCCTTCGACCTCGAGTGGCGCGTACGCTGTCACGCTGTCACCGCCCAGATAGTCGGTGCCCGTGGTCGTCCCGCTGCGCCCCGCCTGCGCCTCGCCGACCGCCCACGTGTTGACCGGCTGCAGCAGGACGGTGCCCCCGACCTCGACGATCCGTTCGGCGACCGTCGGCGGGGTGCCGCCGCTGATCGCCCGCTGCGCATAGGAGTCGGGGTCCTCGATCAGGCGGCGCGAATTGCTGCGCATGAGATCGTCGAGGCCCACCAGATACACCTCGCCGGTGTCACCGAGCCCCTGGGCCTTCCAGCCCTCGGACCCGGTCGTGACGTCGTTGATCGTGTCGAGGGACATCTGGAAGGCGATCGCCCCGGTGATGCGCTCGTCGTTGCCGACCGGGGACACGACCCAGAACGTGGGGACGTTCAGGGACGGAATCCAGCGCTCGAAATCGGTGAGCACGACCGTGGTGACGGAGTTCGTGGCGACGGCCTCCGTGTACGCCTGCGCCAGAAGCGAATCGCGGTACGGTCCGGTCGAGAGGTTCGTGCCGAGGTCGATCCCCTTGTAGGCGCTGAAGACGACATCGCCCTCGAGATTGAGCAGCAGTGCGTCCTCGTAGCCGGCCTCGGTGATCAGCCGGGTGAAGTAGTCCCCGTAGCGCTCGGTCGCCGCGGAGTACGTCGAGCCGTCGCCGGCGTCGTTCCGGGCCAGGACCGTGTCGTAGTCGGCGTCGAAGTCCTGATTGCCGAGCGTGTAGTGCAGCTGCGCGTACTGACCGGCGGTCGACTCGGGGATGAAGGCGACGTCGCCGTACTCCTCGCCGGCGCGCGTCTCGAGTTCGGGAATGAAGGTGTCGGTGTAGTACGCCTCCAGCTGAGCGCGCTCATCGGGGGTGAGTTCCTGCTGCTCGAGCTGCTCGAAGCCCTCGTTGATCGCAACGGACATGTTCTGCGCACTGAGATTGCGCGAATTCAGCGAGGCGTCGCGCCGGACGCTCTCGATCGCGTCCGAGACCTCGGCCGCCCGCATCGACCGGATCGTGATCAGCTGGTCCACGGCCGCGTCATGGAGAGACTGCCGGCCGTTGATGAAGCCGATCGCGCCGACGACGATCGAGGAGAGGAGACTGACCGCCAGCAGCATGATCAGGAGTTTGGACTGGATGCTGAGGCCGCCGCCGCGCCGCAGCCACCGCTTCCTCGTCTTCCCGCCTGCCGCTGTCGTTCCGTCGCTCATGCGCCCTCCCTCGCCGTGCGTCATCCCGCTCGGCACGACTTTAGCGATATACCGGTCTGCCACGGAACCCCCGGGACTCCGCGATCACCGCGACCGGATGCCGCGGTCACCCGCCGGCACGCCCACACCGTGCTGAATGCGGAACCAGTGCTCGGCCGCGTCCGCGTCCCGCGCCAGCATCGCTCGGCGCATGCGCTGGTAGCAGTCCCGGCGCAGCTCCCTGGTGCCGAGCTCGACGCGCGACCGCCGCAGAACGCGTTCCAGCACCTGCCCGGCCTCGTGCATGCTCCGCCCGAGCACGGGGTTCCCGGATCGCTGCGCGAGGCAGCCGACGAAAAGGCGCGACGCCAGCATGAGAGCCGCGGCGTCGCCCGCGTCGCTGGCGGCGATCATGCGGTCCAGCAGCCCGACGGCCTCGGCGAGCTCGGCGTCGCCCATCCGCTGCACCGCGAGCTGCAACGCGATCCCCGCCTGCAGGCCCGTGAACTCGAGCGCGGCGGAGACCAGCTCCTCGTCGATCTCGGTCACGCGCGTGTACCGGCTGGGCGAGACCTCGACGAGGCCCGCCCAGGCGAGCCGCTGCAGCGCCTCGCGGACGGGCGTGCGCGAGACACCGAGGGCCTCGGCGATGTCCTTGTCGTTCAGGTGCTCGCCAGGCGCCAGCCGTTCGTCGAGGATGGCGTCGGAGAGGGCCTCGTGCACGCGCTCACCCAGCGGCACCGGAGCGTCCGGCGGCATCCGGAGCCGCTCTCGCAGCGAGCGCGTGTCGTTCCCCATGTCCGAACTCCCGTTCCGGCTCCAGGTATACCGATATATCCTTCCGCGCGGAAGTCCCGCTACGCTGGCGCCCGGAGGAACATATGACCTGGTGGCCCTACGTCCGTCTCGCCGCGGCCGCACTCGGTGCTGCTGCGATCATCCGTCAGGCGACGATCGCGATCGTCAACGCGCTCGCGGCCGACTCAGCGTGGGCGAGGGATCTGCCGACCGTCATGACGAACTTCTTCAGCTACTTCACGATCCTCTCCAACCTGTCGGCGGTGGTCGCGCTCATGATCGGCGGGATCTGGATGCTGGCGACTCGACGCCGGTCTGACGCCGAACCCGCCTGGCTGGCGACGCTGTTCGTCTGCGCGAGCACCTACATGATCGTGACCGGGATCGTGTACAACGTGCTTCTGCGTCACATCCCGATCGCCGGCATCTCGGACGCCTGGACGAACGAGACGCTGCACGTCGTGATGCCCGTGATCATGCTGCTCGACGTGCTGTTCGCGCCGCGGAGACGGGCCCTGCCCTGGCGCTCGCTGTGGGTCGTCGTGGCGTTCCCGATCGTGTGGGCGATCTACACCCTGGTGCGGGCGGAGTTCATCACCTCGCCGCGCACCGGAACGCCGTGGTGGTACCCGTACCCGTTCCTCGACCCGCACCAGGTGCCGGGCGGCTATCTCGGCGTGGCCGGGTACGTCCTCGCCATCGCTGCGGTCATCGTCGGCATCGGGGCCTTCGTCGTGGGGATCGGGCGGCGCCGTGGTCGCACCCCGGAGCGGATCGCGCCGGAGCCGGCGGCCGCGCAGGGTCACGGCATCCGATAGCCCATCCCGCGGACGGTCTCGATCCGCTCGGCCCCGAGCTTGCCCCGCAGATGCCCGATGTAGACGTCGACGACGTTGGATCCGGGATCGAAGTCGTAGCCCCAGATGCGGCTGAGCAGAACCTCGCGGCTCAGCACCTGACCCGGGTGCCGCACGAACTCCTCGGCGAGCGCGAACTCCCTCGCCGTGAGGTCGATCTCGACTCCGTCGATGCGCGCGCGACGCGCCGACAGGTCGATCGTGAGGTCGCCGTGGGTGAGCTCGGTCACGGCGGGCGTGCGGCTCTGCCGCATGCGCAGCCGGATCCGCGCCAGCAGCTCCTCGAATCGGAAGGGCTTGGCGATGTAGTCGTCGGCGCCGCCCTCGAGACCGGTGAGGGTGTCGCGCAGCTCGATGCGCACCGTGAGCATGATGATCGGCAGCTGCGAGCCGGATCCGCGCAGCTGCTCGAGCACCTCGAACCCCGTCAGCTCGGGCATGTTCACATCGAGCACGAGCAGATCGAACTCGTCCGTGAGCGCGAGCTCGAGCGCCTGCCGGCCCGTGCGGGCGACCCGCGTGGTGAACCCGGCCGCGCGCAGGCCCTTCTCCAGGAACCCGGCGATGCGCGGTTCGTCGTCGGCGATGAGGATGGACGGCATCTCACTCGCCTCCTGTCGGTCGATCGGGCCGATCCAGCGTAACGCCGTCCTCGGAGACGTCCGGCGACAGCGGGATGTCGAGGACGAACACCGAACCGCCGCCGGGCGCGTCGGCGACACGGACCTCGCCGCCGTGCTGCTGCGCGATGAGCTGCACGATGCTGAGGCCGAGACCGCTGCCGTCCGGACCCCGGCCGCCCTGCTGGAGTCGCTGGAAGCGTTCGAAGATGCGGTCCTTGTCCTCGTCCGGGATGCCGGGACCGTGGTCGCGCACCCGCAGCAGCAGCCGACCGCCCGCCACCGACGAGGACAGCTCGATGACGCCGCCGCCGTGCGTCGCTGCGTTCTGGATCAGCTGCAGCATGGCCTGCGTGATGCGCGGGGCGTCGATCTCGGCATCCACCTCGGCCGCACCGGCGACGACGATCTCCGTGCCGGCGAGCATGCTCGCCTTCTGCGCGATCGTGCGCAGCAGCGTCCCGGCCGGGACGCGCGCGCGCAGCAGGCCCTCGTCGTCGAGGAGAACGGCGACGTCCACGAGATCCCCGACGAGGCGCCCCATGCGCTCGATCTCGTCGATCGCGAGGCGACGCGTCTGCTCGATGTCGATCGGATCCCTGGCATCCATGACGTCGAGGTAGCCGTGCACGATCGTCAGCGGCGTCTTGAGCTCGTGGCCCACGTCGCCCAGCAGTCGGCGCTGCGCCGCCATCGCTTCGTCGAGGCGGTCGAGCATGCCGTTCATGGTGCGCGCGAGCCCGGACACGTCGTCGCGGCCGCGCAGCGGCAGGCGCTCGTCCAGCGAGAGCGCCGACACGCGCTCCGCCATCTCGCGCATGTCCCGCAGGGGGCGCAGAAGCCGGGTGGCGACGAACCAGGACACCGCGGCGATCACGGCGACCGCGCCGACCGCCGTGATCAGGTACGCCCTGGCCGAGAGCTCGAGTCCGCCGAACTCGAGATCCAGGTCGTAGACCATGACGAACAGCGCCTCGGCATCCGGATCGGAGGAGACCTCGACAGGGGCGACGAGATACGACCAGTTCGCGCCGTTCTCGCGGTAGACGCCCGACACGAGGTCGCCGTTCGCCGCCTCGGCGACGACCCGGTCGACGAACGCGCCGTCCTCACCGGGTTCCACGCTGCGCCCGACGCCGGGCACGAGCGCGACCGTCCCGTCGATGATGCCGACGGCGCCGCTGGTCTTGCCCGGGACGAGCACGCGCATGATGCTCGCGAGGGCCTCGGTGGCGTCCGCCCACCCGCCCGGTGGGGGCGTCCCGACGATGAGGCGCGCCGACTCGAGGTCCGCGATGAGCTGCTCCTGTACGGCCTCGGTGATGCGGTGCCGCTCGACGGCGTAGACGACGCCGCCGACCACGAGCATGCCCAGGGCCGCCACGAGCGTGATCACGATCGTCAGACGCGCCCGCACCGAGAACCCGGCGGCGTCGGTGCGCGCGTCGGGTGCGGGCTGCGCGCGCGAGGACATGGCATCCATTGTCCGGGATCCGGATGCCGCGACAGCAGTCGTGTCTAAAGGATCTTTCATGTTCGTTTACCGTCCGCCTTAGAAGCGTCCCGCATGCTGGGACGCGGACCGAAGCGCTTCAGCGCGGCCCGGGGAGGAAGCGATGCAGAAGAGGACCGTCGTGACGGCTGCCGCCGTCGGCGCGCTCTGCCTCGGCGTCGTTGCCGCCCCCGTGGTGGCGTTCGCGGTCGTGTCGAACGAATCCAGCAGCCAGGTCATCCCCGGCGGCGTCGTCACCGATGTCGTGACGGTCGATTCGGCCGTGACCGACAAGGAGACCGTGTTGGACGCCACGTCCGAGCCCGACGTCCCGGCGACGGCCGCTCCGATCCCGCCGTCCCCGACGCCCGAGCCCGTCGTCCAGGACGGCGACCAGCAGGGCGCTGTCGAACCGGCTCCTCCCGCGCCCCCGGCGCCTCCGACGAGCGACGACGATCGCTGGGGCGAATGGAAGCAGTGGCTCGAGGACGAGGGCTGGGATGACTGGGCCGATTGGGACGACTGGAAGGAATGGGTCGACGATCACGACGGCCCGGCCCGGGTCGATCCCGCCGACCCCCGCCACCCGGACGGCGACAAGCACCGCGACGACGATCGTCGAGACGATCGAGACGAGCGCGACGAAGACTGGAGCCGCTGAAGGACTCCCCCAAGCTCGGCGGCCGACGTTCGCCCCTCCCCAATGCGCGAATCCCCCGTTCGCGTGAACGTCGGCCGCCGGATCTCCTCTCCGCCCTCCGGCCTGCCATACTCGACGCGTGTGGATCGGCTGGATCGAGTTCGACCTGCTTCTCGGCGACGTGCACTCGCTGAAGGAGAAGCGCGCCATCCTGCGTCCGCTGATCGCCGATCTGTCGCGTCGCACCGAGGCCGCAGCCGCCGAAGTGGGGGCGCACGACCTGCATCGTCGCGCTCAGCTGGGCGTGACCGTCGTCGGAGCGGATGCCGCCCACGTCCGGGACGTGCTGGATCGCGCCGAGCGGCTGCTCGCCGAGGAGCACCTCGAGGTGACCCTGCTGTCGGCGCGGCGGCGCCTTCACTCCAGCGAGGACTGACCCTCGCCGGGGTTCAGCGCTTGAGCGAACGGATCGCGGCGATCAGGATGCCGAACGCGATGATCGGCAACCCCGTCAGGAATGACCGCGGATTGCCGTTGAGCAGCGGCGCGGCGATGGCCGTCCCCACTCCGATCACGAAGATCGCGACGATCGTCACGCGCCAGAGCGTGTCGCTGCGTGTAGGGGTCGGCGTCGTGCTCATTTCGCTCGCTTCTCGCTCGCGCCGGCGCTGCGGATCCGCGGCGGCTTCCCCACGTTAGACGCCGCCGGCATCACCGTCTGTCGGCCGTTCGGGGGACAGACGGCGGTTCGCATGGGTCCTACTACCCATGGGCAGCGACCGACTTTCGACGTATCGTGCTCGCTGGAGGTGGTGCGTTGTGGGGATGATGTTGCCGAACGAGCTTGTCTGGGTGATGGAGAAGCTGGGTTTCGAGTGGCCGGACATCGATGAGGATGAGGTTCGCAAGGGTGCCACCCTGGTGCGGAACTTCGGGAGCGATCTCGAGGACGTGATCCAGGCGGTGGATCGGAAGATCAACGGTGACGTGGGGTCGGCGATGCGGGGTCAGGCAGGGCCTGCGACGATGTCGGCGTGGAACACGAACCGGTCGCAGAACCTGCAGAAGCTGATCGACATCATGCCCCCGGCGGCGACGGCGATGGACATCGGGGCGGATGCGATCTTCGCGTTGAAGATGAAGGTGATCGTCGATGTCACCTCCACGATGATCACGCTGGTCGCGATGCTGACCAACCCGATCACCGCGGCCGGGGCGGGTCCGATGCTGCTGATCAAGAAGAAGCTGCTCAACGCGGCCGTCGACATCGCCGTCGAACAGCTGCTCAACCAGCTGGCGCCGATGGCGATCGAACCGCTCGCGGAGCAGCTGCCGGCCGTGATCGACGCGATCCTGGACGCCCCGATGGTGGAGGCCACCGCAGGTGACTCGGACGAGTTCTACGCCGACCTGCAGGCACTCGAGGACGCCCGCACGACGATGCAGGTCCACGGCGCCGACATCCAGTCACTGACATCGACGTTCTTCGCGGACTTCTCCGCACTCGACTTCGGAGGAGACGACTGATGAGCGCGATCAAACCGATCATCCGGGAACTCAAGCAGGCCGCCCTGAAGGGCTTCGCCCACGCCGACCACAAGCTCCACCAGCTCACCGCCAACATGGACGGTCACCTCGACACCGTGATCCGCGAGGTCCGTGACCGTGACAACTACGACGGCAAGGTCGACGTCAGCCTCAAGAAGTTCAAGAAGAACAAGAAGCACGACTCGGACGAGTACAACCGTCAGTACGACGAGCAGATGGACACGCTGCAGAAGATGCCGCTGTCCGACTGGCTGAAGAACCGCATCGAGTATCTCGAGAACGGTCGCACCTCGGACTCGCTGCGGGCCCAGCAGGACGCTCGGGACAACGCGCTGAAGGACAAGATCAACGAGCTGCTCGACGCCGACGACGACCTCGACTACGACGATGCGAAGGACCTCGCGTCCGAGTGGCTGAAGGGGCAGGCAGCGACGCATCGTCTCGACGGCATCGCAGGCGGTGACGTCACCGACATCTCTGGCGTCGGCGACACGCGCATCAATTCATCTCTCGGGTCCCAATGGCGCTCTCGCGTCGGGGACATCGACGCCGCCGTCATCGATTTCCTCAACGCCAATCCCGGCGTCGATCTCGACAACACCTTCATCAACGTCGTCCTCCGATAGGTTGGTGCCATGGTTCAGATCGCTGATTTCGTTCCGCACGCCCCGGTTCCGGCGGAGATCATCGAGGAGTACCGGGGTCGCGTTCCGGACGAGTTGATCGAGGTCTGGGAGAACTACGGGTACGGGACCTTCGGTCAGGGTTTCATCCGTCTCATCGACCCGAAACTGTACGAGGCCGAGGTCGGGGACTGCATCGGCAAGACCCAGGGCGACGGCATCGCCATCCCGTTCGCCGTCACCGGGCTCGGTGACCTCATCACGTGGGAGCCCAGCCACCCCGGCGTCATCGCGATCATGTATCGCATCGGCGACACCAAGGGGCAGGGGTCAATGAAGACGTTCTTCAACCTGGTCAGACGAGGCGGCGCGGCCCACCTGTCCGACTCCTACGACTGGGACATCTTCCCCGAGGCCGTGGCCGCGCACGGAGAACTGCCCTACGATCAGTCGTTCATCTTCGTGCCGCTGCTCTCCCTCGGCGGGGCTGCGAAGGTCGAGAACCTGCACAAGCGCGAGACGATCACCGCGATCAAGGTGGCGGTCGACCTCCAGGGCGTCATCGGCCACTGACCCGCGGGTTACGCTGTTTCCCGGGGGAACGGCATCGACGTGTCCCCCGGCGCGATCGAGGAGACAGTGATGAACCAGCCCCATCCCGCGGCCACCGGCGGACCAGCGATCCCTCCGCCTCCTCCCGCGCCGGCTGCGCCGATCAGCAGCGTCCCGACGAGCTCGCCCACGTCCCCCGCGGCGCCTCCCGCACCGGCGGCATCGCCTCCGGCATCCCCGGTCGCCGCGGCATCCGATGTCCGGACCACGGACGCCGAGCTCGCCCGGGCCACTGAGGTGCTGCGGGTCATCTCGGAGGCGTACTCGGCCAAGATGGTCGGCCAGGAGCGGTTGCGTCTGAGCCTCCTCATCGCTCTCATCGCCGGCGGCCACATCCTCCTCGAGAGCGTGCCCGGCCTCGCGAAGACCACGGCGGCCAGCACCCTCGCCGACACGGTCCGCGCGCAGTTCAAGCGCATCCAGTGCACGCCCGACCTGCTGCCCAGCGACATCACCGGCAACCAGATCTACGACGCCGCGACCGGATCGTTCCGCACCGTGCTCGGGCCGGTGCACGCGAACTTCGTGCTGCTCGACGAGATCAACCGCTCCAGCGCCAAGACCCAGTCCGCCATGCTCGAGGCGATGCAGGAGCACCAGACGACCATCGGCGGGGAGGTGCATCACCTGCCGCGCCCGTTCCTCGTCATCGCGACCCAGAACCCGATCGAGCAGGAGGGCACCTACGAGCTGCCCGAGGCCCAGATGGACCGATTCCTGCTCAAGGAGATCGTCGAGTACCCGAGCCCCGCCGAGGAGTTCGAGATCCTCAGCCGCATCGACTCCGGCGTGCTCGACCCCGATCGTCACGTCTCCAGCGCGGTCACGCTCGCGGACATCGAGCAGCTGCAGGACATCGCGAGCCGGGTCTACGTCGACGCGTCGATCCGCAATTACATCGTCCAGCTCGCCTACGTCACCCGCAATCCCGCCCCGTACATCGGCGAGGAAAGCGCCCGGCTCATCAAGTACGGCGCCAGCCCCCGGGCATCCATCGCCTTCCTGCAGGCCTCCCGCGCCCTCGCCCTGCTGCAGGGCCGCACGCACGTCGTGCCGGAGGACATCCGGACGCTCCGCCACCTCGTGCTGCGCCATCGCGTGCTCCTGACCTTCGAGGCGGATGCCGAGGGCGTGCGCAGCGAGGACATCATCGATCTCATCTTCGCCGCGGTGCCGACTCCCTGACGCATGCCCTCCCTGATCACCAGGGTGAGGGCGAAGCTCTTCATCCACTCGTCGCAGAAGTCGATGCATGCGCTCGACGGGGCGTACGCGTCCCTGCTGCGCGGCCGCAGTCACGACTTCGAGGACCTGCGCGCCTACGAGTACGGCGATCAGGTGCGCGACATCGACTGGAGGGCGACGGCCAAGCAGGGTTCGCCGCTCGTCAAGAGGCATCGCGCGACCCGCATGCACACGGTGATGTTCGTCGTCGACACCGGGCGCGGCATGACCGCGCTCGCCCAGGACGAGCGGCCGAAGAAGGAGCTCGCGATCCTCGCGACCGGAGCTCTCGGCATCCTCACGCTGCGTCACGGCGACGACTTCACGGTGGTCCACGGCGATGCCTCGGGCATCCGCCGGATGGCCCCGGCGCGCAGCGAGGGCGCCCTCGAGCACGCGCTGCGCCGGATCGACCACGCGATCGACACCAGCACCGCTCCCGGGGACCGCGACGGGCTGCTGAGCTACATCGCGCGCACGATCCCCCGACGCATGATCCTCGTGGTCGTCACGGACGAGGCCCCGGTCACGGAAGAGACCGAACGCCTGCTGCGCCGGCTGCGCGTGCAGCACGACGTGCTCTGGATCGCGCTGCGCGACGCCGACCCCGTTCTCGACCACACCACCGGGCGCGTGCGGGCCGACGTGTACTCGCGCTGGCAGGTGCCGGACTTCGTCCAGGGCGACGAGGGGATCGTCCGCGAGCTCGCGGCGCGTTCGGCCGCCGAGGCCGCGCACCGCGACGAGGTGCTCGATGCCCTGGAGATCAGCCGGGCGGACCTGGACACCCAGGACGATGCCGTCGGCGCCCTGCTGCGCATGCTGAACCGGAGGGCGAATGTCCGGTTCTGACGAGCTCTACCCGCCTGCCCAGTACGGCTGGGGCTGGCTGCTGCTGGCTCTCGGCATCCTCGCCGTCCTCGTCCTCGCCGCCTGGATCGTCATCGCGCTCACGCGCCCGAAGCGCCGGATGGAGCTGCCGGGCTCCGCGCCGCTCGGCCCCACCGGGATGGACGAGGTCCTCGCGGTGCTGCGCGGGGAGTACCTGCAGCAGATCGATCGCATCGAGGCGGCGTACGGCGAGGGGCGCATCGACGCCAAGCGTGCGAACCTCGAGCTCAGCCGGACGGTCCGGGCCTTCGTGAACGAGTACAGCGGCATCGAGGCGCCCGTGCTCGCGCTCGACGATCTCATCGCCCTGGGCGTCCATCCGGCGCTCATCGACGCGCTGCACCGGCACTACTACCCGAGCGTGTTCCGGCGCGGCCCGGCGATCGACCCGGCTCTCGGCATCGAGGCCGCCCGCAGGGTGGTGACGGCATGGAACTAGCGAACATCTGGATGCTCGCAGGAGCCGTCGTCGCGGTGCTGATCGCAGCCGCGGTCGGCCTGATCGTCGGTCTGCGCCGGCATCGTGCGGATGCCGGGGCCGATGCCGCCCCGATCGCTCGCGCGGAGCGGCTGCGCACGCTGCCGTCGTTCCGGCAGGCGGTCCGCCGCAGGGCCCTCGTGCTGTCCGGACTCGTGGCGCTCGCCTCGGTGACCGTTCTGCTGGCCGGCGCGGTCGCCGCGCGGCCGATGTCCTCGCAGACCGTCCAGCCGGTGAACACCAGTCGCGACATCATGCTGTGCCTGGACGTCTCCGGATCCATGAGCGACGTGGACGTCGAGGTGCTGACGGTGTTCGAGGAGCTGCTGGACGGGTTCGAGGGCGAGCGCATCGGGTTGACGATCTTCAACAGCTCCGCCGTGCAGATCTTTCCGCTGACGGATGACTACGACTTCGTCCGGGAGCACCTGGAGAGCATCCGGGCGAGCTTCGACTATGGCGCGGACGTGCCCGAGCACTGGGTCGGCACCCTCAACGGGCCCGGCGCCTCCCTGATCGGCGACGGGCTCGCGTCCTGCGCGATGGGGTTCGACCAGGAAGGCGACGAGCGCAGCCGCTCGATCATCCTCGCCACGGACAACGAGGTCAACGGCGCCTCCATCGTGACCCTGGAGGAGGCCGCGGCGTACACGGCGTCCAAGGGGATCCGCGTCTTCGCGCTGAATCCGGTCGAGGGCAAGGACACCGAGCCGAGCGCGGCGCTCATCGCCGCCGCCGAGGCGACGGGCGGAGCGGCCTACGGGCTGCGCGAGACGACGACCGTCGCGGACATCGTCGCGGAGGTCCAGGAGGAGGAGGCCGCCGAGCTGCGCGGGCAGGCGCAGGTGGTGTGGAGCGACGATCCCGACCTGTGGATCGTGCTGCTGGTGATCCCCGTCCTGGCGCTCGTGGTGGTGCTGTGGAGGGTGCGACTGTGATCCTCGACCCCGTTCTGAACCCGTGGCTGATCGCGCTGATCTGCCTGCCGCTCATCGCGCTCGCGGTGTTCTGCGTGATCCGCCCTCCGGGCGCACGGGGGCGGATGCTGTGGGCGATGCGGCTCGTCCTCGTCCTGGCGTGCTGCGTGCTGCTGCTGCGTCCCGGCGTCCCCGGTGGAACCAGCCAGACGCTCGCGACGGACACCGACGTCGTCCTCGTGGTCGACACGACGGCGAGCATCGTCGCCGAGGACTGGGACGATGACAGCCCTCGGCTGGACGGCGTCCGCGAGGACGTGCAGGCCATCATGAACGAGTACCCCGGAGCACGCTTCGCCCTGATCACGTTCGATGCGGCCGCCGAGGTGCGGCTGCCGCTGACCACCGACACGACGGCGCTGGCGTCCGCCATGGAGGTGCTGCGGCCCGAGGTGACCGCGCAGTCGCACGGCAGTTCGATCGGCATCGCGAACACGGTGCTCCAGGAGACCCTGCAGGGTGCCGCCGAGTCGTCGCCGGAGCGCTCGCGCATGGTGTTCTACCTCGGGGACGGCGAGCAGACCGCGTCCACCGAGCCCGAGTCGTTCGCGGCGAGCGCCGAGTTCACCGACGGCGGTGCCGTGCTCGGCTACGGCACGACCGAGGGCGGGCCGATGAAGGACACCAGTCTCGGCGGTGCGGGTGGCGCCTACATCCAGTACCAGGGCGGGAACGCCCTGTCGGTGATCGACGAGCAGAACCTGCAGACGATCGCGGATGAGCTCGGCGTCCCGTACCAGCACCGGAGCGCGGATGCCGTCGTCGAGTTGCCCGAGGCGCCCACCACCACGACGAACTATGCCGAGTCCGGCGAGGTCGGCGACGTCATCGAACTGTACTGGGTCGCCGCCGTGCTGATCGGGCTGCTTCTCGCGATCGAGCTCGCCGTGGCGACGGCACGGGTCGCCGGCCTGCGCGGACTGCCCGCGCGGGCTCCCCGGACCTCGGGCGAAGGGGGCGCGCGATGACCGGGCCGACTCCTGCCGACGCCGCGGCGGCGCTCCTGGCCGCGAACCGCCGGCGCCGCAGCATCCGCCGCTGGATCGCCATCGGCACGCTTCCGCTCACTCTCGCCGCCGTGCTGTTCGCCGGCAAGCTGTTGAGCATGTACGCCTTCGCCCACCAGGCGATCACATCCCACGTGGTCGGCGATGCCGAAGGGACGATCCGCGCCGGTCAAGGGCAAGAGGTCCTGAACTGGTTCGAGCCGTACAAGGCGCCGTTCAACGTGGGCGTGGGGCTGGCCGCCTCCCAGCAGCTCCCCGAGGCCCGTGCGAAGTTCGAGGAGGCCCTGCCTCTCGCCCACGGGCTCGAGGTCTGCGGCGTGCGGGTGAACCTCGCGCTCGTGATCGAGCAGATGGGCGATGCCGCCCGCGACGAGGGCGACGGCGCCGGGGCCGCCGCGCTGTACGCCGAGGCGCTCACGGTCACGCTGGAGACGCCCGAAGAGTGCGGCACCCCGGAGGCGGACGAGCAGTCCTCCGATCCCCAGCGCAGCATGGGCGACACGCTGGAGCAGCTGGAGGACCGGCTGCTCCAGAAGCAGCAGGAGCAGCCGAACGGCGGCGAGGGTGAGGGCGAGCAGCCTCAGGAGCAGCCCGAGCAGGAGCAGCCGAGCGAGGACCAGCTCGGGGATCTCGAGGAGCGGCTCGACCAGGGCCGGGAGGAACGGCAGGACAACCAGGACGGCGACGGATCCGGCTCGGGGACGGACAGACCATGGTAGATCCCGAACAGCAGCGCGCACGATACGTGACCCATTCGGACGGTGCTCCCCCGGTGCCCCCGCCCGGCGGCTACCGCGGCGCCCGGCGCGCACCGGATCCGGCCGCGCTCGCGACGGAGAACGCGGTGGCCACCCTCGACGCGCCGAAGCAGCCGGCCAACGCCCTCGGCTGGATCGCGCTGGTGTGCGGCATCCTGTTCGCGGTCGTCCTGCTCGGCACCGTCGTCTCCGGCGGCACCGACATCGTCTACGGGGTCACGATGCTCGCCGTGCAGCTGCTCGTGGTCGCCGTGGTGATCGCGGCACTCCTCACTCCCCGGGGTCGAGTGCTCGGAGCCGCGGCGCTGACGATCACGCTGCTGTTCAACGTCGCGACGGTCGGCGCCCTGGGAGCCGTGCAGACCTCGGCATCCGGGAACTACGAGGGCGCCAAGTCCGAGGAGCAGAAGCACGAGGAGGCCTACCCGGGGATCAAGGACACCCCGAGCGCGGACATCCTGTCCCGTCCCTCCCTCGAACAGGTGCGGGAGTCGTCCGAGGCGGCATTGGCCGACATCAAGGAGCGGCTCAGCGCGGAGTTCGGCTACACGTGGAGTCCGGCGGGCGACGAGGATCTGCGCCCCGAGCGCAACGGATACGGCGGGGAGTCCATGCTCGTGCAGTACACGTCCCAGAAATGGGGCACGAACGAGCCGATCCAGGATCACGATCGCAAGCTCGCCGTCATGGACGTCATCGACGATGTGCTCGCCGAGCACGACATGTGGGGCATCATCTCTCTGAACGACGCCTCGTCCGGACTCGACGCCACGATGCGCGAGAAGCTGTACGGATCGGCGGATCCGCGCACACAGGATGTGTGGGAGTGGTACAGCGACGACTACCCCGGGCCGCGTCGGTTCTACGCCACGATCTACGACACCTCCCAGGACGACTCCGGCGAGTTCCGGCGCTCGCGCGAGGCGCAGGCGGCCCGCACCGGTGAGCCGGTCGAGGGTCTGCAGATCATGTTCCTCGCCCCCGAGCTGCTCAGCGAAGCCGACCGTGCCGAGTTCGAGCAGCGACTTGAGGAGTATCCGGGGTCCTAGCCGTCTCGGGTGCTCGCGTGCTCGTTCCCGCCGGCGCAGGGGCGCGGGTCAGGACACCATCGACAGTCCGGCGGCGAGGGCGAACCCGAGGACCGTCGCGAGGCCGGTCTCGTCCTTCGCCTTGGACTGGGCCTCCGGCACCATCGAGTCGACGAGCATGACGAGCAGGGCGCCGGCGGCGAAACCGCTGGCCGCCGCCCGGAACTCGGGGCCGACGGCATCCGCGAGGGCGAAGCCGGCGATCGTCGCGAGCGCACACGCGACGGCGACGATCGCCCACAGGCCGATGACCCGTGAGCGCCGCATGCCCCCTTCGAGCAGATCGGATGCCGAGCCGATCGACTCGGGCAGGTTCGACACGAGGATCGCGATCACGAGCGCGACGCTGACCCCTTCACCCGACGCGAGGCCGATTCCGAGCACGAGCTGCTCCGGGACGCCGTCGAGGAGAGCCCCGACCGCGAGCGGCGCCCCCTGCCCCGCCGAGGACGTCGCGCGCTTCTCGACGATCCGGTCGCCGATGTAGTAGCAGACCGCCCCGGCCGCGACGCCGATCGCGAGCGGGAGGGGGCCGCCGAGCTCGAGTCCCTCCTCCCACAGCTCGAAGGCTATTGAGGCCATCAGAGCGCCGGCGCCGAAGCCCAGGACGATGCCGAGCCACCTGGGCGGCCAGGGACGCCAGAGCGCGAGCAGCGCGCCGACGATGAGCGGTGACGCCGCCACGGATCCCCACAGCACCGCCTCGCCCATGTCGCACCTCCGAGAACACTCTGGCGCGGCGAGCCGGGCGCGTCCAGTGTCAGGGCGTCGGGCAGGTGTTCGCGCCGGTCACCCGGTTGCCGTCGCCGTCGGCGCTCACGCCGTCGCAGCGGAGATCACCGGCGACGGTGTTCTGGACGAGCGTGGCGTGCTCGGCATCCGAGAGCACGAGCGATCCGGCGACGTCGGAGAGTTTGATCACGACGCCGTCGACTCCCCTGACCACGACATCCGCGCCGAATCGCGTGTTCGTGACCACGAGCTCGCGCACGCCGTCGACGGTGACCGCGCCCTGCAGGGTGGAGTCGACGATCTTCACGACCTCGTAGCCCGCGAAGGAGAGATCCTCCGCCGCTGTCTGTGCGGTGATGACGCACGCGTCCCCGCCGCCCTCGCCCGACGCGCACAGGGCGTCGGCGGCCTCGGCGCCCGGGGATGCCGGAGCCGAGGTCGGGGGCGGGGCCTCCGAGTCCGTGGGCACCGGTTCCGGCGCGGCGCAGGACGTCATCCCGAGGGCGAGAAGCGCGGTGGCGAACAGGGTCCCGACGACGCGGCGCATGATCCTCCCGATCTCCATGACTCGTCAGCCAGGCTAACCGACCTGCTCTTCCGCCCCTGCCCCGACCAGGGAAGCGCCGGAGCCCGCCGCCATCGGGCAAGGCGACACGCCGCGCGCCGATAGACTGGGAGCCATGTCCAAGGTCCTTCAGTCCCTCCCCGTCGGCGAGCGCGTCGGCATCGCATTCTCCGGGGGCCTCGACACCTCCGTCGCCGTCGCCTGGATGCGCGACAAGGGCGCAGTCCCCTTCACGTACACGGGCGATCTCGGACAGTACGACGAGGAAGACATCGCTTCGATCCCGGGCCGCGCCCTCGAGTACGGCGCCGAGGCGTCGCGGCTGATCGACTGCAAGACGGCCCTCGTCGAGGAGGGCTTCGTCGCCCTGTCCTGCGGAGCCTTCCACATCCGCTCCGGCGGCAAGACCTACTTCAACACGACGCCGCTGGGACGCGCCGTCACGGGCACGCTGCTCGTGCGCGCCATGAAGGAGGACGGCGTCGACATCTGGGGCGACGGCTCCACCTACAAGGGCAACGACATCGAGCGGTTCTACCGCTACGGCCTGCTGGCCAACCCGCGTCTGCGCATCTACAAGCCCTGGCTGGATGCCGACTTCGTCACGGAGCTCGGCGGGCGGCAGGAGATGAGCGAATGGCTCGTCGCGCACGGCTTCCCGTACCGCGACTCGGCCGAGAAGGCCTACTCCACGGACGCGAACATCTGGGGCGCGACCCACGAGGCCAAGACCCTCGAGCACCTGGACGTGTCGCTCGAGACCGTCGACCCGATCATGGGCGTGAAGTTCTGGGACCCGAAGGTCTCGATCGAGACCGAGGACGTCACGGTGACCTTCGACGGCGGTCGACCGGTCGCGATCAACGGCGTCGAATACTCCGACCCGGTGGCGCTCGTGCAGGAGGCCAACGCGATCGGCGGTCGCCACGGCCTCGGCATGAGCGACCAGATCGAGAACCGCATCATCGAGGCGAAGTCGCGCGGCATCTACGAGGCCCCCGCGATGGCCCTGCTGTTCATCGCGTACGAGCGCCTCGTCAACGGCATCCTCAACGAGGACACCCTGGCGACCTACCACGAGCAGGGCCGCCGCCTCGGCCGCCTCATGTACGAGGGTCGCTGGCTCGAGCCGCAGTCGCTCATGCTGCGCGAGTCGATCCAGCGCTGGGTCGGCTCGACGATCTCGGGCACGGTGACGATCCGTCTGCGCCGCGGCGACGACTGGACGATCCTCGACACCGTGTCGCCGAACCTGTCCTACGGTCCCGAGAAGCTCTCGATGGAACGCGTCGGCGACGCGGCCTTCGGTCCGATCGACCGCATCGGCCAGCTCACCATGCGCAACCTGGACATCGCCGATTCGCGCGCGCGCCTCGAGCAGTACGCCGGCCTCGGCCTCGTCGGCGGAGCTACGGGCGAGCTCGTCGGCCGCGTCACGGCGGGCGAGTCGAGCGAGATCACGGATGCCGTCGAGGGCACGACGCTCGCCGAGACCGAGGAGACTCTCGCGGATGCCGTGGACGCGGCATCCGAGGGGGCGGCGTTCGACTCCGGCACGGACTGAACCCAGCACGCCTGCGCGTCCCCGGCCTTCCTGCCGATCCGCGCTGCTGCGTCGCCTTCTTCCCCCGAACCGAAGCACCACTTCGGGGGCCGACTCGGACGCCTGCCGGGATGCCGCGGCGGGGGTCAGTCCAGGGCGATCACGTGTCCGGCGAGGCCGGAGGCGAACGCCGCGAGTCCGGTCTCGATCGCCTCGGCGGCGAAGGTCTCCGCTCCGCTGAAGTCCAGCTCCTCGTCGGCGAACACCGCCCGCTCGTCGGCCCCGGGCCAGACCACCGCGACGACGTTCTCGGTCGGCTCCGCGAGCTGTGTGCCCAACACGAGGAACGAGGTGTCCAGGTTCGCGGCCGAGGCGAGGTCGATCGCACCGACGACGGCCGGACCGATCCCCACGATCACGTCGGCCTCGGCGCGCAGCGCCTGATCCACTGCATCGGGCGGGCTCTGATCGAACACGAGCACGGTCCCGTCGTGCCCGGTCGCGAACTCCCGTACCGCGGCGAGCGCGATCTGCTCCTCCTCGCCGGCGGAGGTCGCGGCGACGACGGCCAGCGTCAGCCCGTCCGGGGCGGGCGAGGGCGCCGCCGACGGATCCAGCGTCGATCCCGGCACCTGCTCGGGCGCGACCGTCGTGCTCGGTGAGGGCGGGGAAGCCGCCCCCGCACCGGAGCATCCGGCGAGCGCCAGGGTCATGGCGGTGGTGAGGACGATGACGGACGAGCGCACGCGCATGGGAGTCTCCGAGGAACGGGGATGCCCCGGACCCGCCGGCCCGGGGCATCCGATGCGATCAGTCGCGAGCGGCGAGGCTGCGCCGACGGGCGACGAGGACGCCGCCGGTGACGAGCAGCGCCAGGGCGAGGCCCCCGATGGCGAGGGGCAGCTCGGCACCGGTCGTGGCGAGGTCGCCCTCGGCGGACGCGCCGCCTGCTCCCGCGGCTGCCGTCACGGTGAACTCGGCCGTGACGGTGCTCCCGTCGGCGAGCGTCACGACGATCGAGTGCGCCCCGGCCGCGAAGTCTGCCGGGATCGTCCAGCTCGCCGTCAGGGTGCCGTCGTCCGCAACTGTGAAGGTGCCGAGGTCCACGGGATCGGAGTGCACCGTGATGTTCACCGCGTCTCCTGCCGTGAAGCCCGCGCCCGCGATCTCGATCGAGCCGCCCTGGACCAGGTCGCCGGAGACCGACACCGACGCCTGCTCCGCCGGAGGCGTGACCGACGCGGGGACGACGGTGACCGTGCGGGTGATCGAGGTCTCGTTGCCCGCGGCATCCGAAACCGTGTAGACGAGCTCGTACGCCCCGAGTGCGTCCACGTCCACCGACCCGGTGACCTCGATCGACGCCGTCAGGTCGCCGTCGCGGTCGTCCGTCGCGGTGACGCCGTCCAGCGGGTCGAAGGCGGTGCCCTGCTCGACCTCGTTCGAGTCCGGAAGCGTGATCTCGGGCGCCGTGACGTCGTCGCGCACGAGGGTGACCTCGTCGACGACGCTGTTCACGGGCGAGTTCTCGCCGTACGCCTCACTGCGGAGCGTCGTGACGGTGATGGCGCCGTCGGTCACCTCGATGTGCGAGTAGTTGCGCACCTTCTCCTGGTTGATGACCGAGGCGTACCAGGCGTCCGGCGCCTTGACGTTGTAGTACTTCGAGCCGCTGGCGGAGTTCGCCGTGACGTACAGGACCTCGCCCTCGCCCGCCGAGACCTCGGACTGGCCTGCGACCTCGGTGGCGTCGGCGAGCTCGCCGTCCTCGATCAGGAACGACCGCGTGTAGCTGTGGTCGTGCCCCTGCAGCACCAGGTCGAAGCCGAGGTCGGAGATCGTCTGAGGCAGCGCCGCGCGCAGGTTCTCGATCTGCGTGTCGTAGACGTGCGAGGCCACGGAGTAGATGGAGTGGTGGAAGGCCAGCACCTTCCACGTGGCGTCGGCGCCGTGCTCGGCGACGAC
The DNA here is from genome assembly GCF_058349845.2 of Microbacterium cucumeris. Classification (NCBI taxonomy): domain Bacteria; kingdom Bacillati; phylum Actinomycetota; class Actinomycetes; order Micrococcales; family Microbacteriaceae; genus Microbacterium; species Microbacterium cucumeris. Next base: position 366,541 of record NZ_JBYRIZ020000003.1, read on the forward strand.
CTTCTCCATGAACGCGATGTGGCTCGCGTAGTCGGAACTGTTGGAGTTCAGCACGACGTACAGGACGTCCTTGTACTCGAACCAGTAGTCGCCTCCCGAGGAGGAGCCGCTCGTGGCCGCCCCGGCGGTGGGGTCGAGGTTCGGCACCGTGTAGTGCTGCTCGTATGCCTTCGATCCCACGTCGTGGTTGCCGTTGACGGGGACCAGCGCGATCTCGCCGAGCTGCTCGGGGGCGAGGAACTGCTCGTAGTGCGTCTCGTTGCCGGCGGATTCGACCTGGTCACCGGCGGAGAAGAGCAGCTCGCTGTCCGGATAGGTCTCGGTCGCGATGTCGAGCGTCTGCGCCCAGCCGGCGCCGTCGTTCTGCGCGTTCCCCGAGGCGCCGATCTGCGGGTCGCCGAAGAACAGGAAGTCGTAGTCCCCCGAGAAGGATGCGGTCGAGAACGTGCGCACCTCGGACCAGCCGTCCGTCTCCGACCCGACCCGGTACACGTAGGACGTGTTCTCGGCGAGTCCGGTGATCGCCGCACGGCGGTTGTACTCGCCGCTCGTGGTGACGTCGCCGGTGGCCTCGACCGTGCGGACCCCGGATGCCGGGAACGCCGTCGTGTCGGATCCGACGGCATACTGCAGGACCTGCGCGCTGTCGGTGTCGGTGTACCAGGTGACGTTGCGCGCCGAGGCGTCCGCGCCGATCGTCAGGACGACGTCGGTGTAGGCGGCATCCCCCGCCTCGCCGGGCAGGATCGGCGTGAGGCTCGCGAAGTCGAAGTAGATGTCCGAGCTCGTGGCGCGGTCCTGGTGCAGGGCGACCGCGATCGTGTTCTCGCCGGCGACGAGATCCTCCGGGTCGATCGTGAAGGTCGAGGTCACCGGATCGCCGTTGCTGTTCCCGGCGTACATGAGGTTGCGCTCGGACTCCGGAGCCGCCTCCACGGCGTCGTCGATGAACCCGGCGACCTTCTCGCCGTTCACGAAGACCTGGAGCGCGTCGTCGTACATGACCTCGGCCTTCAGCCCTTCGATGGCCGCGAGCTGCTCGGCGTCGATGTCGATCGTGGTGCGGAAGTGGAACGTCGGGACGTCCGTGGACGTGCCCTCGATGTACTGGTCGAGCAGCGTGGTGATCGGGAAGTCCGCTCCGATGCCGGTGGGCTGGCCGTTCTTCGCCCCGAAAGCGCCGGTGGCGGTCTTCCAGGCGGTGTCGTCGTAGGCGGGCTGGGTCCAGATCAGCCGGTCAGCGGCTCCTGCCGCCGGGTCGGAGTTGTCGTCGGAATAGCTCCAGACCGTGGATGCGGTGCTGAGGAAGGTCTCGGGGATCTCCGCCGCGGTGGCCGCGGTGGCTCCGAACGAGACGGCTGCGCCGCCGGCGAGGGCGGCAGCGACGAGTCCGGCGCACGCGCGCCGGCCGGTGAGGGTGGGTCGGGACATGGAAAAGGCGCACTCCTTAAGAGAGTTCTTAGACGGGTTGCCGTCAGGCTAGGAACCGTCGGAGCCTTTTGGCTGACGCGCGGATGACCACGCGGTGAACGACGAGTCGACGCGGGGTTATCTTGCACATGTGTGTGCAAGATAGGTACACTGGATGCCGTGACTCAGACCTCTCCTCGTGCTCCGCGCCGCGACGCCCAGGCGAATCGCGACGGCATCCTCGCTGCCGCGCGCGAGGCGCTCGCGATCGACCCGAACGCATCCATCGACCTCATCGCCCGCACGGCCGGCCTGTCGCGACGCGCCCTGTACGGTCACTTCGAGGACCGCGGCGCCCTGATCCGCGAACTGATCGCGACCGGAACCCACCGGTTCAACGCCATCGCCGAGCGGCCCGTCGACGCGCACGCTCCCCTCGCGCTGGCCGAACTCGCCGCTCGGCTGTGGCGCGAGGCCGCCCACATCCGCGTGGCCGCGAGCATCGCCTTGGACGACGCACACGTCGCCGACACGGCGGCCGCCCTCGCCCCGGTCCGCGCCGTCGTCGTGGGAATCGTCCAGCGCGGGCAGCACGACGGCACCCTGCGCACCGACGTCGGGGCCGCGACGCTCGCGCGACTGATCGAGTCCACCGCCCGCATGGTGGTGCGCGACGACCTGGTGACCGAGGACGAGGCCTCGGTCGCCGTCCGCGCCGTCCTCGGCGTCGCGGGGCTGTCCTGGCAGCAGGCCGACGCGCTGCTCGCCGAGCATCCGGAGCTCACGGACGAGGAGGCCGAATGAGAGTCGCCCTGCACGAGGTGAGCAAGGGCCGCGCGGGGCAGGCACTGCCTCCGACGAGCCTGGAGTTCCACACCGGCGCGGTGCGCTACGCGCTCGCCGAGACCGAGCAGCGCCCGACGGTCCTCGGCCTCATCGCGAGCGGACGGATGCGCCCGGAGACCGGTCGCGTCACGATCGACGGCGCGACCGACGCGAAGGCGCTGCGCCGCACGGTGGCGCTGGTCGACGCCCCGGACGTCAGCGATCCGCATCCGGACATCGCGCTCGCCGCGGTCGTCGCCGAGGAGCTGATGTTCGCGGGCCGGCCCGCCACTCCCCTGCACGCCCGCCGCTGGCTGGCGCAGCTCGGCTTCGACGAGCTGGCCTCGGCGCCGATCGGCACTGTGGATCCGGCGGCGCGCGTGCGCATCCTGTGCGAGCTGGCCGTCCTGCGGGAGGGCGTCGAGGCTATCGTCCTCGTCTCCCCCGACCGGCACGGCGGCAGTCCGGACGGCTGGTGGCGCATCGCCGGAGAGTTCGCGGACCGCGGCTTCGCCCTGCTGGTGATCGTCGGCGGCTCCGCCGCCATCGCGCTCGAGCGCGTCCGCGAGCTCGGGGCCGTCAACGCCTCCGGGCCCGTCGGGGATCTGACTCGCTCCTCGGCAGGGGATGACGGGTCCGGAGGAGACCGCGTTTCGACTCGGTCGGCTCCGCCGTCCTCGCTCAACGAGCGAGGAGAAGAGGGTGAGCCGCCGTCCCCGCTCGACCAGCGAGAAGAAGAAGACGCCCCGCCGTCCCCGCTCAACGAGCGAGAAGAAGAGGACGAGCCGCCGTCCCCGCTCGACCAGCGAGAAGAAGAAGACCAGCGAGAGGAGGAGGCGCGATGAAGGTCCCCGCCATGATCGCCGCCGAGCTGCGGCGGCTGACCGCAAGCCGGATGGGCGTGGTCGCACTCCTCGCGCTGATGTGCGTCCCCATCCTCTACGGCGGTCTCTACCTGTGGGCCAACCAGGATCCGTACGGCAAGTTCTCCGAGGTTCCGGTGGCCCTCGTCGTCGAGGACACCGGCACCGATTCCGCGAACTACGGCGAGGACGTCGCCGAGAACCTCCTCGACGGCGGCGCGTTCGACTGGCAGGAGATGTCCGCGGTCGATGCCGCCCAGGCGCTGCACGACGGCGACGTGGACTTCACCGTCACGATCCCCGCCGACTTCTCGGAGGCGCTCTCCTCGGCATCCGGAACCGACCCGCACCAGGCGCGGATCGAGCTCGAGACCAACGACGCCAACAACTACCTCGCGTCATCCATGGGCACGCAGGCGGTCGAGAAGATCCGCAGTTCGGTCGCCCAGATGGTCGGCTCCGAGGCCGCCGAGAAGCTCCTGACCGGACTCAGCGACGTCCGGGACGGCATGATCGACGCCACGGACGGGGCGACCCGGCTCGTCGACGGGGCGGGGGCCGCGGCGACCGGCAGCTCGACGCTCGCCGACGGAACCGCGCAGCTCGCCGACGGCACCGCCCGGCTCGCGACCGGTGCCGGCTCGCTGGCGACGGGAGCGGCGACCCTCGCCGACGGCGCCCAGCAGGTCAGCGACGGCAACCGTCAGCTCGCCGACACCGCTGACCGCGCGGGCACCGCCGTGCAGCACGCCGTCGACGCCCTCCCCCAGGCGCGCAGCGACATCCAAGCGCTCCTGAGCGAGCAGGGCGTCGCACAGGAGCAGATCGACCGGGTCCTCGCTGAACTCGATCCGCTGGCGCAGCGCCTCGAGGACGGCAACGCGACCGTGCAGTCCGCCGTCGACAGGATCGACCAGCTCGCGTCGGGCTCCGCCTCGGTGGCCGCCGGAGCCGCCGAACTCTCCTCCGGAGCCTCGACGCTCTCCAGCGGAGCGGACACCGTGGCCACCGGAGCCGCCTCGGCGAACGAGGGCGCGGCGCAGCTGCGCGACGGGCTGGCGACGCTGTCGGCGGGAACCGTCGAGCTGCGCGACGGCCTGCAGGACGGGGTCGATGAGATCCCGGCATCCACCCCCGAACTGCGTACGGCCCAGGCCGACACGATCGCGGATCCGGTCGCGGTGTCCAGCGACAAGGTCGCGTCGGCCGAAGACTACGGCGCGGGCCTCGCCCCGTTCTTCGCGGCCCTGGCCGCGTGGATCGGCATCTACGCGCTGTTCCTCATCGTCAAGCCGATCTCGCGTCGCGCGGTGACCGCCCTGCACTCCCCGATCCGCGTCACGCTCGCCGGGTGGCTGACGCCCGCCGCTCTCGGCGCCCTGCAGATGGTCGGCCTGATGGGCATCCTGTCCGCCACGCTCGGGTTCCGCTTCGACAACCTGCTCGGCACGCTCGGCGTGCTGATGTTCGCCTCGGCGACGTTCGCGGCGATCATTCTGGCGCTGAACGTCTGGCTGGGCTCGGTAGGACAGTTCCTGGGGCTCGTGCTCATGGTGCTGCAGCTGGTCACGGCGGGAGGCACGTTCCCCTGGCAGACGCTTCCGGCGCCGTTGGCGGCGCTGCACCACGTGCTGCCCCTCGGCTACGTCGTGGATGCGATGCGTCAGCTCATGTACGGCGGGAACCTCGCCCGTGCCGCCTGGGATCTCGCCGCCCTCGCGATCTGGCTCGTCGCGGCCCTGCTGCTCGCGATGATCGGCGTGACCCGCATGACGCATCGGCGCACGCTCCGGGACCTCCAGCCCAGCCTGATCGGGTGATCGCGGAACTCGGTGGGAGGGCTCCCGGCGGGATAGGATGCCAGGGCGCGCGACCCGAAACGCGTACCCCGATCCGGTGACACCGGGTCTCACAGCCCTACCCGGAGGAACTCTGACGATGACGACAGAAGATGCCGCATCCGCCGCACCGCGCCGTTCGATCGGCCGTCGCATCGGCGCGATCGCCCTCGCCGTGATCGCCGCGATCGTCGTGATCGCCGTCGCCGCGGGCGTCTTCCTCGCCTGGACGATCGGACGCTCCTTCCCGCAGACCTCCGGCGAGGTCGAGCTCCCCGGCCTCGAAGCGCAGGCGACCGTGCAGCGCGATGCGTCCGGCATCCCGACGATCACGGCCGACAGCTCGCACGATCTCTTCTTCGCGCAGGGCTTCGTGCACGCCCAGGACCGGTTCTTCGAGATGGACTTCCGCCGGCACGTCACGAGCGGACGCGTCGCCGAGATGTTCGGCGAGTCCCAGGTGGCGACGGACTCGTTCCTGCGCACGCTCGGCTGGCGCGTCACGGCCGAGGAGGAGGTCGCGGCGATGGACGAGACCACCCTCGGGTACTACCAGGCCTACGCCGACGGCGTGAACGCCTACCTCGCCACGCGCAGCGGGGCCGACCTCAGCCTCGAGTACGCCGTGCTCGGCATCCAGAACCCGGACTACGAGGTCGAGCCGTGGGAACCCGCCGACTCGGTCGCGTGGCTCAAGGCCATGGCCTGGGACCTGCGGACCAACGTCGAAGCAGAGACGGAGCGCGCGATCCTCGCCGCCCAGCTGGAGGCCGAGGGCGACAGCGCGGATGCCGCCCCGACCCAGGAGACGCTGGAGAAGCTGTACCCCGCCTATCCCTTCGAGCAGAACCCCGTGATCGTCCCGAAGATCTCGAGCGTCCCGGCGCTGAGCACGTCGACGGATGCCGAGGCCGCCGCCTTCACGGCCCCGACCGAGGATGAGGCCGACGCCCAGGCCGCTGTCGCGTCGATCGACTGGCAGGAGGCGGACTCCGTCATCGAGGCGGCGAGCCTGCTCATCGGAGACGTCGGCGAGGGCATCGGGTCGAACTCGTGGGTCGTGTCGGGGGCTCTCACCGAGTCCGGGATGCCGCTGCTGTCGAACGATCCGCATCTCGGCGCCTCGCTGCCGAGCGTCTGGTATCAGGTGCAGCTGAAGTGCTCGGAGGTCACCGAGGAGTGCCCGTTCGACGTCGGCGGGTTCTCGTTCTCCGGGCTTCCGGGCATCGTGATCGGCCACAACGCGCAGGTCGCGTGGGGCTTCACGAACCTCACGACCGATGTCACGGACCTGTACGTCGAGCGGGTGGACGGCGATTCGTACTGGCGCGACGGCCAGCTCGTCCCGCTGGAGATCCGTGAGGAGACCATCAAGGTGGCGGGCGGCGAGGACGTTCCGCTGACGGTGCGCGAGACCGTCCACGGACCGATCATCTCCGGCCTGACGGATGACTTCACGGCGATCGCGGACGACCCGGTGGTCGGCACCGGGGGGACCGTGCTGCCGCTGGAAGGTGCGCCGGAGATCCCGGAAGGCGAGTACGCCGTGAGCCTGCGCTGGACGGCCCTGGATGCCGGGACCACCTCGACCGCGATCTTCGCGCTGTCGACGGCGCAGAACTTCGAGGACTTCCGCCGCGCGGCGTCGCTGTTCGACGTGCCGGCGCAGAACCTCATCTACGCCGACGTCGAGGGCAACATCGGCTACCAGACGCCCGGTCGGCTCCCGGTGCGCGGCAGCGGGGACGGCTGGCTACCGCAGCCCGGATGGGACAGCGCCTACGACTGGACCGGATACATCCCGTTCGAGGACCTTCCGGTCTCCTACAACCCGGCATCCGGATACATCGTCACGGCGAACAACGCGATCGTCACGGACGACTACGACTACTTTCTGTCCCGGGACTGGGACTACGGGTACCGCGCCGCGCGCATCGCGCACCTGATCGAGCGTCGCGCGGCGGCCGCACCGCTGACCGCGCAGGACATGCAGGCGATCCAGATGGACAACGAGATGTGGATCGGCAAGCAGCTGGCCACGGCGATGGGTGCGGTGGAGGTCGACGGACGCGGCGCGCAGGACGCCGTCGCGCTGCTGCGCACGTGGGACGCGCAGAACAACCCGTCCTCGGCGGCTGCCGCCTACGCGAACGTGCTGTGGTCGAACCTGGCGCAGAACATCTTCGCGAACCGCGAGACGCCGCTGCCGCTGGGTAGCCAGAGCCGGCTGTTCGCCGTGATCGGCGCGATGCTCGATGACCCGGAGGACCCGCTGTGGACCAATGAGGCGATCGACGTGGACGGCATGGACGCCATGCTCGAGCTCTCCGCAGAGCAGGCCTATGACGAGCTCGCCGCCCTGCAGGGCGAGACGCCCTCGCGCTGGAACTGGGGCGACCTGCACGCGCTGACGCTCACCAGCGAGACGTTCGGCTCGAGCGGTATCGCGCCGATCGAATGGCTGTTCAACCGCGGACCGTATCCCGTGGGCGGCGGCGCCTCGGTCGTGAACGCGACGGGATGGGAGCTGGGCGAGTCCTACGCGACCACCACGGTTCCGTCGATGCGCATGGTCGTGGACCTCGCCGACTTCGACGCGTCGAGCTGGATCCACCTCACCGGAGCCTCCGGACACGCGTTCTCGGACCATTACACCGACCAGACCGCGGACTGGGCGGCCGGCGTGCAGCGGGACTGGGTGTTCTCGGCGGATGCCGTGGACGCCGCGGCCGTCGACACTCTCGTGCTGCGCCCGTAACGCGTTTCGACTCCTCGCTGCGCTCGTCGCTCGACGAACGAGAGGGGACGCCCGCACCCGCACCCCGCTAATCGCTCCCCACCCGCTCGTTGAGCGAGCGAAGCGAGTCGAAACGCGGTGACACCCGAACACCAACAACCCCGTTTCGACTCCTCCCGCTGCGCTCGTCGCTCAACGAACGAAAGAGGGGTGTCCCGCACCCGCACCCCGTTACCCGCTCGTTGAGCGACAACGCGGTGATCAGCGCAGCACGTCGGCGGTGATCGTGCACTGCGCGTCCGCCGCCGTGCGCACGAGATCCAGGAAATGCGCGGTCGCGGGATCGCCGTCGTGCGTGCGGAACTCCGTCGCGCCGAGACGCGGCTCCCATCCCTCGGACCACGTGACGCGCACTGCCCCAAGCTCACCGCTGATCACGGCGGCATCGCCGTCGAGCGCGATCGGGAACAGCGAGACCAGACGATCGACGATCTCCGCGTCCTGTTCGAGCGCGAACGCGTCGGAGATCGTCAGCGTCCCGCCCGTGAACGTCAGTGCCCGGCGCACCGAACGAAGGCCCGCGACGTCGTAGCCGGACGTCAGATCCACGACCAGGCGCCCGTCCTCGGCCGAGACGTCCTCGACGATCGCCCGAGCATCCCGCCCACTTCGCTGACGCACTCCGGCGACGATCGGCGCGCTGTGCCCCTGCGATCCGGCCGACGGGTTCTCGTAACGCGTCTCGACCCGGAAGTAGGACGCGTCGTAGTAGCCCATGCCCAATTCGCTCAGCAGCGGTTCGCCGTTCACCGCCAGCAGGAACGACCCGAGGTCGTTGTGGTTGTGCGGCTCGTCGTTGTGCCCCGCCTTCGCGGCGAAGCCGATCTCGTGGTCGCCTTCGCGGGTGCGGACCACCAGCCACTCGGCATCCGGGAACCAGGCGGCGGATGCCTCGGCATCCGGCGCCTCGTCCGCGGCGTCGCGCGCCCAGACGAACTGCCGGATCACGGGTCCCCAGTTGTGCGACCAGCCGGCGGTCGACCAGAAGTCGCGCGAGACGGCGTTGCTCTCGTCGACGGCTTCGAGCAGCCCCGCCAGCGCCGGGGCGACGGCGCCGAGCGGCTCCGCATCCGAGAAGGCCGCGACCGCCCGCCCGCCGAGCGAGACCCCCAGCGGATAGCGCGCGATCGCGGCGAGCTTGTCGCGGTGCGGGCCCGCCCAGAGGTCGATGCTGGTGCGCTGCCGCAGCGCCTCGGCGTAGTAGGCGAAGTGGCCGAACCCGTAATTCCAGTAGTTGAGTCCCTCGACGCACACGCCGTCGTCGCCGTAACCGGCCAGAAGCGCATCCATGGCGGCGTTGCAGCGATCGAGGATCGCCTCGAGCCCCTCGGTCTCGAGATACATGGCCGCGATCCCGACGCTCGCCGCGCACACCGACGACCAGTTCGTCTCGACGCTCTCCCAGAACCAGGTGCGTTCACGGAACGGCGTGAGCACCCGCCGCTCGATCTCACGGCGAACGCGCGCCAGGACGAGCGGATGCAGGCGATCCTCCAGAAGTGCCGAGATCTCGGCGAGCGCGAAGGCGGTCTCGGCCGCGAACAGGTCGATGACCTCGTCATGCGGGATCTCGGGGTCCGGGGAGGAGAGATCGGGGATGTGCGCAGGAAGCGCCCACACGTACTCATCGCAGATCGCCCACAGGACTTCTTCCACGGCCGAGATCGGGACGTCGTCGCTGAGCAGCGCGCCGATCGCGGCGGCGAACAGGCGCTTGCGGATGCCGAAGTAGGCGTCGCTGTGCTCGGTCCGGTCGCCGTCGACGTCGAAGCGGCGGTATACACGGAAGGACGGCCACGGGATCGGCGTGCCCGCTTCGGCGATCGCGCGGTCGAGGTACTCCTGCGCCCTGGCGGCGATGCGGTGATTGCGGATGGGTTCGCGCCAGCGCTGCGGGTCGCGGCCCTCGGCGAACACGGCGGCGAGGGAGCCGCCGTCCAGGGTGGTCTGCGTCATCCGGAATCTCCCATCGTCTCGGTAAACGTATACCGCGCCGGCCGATTCCTCGGACATGGCACGCCCTCGGGCACACCCGCACGATTCGCTCATGCCGCCTGCTCGGCCGCCCGTCGTGCGATCCACCAGATACCCGCCGCCGACGCGAGGAAGACGGCGCCGAGCATGATCCAGCCGACGAGCCCGAACGTGATCGCCGTCGCGTTGACCACGATCGGCGCGGCGAGTGCGCCGACGGAGAACCCCATGCCGAACACGCCCTGGTAGGCGCCCGCGCGCACGGGATCGGCGAGTTCGAAGCTCAGCCCCCATGCTCCCGCCTGAGACAGGATCTCGGCGAAGGTGTGCAGCACCGCGGCCACCAGCAGGATCACGATCGCGGACCAGGCCGGCAGTCCGGCAGCGAGCGCGTAGACCACGCAGGCGGCCGCCATGAGCCAGCCGGCGACCATCGTGACACGGCCGGCGGTGCGCACGTCGTGCGTCCCACGTGAGGCACGCACCTGGAACAGCACGACCAGCGTCGTGTTCACGATCAGAATGACCGCGACCACCACCTCGGGCGCGGACGTGCGCTCGGTGATCCACAGCGGGACGCCGAGCTCGGCGACCCCGAACTGCATGCCGAAGACGGCCGACAGCAGCGTCAGCAGCAGATAGCGGGGGTCGCGCCACGGCGAGCGACGATTCCAGTCGAGTCGCGCTGCGCGCGCAGCATCCGCGGTGTTCACGGCGTCGATCGACCCGGTCTCGGTCCGCACCGGCTCCACGGCGCGCGTCGGGGCGTCGACCGAGGCGGGCAGCCGCAGCAGGGGCAGCGTCCCGAGGACGCCGATGACCCCGGCACCGACGATCACGACCCGGTAGGCCTCCGGCGTGCCGATCGCGAGCGCGACGGCCGCGATCCCCGAACCCAGCGCGATCGACAGGTTGGTGACGGTGCGCAGCACGGCGCGCGCATGCACCCGCCGGTCCGGAGCGAAGCCGCGCGCGATGATCGCCGATCGCGACGAATGGCCGATCGTGTCGAAGAACCCAGCAAGGGTCGCGATCACGAGGGCGGCCACGAACGTGTCCGCGAACGCGTAGGTCGCCAGCAGCACCGCGCCGAGTGCCTCGAAGACGAACGTGAGCCGGCGGGCGCTCCACCGATCGGCCAGCCATCCGCCGAGGAACGACGCCAGCACGCCGAAGGCGCTCGACACCGCCAGCACCACGGCCGCCTCCGCTGCGCTCAGGCCGATGATGAGCGTGAAGAAGAGCACCGTGACCGACAGGAAGACGCCGCGGCCGATCCGGGAGACCGCCGTCGATGCGACAAGTGCCCGCAGCACCGGGTCGGAGAGCGAGCGCGCGATGCGCTCGGCGAGGTTCGGGTTCGTCGCGGTCGTATCCGTGGGGTCCTGCAAGGTCACACACCAGTCTCACACGCGCCGGGGACATGGTCCGCCCGGCGGGACGGGTATCGTCCTCTTATGCCGACTCGCCTGCTCGCCCCCGAGGGGGTCTCCGCGACGGTCGAGGAGTTCTCCCACGCGGGGGCGACCCTGGTGGTCGAGGCCTTCGGGACGGGCCGCCCCCTCGTGCTGCTTCACGGCATCGGCATGGGCCGCAGCGTGTATCTGGATCTCACCGATCGGCTGCGCGGACGGGTGATCGCCCTCGACCTGCCCGGCTTCGGAGAGGCGCCAGAGCCCGAGCGGACCCTGACCATGGCGCGCCACGCCGATCTCGTCGCCGCCTACCTGCGATCCGCCGGAGCGACGGATGCCGTCGTCATCGGCCATTCGATGGGCAGCCAGATCGCCGCGGAGCTGGCCGCGCGGCATCCGGAGCTCGTCGCCGGGGTCGTGCTCGCCGGGCCGACGGTGAACAGCGCGTCGCGCAACGTCGGCGCCCAGGCGCGGTACCTGCTCGTCGACCTGTTAGGCGAACGTCCGCTCGTCCTCTGGCGCGGGGCCAGGGAGTATCTCCGCGGCGGCCCGCATCTGATCCGGAAGATGCGAGCGACGATCGTGCACGAGCCCGAGGACGCCTATCGCCGCATCCGCTGCCCTGTCCTGATCCTGCGCGGGGAGTCCGACCCCCTCGCGCCGATGAGCTGGTGCCGCGAGATCCTCGAATGCATCCCCGGGGCAGAGCTCGAGGTCATCCCCGACCACGGCCACGGCACGCTCATCAGCGACGCGGCCCCCGCAGCCGCGCTGATCCAGCGCTTCGCCGAGCGTCTCTGACCCGCCCGGGGTTCTGCCACACCTTTCGGCTTTCGCGACACGAACGAACTGGCGCATTCGCCGAAAGGTGTCGCAGAACCCGAGCGATCGGAGGGAGCACAGTGCGGTGCCCGCCGACCGGCGGGACGACTACCCGGCGGCGGGCGGGGTCTGCTTGGACGCGGCCAGGTCGTCCACCACGAGGTGGCGCTGGTCGGTCGTGCCGTTGCGGTACGCCTGACGCCCGACCATGTGCGCCGACAAGGGCGCGGTTGCGAACTGCATGAGCACGACCGGCACCACGAGCGCCGCGCCCAGCAGGATGCCTCCGATCGACCGCTGCGACAGCGCGATCGCGATGCAGATCAGCAGCAGACCGAGCACCTGCGGCTTCGTCGCGGCGTGCAGGCGCGAGGGGACGTCGCGGAAGTGCAGCAGACCGACCGCGGCCGACAGGCACAGCACCGCGCCGATGAGGATCAGCACCAGCACCGCCCAGTCGATGACGACGTCGGGGATCTCGATTCCGAACACGTTCATGAGGTCGTGTTGTCCCTTCTCGCCACGTAGCGCGCCACCGAGATCGAGCCGAACACGCCGACCGCGGCGATGATGAGCAGCACCGGAACGCTGCGGGTGTGCCCGTTGATCGCCATCTCAGCTCCGAGGACGCACATCACCTCGGTCAGCAGCACATCGGAGGCCACCGCGCGGTCGAGGATCGACGGCCCGCGGACGATCCGGACGAGGGTCAGGACGGCCGCGATGCCGAACACGACCATGATCACCAGCAGCAGGATGTTCATCGCGCACCTCCGGCTTGCTCGTCGTCCTTGAGAGCACGGTACTGCGCGGGGCTGCCCAGCGCGCGCACGATCCGCCGCTCCCAGCGCAGCACGTTCTCGCGCTGCCGATCGACGTCGGCCTGTGTGCGCACCCCGATGACGTGCAGATAGAGGATGCGACGATCGCGGTCCGCCTCGACGATCAGCGACCCGGGGATGAGCGAGGCCGTCACCGCCACGTGGGTCATCACGAGATCGTCCGCGTACCGCAGCGGCACGGCCATGATGGCGGCCCCCGGCTGGTGACGGAAGTCGAACACCTGCACGGTCACGCTGAGCGCGCCGCGCAGCACCGCGAACAGGAACTGCACCAGGAACAGCGCCCCGTACCAGAGGTTGATGCGCCCGCTCAGCTCGATCGTCGGCAGGCGGAACACCCGGGTGACGAACACGGCGACCACGAGTCCGGTGAGGAACGCGAGCACCGTGAACTGCCCCCACAGCAGCATCCACAGCACGACCAGCCAGGCCAGGAACGGGAGCTGGAGCAGGAAGGCCTGGAACAGGCCGCGACGCGTTTCGGGGGTCACGGGGCCACCTCCTCCTCCAGCTGGACGAGGCTCACCGGCTGCAGCAGCGCATCGCCGATGCGGTCGCACAGCGCGTAGAGGGGCCCGGCGAACACGGTCAGCGCGACCGTCACGGTCACCATCCCGCCGGTCGCGACCGTCATGATCCGGGGGATGCGGCGGCGCTCCTGCTGCTCGTCGGCGGCCGGCGCGTTGCCGAGGTAGGAGATGCGTCCGTCGGTCTCGGTCGAGTCCTCCTCCTCGCGCCAGAACGCGAGGTTCCAGGCGCGCATGAGGGCGTAGAGCGTCAGCAGCGAGGTGACGATGCCGCCGATGATGAGCACGATCATGATCGGCGTTCCGACGGACGCCGCCGCGTCGAACAGCGCGAACTTCCCGATGAATCCGGAGAACGGCGGCAGACCGCCCAGGTTGATGGCCGGCACGAAGTACAGCACCGCGAGGATCGGCGCGGCCTTCATGAGCCCCTTGACCCGCAGGATGCTGGTGCTGCCGGCTCTTCGCTCGATCAGTCCGACGGCGAGGAACAGGGTCGTCTGCACGACGATGTGGTGGACGATGTAGTACACCGTCGCGCCGATCGCGGCCGGCGTCGCGATCGCGAGGCCGAAGATCATGTAGCCCACGTGGCTGACGAGGGTGAACGAGAGGATCCTCTTCAGCTCGGCCTGCGCCACGGCGCCGAGGACGCCCACGATCATGGTCGCCAGCGCCACGATGAGCAGCAGCGTGTCGATGCTGTTCTCGGCGAACAGCTGCGTCTCGGTGCGGATCAGCGCGTATACGCCGACCTTGGTCAGCAGGCCCGCGAACACCGCCGTGACGGGCGCCGGCGCCGTCGGATAGGAGTCGGGCAGCCAGAAGGACACCGGGAAGATGGCCGCCTTGATGCCGAACGCCACGACGAGCAGCAGGTGCAGCACGAGCTGGGTCTCCTGCGGCAGCTCGGTCATCCGCTCGGCGATCTGCGCCATGTTCACGGTGCCCAGGGCGCCGTAGATCATGGCGATCGAGGCGAGGAACAGGATCGATGAGACCAGCGAGACGACGATGTAGACGGCGCCGGTGCGGATGCGGGACTCGGTGCTGCCGAGCGTGATCAGCACATACGAGGCGACCAGCAGGATCTCGAATCCGACATACAGGTTGAACAGGTCGCCGGCGATGAAGGCGTTGAAGATCCCGGCCGCGAGAATCAGGTACGAGGGGTTGAAGATCGAGATCGGCGTCTCGTCCGTCCCGTCGGCGGCGCCCTGGCCGATCGAGAACAGCAGGACGGCGAGCAGCACGATGCTGGAGATCAGAACGAGCAGGGCCGCGAGGCGGTCGACGTACAGGACGATCCCGAACGGGACGGGCCAGCCGCCGACCGAGACCGCCAGGGGCGTGCCGCCGTCCACGACCACGAGCAGGACCGCGGCGATCACGGCCACGGCGGCGAGCGTCGCGACGGAGACGAGGATCTGCAGCCGTGGGCTGCGCCCGAACACGAGCGTGATCGCCGCGCCGAGCAACGGCAGGGCGACGAGCAGGGGGACGAGCGCGCTCACGGGCGGTCCTCCCCGTCGGGCTCATGGGATTCGTCGGCGGGGCGTTTCGACTCGCTGCGCTCGCTCGACGAACGAGTGGAGGGGCCGTCGGGGTCGCTCGACGAACGAGAGGAGGGGTCGCCCGACGAGCGGGGAAGGGGAGAGTCGAACGGGGCGTCGTCGTGGATCGCCGGATGGTCGCGCATGTGCAGCACCGTGATCGGGGCGGTCTGGACGCCGACGAAGTCCGTCGTGACGTCCTCCTCGCCGACCGCGCCCTCGTCCTCCAGCACGTCCTCGTCGGCGTCCGTCCGCTCGCGCAGCGCGATGTCGGCCTCGTCGTCCTCGACCGTGTCGGCCTGTCCGAGCTGCCAGGAGCGGTAGATCAGCGCGAGCAGGAACGCCGACACCGCGAACGTGATGACGATCGCCGTCAGCGTGAGCGCCTGCGGCAGCGGGTCGCTGACCCCGGTCTCGCCGTAGAACGGCGCGTTGCCCGGCACACCCATGACGATGAGCAGCAGCAGGTTCGTGGCGTTGCCGAGCAGCAGGAACCCGATGAGCACGCGCGTGAGGCTGCGCTCGAGCATCGCGTACACGCCGCATGCGAAGAGCACCGCCATGACGAAGATCAGGGTCAGCGAGACATCCATCAGACGCTCACCCCCCGAGCGCGCATCTCGAGCGCCTGCTTGTCGACCTCCGCGCCGAGGCTGCGCAGCACGTCGAGCACCAGGCCGATCACGACGAGGTACACGCCGATGTCGAAGATCGTGGACGTGACGAACTCCATGTGACCGATGATCGGGATCTCCCACTCCCAGAAGGTGCTCGTCAGAGGAGAGAGGCCGAAGAACAGGGGCACGACCGCGGTTCCCACGGCGATGATCAGGCCGGCGCCGAGCAGGCGTCCGGCATCCGTGGGCGCTGCGGCGCCGAGCTCCCAGCGTCCGCCGGCGATGTAGCGCATGACGAGCGCCATCCCCGCGACGAGTCCGCCGGCGAAGCCGCCGCCCGGACTGTTGTGACCGGCGAAGAGCAGATAGATGGACACCACGATGATCGTGTGGAACAGGATGCGGACCACGACCTCGAGCAGGATCGACCGGTTCTCGGGCTTCATCCTCTGCCCGCCGATCAGCCAGGCCCGAGGCGCGCTGCGGTTCTCGGCCGTCTGGAACCGCACGCCGTCCGTGGTCTCGACGAGCGGGTTGAGCCGCGCCTTGCGCTTGGTCGACCGCGGCAGAGTGCGGGTGGCGGCCAGCAGGTCTGCGCGGTGCGTGACGAACACGAGGGAGGCCACGCCGGTCGCTGCGAGCACGAGCACCGACAGCTCGCCCATGGTGTCCCAGCCGCGCAGGTCGACCAGCGCGACGTTGACGACGTTCTTGCCGTGACCGATGTCGTACGCGAGATCGGGGAACAGGAGCGAGATCGGATCGGCGACTCTCGACTGGGTCGCGACGACCGCGATGAGCGCCATGGTCGCGCCGACGGCGATGCCGAGGATCGCCCGCGGGAGCCGTCCGACCGACGCGTTGTGCTCTCCCATGCGTGCCGGCAGCCGGCGCAGGACGAGCGCGAACGTGACCATCGTGACCGTCTCGACGAGGATCTGCGTGAGAGCAAGATCCGGCGCGCCGCTGGTGGCGAAGAGCACCACCATGCCGAGTCCCGTGACCGACACCAGCACCACGCCCGTGTACCGCTTGCGCGCCTGCACGGCGACGATGCCGGCGGCCGCCATGATCGGCGCGACGACGACCTGCGTCGGCGTGTGCCAGGCGGACAGGGTCATCCGGTCGACGTCGGCCGCGAGCAGGGCCGTGATCTCGGCGACCACGAGGACGATGAAGATCGTGCCGACGTACACCGGCAGCGAACCGCGCTGGGTGAGCGAGGTGGTGAGGACCGAGAGTCGGTCGATGCTGCGAGTGACCAGGTAGTACGCGTCGGATGCCGTGAACGGCAGGATCCGGGACCGGCGGTCCCATCCGGTGCTCCTGGCCAGCAGGAACACCGCGAGCCCGAGCAGGATGGACAGGATCGAGATCGCCAGCGCCGGCTCGAAGCCGTGCCACAGCGCGAGATGTCCCGTGCCTTCGCCGTCGAGGCCCGGCCGCGCGGTGGCGGCATAGCCGTGCAGGGCGACGTCGAGCGCGGGGGCGCCGATCCCGGCGGCGACCGTGACGCCTGCCAGGATGATCGGCGCCGAGAGGAAGCCGACGGGCGGGTCGGGCCACGCGGTCTCCGGCATGCGGTCGCCCTGGGCGTCCCGTTTCGTCCAGAACGCGCCCCACAGGAAGCGGATGCCGTAGGCCGCGGTGAAGACGGCGCCGAGCGAGACGCCGATGAGGGCGACCCACCCCCACGCCGATCCGGCGACGGCGTCGTCGACGAGTGCGGTCAGAGCGGATTCCTTCGCCACGAAGCCGATCGTGGGCGCGACTCCCGCCATGGATGCGATCGAGATGAACGCGGCCGTGGCCATCACCGGCGCCTGCCGGCCGACTCCCGAGAGCTCGGTGATGTCTCGTGTGGACAGCTGGCGGTCGATGACCCCGACGATGAGGAACAGCGCCGATTTGAACAGAGCGTGCGCGATCACGAGCGCGAGCCCCGCGAGCGCCGCGGCCTGGGTCCCGTAGCCGACGACGATCGTGAAGAAGCCGAGCTGGCTGACGGTGCCGAAGGCGAGGATGCGCTTCAGGTCGGTCTCGCGCAGCGCCTGGACGCCGCCGAGCAGCATCGTCAGCACGCCCAGGGAGATGACGATCGGACGCCAGGGCTCGCTGAACGCGAAGATCGGCGCGAAGCGCGCGATGAGGTAGATGCCGGCCTTCACCATGGCGGCGGCGTGCAGGTAGGCGCTGACCGGCGTGGGTGCGGCCATGGCTCCGGGGAGCCAGAAGTGGAACGGGAAGATCGCGGACTTGCTCAACGCCCCGACGAGCAGCATCACGATCGCGGCGTTCACGAAGGGACCCGTGGGCGGGGCGGCGAGCATGTCGGAGATGCTGGAGGTGCCGGCATCCACGACGAGCAGGACGACACCGACGAACATGACGAGGCCGCCGAGCGTGGTCACGAGCAGGGCCTGCAGGGCGGAGCGACGGCTCGCGGCACGGCGGTGGTAGTGGCCGATGAGCAGGTACGACAGGATGCTCGTGGCCTCCCAGAACATCACGAGCATGACGAGATCGTCGGTGAGCACGAGACCGTACATCGCACCGGCGAAGGCGAGCAGGACGCCCGCGAACTGGCCGAGTCCCGCTGCCTCGTCGTGGAAGTACCAGCGGCAGTACAGCAGCACCAGGGCGCCGACGCCGGTCACGATGAGCGTCATGACCCACCCGAGCACGTCCATGTGCATCGAGAGGTTGAGGCCGAGCTGGGGAATCCACGCGAGGGATTCGAACGGGGCCTGGTCGGGATCGAGGACCTGCGGCGTCAGCACCAGGGCGTGGACGAAGGCCGCCGCGGGGACGAGTGCCGCGATCGCGAAGGCCTGAGCGCCGAGCCAGCGCACGAGAGCGGGGAGGAGGAGGGAGCAGAGGAGGAATACGCCGAGGAGTGTCAGCATAGGCGGCTCCTCAATGGCTCGTCGGCCTTGCGGCTCAGGCGGGCGGGTCCGTACCAGTCTACCGGCGGAAGCCGTGGCCGGTCCCGGGGTCGGCATGCGAGACTGGTCGGATCATGCGCTTCATCGTCAAGGTCGTCATCAACGCCTTCGCCTTCTGGGTCGCAGCTCTCATTCCCGCTCTGGAGATCGAGATCACTCCGTTCCCGCCCGGCGGAGACCTGCAGCTCGTGCTGACGCTGCTCGCCGTCGGTGCGATCTTCGCGCTCGTCAACACCATCGTCGGCACGATCGTGAAGATCGTCGCGTTCCCGCTGTACATCCTGACGTTCGGGCTGATCGGCTTCGTGATCAACGGCTTCCTGCTCTGGCTGACCGCCTGGATCACCTCCGGCTTCGGCTGGGGCGTATCGGTGGGGAACTTCTGGTGGGTGATCGTCGCCGCGCTGGTGATCTCGATCATCAACGGCATCTTCGGCTTCATCCTGCGTCCGCAGAAGAAGGCCGCGCGCGGCTGACCGGTCACGGCTCCCGCCCGGTCCGATCGGCGGCGTACTCGGTCGACTCGATGCTCACGGCGTCCGCGAGGACCCGGAGCCGGTCGCGGTAGGCCTCGAGGCGCACATCGCCGGAGGCATCCGCCAGCTCGGCCGTCTCGACGTAGTTCTCGATCATGTGCGGTTCGAGGATCAGGTCCTTCACGCTGAAGCCGGGATCGCCCTCCCGTCGGATGACGAGGCTGTCGTCGGACCCCGTCCCGGCCGGCCAACCGCCTCCGGCGAGCGAGTTCACGACGTCGTCGGTGTGGCTGAGCCTGATGAGCGTCTGATCGGCGTCCAGCGCCGGCACGTTCGGGCTGCCCGCGAGCACCGTCGTCCGCACCTCGAACTCGTCGCTCATGGCAAGATTCGCCGCGACCATGCCGCCCTGCGAGTAGCCGTAGACGTCGACGACGTCGCCGGGCTCCGCGCCCGCCTGACGCAACGCGTCGAGCGTCGCCTGATACGACGCCGAGACACGGCCGGTGTACAGCTCGGTGTTGGACTTCATGTCCCACGGCTCCCCTGCCCCGTACAGGCCCGACTGGGTGCCCTTGATGTACGCCGCGTACTGCTTGCTGCCGTCTGCGAAGGTGTAGGTCTCGACCCTGACCTGGGCCCCGTCGGACTGCGGGAACCGCCGCATCGCGTCGGCGAGCGACGCCGGCGGCGCGACCGGCTGGGAGGTCTGCACGGGCGCGACGCGCACCGGGTCGGCAGTGCCCTTCAGGGTCGTCCCGGGCGGCAGGACGCCGAAGAGCGCCGAGCTGCCCAGCGCTGCGGTGATCGCCGTGATCGCCCCGAAGTTCGCTCCGGTCACCGTGGTCGCGAGGTCGAACTGGCTGTCCAGCCCCTCGAATCGCGCCTGCTCCCACTGCACTGCGAGGGCATCGGCCATGGTCGCGAGGCGCTCATCGGTGGCCTCGAGGTCCTCGATCCGCATCTGCACCGCATCGGCGGCCGCGGCATCCGTCAGCAGCAGCGCGTCGTGCTCGGCGCGCAGCTCGACCAGCTCGTACACGTCGGCCATGAGTCCGGCCCCGGAGGCGACCTCGTCGATCCGGGTGCGCAGGGCCGCGAGCCGATCGGCCACAGCCCAGAGCTCGGCGGTGTCGACCCCGGCGGACAGTCCCGTGGTCTGGACGATCCAGCGATGCGCCTGGTGCGCGGCGTCCGCGGCCGCACCGACGCCGGCGGCGATCGGACCGAGGCGTACGGCGACGTCGCGCAGCGCCTCGGTGTCCACCGCGATCGCGCCACCGCGCAGGATCTCGACACCCGCTTCGTCCTCGTCGCTCATGCCGCCGCCTCCAGTTCCCACAGTCGTGCGCGCAGGGTCGCCGCCGCGCTCGCGCACTGCGCCGAGAAGGACTCGATCTCGACGTGCAGTGCGCGCACCCCCTCGGCCTGCCATTCGGTGTCCGCGATGAGCGGGAGCAGAGCCGCTCCGACCTCGTCGAGAGCCGCGAGCGCGTCGGACACGGAGCGCCGCGCACTGTGCCAGCCCCACAGCTGCTCCGGTGTCCACGCGGCGGCCATGTCGATCGAATGCATGGCCACAGCCTGCCCCGACCCTCCCGCGTCGCGAGGGTCGGCTGCCGCGGCATCCTCGGGATCCGGGGAGAAGCGCCCGGGAATCGCCCCTGTGCAGGACGAGTCGCGCGTGGGCAGAATGGAACCCATGACCGACCCGGAACCGTTCCGCGTCATCTTCGTCTGCACGGGAAACATCTGCCGCTCCCCGATGGCCGAAGTGGTCTTCCGCGACCTCGCCGAACGGCAGGGCCTGGGACACCGGATCGTGTCCCGCAGCGCGGGAACCGGCGACTGGCATCTGGGCGAGCGTGCGGACCATCGCACGCTCGCGGCGCTCGAACGCCGCGGATACGACGGATCGCTGCACCGTGCACGGCAGTTCACGGCGGCGTCCTTCCGCGAGAACGACCTCGTCGTGGCGCTGGACAGGACGCACGAGCGCAATCTCCGGGAGTGGGCGCACGACGAGGACGAGGAGGGCAAGGTCACGCTGCTGCTGTCGTTCGACCCGGCCACGGACGCCTCGGACGTGCCGGATCCCTACTACGCGGGGCCGGACATGTTCGATGCCGTGCTCGGTATGATTGAGGCGTCGACCCGGGGCCTGTTCCGTCAGCTCGAACCCGCCCTGCGCCAGCCCGCACGACGCCCCGCATTCGAGGGGCCCTGATCAGGAGGACTCCCCTGACTTCGCACGCCTCTCTCCCGCCCCAGCCGCTCAGCCCCCTCGACGGCCGCTATCGCGCCGCCGTCTCGGGCCTGGCGGACTTCCTGTCCGAGGCGGGCCTCAACCGGGCCCGCGTCGAGGTCGAGGTCGAGTGGCTGATCGCACTGACCGACCGGTCGCTGTTCGGGACCTCGCCCTTGTCGGATGCCGACAAGGAGCGTCTGCGTGCTCTCTACCGCGACTTCGGCCAGGCCGAGATCGACTGGCTGGCCGAGAAGGAGGCCGTGACGCAGCACGACGTCAAGGCGGTCGAGTATCTCGTGCGCGACCGCCTGTCGTCCCTGGGCCTGGATGACATCGCCGAGCTCACGCACTTCGCGTGCACGAGCGAGGACATCAACTCCGCCTCCTACGCTCTGACCGTCAAGCGCGCGGTGCTCGGGGTGTGGCTTCCCGCCCTCGACGGCGTCATCGCCAAGATCCGCGAGCTCGCGGTCGAGCATGCGGACGCCGCGATGCTCTCGCGCACGCACGGCCAGCCCGCGACCCCGTCGACCATGGGCAAGGAGCTCGCCGTGTTCGCGTGGCGCCTGGAACGCGTGCGCGGCCAGATCGCGGCATCCGAGTTCCTGGCGAAGTTCTCCGGCGCGACCGGCACCTGGTCGGCGCATCTCGCCGCGGAGCCGGACGCCGACTGGCCCGAGATCTCGCGCGCCTTCATCGAGTCGCTCGACATCGACTTCAACGTCCTCACCACCCAGATCGAGTCGCACGACTGGCAGGTCGAGCTGTACGACCGGGTGCGTCACGCGGGCGGCATCCTGCACAACCTCGCGACCGACATCTGGACCTACATCTCGCTCGGCTACTTCGCGCAGATCCCGGTCGCCGGGGCCACCGGCTCGTCGACCATGCCGCACAAGATCAACCCGATCCGCTTCGAGAACGCCGAGGCGAACCTGGAGATCGCCGGCGGCCTGCTCGCGACCCTCGGTCAGACGCTGGTCACGTCGCGCCTGCAGCGCGACCTCACCGACTCGACCACGCAGCGCAACATCGGCGTCGCGTTCGGGCACTCCCTGCTCGCACTGGACAACCTGCGCCGCGGACTGAACGCCATCTCGCTGCGCCGTGACGTGCTGCTGGACGACCTCGACGGCAACTGGGAGGTGCTCGCCGAGGCGATCCAGACCGTCATCCGTGCCGAGGTCGTCGCGGGTCGATCGACGATCACGGACCCGTACGCATTGCTCAAGGAGCTCACGCGCGGTCACCGTGTGGGCGCTGCGGAGCTCGCGGCATTCGTCGAAGGGCTCGAGATCGGGGACGCCGCGAAGCAGCGCCTGCTCGCCCTGACCCCGGCGACGTACACCGGCATCGCGGAGCAGCTCGCGCGCTGAGCCGGCTCCGCCACGGACGCGAGTGCACGACCTCGCGCCGGATGCACGGCCCACCGGCGCCTGCATCCCGTGCACTAGGCGGCATCCCGTGCACTCGCGGAGCGCGTGGCGCCGAGATGTCAGGCGGCGGGCTCTCCGGAGTGAGCGGCGGGCGCATCCCTCGGCATGAAGGCCGCGGCGAGCAGCGTCAGCAGGGCGACGACGGCGGCGCCCGCGAACACCCAGACGGATGCCGAGACGATCGTCGCCGGGTCCTCCGGCCCGGCTCCCCGGGCGATCACCGCGTTCGAGATCGCGCCGAACACGGCCACGCCGACCGCGCTGCCCGCTGATCGGGCGAACGCGTTCATGCCCGTGACCGCACCGCGCTCTCCCCATCCGACCGATGCCTGAGCGGCGATCAGTGTCGGCGCGGCCGTCCAGCCCAGGCCGAAGCCGAGGACGAACGCGATCACGGCCACGACGTACGGATTCGGCCATGACGCCGCGGACGCCAGCGCGATCGCCGCGATGGAGGCGATCGCCATGCCGATGAGCGCCGTGCGGCGGAACCCGATCCGCAGGAACAGCCGGCCGGCGTTCGCCGCCGAGATCGGCCAGCCCAGCGTGAGGGCGGCGACGGCGAGGCCGGACAGCAGCGGCGCGATCCCGATGGAGCCCTCCAGGTACGCGGGCGCGAAGCTGGTGACGCCGGTCATGAGGGCTCCCACGCCGAGCGAGACGAGCGTGGTCGTGAGGATCAGGCGGCGGGAGGCGAGTCTCAGGTCCACGATCGGCTCCGCGGCACGCCGCTCGACGAGCCCGAAGGCGACGAGCGACACGGCGCCGAGACCGAAGCACAGCAGGCTGGGCAGCGACAGCCAGGCCCAGGCGTTGCCGCCCTCGAGCATTCCGAGGATGATCCCGGTCAGGCCGATCGTGAGCAGCACGGCGCCCGCGTAGTCGATGCGGTGACGCTGGGTCTGCTTCTGCTCGTGGTACCGGCGAACGAGCATCCATCCGGCGATCAGGCAGAGTGGGATGTTGACCCAGAAGATCCAGCGCCATGCGTCCAGCTGGGCGAAGATGCCGCCGAGCGCCGGGCCGACGACCGACGAGATCGCCCAGACGCTCGCGATGTACCCCTGGACCTTCGCGCGTTCGGCGACCGTGTAGATGTCGCCGACGATCGTCATCGACATCGGCGCCACGGCACCGGCGCCGAGCCCCTGCACGATGCGGAACATGATCAGTGCGGTCATGCTTCCGGCGAAGCCGCACAGGATCGAACCGGCCAGGAACAGCCCGATCCCGATCAGGATGATCGGCTTGCGTCCCACCGTGTCCGCGAATCGCGAATAGATCGGCACGCTGACGGCCTGGGCGAGCAGATAGACCGAGAACAGCCAGGGGAACTCCTGGTAGCTGCCCAGATCCCGGACGATGCTCGGCACGGCCGTCGCGAGGATCGTGGCGTCGATCGCGATGAGTCCGGTGGCGAGCATGAGCGCGCCGAGCACCGGTCCGCGCTCGGATCGGAGTCCGACGGAGGCGCGATCGATCGAGGTGGTCACCACAGGGACAAGTCGCCGCGGCGCCGGACTATTCCGCGATCAGGACGCGTCGCCGTCCTTGGCGTCGGTTCCCCGGTCGCTCTCGGCGTCCGCGGGATCGGCGTCGGCGGGGGTGTCCGGCGACGCGGCGTCGGGTGCGGCATCCGACTCCTCGTCGTAGAGGACGGGTCGCGCGAGCTCCTCGTCCTCGTACTGAGCGGGGTCGACCGCGAGCATCAGCATCGCGATGCCGAGGAGTGTGACGATGAACGCTCCGCCGCCGACGACGAGGCCGAGCGCGATCGGGCTCAGGCCCTCGTACGTCCCGTTCGCGATGGCCTGGTTCACGCGTGCCGTGAACGCGCCCGTCGACACCAGCGTGACCGCCGCGGCGAAGACTCCGGCGGCGAGGGCGATGCCCAGCAGGTGCAGCGGGCGCAACAGCTCCCGGCGTGTGGGCTTGTCGTCGGTCATGCCGCACCTCCGGAGAGCGGGGCCGCGTCCGCGGCGGGCGTCTGGGCGTCGCGCGCGGGGGTGAGTCCCGCGATGCCGAGGAACACCGCGACGAGAGCGGCGTATCCACCGAGCATCCCGACTCCCAGGATGATCCCGGTCAGCTGGAACGTTCCGGCGTCCTCGACCGTGTAGTCCGAGGTGAATCCGGCCGGGATCAGCAGGAGCGCCACGGCGAGCAGGATGCCCAGACCGCCGATGAGGAGCGCGTCTCGAGCGAGGGGGTCGGCGTCGCGACGACCCCGGATGCCGGCGATGATCTCGACCGCGCCGGCGAGGATGGCCCAGCTGATGACGAGCGCGAAGAAGGTGTCGTCCGTACGCAGCATCGGGATCCCGGCGATCATCCCTGCGAGGATGTCGATCACGGCGAGCAGGACGTACGACCAACGGCGCCCCTGCGGGACGGCCAGCCAGGCGCTGAGGGCGAGGACGAATCCGGTCACGATGGCGAAGCCGCTGAACACGGCCAGCCCGACGGCGGCGGAGTGGTCGGAGGAGAACGTGATCATCAGGGCCGCGATCGCCGCGAACGCCGCGCGCAGCAGTTGGATGTGTCGCACCGTGAAGGCGCGGGCGGGGGCAGACATGACGAATCCTCGGTCCTGATGGTGGTGCGTCCAGTCTACCGGGGCGTGCCGGGGCGTCCGGCGGGCCCCGAGGGCGCAGCGTCGGAGTCCGACGGCCCTCCCCAGAACAGCCGTCGGACTCCACGCTTTGCGCAGTACGGGGCATCACTGCGCCGGACCGTCACGCGTCCGTGATCGGGCTTCCTCCCGGGGCGCGAGGTCCAGCGACCCCGCGCTCCCCGCCTCGAGCCCCCGAGGGGAAAGCGCCTGGTCGTATGCTCGAATCTACGAGACGAGTGTTCACATACCTGGGGGAGGTCTGTGATGGCGAACGAGGACACCGGGGGCGGAAGCTTCGCCGACGTGCTCAGGGACGCGATCGTCGCCAGGGGGGTCACGCTCGCCTGGCTCAACAAGCGGCTGCGCGAGAACGGGAACCCGGTCTCGATGGCGACGCTGAGCTATTGGCGATCGGGGGCGCGCCGCCCCGAGGGCGCCCAGTCCCTGGCCGCGGTCGCGGACATCGAGGACCTGCTGCGGCTGGAGAGCGGGACGCTGTCCGACCTGGTGGGGCCCACGCAGCGCATCGGTCCGGTCGGCATGCCGATGTTCCCGCTCAATGAGAACGCCATCGAGGAGGCCGTCACCGAGGTGTTCCACGCACTCGGCGCCCCGCAGTTCGATCTGGCCCGGGACGTCAGCACCCACTCCGTGACCGATGTCGGTCCGGACGGGAACGTCGTCTCACGCACGACGAGGACCCTCGTCCAGTCCATGTCCGGACTTCTCACCCACGTTCCCTACGTCGACATGACGCCGGGTGTCCGCACGCCGCCGCCCGTGTTCCGGGCGATCGCCGGCGGCCGCATCGCCGCGCTGCACTCGCACGAGTCGGGAGAGGTCCACGGGTTCTCGCTGGAACTGGATCAGCCGGTCGACAGCGCGCAGTCCACCATGATCGAGTGGGCGTTCGAGGTGCCGCCCGGCTATCCGCCGGTGCGCGAGACCGGCCACGGCGTCGCCCGCCGGGCGCGTGACCTCGTGCTGTGGACGAGATTCCACCCGGATGCCCTGCCGGACTGGATCGACGAGGTCGAGGAGTCCCCGCACGGCATCGTCCGCACGCCCGCGACGATCGATGCCGGATCAAGCGTGCTCCAGGTGCGACGCCGCTTCGGACCGGGGATGCTGCTTCTGCGGTGGGGCTACGGCGAGCGCGAGTGACGGGCGTCCGTCATGCGCGTGTCTCCGTCATGCGCACGTTTCCGTCATGCGCGTGTCTCCGTCATGAGCGTGTTCTGCGACACTTCTCCGCAAATGCGCCAGGAAACAACTGTCGCAAACGCGGAAAGGTGTGGCAGAACCGCCCGCCGCAGGTCAGCCGAGGTCAGCCCGGCTGTGGGCCGGTGGCCACGGGACGGCCGAGGGTGTTCGACCACTGGCTCCACGAGCCGTGGAAGATCTTCGCGTCCATGCCGGCCTCGGCGAGCATCAGCGCGGTATGCGCGGCCGTGATGCCCGAGCCGCAGTAGGCGGCGACCGGCGTTCCGTCCGCGACGCCAGCGGCAGCCAGGTTCGCGCGGATCTCCTCGCGGCTGCGCGCCGTCCCGTCCGCCGCGAGGTGCACGGCGGTCGGCAGGTTGATCGCACCGGGGATGTGCCCGGCGACGGGGTCGTACGGTTCCGTCTCGCCGCGGTAGCGCTCGGGAGCTCGGACATCCAGCAGGACTCCGGATGCCGGGAACGCCGCGACCTCATCGATCGTGAGGCTGCCTCCGCGGATGTCGGACAGGGTCGCTGATCCCGATTCCGGAGTGACCGCACCCGCCTCGACCGGCTCACCGGAAGAGACCCACGCCGGCCACCCGCCGTCCAGAACGCGCACGTCCACGCCGCCCTGGCGCAGGATCCACCACGCCCGCGCCGCCGCCAGTCCGCCGTGATCGTCGTACGCGACGACCGGGTCTCCGTCGTCGAGGCCCCAGCGGCGGGCGGCGTCCTGGAC
Source organism: Microbacterium cucumeris (assembly GCF_058349845.2). Classification (NCBI taxonomy): domain Bacteria; kingdom Bacillati; phylum Actinomycetota; class Actinomycetes; order Micrococcales; family Microbacteriaceae; genus Microbacterium; species Microbacterium cucumeris. Next base: position 393,688 of record NZ_JBYRIZ020000003.1, read on the forward strand.
CGTCGCGGTGTCGGGAAGCGGATGCCTTCCCTCGTCCGGCCGGCCGTGGCGGGACAGCTCGTTCTCGAGGTCGACGAAGACCGCTCCCGGCACGTGCGCCTCGAGGTACTCGGGGTGGCCGTCCGGACCGCCGAGACGCCAGCGCACATCGAGGACCCGCAGACGCGGCTCCCGGGCGATGAGTTCAGACAGTTCCGCGACGCTCACCAGATGGGACATGTGCCCAGCGTAGGGCGCACCGCTCCCCTCGCCCGCCCCCTTCGTTGAGCGAGGAGCGCAGCGACGAGTCGGAACGCACCAACCGCCGCACAGCCATCAACCCGTTTCGACTCGCTCCGCTCGCTCAACGAACGACGGGGCGCCCCGTCCCCATCCCCCGCTCGTTGAGCGAGGAGCGCAGCGACGAGTCGAAACGCACCAACCGACGCGCAGCCGTCAACCCGTTTCGACTCGCTCCGCTCGCTCAACGAACGACGGGGTGCGCGCTCAACGAACGAGGGGGTGTGCGCTCAACGAGCGAGGAGCGAAGGGGACGCGCTCAACGGAGGCTCAGTCCTCCTCGGCGGGCTCGAACTCCTCCGCGACGTCGACCGCCTCGGTGAGCTCGGTCTCCTCGTCGTCCTCGGCATCCACCTCGACCGCGTCGGCCGTCAGCACGCCGTCGGGGCGGATCAGCTCGCGCACCTCGGCCATGAAGCTGTTCAGCTGCTGCTGCTGCCAGCGCAGCTGGCGCGTGCGGTCCTCCGCGTCGCGCAGCACTTCGGTGGTGTGCCCGATCACGGTGTCCACGATCTTCTGCGCCTTCACGCGAGCCCGATCGAGGGTCTCGCGGGCACGCACCTGAGCATCCGCTTCGATCGTCTGCGCCTGCGAACGCATCAGACGCTCGTAGTCGTCGGCCTTCGCCGAGATCCGCTGCGCGTGCTCCAGGGACGCCTGCACCTGCTCGTTCGCGTCGCTCGTGATGCGCTCGGCATGCGCGACGGCCTGATTGTGCAGGGTGAGGAACTCCTGCTGCGCGTCGTTCTGGCGACGCGTCAGGCTCTCCTCGAACTCCAGCACCCGAGTGTTCATCTCGCGGACCTCGCGCTCGGCATCCGCACGCTGCTGCTGCGTCTCGCGCGTCACCATCGACCGCAGCGCGGCCGATCCCTTCTCCGCCTCGGCGCGAACGGCCGCCGCCTCCTGTTCGGCCTGCGTCACCTTCTCGGCGGCGTGCGCGGCCTCGCGGGCGATGCGGGCCTCGTGCGCGGTGTACTCCGTGTCGATGCGCAACCGCACCTGGTCCGCCTCATGCTGAGCCTCGGCCGTGATGCGGGCGACGTCCGCCTCGAGCTCGACGCGCTTCGCCTCGGCCTCCTCGCGAGCCGCCTCGAGCAGACGCTCGGCCTGCACCGCGGCGTTCTGGATCAGGACGCTCGCCTGCTCCTCCGCCACCCGCAGCACCGCCTCGAACTGCAGACGGGATCCCTCGTCGTCGCCCTCCCTGGCGGGCGCTTCGACGAGCTCGCTGGTCAGCGTGGCCACCTGCTGCTCGGATTCCGCGACCTGCGCCTGCGCGGCCGCCAGCTCCTCCTCCAGCTGCGCGATGCGCTCCTGGTCACCGGCGCGCGCGGCCTCGGCCTCGGCCCGGACGGCATCCGCCTCGCCGCTCGCGCCGTTGCGGGCGAGCTGAACGTCGGTCTCGGCGCGCTGCAACTGAGCGCGAAGCGTGGCGATCGCGGCATCCACCTCGCCCTTGTCGTACCCGCGGAACGCCTGCGTGAACGAGGTCTGTGCCTGCGCGGCTGCACCTCCCTGGACGAGCTGATCGAAGAAGTCCGGCTCTCGTGCGTCGCGGTTGTCGGCGTTGTCGCTCATGGTGAGCCTTTCTGACGGTCTCGTCCGGCGACACGATCGAGGGCCGCGGGGGGCGAGGAGAAGGAGAGGAGGATGGCGCGAAGCTCGCGACACATCCTAATCCGTTCCGATGTGCCCGGACCCAGGAGATCTCTCCGGATGCCGTTCGAACCGGATCGGCCGAAGCATGCGCCACTCGCAGCCGATTGGCCCGCGGATCCCGGCTCGGCGCTGCCGCGTCCCGTCTAGGCTCGTGCCACGAGAGAGGATCCCGGATGCCCCGCACCCATGATTTCGCCCAGGTCGACGTGTTCTCATCGACCGCTTACCTCGGCAACCCCGTCGCCGTCGTGCTCGACGCCGTGGGCGTCTCGGACGAGCAGATGCAGCGCCTGGCGCGCTGGACGAATCTGTCGGAGACGACGTTCGTGCTGCCGTCCTCCGACCCCGCGGCCGACTACCGTCTGCGGATCTTCACTCCGGGAGGCGAACTGCCGTTCGCCGGGCATCCCACGCTCGGTTCCGCAGCCGCGTGGCTCGCGTACGGCGGCACACCCGCCGACCCGGACGTGATCGTGCAGGAGTGCGGCGCCGGCCTCGTGCGCATCCGCCGCGACGGCGACACGCTCTCGTTCGCGGCGCCGCCGACACTGCGCTCGGGCCCGCTGGACGAGGAGCACCTGACGCGGATCGCCCGCGGCTTCGGCATCCCGCGCGACGCGATCATCGATCATCAGTGGGTCGACAACGGTCCCGGCTGGGCCGTCGTCCGGCTCGCGAGCGCCGAGGAGGTGCTGGCGCTCGAACCCGACTTCGCCCTCATCCCGGACGAGATGGTCGGCGCGATCGGGTCGTACCCGGACGGCTCCGCTCAGGCCATCGAGATCCGCAGCTTCGCGCCGCGCATGGGCGTGAACGAGGATCCCGTCTGCGGCAGCATGAACGCCAGCGTCGGACAGTGGCTGACCTCGACCGGCGCGCTGCCGACGGAGTACACGGCGTCGCAGGGACGGCGTCTGGACCGCGCCGGCGTGATCCAGGTCAGCGTCGACGACGCCGGCCAAGCGTGGGTGGGCGGCCCGACGACCGTCGGGATCCGCGGTTCGATCGAGCTGTAGTCGCCGTCCACGTCGAACGGCGCAGGAGGGCCGTTCTGCTGTGAGCAGAACGGGGTGACCGGAATCGGAGAGGCGGATTATCGTGAGCGCATGGCCGACATCGTCCCGTTCCCGCGTCCTGTGAATCGCGATCCGGAGCCGCTCTGGCGCGAACTGCTCGGCGACCAACTGCGTCGCCGTCGGCACGAACGCGAGGAGATCCTCGCGGAGACGGCGGAGAAGGCCGGCGTGTCGCCGCAGTACCTCTCCGAGGTGGAGCGCGGGCTCAAGGAGCCGTCCAGCGAGATGATCGCCGCGATCGCCGGGGCGCTGGACACCAGCCTCATCGAGTTGACGAGCGCCATCGCGGACGAGCTGCGGACGGTGCCGGCATCCGTCCCGGCATCCCGCGGAGCGTTCGCCCTCGCCGCCTGACCCTTCGGCCCGGGCTCGCACTCCCGCGCGGGCTGTGCGCCCGCTCGGGTTCCGCCGCGCTCGCGCGGGTTCTGCTCCCGCGCGGGTTCTGCTGCACCTTCTGACAATTGCGTCAGTAGCTTTCTGGCGCAATCGCTGAAAGGTGTCGCAGAACCCGCGGGCGCGACTCGCAGGCCCCCGGGACGGACCCGCGGGCGCGACTCGCACGCGCAGTCGGACGGTCAGCCGCGTGCGCCGAGCACCGTGTCGATGAGCCCGTACTCCTGGGCCGCGGATGCCGTGAACACCCGGTCCCGATCGGTGTCGGCCCTCAGCGTCTCGACGGATCGGCCGGTGTGCCGCGCGAGCACGGCCTCGAGGTCCGACCGCACCCGGACGACCTCGTCGGCGGCGAGGATGAGATCCGGGATCGCCCCGCGCGACTGCCCTGCCGGCTGGTGCAGCACGATCCGCGCGTGCGTGAGCGCGGCGCGCTGGCCGTCGGCGCCGGCGGCGACGAGCAGCGCCGCCGGTCCGATGGCCTGCCCGACGCAGGTCGTCGCGATGGCGGGCCGGATGTGCTGCATGGTGTCGTAGATCGCCAGCGCTGCGCCGGGATCCCCGCCCTCGCTGTTGATGTAGAACTGGATGCCGGTGTCGGGAGCATCCGCATCCAGGTGCAGCAGCTGCGCGATCAGGGCGTTCGCCACCCCCGCATCGATGCCGGTGCCGAGGTAGATCACCCGCTCGGCGAGCAGGTGGGAGTAGACGTCCATGACGCGCTCTCCCCGTGGGTGCTGCGCGATGACGTTGGGGATCGTGTAGCTGCTCATGACTGCCCTCCCAGTCCGACCCGCGCGCGCCGGCGCGGGAACACCTCGGCGGTCGAGGTGATGATCTCGTCGATGAAGCCGTAGTCCAGCGCTTCGGATGCCGTGTACCAGCGGTCGTGCAGCGAGTCCTCGAAGATGCGCTCGGCCGACTGACCGGTGTCCTCGGCGATCAGCCCGAGCACGGTGTCGCGCATCTGTCGGAGATCGTCGGCCTGCACCTCGATCTCGACGGCCGATCCGCCGATGCCCGCCGAGCCCTGGTGCATGAGCACGCGCGCGTGCGGCAGCGCCCGGCGCTTGCCCTTCGTCCCGCCGGACAGCAGGAACTGCCCTGCGCTGGCCGCCATGCCCAGCACGAGCGTCGAGACGTCGTTGGGGATGAGGTGCATGAGATCGCGGATCGCGAGCATCGCCGGGACCGAGCCTCCCGGCGAATGGATCCACAGGGCGATGTCGGCGACGGGGTCCTCTGCGGAGAGGGTCAGCAGCTGCGTCATCAGCAGCGTGCCGTTGTCGTCGTCGAGGGCGCCGTCGAGCACGATCACGCGCTCGTGGAACAGGGCGCGTCGGGCCTCAGGACCGAACTGCGGGATGGGGTTCTCTTCGCTCATGACTCCAGCGTGCGCCGCCGGCTCCCCGTCCGTCTCGGGAATCCGCCGTGGGCGGATCTGCTGTGAGCGGCGCGGCGAAACGGCCGGGGCGCACGCTCGAGGACCGGTTGTTTTAGGCACACCGAAAAGGTAGGTTTTCGGTGTGCCTAAAAATCTTCGCCTCGCCGTGGCATCCGTCGCCGTCGGCCTGATCGCGCTGACGGGATGCGCCACGGTATCCGATCCCGCCGACGATCGTCCCGTGGTGCTGACGACGTTCACCGTGCTCACGGACATCGCCCAGAACGTCGCCGGCGAGCACCTGCGCGTGGAGTCGATCACGAAGCCCGGCGCGGAGATCCACGGGTACGAGCCGACGCCGGGCGACGTCCGCCGGGCCTCCGACGCCGACCTCATCCTCGACAACGGGCTGAACCTCGAGGTGTGGTTCGCGCAGTTCGTCGAGTCGGTCGACGTCCCGCACGTGGTGGTGTCCGAAGAGGTCGACGTCATCGACATCACCGGCGACGCCTACGCCGGCAAGCCCAATCCGCACGCCTGGATGAGTCCGTCCAACGCCCAGCTCTACGTCGACGCCATGGCCGAGGCCTTCGCGGACCTGGATCCCGATCATGCCGATGACTACGCCGCCAACGCCGAGGCGTACAAGGCCGAGCTGCAGCAGGTGCAGGACGAGCTCGTCGACGCCCTCGCCGGACTGCCCGCCGAACAGCGCGCGCTGGTCACCTGCGAGGGTGCGTTCTCGTACCTCGCGAGGGATGCCGGTCTGACCGAGGCGTACATCTGGCCGGTGAACGCCGAGCAGCAGGCGACGCCGCAGCAGATCGCCGGGGTCATCGAGTTCGTCGAGGACAACGACGTCCCCGCGGTGTTCTGCGAGTCGACGGTCTCCGACAAGCCCATGCAGCAGGTCGTCGAGGCGACGGACGCCGAGTTCGGCGGCACCCTCTACGTGGACTCGCTGTCCGAGGCCGACGGCCCCGTGCCGACCTATCTCGACCTCATCCGCCACGACGCCGCCCTGATCGTCGACGGTCTCACCGGGGGTGCCGGATGAGCGAGATCGCGGTCGACGGCGTCACCGTCCGGTTCGGGGACGTCCTGGCGCTCGAGAACGTCTCGCTCGAGGTCTCGCCGGGGCGGGTGACCGGATTGATCGGCATGAACGGCTCGGGGAAGTCCACGCTGTTCAAGACGATCCTCGGACTGGTCCGGCCCGAGCGCGGAACGGTGGCCCTTTCCGGTTCCGACCCGACCTCCGCCCGCCGCCGCGGTCTCGTCGGCTACCTGCCGCAGAGCGAGGAGGTCGACTGGTACTTCCCTGTCTCGGTGCGGGACGTCGTCATGATGGGACGTTATGGTCACCAGGGCCCCATGCGACGAGCGCGGGCCTCCGATCGCGCAGCCGTCGACGAGGCGCTCGAACGGGTCGAGCTCGCCGACCTCGCCGACCGCCAGATCGGCCGGCTGTCGGGCGGGCAGCGCAAGCGTGCGTTCGTCGCCCGCGGGATCGCGCAGGACGCCGGCATCCTCCTGCTCGACGAGCCCTTCGCAGGCGTCGACAAGCGCAGCGAGGCGACGATCGTCCGGCTCCTGCGTGAGCTCGCCGCCTCCGGACGCACCGTGCTGGTGTCCACGCACGACCTGCACGCCCTGCCCGACCTGGCCGACGACGCGGTGCTGCTGCTGCGCCGCGTGCTGTTCCACGGTTCGGTCGCCGACGCCCTGCAGCCCGCACAACTGGCGCGGGCGTTCGGTCTGGATGCCGAGGGGGACGCCGCATGATCTGGGACTGGATCCTCGAGCCGCTGCAGTACGACTTCATGGTGCGGGCGCTCGCCACCACCGTCATGGCGGCGGTCGTCTGCGCACTGCTGTCCTGCTGGCTCGTGCTCGTCGGGTGGTCGCTGATGGGCGACGCGGTGTCCCACGCCGTGCTGCCCGGAGTCGTGATCGCCTACGTTCTCGGCGCGCCCTTCGCGCTCGGCGCGCTCGTGTTCGGATTCCTCGCGGTCGCCCTGATCGGGGCCATCCGCGGCACCAGCCGCGTGAAGGAGGATGCCGCGATCGGCATCGTGTTCACGACCCTGTTCGCGCTCGGCCTCGTGCTCATCTCGGTGACGCCCAGCCAGACCGATCTGAACCACATCATCTTCGGGAACATCCTCGGGGTGTCCGCGGCCGACCTCGTGCAGGTCGCGATCCTGGCGGCCGTCGCCTTCGCCGTGCTGCTCGTCAAGCGCCGCGACCTCACCCTGTACGCGTTCGATCCGACGCATGCGTTCGCGATCGGCCTCTCTCCACGGATGCTCGGGGCGCTGCTGCTCGGCGTACTGGCGCTGACGGCGGTGGTGGCCCTGCAGGTGGTCGGGGTGGTGCTCGTGGTCGCGATGCTCATCATCCCCGGCGCGACAGCCCAGCTCCTGACCGACCGCTTCGGCCGGATGCTGGTGATCGCGCCCCTGCTGTCGGCGGCCTGCAGCGTGACCGGCATCTACCTCAGCTACTGGATGGACGCCGCCCCCGGCGGACTGGTCGTGGTCGTGCAGGGAGCGGCCTTCGCCCTGGTGTACCTGTTCGACCCGCGTCAGGGCCTCATCGGCCGGCGGATCTTCCGGCGACGGGTGGCGGCCGCCGGGCGCTGAAGGACCGCATCATAGGCTGAGGCGCATGGCTCTGGAACCTCTCGCCCTGCCCGCCGACGACTGGAGCGCGTTCATCGAGAAGCGCGCGGGAGACGCGCTCGCGACCGCGCGGGACGTCGTCACGCGTCTCAAGGACGGCACGCGCCGCTCGGCGCTGGAGACCCTGGAGCTGTGGAATCTCGGCGAGATCGCGACCGCGAACGCCTCCAGTCTCACGCAGCTGCTTGCCGAGGTGCATCCGGACGCCGCCGTGCGGGGACTCGCCGAACAGCGCCTGCAGGACGCATCCGCGTTCGTGACCGAGCGCGACCAGGACCGCGAGCTGTTCGAGGCGCTCTCCGCGCTCGACGCAACAGAGCTCGACGCCGAGGCGACGCGGCTGCTCGATCGGGTGCTGCGGGATTTCCGGCGCGGCGGCGTGGATCGCGACGACGCCACCCGCGCACGACTGGCCGCGATCAGCGCGCGCATCACGGCGGTCGACCAGGAGTTCTCGCGCCATGTGCGCGACGATGTGCGCAGCATCCGGATCGCGCCGGACCGGCTGGAGGGCCTGCCAGAGGACTTCATCGCCGCGCACCCAGCCGGACCCGACGGGCTCGTGGAGATCACGACCGACTATCCGGACGTGCGCCCGTTCCGCAACTACGCGCAGGACCGCGCAGCGCGCGAAGAGCTCACGCGCGCCTTCAACTCGCGCGGCTGGCCGGAGAACGACGCCCTGTTGCACGAGCTGCTGGACCTGCGCGCCGAGCAGGCGCATCTGCTCGGCTACGCATCCTGGCCGGATTTCGATGCCGAGGTGAAGATGATCGGCACCGGCGACGCGATCGGCGAGTTCATCGACCGCATCGCCGACCTCGCAGATGCCGCGGCCCGTGAGGAGGCCGATGCCCTGCTCGCCCGCGCCCGTCAGGACGACCCGTCCCTCACCGGCATCACCACGGCCGACTCCGACTACTACGAGGAGCTCATCCGTCGGGAGCAGTACGACGTCGACGCACAGGATGTGCGCCGTTACCTGGACTTCCCCCGCGTGCGCGAAGGACTGCTCGCCGTCACGGGCCGGCTGTTCGGGCTGACGTATCGCGAAGTGCACGGGGTCGCGACCTGGGCCGAGGACGTCACGAGCTACGACGTCCTGCGCGGCAACACCAGACTCGGGCGCATCCATCTCGATCTGCACCCGCGAGAAGGCAAGTACAAGCACGCGGCGCAGTTCGACCTGGTCACCGGCGTGCACGGCATCCAGCTCCCGGAGGGCGTCCTGGTGTGCAACTTCCCTCGCGGGTTGATGGAGCACGAGCAGGTGAAGACGCTGTTCCACGAGTTCGGGCACCTGCTGCATCACGTGCTCGGCGGAGATCAGAAGTGGGCGAGGTTCTCGGGCGTCGCGACGGAGTGGGATTTCGTCGAGGCCCCGTCCCAGATGCTCGAGGAGTGGGCTTGGGATGCCGACATCCTGCGGTCCTTCGCCGTGGATGCCGCGGGCGAGCCGATCCCCGCCGAGCTCGTGGCGCGGCTGAGAAGGGCCGCGGACTTCGGACGAGGCATCTGGGTGCGCCGGCAGATGTTCTACGCCGCCGTCTCGTATCGGCTGCATCTCGAGAACCCCGCCGATCACGACGTGGCCGTGCAGGAGCTGTCCGAGCGCTACGAGGCCCTCGGTCGGGTGCCCGGCACCCACATGCAGGCCGCATTCGGGCACTTGACCGCATACAGCTCGGCTTACTACACGTACATGTGGAGCCTCGTGATCGCCAAGGACCTGTTCAGCGCGTTCGACCCGAGCGACCTGTTCGCGCCGGCGGTCGCCGGACGGTATCGCGACGAGGTGCTTGCGCGTGGTGGAGCTGCCGACGCAGCAGACCTCGTCGCGTCGTTCCTCGGCCGCCCGTACTCCTTCGACGCCTACGGCGCCTGGCTCGGTTCCTGACGCGGTACTCGTCCTGCCCCCCACCCGAGCGAAGCGGCGGAGGGGACGGCGGCGAAGGCCTGTGCCAGGTCGGCGATGAGATCGTCGGGATGCTCCAGACCGATTGAGAGCCGCAGCACGTCGGCGCCCGGTCGCGCCTCGGCCGGCACCGGCCGGTGCGTGAGGGCGGCCGGATGCTGGATCAGAGAATCCACGCCGCCCAGCGACACCGCGTGGGTGAACAGCCGCGTCGCCGCGGCCACCGCGCTCGCGGCCGGGTATCCGCCGCGCACGCGCATCGCGACCATGGCCCCGGTGCCCCGCATCTGCCGGTCCAGGATGCCGCGCTGATCGCCGTCCAGCCCGGGGTAGAAGACCTCCTCCACCTCGGGACGGTCGATCAGCCACTGCACGATGCGCCGCGCGCTCTGCTGCTGCCGCTCGATCCGGATCGGCAGCGTCGTCAGGCCGCGATGCAGGAGGTACGCGCCGAGAGGATGCAGCAGCCCGCCCGTCACCGCGCGCACGCGGCGCAGCGCCTCCGCCGTGGACTCGCGGCACGCGATCACTCCCGCGATGACGTCGCCGTGCCCGCCCAGGTACTTCGTCGCGCTGTGCAGCGACAGAGCCGCGCCATGATCGAGCGGGTTCTGCAGGATCGGCGTCGCGAAGGTGTTGTCCACGAGCACGGGCGCGTCGCCCGCAGCCGCCACGAGGTCGCCGATGTCGACGAGGTCGAGCGTGGGGTTGGCCGGCGTCTCGACGATGACGAGCCCGGTGTCCGGGCGCACGGCGGCTGCGACCTCGGCAGGGTGGCAGTAGGTCGCCTCCACCCCCAGCATCCCCGATCCGAGCAGGTGGTCCGTCCCGCCGTACAGCGGACGCACGGCGACGACGTGACGCCGCCCGGACTCCCCGCACAGGGCGAGGACGGCTGCGGTCATCGCCGCCATGCCGGAGCCGAAAGCGACGGCGGCCTCGGCGTGCTCCAGCTCGGCGAGAGCGCCTTCGAACCGCGCGACCGTCGGATTCCACAGCCTCGCATAGACCATGCTGCCCTCCGACGGCGGCCGGCCGCCCGTGGCCATGGCCTCGTAGGACTCTCCGCCGCGTTCGACATCGGGCAGCGGATTGGTCGTGGACAGATCGATCGGAAGGGCGTGCACGCCCAGGGCGGAGAGGTCCTCCCGCCCGCTGTGCACGGCAAGGGTCTCGGGATGCATGCTCGCCATCGTTGCGGACTTCGCAAAAGAAGTGGGACGATTCGACAGCATCCGCAGAGCTGACTGCCGATCCTGCGATTTCGAGCGAGATCGGATGCCGGAAGGAGCACGACCTTGACGAAAACGCCACCGCCCGCGGCATCCCTCGACCACCTCGACCTCGAGATCCTCGCGGCCCTCGGCGAGCGCGCCGACATCACGAACAAGGCGCTCGCGACGCGCCTGGGTCTGGCCGAATCCACGTGCGCGCACCGCGTCCGATCGCTGCGCACGCGCGGGATCATCCGCGACATCCGCATCCGTGTCGACGAGGCGGCGCTCGGGTTCCCGCTGCAGGCGATGATCAAGGTGCGCCTCGCCAACCACACCGGCGCCAAGGTCACAGCGCTGTTCGACGCGCTCGTGGCGATCCCTCGCGTGCTGCAGGTCTTCCACGTCGCGGGCGTCGACGACTTCCTCGTGCACGTGGCCGTGCAGGACGCCGCGGCGCTGCGCGACATCGTGCTCGAGCACATCACGATCCACCCGGTCGTCCGTGGCACCGAGACGCAACTGGTCTTCGAGCTCCGGGACGGCCGCGGCCTGCTGGGCTGACGCGACGCGGGGTGCAGGATGGAAGGCATGAGCCGTCCTGCCACCGCCGCCACGACCGCGATCCGCGAGATGCGCGATCTCCTGTTCGATCACGCCACCGACTACGAGGGCGCCCGCGCCGGATTCCGCTGGCCGCGGCTCGACGAGTTCAACTTCGCGCTGGAGTGGTTCGACGTCGTCGCCGGCGAGCACCCGGAGCGCGCCGCCGTGCAGATCGTGTCCGCCGACCTCAGCGTCCGGACCTGGAGCTACGGCGAGCTCTCCCGGCGCAGCGATCAGGTGGCGAACTGGCTGACCGGCCTCGGCATCCGGCGCGGCGACCACGTGATCGTGATGCTGAACAACTCGATCGAGTTGTGGGAGGTCATGCTCGGCATCACCAAGGTCGGCGCGGTGTCGATCCCCACCTCGACGCTTCTCTCGGCATCCGACCTCGCCTACCGGATCGAGCACGGCGAGGCCACGGCGGTCGTGACGCTCGGCCCGCTCGCCGACCGCGTCAGCGGAGACGTGCTGCGGATCGCGGTCGGCGACGTCCCGGACGGCTGGATCGACTTCGCCGATTCCGCCGCCGCATCCGACGTGTTCGAGCCGGACGCGCCGACGCCGGCCTCCGACACGAGCCTGCTCTACTTCACCTCCGGGACCACGAGCCGCCCGAAGCTCGTGCAGCACACGCACGTGTCGTATCCGGTCGGTCACCTGTCGACGATGTGGTGGCTGGGTGTGCGGCCCGGGGATGTGCACCTGAACATCTCGTCCCCGGGATGGGCCAAGCACGCCTGGTCGAGCTTCTACTCGCCGTTCCTGGCTCAGGCGACCGTGTTCGTGTACGACTACGCCCGCTTCGACGCGAACGCCCTCATGGAGGTCATGGACACGCATCACGTCTCGACGTTCTGCGCACCGCCGACGGTCTGGCGGATGCTGATCCAGGCCGACCTCGCCCGCCTCACGCACCCGCCGCGCGAGCTCGTCGGCGCGGGCGAGCCGCTCAATCCCGAGGTCATCACCCGGGTGCGCGACGCATGGGGCGGCACGATCCGCGACGGGTTCGGCCAGACCGAGATGACGGCCTGCGTCGGCAACTCGCCCGGGCAGGTCGTCAAGGACGGGTCGATGGGACGCCCGCTGCCCGGCTACCCGGTCGTGCTGCTGGACCCCGTGACCGGGCAGCTGGTCGATGACGAAGGCGAGATCGCCCTGGATCTCACGGAGGAGCCTGTGGGCCTCATGGCCGGTTACTACCGGGATGCCGCCAGGACGGCCGAGTCCCGCGCGGGCGGGTTCCATCACACCGGCGACATCGCGACGCGCGACGCGGACGGGTACCTGACCTACATCGGGCGGGCGGACGACGTCTTCAAGGCCTCGGACTACAAGATCTCGCCGTTCGAACTCGAGTCCGTGCTGCTGGAGCACGAACTCGTCGTCGAGGCGGCCGTCGTCCCGAGCCCGGACCCGACGCGGCTGTCGGTCCCGAAGGCCTACATCTGCCTGCGCCCGGATGCCGGGGACGAGACCGCCGCGGCCGGAGCGATCTACGCGTTCGCTCGGGAACGGCTCTCGTCGCACCTGTGGGTGCGGATCATCGAGTTCGTCCCGGAGCTCCCGAAGACGATCTCGGGGAAGATCCGCCGCGTCGAGCTCCGCGCGCGCGAGGCCGAGCGCGTGGCGGCCGGCGCGGATGCGTCAGGGCAGCACCTGGACCGCGACCACCGTTGACGTGACCGGCTTGGCCGTCGCGACCGAGGCTGCAGGGACCGCGGGCTTGGCGGGAACCGTCTGCTCGTCCGCGCGTTCGGGCACCGGTCGTTCCGGTCGCGCGGACAGCACCGCCCGCACGATCCCGCCGATCACCAGCGCGGCGACGAGCGCCACCCCGGACACCAGCAGCGGCATCCACACGGTCGCGAACACCGCGGCGACGCTCAGCAGCGCACCCACGATCCAGACGCCGATCGCGCCGCCCGCCATCCCGTTGGACCCGCGCGCGATCATGACGGTCGCGACGAGCGCGCACAGCACCGCGATACCCGCCCCGACGATCCCGATCGGCACGAACAGGCCGGCCAATCCGTTGGCCACAGCCGTCGATGAAACCATCTTGCACCCCCCGATGCACTCTCCTTGCTGACAAGGCTAGGCGAGCATCGGCGCGTGCGCATCCATCGATAGGACGATCCGTCGTCATCCCCCGGTCGGATCCCCCGCGGGCTGCTCGACCCGCGTTTCCGACGGCTCCGCTCCCCCGCCCCGGGTCCATGATGGAGGGGTGGCCGTACGTCTCTCGGAACTGAACCGGATGCCCGAACCGCAGCACGTCTTCGTCGGCGAGGGCGTGCGTCTGGCGACCTACACGTGGGGGGATCCGGACGCTCCGGCCGTCGTCATCGTGCACGGCTTCGCGTCCAGCACGCGCGACAACTGGGTTCTGACGGGCTGGACCCGGATGCTCGAGCAGGCGGGCTACTTCGTGCTCGGCGTCGATCAGCGCGGCCACGGCCTCAGCGACAAGCCGCACGAGGCGAACGGGTACGACGTGCGCAGGCTCGCGTCGGATCTGGAGACCGTACTCGACACCTACCTGGTCGAGGAGGCGCGCTACGTGGGCTACTCGCTCGGCGCGAGAGTCGGCTGGCAGGTCGCAGTCGACCTGCCGGACCGGATCACGCGCGCCGTTCTGGGCGGCGTGCCGGAGGGCATCCCCCTCGCCCGGCTCGATCTCGACCAGGTCCGCCGTCACATCACGGACGGCGCGGAGGTGACGGATGCCGCGACGCAGAACTACATCGCCCTGACCGAACGGGTCCCGGGCAACGACCTGCGCGCCCTGCTCGCCCTCGCGGAGGGCATGCGCGCATCGCGCACGATCGATCCCGACACGGCTCAGGCACCGCAGCAGCCGGTGCTGTTCGCGACGGGATCGCAGGACGCCATCATCGAGGGATCACGCCATCTCGCATCCGCTGCCCCGCAGGGCCGGTTCCTCGAGATCCCCGATCGGCACCACTTCAACGCACCCGGGTCCCGCGCCTTCCGCGAAGCCGCGCTCGCCTTCCTCGCGGAGCGTTGACCGCACCGGGCAGCGGGATCGGCGACGTGACGACCGCGTCCACGACGAGGGAGCTGTTCGTGGGTCCCACCACGGGGATGGGCGTGGTCTCGGTCACGACAGCCGCGGTGATCGGCATGCGCGCCAGGCGGCGGTGCTCGCGGACGTAGGCCGGGACGAGGATCACCACCGCGCCGATCCAGGCGAGCGGGTTGCTCCAGGCCACGCCCACGAAGCCGAAGAGCGCCCCGAACACCACGGCCGCGACCACGCGCATCACGAGTTCGACGACGCCCGTGACCGTGGGGATCATGGCGTGGCCGAGACCCTGCAGGGCCCCGCGGAGCACGAACAGCACGCCGAGCACGGCGTAGCAGGACGCGTTGATGATCAGCATGAGATGCGCGAGGTCGACGACGTCGGGAGCCGCGTCGCCGACGAAGACCTGCACGATCGCGGACCCCGTCACCACGAGCAGCACGCCGAGCGCCACCGATCCGATGATCGCGATCCACGTCGCCTGCACGACGCCGCGGCGGATGCGGTCGGGCCGGCCGGCGCCCACGTTCTGCGCGACGAACATGCTGGTCGCCAGACCCAGGGACGCCAGCAGCGCGCTCGCGAGGCTGTCGACGCGCGAGCCGGCCGTCCAGGCGGCCACGGCATCCGCGCCCTGCTCGTTCAGGGCGACCTGGACCGCCAGCGTGCCGATCGCGATGATCGACGCCTGGAAGCCCATCGGGAGACCCAGGCGCAGGTGCTCCCAGATCTCTCCGCGGGTGACGCGCCAGTCGTCGCGCTTGACGTGCAGGTCATGCAGTCGACGGCGCAGATACTCCAGGCACAGCGCGACGGAGATGCCCTGCGCCACCACGGTCGCGAGCGCGGCCCCGGCGACGCCCCAGCCGAGCGGTCCCACCATGAGGATGACGAGGCCCACGTTCAGCAGACAGGCGAGGGTGAGGAACCACAGCGGCGTGCGCGAGTCCCCGATCGCGCGGATGATCGCGGCCAGGTAGTTGAAGAACATCGTCGCCGCAGCGCCGAGGAAGCTCACCTGGGCGAACACGACGGCGTCGTCCATGAGCTCGGGCGGCGTCTGCATGGCCTCGAGCGCGGGCTGGGCGAGCAGCGGCGCGGCGATCGTCAGCACGATGCTCATCGCCCCGGTGAGGATCGTCCCCGTGGCCACCGAGCGCCGGACGCCGCGGGCGTCCCCGGCGCCGAAGGCCTGCGCCGTCGGGATGGCGAATCCGCTCGTCAGACCCCAGGCGAATCCGAGCAGCAGGAACAGCAGGCTGCCCGTCGCGCCGACCGCGGCGAGCGCGTCGACGCCGAGCTGACGCCCGACGACGATCGTGTCGACGAACTGGTAGAGCTGCTGGACGACGTTGCCGATGAGCAGCGGGACGGAGAAGGCGAGGATGACGCGCCAGGGCGCGCCCGTGGTGAGGGAAGTGGACACAGTCGCTCGACAGGCAGATGGGGGCGGATCGGGAGGAGCACACGCAGAGGTGCGGATCCGATTGTATCGAATCGATTCGAGCCCGTCGAGCAGGAAGTGCCGCCCGCTTCGCGGATGCTGAGATCCGGAGCTTGGCGCGAGATCCGGAGGATTCGCCGCGATTCTTCCGGATCCGGGGCGGTTGTCCGGATCTCGGATGCCGGTCGATGGCGGCCCCACCGCGGCGTCTGCGCGTACGCTCGTCCTATGCCCACCACGATTCCCGCCATCGTCGCGCCCTCCGCCACCGCTCCGCTCGCCACCGGCACGATCGAACGCCGCGACGTCGGACCGCGCGACGTGCGCATCGACATCCGCTGGGCGGGCATCTGCCACTCCGACATCCACACCGTCCAGGGCGACTGGGGCCCGCAGCATTACCCGCTCACGGTCGGTCACGAGATCGCGGGAGTCGTGGCGGAGGTCGGCTCCGAGGTCACGAAGCACGCGGTGGGCGACCGCGTCGGGGTCGGATGCCTCGTCAACTCCTGCGGCGAGTGCGCGAACTGCCTGGCCGGTTCCGAGCAGTACTGCCTGAACGGCGCGATCGGCACGTACGGCGCCACGGACGTCGACGGCACGATCACGCAGGGCGGCTACGCCACCGGCGTCGTCGTGACCGAGGACTTCGTCCTGCGTCTGCCGGAGGAGATCCCGTTCGAGAAGGCCGCCCCGTTGCTGTGCGCCGGGATCACCACGTACTCGCCCCTGCGGCACTGGAACGCCGGGCCCGGCACGCGCGTCGCCGTCGTCGGTCTCGGCGGGCTCGGCCACATGGCCGTCAAGCTCGCGCACGCGATGGGTGCTGAGGTCACCGTGCTCACCCGCACCCTGGCCAAGAAGGAGGACGCACTGTCGCTCGGCGCCGACCGCGCGTTCGCGACGAACGACCCGTCCACGTTCCGCGACCTGCGCGGTGCGTTCGACCTGATCATCAACACGGTCTCCGCGCCGATCGACCTGGACGCCCACCTCAAGCTGCTCGCCCTCGACGGGACGCTGGTCAACGTCGGCGCCCCCGCGGAGCCGCTCAGCCTGCACGTCGGCACGCTCATCGGCGGGCGTCGCTCGTTCGCGGGATCCAACATCGGCGGCATCGCGGAGACCCAGGAGATGCTGGACTTCTGCGCCGAGCACGGCATCGCCCCGGAGGTCGAGATCATCGCGGCATCAGAGGTGAACGAGGCGTGGGCGCGGGTCCTGGCCTCGGACGTGCGCTATCGCTTCGTCATCGACACGTCGACGCTCGGCGCCTGATCGTGTCGGCGCCGCCGCTCACCACCCGGTGTTCAGCAGCGTCTGCACGAGAAGCGCGAAGCCGATCTGGATCGCGAGCATGATCCGTCGCGCCCGCTGCGCGAACAGGGCCAGGCCCAGAAGCGCCCAGGGGACGAACGGCAGCCAGATGCGCTCGACCTCCGCACGGCTCATCTGCGACAGGTCCGCGAGCGCGATGCTCACCCACGCGGCACCGACCAGCAGCACGATCGTGCGGACGGCGTCGCGTTCGGGGGCCGAGAGCGTCCGCCGGGCGGGACCGAACCGGGCATCCACGGCGCCCGCGAGGGATGCCGCGACCATCGGCCCCGCGCTGATCGCGAACGCCGCCAGATTGCCCCACATCCAGTACTCCGGAGGACGCCGCGACGCGACCCCGTCCCAGTACCGCTGCTGCAGCACCGGGAACGCCTCCCACCACACGAAGCCTCCGGCGGCGAACAGCAGCACGACGAGAAGCGCCGCGGCGGCGGCGATCGGGATCGGCCACCACGATCGCCCGGCGGCGAGGACCGCCACCGCCAGCACCCCGAGCAGCGGCAGCCCGTAAGACAGCATGACGCAGTAGCCGAGGAGGAGCCCGGCGAGCACCGACCAGACCGTCATCGCCAGGGCTCCGCCGCCTCGTCGGCGCACGGTGGCCGCCCGGGCGAGCGCCCACAGCCCCCAGGCCGCGAACGCGGTGAACATGCCGTCCCCGGAGACTCCGATCCAGATCGCGGCCGGGGTGAACACGAGCACGGGCGCGGCTCGGCGCGCGAGCTGCTCGGCGCCCAGCGCCCGCACGGCGCCGAGCACGGCGACGGGGATGGTCGCCCCCACCAGGATCACGACGAACCCCGCCGCCAGGCCGCTGCCCAGCCCGATGCGCACGAGGAGGTAGAAGAACAGCAGCGCACCAGGCGGGTGACCCGCGATGTGCACGGGCCAGTTGTCCTCGTGCGCATACGGGATCCGGTCGACGTACTCGCGCAGGGTCGCACCGAAATCCGTGACCTCGCGCGCGGTGCCGAGGTACTCGTAGCGATGGTTCAGGATCGTGCCGATGCCGTCCAGGCCGTCGACGAGCGCGAGCGACAGCAGCCACGCCAGCGCCGCCGCGAACACGGTCGCCTGCAGCGGAACCCAGCGCATCCGCCCGGCGAGCCCCGGGGCGAACACGACCGCCAGCGCACCCAGCGCCACGGCCGCGGGAAGACCGGGCCCGATCCGCGGCATCCATTCCGCGTGAAGAGGCGGCGTCGAGACCTTCACGACCCAGCCGGTCAGCGCGGGAACAGTCATCGCGGCCGCGATCAGCACAGCGGCGGCGACGCCGCCCCACACGGCCACCCGTGCGCGCGCCACGGTCGCGCTCATCCCCCGGTGGCCGCCGAGCGCAGCGGATCGTGCGCGAACCGGGAGACGCCGTCCTCGAATCCCACCACGGGAGCCCACCCCAGTTCCGCGCGGGCGCGGGCGGACGAGGCCGTGATGTGACGCACGTCCCCGAGTCGGTACCTCCCGGTGATCCGGGGTTCCGGGCCGCCCATCGCCCCCGCCAGAGCACGGGCGAGATCGCCGATCGACCGGACCTCGCCGCTGCCGACGTTGAAGGCCCGCGCCGAGCCCGCCGGACCGTCCGCTGTCCAGTCCAGGGCGGCGGTGTTCGCCGCCGCCACGTCCGACACGTGCACGAAGTCGCGTCGCTGGAGGCCGTCCTCGAACACCTCGGGCGCCTCGCCGTGCTCCAGCGCCGAGCGGAAGAGCGACGCGACGCCCGCATACGGCGTCCCCTGCGGCATCCACGGCCCGTACACGTTGTGGTACCGCAGCAGTGCGGCACGGCCGCCGGTGCCGCGCGCCCAGTCCCTGGCCAGGAGCTCCTGCTCGAGCTTCGTCGCCGCGTAGGTGTTGCGCGGATCGCAGGGCTGATCCTCGTCGATGAGCTCCGGACGCAGCGGCCGCCCGGTCTCCGCAGAGCGCGGGTCGAAGACGCCGGACTCGAGGTCGGCTCTCGTCCGCGGCGGTGCCTGACCGACCCAGGAGCCGTCCCGGTACAGACCCTCGCCGTAGACGACCATCGAGGATGCCAGCACGAGGCGCCGGACGCCGGCGTCGCGCATCGCCCGCAGCAGCACCGCGGTGCCGAGCGAGTTGGACGACACGTACTCGGGAGCGTCGCCGATGTCGACGCCCAGTCCGACCTTCGCGGCCTGGTGACTGACCGCGTCGACGTCCCGCAGGCACTGCGCCACGGCATCCGGATCGCGGACGTCCCCCTCGACGACCTCGACGTCCGCGGGAACCGGCCGCCCGGTCCCCTCAGACCCGTGCACGTCGGGGCGCAGCGAATCGAGCACCCGCACGGTCCACCCGGCCGCGAGCGCCTGATCGACGACGGCCCCGCCGATGAAGCCGCGTCCGCCGGTCACGAGCAGCCGCCGGGTCACGGGGCCCCGCCCCCGTTATCGTCCGGC
This sequence comes from Microbacterium cucumeris, assembly GCF_058349845.2. Taxonomy (NCBI): domain Bacteria; kingdom Bacillati; phylum Actinomycetota; class Actinomycetes; order Micrococcales; family Microbacteriaceae; genus Microbacterium; species Microbacterium cucumeris. The sequence continues at coordinate 413,155 of NZ_JBYRIZ020000003.1, forward strand.
CGGCCCGGCGCTCCGGGCCCCGGCCGGCGCGCTTCGTCGTCGACGACGCTCCGGCTCAGGATGCCGCGGACCACGTCCTCCGGCAACGCCGACGGCTCGGCGTAACCGGCGGGGATCGCGGCGACGACAGCGGCGATCGCGGCGTTCAGCCGCGGACCCGCCTCCGCCATGACGCGGAACACCCTCTCGGCGGTGGCGGAGCGGTCCTGCTCCCCGTCGCCGTGCTCGGTGTCCGTGTCGGTGATGATCGCGATGTTCACGTGCGCGAGTCCGAGTTCGGCGGCGAGAGCCGCCTCGGGCAGCTGCGTCATGTTCACGATGTGCGCCCCCATCAGACGGTGCCAGGCGGCCTCGGCGCGCGTGGAGAACCGCGGCCCCTGGACCACGACGCTGGTGGCCGACTCCCGAGGATCCTCGCCTTCCGCTCGCAGCGCCGCGGCGGCGATGGCACGCAATGAGCTGCTGTACGGCTCGGCGAACGGCAGATGCTGGACTCCGCCGGCCGGGTCCTCGCCGTCGAAGAAGGTGTCCGCGCGACCCCACGTGCGATCGATGAGCTGGTCGGTGAGAACCAGGTCTCCGGGATGCGCGTCCTGGTCGAGACCGCCGACGGCGTTGGTGGAGACGAGCACGCGCGCGCCGAGCGCCGCGATCGCCCACAGCTGCGCACGGGCGTCGATCCGGTGCGGCGGTACGCGGTGACCGGCGCCGTGCCGGGCCAGGAACGCGATGCGACGTTCGCCGAGCCGACCGACGACGATGCCGGTCACCACGCCGTAGGGGGTGGGGACGGCTTCCAGGGTGCGGGCGTCGTCGACCGCCAGGGACGCGAGCCCGGAGCCGCCGATCACGGCGATCTCGACGTGTTCGTGCTGCATGCCCTCAGACTGCGCTGTCGGGGCGCGCGGCGCCGCCCGGATTTCCTTACGCCTCCGTGACAGCTGTTCCCGGCAGGGGCCGGCGGCACGGCCGTCACCATCCTGTAAGACGCATGGCGGGCACGACGGTCCCCGCCCGCGCAGACTGAGGCCATGACGGAGCATGTCCCCCGCACCGCGCTGGTCGATCGGCTCGACGCCGCGATCCGGCCGCGCGCGGCGCACGTGCAGCGCGCTCTCGCCTCGCCCGTGCGGAACACGCGGATGGCGGTCGTCGTGGGTCGGGTGCTCGGGCTCGCCTTCGTCGTGTGCTTCCTCACCGGGCTGTACAGCCACGTGCTGCAGAGCCCGCTGGACGGAATCGTCACTCCGACGCGCCCCGAGCACCTGTACGGCTGGACGCAGGGGACCCACGTCGTCGTCGGCAGCATGCTGCTTCCGCTGCTGCTGGCGAAGCTGTGGGTGGTGTATCCGCGACTGTTCCGGTGGCCGCCCCTTTCGGGCGTGCTCAGCGCGCTCGAGCGCGGTTCGGTAGCCGTTCTCGTCGCGACGGCTCTGGTGCTTCCGGTGACCGGAATCCTCAACATCCTGGAGTGGTATCCGTGGGAGTTCTCCTTCCGGCGCACGCACTTCGCGCTCGCCTGGATGCTGATCGGCGCCCTGGCCCTGCACATCGCCGTGCAGCTCCCGGCGATCCGCGCGCACTGGCGCCGACACGACGCGAAAGCCGGGAACGGGGGTGCCCGGGATGACTGATCCGGAAGACCTCTCCCGGCGCCGGTTCCTCCTCGGTGTCGGCGCCGGTTCGGCGGCGATGGGGGCTCTGGCCGTCGCGCACGCGATCCTCCCCGTCGGACCGTTCAGCCTCGTCGAGGACCGTCGTCGCGTGGACAGCCCTCGGGCGCTGCCGGTCAACCGCTCCGCGCGACAGGCGGATGTCACCGCCCTCGCCTCCGACCCGGACTGGCGGCTCGCCGTCGAATCCGGCGGACGGCGCCGCACGCTGAGCCTGGCCGAGCTCGACGCGCTCCCTCAGCACCGGGAGGTGCTGCCCATCGCCTGCGTGGAGGGATGGACGGTGGACGCGCACTGGCAGGGCGTCCGGCTCGCCGATCTCCTGGACCTGGTCGGAGCCCCCGAGGATGCCACCGTCCGGATGCGCAGCCTGCAGCGGCGGGGCGCGTTCGCCACCACGACCATGCCCCCGCAGTACGCCCGGGACGCGAAGACGCTGGTGGCGCTGCACGTCAACGGCGAGCGCCTGGATCTGGACCACGGATATCCCGCGCGGATCATCGCACCCGGACGTCCCGGCGTGCTCCAGACCAAGTGGCTGTCGGCGATCGAGGTGGTCTGATGCGCGGGGTGCGGATCGCGCTCGGAGCCGCCGGCGCCGGCGGGCTCCTGTGGGGCGCCTGGCTGCTGGTGAGCACGCAGCGACCGGACCAGTTGCTGAACGTCGTCGTCTGGCTCGCCGCGGCGGTGATCCTGCACGACGCCGTCCTGGTGCCGGCGATCACCGTGCTCCGCCGGCGGAGGCGAGCGCCGTCCGCACCGGAATCGTCCTGAAGCCGAGTCCCGCGGACGGCAGGCCACTGCGCAACGCCGGGGACTATCGTTCAGCGGAGGCGCACCGCAGAGCCGCGAAGGTGCGGACGTCCTGCGACCAGGTCTCGACGAGGACCAGTCCGGCCGCGACAGCACGACGGCGCAGTCCGTCCAGGCCGAGCTCGTACCAGGGGAACGGCAGGCTGGCACGGCCCTCGTGATCGATCAGCGTGGCGCGGAAGGCCCGGTCGCGGCGCGGATCGTCGTGCACCTCGACGAACACCGTGCCGTCCGCCCGCACGAGCCGCGCGCACCGCGACAGCAGGGCGGTCGGGTCTCCGCCGATGCCGATGTTCCCGTCCAGCAGCAGGGCGGCGCCCCACTCCCCTTCCCTGGGGATCGGATCGAAGACCGAGCGATGCAGCACCGGCAGCCCCTGCGCGTGCGCGTGGGCGACGGCGGCCTCCGAGACGTCCACGCCGAGGCTGAGATGACCCGCGGCGATCGCCGCGCGCACCATGCGGCCGGGGCCGCATCCGATGTCGAGGACCGCTCCGTCCGCGCGTTCCAGCACCGAGCGATCCGCGTCGTCCGCGGCCGCGAGGAAGCGGGCGAGCTCGATCGGCGCGCCCGGGGCCCCGTCGTGGTCGACCATGCGCAGGACTCCGCCGCCGCTGCGCAGGGCGGTGGCGTAGGGCGATCCGCCTCCGGCGTCGAAGTGCGGCACTGTCGCGATCGGGGCGGTCATCGGACGGCCTCGATCCGGTCGGCTCCGGATGCCGCCGGCACGATGTCCCGGTGATGGGCGGCGAGCCTGCGAGCCAGAGCACTCGCGGGAGAGAGCTCCTCGGCCACGGCGCGGAGGCTGTCGACGTCGTCGACATCCGTGAGCTCCGGCAGGTCGGCGATGCTGAGGCCGGCGGCCGTCAGCCGCGCGCGCTGCACGGCGCCGGTGTCCTCCCGGGACATCCCCACCCCGCGCACCAGATCTCCCCGGGCGCCGCCGCCCAGAGCGCCTCGCAGCTCTTCGACGCCCCGCAGCCCCAGCAGCCAGAAGCCGCCGTCGGCGGCGGGGCCGAACCAGGCGTCGACGCCGAGCGGCCAGCGGTGGGCCACCGCGCCGAGCAGCGCAGGGTCGAGCTGCGGAGTGTCCATCCCGATCAACAGCACGGGACCGTCGACGCGGTCGAGGGCGTCGGCGATCCGTTCGTCGAGATCCCCGACCGACTGCGGCATCTGCTCGAACCCGGGGATCGGGTCGAGGCTCCCCTGCACGCACAGCACGCGCCGCGCATCGATGCCCGCGACCGCCGCCACGGTGTCATCCAGGCACGCGCTCGCGATCCCGGCGGCGTCCTCGAGGCTGAAGGGCGGATGCAGTCGGGTCTTGACGCGGCCGGGCACGCACTCCTTGGCCATGACGATGATGGTGACCCCGTTCATGCGTACCTCCGCAGCATCCGCAGCATGTCGCCGACCGCCTGAACCGTCCCGCTCACCGTGCCGGTGACCTTGGATCTGCCCACCCGCGGGCGGTAGTCGACCGGCACCTCGTCGATGCGCCAGCCCGCTCGTCGCGCGCGGAGCACGAGCTCCAGCGGGTAGCCGCTGCGCCGGTCGACGATGCCGAGACGCACGAGACGCTCGCGATCCGCGGCCCGCATCGGACCGAGATCGCGGAGCCCGACCTGCATCCTGCGTCGCACGAACCACAGCAGCACGGCGTTGGCGACGCGGGCGTGCACCGGCCATGCGGAACCCGTGACCGCCACTCGCCGCCCGAGCACGAGGTCGGCCTCGCCGCGGCGGACCGGATCGACGACCCGCTCGAGCTGGCGCATGTCGAACGATCCGTCCGCGTCGCAGCAGACGACGATCGGTGCCGTGGCCGCCAGGAGGCCGGCGTGCACGGCGGCGCCGTAGCCGCGGCGCTCCGCCGTCACGACGGTGGCCCCGAGCTCCGCGGCGATCCGGCCCGAGCCGTCGGTCGAGCCGTTGTCCACGACGATCGCGCGGTACGAGGACGGGATCTCGGCGAGCAGCGCCGGAAGCGCCTCCGCCTCGTCGAGGCAGGGCAGGATCACGTCGACGGATGAGCTCATATCCAGAATGTAGGAACCTCGCCGCCCTCGCGCCGCCCCCAAGTCCTTACGAACCGCGGAAGAGTCGGCGCGGAACCCGGGAGCCCCTCTCCGCCGCGCACCCGCGGATCTACCCTGGGACCATGACGTCGTCGCTGTCCGCGGAACCGGCCGACGACCTCGTGGACCGCCGGGTGCTGATCGTCGAGGACGACCCCATGGTGTGCGAGGTCGCCGAGGCCTACCTGCACGCGGCGGGCTTCCTCGTCGACGTCGCGTCGGACAGCTTCTCGGGCCTGGACGCCGTCACCCGCGTCCGGCCGGACCTGGTCGTGCTGGATCGCATGCTCCCCGGCATCGACGGCGTCGAGGTGTGCCGCCGCATCCGTCGGACCTCGCAGGTGCCCGTGATCATGCTCACGGCGCTGGGCGCCCCCGAGGACCGCATCGACGGACTCGAGGCCGGCGCGGACGACTACCTGCCCAAGCCGTTCTCCCCGCGCGAGCTCGTGCTCCGCGTCCGCTCGGTGCTCCGGCGGAGCCTCGCGGCGTACGCGCCGGAGGCCCCCTTCGACCTCGGGGAGTTCCGGCTCGACCCGTCGGCGCGCATCGTCACGGCGTCGGGGGTCGCGCTGGAGCTGTCGGCGCGCGAGTTCGACCTGTTCGCGTTCCTGCTCAAGCATCCGCGGCAGACGTTCGACCGTCAGACCCTGCTGCGCGCGGTCTGGGGATGGGAGTTCGGCGACCTGTCGACCGTGACGGTGACCATGCGCCGGCTGCGCGAGAAGATCGAGGCCGATCCCGGCCGTCCGCAGATCCTCGTCACCGTCTGGGGCGTCGGCTACCGTCTCGACCTGGGGGGCTGACATGCCGCTGCCCGATCTCCTCATCATCGTGGGCATGTCGCTCGCCTGCGCGCTCGTCGTCGGGGCGCTGGGTCTGCTCGCCCTGAGACTGCTGCACCGGCGCCCGCTCATCGTGCAGCTGTGCGTGGTGGTGCTGGCGTCCGTGGTGTCGCTGGCCGCCGGGGTGCTGGCGGTGGCGCTGGCGATGTACATCTCGCCGCACGACTTCCTCGTGGTCGTCACCGTCACGAGCGTCTCCGCGGTCGTCTCGGTCGGCGTCGCCCTGCTGCTCGGGCTGCGGATCGCCCGCGCGGGAGACGAGCTGCGCCGGCTCACACACGCGATCGGCGACGGTGCGCTCGTCGACGAGCATCCCTCGGTGTCGCCCAGCGCGGAGTTCGAGGCACTCGCCGACGAGCTCGCGGAGACCAGTCACCGCCTCGCCCAGGCACGCGAGGAGGTGCAGGCGATCGATGCGTCCCGCCGCGAGCTGGTGGCGTGGATCTCGCACGACCTGCGTTCCCCGCTCAGCGGCCTGCGCGCCATGACCGAGGCGCTCGAGGACGGGCTCGCCGCGGACACGGCCCGGTTCCACCACCAGATGCGACTTCAGGTCGACCGGCTGACGTCGCTCGTGGACAATCTCTTCGAGCTGTCCAAGATCTCCTCCGGAACGCTCGTGCTTAACCTCGAGCCCCTCTCGCTGCACGACCTCGTGAGCGACGCCGCAGCGGAGCTCGCGGCCGTCGCCCAGGCGAAGAGCATCGTGCTCGTCGAGCGCACCAGCCCCGACCACACCCTCGTCGGCGACGCGCGCGAACTGTCCCGCGTGGTCTCGAACCTGCTCATGAACGCCCTGGAGCACACGCCGACGGGCGGCGAGGTGCGGATCAGCACGGTCCAGGATGCCGAGGGCGTGACGCTGTCGGTCCAGGACTCGGGCACCGGGATCGCCGAGGAGGACCTGCACCGGATCTTCGAACCCGGCTGGCGGGGGACGCACGCCCGCACTCCGATCGACGGCATCGTCGGCAGCAGCGGCGCAGGACTCGGACTCGCGATCGTGCGGGGCATCGTCGAGGCGCACCAGGGGCGCATCAGCGCGACGAACGAGACGACCGGATGCCGGTTCGACGTGCGGCTTCCGTCCGGATCGGCGGGATGACGGTCATCCGGCCCCGCTAGAGTTGCTCTCCGACATCACACACAGGGGGTCCCATGTCGGTTGGTCTGCTCGCCGTCGTCGACGACATCCTCAGCGCGGCCCTGAAGGCCTCCTCCAAGGCCGCCGGGGTCGTGATCGACGACGCCGCCGTGACGCCCCAGTACGTGCAGGGCATCACGCCGGCGCGCGAGCTGCCCGTCGTACTGAAGATCGCCCTGGGCTCGCTGATCAACAAGTTCGTGATCATCATCCCGATCGCGCTGCTGCTGACCGCGTTCGCACCCTGGGTGCTTCCCTATCTGCTCATCATCGGCGGCACGTATCTGTGCTTCGAGGGCGCGGAGAAGGTGCTGGAGTGGTTCGGGTTCCATCACGGGCACGGCGAGGAGAGCGCGAGGGACGAGAACAAGCTCGTCTTCGGCGCCGTGCGCACCGACCTCATCCTCTCCACGGAGATCATGCTCATCTCGCTTGCGAACCTCGAGGCGGGACTGAGCATCTGGATGACCCTGGCGATCCTCGCGGTGATCGCCCTGCTCATGACCGGCATCGTGTACGGCGCCGTCGCGCTGCTCGTGAAGATCGACGACATCGGGCTGAAGATGGCGAAGAACCCCGACCGCCGGGTGCGCCACACCGGTACGCGGATCGTCCGGTCGATGCCCGCGGTGTTCCGGGTGATCTCGGTGGTCGGGACCGTCGCGATGCTCTGGGTCGGCGGTCACCTCGTCCTGGCGAATCTCGGCGAGGTCGGGCTGGTGTTCTTCAGCGACTTCATCCACGGGGTCGAGCATCTGCTCGAGCCGCTCGGCGGCTTCGTGGTGTGGTTCGGCGACACGCTGATCTCAGCGATCGCCGGACTCGTCCTCGGACTCGTGATCGTCGGCGTCGTCCTGCTGATCGGCAAGCTCGTGGGCAAGCGTCCGAGCTTCACCGAGGGCGGCGAGTCGCCCGCCGACGTGCACGCCTGACCCCCCCCCGCGGCGCCGCGAGACTTCCTTTGCGGAGCGAGACTTGGGCACGCAGGCCAAGTCTCACCCCGCAGGCCAAGTCTCGCGAGCCCGGCGGGCGGGGGCGACGGGGCGCTCAGCGCCGCGGCAGCACCCATCCGGCGCGGGGGAAGTGGCAGGTGTAGCCGTTCGGGATGCGCTGCAGGTAGTCCTGGTGCTCCGGCTCCGCCTCCCAGAACGGACCCTCGGGCTCGATCGTGGTGACGGCCTTGCCCGGCCACAGGCCTGACGCGTCGACGTCGGCGATCGTGTCGCGCGCGACCCGCTCCTGCTCCGGTGAGAGCGGGAAGATCGCGGAGCGGTAGCTCGAGCCGACGTCGTTGCCCTGGCGGTTGAGGGTGGACGGGTCGTGGATCTGGAAGAAGAACGCCAGGATGTCGCGGTACGTGGTCTTCGTCGGGTCGAAGACGATCTCGACCGCCTCGGCGTGACCGGGGTGGTTGCGGTACGTGGCGTGGTCGTTCTCGCCGCCGGTGTATCCCACCCGCGTGTCCAGGACTCCGGGCTGGCGGCGGATGAGCTCCTCCATGCCCCAGAAGCAGCCTCCGGCGAGGACCGCGGTCTCGGTGCCGGGGGTGCGGGTGATCGTTCCTGTGTCCGTCATTTCGTGTGGCTCCTTCTCCGACGCGATCGCGTCTCCAGAGACAACAACGCGGAGTCCGGTTTTGGTCCCGTTCGCCGCCACCCCTGGAGCGATGCCGGATTCCAGCCTACGCTCGCGCCTTCCGGTCGCACCGCGCCGGAGAGGCCGCGCGCCGCTGATAGCGTCGACGACGTGCAGATCCGGGATGCCCAGGCCGTCGACCTCGAGACGATCACCGCCATCTACAACCACGCGGTGGAGAACACGACGGCGATCTGGAACGAGGACACGGTCGACGTCGCCGACCGTGCGGAGTGGCTCGCGGCCCGCACCGGACAGGGGTACCCCGTGCTCGTCGCGGTGGACGAGCAGGGCGTGCTCGGCTATGCCACGTTCGGCGCCTGGCGCCCGCACAGCGGGTACCGCCACACGGTCGAGCTCTCGGTCTACGTGCATCCCGACCAGCAGGGCCGGGGCATCGGCAGCGCGCTCATGACAGCGCTGATCGCCCGCGCCAGGGAACGCGGGACGCACGTCATGGTGGCCGCCGTGGAGAGCGGGAACACCGCATCGATCCGGCTGCACGAGAAGCACGGCTTCCGGCGGACCGGCCTGCTGCCCCAGGTCGGCATGAAGTTCGGCGCGTGGCTCGATCTCGCGTTCCTGCAGCTCGTCCTGGACGAACGGCCTTCCCCGGCATCCTGATCCCGGGCCACGGGATTCGCGCCGGGAATCGGCCCGCTCCGCGCGGAGTAGCCTGAATCGGTGTTCGACAGTCCGCTCTCCGCCTCGGCGTACGAGGTGCTCGGCGTCGCCCCCGACGTGGACGACGACGGCCTGCGCCGTGCGTACCGCGTGCGGCTGCGCGAGACCCATCCCGACACGGGCGGGGATGCCGCGGCGTTCATCCGCGTCCAGCACGCCTGGGACCTGATCGGCACCCCGCAGGGACGCCTCGACTACGACCGCGACCGTGACGACGGATCGCGACTGCAGTGGAGCGGGCGCGCCGCGGGCTCCCGATCGGGGACGCGCCCGCGCACCGCGTCCTTCGGGCAGGCCGGCGCCTGGCGCCGCGCGCAGTATCTCCGACTCGCGCGGGAGTGGGCGGAGGGCGACGTCGCCGACCCGTACGCCCCCGCGTTCGTCCGCTCCGCCCCCTGGCAGCTGCGCCGGCTGCTCGCCGACGCCCTCGCCGAGGAGGACACGGCGCGGGCGATGGACGACCTGGGCATCGGGTTCACGGTTTGGCACGATGTCGCCGCCGGAGGGGACGACGACGTGCTCGATCACGTCGTGCTGAGCCCGAGGGGCCTCTACGCGCTCGTGTCCGAGGACTTCGGCGGGCCCGTCGGCTTCCGACGCGACGAGGTCACCGGACCCGACGTCCGTGACCGGATGCCGGTGGCCGAACTGCTGAGCCGTGTCCGCGTCGTCGCGCGGGCGGCCCGAGTGCGCTTCGGCGGCGCGATCCTCGTCTTCCCGGACGACGACCTCGTGGAAGCGGTGACCTCTCTCGGCACGGTCGGCAGGATCCCGGTCGTCGCCGTGCGGCGCAGCGCGCTGCGCCCGTTGCTGCGACGCGGCGTGCCCGGCGCACGCATGGTGGGCGGCACCGAGCTCTTCGACATCCGCACCCGCCTGAAGCAGACCGCACGCACCCGATGAGACTCATCCTTCTCGTGTGATCTTTCGCTCCGGCTCTGGCCGCGACGGCCCTGTGATGCCAATGTGGGACGGGACGACCGGGAGGAACACCGATGCAGCGCCCCTTGGCAGGTCTCACGCCGAAGAACCTGGCGTCCGAGCTCACGGCGGGCGTCACCCTGCTCGCGATCGCGATCCCGCTGAACATCGGCTACGCCCAGATCGCCGGGCTCCCCCCGACCGCCGGGCTCTACGCGTTGATCGTCCCCACGGTGATCTACGCCCTCGTGGTGTCCTCGCGTCAGCTCGTCGCCTCTCCGGATGCCGCGGCCGCCGCCCTGGTCGCCTCCTCGGTCGGGGGTCTCGCCACGGCGGGGAGCGCCGACTACGCGACGCTCGCCATGGCGCAGGCGATCATCTGCGGCATCATGTTCGTCCTGCTGGCGGTCTTCAAGCTCGGATTCCTGGCGAATTTCCTCTCCAAGCCGATCCTCGTCGGATTCGTGGGCGGCCTTGCTCTGGACATCATGGTGAGCCAGATCGCGAAGATGCTCGGGGTGAAGATCGAATCGGGCGGGGAGTTCCCCGAGAAGGTCGTCGGCCTCGTCACGGGCATCGGCACGCTCAACGGGTGGTCGGTGCTGATCTCGGCCGCCTCCGTGGCCGTGCTGCTGATCGGACGCCGCTACCTGCGCGCCGTGCCCTGGGCACTGATCGTGCTCGTGCTCGCCACGGTCGTCGTGGTCATGAGCGGCCTGGATCAGAAGGGGGTGGACGTGCTCGGCGAGGTGCCGGCCGGCGCCCCGGCGTTCACCTGGCCGATGATCGACTGGACCACGTGGCTGGCGCTGATCCCCTCGGCGATCGCGCTGACCCTCGTGACGACGGCCGAGGGTCTGCTCGTCTCGCGCTCGTACTCCGAGAAGCACGGCTATCCCTTCCACGCGAACCGCGACCTGATGGCGTTCGGCGTCGCCAACATCGCCGCCGGCGCCCAGGGCAGCTTCGCGGTGGGCTCCTCCACGTCGCGCACCGCGGCGATGGATCAGGCCGGCTCGCGTACGCAGCTGCCCTCTCTCGTGCTCGCCGTCGGCACGCTCCTGCTGCTTCTGTTCGGCACCGAGCTGCTGGCGGACATCCCGTCGCCCGTCATCGGTGCCATCGTCGGGGTCGCGGTCATCCCCCTGCTCGGCATCCGGGAGTTCATCGACCTGTGGCGCGCCGACCGCTTCGAGTTCATCATCGGCGCGATCTGCTTCCTCGTGACGCTGTTCGTCGGCTCGATCCCCGGCATCCTCGTCGCCTTCGTCCTGGCGCTCATCAACATCGCCAAGCGGGCCGCCAACCCGGCGATCGACGTGCTGGAGACCTCGGGAGACCCTGCGGAGTCGCTGCTCGAGGACGCGCCGGCCGGCACCGTCACGGCGCCCGGTGTCATCGTGATCCGGATGGCCGCGCCCCTGTTCTTCGCGAACGGCGCCGTGTTCACGACGGCCGTCAAGGACGCGATCACCGCTGCGGGCGACGGCAAGGTCGAGCATCTGGTGATCGACATGGAGGCCGTCACCGACATCGACGTGACCGGGGCCGAATCGTTCACCGCCCTGAAGGAATGGCTGGCCGACGAGCGGATCACGCTCGCGTTCAGCCGCGTGCGGCCGAGCACGAGGCGGCGCCTGGCTCGGCTCGAGCTCCTCGACGACGAGAAGGTCTACGCCACCAACCGTGCGGCGATCGTCGATCTCACCGGCACCGTCCCGGAAGGCACGTCGTGAACTCCGTCGTCGGCGAGATCCTGCCGCTCGCGCTCGGTGTGGCGATCAGCCCGATCCCGATCATCGCCGCGATCCTCATGCTGCTGTCGCCGCGGGCGCGCGTCACGAGCGTGGGCTTCCTGCTGGGCTGGCTCGTCGGCATCGTCGCCGCCGTCACGGTCTTCACGCTGCTGTCCTCCGTCCTCCCGGATGAGGATCCGGATGCCTCGCGACCCATCCGCGGCGTCATCCAGCTCGTCCTCGGCGCCCTGCTGCTCCTGCTCGCCCTGAAGCAGTGGCGCGGCCGGCCCCGGGCCGGCGAGGAGCCGAAGCTGCCCGGATGGATGCAGGCGATCGACAGCGTCTCGTTCGTCGGCGCCGCAGGCCTGGGTCTGCTGCTGTCCGCGCTGAATCCGAAGAACCTCATCATGGCCGCCGGCGCCGGCACGGACATCGGCTCGGCGGATCTGTCCACCGGCTCGATCGTCGGCGTCATCGCGATCTTCACGGTGATCGCGGCATCCACCGTGCTGGTCCCCGTCGTCGGCTATCTCATCGCGGCCGACCGGCTGGGGCGGGTGCTGGATGCCCTGCGGGACTGGCTCGCGAAGGAGAACGCCGTGATCATGGCGGTCCTGCTGCTCGTCATCGGCGTCTCGATGGTCGGCAAGGGCATCGGGAGCTTCTGAGCCGGAGACGACCGAGGGGGCGATCCGGATCGGATCGCCCCCTCGTCTCGTCGCTTCGGTCAGCTCAGAGCCTTGGCCTTGAGCTGGGCGTAGTCCTCGGCGGTGATGGCTCCGGAGTCGAGCAGCGCCTTCGCCTTGGCGATCTCGTCGGCCGCGCTCGAGCCCGCGACCTGCTGGATGTACGCGTCGGTCGCGTCCTTCGCCTGTCGGGCCTCCGCCGCGCCGCGCTCGGCCATGCCGCTGCCCCGCGCGATCAGGTAGACGAGCGCGGTGAGGAACGGGACGAAGATCAGGAAGAGGATCCAGACGGCCTTCCACCACCCGTTCAGCTTCCGGTCCCGGAAGAGGTCTCCGATGATGGCGAACAGCGCGAACAGGTAGGCGATGAAGGCGAATGCCCAGACGAACCACCAGATGATGTCCCAGAAAGAACTCCAGAAGCCCATGATGAACCTTTCGATCATGCCGCCGCGGTTCGCAGCGGATGCTCGAACGCTATCGTTTCCGCACGCTCCGCGTCCACGGTTCGCTGCGCGTGTATAACGGTCTCATGCGGATGCCGGCCGGGTTGACGTGGCAGTGGTCGCGCTTCGTGCTCGGTGCGCTGTTCGCCCTGCCGGGCATTCTCGTGGCGCCGTTCTCGCCCACCGCGGGACTCGCACTGGCGATCGGCGTGCTCCCGGCCGCGGCGTACGGCCTGCCGTCGCGACGCCGCCGGCGGGCCGTGCTCCCTCTCGTCGGCGTGCTGAGCGCTCTGGGGCTGCTGCTGGGCTCGACGCTGACCCGCGCGCCGGCCGTCGCGGTCGTCGCGCTGCTGGTCCTGTCGGTCGGCGCAAGCCTCAGCACCGCCCGCGGCCCGTTCGGACGCCTCCTGCTGGCGCTCGTACTGCCGCTGGTCGGGATCGGGCTGAGCTTCCCGGATCTCGGGCTGACCCTCGTGGCCGCGGGGTGCATCGTGGCGGGGTCTGTGTACGCCTGGCTCGTGTCGCTGCTGTGGCCGGAACGCGACGAACCACTGCCGCCGGCGCCGGAGACCGCCAGGGGTGCGGACCTGCTCGGCTACGGGATCCTGCTGGGGCTCGCCGCCGCCATCGCCGCCGCCATCGGTTACCTCCTCGGTCTCGAGCACGTCGGGTGGGCGACCGGCACCGTGCTGCTCGTCATGCGCCCGGCGCGCGGGCAGGTGATCCTGCGCAGCGCGGGACGTTCGGTATCCGTCTTCCTCGGCGCTCTCGCCGCGATGGTGGTGACCCTGTTCGACCCGGGCGGAATCCTGATAGCCGTGCTGATCGCGGTGGCGATCGGCGCCATGAGCGCCATGCGGGAGAGCCGGTGGTACGTCGCGCCGGCGTTCACCACGATCGTCGTCCTGACGCTGATCCTGTCGACGTCGACCTCGTCGCCGGGCGCGCGGTTCCTGGAGCGCACGGTCGAGACGCTGATCGGCGTCGGGCTCGCACTCACCTTCGGTGCCGCGATCCCGTCGCTGGTCGCGCTGCTGCGCGCGCAGATCTCGCGGCGGCGGTGATCAGTCCTCGCTCTTGGCGAAGACGTTGCGCAGCACGAGGAAGACGACGAGAGCGACGACGGCGACGATCGCGAGCTTGGCGACGAACCAGAGCACCGAGAACAGGACGCCGACGAGCCACCAGGCGATCGCGACCGCGACGATCACGCCGAGGATGGTCCAGATCGTGTTCTTGGTCATGGACTCAGCCTAATCGTCCGCCGGCGCTCACCAGGCCGGGAGCGCCGCCAGCTGCTCGGTCAGCGCGTCCCGCAGTTCGCGAGGGATGTCCTCTGCCGAGATCGCGTCCGCCGTGCCGCCCTCGGTGACGGCCCGCCACAGTCTCCGCTTGGTCTCGTAGCCGATGCCCGCCTGCTGCAGCAGGCCGAAGACGCGCTGCGGATCGAGAGGATCGGCAGGCACGGCGCCGCGGATCTCCAGACGGAACCCGGCGTCGAGCTCCACTGTTCCGAGGTCGATCCCCAGCCCGGCGGGGGCGAGGTCCTCGGCATCGGCGTCGACGACCTCCGACCCGAGTCGCCGGCCGTCCTGCATCGTCACCGAATCGGCGGATCGGACGCCGGGGATCCGGACGCGCATGCGACGGGAGGACATCGGAGCGCCGGAGTGCACCGCCACCAGGGTGATGTCCGCGCGTCCGTCGTCGTGCACGTCGAGTGTCTGCGTGAACGTCACGAGCCCTCGTTCGGGTGCCGCCGCACCGTCGTCCTCGGCGAGCGCGGAGGATCCGGTGCCGGGGATCACGAGCAACTCCATCGAGGTCGGAGCGTCCCCCGCGTGCGACAGCGGTTCGGCGTCCAGGGGCACGACGGCTCCGGCCCGCGCCAGCAGCGGATACTCCTCGAGCGGACGCGTGAGTAGCGCCTCGCGCGAACCGCGGTATCGCAGCCCCGTGAAGACGTCGACCCATTCGCCCTCCGGCAGCCACGCGCGCACGGTCGCGAGCTGAGACGCGCGCTCGCGCGGGACCGTGATCGGCACGACGAGCAGGTGCTCGCCGAGGAGGTATTCGTTCGGATGCTCGTACGCGCCGTGGGCGCGGGGCGCATCGTGGTAGAGCGGACGCACGACGCTGACGTTCTCGGCGTGCGCCGCCCACGCGGCGGTGTACAGCATCGGGATCAGCCGGTGCCGCAGGCGCAGATACCGCCGCATGATCGTCGCGGCCGGCTCACCGTACGCCCACGGCTCCTTCGAGCTGAACGGGTTCGTCGAGGAGTGCAGCCGGTTGATCGGCGACAGCACGCCGAACTGCAGCCACCGCACGGCGAGCTCGACGTCGTGCTCGCCGTGCATGTGCCCGCCGATGTCATGGCTCCACCACGTGTAGCCGGCGTTCGCCGCGGTCGCGGTGAACTCGGGCTGGAACGCCAGCGACGCCCAGCTGACGATCGTGTCCCCCGAGAATCCGACCGGGTACCGGTGGCCCGCGCGCTCGGTGTACCGCGAGAACGTCAGGGGGCGTCGGCCGTGCCGCGCCGAGGCGTGGAAGTGCGTGTGGTTCAGCATCCACAGCGGGTCCAGGCCGGGCAGGTGCGAATGCTCCCCCGACTGCCAGTCGATCCACCAGAAGTCCACGCCCTGGTCCTCGAGGGGGCCGAGCACGTGCTCCTGATAGGCGCTCATGAACCGGCGGGAGGCCACGTCGAACTCGATCGCGGTCCCCGCGTCGGGATCGCGTCCCATCGCCGTCGCGACAGCCGCGTAGGCGGCCTCGTGCCGACGGATGCCGTCGGCCGGATGCAGGTTGAGGGTCACCGCGAGGCCATGCGCATGCAGCTCGGAGAGGAAGCGCTCCGGATCGGGGAACAGCTCGCTGTTCCAGGTGTAGCCGGTCCATCCGGTCCCGATGGCCGGATCGACGTCCACGAGGTGCCAGTCCATGTCGATCACGGCCACGGACAGCGGGATGCCGTGCGCGCGGAACTTCGCCATGAGCGCCAGGTACTCGGGTTCGTCGTAGGCCCAGTACCGGCTCCACCAGTTGCCGAGGGCGAAACGCGGCACGAGCGGGATGGGTCCGGTGAGCGTGTGGAAGTCCCGCAGCGCCGCGGCGAAGTCGCGACCGTATCCGAAGAAGTAGAAGTCCTGACCGGCCCCCTCCCGGGGGCGGATCCATCCGTCCTCGGCGAGGACCAGCGAGGCCGAGTCGTCGAGCACCCCGAAGCCGAACGTGGACAGGATGCCGGGTGGGATCTCGATCGCCCCGTCGACCTCGTCGAGCGTGCGCGCCGTGCTGCCGAGGTTTCCCCGCAGCGGCAGGGTCTGCGGGTAGACCTGCCCGGGCCGCCACGTCGTGTAGTGCACGTCGGTGGCTCCGGCCAGCAGGGTGATCGAGAGTCCGGCCGTGCTCGGCATCCGCTCGTCGTACCGCAGCCGCAGGCTGTCGGTGATGATCTCGATGCCCTGCTCGTCCCGCACCGTATCGAAGCGCGCGACCGGGAAGCTCCGGTTCACCACCTGCTGCGTCTTCTCGTCGACGAAGTGCTCCTCGGGATCCCACTCGACCCGGATCAGACGGTCGGTGAGCACGGTGATCCGGTATCCCGGCCCTGTCACCACCGCTCCGTCCGGGGCCGGCGCCGGGGCGCCGTCCGAGAGCGAGATCAACGATTCGTCCTGCATTCTCAACCCTTCAGCGCCGCACTCGCCGCACCGGCGATGAACCGGCGCTGGAACACGATGTAGACGATCATCACCGGCACGATCGCCAGCGTCGTGGCGGCGAACAACCCGCCGTAGTCGGTGCTGTACTGCCCATTGAACGTGGTCAGGCCGACGGCCAGCACCTGCTTCTCCTCGGACGAGATCATGAGGTACGGCCAGAGGTAGTCCTCCCACACCCAGAGGAAGACGAAGATCGACAGCGCCGAGATGGCGTTCACGCTCATCGGGGCGACGATGCGGTGGAAGATGAACCACTCGGATGCTCCGTCGATGCGCGCGGCCTCGAGGATCTCGTCGGGAACGGCGTCCATGCTCTGGCGCATCATGAAGATGCCGAACGCGCTGATCACGGCGGGGATGATGATCGACGCCCAGCTGTCCGTGAGGCCGGCGGCGCGGAACATGGTGTAACGCGGAATGATGACGACCGCCCACGTGACCATCATGGTCGACAGGATGACGGCGAACAGCGCCCCACGGCCCCGGAAGCGGTACTTGGAGAACACGAAGCCGCCGACGAGGCTCGTGTAGACCGACAGCGCGGTGATCGTCACCGACAGGAAGACGCTGTTGAAGAACAGCCGGAAGAAGTCGAGCTTGGTCTGGATCGAGACGAAGTTCTCCAGCGTCCAGTCCCGCGGCCAGAACGTCTGCTCGAATCCGACGATCTCGGCGTTGGACTTGAAGGCCGACAGGATCATCCAGAAGAACGGCAGCACGATGATGAGGCCGACGACGAGCAGCACGGCGTTCAGAGCGAAGACGCGCACCTTCATGAGGGGCTCCCTTCGGTCTTCGCGGCGCGACGGCGTCGACGCGGGACGTCCAGTGCGGACTGGTTCATTCGCCAGGAGGCGGCGGTCAGCAGGGCCGTGACGACCAGCAGCACGAACGCGATGGCGGAGGCGTAGCCGAAGTCGTACTTCACGAACGCCTGCTCGTAGATCATGAACGAGATGAGCTGCGTCGAGGTCCCGGGGCCCCCGTTCGTCATCACCAGGACCTGCACGAAGGCCTGCAGATAGCCGATCATCGATGTGATGACGACGAAGAAGAGCATCGGCCGCAGCAGGGGCAGGGTCACGTGCCAGAACGTCCGCCAGGCGCTCGCCCCGTCGACGGATGCCGCCTCGAGCACGTCCTCGGGGATCGCGTAGAGACCGGCGAGGAAGAGGATGACGGCGAAGCCGAAGTCCTTCCAGATCGTCATGATGACGATGGCGAGCAGCGAGTAGCGCGGATCGAACAGCCAGTTGATGTCGAGGCCGAAGACGGTGTTGATGGCGCCGAACTGCGGGTTGTACATGAGCTTCCACAGGAACGCGACGGCCACGAGGGGCATCACGGTCGGCAGGTAGAAGACGGTGCGGAAGAACGTGCGCCACCGGCTCAGCTTCGAGAACAGCGCGTAGGCGATGGCGAGGCCGAGCACGATGCGCCCGACGATCGCGAGAACGCCGAACACGACGGTGTTCACGGAGGCGCGCCAGAACGTCGCGTCGGCGAACAGCTCGGTGTAGTTGTCGACTCCGGTGAAGTCGAAGGTGCCGTTGAGCGGGTTCCAGTCGTGGAAGCTGCCGACGAACGCGATGCCGATGGGGATCAGCAGCAGCACCACGATGGCGGCCATGATGACGCCGACGGTGAGGTTGCGCAGCCACAGCTCGCTCGCGGGCTTCTTGATGCGCCGCGTCGTCTGCGGCACCGGGGCCGTGTCCGGCACGGCGGGACGCGTGGAGGTCTGGGTGGTCATTGCCGGTGCCGCTCCCGGCCGCCGTCGAGACGGCCGGGAGCGCTCCTTCCTGCGAGGTTCAGTCGGCGGTGTAGAACGGGTAGAGACTCTCGGCCGAGCTGAAGTCCTTGCCGTCCAGGTCCTTCTCGATCGTCTGCTGCGCCGTCGCCAGCGCGTCCTCGGGGGCGACGCCGTTGAAGAGTATCTCCTCCCACATGGTCGCCGTCGAGGTCTCGAAGGTCGCGGGGATCGGACCCGGCCAGATGTACCGCTCGATGTCGCCGAATGCGGCGAGCGCCGGATCTTCCGTGAAGGCGGGGTCGTCCGCGATCGGCTTGTAGGCCGGGAAGATGCTGAAGCTCAGCGCCAGCTCCTTCATGGACTCCGCGTCGGTGAGGTAGTAGCGCAGGAAGTCCTGGGCCACCTCCTTCTCGGCGTCGTCCGCACCCGCGTTGATGCCGAAGGTCGATTCGCCGTTGTAGCGATCGAACGCGTACGGCGTCTCCCCTGCCGCCGGGACCGGCGTCTGGAACGCGCTCCAGGGCAGGTCCGGGTAGTCGTTGCGCAGCGTTCCGGAGAACCAGCCCCACGCGTAGATCATCGCCGACTGGCCCTGGCCGAAGCTCTCGGTGGCCGAGGCGCCGAAGTTCGCGTCGCCCGATCCGTCCGCGTAGATGTCGAGGAAGCGGTTGATGACCTCGAGGTTCGCCTCGTTGTCGACCGTGGGCGTGCTGCCGTCGGCGGCGAAGAGGTTCTGGCCGAGCTGGTAGGCCATGCCCATCTGCAGCGCCTGGCCGGTTCCGTTGAAGTTGAAGCCCGCTTGGCGCAGCTCGTCGCCCTCGCGGACGGTGAGCTTCTTCGCCACCTCGCGCAGCTCGTCCCACGTCTCGGGGATGTCGGCGTCGGTCAGCCCCGCCGCCTCCCACATGTCGGTGTTGTAGTAGATCGACCCGCTCATGAGACCGAGGTCGATGTAGTAGGTCTCCCCGTCGATGACGTGGGCGGCGGCGCCCGTGTAGTCGGCCTCGAGGTCGGCCGCGTCGATGTCGTACGGCTCCATGTTCGCGATGAGGTTGTCGTGCTGGGAGTTGTGCACGTTGAAGATCGCAGGTCCCCCGCCGGACTGCAGCTCGAGAGGGAGCTTGGTCCAGTAGTCCTCCCACGGCTGGTTCACGACCGTGATCGTGACGTTCGGGTGGATCTCCTGGTACGCGTCTGCGATGGCCTGGAACTGCTCGATGTTGCTCCATGCCCACCATTCGAGCTCGATGGGCTTGCCGTCGTTGACGAGGGTGTTCGGGTCGTACGTGACGTTGACGCCCGCGACGGGCAGGCCCTTGTCGGCCTCGGTGTCCTCGACACCGGCGCTGCCGCTCGTGCACGCGGTCAACGACACTGCGACGACGGCGGCCGCGCCGATCGCCACCGTCCCGCGTGCGCGCCTCGCTGATCGAATCATCAGGACTCCTTTGTCTGGTTTACCGGTATACCTTTACCGGTAAACTATGATGCATCAGGAGACGACGGCCCGTCAAGGGCAGGATGTCCGGAGACGACGAGGGGGATCCGACATGGTGACGATCGCGGACATCGCCCGCGTGTGCGGGGTGTCGAAGATGACCGTGTCGAACGTGCTCAACGGTCGGGACGAACGGGTCTCCGCGGCGACGAAGAAGAAGGTCCTGGATGCCGCAGCTGAACTGAACTATCAGCCCAGCGCCGCCGCCCGGTCGCTCTCCGTCGCCCGGAGCGAGATCATCTCGCTCGTGTACTACGCGGCGGCCGAGGGAGATCTCGGCCTGTCGAACCCGCATGACGCTATGCTGCTCGGCGAGATCGAGCGGCACGTCAGTGCGGCCGGCAAGCATCTCATGATCCACGCGGCGACGGACGCGGCCGACACGGCGCGGCGCCTGCGATCGTGGAACGTGGACGGCGCCGTCTTCCTTGGCGTGCTCGCGGACGAGGTCGAGCAGCTGCGGAGCCATCAGGACGTGCCGATGGTGTTCATCGACGCGTACACGGATGCCGCCGTCTCGACGGTCGGCATCGACGACGCTCTCGGCAGTCACGAGGCGACCCGGCACCTGCTCGCGGCGGGTCACCGATCGATCGCCTTCGTCGGCCCCGGGGCGACGAGCGCAGGCGTCATCAACGCGCGGTTCGCCGGCTTCTCGCGCGCGCTGTCGGGCGAGGGCATCGACCCGGACGGGATGCGCGTGATCGCGAATCTCACGTTCGCGGATGCGGATGCCGCGGCCGACGACCTGCTCGAGCATCCCGCGGGGTTCACCGCTGCCGTGGTGACGGCCGACATCCTCGCGATCGGTCTCATCAAGTCCTTCGCACGCCGCGGCATCCGCGTCCCGGAGGACTTCTCGCTCGTCGGCTTCGACGACCTGCCCATGGCCGACATGGTGACGCCGTCTCTCACGACCGTGCGTCAGGACATCGCCGAGAAGGCGCGCGCCACGGTCGAACTCCTGATGGAGCAGCTCGACGGGCGACGCGATCCCCGACGGATCGTTCTCGACCCGGTGCTGGTGACGCGGGAGTCGGTGGCGTCTCCGCGAGACGGACGGGCACCGGCGCATCGACCGTGAACCGCGGATGAACATCCGGGGAAGCCTGCCTCCGTCCTGCAGCGTCCTCCCCCGTAGCCGTGATCGGTAGCTTGACGGCGTGCTCTGATGGAGCCATGAGCCTCACCGATCCGGACGCGGAACGACGACGGCATGCCGAGAAGCCGACCGCCGGTCGCCTCGTCCTCCCCGCTCTCGTCGCCTTCCTGCAGCCCGCGCTCGCGACGATCGCCATGAGCGGGATGGTAGACAACGCGATGGACGACGTCTTCGACGGCACCAGCGTCATCGCGCTCGCGATCGCCTTCCCCGGCACCGGGGCCACCGTCTTCGCGATCATCCGATGGGCGGCGCTCTCCCTCCGCAACCCCGGCCTGCCGGGCCTCACGGCACCTCTCGGGCTGGCGGCGCTCGGCGCAGCCCTCGGACTCGGCGTGGCGGCTCCGCCACCGGCGTGGGTTCAGGCCCCCGCCGCGAACCCCGGCGTCGTGCTGCTCGGCATCCTGGGCGTGCTGCTCCTCGGCGCTGCTCTGTTCGCGCGCGGCTCCCGGCTGCGACGCCAGGCCCTCGACGACCAGATCATGCGCACCTCCCGCCCCGTGACCGGTGTGGTCACGAACAAGGGGTACACCCTGCCGGCGACCGAGGCGAGTGCGATCCTGACGACGGTCACGTACGCGTTCGCGGATGCCGCGGGCACGCGCCGATTCGTCCGCAAGAGCGAGAGCATCCCGATGACGGACCCCCTCGTGGACGGCGAGCGGGTCGACGTGTGGTTCGACCGGGCGAATCCGTCGGACGTTCGACGGATCGTGGTCCGCCGGCGGCCGGAGAGCGCGCGGTGAGCGGCGGGCGGGCTAGCATTCAGGGATGACCCGCAGCGCACCCATCGACGACGTTCCCATCGGCGGCGAGATGATCCGCCTGGGCCAGTTCCTCAAGTTCGCGGGACTCCTGGACTCCGGAGGCGACGCCAAGGAGGTCATCATCGACGGTTACGTCGCCGTCAACGGCGAGGTCGAGCGGCGCCGCGGACGCCAGCTCCACGACGGCGATACGGTGACGTTCGAGGGGCGCACGGTCCGGGTTCGTCCCTGAGGGCGATCAGCGTCCCGGCGGCCCGTCCAGAACCGTGGGCACGTACTCGAGCAGTTGGGTGAGCCCGTCGAAGGTGCGCGATTCGACGAGCTCGAGGCGCACGTCCGGGTAGCCGTCGAAGATGCGATCCCGTCCGGTCGCGCCGGTGATGACGGGGAAGATCACGACGCGATACCGATCGACGAGGCCTGCCTCCAGCAGCGAACGGCACAGCGCCACGCTGCCGAGCGTGCGCAGCGGGCGGTCCGACTCGCGCTTGAGGTTCCGCACGAAGTCGATCGCGTCCGTGCGGACCAGCGTGGAGTTCTCCCAGGACAGAGGCTCCTCGAGCGAGGAGGAGAACACGTACTTCCGGATCGGATCGAGCACATCCGTTCCCGGCTCGCCGCTCGCGGTCAGCTCCGACATGAGGCGATAGGTCGTCGCTCCCATGAGGAGAGGATCGTCCTTCTCCGGTGAGGTGTCGAGCCACGACAGGTACTCGGGACCCTCGATGCCCCACAGCCCCGGCCATCCCTCGGCCGCGCCGTACCCGTCGAGGGAGCAGATGAAGTCGATCGTCAGCTTCGCCATCGTTGCCTCCTTGGCCCCCGCGCAGGAGTCTAGGTCGGCGTCGGGTGGGAGCGGAAGGCCACCCGGCATCCCGGCCTCCGACAGGGCGGCGCTTCCACGGCGGCCCGGGGCGGCCGTGAAAGACTGAGGGCCCACCGCTTCCCAGGAGTACCGATGACACGCGCCCCGTCGAGGAGTCGGCGCCGAGCCGCAGTCGTGATCGCCGCCGCATGCGGGCTCGCGGCTGTCGGCTTCGGTCTCATGACCGCGGGACGATCGCCCGCGTCGACGCCGAGCTCATCCGCCTCACCGCGATCGACCCGGATTCGCGCGTGACCGACGAGGTCCCCATAGACGCCGACACTGCCATCCGGATTCCCGGCGAGGAACTGCCCGCGGGCCGAGTCGTGCGTGGCGCGGGCGCGGATGCCACCGGCGAGGTCGTCGAGTTCCACGATCCCATCGCGTTCTACCGCGAGTACGAGGGCGGCGGCGCGCTGCCGGAGACCACGGACAGCTTCGGGCACCGCACGGCGGCTCAGGGCACCACCGACGAGGTCGTGAAGGTCGATGACGCCACCGTGTCGCGGATCTTCCCCGCCTACAACCAGAACACCTCCACCGACGAGCGGGTGCCGGCCTGGGACCTCCAATCGACCTCGCGGCCGCGCACGCCCAGGGTCGCACCAACCTTCCGCTGCCCCTGTCCTGGTACGCCTCGCCGTTCGCACACACGCTCGACGCGGCGGCGCCCTGGCTGCTGGGAGCGAGCATCGTGACGGGAGCGGTCGCGCTCGTCATCGCCCGTCGGAACCGCAGCGACGACGGGCTGCTGCGCACCTGACAGCGATGCGGCTCGGTCCGGGGCGTTTCGACCTCGAGTGCGGGCCGGTTCGAGCGGGCGCGGGCGCAGGGTGCGTTGATCAAGGTGGTACTGCGGGGCTGAAGTTGTTGCGGTCCATCCCCGATAGAGTCTTGGACGTGCGCGAGGAGCATCTGTTCGGTATCCGCCTGTACCCGGCGACAGTGAGCGCAGACGTCGTTTCCGGAACGCGCGAGATCGGCAGTGTCCACGATGGAGAGTTCCTGGTCATGGAGGACAGTGACGGGACGACATCGGTGTATGACGTTGCGACAGGCGAATGCTTACCGCTCAACCGCGACCGGCGAGCCACCGAAGGCTTCCTTGAGGCTTTCGCGGAGTATCTGAGCTCCGGGCCGCCTGCCCCGACGCCGGTGACGATGACGGCTGAACAGGCCGCTGAGCGTCTTCGTGCTTTCCGGGAGGGGCAGGTTCGTCCTCGCGTCCTCGCAGGCAATGGGCTCTCTCACCGCACACGGCTGAGGAGGCTCCGAAAGCGGCTTCACGCCATCGACAGCACCGCGACCGGGCCGGACTCATGGTGGAGCGGCCTCATCGAAGAGGCGGAGAACGACCTGCTCTGAGCGGCGTCAAACTGAGCTGGTGCCCTAGTTGAAGTTGCCGCCACCGCCGCCGAAGTCGCCGGGTGCCATGTCCGCGAAACGCGAGTAGTGGCCCTGGAACGCCACCTGGATCGTCGCGGTCGGGCCGTTGCGGTGCTTGGCGACGATCAGGTCGGCCTCGCCGGGGCGCACATCCTTGTCGTAGACGGAGTCGCGGTGCAGCAGGATCACCATGTCGGCGTCCTGCTCGATCGAGCCCGATTCGCGCAGGTCGCTGATCGCGGGCTTCTTGTCCTGGCGCTGCTCCGGTCCTCGGTTCAGCTGGGACAGGGCGATCACGGGAACCTGCAGCTCCTTGGCGATGAGCTTCAGGCTTCGCGAGAACTCCGAGACCTCCTGCTGACGCGATTCGACGCGCTTGCCGCTCGTCATGAGCTGGAGGTAGTCGATGATCACCATCTTGAGGCCGGCGCGCTGCTTGAGGCGTCGACACTTGGCGCGGATCTCGACGAGCGTCATGTTCGGGCTGTCGTCGATGTACAGCGGCGCGTCGTTGATGCGGCCGCGGGTCGCGGCGACGGTGGTCCAGTCGCGCGGGTCGAGCGTGCCCTTGCGGAGGTTCTGCAGCGGCACCGCGCCCTCGGCGCTGAGCAGGCGCATCGCGATCTCGGCCTTGCCCATCTCGAGCGAGAAGAAGATCGACGGCTCGTTGTGCCCGATCGACGCGGCGCGGGCGAAGTCCAGGGCCAGCGTCGACTTGCCCATGGCGGGTCGCGCCGCGACGACGATCATCTGCCCGCCGTGCAGGCCGTTGGTGAGCTCGTCCAGTTCCTTGAAGCCGGTCGGGATGCCGGTCATCGACCCGTCTCGACCGCTGGCCGCCTCGATCTCCTCGACCGCGGCGTCCACCGCGACGGTCAGCGGGACGTAGTCCTCGGCCGTCTCGGACCCGGTCACCGAGTAGATCTCGGCCTGCGCGTTGTTCACGAGGTCCGTGGCGTCGCCCTGCCCGTCGTAGCCGAGCTGGACGATCCGCGTGCCGGCGTCGACCAGGCGTCGCAGGATCGCACGCTCCGAGACGATGCCGGCGTAGTACCCGGCGTTCGCCGCGGTCGGCACGATCGAGGTGAGCGTGTGCAGGTAGTCGGCACCGCCGGCCCGGCCGAGCTCGCCGGTCTTGATGAGCTCGTCCGTCACCGCGACGACGTCGGTCGGCTCGCCGTGGGAGTACAGCGAGAGGATGGCCTCGTAGATCAGCTCGTGCTTGGGAACGTAGAAGTCGGCGCCTTTGAGCGTCTCGATGACGTCGGCCACAGCATCCTTCGACAGGAGCATGCCGCCCAGAGCGCTCTGCTCGGCGAGCAGGTCATGAGGCGGCGTCCGCTCCGGCGGCCGCTGTCCCCCGAGGCGCTCTTCCGAGATGTCGGCGATCGACACAGGGCTCCCTTCGGTGCGGTGGACGGTGCGGGCCCGAAGCCCTGCGGCGACGGCATCCGCCGGCGGAACACAGCGAACCACCCACCTCGGACATCGCGTCGCCCGATAACGCTAGAAGCGCCGTTGTCCACATGCAAGACGCCCTGTGGATAACTCTGTGGAGAGCTTGCGGAGAACGTCGGAGTGTCTGTGTAGAACGATTGTGGATAAGCCTGTGAAACACAGTTTCAGGGCACTCTTTTATGCGCCTGGACCGGGACTTTTCGCAGTCCCCAGCCTGTGGATGAGATTCAGTTTCAAGAGCCGGTTTAAGGTTTCTCCTCCGCGGTCGACATGTGTACAACCTGGGGAAAGTCAAGTCCGGATCCTGCCGGGCGCGTCACCGCGCGACACGCCGCGAAACACGCGAAGACGCTCTGGACACGCATCCGACCCTCGGAGTAGTCTCGGCGCATCGGCGCAGGGTGCGTCGACAGCGTTTTCCTTCGGAGGGGGAGGTGAACGTGCCCGCGACATCAGCTCGACGCCGCCTGTCTTCCGGCGTCCTGTGGGGTGCGTTCGGCGTCCTCGCGTGGGCGGGCATCACCCTCCTGACCGGCACCGGGACCGCACACGCTGCGGATGAGGAGCCGGATGCTCCCCGCGGGCCCCTCACGTCGCTCGTGACCGGCGTCACCGACACGCTCGGCACCGTCACCGAACCGGTCGCCGCGGCCGTCGAGCCGGTTGTCACCCAGGTCGTGAAGCCGGTCGTCACCCAGGTCGTCAAGCCCGTGGTCACTCAGGTCGTCAAGCCCGTGGTCACTCAGGTGGTCAAGCCCGTGGTGGAGGACGTCGCGGAACCTGTCACGTCCGCCGTTCCCGAGGTCGTCGACACCGTCACCGACACCGTCGCAGAGGTTCCCGTCGCCGGCGACGTCGCCGCCCCCGTGCTCGAGACCGTCGGGGACGCCGTGACCGCCGTGACCGCGCCGGTCACGGATCTGGTCCAGGGCGGTCCGGCGTCGCAGATCACGGAGCCGGTCCTCGACCTCGTCACCGGGCTGCCGATCGTCGGCGACATCGTGGCGGACTCCGGCCTCGGCGGCCTCGTGGACGAGGTCGTGTCGGTCGTGGACGAGACGACCGACGTGGTCGGCGGCGTCCTGGATGACACGGTTCCCGGCGTGGTCGACGGTCTCATGCCCGCGCACCCGACCGTTCCGGGCCCGTCACCCGAGACGCCCGTCGTCGTGCCGGCATCTCCGCGCACCCACCCGCTTCCCGCTGTCGTGCTGTCGTCTGCGACTTCCTCCCGGGCGACGGCGCCGGTTGCGGATGCAGCGGGGTCCGCCGCTCTGCCTGCCGAGATCTCCGGCGTCGCCGCCGCGCCCGCCGAGGCCGGCACCGACGGGTCCGCGGGCCTTCCCTCCGCTTCTCCGCCGGGTTCCGCCCCGGCATCGACGTCCTCCGCCGGTCACGGCGGGGGCTCCCCCACGGACGGCGCTCGTGTGAACGACGCCGCCTCCGAGCTGCTTCGTGCCGGGAAGCAGCTCCACTCCGCCCCGACTGACGACCTGCCGTCGTCTCCGGTCGCGGAGACCGACGTCTCTCCTGACTGATCGGTGATCGCGTCGTCCCCCGTGGACGGCGATGCGGTGCTGCGCGCACACCCCACATTGCGCGTCATCCCGATCACTTTTCCGTCAGGAGTTTCATCATGCGCACTATCACCAGGCAGGCCCTCTGGGGCGTGCTCATCGCCGGGGGGATCACCCTGCTCGGCGCGACAGCCGCCAACGCGGCTGAGACGGACGGAGACGACGGTCTCCTCTCCGGAACGCAGGCCGTCGCGCCCGTCACGGCGCCTGTCACGATCGCCGACAATGCGATCTCGGTGCTCGGCACCGCCACAGTCCAGGAATCCGACGCGTCCTCGCCCGCACCGGCACCCGCCCCGGCGCCCGCCGCCACGACCGACGGCGCATCCGGCACGGCATCCGGTTCGCAGGCCGTCGTGACGGTGAACGTTCCGGTCACCGTGCAGAACGTCGCGGTGAGCGTCCTCGGATCCTCCGAAGCCGGCACCTCCGCCGCCGTACCCCAGCAAGAGACGCCCCAGGTCTCAGAGCAGAGCCCGGCCCCCCAAGCCGACCCGGCTCCGGCGGCGGAGGAGCCCCTCGTCGAGACGAGCGGCAGCGACGCTCTCCTCGGCGGCACCCAGGGGCTGATCCAGGTCAACGCCCCCATCACGGTGAGCGGAAACGCGGTCTCGGTGCTCGGCACCAGCGAGGCCGAGCAGGGCGGAGACGAGGATGCTGCGGCACCGGCATCCCCGTCTCCGGATGTCTCGGCCGAGACGGACGGCACGGACTCCACGGCCGGCGGGACACAGGTCGTGGCGCCGATCACGGCACCGGTCACGATCGGCGGCAACGCCGTCGCCGTCCTCGGTGACAGCACCGCGGAAGGACCGGCGCCTGCCGCCTCGGCGGCCGCGCCGCAGACGGAGGCGACCACGAATGGCGGGGACGCGATCCTGGGCGGCAGCCAGGTCGTCGCACCGATCACGGCACCCGTCACGGCCTCCGGCAACGCCATCGGCGTCCTCGGAACCGCGACCGTCGACGACAGCGCCGAATCGACGCCCGCCGCACCGTCGACGGCCCCCGCCACGACCACCGACGGCGAAGGATCGCTCGGAGGCGGCACGCAGGTCGTCGCACCGGTCACCGCACCCGTGACGGTGGCCGGCAACGCGGCCGGCGTCCTCGGGACCGGCACGGTCACGGCAGGCAGCGGCGCGCCGCCTGCAGGCGGCCAGAGCACGGATGCCGTCACCACCGGACTCGAATCGATCCTCGGCGGCACCCAGGTCGTGGCACCGATCACCGCGCCCGTCACGATCGGCGGGAACGCCATCGGCGTCATCGGCGAGGCAGAGGTCGTCGACCCGGGAACAGACCCCGGCACGGACCCGGGAACGGATCCCGGGACAGACCCTGGCACGGACCCCGGAACGGATCCCGGGACAGACCCTGGGACAGATCCGGGCACGACTCCGGACGCCGGCGCGAGCACGCCTCCGCACTCCGGCGGCCAGGCGGCTCCGGTGAGCGCGATCTCCGGCGCTGAGGCGCTGGCCTCCACCGGGGCGGGTTCCGTGCTGCCGGCGATCTCGATCGGGTTGCTCTTCCTGCTTCTCGGAGCCTGCCTGCTGCGCCGCCGTACGGCGTAGCGCCCGACCCCGGACCGGGTTCGGCGTCCTCGGGGGAGGAGCCGTCGGACCCCGTCCGGAGCGTGCGCGCCCGTGCGGCCGGCTTCCCACCGGTCCCCGCCGTTTCTCGGCGCCGCGCGCACGCGCCCGGGCGGATGTCCCGAGTTCGTTCTCGGGGCATCCGTCACGCGCCCGTATCGTCAAGGGGTTGACGATACGGGCGCGAACCGGTCTCCTGGCAGCAGAACAGGAGGCCGCATGGCACGCATCCACCGGGTCGATCCCGCGACCGCTCCCGGGATCCGCCGGCAGCGCGCACGTGGCCGCTTCCGATATCTGGACGCCGACGGGCGACCGGTCGATGAGGCCACCCGCCGACGGATCGCCGACCTCGTCATCCCGCCGGCGTGGACGCACGTCTGGATCAGCCCGGACCCGGACGGACACATCCAGGCGGTCGGCACGGACGTCGCCGGTCGTCGCCAGTACCTCTACCACGAGCGCTGGCGGACCCGACGGGACGGAGAGAAGTTCGACCGGGCGCTGGACCTCGCCGCGGCTCTGCCCACCGCCCGCGCGCTCGTGACGCGGGATCTCCGCGGCGACGACCCCCGCCGACGGACCCTCGCCGCCGCGTTCCGGATGCTCGATCGCGGAGCGGTGCGCATCGGTTCCCCCGGGTACCTGCGGCGATACGGCAGCCGCGGACTGCTGACGCTGCGCTGGGGCGACCTGCACCTGCGCGGGGCGACGATCTCCCTGCGGTTCACCGGCAAGCTCGGGCAGCCTCAGCTCGTCGAGTTCGAGGACGACGATCTCCGGGTCTGGATCCGCGCTCAGCCGGCGCGGCCGCTGCGCGCCCTCATCCTGCGCTATCGGGCGGGGCGCCGCATGCGGTCCGTCACGCCGGGCGAGCTCAATGCCTACATCGCCTCGGTCACCGGCAATGCGTTCACCGCCAAGGACCTGCGCACCCTGCGCGGCACGATCATCGCCGCGCTCGCCCTGGCCGATCCGGCGGAGGACGGCGGGGGCGCGGAGGAGCGGGAGCGGCGCGCCGTGGATGCCGTCGCCGCGGCCCTCGGCAACACCCGGGCCGTCGCCCGCGCCAGTTATGTCGATCCCCGGGTGCTGCGGGCCGCTCGCGCGGGCCGCGTCCTGGACCGAACCGTGTCCCCCGAGACGGCTCTGCTCCGCCTGCTGCGCGCCTCGTGACCGCGAGCGCACGGCATCCCGTCGAGTGCACGATCCGGCGACGCCGACACGTCGAGCACTCGGTCCGACCGGTGCGACCTGCCCACACGCACGAACGCCGCCCTCCGAGCGGAGGACGGCGTTCGTCGGTGTCGCGCCTTACTTGGCGGCGACGACCTGCAGCGTGATGACAGCGGTCACGTCGTCGTGCAGACGAACCGTGGCCTCGTGCTCACCGGTCGCCTTGATGGCGTTGGTGATGTGCACCTTGCGCTTGTCGATCGAGCCGAGACCGGCGGCCTCGACGGCATCCGCGATGTCGGCGGTCTTGACCGAGCCGAACAGGCGACCGGCAGCGCCGGCCTTGACGGCCAGGCGGACCTTGGTGCCCTCGAGCTTGTCCTTGAGCGCCACGGCCTCGTCGCGGTCGTGGATCGCGCGCGCCTTGCGGGCGGCCTGGATCTGCTCGACCTGCTTTTCGCCACCGCGGGTCCACGCCGTAGCGAAGCCCTGCGGGATGAGGTAGTTGCGGGCGTACCCGTTCTTGACCTCGACCACGTCACCGGCGCTTCCGAGCCCGGCGACCTCGTTCGTGAGAATCAGCTTTGCCATGTCGGTACCCCTCAGCGGCCAGCGCCGGCGTAGGGCAGGAGAGCCATCTCGCGAGCGTTCTTGATCGCCTTGGCGATCAGACGCTGCTCCTGCACGGAGACACCGGTGATACGACGGGCACGGATCTTGCCGCGCTCCGAGATGAACTTGCGAAGGGTCGCGACGTCCTTGTAGTCAATGACGCCGACCCGGATCGACTTCGCGGGGGCGGCGTTCTTCGCGCCCTTCCGCGGCTTGCGGCGGTCGCCGCTCGACTTTCCAGCCATGAATATTCCTTAGTGATGAAGACGGATGCCTCGGCATCCGGAGGTTTTGTGACGAGGGTTTCGACTCGATCGCCTTCGGCGGTCTCGCTCAACCTTGAGCCGCTGGCGCGTCAAGGTCGCTTCGCGACCGTGACCCGCCCCGGCTCAAAAGGGGGTGTCGTCGCCGAAGCTGCCCGGAGTGCTCCAGGCATCGGCGCTGGTCGACGAACCGGGCGTGGACCACGGCTCCTCGGACACCTGCTGCTGCGGGCGGGACTGCCCACCGCCGCCACCGGAGGCCGCACGCGTGACCTGCGCCGTCGCGTACCGCAGCGACGGGCCGATCTCATCGACCTCGAGCTCGATGGCCGTGCGGTTGTTGCCCTCACGGTCCTGGTAGGAACGCTGACGGAGGCGACCCTGCGCGATGACGCGCATGCCCTTCGTCAGCGAACCCGCCACGTGCTCGGCGAACTCGCGCCACACGGACGCGCGGAGGAACAGCGCTTCGCCGTCCTTCCACTCGTTCGCCTGGCGATCGAAGGTGCGCGGCGTCGATGCGATGGTGAAGTTCGCCACCGGCAGCCCGTTCTGCGTGTACCGCAGCTCGGGGTCGGCCGTGAGGTTTCCCACCACGGTGATGACGGTTTCGCCGGCCATGAGACTTACGCCTTCGCAGCCTTGGGCTTGCGGGCGGCCTTCTCCTCGGCGCGCTTGGCCTCAGCGGCGACCATCGCCTGCGCCTCTTCGGCGCGCAGGACCTTGGTGCGCATGATCTGCTCGTTCAGGCCCAGCTGACGGTCGAGCTCCTGCGTGGCCTCGCTGGTCGCGGTGAAGTTGACGACGGCGTAGATGCCCTCGCTCTTCTTCTGGATCTCGTAGGCCAGACGGCGCTTGCCCCAGATGTCGACCTTGTCCACCGTGCCACCATCGTTGGTGATGACCTTGAGGAACTTGTCCAGCGTCGGGGCGACCTGGCGCTCGTCGATCTCGGGGGTCAGAATGACCATGAGTTCGTACTGGTGCGTCACTTACCCACCTCCTTCGGACTAGAACGGCTTCCGGGACTTTCCCGGAAGCAGGAGGGTGTGTTGCACGTGTCTGTCCCGGCACCCGATGGATGCCGACGGGCAGACAACCACAGCAGTCTACCGGAGATCCGGGCGTGTCGCGAACGGATGCCGCGGCTTCGCGCGGAGCGACGTCAGCGACGGATCGGGTCGACGTGCGGAGTCGGCTCGAGCGTGTAGTCCGTCCCGGTCTCGGACCAGGTGTCGGCGAGCGCGCGGCGACGGGACAGGATGCCGCGCACGAGCGGAGTCCCGACGGCGAGCGCGACGGCGCCGGCGACGCTGCGATCGGCCGAGCCGAGCACGCTCTTTCGGTGCCATGCGGCATGCAGTCGTCCGCCGCGCGCCGCGGGCACCGGACGCGCGGGAAGCTCACCTGCCCGCCGCCGCGCGATGAGATCCTCGACGTCCTCCCACCACGTCGAGTCGGATGCCGGGTGGAAGTAGTTGTCCCACAGCCAGCCCGGGTGCGGGTGGCGGAAGCGGCGCCGGATCACCTCTTCGGCGCCGCCGAGCAGTCCGCTGCCGATGAACACGGTGTTCAGCAGCGACTTGTGCACGCCGAAGGTGTCCAGCGCGATGACCGGCACACCGAGGGCGAGCGCCTCGATCGCCGCGGTCGAGCTCAGGGTCACCAGTCCCTGTGCGCGCTCGAGCGCCACCGTCATGGGCTGGTACGAGAACACCAGGTTCGGTGGCCGGTTCGTCAGCAGGTCGACGTACGTGTCCCGCTCGAGGTGCGTCTCGGTCTCGCCCGGACGCGAGCGCAGCTTCACGACGACGCGGCGCCGCGGGTCCGCCTTGGCGGCGCGGATGAGGATGTCGGCGATCGCCGCGCGCTCGTGCCGCTGGGCCGGAACCATCGCCTGCGCGGCGAACACGAGATCGTTCGCCTGCGGATGCCGGGTCGGCGGCGGTGTCGCCGGTGGGGTTGCGGACGGGGTTGCGGACGGGCGGGTGAGGACGGCCGTGGCGGTGCCTGTCGCGTGCCGGGTGTCTGCGGCGGGGGCGAGATCGGCGTGCGGGGCGGGACGCGTTTCGACTCCTCGCTCCGCTCGTCGCTCAACGAGCGAACGGGGGGCGGTCGCTCGGTGCTCAGCGAGCGAACGGGGGGCGGCCGCCCGTCGCTCAACGAGCGGATGGGGGGCGGCCGCCCCGTGCTCAGCGAGCGATCGGCGAGAGGCCGCGCGGTGCTCGAGGACCTCGTCGGGAACGCCCGCGCGACGCGGCTCGACGGCGTATGGGAGCGTCGCCAGCGCGAGCGGCACGTCGAGGCCGATGCGTCGGCCGAGCTCCGCGAACGCCCGCTTCTCCCGATGCGAATGGAGCACCAGCAGATCGCAGTACCGGCGATAGTCCAGCGCTCCGCACTGCGCCGGGATCGACATGCCGGGGAGCCCGCCGATCACGACCGGGCGTCGCTCGAGCCGGTCGATCACGCCTCCGAGAAGGCGCACGAACGGGCCGCGGCCGGCCAGCACCACGGCGTCCGGCTCGTGGCCCGCCAGCCATCCGCGCACCTCGTCGAACGACAGGCGGGTGACCTCGGCATCCGTGAAGCTCGTGCCGGCGAGCGCCGTCCGCTCCTGCTCACGGCTCACCGTCAGGGGCGTCGTCACGAGCAGCAGGTGCCGCCGGATGCCGTCGACACCGGACAACAGCGAGGCCGACCACTTGACGAACGAGTCGGCATCCGCGATCGCGACGACGCGCAGGCGTGCACTCATGCGGGAACGCGACGCAGCTTCGCCATCGGCGCCAGCTCGCCGGGGAAGACGCGCTTGATGCCGTCGCCCAGGGCCGTCTCGATGACGCGGATGTCGCGCACGAGGTGGTGGAGTCCGCCGGGCTCGAGCGATGCGGCGTGATCCGAGCCCCACATCGTCCGGTCCAACGTGATGTGCCGCTCGACGGCGACCGCGCCGATGGCGACGGCCGCCAGGGAGATCTGCAGTCCGCGCTCGTGCCCGGAGTAGCCGACCGGGATGCCGGGGTAGCGGTCGCGCAGCGAGGCGATGACCCGCAGGTTCGCCTCCTCCGGCTCCATCGGGTAGGTCGAGGTGGCGTGCATGAGCACCACGCGGTCCGTTCCGAGCACTTCCAGAGCGCGATCGATCTGCTCCAGCGTCGACATCCCGGTGGAGAGGATGACCGGCTTGCCGGTCTCGCGCAGCGCCTCAAGCAGTTCGAGGTCGGTGAGGCTCGCCGAGGCGACCTTGTGCGCCGCGACGTTCAGGTCCTCGAGGAAGTGCACGCTCGGCACGTCCCACGGCGAGGCGAACCAGTCCAGGCCCTGCATCGTCGCGTGGTCGCCGATCTCGATGTACTGCTCGCGGTCGAACTCGACGCGACGGCGGTACTCGAGATAGGTCATGGTGCCCCAGGGCGTCTCACGGGGGACGTCTCGCATGTGCTCGGGGGTGGAGATCTCCGGCGTGCGCTTCTGGAACTTCACCGCGTCCGCGCCGCTGCGCGCGGCCACGTCGATGAGTCGCTTGGCGAGCTCGACGTCGCCGTTGTGGTTCAGGCCGATCTCGGCGATCACGTAGACGGGCCGGCCGCCTCCGATCACGTGCGATCCGATGCTCACGGTCATGTCGTCCTCCAGTCGTGGAACCCCCGTCCCTCCTGGGTACGCCGCGGGGGTGAACGTCACGCGACCGGCGGGTTACCCGCGGTGGTCCGTCTGCTGTCGGGTGGGCGGCCCCGCTCCGGTCGCAGTTCCGGTCGGCATCCGGCATCCGTAGGCGCTCAGGTCGCACTTCGTGTCGGTATCCGACACCCACCCACGCTCAGGTCGCACTTCCTGCCGGAATCCCGGGCGCGAAGCGGCACGGATCGCGACCGGAGATCCGTCGCGGCGCTCTGAGCGGCACGGATTGCGGCCAGAGACCACTCGCCAGGACGCCAGGCCCCGGACACCGCCCCGGTCAGCGCGGGAGCACCCGCTCGACGAGCTCGCGCACCGCGCCGGCTCCGCCGCGGCGGGACAGCACGATCCTCGCCTGCTCCCGGACCAGCGGATGGGCGTTCGCGACCGCGACGGGCCAGCCGACGATCGCCATGGCGCCGAGGTCGTTGACGTCGTTGCCGAGGTACGCGATGTCGGCGAGATCGATGCCCTCGCCCTCCGCCCATGCGGCGAGCGCGGCCGCCTTGTCGTCGATGCCGTGCAGGACGGGAACGCGCAGCTTGTCGGCGCGGGCGCGGACGACCGTGTTGGTCTCGGTCGACAGGATCAGCATCGGGATGCCGGCGCGGCGGAGCAGCGAGACGCCCATGCCGTCCTCACGGCTGACGCGCACGTGCTCGCGGCCCTCGGCGTCGACGAGCGCCGTGTCGTCGGTGTGCACGCCGTCGAAGTCGGTGACGACCGCGCGCACGGGGACGTGCTCGGCCGGTGCATCGTCCACGATCCCGGCGACCGCGGACGCCACCGCCAACTGGTGCGCGTCGTCGATCTCGACGGCGGTCCGCTCCGGGACCTCGACGATCCCGATGCGGCCGAAGAACCGGTGTCCGGCCTCCCGGAAACCGTCGGCACCGAAGGCGTAGAACGCGCCGGTCTCCAGGTAGTGCGGTTCCCGGTCCTGCCGGCGCGGCCGGTGCGCGGCGTCGTGGTTGATCGCGGCGGCCGCGCCGGCCTCGTCGCGTCGCCAGAAGAACCCGTACGTCTCGTGCGCCGAGAACACGCTGTCGAAGCGGCCCGTCCGCAGCAGCGCGATCGCCTCGTCGATCCCGGATGCCGGGATGAACGGAGACGTCGCCTGCACGAACACGACGATCCCGACGCGGACGCCGCTCCGCTCGAGCTCGTCCAGCGCATGCAGGATCGCGCTCTCCGAGGACGCCGTGTCGCCGGAGATCTCGGCCGGCCGGGAGATGACGCGGGCGCCTGCCGAGCCGGCGACGGCGGCGATCTCGGCGTCGTCGGTGGACACCACGACGAGGTCGATGTCTGATGCCGCGGCGGCCGCCCGCACGGCGCGCTCGACGAGCGGGCGACCGCCGACCCGCCGGAGGTTCTTGCGCGGCACCTGCTTGGAACCGCCGCGAGCCGGGATGATCGCGACGGTCAGGGGTGCGTCCGACGCCTCACCGTCCGGAGTGGATGCGCTGTCGTTCATCGTCCTCGGACCGCCTTCCACGCGCGCCCCGCGCGCCGTCTCGCCCCGGCGATGGTGAGTCGCAGCTCCTCGACGCGGCCCACGCCGCCTCCGGATCGCAGCGCGCGACGGATCATCCGCTCGCGGGGAGCACCGGGCAGTGCGAGGGCCGACAGCCGTGCCGGGCTGAAGTACCGGTCCCGCTCCGCGGCATCCAGGCCTTCGAGGAGCTGCACCGCGCGAGGACGCAGGTGCTCGGCGATGCGCGGCTGCATGGCATACCCGACCGCGTCGACGAGCAGCTGCAACTGCGCGGGCTCGCGGTACGGGGAATGCTCCCTGGTCAGCGCGTCCACGATCGTCGCCGGCACGCGATTGCTGTTCTCGTAGGGCTCCAGCCGCCGCAGCACGGAGGCGAGGCCGGCCGAAGCGATCGGCCGCCCGTAGAGGGTGCTCACCGTGGGGAGCGCGGTCGAGAATCCCGCCACGACGACCGCCGCATCCAGACGTTCTGCGACGAGCTCAGCCGCAGTCGGCCCCCGGTGCTCCGCGAACGCGACGCCACGACGGCGCACCCGTTGCCGCAGGGCGTCCGTGACGGCAGGCGGCGCCGACGGATGCGGCTTGAAGACGATGCGCTCGGGATCGGCCGCCATCGCGCGATCGATCATCTCCTGCTGCATCGCGATCTCCTCGGCCGGCGAGACGAGACCGAGCGCGGCGAGGTACTGCCCGAGCACGAGCGCCGTGCGCGTGCCGTCGGCCAGCATGTCGAGTTGCGGGTCCTCCGCGGCGGTCTCCTCGAGAGCGGCGCGAAAGCGCGCGGGAAGCACGGGCACCCGTGCGGCTCCCGCCTCGGTGAACACGAGCGGCGCGACACCCGGTGCGACGTCCGCATACACGACGCGTCCCACCCGCTCGACCGTGGTCCGTCCGAGAGCGACCCGGATCGGCGAGTACGTCATCAGTCCGTCGCCCACCACGGTGATGCGCGCGTCGGGGAACAGCCCCAGCAGGGTGCGCGCGGGCGCCACCTGCGGACTCTGCACGCAGAGCTCGACGTCGTCGTCCAGACCCCACACGCGCGTGAGCAGTCGGCGGAGCAGGGGTGCGTCGGCGGAGGGCGGCTTCCAGGAGCTCGGATGCCGCGGCGACAGCAGCTCGTCGAGGGATTCCACCCGCGCGAACCGGGCGCGCAGCCCTGCGAGTCCGGGGAGGACGTCGATTCCGGTGGTCGTCTCGGGCACGCGGGCGGTGTTGACCGCGAGGAGCACGTTCTCCTGCTCGCCGTCGAAGATCCCTTCGTCGATCGCCGCCGCAGCGGTGGCGAGGCCGTAGGCGCTGTGCAGCAGGAACAGCCGGGTCATGCGGCACGTCCCGCCCGTCGCAGGCTGCGCGCCAGCACCCGCCGACGCGGTCCGTCCAATCGCGCCAGCGCCTCGGACGCCTGCCCCTGCGGCAGCCGGGCGAGCAGGTCGCGGATCGCCAGACGCATGTCCCGTCGCAGCGGCGGGGCCATCCGGCGCGACCGGACCAGGTGGTGCGAGCTCAGCGCGAGCACCGTCCACACCGCCTTGGGAAGGAACCGGTCCGCCTCGGCATCCTGCTCCACGGTGTCGAGCACGGCCGACAGCGCGCGGGTGAAGTCGAGCTGGCGCCGGTCGCGCACCTGGCTGAGCGAGGTGGAGAGTCCGCGGCGGTACAGCAGCGCCGGGGCGTCGACGACCGAGAAGCTCTTCGCGTGCAGGTGCAGGCGCCAGATCCAGGGGCGGTCCTCGGCCGTGAACAGCCCGTCGTCGAACACGGCGAGACCGCGGTCGATGACGCGGCGGTGGAAGATGCCGGCCCAGGCGTACGGATAGTCGACCATGGTGGTGTCGTCGGCGGGGAGGATCGCGTCGCGCGGGGAGACCACGGCGCCGCGCCACGCGAAGGGCGCGCGCACGAGGGACCGCTTGGCCCCGGTGACGCGCACGTGGTCGGTGCGCAGGAAGTCGCAGTCGAGGTCGCGCAGCCGCTCGGCGAGTACCTCCAACCGCCGCGGCTGCATCCAGTCGTCGCCGTCGATGAAGCAGAAGGCCTCGCCCTCCACGTGGCCGAGTCCCTGGTTGCGGGCGGTGGCGAGGCCGACCGGCCGCGGGTTCGACAGCACCTCGGCGTGCGCGAACCGCTCGGCGTGCGCGCGCATGATCTCGCCGGTGCCGTCGGTCGATCCGTCATCGATCGCGACGAGCTTGAGCGCGGCGCGATCGGCGAACTGCCGCGTCAGGGTCTCCAGCGTCGTGCCGATGTACGGCGCGGCATCCTTCGCCGGCAGGATCACGGTGACGAGGGGCGTGCGCACGGCGGGCATGCTGACACGCCCGTGTTGCCGGGAGGCGACCGCCGGGTGAACAGGCGGTGCCGGTCTCGACCGCGCAGCCGCGGCCCGGCGGCGCCCGCTCAGGGGGCCGCCGGGTAGCGTGAACAGCATGGAGTGGATCGCGGACCCTGAGCGCGCGGGCGGCTGGCTGCGGGAGCGGCTGGATGAGAACCTCGGCGTCGTGCCGCACGGCTTCCCCGCCTATGCCCGGGTGTTCCACCCGGCGCAGGTGCGCGCGCTGCCGGACCGACCCGTCCCGGAGATGGAGGAATGGGTCCGGATGCCGGATGCCGAGCAGCAGCGTCTGATGGCGCTGTTCGACGACCGCCCGGCGACGTGGGCCGAGACGGCGGCGGCCTTCGGCACCGTCATGCATCCGCTGGCGCAGTGGTCACGGCTCGTGCGCACACCGGAGGGCGGCGACTGGCAGGTGCGCAACGCCCCGGACGGACGTGAGTTCACCTCGCCGGACGAGGGCAGCATGGCAGCGGATCTGTTCGCGCGGCTGGCCGCCCACCTCGTCGCGCACACCACGACACCGGATGCCGGGGTCGCCGCGCTCTGGGAGGGACACGGCGGGCTCCTGGGATTCCACGGACCGACGCCCTCGCGCACCTTCCTCTCCTTCTCCGACGACCCGCAGCATCAGGCGATGCTGAACGAGAGCATCCACGACCGGTTCAACAACCCGTTCGCGAAACCCGTCTGGCAACCCGGCATCCTGTCGGACGAGATCTCCCACGGTCCGCGCCTGCGGCTGCCGGGACGCGACCACGTGCTGTTCTCCGCCGCACCGAGCGCCTTCGCGGACCCGGACTGGGTCCTCGGCGCACCCTGGCGCGACCGCCCCGCGGAAGAGCGCGGCTTCGCCCCCGCGGCGCAGCACCCCAGCATCCTGTGGCCGGCCGACCGCGCATGGGTGATGGTCAGCGAGATCGACTTCGACTCCACCATCGTCGCCGGATCCGGTGCTCTCGTGGCCGAGATCTGCGCCGATCCCCACCTCGAGGCGCACACCGTCGCGGACGGCGCCGACCTGTCCTGGGACGGCGACGAGGTCAACGGATGAGCCGGCCTGCGGTCGCGTTCGACGCGAGTCCGCTCACCAACCCGGTCGACCCGAAGGCCGTGAGCGCGTTCGTCGCGGAGATGCGAGCACGCCGCCCCCGCCAGGGACTCGGCGCCGGAGGGGTGATCGGCATCGTCGTCGGCGTGCTCGCCCTGACGATCGCGGTGCCGATCGGGATCGGCGCGATCGCGCTGGTCGTGGCCGACGGGTTCCCGCCCGCCCTGGCGATCCCGCTGACCATCTTCCTCGCGATCTTCGTCGGGGTCGGACTCGCGAGCTTCTTCGCATACCGGCAGTCCCGCGTCACGCGCTACCGTCTGTCGCGCTTCGCGGCCGCGAACAACATGACCTACGAGGATCGCGTCGACGCCCCCGCACTGCCCGGCATGATCTTCCAGTACGGCAACGGGCGGCGCGCGAGCATGCTCGTGCGCGGCCACTCCCCTCGCTTCGTCGAGTTCGGCAACTACCAGTACACGGTCAAGCACGGAAAGAGCTCGACCACGTACCGCTGGGGGTATGTGGCGGTCAGGCTCGACGTCCCGCTTCCGAACATCGTGCTGGATGCCGTGGGCAACAACGGATTCGGCACCAACCTGCCCACCTCGTTCGACAAGGATCAGCGGCTGTCGCTCGAAGGGGACTTCGACCGCTACTTCACGCTGTACTGCCCCGAGGGCTACGAACGCGACGCGTTGTACCTGTTCACCCCCGATGTCATGGCGCGCTTCATCGACAACGCCGCGGAGCTCGACGTCGAGATCGTCGACGACTGGCTGTTCCTCTACACCAAGCGGCAGGCGTCGACACTGGATCCCGCGACCTGGGCGTGGCTGTTCGGCGCCGTGGGCGCGCTGATCACAAAGCTCGATCAGTGGGCGCGCTGGCGGGACGAGCGGCTGCGGACCGACGTGGGTCCGGATGCCGCGGCATCCGTCCTCGCCGGCGTCGGCGCTGCGCCGCCGTCCTCGGCCGGATCCGTCGCCTCCGGCGGCACGGCGAGCCTGCCGTTCGCGCCGCCGGTCGGCCTGATCACCCCGCCGGCGGGTGTCGCCCCGTCGGGACGACGACTCAAGCGCCGCACGGGATGGCTCTGGATCGTCGTCGTGCTCGCGGTGATCGGCATCAACATCTGGATGCGCGCGTTCTGACCCGAGGTGTGGGGGTGGGTGCTGTCTGGGGTTCAGCTCCCACCCCATCCCCCCTCGGGATCGGAAAGAGACGTACTCCTCCGCAGAAGCGGTCACCCGCTCCACACCGCGTATCGGCTGGGGACCGATGTCATGCGGTGTTGCCGGAACGGTATCCCATCCGAGGTTGCAAGAAGTTGCACCCCGTCGAATTACTCGACGGCCCGGCTGCGGTCACTGCTGTTCGAGGCGTTCGATCCGGGCGACGAGGCCGGCGCGACGCGGGGAGCGGGCCGGCAGCATCTCCAGGCAGAGCCGCAGGACCTCGACGTCATCGCCCTCCGGGATGTCGGCGTACGACAGCAGGACGTCGACACTGGCCTCGGTGAGCATCGCCTGGCGCAGGGCGTCGCGCACCGACTGCCGTAGGATCTCGACGCCGGGCGCGACCGAATCCGGCAGGACGGGTCCGCGGTACGCGGTCAGCGCCACCCGATGCGCACCGCGGTCCAGGAGCGACACGACGGTCTGAGCATCCGTCTCCACCGGGATGCGCAGCCGGTAGGGCCGAGATTCGGGGACGAGTTCGGGACAGACGCGCTCCAGCACGCGACGCAGGCGCACCATCTCGGGTCGTAGCGTCTCGGCCGGTGCGCCCTCGCCGTAGACGGCCTCGGCGAGTGCCGATGCCGACATGCCCTGGCCGTGCACCGCCAGCATGAGCAGGATCTCGGCGTGGCGGGCGGACACCTCGATGATCGACTCGTTCTCGGGCCCGGTCACCTCGAGCTGCGCCCGGTCGCGCCCCAGCACACGCAGCGTCGCCCGTGTGCCGAGGGAGCGCCGCGGCGGTCGCGGTCGCTCGCGCTCCTCGGCACGCGCCCGCAGGCGGGTGACGAGCAGTTCGGCCTCGACGACGCGTGCTGCGGCATCCACCAGCATGCGCGCCTGCGGCGTCGCCGTCTCCGGGCCGCCCGAGATGTCGATGACACCGAGGATCCTCCGGGTCTCGGGATCGAACACCGGAGCCGCCGAGCAGGACCAGGCCTGGACGTGCCGGTTGTAGTGCTCGCTCTCGTGGATCTGCGCCGAGCGTCCGGTCGTCAGCGCGATGCCGGGGGCCGTCGTGCCGATCGCCGACTCCGACCAGTCCGCCCCCGCCACGAGTCCAAGGTCTCCCGTCATGACCTGCGCGCGCAGATCCCCGTCGATCCAGAGCAGTCGTCCGGCATGATCCCCGATCACGACGAGGACGCCGGAGTCCTCCGGGTCACCCGGGATCAGGAGTTCGCGGATCATGTCCATGGCGCCCGCCAGAGGGTGGGCACTTCGATAGCGCTCGAGCTCATCCTCGACGAGCGACAGGGGCGGCAGCCCGTCGGCTCCGACGCGGCCGCGCAGCGAGCGCTCCCACGATTCGCGCACGACGGGTCGCACCTGCAGCAGCCGCTGGTCGTCGAGGTTTCCGGCGACGAACTCCTCCTGCGCGCGCTCGATGAGCAGGCGCGAGGCCGGTGATGCGTCGCGCGGACCGGACCAGGGCGATGGCATGTCGTCTCCGATCATCCGTGACGGAGTCACTGTCAGTTTAGGGCGATTCCTCCCGCCCGGCGGGTGCTGTTCCGCCCACGACATGCCGTCCGGAATCACGTTTCCCACACTACTGTGCAATGCGTGGTAGCGTGCACTGCGACAGAGGAGTTCGATGGATACCACCCAGTTGCTCAAGGGCGTGCTCGACGTCGCCGTCCTCGCCGTCCTGCGCCAGGAGGACGGATACGGCTACGACATCGTGCGTCGCCTCCGCGATGCCGGCCTCGGGGACGTC
Organism: Microbacterium cucumeris; assembly: GCF_058349845.2. Taxonomy (NCBI): domain Bacteria; kingdom Bacillati; phylum Actinomycetota; class Actinomycetes; order Micrococcales; family Microbacteriaceae; genus Microbacterium; species Microbacterium cucumeris. Next base: position 455,188 of record NZ_JBYRIZ020000003.1, read on the forward strand.
GGCGACGCCTCCGTGTACGGCACTCTGCGGCGGCTGTATGCGGCCGGTTCTCTCTCCAGCTACGTCGTGCCTTCCGACGGAGGGCCCCACCGCAAGTACTACGCGATCAATCCGCAGGGCCGCGCGTCGCTCGACGAGCAGACTGCCACCTGGACCGAGTTCTCCGCCGCCATGAGCAGCCTGCTCAAGACTTCCCCCGTCGCCCCATCGATCGGAGCCGAGTGATGAACACCATCGACGCATCGCTGGACGAGCGCATCCGCGCCTTCGCGACCGCCGTCCGCGCGCAGCTGGACGATCTGCCGGCCGAGGATGCCGAGGACATCGCGGTCGGGCTCGTCGCCGACCTCGTCGAGAAGGCCGCCGACAACGACGGGGCGATCGACCTCGACGATCCGGCCGGCTACGCCGAGGAGCTGCGCACCGCGGCAGGTCTTCCGCCTCGTTCCGAGCACGGTCATCGGATTCCCCTCCGCGCGAGAGTGCGCTCGCGCGCCGTGGCGACGGTCACGGCGATCCGCGGCAGCCGGTTCGGCGCGTGGGTCCTCGACCTGCTGATCGCGCTGCGCCCCGTGTGGTGGGTGCTCAGAGGTGCCTCGCTCTACGGGCTCCTCCTCTGGTTCACGGGCAACGGACATGCGGGGTTCTGGCCGACCGGGCTTCCGGGATGGATGATCCTGGCGGCGCTGACGCTCATCAGCGTCCAGTGGGGCCGGGGACGATGGCTGCCCCGGAACGCGCTGCGCCACATCCGGACGATCGTCAGCATCGTCGCGGCGGTCGCCCTGCCGTTCATGTTCGTCTGGATGGTGAGCGCCCAGACGCAGTACGTCGACGAGGGCTACTATCCGCCGGCCGGGCTGCTGCTCGACGGAGTGCAGGTCGGGAACATCTTCGCCTACGACGCGGAGGGCAATCCGCTGCAGGACGTCCAGCTCTTCACCGGCAAGGGGACGCCGCTGAACCTCCACGGCGCCGACACCAGCGACTACGGATGGCAGGACGACCGCGAGGAGGTGACGGTGCCGCTGCGCGACTTCCGCGATCAGCCGATCTGGAACGTCTACCCCCTGCGCGAGGCGCACCTGAACGACAGGGGCGAGGTCGACGAGGATTCCCTCGCTCCGGCCCCGGCTCCGTTCGGAAAGGCGACGGCGATCGAGTCCGGGCATCCGACGCCCGAGCCGACGCCGAGCACGTCACCGGAGCCGGCCGAGACGCCGACGCCCTGAGCCGGGAGCACATCGTGGATCCGCACATCTTCCGCCCTCAGGCGGTCTCGGATGCCGAGGAGGGCATCGTGAGCATCCCCATCGACATCACGGCATGGCTGGATGCCGCGGCGATCTCCCGTCAGTCGTCCGACGCATCCTCCTCATCCGCTCGATCGAACAACGCGTTGACCTGATCGTTCGCCCCCGTGAGGGAGGCGACATCGGCCTGGCCGGTCAGCACCGAGTCCATCGCCGGCTTCATGATGCCGTCGACCTGGGCCGCGTTGGCGGTGATCGGGAACAGGAACGTCGTGCCGTCGGTCACGTGATCCGTGAATGGGGAGACATCGATGCCGCGCTCCTCGTAGGCCGCGACCGCGCGATCGGCCGACGACAGGATCGCGGGAAAGACCACGCCCTGGTCGCCGATGACGTCCTGGCAGGCGGGCGACCCGAGATACTCGACCCACTTCTGCGAGCCTTCGAGGTTGTCGGTTCCCACCCAGATCGAGTCGGCGAGGCCGTTGAACATGGACGCGCGCCGACCCTCGGGACCGATGGGAGTCGGAGCGATCCCCAGGTCGATGCCGTCGTAGCCCGCGTACTGCCCGATCATCCAGGATCCGTGTGCGTTGATGGCGGCGCGTCCGGCACCGAAGTTGTCCGGCATGGACGCGCCGATCGTCGTCTCGAGCCGCGGCATGTACCCCTTGTCGATGAGACCCGCCCACCAGGCGATCGCACTCTGGAAGCGCTCATCGTCGTAGTTGTAGTGGTCTCCCCATGGGTTCTCGTTCGTGTGCGTCCAGCCCGTCGTCCCAGTGAACCAGCTCCACTCCGCCTGTCCCATGCCCGATCCGGAGTTCGCCAGGCCCAGGCCGTAGACCTCGACGTCGTCCTTGTCGAAGCCCTCCTCGTCGCCGCGCACGCCCGCCGAGTCGATGGTCAGATGGGCGATCACGTCCTCGAGGGTCCCGCCGTCCTCCGGGTTCCAGGTCAGCTCCGCCATCTCGTCCTCGCCGATGCCGGCATCCGCGAGCATGTCACGGTTGTAGAACAGCGCGATCGTGTCCCAGTCCTTCGGCACGCCGTACCGCTGCCCGTCCTGCCCGACCCAGAGGTCCGCGAGGCCGTCCGCGTAGCGGTCGAAGGCGACGCCGGTGTCGTCCAGCGGGACGAGCTGCTCGAAGCGCAGGTAGTCGGGGTACTTCGACAGGTGGTTCGTGAAGACGTCCGGCGCGTTCTCGGCGACCATGCCGTTGGTGAGTTTGCTCCAGTAGTCGTCCCAGCCGAGCTGGGTGACCCGCACCGTCAGATCCGGGTTCGCGGCGTTGAAGTCCTCGGCGCACTGCCGGTACCCGGGCAGCTGATTGGCGTCCCAGAGCCAGTAGTCGATGGTGCCCTCCTCGCTTCCCGCGGCGCACCCGCCGAGAACGAGCGTGCAGGCGACGGCGACCCCGCCGGCGACGATCTTCTTCCTCATGCTCCGTCCCTTCCCGGTCACTTCAGCCCGCTGAAGCCGATGGAGTTCACGATCCGCTTGCCGAAGACGGCGAACAGGATCAGCACGGGCACGGCGGACACCAGCGTCGCCGCCATCAGTCCCGACCAGTCCGGAGCTCCCTGCGGGGATTGCGATTTGAACGTGCCGAGACCGACCGTCAGCACACGGGTGCTCTCGTCCGAGACCAGCAGCGGCCAGAAGTACTCGTTCCACTGCCCCATGAACGTCAGGAGAGCCAGGGTCGCCAGCGGCGCCGCGGCGTTCGGCATCACGACCTGCGTGAAGATGCGCCACTGCGAGGCGCCGTCGATCATCGCCGCTTCCTCGACCTCCCGCGACATGTTCAGGAAGAACTGCCGCATGAAGAAGATGGCGAAGGGCGTCATGAAGACGTACGGCAGGATCATGCCGAACATCGTCCCGAGCAGGCCGAGGTTCTTGATCAGCAGGAAGTTCGGCAGCGCGGTGAAGATCGGCGGCACCAGCACGGTCGCCAGGAACAGACCGAACACGAGGTCGCGGTGCTTCCAGCGCAGCCGCGCGAACGCGTACGCCGCCATCGAGCTGAAGAACACCGCTCCCGCGGTGGTCAGGGTGGCGAAGACGGCGGAGTTCACCAGGTACTGCCAGAAGTTGATCTCCGCCCCGGATCCGCCCTGCGCGAGCGCCTCTTCGGTCGACTGCAGTCCGAAGACGCGGGCGAAGGCGCCGAGGTTGAACTCGACCGGGAGCAGACTCGACGAGTTCGCGGCGAGTCCGCTGTTCATCGAGAGCGAGGTGCGCAGCACCCAGTAGAACGGCAGGATGCTGATCGCGATCGCGATGCCCAGGCAGATCCAGCCGAAGACGGAGCCCCAGGTCACGCGACGGCGGATGCGACGCCCCTGGGTGACGATGGTCGTTGTCGTGGTCATGGCCTCTTCCTCACGCCGACGCCAGGTCGGACTCGTTGCCGCGGAGGAGCTTCATCTGCACGAAGGCGACGATGCCCAGGATGATGAAGAGGATCATCGCCAGCGCGGATGCATATCCGAACTCGAGCTGCGTGAACGCCTTCTGGAAGATGTAGTACTGGATCACGCGGCTCGCGTTGACCGGTCCGCCCTGCGTGGTGACGGCGACGGTGTCGAACACCTGGAACGAGCCGGTCACGGTCAGCACGAGCACCAGCGCGAGCACCGGTCGCAGGAGCGGCAGCGTGATGCGTCCGAACGTCTGGAACGGGTTCGCGCCGTCGAGCTTCGCGGCCTCATACAGCGTGCCGGGGATCGCCTGCAGTCCCGCGAACAGCAGGAGGGCGGTGTAGCCCATGTGCCGCCACGTGTTGATCAGCGCCTGCGTCGGGATGGCCCACTCGGCGCTGCCGAAGAACGCCACGCGGGGCAGCCCCAGCCACTCGATGATGTTGTTCACGATGCCGAGCTGATAGTCCAGCATCCAGAACCACAGCAGGGCGGCGATGACGTTCGCCATGAGGTACGGCATCAGCAGCATCCCGCGCACCGCTGTCGAACGGGCCACGTGCTGCATGAGGAGGGCCAGCCCGAGGGCGATGATCGTCTGCAGCACGATGTTGATGACGACGTACTGCACCGTGACGCCCAGCGCGTTCCAGAACAGCGGGTCCTGGGCGAGGCGCTCGTAGTTCGCCGTGCCGATCCAGGTCGGGTCGTCCAGGACGCTGTACTCGGTGAAGCTGAGGTACAGACCCCGGATGGTCGGAACGACGTAGAACAGCACCAGGCCGATCAGCGCCGGGGCGATGAAGAGCAGGGCGGTCCTGAGGTCACTGCGCGTTCTTCGCGCTCTCACTCCCCCGTCGCGCGCCGCTCCGCGACGCCCGAGGACGATCGTGCTCGTTGTCATCTTCACACTCCGTCGTCATGCGATGATCAGGTTGCCCGTGAAGTTACACGAGTCACTTCACGGGTGCAAGGGTTAGTTATCATCGCAATTCAGGCGGCTTAGTCGTTGTTGACTCGTGTAACTACGGCGTGGCAGACTCTCGCGCATGACACACCAGACCTTCTCCCTCGGCATCGTGGGCGCGGGGCAGTTCGCGGGCCAGTTCGCGAAGCTCTTCAACGCTCACCCCCTCGTCTCGTCGGTCGTCGTGACCGACGTCATCCCTGAGCGCGCGGCGGAGCTCGCCGGCCGCGAGCACCTCGACGGCACCGTCCGGAGCTTCGACCACCTGCTCGCCTCCGACGTCGACGCCGTCGCGATCTTCACGCAGCGGTGGACGCACGGCCCTCTCGTGGTGCGCGCCCTGCGCGCCGGCAAGCACGTGTACTCCGCCGTCCCGATGGCCATCACCGAGGACGAGATCGCCGCGATCATCGAGGCCGTCCGCGAGACCGGGCTCACCTACATGATGGGCGAGACCAGCTACTACAACCCGGCGACCGTCTATGCCAGGGGCCGCAGGGCCGAGGGCGCGTTCGGTCGCATCTTCTACGCCGAAGGCGACTACGTCCACGACATGGATCTCGGCTTCTACGCCGCGTACCAGTACAGCGGCGGCGAGGAGTGGAAGCGCACGGCCAGCTACCCGCCCATGCTGTACCCGACGCATTCGGTCGGCGGCGTGATCGGGGCCATCGGCTCGCACGCCGTGAGCGTGAGCTGCATCGGTGTGCGCGACGACCGCGGCGACGGCGTGTTCGATCGCGAGGTCAGCATGTTCGACAACGACTTCTCGAACGCGACCGCACTGTTCGAGCTCGCCGGCGGCGGCAGCATGCGCATCAACGAGTTCCGTCGCGTCGGGTACCCGTCGCACCTGCGCGAGTCGCGATTCCGCTACTTCGGCACGGAGGGCAGCTTCGAGCAGCTCGTCTCGAGCGCCGTGTGGCAGGACAAGGAGGGCTTCGAGGATGTCACCGAGCTCCTCGAGACCAAGCCGTCGATGTCCGCGGACGACCCCTCGCTCGCGGATGTGGATCCGGCGCTGCGCGATGCGTTCATCTCCGGCCTCGCGCCCGTGCACGACGCCTCGCGGCTTCCGGAGTCGCTGCGGCGCCTGCCGAGCGGGCACGAGGGCAGCCACCACTTCCTCGTCGACGACTTCGTCACGGCCGTCGCCACGCGCACGCTGCCTCCGGTGAACGCGTGGGAGGCCGCCCGGTACACGCTTCCGGGCATCGTGGCGCACCGTTCCGCGCTGCGCGGCGGCGAGCGCCTGCCGATCCCGGACTTCGGCGACGCGCCGGTGGGAGTCGGTGAGCCGACCGTGATCGGGGAGCCGGTCGGGGACACCGCCCACGGCTAGGATGGCGCCGTGTCCCGCTCTTCACCCGCCTCCGCGAGCCGGGCCACGCGGAGCGACGTCGCGAGGCTCGCCGGTGTGAGCCCCGCGGTGGTCAGCTACGTCGTGAACGGGACGAAGCGCGTGGCCCCGGCGACCGAGGAACGGGTGCGGGATGCCGTGGCGAAGCTCGGATACCGGGCGAATCCCTCCGCGCGTGCCCTCCGCCTCGGATCCACCGAGATGCTCGGCATGCTCACCCCGACATCGATGAACCCGTACTTCGCGCAGCTGGCGCACGAAGTCGAGGTGGCCGCGGCCCGGCGCGGCTACCTCGTCATCACCTCGAGCTCGGACTCCTCCATCGCGACCGAGCGCGTCCAGCTCGAGCAGCTCGCCGGACGGCTCGTGGACGGCATCTTCCTGTGCAGCACCGTGTCCGAGCCGGATCTGCGCGGCCTGGACATCGCCGGCATCCCGATCGTGATGCTGAACAACAGCGCCGGCGTCCCGGATCGCGACTCGGTGGGCGTCGACCTCCTGCACGGCGCGCACCTCGCCGTCGAGCACCTCGCCGGGCACGGGTACGAGGAGATCGGCATCGTCATCGGGGGGACGACCGGTGACGAGGAGGACGGCCGCGAGACGGGGTGGCGCGAGAGCCTCGATCGGCTCGGCCTCCCGCCGGGTCCGATCGTGCGGGGCTCGTTCACCCCGGAGGGCGGCTACGACGCGATGCGCCGCCTGATCCGGTCGGGTGCCGTCCCGCGCGCGCTCTTCGTCAGCTCGGACCAGATGGGTCGCGGGGTCCTGAAGGCCGCGCACGAGGCGAACGTCCGCGTACCCGAGGACGTCGCGATCGTCTCGTTCGACGGGTCGCTGGATGCCGCGTACAGCTGGCCGACCCTCACCACCGTCGCCCAGCCGCTGGACGAGATGGCCGAGGCCGCGGTCGAGGCTCTGCTCGGCGCGCCCCACGAGCGCGTGCACCGGGTCGTCGAGGCGCACCTGGTCATCGGCCGCTCCTGCGGCTGCTGAGCGGACGGCTCAGCCGCGCTGCGCCCACCAGTCGCGCAGGCGCTGCTCTGCGGCATCCGTCCCGATGACCCCCTCGTCGAGACGCAGGTCGAGGAGGAAGCGATACGCCTCGCCGACTTCGCGTCCCGGGGAGATGCCCAGGATCTCCTGGATGCGATTGCCGTCGAGCTCGGGGCGGATCGCGTCGAGCTCCTCCTGCTCGCGCAGCGCCGCGATGCGCGACTCGATGTCGTCGTAGGCGCCGGCGAGACGAGCGGCCTTGCGACGGTTGCGCGTGGTCACGTCCGCGCGGGTGAGGATGTGCAGGCGTTCCAGCAGCTCCCCCGCGTCGCGCACGTACCGGCGCACGGCGCTGTCGGTCCACGCGCCCTCCGCGTATCCGAAGAAGCGCAAGTGCAGCTCGATCAGGCGCGCCACGGCATCCGTCGTCTCTCCGTCGAAGCGCAGGGCCTGCAGGCGCTTGCGCGCCATCCGCGAGCCGACCACGTCGTGGTGGTGGAACGACACCGCTCCGCCGGGCTCGAGCTTGCGGGTGCGGGGCTTGCCGATGTCGTGCAGCAGGGCGGCGAGGCGCAGCGCCACGTCGGGTTCGGAACCCGGATGCCGGGACTGCTCGAGCTCGATCGCCTGCTCGAGCACGGTCAGCGAGTGCTCGTAGACGTCCTTGTGGTGATGGTGCTCGTCGACCTCGAGGCGCAGCGCGCTGACCTCCGGCAGGAACTCCTCGATCAGCCCGGTCTCGACCAGTACGCGGATGCCGCGGACCGGGTCACCGGTCTGCATGAGCCGGATCAGCTCGCCCTGGATGCGTTCGGGGCTGACGATCTCGAGCGTCCCCCGCAGCTCGCCGATCGCCGCGAGTGTCCCGGGGTCGATGTCGAATCCCAACTGGGCGCTGAAGCGCGCCGCCCGCAGCATCCGCAGCGGGTCGTCTCCGAACGACACCCGGGGATCGGCCGGCGTGCGCAGGATCCCGGCCACGAGGTCCTCGACGCCGCCGGTCGGATCGATCAGCTTGACGGCCGGAACCTGCAGAGCCATGGCGTTGACGGTGAAGTCGCGGCGGACGAGGTCGCCCTCGATCGTGTCGCCGAACTCGACCGTCGGCTTGCGTGTCACGCCGTCGTAGCTGTCGGCGCGGTACGTGGTGATCTCGACCTGCGCTCCCTGCACGCGGGCGCCGATGGTGCCGAAGGCGCGGCCGATGTCCCAGTGCGCCGTCGCGATCGGCGCGACGAGCGCGAGGATCTCGTCCGGCGAGGCGTTCGTGGTGAAGTCCAGGTCGTGCGTCGTGCGTCCGAGAAGCGCGTCGCGCACGGGGCCGCCGACGGCGGCGAGCTCGAAGCCGCCTGCCGCGAAGGCGTCGGCGAGGGTGCGGACGACCGGGGCGGCGGCGAGCGCGCCGAGTCGAGCGAGGCCATCGGCCATGTTGAGCATGGGTTCCAGGGTACCGGGCGCCCTCAGGTGCCGAGCAGCCGCCGCAGCAGGATGCCGGGAGCCGCCGCTTCCCTTTCGACGCCGCCCAGGATCTCCGCGCCGTGGCCGACCGCCGCGTCGCCGTCGAGACCTCTCGTTCCCGACGAGACCCCATCTGATTCACGCGGATACCGGGAGGTCTCGTCAACACCGAGAGGTCTCGACGCGCCGGCCGGCGCAAGAGGCCCGGCTCCGAGCGCCCATTCGTCGACGCCCCGCAGCATCCCGAACGCCGCCGCGGCCTGGAGGTCGATCGGCATGTCGTCGCGGACGGCGCCGGCCGCGCGACCGGCGCTGATCACGGCGGTCACCCACGCGCCGACGGCCGCGAGCAGGTCGGCGCGGCCGTCCGCCGCACCCGTCGCCGGCAGGTAGAAGATCCGTCCCAGCAGGGGCAGGGCCCTGCCCCGACCGAGCTCGGCGAAGGCGGCGAGGACGGCGTCCACACGCTCCCAGAAATCCGGCGCTGCGAACTCGGCGGGCGCCGGCGGCGTCCACTGCGCGCGGACATCGTCCACCAGCATCCTGACGACCGCGTCGAACAACTCGCCCTTGGAGCCGACGGCGTTGTAGAACGAGCTCTTGCTGATGCCGGCGGACCGGATGATCCGGTTCAGCGACGCGCGCTCGTAGCCCACCGCCGCGAACTCCGCGACGGTGGCCTCGATCAGCGCCTCCCGGTGGGCACCGCGCAGTTCCGTCATGCGGGAAAGTCTAGTGGACCGGGTGGTCCACTCTGGGCGTAGGATGGAAGTGGACCAGCTGGTCCAGAGGAGGACCATGCTCGACCCCACCCCGCTCGACACCCAGCTCGCCGCTCAGACGGAGGACCGCTTGCGCGTCCTCGTGGTCGGTGCCGGAATGGCCGGACTCACGGTGGCGCAGCTGCTGCGCCACAACGGCCTGCACCCGGTCCTGGTCGACCGGATGCCGCGGATGGAGCACCCCGGTTACATGCTGGCGCTCATGCCGCTCGTCGACCAGGTGTTCATCGACCTCGGCATCCGCGAGCGGTATCGCGAGGAGAGCACGCCGCTGCGGAGCTACCGCTTCCGCGCGCACCGCGGGAAGCCGCTGCGCACGGATTCCCTGGGCGAGCTGCTCAGCGTCTACGGGGACTACAACGGGATCGGCCGGGGTGAGCTCGTCCACGTGCTGACCGCGAACGGCTGCCCGATCACCTACGGCACGACGGTGGGATCCGCGCAGCCGGACGGCGCAGGCGGGTCGCGGGTGGAGTTCGTCGACCGCGACGGCGCGGTGGTGGGGACCGGCGAGTTCGATCTCGTCATCGGCGCGGACGGCATGCACTCCCGCATGCGCGATCTGCTCTCCTCGACGCCCGCACAGCGCCTGGACACCGGGTGGGCGGGCTGGGTCGCGTGGGCGGACGACCTCGGCTCCGCGGATCTCGGCGAGGAGCTGTGGGGAGACGGGTTCTTCCTCGGCGTCTATCCGGTCAAGGACCGTCTCGGCGTGTTCCTCGGCGGGCCGATCCCCGACCTCCGCGTCGGCCCGTCCGCCTTCGTCGACGACGTGCGCGAGCGACTCGACGAGGTCGGGCCGCGGCTGTCCGCGGCCCTGGACGCCGTCACAGACGACCCGGCTCCGTACTTCTGGCACCTCGAGGACGTGCGTTCGGAGCGCTGGGTGCTGCCCGGCGGCGTCCTCATCGGTGACGCCGCAGCCGGCTTCCTGCCCACGGCCGGCATCGGTGCGGGCATGGCGATGGAGGCGGCCTGGATGCTGGCGCGCATGCTCTCGCACGCCGACCGCGAGAGCCTCACCGCGGTCCTGGCGGAGTGGGAGCGCATTGAGAAGCCGCGCGTCGAGTCGGCGCAGTCCAACTCCCGGATGCTGGCGAAGCTCATGTTCCGGCGCGGCCGCGCGGTCGCCTGGCTGCGCGAGACGGTCATGCGACTTCTCAGCGTGCGGGCGGCGCTGGGCCCGATCGTGAAGCTCGTCGCGGCGCGTCCGGATCCGGATGCCGCGGCGGAGCGGGTCGTCCGAGCGGGCTGAGAGTCAGCCGGCGTTGTTGGGATCCCCCGGCGCGGGTCCGGGCGGCACGCCCAGGTCGCGCAGTTGCTGCAGGTTGCGGCGGGACATCGAGAGCAGGGACGCGCTGAGCACGACTCCGCCGATCGCCGCGATCGCCACGAGCAGCCACACGCCCTGGTCGGGATCGACGATCTCGAAGCCGTACACGAGGACGGCCGCGGCCAGGAGCAGTCCGCCCTCGATGAGCGCGAACGCCACGAAGAAGCGGGACTGGCGTCGCTGCTGCTCCTGGCGCGCCGCCACCACGCGCGGGTCGTCGTATCCGCCGTCGTAGGTCATGCCGCCAGCGTAGCGGCCCCTCGCCCTAGACCGGGTCGCCCTGGACGGGACCCTCGGTGTTCGGCTTCCAGCCCAGCGCCGGCGCGACGTGCTCCGCGAACGCCTGCAGCACGTGCAGGTTGTAGGCAGGACCGAGCTGGTTCGGGATGGTGAGCATGAGGGTGTCCGCGGCCATGACCGCCTCGTCCTGCTTCAGCTGCGAGATGAGCACGTCCGGTTCGGCCGCGTAGGTCTTGCCGAACGTGGAGCGCAGGCCGTCGATGATGCCGATCTGGTCGTCGCTGTCCTCGCTGCGCAGTCCGAAGTACGCGCGATCCATGTCGCTCACCAGCGGGAACACGCTGCGGCTCACGGACACCCGCGGGGACCCGGTGTGCCCGGCATCCCGGTAGGCCGCGCGGAAGAGGTCGATCTGCTCGCGCTGGAGCTCGTGGAACGGCTGTCCGGTGGCTTCGGTGACGAGGGTCGAGCTCATCATGTTCAGGCCCATGCGTCCGGTGCTCTCGGCCGTCGCGCGTGACCCGGAACCCCACCAGATGCGGTCGCGCAGACCGGGCGAGTGCGGTTCTATCGCCAGGTACCGGCCCTCGCCGACCATGCGCGGGTCGCCGGGAGCGACGCGCTCGCCCTCGATCGCGCGAAGGAACAGGTCGAACTTGTCGCGTGCGAGCACGCTGCCGCGCTCCGGGTCCTGGTCATCGACGTAGCCGAAGGTCTCGTAGCCGCGCAGCGCGGTCTCGGGCGACCCGCGGCTCACGCCGAGGGCGATGCGACCGTCCGCGATGAAGTCGAGCGCGGCCGCCTCCTCGGCGAACTGATACGGGTTCTCGTAGCGCATGTCGATGACGCCGGTTCCGACCTCGATGCGCTTCGTCCGTGCCGCCATCGCGGTCAGCAGGGGCATCGGCGACGCCGCCTGCCTGGCCCAGTGGTGCACACGGACGTACGCGCCGTTCACGCCGATCTCGTCTGCACCCTCGGCGATCTCGATGGTCTGGCGGAGCATGTCGCCCGCGGTGCGCGTCGACGAACCGGGGACGTCGGCGTAGTGACCGAACGAGAGGAATCCGAAAGCCTTCATGATCCATTCGAACGCATGGAACGCGCCCGCTATTCCTGTTCCGTCGAGGTCAGCAGGAACCCGTCCAGCACCAGCTGCCGGATGCGGGGTTCCAGGTCCGTCCAGAGATCCGCCAGCGGCACCTCGAAGAGGTCCGCGAGCGCCGCGACGATCTGGGCCACCGTGAGGTCGCCGTCGCAGGCGCCGACGAACGCCGCGAGTGCGGGATCCACCGGGACCGTGCGGCCGAACCCCCCGCCCTGGCGCAGCTCGATCACGCTGGGGTCGTCGTTGCCCGGCAGGAGATGACGCGCCTCGGTGACGTCGGCGGAGACGAGCAGCGTCTGAGGGATCCCTCCGGCGAGCGCGTCGTGGGCCGCGAGGCCGCCCTGCAGAGCGCGCCCGGGCTGCGAGATCGGCTGTGCGACGTGCTCGAACCGGCGCAGCGGTGGGGCACCCGACATGCTGCGCCGCAACAGCACGTAGCCGAAGCCCACCGCGGTCACTCCCCGTGCGGCGAAGTCTTCGAGCCAGGCCTCCAGCAAGGGCGTGAACGCGGCATCCCGCGGCGTCGTCCCGCCGTCGCGGATCCACAGCTCGGCGTACCCGAGAGGCGACAGCTCCTCGCGCTCGATCGCCCATGCGTCGAGGTCCGACGGGACCCACGAGGCCAGGCGATCCAGTCCCGCCGCCCCCGCACGGGATTCCCAGTTGCCGAGCAGCTGCGCGACGCCCCCGGCCGTCAGATGCGCGGGTACGGCCCGCACGAACTCCTCGACGAGGGCGTCGCCGACGAGTCCGCCGTCGCGGTATTCGTAGGCGGGAACGCCGTCGACGCGCGGGGTGATGACGAACGGCGGGTTGGACACCACCAGATCGAAGGCCTCTCCGGCCACCGGCTCGAACAGGCTGCCGTGCCGGAACTCGATGTTGCGGACGCCGTTGAGCTGCGCGTTCAGCTCCGCGAAGGCGAGAGCCCGCGCGGAGATGTCGGTCGCGACGACCGTTCCCGCGTGGCGCGCGACCAGGAGGGCCTGGATGCCGCAGCCGGTGCCGAGGTCGAGCGCGCGGCCGACGGGCTGGGGGATGACGAGTTCGGCGAGCGTCCGCGACGCCCCGCCGACGCCGAGCACGTGATCGGCGGGCAGGGCCGTTCCGAGGGCGACCTCGTCGAGGTCACTGGCGATCCACCATTCCCCCACGCCGTCCGCGTCGACGAAGGACTGCGGGCGCACCAGCGCCAGCGGTCGGACGACGGAGGCCTCGGCATCCGTCCTGGCGAGGCCGAGCGTCGCGAGGCCGTCGATTCCGATCCGCGCGAGCGCCTCGGCCACGTCGGCGATGGGCTGGGGGATGCCGAGGACGAACAGGCGCCCGAGGGTCGCGAGCGGCGAGCGATCCCCGTCGATCGCGCGCAGGATCGGGGCTCGCAGCCCGCGGCCGAGCGCGTCATCCGCCTCCTCTCCCCACAGGCGACGCAACGGTTCGGATCGGAAGTCGGCGGCATCGAGGTCGGCGGCGAGGAGCGCAGCGAACCGGGGATCCGGTGCGGGGGCGGGGGTGTCGGACACGGCCGTCACTCTACGCGCCTTCAGGGTTCGGATCACCGCCGCGCCTAGAATCACAGGGTCCGCACTCACGAACCGCTCGCCGCGTTCGAGGAAGACCCCGAGACCGTGATCATCCCCTCTGCAGCTCCGCGCGCGCGTCGGCGTCTCTCCGTCCGCGTTGTCGCGGCGCTCGTCGTCGCCGCCCTCGCCGTGGTGCTCGGCGTCCTCGGCAGCCCGGGTCCGGCCGTGGCGGACACGGCGGACGACCCGGCCACGGGCGGCACGGTGACCCTGGGCCTCGAACTCGGCGGACATGGGGCGATCACCGCGGGAGCGCCGCTGTCGGGCACCGTCACGATCGAGAACGGCACCGCTCAGGAGCTCTCGGCCGCACGCGTCTCCCTCGAGCTCGGAACGACGCCGCTCGCGGATTCCGCGGCCGTCACGTCCTGGCTGAACTCCGGCGTCTCCTCGGGGGCGCCGACCACACTGTTCTCCGCTCCGACGGCCCCGGTCGCCTCGCAGGCCTCCCTCGAGACCCCCGTCGCCGCCACCTCGGACCTCGTACAGCGACTCGCCCCCGGGGTCTATCCGGTCAGCTCCGAGCTCTCCGGCGCGACGACGACCAACGGCACCGGATGGGCGCTCACCGTGCGGTCGGTGCTCACCGTGCGTGCCGGCGCCGCGCCGCAGATCTCCGTCGTCGTCCCGATCACTGCCACACCGGCGTCCGGCGGCCTGCTCAGCGTCGACGAGCTGACGGCGCTCACGGCGGCGGACGGCGCCCTCGCGGCGCAACTGGACGGTGTGACGGGCACGGCGGCCGTGCTCGCGGTGGACCCCGCGATCCCCGCCGCGATCCGCGCTCTCGGCGACAGCGCTCCCGCCACGGCGATCGCCTGGCTGGAGAAGCTCGAGAGGCTTCCGAACGAGACCTTCGCGCTCCAGTTCGGCGATGCGGATGCCGCGACGCAGGCGCACGCCGGCCTGCCGGCGCTGCTGGGACCGACGACTCTCGACACCTTCATGGACGTCGCCGACTTCCCCGTGGCCGAGGATCCGACACCGACGCCCACCCCGTCGCCCACCCCGGGAACCGAGGTGCAGCTTCCCGAGCTCGCCGACCTCACGGCGATGCGCGGCGAGCTCGACGGGATCCTGTGGCCCCGCGGCGACGTCACGACGGCCGATCTCGCGACCTTCGATGCGTACCTCGGCACCGCCGCGACGACGATCCTGCCGTCGACCTCGGTCGCCGACCCGGGTGCCGGAGCGCACGCGCGCGTCGGGGACGCCGCCGTGCTCGTGACGCATGCCGAGGTGTCCGCCGCGATGTCCGCGGCAGCGGCGGAACCCGACGCGGACGTCCGGGAGGAACTCCTGGCGGAGGCGAACGCGGCGCTGTCCTTCGCGGGCGCACCGGCCTCCGGCATCCTGATCGGCCTGGACCGCGACGAGACGCGCTCCGCCGAGGCGCTGCGCGCCGTCATCGAGACCAGCAGTGCCGTGCCGCTGCACGCGCTGCAGGCGACACCCCCCGCCGAGACCTCCCTGCAGGCGGAACCCGACGCGGATCGGGCCTCGAAGCTCACGACGCTGCTGGCGGACGAGGACGCCCTCGAGGCGTTCGCGACGATTCTCGCCGATCCCCAGGTGCTGCTCGCACCGGAGCGCATCCGGATCCTGCGGCTCATCGGCGTCGGACTGAGCGACGCCGCCTTCGACGCCGAGTACGCCGACCACCGGGCGGCCACGGTGGGCACGCTGGACTCGGTCGCGGTGCAGGAGCCGGCCCCCATCCAGCTGGTCAGCGCCAATGTGTCGCTGCCCGTGTGGATCCGCAACGACCTGCCCTGGCCCGTGCAGCTCGAGCTCGAGGTGCGGCCCTCTGATTCGCGCATCGCGATCGAACCGTACACGCAGGTCGAAGCCCTCGCCCAGAACAGCACCCGGGTGCTCGTGCCGGTGGAGTCCCGCGTCGCGAGCGGCGAGCTGCAGGTGCGCTTCTCGTTGACCAGTCCCACCGGTGTCCCGATCGGGGAGCCGCAGACCGCCGACGTCACGGTGCGCGCCGAGTGGGAGAACATCGGACTCGGCATCCTCGCGACCGTCATCGTCCTGCTTCTCGTCTTCGGGGTGGTGCGCACGGTGCGCCGGAGGCGCCGCACGCGGGCGGAGGAGAGCGCGGCAACGGAGTCCGCTCCCGAGCCCTCGGATGCGCGCGATGCCGCCTCGGCATCCGACGAAGGAGATCGATGACCAGCCTCGGCCGGGCCAGCGCGCTGCTGGGCGCGGGAACCCTCGTCTCCCGTCTGACGGGACTCCTGCGGACCATCGTCCTCGTGGGAGTGATCGGCTCCGTCGGGTCGCAGGCCGCCGACGCGTTCGCGATCGCCAACCAGCTGCCCAACAGCGTGTTCAACCTCATCTCCGTCGGGGTGCTGACCGCGGTGATCGTGCCGCAGATCGTCAAGGCCAGCGCGGACGCGGACGGCGGCAACGCCTTCATCTCCAAGCTCTTCACGCTCGGCACCGTGGTGCTCGTCGTCGCGACCGCCGCGGCGACGGTGGCAGCGCCCTGGCTGGTGACCCTGCAGCTGAAGGCCGACAACGTCGAGCAGCTCGCCCTGGCCACCGCCTTCGCGTACTGGTGCCTGCCGCAGATCCTGTTCTACGGGCTGTACGCGCTCGTGGGCGAGACGCTGAACGCGAAGCGGATCTTCGGCCCGTTCACGTGGGCGCCGATCGCGAACAACATCATCTCGATCATCGGTTTCCTCCTGATCGGAGCGATCTTCGGCGGCGATCTCGTCGACGTCGCCGCCTGGACTCCCGACATGGTCGCCTGGCTGGGCGGGACGGCCACCGTCGGGATCGCCGTGCAGGCCGGCATCCTGCTGCTGTTCTGGCGGCGGACCGGGCTCGCTCTGAAGGTGGACTTCCGCTGGCGCGGCGTTGGTCTCGGCAACGTGGGACGGGTCGCCGGGTGGACGCTGCTCATGGCGCTGTCGAGCATGGCGGCCGGGTTCTATCAGAACTGGGTGGCCAACGAGGCATCCGGCGAGGGCGCGGCCGTCACGGTGATGAACAACGCCTGGCTCATCTTCATGCTGCCGTACTCGATCATCGTGCACTCGATCGGCACCCCCTACTTCACGCAGCTGTCCGAGCACGCGGCGGCCGGACGGGACGACGACGTCCGGGCGGACGTCTCGCGCAGCATCCGGACCCTCGGGTTCTTCCTCGTGGGCGCACTGGCGGCCGTCGTGGCGGCCGCCGTGCCGGCGTCGCGCGTGTTCACGAACTCGTCCTCGGATGCCGTCGACGCCGCGGTCGTGCTGATCTGCTACCTCGTCGGTCTGCTGCCGTTGGCCGTGCTGTTCATCGTGCAGCGCACGTTCTACGCGTACGGCGACACCCGGACCCCGTTCTTCTTCACGCTGTTCCAGTGCGTCCTCGTGGCGCTGACGGCGACGATCGCCTGGTGGCTGTCGGCGAGCGACGTCCTCCCGATCACGCTGCTCGCGGCGGCGGTCGCGCTCGGCCAGTCGGTGGCCGGCACGGTGCAGACGGTCGTCGCGACGATCCTGCTGCGGCGCCGCCTCGGCTCGCTCGAGACCGGACGGTGGATGCTGTCGATCGGTCGGTTCGTGCTCGCAGGCGTTCCCGCCGCAGCCGCCGGGTGGGGCGTCTTCGTGCTGCTGGGCGGCGTCGGCGGATGGACGACGGCGGACAAGATCCTGGGCGTGCTCGGGGCGGGGATCATCGCCGCGGTCAGCGTCGCGGTCTACGTCGTGTTTCTGTGGGTCCTGCGCGCGCCGGAGCTGCAGGTCGCGAGGTCTCTGGTGAAGCGGATCCTGCCCGGGCGGTGAGCCGCGGCTTCCGGCCAGGGGGAATGTCCCGCCGTTACCATGGGTTGAAGCAGTGGAACGAGGAGAGCACATGCGTCAGGTCATCATCATCGGGTCCGGCCCGGCAGGTTTCACGGCCGCCATCTACGCGGCTCGCGCCAATCTCGAGCCCCTGCTCATCGCCAGCTCGGTCGAGGTCGGCGGAGAGCTGATGAACACCACCGAGGTGGAGAACTTCCCGGGCTTCCCGGAGGGCATCCAGGGCCCGGACCTCATGGCGAAGCTGCAGCAGCAGGCCGAGCGCTTCGGCACGGAGGTCGTCTACGACGACGTCACCTCGCTGGAGTTCGACGGTCCGGTCAAGAAGGTGACGCTCGGTTCGGGCACCGAGCACGAGACGAGGGCTCTGATCTACGCGACCGGCTCCGCGTACCGCAAGCTCGGCATCGAGGGCGAGGAGCGCCTGTCCGGCTACGGCGTCTCCTGGTGCGCCACGTGCGACGGCTTCTTCTTCCGCGAGAAGACGATCGCGGTCGTCGGCGGCGGCGACTCCGCGATGGAGGAGGCGACCTTCCTCACGCGCTTCGCGGACAAGGTCTACGTGATCCACCGCAAGGACACGCTGCGCGCCTCGAAGATCATGCAGGAGCGCGCGTTCGCGAACGAGAAGATCGAGTTCGTCTGGAACAGCGAGGTGACCGAGATCCTCGGCGGCGATTCTGTCTCGGGCGTGCAGCTGCGTTCCACGGTGGACGGGTCGATGCGCGACCTGGCGCTCGACGGCCTGTTCATCGCGATCGGCAACGACCCGCGCACGCATCTCGTGCACGGCAAGCTGGACCTCACCGACGAAGGCACGATCTGGGTCGACGGCCGTTCGTCCGTGACGTCGAAGCCCGGGGTCTTTGCCGCGGGTGATGTCATCGACCCGCACTACCGCCAGGCGGTCACCGCCGCGGGCTCCGGTACCGTCGCGGCTCTGGACGCCGAGCACTTCCTCGCGGATCTCGAGGATGCCTCGGTCGAGGTGCCGGCTGCGGAGGCCGCCGAGATCATCGTCGGCTGACCCGGGAACACTTTCCCTCTGCCTGCTGTTGGTGCAGGTGAGACCTCGAATCAAGGAGAAGGCTGATGACTGCTAAGGCGACGAGCCAGGCGACGTGGGATCAGGATGTGCTGCAGGCCGAGGGCACCGTTCTGGTGGACTTCTGGGCGGAGTGGTGCGGTCCGTGCCGCATGGTCGCACCGGTGCTCGACCAGATCCAGTCCGAGCATCCCGAGAAGATCACGATCCTCAAGCTCAACGTGGACGAGAACCCCGAGCTGGCGATGAAGTACCAGATCACCTCGATCCCGGCGATGAAGGTGTTCTCCGCCGGCGAGGAGCGCAAGACGATCATCGGCGCCAAGCCGAAGTTCGCCCTCGAGCAGGACCTCGCCGAGTTCATCGGCTGATCGTCCCCGAAGACCCTGAAGGCCCGCCCTCCCCCGGAGGCGCGGGCCTTCGTCATTTGTCGAAGACCGGCGCTCTTCGCGCTCATTCGCAAAACATGCCGCTTCCGGCATGAACCCCGGCCTGCACCTTCCCCTCTCCCTTTCTCCTCCCCCTCTCCGATGGATCGCCAACGATCCGTTCCTCTCCCAGAGAGGGCGCAGGGATGCTCCCCGGAGAGAGCATCGGGAGGGCCCCAGCGAAGCTGGGAGGGACCCTCCGCGAACGAGGGGAGCATCCCGGAGCCCGGCGTGTGTCCCGCGATGGCGAAGCCGAGTCCCGTGTCTCTCTCCCCCGCGATGGCGAAGCCGAGCTCCCCGCTCATTCATTCAGCGATCGCGAAACGCCCCCTACGAGGCGTCGGCGATCGACGCATCCCACCGCCGGTACTTCGGCCCATCGCCCAGGAGCTTCCACACCGCCGGCGTCAGCTGCGGATACTCCAGCGCGATCTGCCGCAGCACACGGTAATGCCGGGCCGCGTTCGGCCGCACGCCGTCGTTCGCCGCGATGTTGTCGGCGCGCAGCAGATACACGACGAGTTCATCGACGCTGGGGAGGTCCTCCATGAAGTCCCACGGATCCTCACCGCCGAGCAGCCGTTCCTGAATGAGCACGGCCAGTTCGTCGGCGGCTTCTGCGCGCAGGACTTCGAGGCTGGCTCGGCGGGGAATGGCTTCGGTCACTGAACAAGCCTACGCGCGCTTGGGATGTCCTCGGCGCGTGATCTCCACGACATCCGTCATGGTCTCCAGCTCCCGGCCCTTCGTCTCGGGAACCTGGAAGTACACGAAGAAGAACGACAGGGCCGCGAAGAACGCGTAGAAGCCGTAGGCGAAAGTCAGCCCGATCTCGGCGAAGGCGGGGAAGGTCGTCGAGATGAAGAAGTTCGCGATCCACTGGGCGGCGGCGGCGACCGCGAGGGCGCCGGCGCGGATCGAGTTCGGGAACATCTCCCCCAGGAGCACCCACACGAGCGGTCCCCATGTCGCACCGAAGAACACCACGAATCCGTTGGCGCAGACGAGCGCGATCAGCGACCAGGGTTGCGGCAGGACGACACTGCCGTTCTCGAGGGTCCCGAACGAGAAAGCGACGGCCATGAGGCCGAGCGTGATGGTCATGCCGATCGAGCCGATCAGGAGCATGGGGCGACGGCCGACCTTGTCGACGAGCAGGATCGCGACGATCGTCACGACGATGTTCGTGATCGACGTGATCACCGAGGTGAGCAGGGCGTTGGATTCATCGAATCCCACGGACAGCCACAGCGTCGTCGAATAGTAGAAGATCACGTTGATGCCGACGAACTGCTGGAAGACGCTCAGCAGGATGCCCACCCACACGATCGGCTTCAGACCGAGCCGGTTGCCGCGGAGGTCTCGGAGGGACTCGTGCTTCTCGGTGTTGATCGTCGCCTTGATCTCCTGGATCTTGAGATTCACGTCGGTCTCACCGGTGAAGTCGTACAGGACCTGCGAGGCCTTGTCGAGTTGTCCTCGGGCGACGAGGAAGCGCGGGGACTCGGGAAGACGCAGCGCCATCACGCCGTAGACGATCGCCGGCACGGCCTCCGCCATGAACATCCATCTCCAGGCATCCAGCCCCCACCAGAGCACGGAGGATGCGCCGCCCGCGACATTGGCGAGGATCGCGTTGGAGACCAGCGCGGCGAAGATGCCGAGCACGATCGCGAGCTGCTGGAGGGATCCGAGCCTGCCGCGGATGCGGGCCGGCGAGACCTCGGCGATGTAGGCGGGCGCGATGACGGATGCCGCCCCGACGCCGAGTCCGCCGATGACGCGCCACACGATCAGGTCGATGACCCCGAACGCGAGTCCCGAGCCGATCGAGGAGGCCAGGAACATGATCGCCGCGATCACCATGACCGGGATACGGCCCCACTTGTTCGCCAGCGACCCGGCGAACCACGCGCCGACCGCACATCCGAGGAGCGCCGATGAGACGGCGAATCCCTGGAGCGCGGGCCCCAGGTCGAACGCTCCGGCCAGGGCGTCGACGGCGCCGTTGATCACCGCCGTGTCGAACCCGAAGAGGAAGCCGCCCAGGGCCGCCGCGATGCTGATTCCGATGACCCGTCCGCTGATGCGACCGGTCGCTCTCTGCTCCGACATGTCGATCCCCCGTTCCCGGCCGAGTCTATTGCGCCGCGGGCCGATCGGTGCGGGTTGGCGCGGATCCGTCAGGAACCGTAGCCGTCCTCCCCCAGTTCGGCCAGGATGCGGTTGAGATCCTGAATCGAAGCGAAATCAATGACGACCTGGCCTTTTCGCGATCCGAGGTTCACCTTGACGCGCGTGTTCAGGCGGTCGCCGAGCTTGCTGCCGACCTCGTCGAGATAGGCGCGTCGGGCACCGGGCTGCGGCTTCGGAGCCTTCGTCCCGGCATCCCGAGGGGTCGCCTTGGCGGCCTCCTCCGCGGCACGGACAGACAGGTCCTCGTTGATGATCTTGTCGGCGAGGCGCTGCATGGCCTCGGGGGAATCGAGGCTGAGGATCGCCCGCGCGTGACCGGCCGAGAGCACGCCGGCGGCCACGCGCTGCTGCACCGGAACGGGCAGCTTCAGCAGACGGATGGTGTTGCTGATCCGCGGTCGCGACCGTCCGATCCGACCGGCGAGCTCCTCCTGCGTGATGCCGAAGTCCTCCAGGAGCTGCTGGTAGGCGGATGCCTCTTCCAGGGGATTCAGCTCCGACCGGTGCAGGTTCTCGAGCAGGGCGTCGCGGAGCAGATCCTCGTCGGTGGTGTCTCGGACGATCGCGGGGATCGTCTCGAGCCCGGCCTCGCGGGCGGCTCGTGTGCGCCGCTCGCCCATGATGAGCTCGTACGCGCCGTCCGCGTTCGTGCGGACCACGACCGGCTGCAGCACGCCGAACTCCCGCACGCTGTGGACGAGCTCGGCGAGATGTTCGGGGTCGAAGTGGCTGCGCGGCTGCCGCGGGTTCGGGACGATCTGGTGAGGGTCCACCTGGATCAGACGCACGCCGGGGATTGCGGCGAGCTCGGGGGTCTCCTCCGTCTCGACCGGGGCCGCGGGTGTGATCTTCGCGCCGGGGAAGAAGACGTCGACGGGCCGCTCGGTCTGCTCCGTCGTGGGGATCAGAGCGCCGATCCCCCGTCCGAGTCCGGTTCGCTTCGCCATCAGTTCTCCTTGCTCTGTGTGCTGCTGGTGCGCGCTGCGGTGCGCTGCGCGATCTCGACGGCCGCCTCGCGGTACGCGATGGCGCCGGCCGAGGTCCCGTCATAGCCGATCACCGTCTGCCCGAAGCTCGGCGCCTCGGAGACCCGGACCGACCGGGGGATGACGGTGTGGAGCACCTGCTCCGGGAAGTGCCCACGGACCTCGTCCGCGACCTGCTGCGCGAGACGCGTACGACCGTCGTACATCGTGAGCAGGATCGTGGACAGATGCAGCTTCGGGTTCAGATGCTTCTGGATCATCTGGATGCTGCCGAGGAGCTGGCTGAGTCCCTCCAGGGCGTAGTACTCGCACTGGATCGGGATGAACACCTCGGAGGCCGCGGTGAACGCGTTGATCGTCAGCAGTCCGAGGGACGGCGGGCAGTCGATGATCACGAAGTCGAGCGGGTTCTCGGCGATGTACGCCTCGAGTGCACGTCCGAGCCGATGCTCGCGGGCGACCTGCGCCACGAGCTCGATCTCGGCGCCGGCGAGGTGGATCGTGCTGGGCGCGCAGAACAGGTTCTCGGATTCCGGGCTCGGCTGCACGATCTCGGCGAGCGGGACGTCGTTGATCAGCACGTCGTAGATGCTCGTGACCTCAGCGCTGTGCGGGATGCCGAGCGCCGTCGATGCGTTGCCCTGCGGGTCCAGATCGATCACGAGCACGCGGGCGCCCAGGTTCGCCAGGGCGGACGCGATGTTCACCGCCGTGGTCGTCTTGCCGACTCCGCCCTTCTGATTCGAGATCGTCAGGACGCGGGTCTGGGAGCCGTCGAAGTCGAGGGAGATGTCCTCCAGGGCCCGCCGGCGCGCGCTCAGATCGGCGATTTCGCGGGCGAGTGGGGTGTCCATCCCGAAGCCATCGTTCGGTGCCTGTTCGGGTTGTTTCACGTGAAACATCCACTCCTTTCGGGGCCGCGTTCCACTCTAATCGAGGCGAGGGACGTTGATGTTCAGCCTGACGGGGCCGTTCCGGGATGGTGCCGGGCTCCGGGGTGTCGTCGTGTTCGCGGAGGGTCCCTCCCAGCTTCGCTGGGGCCCTCCCGATGCTCTCACGACGACACCCCTGCGCCCTTTCAGGACGAAGCCGGGGGCCGCGGCGGGACAGCGAAGAGGGGAGGGAGAGGGGAGGCAGCGTCGGCTTCGCCGACGACTGCGCGCGGGGTGTTTCACGTGAAACGGTAGGTAGGGGTGGATCGGCGCGCGCGTCGGCGGAGTGGATCCTCAGAGCAGAACCCAAGGGCGGGTTCGGTACGAGCACCATGCGCTCCCCCGGCGGGCGAATCGCGCAAGTCGGGGGTGGAGGCGTGGGTTCGACGGTGTGATTCACGTGAAACGGGGGAGATGACCTCCGGGGCACAGCCACGGCAACAGGACGACTCGCCCCGCGAGATTGATCACGCCGCAGCGGGAGCGGGACAACACTAACCAGATCGACCCGCTGGCGCCTTGGGGTGAGGTGGGCGGGACTCTGCGGCGGGTGACCACGTTGTCTCGGATGGCCGGCGGGCAACATTGGGAACGAGCTAAATCCCCCGCACTGACCTGCCGTTCCACTCACGCGAACCGAGGACGTACCGTTGAGTGCACCAAAGGGAGAGGCCGTGCAGCGGTGTCGATTCGGCCAGGCGGGCCTTCTCTTCTCGGCGGTACTGCAACAGCCGAAACGAACCGGCCTCAGGCACAGATCCCACGACGTTTCACGTGGAACGGCTCTCAAGGTCGAGCTGCTGACGAATGAGTCTCACGAGCTCCCCGTCCTCACCCCTAGACGATGACCACCGTCGCAACCGAGAATGCAGCCAGACCCATTGCTCACGCCCAAGGACGATCGACAACTGGCGAGCAGGTGGAGGCCAACCGTGCACGCCGCGCGCTCTCCCGCATGCTCTGTGGAAGCGCGCCATCCCGCATCACGTACACATGCCCCGTTCATCAAAGTGATGACGTCTCCGTCGACAGCATCGACGGCCATGCTGTTGTCGACGGCACCGTCCGCCCGCCACCACAGTTCCACCGGCACGCGAACTCTCCGGTAGTCCACTGTCGCCCCTGCTCTCGGTCATCCTGACCCTGAGGTCAGCAATCCGTTTCACGTGAAACACTCTCGCACCACCATCGCACGACATGCCCACACCGATCGTCCGTGCGATGCGGCATCGCGCGACGAATCGAGCGCCGACTGGGACCACCCGTCCCGCGCCCCAGACTCGTAGTCCGCGATGCCGTGGCCCGAAGCCGGGTGATCCTGTTCCGCGTGAAACATCCACCCCGCCATCACGCGATCGCTCGCCCGTCACCGCCAGATCGCCGCGTGATCATGACCGCCCACCGCAGGTCCACCCCACGCCCATCCATATTCAACGACGTCGTCGGCATCGCTCCGGCCGTTTCACGTGAAACATCCGCCGAAGCCTCCCCCGCTCATGCCGCAGCCGTCGGCGAAGCCGACGCTGCCCCTCCCCTCCCGCCCCAACGCCACGCGCGCGTGTACAGGCGCGTGTCCATCCCGGAAGAGGGCGGAGGAATGCTCCGAGAGTGAGCATCGGGAGGGCCCCAGCGAAGCTGGGAGGGACCCTCCGCGAACGAACGGAGCATCCCTCCGCCCGCCACCAACCGCTCATCAGCCCCTCAGCCGCATCAACCGACGACCGAAGACACCCGAACTACCCCCGAACGACAGCCCGAACGACGCGCGTCGTCTCCGACAGCACGCCCTCCCCCAGCACCTCGACGCGCACGTCCGAGAGCAGGTACTTCTTGACGGGCTTCTGAGCGGCCTCGATCTCGTTGGTGGCGTTGGCACCCTTGAGCAGCACGAGCTCTCCGCCATCGCGCGCAAGCGGTGCGGTCAGGGGGATCAACGTACGCAGCGCACTGACCGCGCGAGCTGTGACGACGTCGAACTCACGCTGCCGCCGTGCTTCCTCGGCGCGTGCGCGCACCACCTCGACGTTCGTCAGCGCCAGGGAAGCCACCTGCTCGTCGAGCCAGGCAACGCGTCGCTCCATCGGCTCGATGAGCGTGAAGCGGACGTCCGGCCGTGCGATCGCGAGCACGATGCCCGGCAGGCCGGCGCCGGAACCGATGTCTGCGACCGAACCATGCATGAGGGGAGCGGCGATCGCCGAGTTCAGGATGTGGCGTGTCCAGATCCGCGGGAGCTCCAGCGGGCCGATGAGTCCGCGCTCCTCGCCCTGCTCGACCAGCGCAGCCGTGAAGGCTCGTGCGACCTCGATTCCTTCGCCGACGAGGTCCGCGGCGACAGCCGGCTCGATCTCGACGTCACTCATCGACGGCTCCCCGATGTTTCACGTGAAACATCAGTGCCGGCGAATGACGGTGTGGCGGTCCGCGCCTTCACCGTACGACTCCGAGGTGAGTCCGCGATCCGCGACGATGTCATGGACGAGCTTGCGCTCGTAACTGGACATCGAGGGCAGAGATGCCTGCGATGCACCTTCGTCGAGCTTCACGACGGCGGCATCGACCAGCTTCTCGAGCTGACGACGACGGGCGTCGCGCGAGCCTCCGATGTCCAGGATGAGCCGGGAGAATGCACCGGTCTTGCTCTGGACCGCCAGACGTGTGAGCTCCTGCAGAGCCTGGACCGTGTCCGGCGCGGAGAGCAGTTCGATGCCCTCACCCTCCGCCTCCACCGAGACGTAGGCGCGTCCCTGTCGGACATCCAGCGTGAGGTCGCCGTCGATGTCCGCGATGTCGAGCAGCTCCTCCAGGAAGTCGGCTGCGACATCGCCCTCCGCCTCGAGGTCGGCGACGCTCGGGGCCGTGCGCTCGGTGACGTTCTCGACGCTCATCAGTTGTTGCCCTTCTTCTTGGCGCGCTTCTTGCCGACCGGCTGCTGCCGCTTGGGTGCTTCCGCCTTGGCCTTCTCGGCTTCCTCGAGCATCCGCTTCTGCTCCGCCTCGTAGGCGGCCATCGGGACGACCTTGCCCTCGGAGTTGATGGCCTTGCCCTTGCGCGCCAGGCGCTCCTCGCGGGCCTTGGCCGCCTCAGAACCCGGGGTCGGCATCTCGCGGATCACGAGGAACTGCTGTCCCATGGTCCACAGGTTCGAGACGAACCAATACACGACGACACCGAGCGGGAAGAAGACGCCGGAGAAGATGAAGCCCAGCGGCAGGATGTAGAGCATGATCTTCTGCATCTGATACGCCTGGCCGGTCTTGGCCTCGGGCGACAGGTTCTTCGAGATGATCTGCAGCTGCGTGAAGAACTGGGAGGCGATCATCAGCACGACGAGGATCACCAGCAGGACGATCGCCGTGACGTTCTGGGTCTCGATCGCGTTGCCCAGCGTGCCGTGCAGCGACACCGACCCGAAGATCGTGGCGTCGTAGAACTCCTTCGTGAGCTCCGGACTCAGGAGCCCGACGCCGCCCTGACCCGCGACGGCGTGCTTCGTCACATCGTTGAGCACGCTGAACAGGGCGAAGAAGATCGGCATCTGCACCAGCAGCGGAAGACAGCTCGACATCGGCGTCGTGCCGTGCTTCTTGTACAGCGCCATGGTCTCGCGGCTCATCGCCTCGCGAGAGAGCTGATCCTTCTTGCCCTTGTACTTCTCCTGAACTTTCCGCAGATCAGGAGCGATTTCCATCATCTTCCGCTGACTCTTGATCTGTCGGACGAACAGCGGGAACACCGCGGCACGCACGACGATCACCAGACCGACGATCGACAGGATCCAGGTGAGGCCGGCGGCGGCCGGAAGGCCGACGGCGGTGAAGAGCCAGTGCCAGAAGACGAGCACGGCCTCGACCGCCCACTTCAGGGGCCACAGGATCGTGCCGAGCAGATCGAATCCGGTGTTCGCGGGAGCGTCCGTCGGTGTCGCGGAGGCGAGCAGAAGGTCAAGACCCACTGTTCAGTCCTTTCGAAGAGGAACGACGAAACCGCTTGCGGTCAGGTCGTAGCGGAAATGCTTGTGCGGGCGGACGTCGTCGACGCCGCCCCGAGTCCAGGGATTGCAGCGGAGGATGCGCCATGCCGAGAGCATCGCTCCCTTCACCGCACCGTGCTGCTGCACCGCACCTACAGCGTAGGCGGAACAGGAGGGGTAGTACGCGCACACATCCCCGTACAGCGGGGAGATGACCTTGCGATATCCGGCGAGGAAACCGAGCACGAGGTTACGGGGGATCAGCGGGATGCTCCGCACGATGTCCTCGGCGTGCAGATGCCCGTGCCCGGTGGCGTACGACGGCAGCGCGCTCACGCCGTCACCGGTGGGGAGAGTCGACGGACGCAGCGCTCGACATCGGCGCGCAGCTCCGAGAACGAGGCGGTCGCGGATGCAGGAAGGGCACGGATGACGACATCCGTGCCCTGAGGGATCTCGCTGAGCAACTGCGCGCACACGGCTTTCAGCCGACGTCGCACGGTGTTGCGGATCACAGCGTTACCCACCTGCTTGCTGATGATGAACCCGAACCGGGCCGCTCGCTCCGCATCGCCGGTCGTCAACAGAGACGTGACGACGCGCGCGCCACCGCACCGGGAACCGCGTCGGACCACCATCCGGTAGTCATCGCCGCGGGTCAGACGGTGCGGGCGGGCGAGCACGGCGGGTTACGCCGAGAGCTCGGTGCGGCCCTTCGCACGGCGGGCCGACAGGATGCTGCGGCCGGCGCGCGTGCGCATGCGGGCGCGGAAGCCGTGCTTCTTGGCGCGGCGACGGTTGTTGGGCTGGAAGGTGCGCTTGCTCATGGATCACTCCGGGAAGTCAGTCACCGGATACGGATCGACCGGAGACATGGGGAACTGCCCAAATGGGCATAAGTCAACCGATTTAGGGTACGTCAGTCAGACACGCAGGGCAAATCCCCGCGTGCCGGCTCCCACCGTGGCACCCGATCCGCACAGCCATTATCCACAAGGCCGTGCACCCGGGCTCGTCCAACACGCCCGCCGGATTTCCGCGGCAGGTTGCCCTTCTCAGCCGCGATGACTACCGTGGCATCCGAAGTTATCCACAGGGGGGCCGGCCGCTCGGCGACTCTCCGACCGTCCCCCGCACGGAGCGCCATGTCCTCGCCTGTCCATCCCGACGTCCCGGTCTGGAACGAGGTGCTCGAGGTCCTGGCGGACGATGATCGTGTCACGCCGCAGTTGCACGGCTTCCTCTCCCTGGCCGTGCCGGCCGGCGTCATGGGGACCACGCTCTATCTGGACGTGCCCAACGATCTCACCGCGGCGCAGATCAACAAGCGGCTCCGCATCCCCCTCATGGAGGGTCTCGCGCAGGCGGGGGGAGAGGTCACCTCGTTCCGGGTCGTGGTGAACCATGAGCTCGCCGATCAGCCGACCGCACCCATCGCCGTGCCGGACTTCGCCCGCATCGAGACACCGCGCGTCGAATCGCCCATCGAGCAGCCGACCGCGATCCGCCACGAGTCGCGACTCAACCCGAAGTACACCTTCGACAACTTCGTCATCGGACAGTCCAACCGTTTCGCCCATGCCGCCGCGGTCGCCGTGGCCGAGGCACCGGCGAAGGCCTACAACCCGCTGTTCATCTACGGCGACTCCGGTCTCGGGAAGACCCACCTGCTGCACGCGATCGGGGATTATGCGCAGTCCCTCTACTCCGGAGTCAAGGTCCGGTACGTCTCGAGCGAAGAGTTCACGAACGACTTCATCAACTCGATCGCCAACAACCGCGGATCCGCGTTCCAGGCCCGCTACCGTGATGTCGACATCCTCCTCATCGACGACATCCAGTTCCTGCAGGGCCGTGCGGAGACGCAGGAGGCCTTCTTCCACACCTTCAACACGCTGCACGATCACAACAAGCAGGTCGTCATCACCAGCGATGTGGCGCCCAAGCACCTGACCGGCTTCGAGGATCGGATGCGCAGTCGCTTCGAGTGGGGACTCATCACCGATGTGCAGGCGCCCGACCTGGAGACCCGCATCGCGATCCTCCGCAAGAAGGCGCAGAGCGAGGCACTGCACATTCCGGACGAGGTACTGGAGTACATCGCGACGGTCGTGTCGTCGAACATCCGTGAGCTCGAGGGCGCTCTCATCCGCGTGTCGGCGTTCGCGAGCCTGAACCGCTCGTCTCTCGACATCGCTCTGGCCCAGACCGTGCTGCGCGACATCGTCGACACCGCCGAGGACAACATCATCTCGCCGACGGACATCATCACCGCGACGGCGCAGTACTTCAAGCTCACGGTCGACGACCTCTACGGCTCGAGCCGCTCGCAGCAGATCGCGACGGCCCGACAGATCGCGATGTACCTGTGCCGCGAGCGCACGAACCTCTCCCTGCCCAAGATCGGCCAGCTCTTCGGCAACCGCGATCACACCACCGTGATGTACGCGTACAAGAAGATCAGCGAGCTCATGAAGGAGCGCCGCTCCATCTACAACCAGGTCACCGAGATCACCACTCAACTCGGCCGCCGCTGACCTTCCCTTCCCTTCCTTCCCTCACCTTCAGCCGTCGGGCGAAGCCCGACGCTGCCCCCGCTGACCTTCGTCGCGCAGTCGTCGGCGAAGCCGACCCTGCCCACCGCGCGCCTTCCCCGTTCCTGGCGCAGTCGTCGGCGAAGCCGACGCTGCCGCCCTTCCCTCCCCCTTCTCAGTAGTCGGATGATGCGATCTCATCCGAAGGAGGGCGGAGGGATGCTCGGGTCGAGAGCATCGGGAGGGCCCCGGCGAAGCCGGGAGGGACCCTCCGCGAACGACCCGAGCATCCCGCAGCCCGCCACCACGCCCCGCGATGTCGCAGACGAGCCCCTCGCCCCTCGGCCCCCGTTGTCCCCCGAACGACCGACTTGACGCCCACGCGCCCCATCCGATACGCCCCTTTGCACATGTGGATAACTTGTGGATGGATCCCGAAGTTAACGGGACGAATCGATGCCGGAACCGGCATCCTGTGGATAACTAGGCCAGCATGAACAGCGGCCGATCTCCTCGAAACCCGCGGTTTCCTCAGCGATTCCACATCTCACAGCCGTGTAGTTTCCTACTCTCGACTGATATCCACCGACTTATCCACAGTATCCACAACTGTTAACACCGTTAACGAGTTAACCCGGATGAAGGGCGATTCGATCACCTCGGAGGTGTGGAAACCGGGCGTATGGCGCGGTCACGCTGTAGGGATACGATGGGAAGCCCTGACGCGGGCCCGCCCGCTCAGGTCTTGTAATCACGACGAGGGAGCGCCCGTGAGGTTCCAGGTCAACCGCGATGTCTTCAGCGAAGCAGTGTCCTTCGTCGTCAAGCTGCTGCCTCAGCGGAACCCTCAGCCGATCCTGGCGGGTGTCCTGATCGAGGCCGGAGACGCAGGGCTCACGCTGTCGGCGTTCGACTACGAGGCATCCGCGCGGACGACCATCGAGGCCACAGTCGAGACGGCCGGAACGATCCTCGTCCACGGTCGACTGCTCTCCGACATCGCCAGCCGACTGCCGAACGCTCCGATCGAGATCGCCGTCGAGGACGACGGGGGCATCGCCGTCACGTGCGGTTCGGCACGGTTCACGCTCGCCGCGATGCCGGTTGAGGAATACCCTTCGATTCCCGAGGTGTCCGGGTCCAGCGGTGTCGTCCCCGCGGAGGACTTCGGCACGGCGATCGCGCAGGTCGGTTTCGCCGCCTCGCGAGACGATGTCACTCCCGTCCTGACCGGAGTGCAGCTGGAGGTCTCCGGCACCACGCTGAGCCTCGTCGCCACCGACCGGTACCGCGTGTCGCTGCGGGACGTGCCGTGGGACGGCACGTCGTCGGATCAGACCGCGCTGGTGCCGGCTCGCACACTGCAGGAGGTCGGCAAGACCTTCGCTCACGCGGGCAACATCGAGATCGCGTTCTCGGGCGAGGGGGATCGGGAGATCATCGCCTTCACCGCCGGCAACAAGACGGTGACCTCTCTGCTGATCAAGGGCAACTTTCCGCCCGTGCGCCGTCTCTTCCCCGAGCAGACCGACCACTACGCCGTGGTCAACACGGCCGATCTCATCGAGGCCGTGCGCCGTGTTTCGCTCGTGCTGGACCGGGCGGCTCCGCTGCGCTTCACGTTCTCGACGGACAGCGTCACGATGGATGCCTCGGGCAGTGAGCAGGCTCGCGCATCCGAGTCCGTCGACGCGCACCTCTCCGGCGGTGACGAGGTGACGCTCGGGCTGAACCCGCAGTACCTCGTCGAGGCGCTCGGCGCGGTCAAGAGCGAGTTCGTGCGGGTCACGTTCACCTCGAGCGACAATGCCAACAAGCTCAGCCCGATCCTCGTGACGAGCCAGACCTCGGTCGATCAGGCCGGCAACGACTCGTACAAGTACCTGCTTCAGCCGAACCTCCTGCTGCGCTGAGTGCGTCTCGAGCCGATCACCCCGCAGCTCGCCGCAGGCATCATCGCTCGCGACGAGCAGCCCGGCGACCGCTGGCATGCCGAGTATCCGTTCGCGGATGAGCTCGTCCCGCTGCGGATGCTGGCCGCGGCGACCGACCCGCATCCCGTGTTCACGCTGTACGCGATCCGGGATGAGGACGGCGTCGCCGTCGGCGGCCTGGGCTTCTTCGGCCCACCGGAGGACGGCACCGTCGAGATCGGGTACGGACTGGTCCCCTCGGCGCGCGGTCGCGGCCTGGCGTCGGATGCTGTGGCGCATGCCGTCCGGATCGCCGCCGCCCATGGCGCCGATCGCGTGATCGCGGACACCGACCTCGCCAATCTCCCGTCGCAGCGCGTCCTCCTCAGAGCCGGGTTCACCGAATCCCGCCGAGACGGTGAGAAGGCGTTCTTCGAACGCACCCTCCCCCACCCCTCGGCCTGAGCGGCGCGAACCTCCACACAGGCGGCTGCGTGGAGAGCGCGTTTCGACGCGGTCGGCTCCGCCTCCCTCGCTCAACGAGCGAGAGGAATGGAGGGCGGACATGGCGCAGCCGTCGGCGAAGCCGACGCTGCCTCCCCATCCCATCCCCTCCCTTTCCCAGAACGGGAGTCGGCCTCCCTCCAAGAGAGGGCGCAGGGATTCTCCGTGAGCGAGCATCGGGAGGGGCCCAGCGAAGCTGGGAGGGACCCTCCGCGAGCGAACGGAGGAATCCCGGAGCCCGGCACTTCTCTCCGCGATGCCGCAGGCGAGCCCCCCATGCTCCTCCGCGCAGACCGCGTTTCGACTCGGTCGGCTGCGCCTCCCTCGCTCAACGAGCGGAGAGCGTGTCAGCCACCGCCGGTAGGCTGACTCCCGTGATTGTGGAGCACCTGAACCTGGTCGACTTCCGCAATTACGCGACCGCCGACCTCACTCTCCACCGCGGCCCGAACGTGCTCGTCGGCCGTAACGGCCAGGGCAAGACCAACCTCGCCGAGGCCATCGTGTTCCTCGCGACGCTCGGTTCGCATCGGGTGTCCTCCGACGCGCCGATGGTCCGCGACGGGGAGGAGTTCGCGATCATCCGCGCGCGCCTCTCGGTCGGTGAGCGCCGAGTCCTGGTCGAGGTGCAGCTCAACCGTCAGGGATCCAACAAGGCGCGGATCAACGGTTCGTCGGTGAAGACGAGCGAGCTCCCGCGCTACGCCCACGTCGTGCTGTTCGCGCCGGAGGACCTCCAGATCGTCCGGGGCGATCCGTCCTCGCGGAGACGGTTCGCCGATCAGCTGCTCATCCAGCGGACACCGCGGATGGCGGGGGTGCTCGGCGACTACGATCGCGTGCTCAAGCAGCGGACGGCGCTGCTCAAGTCCGCGCGGGCTCGTGGCATCCGGGGCGAGGCGCTCGCCACGCTCGAGGTCTGGGACGACAAGCTGATCGCGCTGGGCAGCGAGATCATCGTCGCGCGTCAGCGCCTGGCGGCCGACCTGCAGTCACCGCTGGCCGACGCGTATGCGGCGATCGCCGGCGCGGATCACCGGCCGGAGCTGGAATGGGCGCTGTCCGTGCGCGGCGGAGATCCCGAAGAGGGCGAGGCGGCGGAGTCCGCTGCGGTGGAGCGAGCCGACATCGCCGAGACGTTCCGTGCCGCGCTGCTGGCCAAGCGCACCCAGGAGCTCGACCGCGGTCTGACGCTCGTCGGCCCGCATCGCGATGACCTCATTCTGCGGGTGCGGTCCTTGCCGGTGAAGGGGTACGCGTCCCACGGCGAGTCCTGGTCGGTCGCGCTGGCGCTGCGACTGGCGTCGGCGGAGCTGCTGCGGGCCGAGTCTCCGGCGGGGGATCCGGTGCTCATCCTCGACGACGTGTTCGCGGAGCTCGATGCGGATCGCCGGCGCCGACTGGCCGCGTTGACCAGCGGGTACGAGCAGGTGGTGGTGACCGCTGCTGTCGAGGAGGATATTCCCGAGGTGCTGCATCGTCACGTCGTGCGAATCGCGGCGGGCACGATCAGCGACGACCGGGACGACGAAGGAGACGAGGAGGGCGACGAATGACCGAGCACATCACGCACACGGCATCCGAGATCCCCGAGACCGTCGCGACCTATCTGCGCCTGCGCGGCCTCAAGCCCAGCTCGAAGAACTGGAAGCGCAAGCGCCGCATCGCGGACGACGACGAGAACGCCCCGTTCACCCCCGGCCGCGACCCTGGGTCCCTCGGTGCCGTCCTGGACGTCCTCACCAAAGAGGCCGGCTGGGAGTCAACGATGGCCCGAGAGGACCTCGTCCGCCAGTGGGCGGACCTCGCCGGCGCCGACACCGCGAAGCACTCCGATCCGGTCTCGCTCGAGAACGGGATGCTCACGATCAAGTGCGATTCCACCGCGTGGGCGAAGAACCTCCAGTACATGCGGGGAACGATCCTCACCGAGATCGGCAAGCGTTATCCGGCGGCGGGTGTGGAAAACCTCCGCTTCATCGGCCCGGACGTCCCCTCCTGGAAATGGGGACCGAGAGCCGTCCCAGGACGGGGCCCGCGCGATACCTACGGGTAGGACACCATGGGAGGCATCCCGATCGATTTGAGGGGCACACACGGCCTTTCAGCGCCATGAACCGGTCTCGGTACAGGTAGACTGGAGACCACAAGATCGATGTGGAGAATGCCCTCTGATGACGCCTGAATCCCCCGCTGACGAGACGGAATCGACCACCGGGGGCACCCCCGACGCGCAGGCGAGCTCCTCCGCCAAGGTCGAAGCCGAGTACGGCGCCGACTCCATCCAGATCCTCGAAGGACTCGAGGCGGTGCGCAAGCGACCCGGTATGTATATCGGATCCACCGGTCCTCGAGGCCTGCACCACCTGGTCCAGGAGATCGTCGACAACTCGGTCGACGAGGCCATGGCGGGTCATGCGGACACCATCGTGGTCACGCTGCTCGCCGACGGCGGCGTCCGTGTCGTCGACAACGGCCGCGGCATCCCGGTCGATCCGCACTCCTCCGACCCGACCAAGTCCACGGTCGAGGTCGTGCTGACGATCCTGCACGCCGGAGGGAAGTTCGGCGGCGGCGCCTATGCCGTCTCCGGTGGTCTGCACGGCGTCGGCTCCTCCGTCGTCAACGCGCTCTCCACGCGCTTCGAGGTCGAGGTCAAGCAGAAGGGCTTCGTCTGGCGGCACAGCTTCGCCGACGGCGGTGTGCCCCAGCAGCAGCTCGAGAAAGGCGAGGCGACCACCGAGACCGGAACGAGCATCACGTTCTGGCCGGACGCCGAGATCTTCACCGAGGGCATCGAGTTCGAGTACGAGACGCTGCGCACCCGTTTCCAGCAGATGGCGTTCCTGAACAAGGGACTGCGCATCGAGCTGAGCGACGAGCGCGAGGGCGCGACCTACGAGACCGAGGTGGACGGTCAGACCGTCACCAAGCAGCGCGCGGACGTGTTCCACTACGAGCGCGGGCTCGTCGACTACGTCGAGTACCTGAACAAGGTGCGTCATGCCGAGGTCGTCAACGACGAGATCATCGATTTCGCCGCCGAGGACACCGTGCGCAAGATCTCCGTCGAGATCGCGATGCAGTGGACGACGTCCTACACCGAGAGCGTGTTCACGTACGCGAACGTCATCAACACGCACGAGGGCGGCACGCACGAAGAGGGCTTCCGCGCGGCGCTGACCACGCTGGTGAACAAGTACGCGCGTGCGAACAACATCCTCAAGGAGAAGGACGACAACCTCTCCGGCGACGACGTCCGCGAAGGGCTGACGGCCGTGATCTCGGTGAAGCTCTCCGAGCCGCAGTTCGAGGGTCAGACCAAGACGAAGCTCGGCAACACCGAGGCCAAGGCCTTCGTGCAGAAGGTCGTCGGCGATCAGCTCGGCGATTGGTTCGACCGCAATCCTGCGCAGGCGAAGAACATCGTCCGCAAGGCGATCGATGCCGCGACCGCTCGTCTCGCCGCCCGCAAGGCCCGCGAGACCGCCCGCCGCAAGAGCGTCTTCGAGTCGGCCGCGATGCCCGACAAGCTCAAGGACTGCACGAGCAAGGACCCTTCGATCAGCGAGATCTTCCTCGTGGAGGGGGACTCCGCAGGCGGTTCGGCGGTGCAGGGTCGCGACCCGCATACCCAGGCGATCCTGGCGCTGCGCGGCAAGATCCTCAACGTCGAGCGCGCGCGACTCGACAAGGCACTGGGCAACAAGGAAGTCCAGGCGATGATCCAGGCCTTCGGCACGGGCATCGGCGAGGAGTTCGACATCGAGAAGGCCCGCTATCACAAGATCGTGCTGATGGCGGATGCCGACGTCGACGGCCAGCACATCACAACCCTCCTGCTGACGCTGCTGTTCCGCTACATGCGCGGACTCATCGAGGCCGGTTTCGTCTACCTCGCGATGCCGCCGCTGTACCGCCTGAAGTGGTCGAACTCGGCGCACGAGTACGTGTACTCGGATGCCGAGCGCGACGCCCTGCTGAAGGACGGCCTGGCGAACGGCAAGCGGATGCCGAAGGACGCCGGGGTGCAGCGTTACAAGGGTCTCGGCGAGATGAACGCCAAGGAACTGTGGGAGACCACCATGGATCACACCACCCGGACGCTCCGCCAGGTGACGATCGACGACGCCGCCGCGGCGGACGAGATCTTCAGCGTGCTGATGGGCGAGGACGTCGAGTCCCGCCGCAGCTTCATCCAGCGCAACGCCAAGGACGTCCGCTTCCTCGACATCTGACCTTTCACCAGGACATCCCGAAGCCCGACGCCGGCTTCCGCATTCACCTCCGGATCAGCATCCGAACAGAGAAGAACCCATGACTGACGAAGAACGCCCCGACATCAACGCCGGACACGACCACGGCAAGATCGACCAGGTCGACCTGCAGTCGGAGATGCAGCGCAGCTATCTCGACTACGCCATGGCCGTCATCGTCGGCCGCGCGCTGCCGGATGTGCGCGACGGCCTCAAGCCCGTGCACCGCCGCGTGATCTACGGCATGTACGACGGCGGCTTCCGGCCGGACAAGTCGTTCTCGAAGTGCGCCCGTGTCGTCGGCGAGGTCATGGGTCAGTACCACCCGCACGGCGACTCGGCGATCTACGACGCGCTCGTCCGGCTCGTGCAGCCATGGTCGCTGCGCTACCCACTCGCTCTCGGACAGGGCAACTTCGGGTCCCCCGGCAACATGGGGGCCGCGGCCCCGCGGTACACCGAAACGAAGATGGCTCCGCTCGCGCTCGAGATGGTGCGCGACATCGAAGAGGAGACCGTCGACTTCTCGGACAACTACGACGGGCAGACGCAGGAGCCCGACGTGCTGCCGGCGCGGTTCCCGAACCTGCTCGTCAACGGCTCGGTCGGCATCGCGGTCGGCATGGCCACGAACATCCCACCGCACAACCTCCGCGAGGTGGCCGACGCCGCGCTGTGGGCGCTGGAGAATCCCGGCCTCCCCCGCGAGGAGCTGCTGGAGGGCCTGATCAAGCGCGTCCCCGGTCCGGACTTCCCCACCGGTGCGCAGATCCTCGGCACCAAGGGCATCCACGAGGCCTACCGCACCGGCCGCGGCTCGATCACGATGCGCGCCGTGGTGAACGTCGAGGAGATCCAGGGCCGCACGTGCCTGGTGATCACCGAGCTGCCCTACCAGGTCAACCCCGACAACCTGGCGGTGAAGATCGGCGACCTCGCCCGCGACGGCAAGATCACCGGTATCGCCGACATCCGCGACGAGTCCTCGGACCGCACGGGTCAGCGTCTGGTCGTCGTCCTCAAGCGCGATGCCGTGGCGAAGGTCGTGCTGAACAACCTGTACAAGCACACCCAGCTGCAGGAGAACTTCGGCGCGAACATGCTCGCGATCGTCGACGGCGTGCCGCGGACGCTGGCGCTCGACGGCTTCGTGATGCACTGGATCGACCACCAGATCGACGTCATCGTCCGTCGTACCGCGTTCCGCCTGCGCAAGGCCGAGGAACGGATGCACATCCTGCGCGGCTACCTCAAGGCGCTGGACGCCCTCGACGAGGTCATCGCCCTGATCCGGCGCTCGCCCACGGCGCAGGATGCCAATGAGGGACTGCAGAAGCTCCTCGAGATCGACGAGGTGCAGGCGGACGCGATCCTGCAGATGCAGCTGCGCCGGCTCGCCGCGATGGAGCGCCAGAAGATCATCGACGAGGCCACCGAGCTCGAGGCGAAGATCGCGGACTACAACGAGATCCTCGTCGACCCGGCACGCCAGCGCGCCATCATCCGCGAGGAGCTCACCGGCATCGTCGAGCGCTTCGGCGACGAGCGCCGCACGCACATCCTGCATGGATTCGACGGCGACGTGTCCATGGAGGACCTCATCGCCGAAGAGGAGATGGTCGTCACCGTCACGCGTGACGGCTACATCAAGCGCACCCGCAGCGACAACTACCGCTCGCAGCACCGCGGCGGCAAGGGAGTCAAGGGGGCGCAGCTGCGCGCCGACGACATCGTCGAGCACTTCTTCGTCACGACGACGCACCACTGGCTGCTGTTCTTCACAGACAAGGGCCGCGTCTACCGCACGAAGACGTACGAGGTGCCCGAGGCCGGACGCGACGCCAAGGGCACGCACGTTGCGAACCTGCTGGCGCTGCAGCCGGACGAGGGGATCGCGCAGATCCTCGACATCCGCGACTACGGCGTCGCCGACTACCTCGTGCTCGCGACGCACGACGGCCTCGTCAAGAAGACGCGGCTGGGCGACTACGACACCAACCGCCAGGGCGGCGTCATCGCGATCCGCCTGAACGACGACGACGAACTCGTCGGCGCGCTGCTGGTGAACGCCGAGGACGACATCCTCCTCATCAGCCGCCGGGGCATGTCGGTCCGCTTCCAGGCGACCGACGAGGCGCTGCGTCCGATGGGACGCGCGACGGCGGGCGTGAAGGGCATGAAGTTCCGTGAAGGCGACAGTCTGCTCTCAGCATCCGTCGCCGCACCGGGACAGTTCGTGTTCGTGGTGACCGACGGCGGGTACGCCAAGCGCACCGCGGTCGAGGAGTACCGTGTGCAGGGACGCGGCGGATACGGCATCAAGGTCGCCAAGCTCAACGACGATCGGGGCACGCTCGCGGGCGGTCTGATGGTCGCCGCGGACGACGAGGTCTTGGTGGTTCTGTCCAGCGGCAAGGTGGTACGCTCTGCCGTGGCCGAGGTCCCGGCGAAGGGCCGCGACACCATGGGTGTGGTGTTCGCGAGGACGTCCGAGGACGATCGCATTCTGGCCATCGCCCGCAACGGAGAGCGCGGCCTCGCCGAGGAAGACGCCGAGGCGGAACCCGAGACGCCCGTTTCCGAGAACACACAGACTCCTGAGGAAAACTGAGACGCATGAGCACAGTAGCCGACAAACTGGCGAAGAAGTCCACGCGCAAGACCGGTGGCAAGCAGGTCCGGCTGCGGCTGGTCTACGTCGACTTCTGGTCCGCCGTGAAGCTGTCGTTCCTCGGAGCGATCGCCCTCGCGGTGGTGACCATGGTGTCGTTCTTCCTCGTCTACATGGTGCTGCAGGCCACCGGCCTGATCGCCCAGGCCGACGGCATCCTCGACAGCTTCACCGACGGCGCGTTCTCGCTGACGGAGACGGTGGGTCTTCCTCAGGTCATGGCGTTCGGGGCCGTGGTCTCGATCCTGAACCTCATCGTCTTCACCGTGCTCGGCGCCGTGGTCGCGGGGATCTACAACCTCGCGGTCAAGGTCACCGGTGGTCTGCTGGTCGGCTTCACCTCGAACTGACCCCCTGTCCTGACAGAAGGCGGATGCTTCGGCATCCGCCTTCCGTCGTTGTCGGGAACCTCCGCAAGCGGGTAGGGAAAACCCGAAGCGAGTCGTCCGGCTGACTCGGTGTCCCGCGACCGGTCGGAACCGTAGCGTTATGGGCATGACGAATCAGACTGCCCATCCCGCAGCGCCGGTCGCTGAGCGGCCGCCGGTGCGGCTGCTGCTCACCATCCTCCAGCTCGCTGCCCTCGGCGTGCTGGGATCGGCCGCCATCGGCATCCTCGGGGGACTGCTCGGCGCCGGCGTCGCACTGGTGTTCGCCTTCGGCATCGGCCTGATCTTCCTGGTCGGACTCGTTTATGCGATGTTCGGCGTGGCCTGGTTCGAGGTGGCCCGCGTCAGCGGCCTCTACTCCCTGGGTCTTCCTCCGCTGCGCTGGCGTCCGCGCACGCAGCCCGGGTTCGGCGGCTGGCTGCGCTCGCTCGGCCGCCAGGCCGTGGACGGCCCGATGTGGCGCGCGCTGGTGAACTTCATCCTCGCCTGCATCGCCGGTGCGCTCATCGCCCGCCTGTTCTGGGGAATGATCTGGTCGGCGATCATCGCGTTCGCCCCGCTCTCGGTCGAAGGGACCGTGGACGGCCCGTACGGCAGCGAGATCCTCGTGGCCTGGGCGCCGCTGTTCGGCATCCTCGGCGTCGTGCTGTCGGCCGCCGCGATCGTGGGACTCGCCCTGCTGCACCGCGTGATCGCGCGGGCGCTGATCGTGCCGAGCCGCGAGGCGGAGCTCACCGAGCAGGTCCGCACGACCAGCGCGCAGCGTGAAGGCGCGGTCCGCGCGGCGGATGTCGAACGCACGCGCATCGAACGCGACCTGCACGACGGCGTCCAGCCGCGGCTCGTGTCAGTCGGCATGACCCTGGGGCTCGCCCAGCAGAAGATCGATGACGACCCCGCGACGGCCAAGGAGCTGATCTCCGAGGCGCACACCTCGACGAAGGCGGCTATCACCGAGCTGCGCCAGCTCGCCCGCGGCATCCACGCCTCGGTCCTCGACGACCGCGGCCTCGACGCCGCGCTCTCCGCCCTCGCCGGTCGATCGCACATCCCCGTGCACCTGGACGTCCGCATGGACGGGCGATGCAGCCGGGATGCCGAGGCCGCCGTCTACTTCGCGATCGCCGAGTCGCTGACCAATGCCGCCAAGCACTCCCGCGCCAGCGAATGCCGCGTCGTCGTGCGGCGCCGCGAGAACGGCGTGCTGTGGGCGCGGGTCGAGGACAACGGCATGGGCGGCGCTCAGGTGCAACCCGGCGGTGGCCTCGACGGCATCTCGAACCGCGTGCTCGCCGCCGGCGGGACGTTCCGACTCGACAGCCCTCAGGGCGGTCCGACCAGCCTGGAGGTGAGCGTGCCATGCGCATCCTGATCTGCGAGGACTCCGTCCTGCTGCGCGAGGGCCTCGTGCGCCTGCTCGAAGACGCCGGCCACGTCGTGGTCGCGGCCCTGCCCGACACCGACGGACTGACCGAGGCGATCGCCGCCCAGAAGCCGGAGCTGTGCATTCTGGATGTGCGGCTGCCGCCGACGTTCACGGATGAGGGGATCCGCGCGGCGCTCGGCATCCGTGCCCAGCTGCCGGACCTGCCGATCCTCGTTCTTTCGCAGTACGTGGAGGAGCGGTACGCGAGCGACCTCATCGCCGCACAGGGCGGTCCCCTCGGCTACCTGCTGAAGGACCGGGTCGCTGACGTGTCCGAG
This sequence comes from Microbacterium cucumeris, assembly GCF_058349845.2. Lineage (NCBI taxonomy): Bacteria > Bacillati > Actinomycetota > Actinomycetes > Micrococcales > Microbacteriaceae > Microbacterium > Microbacterium cucumeris. Next base: position 496,035 of record NZ_JBYRIZ020000003.1, read on the forward strand.
TTCGTCGCATCGGTGGAGCGCATCGCGGAGGGCGCCACGGTCCTCGACCCGGAGGTGGTCGCGCAGCTGCTGTCCCGGCGCAACCAGGACGACCGGATGCTGCGGCTCACCGAGCGCGAACGCACGGTGCTGGCGCTCATCGCCGAAGGCAAGTCGAACCAGGCGATCGCAGGCCTGCTGTTCCTCTCGGAGGCCAGCGTCGAGAAGCACATCACCTCGATCTTCCAGAAGCTCGGACTCGAACCGGATGAGTCGGGCAACCGGCGCGTGCTCGCCGCACTCGCCCACATCGCGAACAACGGCGGTCCTGCCGCCGGACAGACAGGAGCTGCACGATGACCACGAACGACAACGGCGGGCACGAGATCCCGCTCACTCCTCCCCCCGCCGGCCCGCCCGCGAACGCGGCAGCCCCGGATGGGGCCGCGGCCGGCGGGCCCGGACGGGCGCCCGAGCCGGAGCCGCGGCCCGGTCCTGCTCCGGTTCCCGCTCCGACGTCGCGCCCAGCCTCGGGAGCCGGGCGCCCGATCGGGATCGTGCTGGCCGTCGTCGGCGGCATCGCCCTGGTCGGCTCCGGCACGACCGCCGCGTTCGCGGCCGGCAGCCAGCTGTCCCAGCACGACTCGGTCATCCCGGCCGAGGCCGACGGCATCACGGGCCTCGACCTGGAGATCGGCGCGAGCTCGGTGACCGTCGAGTTCGGCGACGTCGACCGGGCCGAGCTCCGGGTGGACAGCGCTCGCGGTGGATCGTGGACGCTCGAGAGGGACGAGGACGAGCTTCTCGTCCGCAGCCCCAACCGGACCTTCGGCTGGTGGTTCGGCGGCTGGTTCGACGACGATGACGAGACCGTGGTGCTGACGCTTCCGGAAGAGCTGCAGGGCACGGGCCTGGATGCCGACCTGAACCTCGGCGCCGGCAGCCTGGACGTGTCCGGCGAGTTCGGCGAGGTGGACGTGGTGGTCGGCGCCGGAGCGCTGTCGCTGGACGGATCGGCGACCGCGGTGGACGCCGAGATCAACGCCGGGCGCGCGGACATCGAACTCGCCGACGTCCGCGAGGCGGACCTCACGGTGGCGGCAGGACGACTCGTGGCGGAGCTCACCGGGTCCGTTCCGGACGTCATCAGCTTCGACGTCATGGCCGGCTCGCTGGAGCTGACGGTGCCGGATGCCGTGTACGACGTCACCCAGGAGGTAAGCGCGGGAGAGTTCGACAACCGCGTCGAGACGTCGACCACCGCGTCGAGCACCGTGGACGCCACCGTGTCCGCCGGTACCGCGATCCTGCGGCCGGGTGACTGATCGGCTCGATTCGGATTTTTCGTCAATCTCGGGTAATCTCTTGGAGGTTGACGGGGCTATAGCTCAGGCGGTTAGAGCGCTTCACTGATAATGAAGAGGTCCCAGGTTCAAGTCCTGGTAGCCCCACTCCACAACTCCAACTGAACACCTTTCGAGGGGCCTTAGCTCAGTTGGTAGAGCGCCTGCTTTGCAAGCAGGATGTCAGGAGTTCGAATCTCCTAGGCTCCACAGACGGCTGAAGGGCTGCCCCGAAGGGGTGGCCCTTCAGCCGTCTATACAGCTGAGTGATTCGGGGAGCCGCCGCAGCGAAGCGAGGACGGCGGAGTCTCCTAGGCTCCACCCAGTTGCTCTTATCAAAAGTGCATCCAACGCGTGTTGAGGCTGCCTGAGAGGGCGGCCTCAATCGTCATCAGGCGCGCGGGAATCCCCTTGCTGACCTAGCGGGCGCATCTACTACCGGGGCGACGGTGAGACCCGCGAGGCAAACGCCGATGAATTCGATCTGCTGATGGCACGCGGAGTCTCACGCCCGCCGGCCCCCGTCGAACTCGACGTCGCGGTCGTTGGCGCCGTCGTTCCCCTTATCATCGACGAGCAGACCGTCGACGACCTCGTCACCAACGCGCGCCAACGCCTCCTCGCTGCGCTCCCGAAACCGGAACCCAAGCGGTCCCCAGCCACAGGATTCGCGATGGGGTCATCCGACGGCTTTCGCGCCGCCATGGCAGCCTCGTCGGCTCTCTCGCGCCTCCTGGCCGACCAGACGTCGGCCGCGAGCCACCTTGCTGCCTTCACCGCCACGGAAGAGCCGGAGAAGCGCTCCGAGGATGAGTACCGCGCCGAGATCGACGCCTGGGAGGAACGGTTCCGCGCCGCATGGGCAGAAGCTGTCGAGCTGTTCGCCGTCCACGCCCTGCCCGCGAACGAGGTAACCGTCGTCAACAAGACCCAGACGTTCCTGCACGACGTAGAAGTGAAGCTGCACCTCGACGGCGCCGTTGAAGCCGAAGAGCGCCAAGGCTACGGAGACGGACCCGACTGGCGAGACCTGAAGCTGCCCTCTCCACCTCGCAAATGGGGCCCCAGAAAACGAGACCTCGGCCTCCACGCCGGGTACTCCGCCAGCCTCGCGGCGTCGATCGCCTCCCAGCCATACATGCCCCGCCCATACCTGCCGCCGGACGCTTCCTGGAAGACGACCGGGTCGGTCGATGTCGAAGTTGTCGTCGGAGACCTCCGCCCGGACGCAACATTCCAGACAGACGATGGTGACGCGGTCCTCGTGATCCGCGGTGAGACGCCCGAGCAGATACAAGGCACCTGGACAGCGACTGCCCGGGGTTACAACCAAGTGTTCACCGGCGCAGTCCAGGTGACGATCGCCGAGCCGACTCATCTCACGAAGCTGGTCCGAGACTTCTTCGACCTCGACTGAAGGCTTGGCTAGTCAGCGGAGATCAGATACGAGGGGCGTCCGCTCGCTGCGCCGATATGGCCTTGGTGCATTCCCACACCGTCATCCGATGGATATTGAACCGCTTGGCGATCGAGAGCACGCTCTCACCGTTCGCCCGAGCGGTTTGAATAGCCTCTACTTCCTTCGCCGTCAGCGGTGTTCGATTACGTCTACTAGGGTTCGAGACCACCCCAGGATCCGGTTCCTCTACGATCCGCGGCTCATCTGAGCCACCTCGATCGCCCTGCTCCCACGCGGAAACCGGGCGATCCAGCTGCCGCTGGGAGTTCCGATTAGGTCCACCACCGGCCACAACGACGGAAGCGCCGCCCCGCAGGGAGTGGTGCTTCCGTCGTTTATCGGGCTGAGTGATTCGGGGAGCCGCCGCAGCGAAGCGAGGACGGCGGAGTCTCCTAGGCTCCACCGATGGCTGAAGGGCTGCCCCCGAAGGAATCGCACCGGTCCTGGAGTCAGCCTCCCACCCGATGCCCCGTTATCACCGACGAGTAGTCTGTCTGCTGTGACCGATGACGTCATTCTCATGCGCCAAGGCCATGATCCCAGCCCGTTCGGGCCTGAGCGCGACGTGCTGTTCTTCGACCAGCCATTGCTCCCTGAACGACTGGCGCAGGTCACCACCGCTCAGCTCTGGGCTCCACACGACGAGAAGATCGCGCGCCTGCCGAAGGTCATCGGTGAGATGACGAACCTCATCTCTCTGACGATCAGCGGCGGCAGCTCCGAGCCGTCGCTGGTGAGTGATCTGCAAACCGGCGATCTGCCCGAGTCGTTGGAGGAACTGCGCATCCTGGATGAGTACGGACGCGTGGTCACTTGGCCGGACGTGCAGCTGCCTCGTCTGAAGACGCTCTTCGTCAGCGATGTCTTCCGGTTCAATGCCTCGGCGTTTCCCCAGCTGCACTCTCTCTCGCTGAAGCCGGACAGGGCGCAAACGAATCTCCGCCAGGCGCTGCGGCTCCCGATCGATGAGCTGAACGTCCTCAACGTCTCGCTGGACGAGTCGATCTTCGAGATCATCTCTGATCGCCCGTTGCGACACCTCGGCCTACTATCAGGGACGAAGCTGACTTCGCTCGAGGGCATCCAGGCGCTGCCGGCGCTCGAGTCTCTGCGGCTGAAGAACCTCCGTGCTCTTTCGGACATCTCCGCGCTGCGGGATCTGCCGAACCTGACTCAGCTCGACATCCAGTACTGCCGTCGCATCCGCGGTATCGGCGTGTTGGCCGATCTGACATCGCTGGAGCGTCTCACCCTGGTCGGATGCGGCGATCTCGGTCTCTCAGAGCTGAAAGACGTCATCGACCGGATCCCCCGGTCGACGATCGGCGCGACGACCTGACCTCGGGCGACGAGACGCTTGGCAGGTGATCACATGGTGATTCGGGGAGACCGCCGCGCGATCACGGCGTCTCCCCTAGGCTGACGGCGCAGCGAAGGAGGCGACGATGAGCGAGGCAACCGAGTTCCCGTCATCGGTGGGCCGGGTCGCACCGCGATCGCTGGCCGAAGAGGGGATCACGACTTACGCGCAGCTGGCCGAGTACACCGAGCGCGAGCTGCTCGCCATCCACGGCGTCGGCCCGAAGGCGATCCGCATCCTCGCCGAGGAGCTCCAGAAGCGCGGGATGGGTTACCGAGAGGACTGACCAGTCAGCCCTGGCGCGGGATTACAGCCGTCGAGGCGGAGTGAGTCCGGCCGTATTAGGCAAGACGACCGCCCCATCCGAGGTCTCGGCTCACTCGCTCCGGAACGCGGCCGCGTTCTCGTCCGCGAAGGCCGCGAAGGGTCATGCGATCCGGTGCTCGAACGAGAACCTCGTCGAGGTCAGATCCTCCGAGACATCCCACAGGCGTCGTGCCGTTTCGTCATCCTGGGCTGACGGCGCGCTGGCGACCAGTGCGGCGGGGCCGCGGATGCCGAGACGGCCGGGCCCGGACAGAGAACCGCCGGGGACGTCGCCGGTCGCCGCGAGCAGAGTGGGGAGCGCCCCGTCCTCGGGCCCGTGTGCCATCAAAGGGGTCGCGAGGCGGCTGAGCCGGTCGACGACCCGGTTGCCGCTCGTGATCGCGAATCCTGTGGCCGCCCATCCCGGGTGCGCCGCCGTGGAGGACACGGATGAGCCTGCGGTGGAGAGGCGCCGCTGCAGTTCGGCGGTGAAGAGCAGGTTCGCCAGCTTCGACTGCCCGTAGGCGCCGAACGGACGGTACGGACGACGCTCCCATTGCAGGTCGTCGAAGTCGATCCGCGCGGAACTGTGCGTGGCCGACGTCACCGTCGTGATGCGTCGCGTGACGCGGTTCAGCAGGAGGTTGGTGAGCGCGAAGTGGCCGAGGTGATTGACGCCGAACTGCTGCTCGAAGCCGTCCTCGGTGATACGGCGCTCGGCGGACATGGCCCCGGCGTTGTTGATCAGGTAGTCGACCGGCCCATCGATCTCGTCGGCGAAGCCGCGCACGGACCTGAGCGATGCCAGGTCCAGGTGACGGGCCACGGCGCCGTTCCCGATCGTCCGGGCGGCGTCGCGTCCTCTGTCGAGATCGCGCACCCCGATCGTCACGCGGGCGCCCTTCCGAGCAAGAGCCCTGGCGGCGGCGAAACCGATTCCGCTGCTGCCGCCGGTGACGACGGCCGTGCGTCCGGTCTGGTCGGGAATGTCTGTTGCGGAGGCGAGACGGTTCATGTCTCCCAATGTAGTCACTGTCTACTAGGTAGTCAATGACTACAGCGTCGACTAGGCTGAGATCATGAAACCCACTCCGTACCGGCGCGGCAATCTGCGCGAGGCGCTCCTGTCTCGAGCCGTCGCGGTCCTGGAAGAGCGCGGGTCGGCCGCACTGTCCCTCCGGGAGCTCGCCCGCGACGTGGGCGTGTCCCACGCCGCACCGGCGCGCCACTTCGCCGACCGCACGCACCTGTTGGAGGCGTTGGCGGTCGAGGGCTTCCGGATTCTCGAGGTGCAGCTGCGCGCATCCGCCGACGCAGGCGAATCGGTCATCGATCAGGCCGGACGCATGGCCCGGACGTATCTCACGTTCACGATCGAGAAGGCCAACCTCGTCGAAGTGATGTTCCGTCACGAATCAGGCATGAATCGTGAGGCCATCGGCGTGAGCGCGGCCGCGGCGTTCGAGCCGCTGCTGACGATGTTCCGCCGTGCGCAGGAGAGCCGTTCGCTCCGTGACGGAGACGACGCCACGGCGACCGCGACCTCGTTCCTCGCCACGCTGCAGGGGACCGCTGCGCTCGTCAACTGCGGAGTCGTCGAGGAGGAAGCGGCGTACGACCTCGTCGAGGACGCCGTGACGCGGTACCTGCACGAGCCGATGCCGACGTAGGCTCTCACTCCGTCGGTCGCCACTCGTCCCACTCGGCGAAGTACCAGAGGACCGGCTCGTCGCTTCCGGGCAGGCTGTTGCGGAACCCGTGCCGTTCGTAGAACCGGCGCGCATCCGTGTCGCCGGAGTCGACGTTGATGTGCATCTCGCCGGCGCCCCGGAGACTCGATTCCTCGACGGCCCGCGCGAGCAGGACGGCCCCGATGCCCTGGGAGCGCCGCGCGGGCCGCACGTAGAGCTCGTCGAGCGTGGCGACGTGACCGCCGGCGTTGTAGATCGCCGGTCGCAGCGCCACGACCGCGTATCCGACGACGTCTCCGTCGGAGACGGCGAGCAGAGCGAACGCCGCGGGGTCCGCGAGGAACCGGCGGAACCGCGGGAGCAGCACCTCGAGGGGCGGTTCCGGCTCGTCGAACTCGTCCCCGAAGTCGATCTGCAGCCGCGCGAGCGTCTCGGCATCCTCGGCCGTTGCGAGGGCAAGAATCAGGTCCGACTCCGCCATGGCCACTACTCCCCTGCCTCGACGATCCGACCCGCACGCGGCAGGGGGCGGCCGGCCAGGGTGAACGGCACCGCCCGCGCACGCAGGGGATCCGGTCCGTCCATCGCCTGCAGGTGAAGATGCGGTTCGGTGCTGTTGCCGGAATTGCCGCAGCATCCGATCCGGTCACCCACGGCGACGCGATCGCCGACCCGCACGGCCACGCTGCCCCGTTGCAGATGACAGAGCGCGATAACACCGCCTGCGGCCGCGATCATCACGTGGTTCCCCGCCAGCGCGGACCAACCGTCGGCAGCTCGTCGTCGCTGCGTGAGGGCGTAGCCGATCGACGGAAATCCTCGGCGGGCGGCGTGATCGACGTCGGCGTCGTGCGCCGCGACGACCGTGCCGTCCACCGGGGCGAGCACCGGGCGGCCGAAGCCCGCGAACCGCTCGGGAGGCTCCGCTCGGATCAGCGAACGCACCGTGAACGCAGCGCTGCGTCCGTCGTCAGCGACCGGGACGAAATCGATCGCCTGCGCACTCGCGAACAGCGGCGTCCCATGGCTGGGAACGCGATCGGACGGGCTGTTGCGCGCCAGCCAACGGCCCGTGAACGGGTGGGCGAGATCCAACACGGCGCTCCTCCTCCCCTCGCGCCCAGTCTGCCAGCGTCGAGGGGGATCCCGGGCGCAGCTCTAGGATCGAAGAGTGCTGATCGGTCTCATGCGTCCCGTGGAAACCACTTCCGTGCCGGTCGAGGCCGCGGATCTCGCCGGCGTGCAGGAGCAGCTCGCCGCGCACCGTCCCGACGGGTTCGACCTGATCTCGGCACCGGTCGAGATGATCAAGGGCGCCGCCGTGCTGAAGGCCGTCGGCACGTTCGCACGCCGCGACCAGGTCACCGAGATCGAGGCGGACGACATGGCCGCCCTGCGCGCCAAGGTCCCCGAGGGCTGGCAGCTGCTGAACGTCCGCAGCGTCTGACGCTTCGGGTCGCGGCTCGTGCTGCTTCGGCGCCGGATGGCGCATTCCGGTCGCGATCGATGCCGCTCTGACGCGGGGAGAGCGACATCAACGGCGACCGGAGCCAGGCGCCCGCCGCGCCGAAGCGCAACTCACCCCCGGCGTGCGCGCGATGCGGCGGCGAGGCCCGCCAGCGCGTCGGCCGTGGCCTCCCACCCCATGCACGCGTCCGTCACGCTCTGACCGCGGACCAGCCCCGCCGCGCCCCGGGCGACGTCGAGCTTCTGAGCCCCGGCGACGAGGTTGCTCTCCAGCATGACCCCCGCGATCGCCCGCCCGTCGTCGGCGATCTGCCGGCTGAGTTCGCGTGCGACCTCAGCCTGACGCACGTGGTCCTTTCCGCTGTTGCCGTGGCTCGCATCGACGATCAGGCGCGGCGTCAGGCCCGCGGCATCCAGCCGCTCCGCGGCGCGGCGCACGTGCTCCGCGGCGTAGTTCGGGCCATCCGCTCCCCCGCGCAGGATCACCGAGGTGTCCGGGTTTCCCGTCGTCGTGACGAGGCTCGCCCGCCCGTCGCCGCCGATCCCGAGGAACGCCTGCGGAGAGGATGCCGCGGCCGCCGCATCCAGCGCAACCTGGAGTCCCCCATCGGTGCCGTTCTTGAACCCGATGGGCATCGACAGGCCGGAGGCGAGCTGGCGGTGGATCTGGCTCTCCGTCGTGCGGGCGCCGATGGCCCCCCAGCTGATGAGGTCCGCCGTGTACTGCGGACTGATCGGCTCGAGGAACTCGGTCGCGCACGGCATCCCGAGCGCCGTCACGTCGCGGAGGAACGCGCGCGCCATCCGGAGCCCCGTGGAGATGTCGTGACTGCCGTCCAGGTGCGGGTCGTTGATGAGGCCCTTCCAGCCGACCGTCGTCCGCGGCTTCTCGAAGTACGTCCGCATGACGACGAGCAGATCGGCGCGATGCCGTTCCGCCTCGAGAGTGAGGCGCCCGGCGTACTCCAGGCCGGCCTCGGGGTCATGGATCGAGCACGGGCCGGCGATCACGAGCAGACGGTCGTCCTCGCCGGACATGATGGCGCGGATCTCGTCGCGGGTGCGCGCGACGAGGGCGGCGCGCTCCTCGCCGATCGGCAGCTCGGCCGCGATCTCGGCGGGCGCGGGGATCGTGGTGAAGCCCGCGACGTGGAGATCCGCGGTGGCGTCGATGGTGTTCATGGGTCCTGTCCTGTCGAGGGCGGACCCGGTGCAGAGCCCGCCGAAACGGCGAAAGCCAGAGCGAATGCTCTGGCTTGTCGGCTCTGAAGGTGTCGGTATGCGCTAGCTCAGCGCCGGCCCCTCCAGAGCCGACTCGAAATACGCATACCAACGGGTTGTCATGGTGACGACCCTACACGATCAGGACGGGAGCAACGCCCGCCTCAGCTCGCCGCCTGACGGATCCGCTCGGCCAGGAAGGCCAGGTCGTCCTCGGTGAGATCCGTCACGGCATAGGAGGTCGGCCAGACGGTCCCCTCGTCGAGGTTCGCGATCGTCTCGAACCCGAAGGTGCCGTAGCGGACCTTGAACTTCGACGCGGGCTGGAAGAAGCACAGCACCTTGCCGTCCTTGCCCCACGCCGGCATGCCGTAGTAGGTGCGCGGCACCAGGTGAGGCGCATTCTCGGACACGAGGGCGTGCAGCTTCTCGGCGAGAGCCTTGTCGGGCTCGGGGAGCTCGGCGATCTTCGCGAGCACCTCCGCCTCGCCCTCGGCCCGGGCCTGCTCCGGGGTCTTCTTCGCGCGGGAACGGGCCGTCTTCTTCTCGGCGGCCGCGGCCTTCATGGCCTCGCGCTCTTCGTCGGTGAAGTTCTTCGTCTCGGACATCTCTGCCTCCTGGGGGCTGGTCGTGGGTTCAGCCTAGGGATGCCGGGGCGTCTGCCGCTTCTCTATTCCTGATCGATGCGTGACAGAGCGAAGAAGTCCTCCGTGCCCTGCCGGAAGAGCTCGTCGGACAGTTCCTCGATCGGGCCCTCGAGGTGTCCGGAGCCCCGCACGGTCAGCCGCTTCGGCCCGGCGAGCGCGTGATACACCGCGAACTGCCCGCGGGGATCGACCGACGGATCGACGACGGCGGCCCCCACATGCACCGGGATGCGGATGCGCGACGCGGCGATCGCCGCATCGAAGTAGTCCAGCACCGGACGGACCTCCGGGTGCCGGCGGAGATGCTGCCGTACCGCCTCGCCGCTTCCCGTGCAGCGCCGGCTCAAGCGGATCGGGAAATGACCGAAGCTGGGCACGTCGAGGGAGGCACGGCGGAACCGGTGGTCCCAGGGAAGGGCCAGCGCTCCCATGCCGCCGCCGAAGCTTCCGCCGAGATAGTCGAGGGCACCCGCGGCGTCCGGCGCTGCGTCCAGCAGGACGGTGGCCGCGCGCCAAAGGTCCGCCGCCGAGAAGCGGTGCGAGTAGGTGTCGCGACGGCCGATCCCGGCCAACACGTGCCGCGCGGAGAGGGCGGGGAAACGGCCGGGCGGATTGACCTCCTGCCCGGGAGCGACCGGGAAGATCGCCGCCGTGTCGGCGGGGAGGCCGTCGAGCGCGGGCTCGGTGCGCCCTCCGTATCCGTGGCCGACGACACGGCCCCGGGAGACGGGTCCGTGCGGGAGGGCGAGCCACGCCACGGCGCGCTCGCCGGTGGAGGAGGCGAACAGGATGCGCTCGACGCGATGGCTCGACGTCGAGTCGAGGGTCTCCGTGACCTCCCAGGCGACATCGCCGGTGCCGAACTCCGCGAAGGTCTCGCGCCAGAACGCGTCGAAGTCGGCGGGAGCGTCGAGGGCGGCAGGCGGGGTCAGCAGAACGGAGAGCGGGTACTCGGTCAGTTCCTCGGGAACGGCGGCGGTCACAACGAGCGACTCTACCGGGCGGAGACCACGGTCTCGGCTGACTCCGTCCTGGCCTCGGACCCGAGCACGGCGTCGAGGAACTCGAGGTGACGACGCAGCTGGGTCCACTGACCACCCTCGTGCCCGTTGTACGGATAGACCTCGATCCGCTTGTCTTCGCCGGCGTAGTGGTTGAACTGCGCGAAGACGGTCGACGGCGGGCAGACGGCATCGCACAGACCGACGGAGTACAGCGCGGGGACGTGCGATCGCGCGGCGAAGTTCACGCCGTCGAAGTAGCTGAGGACACGGAAGACTTCCTCCTCGGCGCCGCGTCGGCTCTGCAGATAGCGGGTCAGTTCGTTGTACGGGTTGGCGTCGGTGATGCGCAGCGCACGTCGGTAGTGACTGAGGAACGGGACGTCGACGATCGCTCCGGCCAGTCCTTCGCTGAGGCCGGCGGCGGCGATCGCGATGCCGCCGCCCTGGCTGCCGCCCGAGACGACGATCCTCGACGGATCGACGGCCGGGTGCGTGCGCACAGCGTCCACGGCCAGCGCCGCGTCCGTGAACAGCCGCCGGTAGTAGTACTCGTCCGGATCCTCGATGCCGCTGGACATCTGACCGGGGATGCGCGGCCCGCTACCGACCGGGTCGGCCGTCGCGGAAGCGCTGCCGCCGTTGCCCTGGCCACGGCTGTCCATCACGAACAGGGCGTACCCCGCGCTGGGCAGCATGGTCCACTGCTCGGGGACCCCGCGGCCGCCGCCGTATCCGATGAACTGCACGACCGTGCCGCGGATCTCGCCCACAGGGCGGACGAACCAGCCCTTGATCGGATGCCCGGCGAAGCCCGGGAACGTGACGTCCTCGACGATCAGATTGCGGAGTCCGGTCGCGACGCGCGTGAACAGCGCTTCGCCGTGCCCTCGGGAGAACGCCAGCGTCTGCTGCCAGAACGCGTCGAAGTCGCTCGGCTCCTCGCGGTCCGGCCGGTACTCGCGGAGTTGCTCGATGGGCATGTCGAACTGGGCCATGGCTCGATTCCTTCGGTAGCGGGGTAGGTGCCGACAGACCTGATCAGGCGCTCGCCGTGGTCACGCGCGCGACCTGCGCGGCGCGCGAGTCGTCCTCGCTGGCCAGGACGCCTCCGTTGGCGACGAAGTCGGCGGCCACTTCCTCGAACATGATCCGCACGTCCTGGCGGCGGGCGCCGAGCGCGTCGACCGCGGCATCCGTGACAGCCTCGGCGAAGGCGCGGCGCTGGTCGACGGAGCGACCGGGGAGCAGTTCGACTCTGATGTTCGGCATGGCCAGAAGCCTAGGGCACCGGCCGCGGCCGGCGGACCCGCCGGGTAATGTGAGGCCATGGATCTGAGAGTCGCCGCCTACGCTGTCGTGACGGACGACGAGGAGCGGATCCTTCTCGCACGGTGGACCGAAGGACGACGCATCGCCTGGACGATGCCGGGCGGCGGACTGGAGCCCGGCGAGGATCCCGAGGATGCCGTGCGGCGCGAGCTGCGCGAGGAGACCGGGTATTCGGTGCACGTGCAGGAGTTGCTCGGCATCCATTCGCGAGTGATCCCGGCCGGCCGGCGCGTCCACAAGGCGCAGGAGCCGCTGCACACGCTGCGCATCGTCTACCGGGCGAAGGTCTCCGGCGGGAGGCTGCGCTTCGAGCAGGACGGCTCCACCGACATGGCGGGCTGGTTCGAGCTGCCGGCCGTGGCGGAGCTGCAGCGCGTCAAGCTCGTGGACATCGCGCTGCGCATGGCCGGCATCCTCTAGTCGCGACATCCTCCGATCCCGGCATCCGCGCCCCCGCATCGCCCGCTGGGTTCTGCGCCATTTCTCGGCAAATGCGACAGGAACTTGCTGGCGCATATGCCGAACGGTGGCGCAGAAGCCGCCGGGGGTCAGGCACGAGCGCCGACGACGGTCGGGCGCAGACGCAGCGGGGGCAGGCTCGGAAGCGGGGATCAGGCAGAGTCGCGGGGCTTCTCCGGTTCGGAGATGTCGGCGACGGTCGCGCCGTAGGCGGCGATGAGATCGTCGGCATCGACGAAGAGACTGTATCCGTGGGCACCGGCGCCCATCGCGACCCGCTGGCCGACGATGGACGCATCGGCGAAGACGGGCCAGTCGGTGGTGCTGCCGATCGGGACGATCGTGCCGCGCTCGTAGCCGGTCGCGGCCAGCGCGAGCTCGGGCTCGGGCAGGCGCAGCTTGTTCACGCCGACGACGGCGCGAAGCTTCGGCCAGGAGATCGACCGGCCGCCGGGGACGAGCGCGAACAGATAGGTGTCGTCGGACCGCTTGACGACGAGCGTCTTCACGATGCCCGAGGGCAGGATGCCGAGGATCTCGGCGGCCTCGTGGAGGCTGCGGGCCTGCGGCCGCTCACGGATCTCGATGTCGAGACCGCGTGCGGCCGCGGCCTCCTTGACCCTGGCGTGCGGGTCGGTCACGCGTTCGGCGGAGAGAGCGGGTCGTCGGCGACCCAGAGCTCGTCGTCGGCGCGCAGTGCCTGCCACGCGGCGTACAGGACGCCGATCGCCGCGGCCGCACCGAGCACGATCGCCACGACGGATCCCAGGCCGGGGCCCTTCTTCTTCGGGGCAGTCACGACGACGCCGTGGCGCTTCGCGTTCGCGATGTCCCAGGCCGAGAGCGCCGAGCCCACGACTCCGCCGACGATCGGGACGACCTTGTCGTCCACGACGTGCTTGCCGAAGCGCACGCCCTGGTCGACGACGGGGGCGACCTTGCGGTTGTAGGCATCCTGGACGACGGGGACCACCTGCTCGCGGTTCAGCTTGCCCAGCTGTCGACCGGCCTCGCGCGCGACATCCGCCGCCTGGCCGACGAGCACCTGCTGCGACTCCCAGAGCTTGTTCGCGTCGTTCTGCAGACGACGCAGTTCCTTCTTCCGCTTGCGGCTGAGGCTCACGATGCTCTCCTGTCCATTGGAGTACGGGTTCCCCATCATGCCAGACGACGCTGGGTGCGAGCAGAGATTGTGCACACCCTTGTCAGCGCCGCCCGATCGCGCTACAGAGCATCGAGGGACATCCGGAGCATCCCCGGCCGTGCTCTGCGAGAATAGGACCATGCCTCACGCCTCGCACGTCGCAACTCTGCACACCAACCACGGCGACATCGTCGTCAACCTCTACGGCGACCACGCCCCGAAGACCGTGGCGAACTTCGTCGGCCTCGCCGACGGATCGCGGGACTGGACGGACCCCGCCACCGGCAAGCCGGGCGAGGGCCCGCTGTACAAGGACGTCATCTTCCACCGCATCATCCCGAACTTCATGATCCAGGGCGGCGACCCGCTCGGCAAGGGCGTCGGCGGTCCCGGATACAACTTCGACGACGAGATCCACCCCGAACTGAACTTCAACGAGCCCTACATCCTCGCCATGGCCAACGCCGGCCTGCGCCGTAACGCCATCACCGGCCAGCTCGAGGGCACGAACGGCTCGCAGTTCTTCATCACCACCGACCCGACGCCGTGGCTGATGGGCAAGCACACGATCTTCGGCGAGGTCGCCGACGACGCGTCCAAGGCCGTCGTCGACGCGATCTCCGCCGTCCCGACCGCTGCGGGCGACCGTCCGGTCGAGCCGGTCGTGCTGCAGTCGATCGACATCGTCGCCGCCTGAGCACCCGCCGATCCGGATGACGAGCCCTGAATTCACGAGCAATCGTGACAACTTCTGCTATCGGCATCCGGATCGGCAGAGCTTCGTGCTCTGCCAGCGGTGCCTGCGGACGATCTGCCCGGAGTGCCAGACTCCCGCTGCGGTCGGGGTCATCTGCCCCGAATGCCTGAAGGAGCAGAAGAAGAACCGCACACCCGCGCAGAAGAAGGCCGATCGCCGCTGGAACCGCGGCTCGATCCTGGCGCCCGCGACCGGGCGGCCCGTCGTCACCTACGCGATCATGGCCGTCACGGCGTTCATCTGGCTGCTGACGCTGATCCCCGGCATCGGTGAGAGCATCCAGCAGGCGCTACTCTTCAATGCGATCTATCTGTACCCGGATCTCAACGGTGGCATCTTCCAGCCGTGGCGCGTGCTCACTGCAGCCCTCGTGCACAGCAGCAGCATCTTCCACATCGGCTTCAACATGCTCTCGCTCTGGATCATCGGGCGAACGCTGGAGCCGATGCTCGGTCGCTGGCGCTTCCTCACCCTCTATGTCTTGGGCGCCGTCGGGGGCTCGGTCGCCGTCGCCTGCATCGACCCCCTGCAGTCCGTGGTCGGCGCCTCGGGGGCCGTCTTCGGCCTGTTCGGCGCGCTGATCATCATCGGCCGGCACCTGGGCGCGAACATCACGGGCATCCTCGTGATCATCGGACTGAACCTCGTGATGGGCTTCGTGCTGCCGGGCATCGCGTGGCAGGCGCACATCGGCGGCGCGATCGTCGGTCTGCTCGTCGCACTGATCTTCACGCGCACGAAGAGGCGCGATCAGCGTCTCTGGCAGATCCTCTGGCTCGTCGCTCTGGCTCTGGCAATGATCGCGCTGCTCGCCTTCGTCCCTCCCGCGGTGATGCTCGGCTGAGTCCGAGCGGTGGAGAAGGGTGTGAATAACACCGGTGTAATTCTCCCCACCCTGTGGATGAGGCTGTGGAAAACTCCGGACGCGGGCAACAGAAAACCCCTCACGGCACGCGTGAGGGGTTTTCGGTGGTGTCCGGCGTCAGCGCCAGCGCGTGGTCATGAGGAAGCCGATCAGCGCGATGCCGAGACCGATCGCCAGGTTCCAGGACTGGATGCCGGGGATCGGCCACTGCATGCCGGAGATGTAGAAGACGAGGATCCAGGCGAGTCCGAGCAGCATGAAGCCGATCATGACGGGCTTGAACCAGACGGCGTTGGGCGCCTGCTCGCCCTCGGCGCGCTCGACGACGGGTTCTTCGCTGTTGCGGTCTCGTGCCATGGGGGACATTCTACCCATGCACGCCGTGTTCTCCCGAGCCGTCCGGCGGACGTTCATGCGCAGCGGATAGGATCGCGCCTGTGACTGCATCCGTCGTGTCCGCGAAGCGTCGCCCGCGATCGCGTGCGACGTTCACGAGCGTGCTCGGAGAGCTGCTGCTCACCGCCGGCGTCCTCGTCATGCTCTTCGTCGCCTGGCAGATGTGGATCGGCGACATCATCATCAGCGCGCAGCACAACGCCGAGGGCGCCGAGGTCTCCGCGGAATGGGCCGCGGAACCCGCTCCGGAGCTTCCTCCGCTGATCACGGACGAGGAGACCGGCGAGGAGTTCTACGAGCCGCCGATCCTCGAGCATCCGGCCGACGGCCAGGAGTTCGCCCGCATGCTGATCCCCCGCTTCGGTGATGACTACAACGTCGCGATCGCGGGCGGGACGACCCGCTCCGTGACGCTCGACAAGATCGGGATCGGCCTGTACACCCAGTCCAAGATGCCCGGCGAGGTCGGCAACTTCTCCCTCGCCGGCCACCGCACGACGTGGGGCAAGCCGTTCAACAAGATCGACAAGCTCCGCGTCGGCGACGCGATCGTCGTCGAGACGCCCGAGGGCTGGTACACCTACCGGTTCCGCACGCTGGAGTACGTCACGCCGACGCAGGTCGACGTGCTCCTGGACGTCCCGCAGATGCCGCAGCTCGACACCGACGAGCGCTACATCACCCTGACCGCCTGCTCCCCGCTGTACTCGCTGGCCGAGCGGATCGTCGCCTACGGGGTCTTCGAGGGATTCCAGCCGCGCGCGGAGGGGCCGCCCGACTCCCTCGCCCCCGTCGACGTCGCTCCGCCGTCCGTCTGAGGAGAATCACGATGTACGCAGCTCTCTGGCGCATCCTCCCCGGCCCGTGGTGGCTGCGGGTGCTCATCCTGCTCGTCGCGGTCGCGGCGATCCTGTACGGCCTGTTCTTCTACGTGTTCCCGTGGGTGGCGCCGTTCATCACTCCCGGCGAGGTCGACCTGGAATGACCGTGCGCGTGCTCGTCGTCGACAACCACGACAGCTTCGTGCACACCCTGATCGGCTATCTGCACGAGCTCGGCGCGACGACGACGATCGTCGAGGCGGATGCCGTGGACACCGGGCGCATCGACGAACTCCTGAGCGGGTGCGACGCGGTGCTGCTGTCCCCCGGCCCCGGCCGCCCGCGGGATGCCGGAGCATCGGTCGCCGTGGCGCGCCGCGCGGCCGAGCACCGGACGCCCCTGCTGGGCGTGTGTCTCGGGCATCAGGCGATCGGGGCGGCGTTCGGCGTGGAGGTGTCGGAGGCGCCGGAGCTCATGCACGGCATGGTCTCGCAGGTCGTCCACGACTCCTCGGCGCTGTTCGAGGGCATCCCATCGCCGTTCGCCGCCGGCCGGTACCACTCGCTCGCGCTCGCCGAAGAGGAGCTCCCGGAGGAGCTCCTCGTCACGGCGCGCGCCGAGCACGGCACCGTCATGGCGATCGCGCACCGGGATCTGCCCCTGCTGGGAGTGCAGTTCCATCCCGAGAGCGTGCTCACCGAAGGCGGCCACAGGCTGCTCGCGAACTGGCTCGCCCTCGTCGGGGATCCGGATGCGGTGTCCCGCTCAGCGACGCTCAGCCCGATGGGCGGCGGGCGCTACTCCCCGGCGCAGTAGCGCAGCTCGACCGTGGAGTGCACGGGCACATCGCCCGGGGCGAGGGACATCGAGGTCACCGTCGGGGGATCGACCGCGGGGCATCCGGCGTCCTCGATCGGCTGCGCGGTGAGGCCCAGGCTCTCCAGCTCCTCCGTCGCGGCATCCAGCGTGAAGCCCGTGAGATCGCGCAACGTGACCAGCCCGCTCGCCACGACCAGGTCGACGGTCGTACCGGGAAGAACCTCGGCACCCTCCTCCTCGCTGGCCTCGAGGACCTTGCCGGAGGTCTGGTCCTTGTCGTTGCGCTGCCGGACCGTGCCGAGCTTGAGCCCGGCATCGGACAACGCCTTCTCGGCATCCGCTCTCGAGAGGGTGACGAGCATCGGCACGGTGACCATCTCGGCGCCGCTGGAGACATACACGGTGACCTCGGAGTCACGCGCCACCGTCGTCCCCGCCTCGGGGTCGGTGCGGGTCACGTTCCCCTCGGCGACGTCGGGCGACGATTCCTCGACGAGGCGGACCGTGAGGTCGAGAGCCTCGAGCTCCTCGGTCGCGGCGGCGACGGTGAAGCCGCCGAGGTCGGGCACGGTGCGCGAAGAGGTCTGGACCGAGGGGCCCTGCACCGTCACGACCCAGAACAGCACCGACGCCAGCAGCACGGCCAGCAGAGCCACGCCCGCCCAGATCCACGCGACCGGCGGACCGGACTGCGTGCGGGTCATGGTCGTGTCGGTCGAGAGCTGGCGCAGCGTCCGGGCGGTCTCCTGCGCAGCGCGCGGGTTGGGGCCGTACAGCTCGCTCGTCAGCGCGCCGAGCTGCTTCTTGCTGGGTGCGCTGCCGCCGAACGCGGTGTCCAGCGCGGTGCGGAAGGTCGCGGCATCCGGATACCGCTGGAACGGGTCCTTGGCGAGCGCCCGCAGGACGACGGGGTCCAGCGCCCCGGGCGACAGCTCGTTGACCTCGGTGGGCGGCACGGGGGTCTCGCTGACGTGCTGGTACGCGACCGCGACCGGGGAGTCGCCGCGGAACGGCTGACGTCCGGTCAGCAGCTCGTAGAGGACGACACCGGTCGAATAGAGGTCGGTGCGCGCGTCGACCGGTTCGCCCTTGGCCTGCTCGGGGGAGAAGTATGCCGCGGTGCCGATGATCTGCGTCGTCTCGGCGACCGTGGACGACGAGTCCGAGACGGCGCGGGCGATGCCGAAGTCCATCACCTTGACGGTGCCCTTGGGCGTCACCATGACGTTTCCGGGCTTGATGTCACGGTGGATCACCCCGGCCTTGTGCGAGTACTCCAGGGCCTCGAGGATGCCGTCGACGTACCGCACCGCATCCGCGGCGGGGACGGGCCCGTCGGCGATGATCGCCTTGAGCAGCGTGCCCTCGACGAGCTCCATCACGATGTAGGGGACGGGCTGGTCGGAACCGCCGGCACCCGGGTCCTCGCCGGCGTCGAACACGCGGACGATGGACGGGTGCGACATCCGCGACGCCGCCTGCGCCTCAAGGCGGAAACGGGTGCGGAAGGCCGTGTCGCGGGCGAGCTCCGGGTCGAGGATCTTCACGGCCACGTCGCGGCCGAGGGTCAGGTCGTAGCCGCGGTACACCTTGGCCATGCCACCGTGACCGATGAGCTGGTCGACGCGGTATCTGCCCGCGAGGACGCGCTGCTCTGTGGACACGTGGAACCCCCCTGCGATGACGAAGCTGTACTGCTGACTAAGGCTACCCTTCGGCGCCGCCGCCTGCGTCTGCCTCGCCGTCCGTCTCATCGGTGCCGGGGTCGGGCGTCGGGGCCGCCTGGATCGCCACGGTCATCTGCGGGGAGTTGCCCGAGGGGCGGTCGCCGCCGCAGAACGCCTGGTACGTCGCCGTCACGTTCTGACCGGCCTTGTCAGCACCCACCGTGATGGTCGCGCTGCGCTCGGACGGCGAGAAGCTGCGCTTGGTGGAGCCGTCGTCGAACGTGGCGTTCGTGATCGTGACCTCGTAGGCGCTGAGGGCCGGGACGCCGGACGGGCAGGTGTAGTTCGTCCAGTTCAGCGTGACGGGCTGGCCGGCGATGGCGTCCCCGCCGAGCGTCGGCGCGGAGGTGGGCGGCGACACGGTGACGGCGTCGGCGAACAGCGTGAGCGTCAGCGCGGTGCCGGGTTCGACCATGCCGGTCGGGTTCACACTCTGCACGGTTCCCGCCTGCTCGGCAGAGGAGGCCGGCGTGTTGCCGACGGTGCACGAGGCGGTCAGGCCCGCGGCCTCGGCCGCCGCGACGGCGTCGTTGCAGCTCATACCCTCGAGCCCGAGCTCGCCGACGTTGACCGGCGGATCCTCGGTCTCGGTCTCGACCGGCGTCGGCGTCTGGGACTGCGTCGTGGGCGGCGGCGAGGTGGGCTCTTCCTCCGGCTGGCCGGAGAGCAGCGCCCAGATCGTGCCGCCGATGGCCAGCAGCAGGATGACGATGAGCGCGATCAGCGGCCACGTCCAGGGGCTGCGCTTCTTCTTCTCCGCCTCCTCCTCGGCGGCCTCTTCGGTCTCGAGGGTCGCCGTGGTGGGCAGGATGCGCGTGGCATCGTCGCCGGCGGTGTCCATCATGCGAGTCGCGTCGTCCGCGATCCCGCCGGTGGCGATGGCCGGCACCGCGATCGCGGCGGAGTTCAGGTCGCCGCGGCGCAGCGCCTGCGCGGCGCGCGCGACGGTCGCTGCGGAGCTCGGGCGATCGGCCGGCTTCTTGGCAATCATCGCCATGACGAGGTTCTGCACCGGGATCGGCACGGTCGGCGGCAGCGGCGGGGGCTGCTCGTTGATCTGCGCCATCGCGATCGCCACCTGCGACTCGCCCGTGAACGGTCGCTTGCCCGCCAGGGACTCGTACGCGACGATGCCGAGCGAGTAGATGTCGGTGGCCGGGGATGCCGGGTGGCCGGACGCCTGCTCGGGCGAGAGGTACTGCACGGTGCCCATCACCTGACCGGTCGCGGTCAGCGGCACCTGGTCGGCGATGCGGGCGATGCCGAAGTCCGTGATCTTGACACGGCCGTCCGGCGTGATCAGGAGGTTCCCGGGCTTGATGTCGCGGTGGACGAGCCCCGCGGCGTGCGCGGCCTGCAGTGCGGCAGCGGTCTGCGCGACGATGTCGAGGGTCTTGTCGGCGCTGAGCGCGCCGTCCCGCTCGAGGACCGTGGACAGTGCTTCGCCGGGGACGAGCTCCATGACGAGATAGGCGCTGCCGTTCTCCTCGCCGTAGTCGAAGACGCTCGCGATGCCCTCGTGGTTGACGAGGGCGGCGTGGCGGGCCTCGGCACGGAAGCGCTCCAGGAAGCCCGGATCCCCCATGTACTCGTCCTTGAGGATCTTGATGGCGACCGTGCGCCCGATCACGTGATCGGTGGCCTCCCAGACCTCGCCCATGCCGCCGATCGCGATCCGCGACTGGAGCTCGTAGCGCCCACCGAACGACACACCCTGCGTCGGCCTCATTTGTTCAGCACCGCCTCAATGACCTTCTTCGCAATCGGAGCGGCAAGCGAGTTGCCGGATCCGGACTGACCTTCTCCACCACCGTCTTCGACGACGACTGCTACAGCCACCTGCGGATCGTCCGCGGGGGCGAAACCTGTGAACCACAGCGTGTAGGGCTCCGTGTCGCCGTTCTGCGCCGTACCTGTCTTACCGGCGACATCGACCCCGTCTATTCTTGCATTCGACGCCGCTCCGGAAGCGACACTGGCGACCATGGCGTCGGTCACCGACTGGGCGACCGACTCGTCGACGGCGCGTCCGAACTCGGTGTCCTCGTAGGCCGTCTGCACCGACAGGTCGCCGGCGATGACGGCATCCACCATCCGGGGGTTCATGACGACCCCGTCGTTGGCGAGTCCCGCCGAGACCATGGCCATCTGCAGCGGGGTCGCGCGGACGTCGCCCTGGCCGAATCCGGTGAGCGCCGTCTGGTCGTCGCTGAGGCCCCGCGGGTACGTCGACGCGGTCGAGGTGAGCGGGATGTCGAAGGACAGGTCGAACCCGAACGCCTCCGCGGTCTCGCGGATGGTGTCATCGCCCAGCGCGACGGCCAGTTGCGCCATCGGGATGTTGCAGCTCAGCCGGATCGCGTCGGCGATCGTGACGGTCGCACCGGGGCCGCACGTGCCTCCGCCGGAGTTCGCGATCTGCGTGCTCGTGCCGGGGAGGGTGTACCGCGCCGGGTTCGGCAGCGTTGACTGCGGCGTCCACTCCCCCGTCTCGAACGCCGCGGCGGCGACGACGACCTTGAAGGTCGAGCCCGGCGGGTTCAGGCGGCCGGCGATGGCCCGGTTGTAGAGCGGGTTGTCCGCGGCCGCCTCGAGCTGGTCGTAGGTGCTGTTGACCGCGGCGACGTCGTGGGAGGCCAGCAGGTTCGTGTCATAGCCCGGCGTCGAGGCCAGCGCGAGCACGCGCCCGGTGGACGGCTCGATCGCGACGACGGCGCCCTGCAGGCCGTCCAGGGCCTCGTAGGCAACGCGCTGCACCTCGGCATCCAGGGTCAGCTCCACGCTGAAGCCGGTCTGGGGCTGCCCCGAGACGATGCGCTCGACCTGGGCGAAGAAGGCACCGGCACCCGTGCCGGACAGCTCGGCGTTCATCGCCTTCTCGATGCCGGTGGCGGACTGCAGGGCCGGGTTGAAGTAACCCGTGACCGGCGCCCACATCTCGGCATCCGCATAGACGCGCTGGTACGCGTAGGTGTCGTCGGTGGGCGTCGAGTACGCGATCGGGGTCCCCGAGGCGATGATCGACCCGCGCTGGATCTCGTAGCTGTCCAGCAGCGTGCGCCGGTTGTTCGCATTCTGGGCCAGCGCGTCGGCCTCGACGACCTGGATCCAGCTCGTCGCGATGAACAGCGACAGGAACATCGCGAGCATCACGATGCTGAGTCGGCGCAGTTCCTTAGTCATGCGCGACACCCCCTGGGGTGACGCGGCCGCCCGGTTCCTGAGCGAGCGCAGCGAGTCGAAGGGCCTTAGTCATCCGATCACCACCCTGGGCTGGCGGCGCACGCCGTCCGAGATCCGCAGCAGCAGCGCCACGATGAGCCAGTTCGCGACCAGGGAGGAGCCGCCGGCCGCGAGGAACGGGGTCGTGAGACCCGTCAGCGGGATGAGCCGGGTGACGCCGCCGACCATGATGAACACCTGCAGGGCGATCGTGAACGACAGTCCGATGGCCAGCAGCTTGCCGAAGTCGTCCTGTCCCGCCATCCCGATCCGGATGCCGCGGCTGATGAACACCATGTACAGGCACAGGATCGCGAAGATGCCGATGAGGCCGAGCTCTTCGCCGAGGCTGGGGATGATGTAGTCGCTGTGCGCGAGAGGGGTCACCTGGGGGCGGCCCATGCCGAGCCCTGTGCCGATGAGTCCCCCGTGCGCGAGGCCGAAGATGCCCTGCTGCAACTGGAAGCCGGCGCCCTGCGGGTCGACGACGCTGGGATCGAACGCGTACAGCCAGTTCGTGAAGCGTCCGCGCACGTAACTGAGGATCTGGGTCGCGAGGAAGACGCCGACCGCTACGAGGGCGAGACCGATCAGGACCCAACTCGTCTTGCCGGTGGCGACGTACAGCATCGCGATGAACATGCCGAAGATGAGCACACCGGTGCCGAGGTCGCGCTGGCTGACGATGATGCCGAGCGAGATGAGCCAGACCACCATGACCGGTCCGAGCTCGCGGGCCCGAGGCCAGGTGATGCCGAGGAACCGCGTGCCGACGGAGGTCAGGCTCTCACGCGTGCGGACGAGGTAGCCGGCGAAGAAGATCGCGAGGCACAGCTTCGCGAGCTCGCCGGGCTGGAACGAGATGAAGCCGCCCAGGGACACCCAGACGTCTGCGTTGGCGTCCGCGACGCGCAGCCCGGGCACGAACGGCAGCAGCAGCAGGACGATACCCGCCAGCCCGAACAGATACGTGTAGCGGAACAGCACCCGGTAGTTGCGCAGGGCGATGACGAGCGCGATCGCTCCGGCCAGCGAGATGGCGGTCCAGGCCAGCTGCTTGGAGGAGTAGGCGTCCCAGCCGGTGAGGTTCTTCGCGAGGTCGATGCGGTAGATCATCGCGATGCCGAGGCCGGTGAGCAGCGTCGCGATCGGGACGACGAACGGGTCGGCGTCCGAGGCGACGATGCGCAGCACGATGTGCAGGGCGAACACGAGCACCGCGAGACCGCCGCCGATGAACAGGATCATCGGATCGATCGCGCCGAGGGCGCCGAGCTGCACGAGCGTCAGCGCCGCGCCGCTCAGGGCGCACGCGAACAGCAGCAGCCAGAACTCGCGGTTGCGCTGGGTCTGCGGCAGCCGCATCTTCTTGAGGGCCTTGATGACGGCGGTGTCCGCCGCGACTCCGGTGCTCATTCGCCCCCCTCAGCGGGGGTCTGGGTGGGGCTGGGCGTCGGCGTCGGGGTCTCGTCGCCGGTGACGGCGGTGGATCCGGCGCGCAGCCGCTCGACGATGGCCATGGCGTCCGACAGCGAGCGCGCGTTGATCGTGCGCTCCACGGACGCCCGCTGGTACGGCGGCAGGTCGGCGAGCAGGATCTCGGTGTCCTCGATCGGCGTCGACAGTGTGATCGGGCCGATGTTCTGCTGCACGCCCTGGAAGATCACGACGCTGTCCTCGTCGGCACCGACGAAGTAGCGGGTCTGCGTCCAGTTGTAGGCGAGGACCCCCGCGCCCACGAGGGCGAGGAGGGCGACGAGGAGAGCGCTGATCCAGCCGATCCGGCGGCGCTTGGCGCGCCGGCGGTCCTCTTCGATGAGCTCCTCGAGGTAGTCGGCGGCCGGCTCGAAGTGCGTGGGCTCGTTGGCCGCCTGGCGCACCGGATGCAGCCAACTGCTGCGGCTCGCCCGCGCGGCGGGTACGAGCACGCCGGAGGGGTTGGATGCCGAGCCGACGATCGTCGCGGTGCCGGAGGAGAGCGGATGCTGTCCGCCCACGTCGACGAGCACGATCGTGACGTTGTCCGGCGCGCCGCCGTCCAGCGCCTGCTTGAGCAGCGTGTCGGCGGTGCGGCCGGGCGCGAGGCCCTGGCGCATGACCTTGGCGATGTGCAGCTCATCGACGACGCCGGAGAGGCCGTCGGAGCACAGCAGCCAGCGATCCCCCGGCTGCGTGGGCATGACGAACATGTCCAGCTCCGGGTCGTTGTCCATGTCGCTGAGCACCCGCATGAGCACGGAGCGGCGCGGGTGGTAGCGCGCCTCCTCGGGCGTGATGCGCCCGGAGTCGACGAGACGCTGGACGAACGTGTGGTCGGCGGTGATCTGGGTCAGCTCGTCGTCGCGGAACAGGTAGATGCGACTGTCGCCGATGTGGCCGATGACGGCGTACTCGTCGACCATGATGATGGCGCTGACGGTGGTGCCGAGGCCCGCCAGTTCCGGACGGTCCTTGGCGGCGCGGATGAGGTCGCCCGCCGCGGTCGTGGCCGCGGCCTGCAGCGAGGCCTGCGCGTCGTCGGTCGAGGGGTAGGTCGTGTCGAGCGGGGCGAGGCGCTGGATCGCGATGCTGGAGGCGACGTCGCCGCCGGCGTGGCCGCCCATGCCGTCCGCGACGGCGAACAGGTTCGCTCCGGCGTACCCGGAGTCCTGGTTGTTGGAGCGGACCTTCCCGGTGTGGGAGATCGCGGCGCTCGAGCCCTCGAAGACCATGCCGCGCTCAGGCCCGCAGCTCGAAGGTCGTGGCGCCCACCTTGATCGGGGTGCCGATGGAGACCGCGGCAGGCGAGCCGGAGAGGCGCTTGCCGTCGAGGTAGGTGCCGTTCGTCGAGTCGAGGTCCTGGATGGTCCACGTGCCGCCGCGGAGCATGAGGCGGGCGTGGTGGCTGGAGGTGTAGTCGTCGCGGATCACGAGCCCCGACTCGCTCGAGCGTCCGATCGTCATCGGCTCGCTGCCGAGCGGGATCTCCAGGCCCGTCTTCGGCCCGGAGGTGATCACGAGGCGTCCGGCGCTCGTCGCGGTCGCCGGGGATCCGGGCTTGGCCTTGGACGCGGAGGACTTCGGGGCGACGCCGGATGCCGCGGCGGTCCCCGCAGGGGATGCCGTGACCGGGGCTGCGGCCGCCTCGGCCGGGAGCTTGCGGGCGCGGACGCCGAACAGGTCCGCGCGCAGCGAGTACACGACGCCGAACACGAAGAACCACAGCAGGACGAGGAAGCCGATGCGCAGCAGGAGGAGGACGAGTTCGCTCACGAGGTCACTCCGAAGGCGCGCGTGGCGTCGTCGTCGCGGCGCCGGGGAGCGGCGACCGGGACGATCCGGAAGACCAGATCGGTGCGGCCGATCGTGATCGTCGTGTCCGAGGCCAGGCGCGCTTCGCGCACCTTCTCGCCGTTCACCTTGGTGCCGTTGGTCGAGCCGAGGTCGCGCATCATGGCGCGCTCGCCGTCCCACAGGATCTCGGCGTGACGACGGCTGGATCCGGCATCCGCGATCGTGATGTCCGCGTCGCTGCCGCGGCCGATGACCGTCCGTGAGCGCGTGATCGACTGCCGCAGGCCGTCGACGTCGACGACGGCCTGCCAGGTGACCCGGCCCTCGACGGTCGAGGAGTTGACGCGGACGGTGCCGGTGGCGACCTTCTCGTCCGCCTCGAGCGAGATCGTGAGCGGGCCGGCGAAGCTGTAGCCCTGGGCCTTGCCGTGTTTGGTCAGCAGCGCCAGCAGCTCGTCGATCAGGGCGCGGCCGACCGACTGCATCCGTTCGGCGTCGTCGGGGCTGAGCCGGACGAGGTAGCTGTTGGGAGCGATGATGCGATCGCGGCTGACGACCGCGGCCTTCGTGTCGGCCTCGCGGCGCAGTGCCGAGGCGATCTCCACCGGCTGGATGCCGCTGCGGAAGGTCTTCGCGAACGCGCTGTTCACTGCGCGCTCGAGACCCTTCTCAAAGCTGTCAAGTAGTCCCACTGGGCTCCTCTGGCATGCCGACCGGTACGCACATCGTAGCCAGGTGTCCTGGGTGAACGCCTTCGTGCCGCGGTTTTCCGGGCCGTTCCGCCGCGAGACGTGGTTTGTGGAGCGACACATGGCTGGGCTGCGGAAGTCTCACTCCGCAATCCACGTCTCGGGTCGGGCGAGCGGGGTTGCACCGGTTTCGACGGGGGTCGGAACGCGTGATATCCTCGGGAAGTTGAGTTCCTCGGAACGAGACGCTCGCGCGAGTGGCGGAATAGGTAGACGCGCTGGCTTCAGGTGCCAGTGTTCGCAAGGACGTGGGGGTTCAAGTCCCCCCTCGCGCACCGTGTGTGATGTCTCAGGACATCGTGAACGGCTGAACCCCCGGTTTCGGGGGTTCAGCCGTTTTTGCGTTGGTAGCCGCGGGTGGGATCGAGGGTGAAGTCGGCGATGACTTCGCCGGTGTCTCGGGTGCTGATGATGGCTTCGTTGTTGTGGATGAGGGCGATGATTTCGGTGCGTGTGTGGGCTCGGCCGATGCCGAGGTGGAGTAGTCGGCCGGAGTGACGGATGGTGATCTTGCCGTCGCGGTCGATGGTGTCGTAACGGACGCGCCAGATGCTCGGGTCGTCGGGTGTGGTCGGGGTGGCTTTGGGGATCAGGGTGTAGGCGGTCGCGGGTGTTTTCCGGTTGAGGGCGCGGTGTGGGCGGACGGTGTTGTAGTGGTCCCGGAATGTGTCGAGGTGCTGCTGTAGTTCGGTGATCGTTGTCGTGGGGCGTGTGGCGAGATACTTCTTCAGCGTTTGCAAGAGGCGTTCGATTTTGCCTTGGGTGGTGGGTTTGAACGGCTTCCCGTTCTTCTGTGTGATGCCGAGGTCTGCGAGCAGGGTCTCGAACAGGTTGCCGGCGCCGTCGCCGCGGCCGCGGCCGCCGCGGGCGAGGCGTGTGGTGTAGACCATGCCGTTGTCGGTGAGGGTGGCTGTGGGGTAGCCGTTCTCGGACGCGGAGCGGAGGAAGGTGTCGGTGACGATGCGGCCGGTGACGCGGGGGTGGGCGGTGAGGTGCAGCAGGTAGCGGGAGTGGTCGTCGAGCCAGCCGATGATTTCGATGTCGGTGCCGTCGGCCAGCAGCACGTGGGTGAAGTCGGATTGCCAGAGCTCGTTCGGACGGTCCGCGGTGAATCGGATCCAGGACGAGCGGGGACGTTTGTGCGGTTGCGGGG